>CAZCUS010000004.1:105755-127306 GCA_964502105.1 uncultured Novosphingobium sp. | reverse complement strand
GACTGATATCGTATTTGGCGGCCATCGCTGCCACGTGTTCGCGCCAGCGGGCAGGGCCGGCGGCATCCAGCGCTTGCGTGAAGGACTGCGGATGCAGAGCGCCATCGACCGGGGCAACGCCGACAAGGCCATCGTCTAATGCTTCGACCACGCCGGTTTCCGCGATGGCGGGCATTTCGGGCGCGGGTCCGCCGGCAATCCATTCGAAGCCGCCGTCACTGATCTGGAGTACGTCCGCACTTGCCGAATGAGGCGCGACACAAGCCAGTGCCATCGCTCCGGCCGCTATCCCTTGCAAAAGCTTCAACGAATCGATCCTTGTCGCATCAGAACGCGCCGCCAGATATCGCATGTTCGCCCAATCCGCCAACCGGTCCTGCCATTTAGCCTTACGGAGGCGGCGGCGCGAGGGGAAATGTGCGGGCGAATGGTGCTGCTAGGGAGGATTGAACTCCCGACCTCGTCATTACCAATGACGCGCTCTACCACTGAGCTACAGCAGCAAGACCATTCGATCCGGCATCGCGCCGGCATCCGGACACCTCTCTATCAGAGGCAGCCGGGCAGGGGCGCGCTATTGTCTGTGAGGGCTGCAATTGTCAAGCGCAGCTTGCATGGCGGTTAGCCGGGCGGCATGGACCGCACATGGCAGCCGACGAAAAGAAACTGACCCGCGAGGAACGCCTCGCCGCCAAGCTGCGCGAAAACCTGCACCGCCGCAAGGCGCAGGCGCGCGCGCTTGGCGCCGCTGATTCGGTGGGACCATCGGTTGATACCGAATGCAAAAACGACGCGGGCACACTTCCCAAGACGCCGCGCGAAAGCTAGGGCGTGGCGCTTCCGCGCATCGGCCAGTAAGAGCCCCACTGCCGTAAGAATTATAGGAGCGTTCACGGTGCCCCGTCTGATCCTTGTCCGCCACGGCCAGAGCCAGTGGAATCTCGAAAACCGTTTCACCGGCTGGTGGGACGTCGATCTTACCGAGAAGGGCGTGCAGGAGGCTTATGCCGCCGGCACGCTGCTCAAGGAAAAGGGCATTGTGCCGACGGTCGCGTTCACTTCGTTGCAGAAGCGGGCGATTCGCACCTTGCATTTTGCCCTGGAAGCCGCTGGCCTGCTCTGGATTCCTGAGACCAAGGACTGGCGCCTCAACGAGCGGCATTATGGTGGCCTTACCGGTCTGGACAAGGCGGAGACGGCGGCAAAGCACGGCGACGATCAGGTCAAGATCTGGCGCCGCAGCTTTGATATTCCGCCGCCGGTGCTGGAAATCGGCAGCGAGTTCGATCTTTCGGCTGATCCGCGCTACGCTGGCATTGCCGTGCCGCAAACGGAAAGCCTGAAAGACACCATAGCGCGCGTGCTGCCTTATTATGAAGGCTCCATCGTGCCGCACCTGAAGGCCGGCGCGACAGTGCTGGTCTCCGCACACGGCAATTCGCTGCGCGCACTGGTGAAGCATCTCTCGGGCATTTCGGACGAGGAGATCACCGGGCTGGAAATCCCGACCGGTCAGCCGATCATCTACGATCTGGCTGACGATCTCTCGGCGATCGACCGCTATTATCTGTCGGAGCGTTGAGATGACTTCGGCCCCCGTCGCAATCGTGATGGGCAGCCAGTCTGACTGGCCGACCATGCAGCGCGCGGCGGACATGCTCGACAAGCTGGGCGTCGCCTATGATGCGCGGATCGTTTCCGCCCACCGCACGCCGCAACGGCTGGTTGCGTTTGCCGAAGGCGCGGCGGATGAAGGGTTCAAGGTTATCATCGCGGGCGCAGGCGGCGCAGCGCATCTGCCGGGCATGGTCGCATCAATGACGCATCTGCCGGTGCTGGGCGTTCCGGTGCAGTCCAAGGCGCTATCCGGACAGGACAGCCTGCTCTCGATCGTCCAGATGCCCGCTGGCATTCCGGTGGGCACGCTGGCGATCGGCGAGGCCGGCGCAGCCAATGCCGGCATACTGGCCGCCTCGATCCTCGCAGTGTCCGATGCGGCGCTGGCTGACCGGCTGAAGGCGTTCCGCGCCGAGCAGACGGCGGCCGTAGCCGAACGTCCGGCCTGATCCGGCAACGATGATGGCGCTGTCATGATCCCTCCGGGCGAGACCATCGGCATACTTGGCGGCGGCCAGCTTGGCCGGATGATCGCGATGGCCGCGTCGCAGCTTGGCTATCGCTGCCATGTCTATGCGCCCGAGCCAGACAGCATCGCCGCCGAAGTCACCGCGCAGTTCACTTGCGCCGCGTGGGACGATGCCGAGGCGATGGCGCGCTTTGCTGCCGATTGCGCGGTCGTTACCTACGAATTCGAGAACGTGCCTGTCGGCCCACTGGCCGCCCTTGGCACGGTGCCACTCGCGCCCGATCGCCACGCGCTGGAAGTCGCGCAGGACCGGCTCAGCGAGAAGACCTTCGTCATCGGCCTGGGCGGAACGCCTGCGCGCTTCGCGCCGGTGGATAACGCCGCCGATCTGGCGAACGCGATTGCCACGATCGGCGCGCCCGGCATCCTCAAGACCCGGCGCGACGGCTACGATGGCAAAGGCCAATGGCGGATCATGACGCCCGCCGATGCCGATGGTCTCGATCTGCCTACCGACACGCCGCTGATCTACGAGGCATTCGTCGATTTCTTCGCCGAGTTCTCGGTGATCCTGTGCCGGGGCGCGGACGGCGATATCCGCTTCTTCGATTCGGCGCAGAACGAGCACGAAAGCGGCATCCTCGCCCGCTCCACCGTGCCCGCCTCGGCAGAGGTGCAGGCGCAGGTCGGTCCCGCGCGCGATCTCGCCGCGAAAGTGGCCGCCGCGCTCGGCTATGTCGGCGTGCTGACGCTGGAATTTTTCGCCACGACAGATGGCCCCGTGTTCAACGAGATGGCCCCGCGCGTGCACAATTCGGGGCACTGGACGATCGAGGGCGCGGTGACCTCGCAGTTCGAGAACCATGTCCGCGCGATTTGCGGCCTGCCGCTCGGCGCGACCGGGCTGGCGGCGCACGGCGTCGAGATGCGCAACGTGATCGGCGATGCGGCCGAGGACTGGCCCGCGATCCTGTCCGATCCCGCCAATCACCTGCATCTTTACGGCAAGGCGGCGGCGCGACCGGGGCGCAAGATGGGCCATGTCACGCGGCTGATCTTCGCCTGATGGGGCAGAGCCTCACTCTTGTAGTCGCCCGTGCCGCCAACGGCACCATTGGCCGCGATGGTGCGCTGCCGTGGCATATCCCGGCGGATCTCAGGCACTTCAAGGCGCAGACCATGGGCAAGCCCATGATCATGGGCCGCAAGACGTTCGCCAGCTTTGCCAAGCCGCTGCCCGGCCGTCGCCATATCGTGCTGACCCGCGATGCCGCCTGGCAAGCCGAGGGCGCCGAACCCGCGCACTCGGTGGAAGAAGCACTGGCGCTGGCGGGCGATGCTGAAATCGCTGTTATCGGCGGCGCCGAAATCTATGCGCTGTTCCTGCCGATCGCCCATCGCATCGATTTGACCGAAGTGCAGGCCGACTTCGAAGGCGACACGCATTTCCCCGCGCTCAATCTCGACTGGCGCGAGATCGCCCGCGAATCGCATCCGGCCGAGGGCGACCGCCCCGGCTTTGCTTTCGTCACGCTCACGCGCGACCTATAGGCGCAGCACCATGATTCGCCTCGATCACCGCGAGACCATTCCTGATTCCCTGCACGGTGCGATTCTCGCGCTGGGGAATTTCGATGGATTCCATCAGGGGCATCAGGCCGTCGTGGGGCAGGCCATCGCTTGGGCACGCGCCGAAGGGCGCCCGGCGATCGTCGCG
Source organism: uncultured Novosphingobium sp. (assembly GCA_964502105.1). Taxonomy (GTDB): domain Bacteria; phylum Pseudomonadota; class Alphaproteobacteria; order Sphingomonadales; family Sphingomonadaceae; genus Novosphingobium. The sequence goes on along the minus strand of CAZCUS010000004.1, from coordinate 123,503 downwards.
ACGTTCGATCCGCATCCGGTGCGCTACTTCAAGCCCGATGCCGCACCGTTCCGCCTGACCACGCTGGATCAGCGGCAGGAACTGTTCGCCGATGCCGGCGCGGACGCGATGCTGGTGTTCCATTTCGACGCCGCGATTGCGCAGATGCCTGCCGAACGCTGGGTTCACGAGATCATCCACGGCCACCTCCACATCGCCGGTGTGATGACGGGCGAGGATTTCGTTTTCGGGCACGGCCGCAGCGGTACTGCGCAATCCCTCCACGCGTTGGGCGAGCCGCTGGGCATAGCAACCCGCACCGTGGCGGCGGTTCACGATGCGCAGGGGCCGATCTCGTCCAGCCGCATTCGCGGCGCGCTGCAGGCCGGCGATCCGCAAGGCGCGGCCCGGCTGCTGACGCGCCCGTTCGCGATCCGGGGCGTCGTGCAGCATGGCGACAAACTGGGCCGCACCATCGGCTTTCCCACTGCCAACCTCGATCTGGGTGCCTACTTGCGCCCGCGTTACGGCATCTATGCGGTGACCGGCCGCCTGCCCGATGGCCGCGTGCTGCACGGCGCGGCGAATGTGGGCATCCGCCCCAGCTTCGATCCGCCCAAGGAACTGCTCGAACCCTACTTCTTCGACTTTGCCGAGAGCCTCTATGGGCAGGAGATCGAGGTCGCGTTCCATCACTTCCTGAGGCCCGAAGCAAAGTTCGATACGCTCGACGCGCTGACCGAACAGATGCAGCGGGATTGCGACGAGGCGCGGAAACTCTTAAGCGCGCTGGCACAATGACTGAACAGCGTGACTATCGATCGACCGTCTTCCTGCCGAAGACTGATTTCCCGATGAAAGCCGGGCTCCCCCAGAAGGAGCCGGGCATCCTGGCGCGCTGGCAGGAAGCGGAGATTTACCGCAAGACCCGCGAGGCCCGCGCCGGACGCGAGAAGTTCATCCTGCACGATGGCCCGCCCTATGCGAATGGCGACATGCACATCGGCCACGCGCTGAATCATATCTTGAAGGACATGGTGGTGCGCACGCAGACCCTGCTCGGCAAGGATGCGCCCTATGTGCCCGGCTGGGATTGCCACGGCCTGCCGATCGAGTGGAAGGTCGAGGAAGAATACCGCAAGAAAAAGCGCAACAAGGACGAGGTTCCCGCCGAGGAATTCCGCGCCGAATGCCGCGCCTATGCCGCCAACTGGGTCAACGTCCAGCGCGAGCAGCTGAAGCGCCTTGGCATCAATGGCGATTGGGACAATCCTTATCTCACCATGGACTTCCAGGCCGAGGCGACGATCGTTTCGGAACTGCTGAAGTTCGCTGCCAGCGGCCAGTTATATCGCGGCGCCAAGCCGGTGATGTGGTCGCCCGTGGAAAAGACCGCGCTGGCCGAAGCCGAGGTGGAATACGAGGATATCGTTTCCACCCAGATCGACGTGGCGTTCGAGATCACCGAATCGCCGATCGCGGAACTGGTCGGCGCGCACGCGGTGATCTGGACGACGACGCCGTGGACGATCCCGGTGAACCAGGCTTTGGCTTACGGGCCGGGTGTTACTTACTACCTATTCAAGGCAAGCGACGGTCGCGATTACCTCGTGTCGTTCGATTTGCTCGAAGAGTTCATGCGGCGCAGTGGTCTCGGATTTCGTGCAAATCCCGGGCTGCCCGATCTGAGTGATTTCAAGGCGGTTATCCAACATACGTTGGACCTTTGTACGGTTGGCTCAGACCTCGCCGGCACCAAGGTCCGTCACCCGATGAACCACCTCGGCGGGTTCTTCGCCGAGCCGCGTCCAATGCTCGCGGGCGATTGCGTTACCACCGACAGCGGCACCGGCTTGGTCCACATGGCGCCCGATCACGGCGAGGACGATTTCGATCTGTGCAAGGCCAACGGCATCGGCCCGAAGTTCGCGGTGGAAGCCGATGGCAAGTATCGCGCCGACTGGCTGTGGCTGGGCGGCGAAGGCTCGGTCATCAACCCCAAGTTCAACGCGCCCGACGGGCCGATCTGCACCGCGCTGCGCGACGCAGGGGGCCTGCTGGCGGCGTCGGCTGACTACAAGCATTCCTACCCGCATTCGTGGCGTTCCAAGGCCAAGGTGATCTATCGCTGCACGCCGCAGTGGTTCGTGCCGATGGACCGTCCGGTCGCGCTGGAACATGCCGAAACGCGCGCCGAACAGCGCTGGGACAATGAAGGCGGCGCGACCGAAGAGGGCCACGCCACCTTGCGTGAACTCGCGCTAACCGCCATCGGCAAGACGCGCTGGGTCCCCGAAAAGGGCGAGAATCGCATCCGCGCAATGGTCGAGGGGCGGCCCGACTGGGTGCTGTCCCGCCAGCGCGCCTGGGGCGTGCCGATCACGCTGTTCGTCCGCAAGGGCACCAACCAGTACCTGAACGATGCCGGTGTCAACGCGCGGATCATCGCCGGGGTGCGCGAACTCGGCGTCGATGCCTGGTCTGACGAACACGCACAGGAATACCTTGGCGACGACTACAGCGCCGACGATTACGAGCGCGTCACCGATATTCTCGACGTTTGGTTCGATTCGGGCTGCACCCACGTGTTCACGCTGGAAAGCGGTCGCTGGCCCGAACTGGTCCGGCCGGAAGGCCATGTCGGCCCGACCGCCGACCTCTATCTGGAAGGCAGCGATCAGCATCGCGGCTGGTTCCAGTCCAGTCTGCTCGAAAGCTGCGGCACGCGCGGCCATGCGCCCTACAAGGCGGTGCTGACCCACGGCTTCACGATGGACGCCAAAGGCATGAAGATGTCCAAGTCGCTGGGCAATACGATCAGCCCGCTCAAGGTCATGGAGACCAACGGCGCGGACATCATCCGCCTGTGGGCGCTGTCGGTGGACTATACCGAGGATCACCGCATCGGCGACGAGATCCTCAAGGGCGTATCCGACCAGTATCGCAAGCTGCGCAACACCTTGCGCTACCTGCTCGGCGCACTCGAAGGCTTCGACGATGGCGAGAAGCTGGGTATCGAGGCGATGCCGGAACTGGAACGCTACGTGCTGGCGCTGCTCGGCAAGCTGGACGCGACATTGCAGCAGGCAGTCGCGGACTTCGATTTCAACACCTACGTCCGCGAGATCACCGACTTCTGCAACGAAGACCTCTCGGCGTTCTTCTTCGATATCCGCAAGGACTGCCTCTACTGCGACGCGTCCGCCGACCCGAAGCGCCGCGCCTATCGCACCGTGCTCGATGTGCTGTTCCAGTCGCTGATCCGCTACATCGCGCCGGTGCTGGTCTTCACCGCCGAGGAAGTGTGGCAATCACGCTATCCCGGCAGTGACAGCGTGCATCTGCTGGAGTGGCCGGACCTTTCGGCCTTCGCGGCGGAAGTGGACGAAGCCCGCTGGACCGAACTACGCGCACTGCGTCAGCAAGTCACCGAAGCGATCGAGCCGCTACGCCGCGACAAGGTAATCGGATCGAGCCTGGCTGCAGAAGTGACGGTGCCGGCCTCGGCGCCCGAAACGGATTTCGCCGAACTGTTCATCACCGCGAAAGTGCACACCGGGCAGGGCGAGGGCGTGAGCGTTACGCCTTCCACCGACCACAAGTGCGGCCGCTGCTGGCGGCATCTGCCCGAAGTGACCGAGGACGGCGCGCTGTGCGACCGCTGTGACGAGGTTGTCAGCGCGATGGACGCGGCGGACGCCCCGGCATGAAGAACCGCGTCTTTGGACTGGCCCTGGCGGCAGCGATCTTCGCGCTCGATCAGTGGATCAAGGGCTATGTCAGCGGGCCGCTCGATCTGCGGAACGTAGGCGTCATCGAGATCGTGTCGTTTTTCGATCTCAACTGGACGCCCAATTTCGGCGTTTCGCTGGGGCTGCTGACTGCCGGTACGCCGGAGATGCGCTGGGCGCTCGTCGGCGTCACCGCGTTGATCGCGTTTTTCGTGCTGATCTGGATGCTGCGCGAAAAGGCGCTCGCCGATATCGTCGCGTTGGCGATGGTGCTGGGCGGCGCGCTGGGCAACATTCGTGACCGGGCGACCTTCGGCTATGTCGTCGATTATGCCGACCTGCATTTCGGCACGTTCCGCCCGTTCCTCGTTTTCAACCTCGCCGATGCCGCCATCACCATCGGCGTGCTCATTATTCTTGCCCGTTCCCTGCTTTCGCGCGAAAAGCCTGCGAAGACAGAGGCGGATATCGTCCCGGAGAGCTGACACATGCGCACCACATCCCTGACCCGCTTCGGCGCCCTGCTGCTGGTAACCGCAGGCGGCGCGCTGTTGTCCGGCTGCGGCAGCTCGGGCCTGCTCAATCACAACCGCCCCGATGAGTTCGCCGTGCAGCGCCAGACGCCGCTGGTGGTTCCGCCCGATTTCTCGCTCGCCCCGCCCAAGCCCGGTGAGCCGCGCCCCTATGACCGCTCGCTGCAGCAGCAGACGCTCGACGCGCTGTTTGGCGGCCCTTCGGCGCGCAGCGACATCGAGAAGCGCACGCTCGGCATGGCTGGCACGGCTGCTCCCTCGATCCGGTCCACGGTAGGGGATTTCGAAACCCACACCGTGGCCAAGGGTCAGATGACGCAGCAGATTCTCGCCGCCCCCCAGGGTGACGGCCGCGACGCGCAGGTCGCCATCGGCGGATAAAACGCTGCTGGCAGGCTTGCTGAGTCATCACAAGGGCGGTCGCGAGATCGCCCTTGTTGATTCGGGCTCGACACGAACGGATCAGGCGTCAGGAGATAGCGGAAGTGCGCCTAACCGTCGCCCGCTACGCCGTCAGCCTCGTCGTCCGGCTCGATCCGGCTGACCAGCAGCTTGTCGATCCGCAAGCCGTCCATGTCGACAACCTCGAAGCGCCAGCCTTGGTCGGAAAAGTGCTCGCCTTCGTGCGGCACCTGTTTGAGCGCGGCCAGCACGTAACCCGCCATCGTCGCGAATTCGCGGTCGTCGTCGAGCGTGATCTCCAGCCGCTGCGCCAGCGCGTCGGCGGGCATCGCGCCGGAAACCAGCAGCGATCCGTCTTCGCGGACCACTACCATCGGCTCGTCGCCTTCGTCCTGATGGCTCACGAATGTGCCCGCAATCGCGGTCAGCACGTCGGTGGGCGTTACTACGCCGTCGAGGTGCCCGTATTCATCGTGCACCATCGCCATCGCCACTTCGGCGACTTGCAGTTTGCGCAGTGCGTCTATCGCGTCGAGCTGGTCAGGAATGACTTCGGCCCGCTTCATCAGCGCGCCGATCGAAGTCGGGCGGCCATCGACCAGCGCTGACAGGACATCGCGCACCTTGAGCACGCCCACGATGTTGTCGACCGAGCCATCGCCCACCGGCAACAGCGAGTGCGGCGACCCAGCGATCAATTCGCGCACTTGCTCGACCGAGGCGTTGAGATCGATCCAGTCGATCTCGGGCCGCGGCGTCATCAGTTCGCGCACCGGGCGCACCGCAAGCCGCATCACGCCCGACATCATCGCGCGCTCTTCCTCTTCGATCACGCCCGATCGGGTCGCTTCTGCGAAGATCATGTGCAGTTCTTCGGCCGTCAGGCGCTCGTTGTCGGTATCGCGGATCGAAAACAGGCGCAGCAGCAACTGCGACGACTGGTCGAGCAGCCAGACGAATGGCGCCATCACCACCGCAAGCACGGCCATCGGCCGGGACATGATGATGGCCACCTGATCCGCCGCCCGCAGCGCCAGTTGCTTGGGCACCAGTTCGCCGATCACGAGGGTGGCATACGTCGTAGCCGCGATTACCAGCGCGAAACCCACTTCGTCCGCGTATGCTCCGGGCAGGCCCACTTGCGCCAGCCGTTCGCCAACTGGCCCGCCCAGGCTGGCGCCCGAATAGGCACCCGAAACGATGCCGATCAGGGTGATGCCGATCTGCACGGTCGACAGGAATTTGCCAGGGTCCGCCGCCAGTTCGATCGCGACTCTGGCGCCCCGGCTGCCCTTGTCGGCAGCCATGGTGAGTTTAGCGGTTCGCGCAGATACGATGGCCAGTTCCGACATGGAAAACAGGCCATTGATCATTATCAAGGCGAAGATGATGAGGAGGTCAGTCCAGGGAAAGGGTGTCACAGTGAGCCCGCGCTAGCAGATAATCGCCAAATCGCGAAGCGTCGCTTTGTTTCCGGTGTGCAACAACTTTCGGGTAACGTCGCGGAACAGGAACGCACTTCGCTCGTTGTCGGGACTACAGCCAGTCGGCATTCATGTTACCTATCACACACAACGCGCGATATTTCCTTCAGAAGGGGCCGAAAGCCATGAACAGATCACGAGTCTTCACCTCAGCCGCCGCCGTGTTGGCGCTGGTTTCGGTATCCGCCTGCGTCACCGATCCGAACACCGGTGAGCGCAAGGTATCGCGTACCGCAATTGGCGGCGTCGGCGGTGCTGGCCTTGGCTATCTGCTGGGCAGCGTAATCGGCGGCAAGACCGCGCGGATCGTCGGTGCGGGCATCGGCGGCGTGGCCGGCGGTGCGGTCGGCTATCAGATGGACAAGCAGATCAAGGAACTGCGCGAACAGACCGCAGGTTCCGGCGTGGACGTGACCGGATCGGGTGATGGCATCCTGCTCAACCTTCCCGACGTCACGTTCGCAGTGGACAGCACCTCGATCACGCCGAGCTTCCAGCAGACGCTTGACAGGGTCGCCGGTAGCATGAACCAGTATCCCAACAGCCTGATCGATGTTTACGGCCATACCGATTCGACCGGTGCGGACCAGTACAACCTCGATCTGTCGAAGCGCCGCGCCGATTCGGTTGCGCGTTACCTGATCATGAAGGGTGTCAATTCGGCGCGCATCCAGACCCAGGGCATGGGCGAGGGTTACCCGGTTGCCGATAATGCGACCGAGCAGGGCCGTTCGCTCAACCGCCGCGTCGAGATCAAGATCACGCCGGTCACCACCGAGGACGCGCAATCGGCGCGTTGATCGATCCGATCGACGACCATTTAAAAGGGGTCGGAACGCAGGTTCCGGCCCCTTTTGCTTAGGCGGGTGCGATCAGCCAGCTAGCGCTTGGGTAGCCACGCCGACATATCGACCTCGTCCGAAACCTTGAACGGCACGCCGCGCCGGGTCATGAACAGGCTTTCCATCTCCGCGCGGTTGAACGGGCGGGAGCCGAGGCGGCCAAAGACTGCCATCTGACCGCCGGTCTCATCGACCCCGCGATCGCGATCCAGCCCCTTCGACAGCGCCAGCGCGGGCGAGGGCGTCTTCGCCCAGGCGATCAGCTCGGGCTTTGGTGCGGGTGAGAAGCCGTAGAAGTTGGGCTGGCTGTCGGGCGAATTCAGCTGGATCACCTTGAGGCCGTTACGCCCATCGGCGACGTAGGCAAACAGCGACGCATTGGTGGTGCCGACGATCACGTCCTCGGCGTCGTTCATCTGCCCGTCGAAGGTAACCTTCTGATAGATCACCGGCGCCATCGGACGGGTGATGTCGATGATCGCCAGCCCTTCCTGCTTCGCCGCGACATAGGCATAAGTGCGCGCCAGATAGATGCGCCGCGCATCGGCCAGCGGCACCGTGCCTGAAGGTACTGCGATGGGATCGCGCAAGCTGCTGACGTCGAACAGCTTCAGCCCTTCGCGGTCGGTCACCCACAAGTAGCGGAACTGGATCGCGCTGGCCCTTGCATCGTCGAGCGGGCGGACTGCGGCCAGTTGCGGGTTCAGCGGGTCTTTCAGGTCGATCACGACCAGCCCGGCATCGGCGGTGACATAGGCGATCTCGCCCGCCAGCACGATATGACGCGCGCCCTTCAGCACGTTGTCGGGGTTCCAGGTGACGGCGCGGCGCAGCTTGTTGTTGCGGAACTCGGCATCGGCCATCGTCTCGATGTTGACGAGGATGAGGCCTTCAACGCTGTCGGTGACGGCGGCGTAGCTGTAGATCGGCAGGAACGGCTGCTCCTGGTTGGCATCGCGCAGGGACAGCGGCGTGCCGTCTGCCTTCATCATCGGATTGCCGGCAGCGTCCTTGATACCGGTTGCAGCCATGTCGCGGTTACGGTTTGGCGCGATCGGCTGGTTGGTCGCCAGCGCCATGCAGGTCGCGTTCTTCGTCTTCACGCGGGTGTCGTGGCCCAGTGCCGAGAACGGCGAGCTGATCACTGCATCGGAGAAGCCCTTGTTGGCGACCGAGGCGATATCATAGACGCGGAAGCCGCCCTTGCCCTCGGCAACGAACATGTATTCGCCGCGCATCTGCAGGCAGCCCACCGCGCCGCCGGTCGATTGCACGACATTGCGGAATTCCTCCATCGCGTGCGTTTCGCCCGACATCTTCGCGTCGAAGGTCTTGCCGCGCACCCAGTTCTTCAGCTCGCGGCCGTTCTGCTCGACGTGCAGCTTGTAGAAGTCGGGGTAGGCGTATTTCTGCAGGTAGGAGCCGATCACCGCCTGCGGCTCGTCCCATTCGGTGACGCGCACGGCTTCGAACCCGCCCGACAGGCCGACCCACGAATTGAGACCGACGAAGTTCACGAAATTGGTGCCGAGCAGCAGCGTCTGCGCCATGATCGCGTTGTTGTCTTCCTTGTCGGACAAGTGGCAGTCCGAGCACGTCTTGGTCTCGGTCAGGCGCACGGTATGCGGGAAGTGCGGCGCGAAGGCCTGGCTGGAGAAGCCCGCCGCGCTGATCGGCGGCTGCTGGATGTAGATCCGCTCACGGTTGATGTTGGTCGATGACAGCACCAGCGCCGAGGTCGAGCGGATCGGCGCAACCTGGTTGCCCTTGGTGGTCATGTGCTTGCCGAGCTGGAACATCTCGTCGCGCGCCACTTGCGGGTTGTAGGTCGCGAAGTTGCGCGTTTCCTCTCCCTCATAGTGGTGCATCTTGGTTTTCCAGTTCGCCTCGATCGGCAAGTGGCAGCCGCCGCAGCTCGTGGTCCATGAAAGATGGCAGGTGAAGCACGCCATCTCGCTGTCCTGGTGCGCACGGTCCTCCAGCGCGACGCCGGGACCGAAGGCGAAGCCGCCGTCCTCCGCGCCCGTCTTGCTCATCATCTTGGAGCGCGCCGCCTTGGGATTGAACTCGGGCGACGAGGGATCGATGCTGTTCTTCACCAGGCTGACTTCCCACTGCAGCCGGGGATCGACGATCGAGCGCTGGATCAGGTGCTTGCGGCCGAAACCGTCAGTGCGCCATTCGAAGCGGCGCTTGCCGTCCGGGTTGCGCAGCAGCGTCAGGTTATTGCCCTTGGGCGGCGCAGCCGGGCCGGAGGTGATCAGCGTGGGATAAGCGTCGGCCGTGCCGTGGCAATCCTTGCAGCCGATCTCCACCGCATTGGCGACCTCGCCATAGATCAGGCCGTTGCCGTGGCTATCCTGCGAGAAGTGGCAATCGGCGCATTGCAGGCCCTTTTCGGCGTGGATGTCCATCATGTGGACGGTCTTGCCGGGGTTGACGCCGGCGGGCACGAACTTGCCCTCGCCGTCCTTGCGCCACTTCTGCGGATCGTCGGGCGAGACGATCTTGCCATCCTTGTCGAGCAGGTTGCCTTCGCGGTCGCGCTTGAAGATGCCGCGGAAGTTCCAGCCGTGGCCGTGATAATCGGCGAACTGGGTGTCCTTCAGGTCCGCATTGAGATCGTAGACATTGCGCACGAAATCGATGTCGGCCCACTTGCCCTTGGGCGAGGCGGCCTCTGGGTTGCGTTCCAGCACTTTGTGGACTTCGGCGGCGGTCGGATACTTCTGCTTTTCCGGCCACATATGCGGGGCGTCGGACTCGTAGTCCCACATCGTGTAGCCGAGGTAGCTGTTCAGGAAGATGTTCGGCTGGTGCATGTGGCAGTTCATGCACTGGGCGGTCGGGATCGCGCGAGTGAACACGTGCTGGAGCGGATGGCCCTTTTCGCGGTCGTCCGACAGCTTCGACAGATTGTCGCCATGGCCATCGCCATGATCGTCCTTGCCGTGGCCTTCTTCGCCTTCGTGGCCGGTCTTGAGCCCGCCGTGGCCCTTGCTCGCCCCGTGCCCGCCGCCGTGGCCCCCACCGTGGCCATCGTCCTTCTCGCGCTGACGCAGCGCGGCGATCGTCGGGTCTCGGGTGATCGACTGGCCGTCACGGCCCAGCGCGGCATAGATCAGGCTGTGGCGCGGCTCGCGGTCGTTGGCATAGATCACGTGGCACGCGGTGCAGCCCGAGCTGCGATAGTCGCCCGGCTGGTCGTTGGTGCCCATGAACCAGGTGAAAGGGTCGTTTAGGCGCGTCTTGTGGATGTTCAGCACCGGGATCGCAACCCGAAGTCCCGTGGCGGGGCCACGGTTCGACTGCTTGAGGTCGGGGCGGCCCGGTTCCTCCAGCCGCTGGATGGTGCCCGTGGGGTTGGGCAAGCCGATCTCGGGAAACTGGGTATTGATGTTGCGCCCGCCCCGTTCGAACACGCGGAATACATCGCCCGGCGGGATCACGTTCCAGCGCGGCAGCGGATAAAGCGCTGCCAACGCGCCGCGCGCCTGCTCCTCGGGCGTCAGCGTGCCGGGCGGAGTGCCCGGCGAAACAACTTTCGCTGCTTGCCCGTCACGGGTGTAGCTTTCGCCGAAGATGTAGTTTTTGAACGGTACGATGCCGTTGTTGTAGGCCGCGCCGCCCCAGAGCATCGCGCCCGATCCCATCAGCGATCGTTCCGCCGCCTCGATCACCGGCATGTGGCACGCCCCGCACGATTCGCGCGCAACGCGGTAGTCGCCGGGATTGACGAAGCGGATGTATTCGGGCGCTTCCTTGTTCAGCACCGTATAGCTGCGTTCCGGGTTCGCAGAGGACGGATAGTGCCAGGTATTGGGATACTTGGGCAGCACATGCGCTTTCTCGCGCGCGGCGACATAGTCGGCGTGCTCGAAGCCCAGTTCGGGCTTGCCGAGAATCGCCGCGTTGCCGCCATGGCAATCGGTGCAGCCCAGCTTTACCGCCGGGGTGGCATGCATGCTGGTGGAGTCCGAATCGCTATGGCAGCTCATGCAGCCAGCCGATTTCAGCTTAACGTCGGCCACACTCTGCCGCGCCGGGGCGGGCGGGGCCGTGACCAGCGAATAGTCGCGCGCGAGTGGCTTTTCCTCGTCGCTCGCCAGCAGACGGCCCGCCGGAATCGCAAAAGCGACCGCCAAGATCGCGAGGAACAGGAAAAGGCTGCTCAGACGCCGCATCAGTAACTCACGATCACGTTGGCGAGCACCGAATAGTAGTTCCGGTTGCCTTCGAAGTTGTCGAACAGATCGCGAAATCCGTCACCCGGGACCAGCGCCGCGACAGAGAGGCGCGCGACGATGTTCTGGGTCGCCTTGGGCCGCCAGATCGCCGCCGCCGAAAGATCCCAGCCGATATCCTTGGGGATCGATCCTTCGTTGCGCAGGACTTTCAAAGTCGCAGTATCCTCGAACCATAGGTGGTTGCTGTTGAAGGTCAGCCGGAACTCGGGGGTAAGGTCGAAATCCGCGCCGGCGCCCACCAGCATCGTGCCGGGATTGTTGAAGTTCGACTGGCCCTGTTCCTTGGACGAGCGCAGGGAATTGAGAATGCCGTTGCGGCCATTGATGCCGATCACGCGGCCCCCGCCGGCGAAGGGCACGGTCTGGCGGATCCAGTAACTGGTGTCGGCGCCGGCAAAGACCGGGTTTTCGAATACCGCGTCGAACCCGGTTTCCTTGTTGTCATAAGGATCGCTGTCGCCGCTGGCGTAGAGGCCCGACAGGCGGAAGCGCGCCCAGGCGCGGTCATAGCTCAGTTCCGCCGCGCCGAAATAGGCGCGGATATCGGCCTTCTCGCCGGTGAAGAAACTGTCGCGGTCGGTGCCGAACGCGGCGTAGGCCGAAGCGGTCAGGTTGATCCGACCGATCCGGCCGTCGGCGTTGTAACCCAGATAGACGACATCGTAGTCCCGCCCACGCAGCGTGCCGAGCAGGGCCGGACGCACGGGAAAGCCGTTGTCGTCGATCTCGATGTCGTTGCCTTCGCGGTTGCGATTGTAGACGACGGTGACCTGGCTGGTCAGCCCGGGGATCAGGAAGTCCTGGCGATAGGCATTGGCGAGGAACAGGAAATCGTCGCGCGGGCGCTGGACCACGCTGTTGAGGCCGCTGTTGGTGTCTTTCTCCAGCCGCCAGAACGCGGCTAGGTTGTACTGGAAGCGGTTGTTGTCGCGATCGCCGAACAGCCGAATGCCAAGCTGGCTGTCGTTGAACAGGAAGCCCCGGAAATCCGCCTGGAACGGCTGCACGCCGACGCGGATCGAATCGAAATCATACCGGTCCGAAACGTTGCGGATGTGGTAGTCGATGAAGGCTTCCTGCACGCCAAGGAAGTGATCCGCGCGGTGCGAGGCCTTTGACGGCTCGACATGCAGCACACGCTTTTCGGGCACGTTCACGTAGTTGTAGTTGAACGCCAGCGTCACGCGGTATTCGATCTCGGGCGGCTTGAATGCGGTGTTGCCCTTGATCAGCGCCAGCCCGGCGATGAACGTCTGCGAGAACACCAGGCTGGCATCCTTGCCGAATACGTCGAGGTTGCCGGGGCGCTCGGTGGTCTGAACGCCAACCGGAATCGGAAACGTACGCGGTTCCAGCACTGTGTCGGACACCGCGCTGGCCACGAAAAACCAGTCGTCCCCCTTGATCGGCAGCCACGGCACCTTGGCGCGGTTGATCGGCCGATCGCCCTTGTAGGTGTTCTGGTGATAGGGATCGAGCCAGCGCTCCTTCACCACGCCCAGCGTCTCGATCAGCCGCCAGCGGTCCGGGATCGGGATGACGTCGGTAGGAAACGCCTCGGGTGGGGGCGCGCGCACCGCACCCAGGTTCTCCTGCGTGATCCGGTCGGGCAGGCGCGGATTGAAGCCGGGGCGACGGCGGCCCTGGATGATCGTTGGATCGACATCGTCGGGCGCGGGATTGATCCCGGGCGGATCCATCACCGGGCGCTCGTCGGCGGCTTCCGCTTCGGGTTCTTCCTCGGCTACCGGATTGCCCACCGAATCGGTGTAGATGGTCGCTTCGACCTCAGGTTCTTCTTCCGGCGCGACTTCATCGCTGCCGCCCTGCTCGTCCTCGGGTGCGACAAGCAGCATGTCGGCGAAACGCGGCGGCATCGCCTCCGCAATGGGCTGGCTCAGCAGCAGCGGCAGGGTGAGGGCCGGAATTGCCACTACAGCCCCTGACAGACGTTCTGCGTCGCGGTATCCAGGAACGGCGCGAACGGGCAACTGATGTAGCGCAGCCGCACCGACCGGCCACCGCCGACATCGACCACGACATTGTCGGCGCGGATCGCCAGCGGCGCATTGCCCAGCGTGCCAAGCCGCGCTCCGCCGTTATGCGCGCCGAGGAAGCTGATCATGTCGTCCTGATCGATACCATCGCCCGAGACGCCGATGCCGCCGATCAGCACATTGCCGCGATAGAGCGGGACCGAGCCGGGAAAAATCTGGATGCCATTTTGCAGTCGGTTCTGCTGCGGCGCGACTTCGGGCAGCATGGTGCAGCGGCGCGGCGTGTCTTCGTCTGACTGGCCCAACACGAAGCCCAGGTGCTGCGCAAGGTTGCCCAGGATCAGAGCCGATTGCAGGCCGGTGGAGAACGGGTTGAACTGTTCGATCGGGCGCGACAGCGGGCCGGGCGAGGTTTTCAGTTCGCCATCGGGGAAATAGGGGCGCGACAGGTTGCCGCCCGAGCGATCGGCAAACGCGACTGCGCCAGTCAACGCGTTGGGATCGTTTAGGAAGGTGCGCACCTTGCCGACGAAACCGTTCACGTCTGCGCTGGGATCGGCGAGCAACTCTGGCGCGGCGTGAGCGCCGGAAAAGAAAGCGGCAGTGCGCGCTTTCTGCAGCGAAACGTCGGTGCCGAAGATCGGTGCGTCTGGACTGCGCACGATGCCCAATACCTGCCCGCGCGTATCGACCAGCGAGATCGTCACTTGTGCGCGGCTGTCGAGCGGCTGGCGGATCTGCGCGCGGGCGCGCGTCATGATCTTGAAGGCTTCTTCGAGAAGTGCGCGGGCTTCGTCGGCGGTGATCGGCTGGGCGATGTCGGCGCCGTCGGTCGCGGCGCGGATCGGGAAGCGGTTGGCGCCGCTGCCGTTGGTCAGCACGAAGGCATCGCGGTCGGAGAATTCGGCGGTGGTGGACTGGCGAATGCCTGAGGCTTCGGAGCCGTAGGCGCTGCCAGCCAAGGGCGTGCCGGACGTGAAGTAGCCGCGCACTGCGATCATCGCGCCCAGGTTCGGTGAAGTCTGAGCGTATGTTGCACCCGAGACATTTCCGACGCCGCTATAGAGTGCGTCGGAGTAGCGAAGCTGGGTGCCATCGACGTAGATCTTGTCGGCGCGGATGGCCTCTGGCGCCTGGAAACCCAGAGTTCCGGCAAGAGCGATCTGCTCGTCGATGTCCGCGTCGATGTCGAGCGTGTTGGCATCGAATGTGTAATCCGGGTCGGCGGCCACGCCGATGCCGCCTACGACCACGCCATTCTTGTACAGCGGAAATCCGCCGGGATCGGCCGACAGCCCGAGTGGCGAGCGCTTCGGCCCGATCAGCGCATCGGCCCCCGACGGCAGGAACCGCGACGCGAGATCCGAGCACGGCAACTGGCTGAACTGCACGCCGAACAGCGGACCGCTTTCGAGCCCGGCGGTGGTGGGGGCGGGCGGAAAATGCGGTTGGACGATCTGGCTGGCGGTGCGCGAGGAGAAGGCGTTGCCGCCGCTCGACAGGTAGGCACCGGTGATCGCTTTGGCGATTGCTGCCGCCTGTGAAGGCACGACCAGCCCCTGCACATCGATGTTCTGACCGTTGGGCGCATCGGTGATCTTCACGGTCTCGCCGGCGCCGGTCATGCGGAACACGGCGAGCACGTTACCCACGCGATCGACCACGACGATCGTTGCCGGCCGGGCGATCAGCCGCGCCTGCTCGGCGGCCTGCGCAACGATCTTGCCGGTATCCGCTGCCGATAGCGATTCCTGCAATGGTGCGACGAAATCCTCGATCGTGGTGCCGGGAACCCCCGGAATCGTGGTTCCGCCGCCGGACGTGCCACCGCCGGGCGTTCCGCCACCGGATGTGCCACCGCCCGCGCTGCCGCCATCACCGCCGCCGCAGGAGACGAGCAGGGACAGCGTCGCGGCTATCGCAAGTCGCCGCATTCGCTTCATCAGCGCAGCGCTCCAATGCCGCCGGCGGCGCTGCCGAGCGCGGCGCGGAAGGTGGCCGGATCGTAAGTCTCGGGGCTGCGGACGGCGGCATAGGCGCGGTTGATGTTGGCGCGAATGCCGGCGGCTGCGCCCACGGTGATGCGGTTTTCGCGCACCATCGCGTTGAGCAGCGTGTCCACCGCCATCACGGCTTGCGCCGAGCCGGTGTAATCGGTGAAGCGCGGCGCGGTCGCCTTGCCGGCGATGACCTGAATCACCCGAAACGCGGTGTCGCCCGAGTTGCCGCGCGCGGCAATCGCATCGGACAATGCATCGGCGGCCATGGCAAGCTGTTGCGCGGCAGCAGCGGCTTGCGGACGGCCTTCACCCATCGCCGCGTGGAACCCGCGCGCGGCGGCGTCGAAGCGCGCGGCCTGGCCCGGGGCTAGCACGCCCGCGACGGCGGACAGCATGATGATGTTTTCATCGTTGAACGGCGGGTTGCCGAACGGGATCGGGCGGCCGGGATTGGTCTGGAACGTCCGCTTGGCCGAGGGGTTGTCGCTGATCCCGCGATGGCAGCTATGGCAATCGTAGAAGTAGAACTGCGGGAACAGGCCCTCGCTGCCGAACTTCGGATTGGCGAACAGACGGGTCGAGCGCTTCACCGCTTCGGCCTGACCGACGGCCCAGACCTGCACGCTGTCGGGCTGGCCCTTGCGCCGGATGTAATCGTCATCGACGTTGTAGTGCTGCTGCAGCGAGGAGAACAAGTCGAGTTCGAACGAGACGCGCGGGTGACCCGCCGCCATCATCGCGTGCGTCACGAATTGCCCGGGCTTGTCGCTGCCGAAATGGCAATCGAGACACACGGAAGCGCGCACTTGCGGCTTTTCGAGTGCGATCATGCCGTTGGCGATGTTCGAGGCGTGGCTGGCAGGCACGGCATAGTGGACTGAGAGCCAGCCCGATGCGGCGCCGTGGCACGATTCGCAGCCAACTCCGTCATCGGCGAGATAGCGCCCGCCGCGCGCGGCATTCGGAGCATTGGTAGCATGGCATCCCAGGCAGGCTGCGGCGCTGGTGGCCCGGCCAAGGCCCAGCGCGGTTGCGATACGCTGGCCGCGCGCATTGCCCAGCACGGCAGTGGCGCGGCTGTGCGCGCCGGTCTTGCTCGATGGCTCCTGCCAGACGCGCAGTTCATCCTGCCGCACGACTTTGCCATCGCCTTCGTTGCGGCCATGGCAGGTCGAGCCGGCGCAACTTGCAACGCCCTCGTAACTACCCGCAGCCTCGGCAATCGTGGTCGCACCGAAAACGGCCAGCAAAACCAGCCCGATGCACACCAACAGCCGGTTCAACGGCGTAGAACTTGAACGCTGTGCCCCCACATGCGTCACTGGCCTTGTCCCCCGGTCATACAGCCGGCCGAATCGTTCGGTCTGCAGTCGTCTTCCCACAAGTCATCGTTACCTACCCCGGTGACTGGCTCGTCAACAAGAGGAAGCAACGCATCGGGCTGATTTTCTTCAGCTTCGATCGAAAGATAGAAATTCACGGCAGTTCTTGGCGGTTCGACTTTCTCAGCAATTTCCGGCTCGCGCAGAACGACTTGGTTGATCGCCGGAATTGGCGGCGGTGGAGTCGGAGTCGGAGTTGGCGTCGGTGTTGGAGTTGGTGTTGGTGTTGGAGTTGGTGTCGGCGTTGGCGATGGTGTCGGCGTTGGAGTTGGAGTTGGTGTCGGAGTTGGCGTTGGTGTCGGTGTCGGTGTTGGCGTCGGAGTTGGCGTCGGAGTCGGAGTTGGCGTTGGTGTCGGAGTTGGCGTCGGAGTCGGAGTCGGAGTCGGAGTCGGAGTTGGTGTCGGAGTTGGTGTCGGAGTTGGTGTCGGAGTTGGTGTCGGAGTTGGCGTCGGCGTCGGTGTCGGCGTGCAGTCCTGGCCGATCACGCAGCCGTTGATCGTCGAGAGCGGATCGAACTGGCCACCGGCTGCCGCTGCGCTGCCATTGATGGTGATCGTCGGGATCGTGTCGAGGCCGGTGACCGGGTTGTTGGCGGCGTCGAACGTGACGCCATTGATCGAGATGATCGTGGTGGCGTCGGCGGTGTTGATGGCGAAGCTGTTGACCTCGAATGCCCTGCGGTCAGGGTATTCGGTCGTGGCGCCGACGTTCTGGATGTAGAGGCCATCATTGGCATTGGCGATCACGCTGCCGGTGATGATGGCGGGCAGGCCGCCAGGCGTGGTGCCCGGCTGGTCGAGCAGCGCCGTGATCTGCGGTGTGGTCGTGGCGGCATCGACTGCCGGAATGACGCTGGCAGCGGCTACGAAGATCTCGTCGGCGGTCAGCGTCAGGCGGCCCTGACGCGTGGTGTCCGCCGCCTGCATGGCGATGCGACCGACATCGGAGGCGACCTCGATGCGGGTGGCGTCGATGTCGAAAGCGTCGAACTCGGATGCCGTGGTCAGCGCGATCTCCCCGTCAACCCGGACGAGGCCTTGCGTCGTGATCGAGAAGGTTCCGCCTGTGCCGATGTTCTGCGTCGGGCCAAACGTCAGCCCAAGATCGCGCACGATCACTTCGGCCGGAGTGTCTGACGACGTCGCGAAAGC
>CAZCUS010000004.1:93000-105745 GCA_964502105.1 uncultured Novosphingobium sp. | reverse complement strand
GATCGATTCGTCCGCCGCGATCTTGCCGAATTCGACCGCATCGAGGCTGTAGCCGGTGGCATCCGCCAGCCCGCCGAGATAACTGACCTGGGTTGGCGCCGTGTTGGTCAGTGCCACGGTTCCGGTCGTGCCGCGAACACCGATCTGGCCGTTGACGCCGATCTCGATATCGCCCGAACCGATCGTGATCGCCTGCGCCGTGATCAGGCTATCGAGCTGGAATACGGTCGGCGCGGAGATGTTGACCGAATTGGTCGCGGTCAGCGCGCCCGTCGCGTTCACGCTGGTGCCGGCGAACATGTTGATCGCCTCGCCGTTGATCGCGCCGGTATTGCTGATCGCTCCGCCTTGGCTGGTCAGCGAGACGATTTGGGCTGCATCGGCGGTGCTGACCGCCAGGTCGCCGGTTGTCGCAATGGAAAGATCGCCATCGGTGGCGTCGGCATCGGCGAACGACAGCGCCCCCAGCGAGGTCAGATCGACATCGCGGGCGGTAACAGTCACGAGGCCGGTCGAGCGCAGGTCGGTGCTCACCTGCACCGCGCCATTGGTCGCCTGCAGCAGCGTGGTTCCGCCCGAATCGAGGTGGGACATGGTGATCCCGTCCGGCGCTATGATGGACGCATCGCCGGTGGATGCAATCAGCCCGGCGGCCGTCACGGTCGTGTCGCTCTGGATCATGAGCGCAAGCGTGGTGTCGAAGCTGGTGCCGTTGGTCAGCGACAGGCCAATCGATCCGTTAGACCGCAGCGTGCTGGCGCCGGTGACGTCGATAACCCCGCTGTCGAGCGACAAATTGATGCCGCGCCCGTCCGCTGCGGCGACAAGCCCGCGCGCGCTGACATTGAAGTCGCCGACCACGGTCAGCGTGCCGGTGGACGATGGCAAGCCGTCGTTCATGCCGACGAACCCGGCAATCGCCGAGCCGTCGTTGGCGGTGCCGGGCGCGTCGCCGCCCACCGCGTCAGCGATGAAGGTGGCGCCTCCCTGCGCTTCGATTCCGCCGCCGCCCAGCGTTACGGCAACGGTGCCGCCCACGGCATTGCCGCCGCTCTCGTTGCTGACCGTCGCATCGCCGCCGATGCCGCGCGCGTCGGCACGCAGCGCGCCGGACACGGTAACGGTGCCGCCATTGCTGGCCGTCAGGCTGGCGCTGCCGCCGGTCGCCGGCGCGCCGAGATAGGTGGGGAACACGAACGTGCCGCGCTCCGCTCTGGCATCGACGGTCAGATTGCCGGTGACGTCGATGATCCCGCCTTCGTTGGCCTCGACTTGCGACGAGCCGGCTTCGCTCACGACGGTCGTCGCCATCTGGCCAGTGCCGAACCGGGCGTTGACGCTCACGGTTGTTGCGCCAAGCGTGATCGAACCGCCTTGCGCGGCAAGCCGTGCGTCGCCGCCAGTGGCAATGCCGCCGCGCGTGCCTTCGCCGCCCCCGTTCGATGCGATACCTTCGGCCAAGACCGAGGTCGCGCCGCCTTCGATCGAGCCGCCCGCAGTTGTGGTCAGCCGAGCATCGCCGCCGAAAGTGTCGCCGCCGTTGCCGACATTGCTCACCGCGACATCGGTGGACAGGCCCTGCGCCAGCACATCGATCAGGTTGGTCACGGTCACGGTGCCGCCGGTCGCATCGAGACCGGCCGTGCCGCCGCGCCCTTCGCCAGCGGTTCCGCCAAGCGCTGGATTGCCGCCGATGCCGCTGGCATTGACGGCCAGATTGTTGGACACGGTCAGCGTCCCGCCCGAAGCCGTGATGACCGCCGATCCGCCTTCGCCCACGCCGGCCGCAGTGCCGTTGTTGCTGGTGCCGCCAAAGCCGCGTGCGGAGACAAGCAGATCCGCGGTATCGATCGTGCCTTCGCCCATCTGAATCTCAGAGGAGCCGCCGGTGCCGTTTCCGGCGGTCGGCGTCGTAAAGATCAGATTGGCTCGACCTTCCGATGTGACGTTGATCGCGGTTGCTTCGATGGACGACGCGCCCGACGCGCCGGGGCCGGTGCGCAGCACCGATGTTCCACCTGTCGCATCAAATCCGCCGCCTGGAACGAAGTTGGAAAGTGCCCATTGGTCGGCGGCAGTGGAAACATTGAGGCTGCCGTCCACGAAGATCGAACCGCCAAGCGCTTCCACGGTCGCAAAGCCGCCTTGAGCATGGCCAGGACTTGGCCCCGTGCCACCCTCGGCAATGGCTGACACTGTCAGGAACGTGTCTTCAGAGAGTTGATCGACGGTAACCGCGCCGCCATTCGTGCTGGTGAGTATCGCGGTGCCA
Source organism: uncultured Novosphingobium sp. (assembly GCA_964502105.1). GTDB lineage: Bacteria > Pseudomonadota > Alphaproteobacteria > Sphingomonadales > Sphingomonadaceae > Novosphingobium. The sequence goes on along the minus strand of CAZCUS010000004.1, from coordinate 103,473 downwards.
CCCGTTATCACGCCGCTATCCACCGTCGCGCCGAGTCCGGAGGCACGGGCGGTGACGCGCAGGGCTGCTGCCTGGATCGAGCCGCCATCCGCTGTCACCGAAGCAAGCCCGCCGGTGAGATCGGGACTGGTCGCCGCATCGTCTGCATAGCTTTCGGCCGACAGCAGTGCATCGGCTGAAACGTAAAGCCCGTTGCCGACATTGAGTGTGCTGCCCGCATCGACGGTCACCCGCGCCGTTCCGGCACTCACAGAGCTGCCGTCTATCCCTTGGTCGGTAACAGCATCGGCATAGAGATAGGCACTGTCGGTTATGGAAAGCGTCTGGCCGCCGGTAATCGTAAGATCAGCGACATTGACGCTGGTCGCAATGGCTTGGTTCGAACTGGCCGTTGCGAACAGGGAAAGGGTGTCCCAGCTTTGCGACTGGTTCTGGATCAGGACTGAAACCGCGCCTGCCGACGCGCTGGCGCCATAAGCGCTCGCGTCCAGCACAACGCCTGCGAAGTCGAAAACGCCATCGTTGTCCGTCAGAGTTACGGAGCCACCAAAGCCGCCGCCACTGCCGTTCGCGCCAAAGCCACCTGCCCCCAACGCTGTTGCATAAAACGCGGGCGCGGCAATGGTGCCGCCGTTGGCCACCGATATGTCGACGGAACCGCCACGCCCGTCCAGTCCGAAATTGCCGTCGGACGTTCCGCCAAAAGCTGATGCATCAAGGTAGACAGAGCTGGCAGAAATCGTCCCGCCGTCGGCGAGCATGGTGATCGTGCCGCCAGCCGCCTCGCCCTCAGATGAGGTGTTGGGGCCGACATCGACGTTCAACCCGCCGACCACCGAAATCAGTCCGGCGGGATCGCTGCCCGAGGCGGCTTCGGCGCGAACGGTTATGTCTCCGCCAGCTTCCAGATCGTCGGAGTAAACGAACAGACCATCGAAATCGCCGCTGCCATTAGCAAGTATCTGTGACCCGGCAGCGGCGATCAGATTGACCCCTTCGTTGCCGCGCAACTCGGCGTTCTTGTCGAATTGCGTAATTTCTCCAGCACCCGGCGTGACATCGATGGACCCGCTGGCACCGCCGACGACCCGCGAGGTGAAACGGGCATTGCCGATCTGGATGTTGCCAAGATCGCCCGTGAGAGGCGTGGAACTGTAACCCAGGTTTTGTCCGGCGGAGAGGACCACTCCGCCTTCGTCCGTCACAATGAAGTCAGCGGGCGAGTAGCCGATGGTGCCGCTGAGCAGCATGGTCAGCGCGTCGTTCTTCGGCACCGCGACCATGGTGATGCGGCGTGGATCGATCGGGTTTTGCGCAGGCGGGCCGCCGGTGGTGCCGGTATGCTCTATACCGGTGGTATCGGTAGTGCCCTGGGTGATGGTAATGCCGAACAGGCCGGCATTGATCGAAATGTCCGCCTCTTCGGCGCCGACAAGCGCGATCGGCCCGTTGGAGCGCAGTTCGCCGCCCTGCACCACGCGCGGCGCGACCAGCGCGATGTAGGCGGAGTCGGTCGAAAGCGCATTGAGCTGCGCGCCGCTGGCGATCGACACCGCAGCCGCGACATCGGGCGCGCCGCGAAAGCGGATGGCGTTGCCCGGGCCATACAGCCCGCCGTCCCTGTCGATATCGGCCGTGGTCAGCACCAGGCTGCCGACGTTGAACTGGGCATTGGCGCCGACCAGGATGCCGCCGGGCGAATAGAACCAGATGTTGCCCTGCGTCGTCCCGCCGATCCCGCTGTTCACGGTGCCGTTGAACGCAATGATCCGGTTGACCGGCGTGTTGGTGCCATCGACCGGGATAATCCGGTTCAGCACCGTAAAGTTCGGAGAACTGAAGCCGCTGCCGTCGGTAAACAGCGTCGTCGTATCCTGCGGCTGAAAGTCGATCGTGCCGGTGCCGTTGACGTCGGTCGGCGTCCAGTTGATGACGATCTCGGGGTCGCTGATTTGGACTTCGGTGAAGTTGGCCGAAGTGTTGATCTGCGCAAAACCGGTCACGACATCGCCGGTCGCCTGGAACGACTGTGCCCTTACTGGCGTGTGGCTCAGCCACAGACCAAGCACCAGCGCCATGGTGCTGACGCCGCCAAGCTGCCGCCGCAGCCGGCTGCGCCGCGCGCTAGTCGAACCGGCGTGCTGCTGCGTCATTGTGCCCTCCACGGAGCCAAGCGTGCCCTGAGATTGAACAGGATCCGAACATCTTCGTTCGAGCTGCGTAGCGGTGCGCGCTTGAGCGGAACCGCGATAATGAGATTGGCGTCAACGTGATCGCCCCAACGCGCGCGCAGGCCGCCGCCAGCGGAATAGAGGCTGTAGGACTGTTCACCCAGACCGGTGTCGTTGGTCCATGCCTTGGCGCTGTCGAGGAACACGAAGGGCTGCAGCGCTACTGCATCGGTCGACTGCGGGGTGCTGCGGCCGTAGCGCAGCTCGAACGTTGCGCCGAGGCCCTTGTCGCCGAGCACCGCGCCGGGATCGAACCCGCGTCCGACGGTATAGTTGCCAAGGCTGTACTGCTCGAAGTTGAGCAGCGACGCGTCAGAATACTGGATGCGCGGCCCGACCGCGATCGTGACAAGCGGATCGGGGCGGAATTCGAAGCTGCCCTCGGCCCGCACGACGAACGCGCTGGGATCGGCGAAAAAGTTGCTGATTGGCACATTGGGCGAGAGGCATTCGGTCACAGGCGAGCAGTCGCTGCTCGCGCCCAGACCGCCGATGCCTTGCCGCAGCTCAAACGCCATCGACGCCCGCCAGCGCGGTTCGTTCGGGGTGTAGCCGCGATAGCCGGTCAGGCTGGCGCGATCGACGGCATCCGCGCCGATGCGGGCATAAGCCACGCGCAGCTTGTCCTTGGAAACGTGCAGCGAGCCGAGATCGACCGACTGATCGACCACGTCGAGCCCGCCCGCCAGTGTGATCGTGTGATTCTGGCGGCGTGCCAGCGGATAGCTCAGCTCGATATTGCCGAGCACGGTTTCGGTCTTGAAATTGCCGCCCGGAATGTCGGGCTTGCCGGTGCCGTAAAGCAACCGCCCGCCGAGGCGCAACCCGTCCGAGCCAAGGGCGAACTCATGCGCGAACTGCAGCACCGTCTGTTCGCGGAACTGCAGTGTGTTGAACACGCTGATCAGCGTCTGGTCACCAAGCCCGGTCACGCCATTCAGCACCAACTGGGCAAAAGCGCCTTCGCGGCCATTGGCGCGCGGGCCAAGGTTCTGCACGCCCACGGACAGTTCAAGCGGCTCACGCTCTACCAGCACATCGCCGGTGACTTCGCCGGGCGCGCCCTTGGCGGGGCGCAGGGTCAGGCGCACGTTGTAGCCGGGCAGATCGCCCGCCAGCAGCAGGTGGCGTTCGGCCTGGTTGACGTTGAACCATTTCTCCTGCGTGAGCTTGCCCAGATGCGCCGCGATCAGCTTCTCGCTCGGCCCGACATCGCCGCGCACTTGCACATCGACCAGCTTGGCGATGAGCACGTCCATCTGCACCTCGCCGCCCTTGGCGATGCGCTGCGGCGGGATCTGCACGGCGGCGAGATAGCCCATCGCGCGCAGCGCGGTTGCTGCACGGTCGCGCACGTCGCACAAGCTTGCCACCGGCACTTCGCGCCCGGCAAGATCGCGCCAGGTATCGTCGAGGATCGCCGGCTCCACCGCGCTCAGATTGGCAAAGGTCACGCGCGTGAAAGTCACTTTGGTCTGCGCGAATTGCGGGTCGGCCAATGGGCAAGAGCCGCGCTCGATCTCGTCCTGAACGACGAGGCGCGGACGCGATACCACGTCGCGTGCGGCATCCTTGCCGGCGGTCAGTTCCTCGCGCGTTGGCTGGGCGCCCGCGATATCCGCCGGAATACCCTGAGCCGACGCGAACGTCGGCCAGAGCAGCGCCATCACGGCTGTTGTTGCCAGGGTCGCCCTTGACGGCTTGATGGGGCCAAGCTGCGCCATGGCAAACCCCGCCCGCGCGGGGCGCTTGCCGGTCACGCAAAGCTGCTTTCTTGGACCCGTCAATGAACTACCCCCAAGGTCGGCAATTGCCCCCGACCCGATGTGCCTGCACCACGTAAAACGCGCCGTAAATCCAGCCAGCTTAAGCAGACCGTGCCAGCCAGGAACTGATCCGGCAAGCAGGCCCGGAAAATCAGTTCTTGGTAACGGTGAGTGTTTCCGTCAGCAGTTCAAGTTGCGATGTGCAACCCTTTTCAATCAATATCGCGGCCAGATCTTCCGGCGACTTTGGCACTTGCGCCAGCACCACAAACGTCACTTGCCGGGCAGGCGTTTCTCCGGGTGCGGCGATGGCGAACGCTTTGCCATCGCTGATCGGCAGCTTTGCCACGTCCCAGTCGCTGACGGTTTCCTTTGCCTTGAAGCTCACCATCGATCGCACCGCCCCATCGGCCGAGGCAATGGTATAGGCGGCGTCGCTCTTCCAGTCGGGCCGCCAGACCTGTACCATCGCGGGATCGATCAGGCAGACGGTGCCGGACTTGGTGGCATCGACGTTCCACATCGAAGGATTGATCACCTTGTTGATCGTGCTGGGGCCTGCGCGCACCGCTCCGGTGCGAACGCGCGAGGCATTGTTGCGCTTGGTCAGGGTGTTGAACACCGAGATGCGCGACGGCCGTCCGATGGCGCTGACTGCGACCGTGCCGGGACCGCGCAATACGCGGGTGCCACGGCTGTCGAGGACAGTAACGGAATCGCCCGACTTCAGGCTGATGCTCGTAGCGTCGTCCAGCTTCTTTCCGGCCGGATATTGTCCGGCAGACGGACCGCTGGCGGCAACGACGATGCCGGCCATCGCTGTGCCGGGAATGGCGAAAGCGCCAAGGGTCAGTGCCGTGGCAACGCGGGTCGATTTCTTATCCCAGAACATAGGCTTGTTCCTTCCTCAACTCTTCCGTGCGTATTAGCAGATTTGCCAGTGCCACGTCATTGCCATGCTTGTCTGTGAGGTTTCGCACGATGGCGATGGCCTGTTCTCTGTCGGTGTCGACAAGGCGAACCGCTTCCGCCAGCTTGACGCGGTCTTCCAGCGGGAAATCGGGTGCAGGCTCGTAGATTTCGACAGGCCGGTTGCGACCGCGCAGCGTCACGCGGCCCATCGCGCGCCACCAGTCCAGGCCTGAGCGCTCGGCCAGTTCGCGGCTTGCAATGACGGAAGTGCCCAGAGACTTGTTGGCAGATTCCAGCCGGGCGGCAGTATTCATCGCGTCGCCCAGCGCGGTATATTGAATGCGCCGTTCGCCGCCGAAATTGCCGACGACCGCTTCGCCCAGATGCAGCCCGACTCGGGTGCGGCCGATGGGCGGCAGCGACGCATCGACGCTGCGGCGAAACTCTTCGCCCGCGCGCCACATCGCATAACCCGCCAGCGCCGCCTTGCGGGCATCGTCGGGCCGCCCGATCGGCGCACCCCAGAAGGCGACCACGGCATCACCGACATATTTGTCGATCAATCCACCATGTTCGAGCACCACCGCGCTCAGCTTGTCGAGATATTCGTTGAGCAGGCGGGCGACCGTTTCCGGCGGCAGTTCGTGCGACAGCTTGGTGAAGCCTTCGAGGTCACTGAACACGATGCACAGTTCGCGCTTGGCTCCCGACAGGGCGAGCCGTTCGGGATGGTCGATGATCTCGCGGGCGATATCGGCGGGCAGGTATTTGCCGAGCGCCGTGTGCGCGAATTCGCGCTCAACCGCCGTCGATGCGCGAACGGTCGAGGACACCGCCACGAACGCGACGACCCAGCCGATCGCCCAGCCGACCGCCGGCGTGCCGATAGTGTTGACGCCCCATTGCTGCAGCGTGAAAGGCAGGCCGAAGATCAGTATCATCTGCACCACCAGCAACGGGATCGCCTTCCACACCCGCGCTTCGATGAGGCTGGTGAACGCGGCGGCGAGCACGATGACGATCGCCACCAGCCAGCGCTGCCAGCCAGACACCTTGGTATAGCGATTGCCGTCGAGCATCTGCGCGATCATCTCGGCATGGCCGATGATTCCAGGCGGATTATCGCCATAAACCGTCGTCATCGGTGTAACGAGCCGGTCGATATCGACGATATCGCCGCCGACCAGCACGTAACGCCCCTTCACTTCGCCAGCCAAGGACGAGGCGACGGCAGGATCGGTGAAGAGATCGATCGGCAATGTCGAGTAGACCGGCCGGTCTTCATACTTCGGTCGATTGTAGCGGATCGGCCCTTCGTATCCGGCGAAGGCCTGTTGCTCGCCGTTGCCCCCGGCTGCGACCATCGCCCGACCGAGCAGTGGCGGCAGGCCGGGTTCGATCGCGGGCCAGTTGCGGGTAGCGCCGTCCTCCTCGTCGAAACGCACGCTGGCGGCATGGGCATTGCTGCCTTGCAGTCGCTTGACGAAGCTTTGCAGGAACACCTGCTGTTCGTACTTGATGTTGTTTTGGTTGGTTTCCTGCTCGACGTAACCGATGAAGGTCGGGGTCTTCATCGCGCGTAGCGCGGCGATCAGTTCCTCGTCTTCATCCTGCGGCTGGTCGAACAGGATATCGATGCCGATCGCCTTGGCGCCCATGCCGTCGATGTTGCGCAGCGCCTTGGCCAGGAGGCCGCGATCGAGCGGCGAGCGCTTGCGGGCATTGATCAGCGTCTGATCGTTATAAGCAATGATCTGGACGCGCTTGTCCTGCTCGGCGGGCGGCGCGTTGACCACACTGCGCAAGTCGTAGAACGAACGCTCGGCATCGCCGATCACTGGCAGGTCCCAACTGAACCGGGCGACCAGTACCGCAACCACCAGCAGAACGACCATCATCGCGAACCGCTGGCGGCTGGCCGCGCGCACATTGCGCCAGCCCTTTTTCAGAAGTTCCCGGCCGCTGGCCTCGGCGCCTTTGAAGACGTCTTCCACAGGGGCCAGGTGGCCGTTCACGCGCCGGTCCCGCTCATGGGCGGGTCACCGGCCCGACAGGGGTTTGGCGGAATCGCCGATGACCGCGAACCCGGCCCAGTAGAACGGGTGCGAGGTTTGCGCATCGTCCATCAGCAGGGTCTGGGCGTGACGCAGGGCCTGGCCAACGCTTTCGTCGGTGGCGGTATAAAACGTGTTGAACAGCCGCCGCGTCGCATCATACGAATCGGGCGCGGGCCAGTGGCTGGCGATGACCTGCCGGCCACCGGCGGCGATGAACGCGCGCACCAGCCCGTCGAGCGCCTGTCCGCCGCCCGAGACAACGCCGGCGTCCTGCGTGGCTTCAAGGCTTGCGCCGCTGGCGGTGTCGCACGCGGACAGCACGACAAGGTCGGCATCGAGCTTGAGATCGAAAATCTCGCGGAACGACAGCAGTCCGTCCGAATAGCCGCCGCCGAAAGACGTCAGCAGTGCCGGTCGCACCGGACAACCGACCCTGGGCGCAGTAACGAGACCGTGCGTTGCGAAGTGCAGGATGCGAAAGCCGTCAAGATCCTGTCGTGCAAGGATCGCCTCGTCGGTGAAGGCCGTGCCGGTGATGAGGCTCGACCGGGCACTGCCGAAGATCGAGGAGGCGGTCCGCAGTTCGTCACCCGAGATCGGCTGGTTCCAGGCGCCGACAGGCCATTCGCAGCCGCTGTCGACATCGACATCCAGCGCGCCGCGCACGCTGGGAATTTGCGTCACCGGGCCAAGCGGGATGTTCTGGCCAAGCCCGAGGTAGGTCTGCGCCGCGCGCGATTGCGGGGAATTGCGGGCATCGCGGAAGCTCGCGGCTGACAGCGCGGTGCTGATCGGCCGGTCGCGCCCGACCCAGTCGATGCCGGTGAAATCGTATTCATCGCCCCCAGCCGCCACGCGCGCACGATAGGCCTGTGCACCCTTGCGGTCGCCGGTCAACAGGTTGAGCGGTAGTTCCAGCATCGCGCCGTCGGGCTCGAAAATCAGGTGCCGGACCGAAGCCAGATCGCCTGCGACCGGGGCGAGCAGCGCATCGAACAGTTCGACCGACGATTCGATCTCGAACGGATACGTCGTCTGCACGCCATTGAGGTTCGTCGAGATGCTGTTGCGCAGGACCGCCACGTAGTCTTCCAGCGCCTGGGCGTTCAGCGACAAGCGCCAGCCTTGCGCCGTGGTCGGCGTAATGAACATCGCATAGTCGCTGCCGCCGATCTCGATCAGTTTGAAGTAGGCCTCGCCGGGCCGCAGCGCGGCTTGCAGGTCGGTCAGCGTGATCGCGCGCGAGGCGACAGCGCGGTAGGCGGGATAGCCTGACAGCGTGTTGAGCACCTGCAACTGCGCGTTCTGCAGCCGTGCCAGCCGCTCTTCGGTTTCGGGAATGCCGCCAATGGCCCCGCCGGCTTGCTGCGCCGCATTCAGCCGGGCGAGCGTGATGCGCGTGCGTTCGACATCGCGGGACAAGTCGAGCGAGCGGCGGAAGGCAGTCGCCGCTTCGTGATTGCCCGATTCCAGTTTGCGCGAAAGCTGCGCCAGCGTATCCGCCGCACCTGGCCGGGCGACAAGCTGGCCCGCGCGGAACAGCGGTTCGACCATGTCCGGCGCGGCCATGGCTGCCGCGCCCTGGCTCCCAGCAACCGGGGTGCCGCCGGTCAGCAGGTCGAAGTAGGGCCGGATCAGGTTTTCCATACCGACAAGCTGCGCGCGGCTGTCCGTAACGGAATCGACGATGGTGCCGTAGAGGGTCAGCGATTCGGCCTTTTGCCCACGCCGCGCAAGGAATCCGGCCAGTCGGGCACGCGCGACATTGACCGAGGCGCTGTCCGGATATTGCAGCGCGACCAGCGCCAAGGCACGCCGCAACAGGGCCTCGGCCTCGCCATAGCGGCCATCGGCCTCGTAACTCAGCGCCGATTCGGACAGGATCTGCGAGCGCAGCCGGGTGATAGAGACGACACGCGCATCGCGCACGCGCAGCGCGGTGGTATAGGCAGTGGCAAGATCGGCGCGGGCCTCCGAATTCTCGCCCTGCAGGCGATGAACAGTGCCGCGAAGCTGCTGGGCCTGCGCATCGATTATGGTGGCGCGTTCCTGCGGCGAAAGGCGGGTTTCCTGCCCGAGCAGCGCCGCCGATGCCGCACCATTCGCGGCGTTCAGCCCCGCAGCCGTATAGCTGTCTATCGCGACCGAACCGTCATCGACTTCCAGTGCCCCCGCGATGCTGGGCATCGGGCGGGCGAGCACGGTCAGCGCGCGTTCGAGATTTCCCAGGTTCAGCGCGTGAATTGCTTCGTAATTGCGGCTGAGGCGCGCCTGCACCGGGTCAAGCGCGCCAGTCGCCGCAGCCTCGGCGAACAGACGGTCGGCCTGGTCGAAATCGCCGAGGTTGGAGAGCTGTAGCGCGCGGTTGATCTTGACCTCGTGAAGCTGCGCTGGCCGCGATGCGGTGCTTTCCGAATCCTCGAGAATCAGGGCCGGCGCGGCCGCGAAGGCTTCGGCAGCCTCGGCATAAGCACCAGCGCTGTTGCCGCGATAGCCTTCGCCAACCATGACGCTGGCATTGGTGACAGATGCGCGGGCCTGGATCAGCGCCAGTGCGCCGCCGCTGCCAAGCTCGGCTACCGCAACTTCGCCGGGGACGAGGCGATCGGCGACAAGGCTGGCGAGCGTGAGGCGCAACGCGCTGTCGTAGCCGCCGAGGCCTTCGACGACATACGTGGTTTTGCCTGCGCGCTGCGTATAGCTGCGCCACGGCAGGCCGCTGCGCGTACCCTTGCAGTCGCGCACTTCGGCGCCGTCGGCCATGCTGGGCGCGTCGCATTCCAGCGGTTCGCTACGCGCGGTGCTGACGCGTGCCTCTGCGTTCGATCGCAGCGCATAAGCCGCGCCCACGGGCAGCGAGACATCGCTGCACAGCACCACCCACTTGCGCTCGAATATTGAATCACGGCCCGGACCGAACGAGACGCCCTGCGCCTCGCAAGGCGAACCGGATGTGCCGATCGGAAAGCTCTCCGCGACGGAAGGTCGGGCAGGCGCAGCATGTGCCACCGTGGACGGGATGATTGCGAGCGAAACCGCCGTAGCGACAAGCGCCCGGACGCCGAATGGCATGCCTCCAGCGAAAAGGCTCAAACTCGCCACGTTTCCCCATTCCCCCTGAAGAGCGGCCCAGTCACGATATCTTGCGTCAGCCGCATTTCCGAACGTGCGCGCCCCATGATCGCCCGTTACATCGGAGAGTAGGCCTCGCGGACCGATTATGAAACTAGTTTAGTTCCCGCCGCCGCGCTTTTCGAGGATTGTCCGCACGCCCATAACGGCCCGGGAAGCGGAGATTGCGGGGCTAAGTCTTGTCAGACCGGATAACCCAAGGCGGTGATAGGTGTCACACTGCGCCTCAAGGGCAGGGCAATCGACCCAAGCCGTCACCGGAAGGCGATTGTGCTAACACGCAGGTTACTTGCACGGCGGCTACAAAAGCGCTTCATGCAGGAATTCACCACAGAATCGCGGTTAAGATTTTATTGATGCGGTCTATGTATTTTT
>CAZCUS010000004.1:89414-92990 GCA_964502105.1 uncultured Novosphingobium sp. | reverse complement strand
AATTGCGATTTCGGTGCTGTTTTCAGTCAGCGGCACGCTGCTCGTGATGTGGGTCATGTCGCGCTTTCCGGGCTTGGAGATACCACTCCCCTATTGGATTCTGGGTGCTCTATGTCCGGCGGTGATATCGCTGCTCGTTTCAATCGTTCTCGTCAGGCAGGGCGAGCGCATCAGTCATCTGAATATCGAGTTGATCGAGGCTTACCGCCTCCTGAAGGATTTTGCTGCCACCGACCAACTGACTGACGTTCTCAATCGCGCCACATTCCTTGAGCGCGCGGAGTCCGTCCGGTCAGTCGCGCCGGGCTGGATTTTGCTGCTGGATGTCGATCATTTCAAATTGGTCAACGATCACTTCGGCCACGAAGTCGGCGATCGCGCGCTTCAAGCCGTCGCTATGGTTCTGCGCAAGGCCATTCGTGTAACCGATTTCGTGGGTCGACTAGGCGGAGAGGAATTCGCGATTTATCTGTGTGGTGCCGATCCACGGATAGCAGCGGGCATTGCAGAGCGGGTTCGGGCGTCCGTTGCGGACACCGTGGTTGCCTATTCAAAGGATAGGCCGGTAACGGTGACTGTAAGCATAGGACTCGCCAGCCTCAGCCACACAGAGACAGTGCGGGAATGCCTGCACCTGGCCGATCTTGCCATGTACCGTGCAAAGAATAATGGTAGAAATCAGGTTTCGCTTGCCGCCTAGGCCGACTAAATTCGAGCCAGGCCACACCTTTCTATTGTCCAGCAGAAGCGCAGTTACTTCTCGGTCGCGGTGTAGACCATGTCCCAGTCGTCGGACGGCGGGTTGGCGGCAAGTTGCGCGATGCGAACGGCATAGATCTCGTAAACCCGTTCGAGCCCGAAACGCTTGGCGATGCTGCGCAAATTCGCGATCATTTCGGCAGCGACTGGCCATTCACGCGCGCGGTAGGCCGCGATCATTGCCTGGTGCCGCTCCGCCAGTGCGAGGAAATCAGGATCGACGGCGACCGCCTCGTCACCGACAAGCGCATGCACTTCCTCGGGCCGATCGCGGCCGGTCACGCGCACCAGATCGAGCGGCACTGTCGCGAAACCGGGCAGCTGCGCGGCCAATGCATCGCCGATCGCGATCTGGACACCGTAGAACTTGGTCAGCCCCTCGATCCGCGAGGCGAGGTTTACCGTATCGCCGATCAGCGAATATGACAGCCGCTGCGCCGATCCCATGTTGCCCACGCAGCATGGCCCGGCGTTGAGGCCGATGCCGATCCGGACTTCGCCGGGCCATGGCTGGCCGGCGCGGCCTGGCATCTCGCGGTTAAGCACTTCGAGCCGCGCGGTCATCGCCAGGGCGGCGCGGGCGGCGTTCTCATACTGGTCGGGATCGTCGAGCGGGGCGTTCCAGAAGGCCAGAATCGCGTCGCCGATGAACTTGTCGATGGTCGCGCGGCGTTCCAGCAGGATGTCGCACATCGGGGTGAGGAAGCCGATCAGGAAGCGGATGATGTCCTGCGGCGCCATGCCTTCCGAAATGCGCGAGAAGCTGCGCACATCGCAGAACAGCACGGTCATCTCGCGCTCCTCTCCGCCCAGTTCGAGCTGCCCCGGATCGGCGGCGATGCGCCGGACCATTTCGGGCGCGAGATAGCGGTCGAACGCGGCGTGGATGTAGCTGCGGCGGCGTTCCTCGCGATAATACGTGAGCACGGTCATCGTCAGGTAGACCGCCAGCACTGCGAGCATCGGAAAAGTCGGATCGAGCAGGAACCGCTCGTGGCTAAACGCCAGCCAGCTTGCGCCCACCGTGATCGCCGCCAGCGCCGCGCCTAGCAGCGCGCCCTTGGCAGCACCGAGGCGGGGTAGCGACAGAAGCAGCGCAAGGCCCAGCAGTATCACCAGCGTGCGTTCCAGCCCGGTGGCCCAGTCTGGCCGCACCAGAAAGCGGCCAAGGAGCATCTGCTCGGCCGCCTGCGCGTGGACCATGACGCCCAACTCGCGAACGCTGACCGGCGTCGAGACAAGATCGCGCAGCCCGATCGCGCCCGTGCCGATGAACACGATCTGCCCGGCAAACTGTGCCTGCATCTCTTCGGGCGAGAGCGTGCCGTCCAACACTTTCCATGCCGGCACGGTGCGCTGCGGGCGCGGCTGCGTGCAATACATCGTCAGCCTGCCATCGGCGGTCGTCGGCACTTCGAACTGCCCGACCTTGAGCGCGATCACTTCGCTTTGCGCCCGCCCGCCGCCCATACTGCCCGAGCCGTCGCTGGTCTTGACCACGATCGCGCCGGCCTCTTGCGCCACCCGCAGCGCTTCCAGTGACAGCGCTGGCAGCAACTGATTGCCCTGCCGTGCGATCAGCGGAGTGGAGCGGATGATGCTGTCAGCGTCGCCCGAAAGCGACAGCGAGCCGTTGCCAGTTGCCGCTGCGCTGAGCCGGGGCAGCGGCATCACCGCGTTGGTATAGCCCGGCAGGACCGCGCCGGGCGCGCTGCCCGAAATCGCGAAACCGGCCTTGGGAATGGCCTGCACCCGCTTTGGATCGTTGGTGAGGAAGAACCCCGCGACCACCGGCCTTGCCGCGAACGTTCGCGCCAGCGCGTCGTCGTTGTCGGGCAAGTCGGCCAGTGCCGCCAACCCCGGCGCATCGGGGTCCTCACGGCGCAATTGCTCGGCAATGCGTGCGGGCGATGTGCGGTCGGGTTCCGAGAACACGATATCGAGCGCGATCACGGCCGCGCCCGCTTCGCCCAGCCGGTCGATCAGCCGCGCGACTTCGGTGCGTGGCCAGGGCCACTGGCCGAAACGCCGGATCGATTCCTCGTCTATATCGACGACCCGGACCGGCGCATCCTCATAAGCGCGAGGGGCGGCGCGTTGGTATGCATCGAACAGCAATTGCCCGGCACGCTGCAGCGGCGTGAAACCGGCGAACTGCAGCAGCAGCACGGCCAGCAAGGCGGCCACGCCCGGCAGGCTTGTCGCCAGCCATTCCCTCCGCCTCGAACGCGATGCCGCCATCCGAATTGCCCCCTTGCCAGCGAGGGTGGCGGATTTTGACCTTAAGGGAAAGCCGCGAGTAGGCGGCTGTTACTGTGCCAGCAGCCTGGTCGCGATCGCCCGGATCTGGTCGCCCATGTCCTCGCGCTCCAGTGCCAGTGCCAAAGTCGCCTCGACGAAGCCGATCTTGGAGCCACAATCGAACCGTTTACCGGCGAAAGTCACGGCATGGAACGGCTGCTGGTCGATCATCTTGGCCATCGCGTCGGTGAGCTGGATTTCGCCGCCTGCACCCGCTTCCTGCGTTTGCAGGGTGCGCATGACTTCGGGTTGCAGAATATAGCGACCCGAGATGATCAGGTTCGAAGGCGCATCCTCGACCTTGGGTTTTTCGACCAGGCCTTTCACTTCGGTCAGCGCGCCGTTGCTCTTGCCCGGCGCTATTACGCCGTAGCTCGAAACTTCCGCGCGCGGGACTTCCAGCACCGAGATCAGGTTGCCGCCGACCTCGTTATAAGCTTCCATCATCTGCGCCATGCAGCCGGGCGAGCCGTGCATCAGTTCGTCGGGCAGGAAGATCGCGAAAGGCTCATCGCC
>CAZCUS010000004.1:0-89404 GCA_964502105.1 uncultured Novosphingobium sp. | reverse complement strand
TTGCGTGGCCCAGCCCCATCGGCACCTGCTGGCGCACGGTAACGAGATTACCCGGAAGGATTCGCGTGGGATCGAGCGGCGAGAGCGACTTGCCGCGCTCGGTCATCGTCGATTCGAGTTCGTAGGCGGTGTCGAAGTGCTCGACGATTGCGGTCTTGCCGCGCCCGGTGACGAAGATGAATTCCTCGATCCCCGCCTCGCGCGCTTCATCTACGGCATACTGGATCAGCGGTCGGTCGACGATCGGAAGCAATTCCTTGGGAATGGCCTTGGTCGCGGGAAGAAAGCGCGTGCCCATCCCGGCGACGGGAAACACGGCTTTGCGGACAGGTTTGCGAAACTGGGAATCGGACATGAGCGGTTTTGTCGGACCTTGATATTGCAGTGCGATTAAAGCGGCTTAATCACCCCGATGCAACAGCGGCCCCGGTAACCATGATCGGCTCCCGCTTGCCGCGTATTCGAATCGCGCTAAAGGGCGAAGATGGACAAGATCATCATTCACGGCGGCAAGCGGCTGTCCGGCACAATTCCCGTTTCAGGTGCGAAAAACGCGGCGCTGACCTTGCTGCCTTGCGCTTTGCTGACCGACGAACCGCTGACGCTGCGCAATTTGCCGCGGCTTGCCGATATCGACGGCTTCCAGCATCTGATGAACCAGTTCGGCGTTTCGACCACGATCGCCGGATCGCGGCCCGAGGATTTCGGCCGGGTGATGACGCTGGCGGCAACGCGGATCACCAGCAATGTCGCGCCCTACGATCTGGTGCGCAAGATGCGCGCCTCGATCCTGGTGCTTGGCCCGATGCTGGCGCGCATGGGCGAGGCGACGGTGTCGCTGCCCGGCGGTTGCGCGATCGGCAACCGCCCGATCGACCTGCACCTCAAGGTGCTCGAAGCGCTCGGCGCAACGATAGAGATGGCGGCGGGCTATGTCCGCGCGATCGCGCCCGATGGCGGGCTTCCGGGCGGGCGCTACAGCTTCCCGGTGGTCTCGGTCGGCGCGACCGAGAACGCGCTGATGACCGCAGTGCTTTGCAACGGTAAATCGACGCTGCACAACGCTGCGCGTGAGCCCGAGATCGTCGATCTGTGCAACTTGCTGGTGGCGATGGGGGCCGAGATCGAGGGTATCGGCACCAGCGATATCACGATCCACGGCGTGCCGCGGTTGCACGGCGCGACGTATCGCGTGATGGCGGACCGGATCGAGGCGGGCAGCTATGCCTGCGCGGCGGCGATTACCGGCGGCGAAGTGACGCTCAAGGGTGCAAAGGTCGAGGAAATGGAAGCCACCGTGCAGGCGCTGCGCGACGCGGGCGTTCATGTCGAACCACGCGGGTCTGACCTGCATATCGCGTCGGACGGCAAGCTGCGTCCGATCACGCTCTCCACCGCGCCCTATCCCGGCTTCGCCACCGACATGCAGGCGCAGCTGATGGCGCTGCTTTGCCGTGCCGAGGGATCGAGCGTGCTGACCGAAACGATCTTCGAGAACCGCTACATGCACGTGCCCGAACTCAACCGCATGGGCGCACATATCGAGACGAAGGGCCGAACCGCTATCGTTCATGGCGTGCCCGGTTTGACCGGCGCCGAAGTGATGGCAACCGATCTGCGCGCTTCGATGAGTCTGGTCATCGCCGGCCTCGCGGCCGAAGGCGAAACCCAGGTGCACCGCCTCTATCACCTCGATCGTGGTTACGAGCGTCTGGAGGAAAAGCTCTCTCTGGTCGGCGCACAAGTGGAACGGGTCGGCAGCGACTGACGCGTTTCGGTCTTTTCCGCTCAATCTTTGTGCGGAACTTAAACTTCCGATCAGGCGTTGTCTTTCCTGTAATTCAGGAGAAGATTGATGGGACTGATCAAGTTGGCTGCCCTTGGTGCAGCGGGATACGGTATCTACAAATACGTTGTGCGAGACCGTGATGCTGACCTTGCGGTAGCCGGAGGCGTTCCGCAGGTTCGCGATGCCGGTCCGGATCACATGACCAATGCACCGAAGCGCTGGAACAGCGTGGACGAGGCTAGCGATGAGAGCTTCCCCGCAAGCGATCCGCCGTCAACGTATTGATCTACCCGATACCCTGATGGGCGTCTTCAAAAGGGCGGAGGTCTCACGATCTCCGCCCTTTCCCGTTGCGGTGACTCGATCAGAGCGATGCTGGCGTCAAAGCGATCGGCCCATCGAAATGCGCGGCTCCTCGGCAAAGCCCAGCTTCCGGTAAAACGCCGCGACCGCTTCGTTCCCGGCGCGCACCTGCAGATTCACTTTGACGCAACCCCGCGCGTGCAGGCGCAGGCAGGCTTCTTCTACCAGCGCCGTGCCGAGGCCGGAGCGCTGGGATGCCGCATCGACCGCGACTGCGTAGAGCCAGCCGCGATGCCCGTCGTAGCCGGCCATGATCGTGCCGATGACTTTGCCTGTTCCGTCCTCGGCGACAAGCAATAGGCCATCATCCAGCGCCAGCTTTGCCGGGATGGCGGTTTCTGCCCGGTTGCGCGGTGGATCGTTGGGAAAGCACGTCCGCCAAAGCGCATCGACTCCGTCAAAGTGTCGGTCGTGATAGGGAATGACGATCATCGCGTGATCAGCCAGGCACGAATCGCACTGGCAAGACCGGGAGGCGTCTCTGCCTCCAGACGCGCCGCGTCCACGCGTGCCACCAGCGCGTTGATCGGCAGGCCCTCGGCGGCGGCGCGGGCTTTCAGCAAATCCCAGAACACCGGCTCGAGACTGATTGATGTCTTGTGTCCGGCGATCTCGACCGAACGCTTGACCGGCGGATGGAACGGCGAGGTCATGACGATGCCATCCGCCCGTCCGATCAATACATGTGCTGGCCGCCGTTGATGCTCATCGTCGACCCGGTCACGAAACCGGCGTTCTCCGAGCAAAGGAACGCCACGCCACGCGCGATTTCATGGGCGTGGCCAAGGCGGCCGACCGGAATCTTGGCGACGATCTTTTCCAGCACCGGCGCGGGCACGGCGGCGACCATGTCGGTGTCAATGTAGCCAGGCGCGATGGCGTTCACAGTTACGCCAAACTTGGCGCCTTCCTGCGCCAGTGCCTTGGTGAAGCCGTGGATGCCAGACTTGGCGGCGGCATAGTTGACCTGCCCGTACTGGCCCGACTGCCCGTTGACCGAACCGATGTTGACGATCCGGCCCCACTTGCGTTCCCGCATGCCGCCAAACGTCGCCTTGGCCATGTTGAAGCAACCGCCCAGGTTGATGCGCATGACGTCGTTCCAGTCATCGAACGACATTTTATGCAGCACACCGTCGCGCGTCACGCCCGCATTGTTGATGACGATATCGACCGCGCCGACATCCGCCTCGACTTGCCCGACACCGGCAATGCATGCCTCGTGATCGCCCACGTCCCATCTGTAAGCCGGGATGCCCGTGGCTTCGGTGAAGGCTTTCGCTTTCTCGTCGTTGCCCGCATAGTTCGCGACAACCGTGTAGCCTTTGTCCTTCAGCGTCATAGAGATCGCTGCGCCAATACCCCGTGAACCGCCGGTAACAATTGCAACGCGTCCCATAACAACTCCTCTCGCTGAGCATCCATGTGCCTGCGTTCGTCCGGACTGTGTTGCCGTAGCCGATTTTGGGAGAACCGGATCGCGGCCCGATATCCGGACACCCGCTGCCACTGTGCTAGAAAAAGCCGGCGGTCAGGGCAAGGGGGCGCGGGCCAGGCTTGCAAATACTCATGTGAAAACAGCAAGGTCGCAACATCTCATGTTGCGGCACGGTTTCCCGTCGGTGAACCCAATTCTTTGCTGCCAAAGAAGCCGTCGTTGGCATTAGTGCTCAGAAGCGGAACTGGGTTCCGACATACACGGCCTGGTTGTCGAGCCGGCCATCGGTCAGCGGCACGAGCCGTTCGCGATCCTGCGAATACCGAACACCGGCGGTGACATCGAGATTCTCGGTCACGCGATAAGCGCCACCGACATCCACCTCACCCGCTTCGCCGGCGAATGTGCGCGGTGATCGGCCAGCGGCTGCCTTGTCATCGATGCTGATACGCGGGGTGAAGCGTGATTTGTCGCCGCGGGCGCCGGGGGACAGGCTGTATTTTCTGATCTCGGGCAGATCGGCAACGCTCCGGCCCGGCGGCTGGATGAGTTCCTGAGAGAAATTGCGATAGCCACGCGACACGCCAAGATTGAATCCGGTGGGTGAGATGCGCAGGTTCGATCCATCGGCATCGTTCTGCGCCAGTCGCGCCGGGCCGCGCACGGTGATTGCCTTTACCGCATCGCCATCGACCCGCACCGCCACGGTTATCGACCGGTCGGGCCGGTTCGGCGTGCCGGCCGGAGTGAAGGGAAACAACTGGCCTTTGGCGAGCGAGCGGATGGCCATCGGCCGGGCCAGATCGGCGGGGGGCGGGGAATCGGCTTCGATTTCCTCGATTGCCGCAGGAATATCGGATGGCCCAAAGCTGGTGGTTATTGCGAGCACGGCGCTGGGCAGGGCAAGCAGGCTGACCGCGCCGGCGAGCGATATCCCCGCCGTTGTGCCCGATCGCGGGCCGCCGCTGGTGGCGCTGATGGCCATGACCTGACACTCACTCCCTGATCGCTATGCTGCGCCGCCTGGCGCACCGTGCGTTTGTTGGACTATCCTGCAGTGGGCCTTAACACAGGATGATCGATGCCAACAGGGCTTGCCATGCTCGCGCGGGCTACCCGTTCAGCGCCGGTTTAGGCCCCACGGGCAATGCGGGCAGCGAAGGCGCTCTTGCCGCCGGGATTACGAAAGCTATAGAGACCTCTTGATGGCGCGCGCCTTCCGCGAGAAATGCGCCAACTGCGACAGGAATCGACGACGATGACAGCTACCATCAAGACTCGGGCATCCACCGGGCGTCTTCTGGCCAGTGCCGCGCTGTGCGCCGCACTGGCGTTCGGCCTTTCCGGTTGCGGCGGCAAGAAGACCATGCGCACCCAGATGGCACCTTCGCAGGTGACCACCATTGGCGTGAACAGCTACCTGTGGCGCGCCAGCCTCGATTCCCTGTCGTTCATGCCGCTGCTCCAGTCGGACAGCGCGGGCGGCGTGATCGTCAGCGACTGGTATATCAACCCGGCCAATCCCGGTGAGCGCGTGAAGGTCACCGTGATGATCCTCGATCAGGATCTGCGTGCCGATGCGCTGCGTGTCGCTGCCAGCCGCGAAGTGGCAACCGGCGGCGGCTGGACGGCTGCACCGGTGCAGGCGGCCACCGTGCAGAAGCTGGAAGACATCATCCTTACCCGCGCCCGCGCGCTCCGCCAGAACTCAATGGGCGGCTGATTTGGTCGGCGGCCGGGTGTCCGGCTGCCTGCAGGAGTTTCATGAGTCATGACTGAGCGGTTCGAGCCGGGCCGGGCGGACACGCATTGGCAGCGCGTGTGGGACGAGCGCGAGTGCTTCCGCGTCGACGATGCCAGCACCAAACCTCGCAGCTACGTGCTGGAGATGTTCCCCTATCCGTCGGGTCGCATCCACATCGGCCACGTGCGCAATTACACGATGGGCGACGTGCTGGCGCGCTACAAGCGGATGACCGGGCACGAAGTGCTGCATCCGATGGGCTGGGACGCCTTCGGCATGCCGGCCGAAAACGCCGCCATGGAAAAGGGCGTGCACCCCGGCGGCTGGACGCGCGAGAACATCGCCAACATGAAGGCGCAGCTGAAGCGTCTGGGCTTCGCGCTCGACTGGAGCCGCGAACTGGCAACCTGTGAGCCGGATTACTACGGTCAGGAACAGGCGCTGTTCCTCGACCTGTATGAGCACGGCCTTGTCTATCGCAAGGAATCGGCGGTCAACTGGGATCCGGTCGACCAGACCGTGTTGGCGAATGAGCAGGTGATCGACGGGCGCGGCTGGCGTTCCGGCGCGCTGGTCGAGAAGCGCAAGCTCTCGCAGTGGTTCCTCAAGATCACCGATTTTGCCGACGAACTGCTCGAAGGGCTCGGCACGCTCGATACCTGGCCCGACAAGGTGCGGCTGATGCAGGAAAACTGGATCGGCAAGAGCCAGGGCCTGCAGTTCCGCTTCGAATCGGTCAATTTCGACGAAGAGATCGAAGTCTACACCACCCGTCCGGACACGATCTTTGGCGCGAGCTTCGTTGCCGTCGCCGCCGAGCATCCGGTGGCGCAGGCGGTTGCTGCGACCTCTTCGGATGCGCAGGCGTTCATTGACTTGTGCAAGCAGGGCGGCACGACCGCCGCCGAAGTGGAAACCGCCGAGAAGCTGGGGTTCGATACCGGACTGCGCGTGAAGCACCCCTTCACCGGCGCGGACATGCCGGTGTGGATCGCCAATTTCGTGCTGATGGACTACGGCACCGGTGCGATCATGGCGGTGCCGGGGCACGACCAGCGCGACTTCGATTTCGCCACTAAGTACGGCTTGCCGATCGTGCGTGTGGTCGCGGCCGATGCCGCCGATGCCGATAAGCCCTTCGCGGGCGAGGCGGAGAGCGGCGATGGATTGCTGGTCAACTCCGACTTCCTCGACGGTATGTCGGTGAGCGACGCCAAGGCGGCGGTCATAGCCAGGATCGAGGCGAGCGGCCACGGCGAAGGCAAGACCGTTTGGCGCCTGCGTGACTGGGGCGTTTCGCGCCAGCGCTACTGGGGCACGCCGATCCCGTTCATCCATTGCGAGGCCTGCGGCGTGGTGCCGGTGCCCAAGGCGCAATTGCCCGTCGTGCTGCCCGAGGATGTCGACTTCAAGACGCCGGGCAACCCGCTAGTGCGCCACCCGACCTGGAAGCATGTCGATTGCCCGGCGTGTGGCAAGCCGGCGCAGCGCGAGACCGATACGCTCGATACCTTCGTCGATTCCTCGTGGTATTTCCTGCGCTTCGCCAGCCAGCCCTCGGATCGTCCGTTCGATCCCGAGATGATCGCCAAGTGGCTGCCGGTCGAACAGTATATCGGCGGCATCGAGCATGCGATCCTGCACTTGCTCTACGCCCGCTTCTGGACTCGCGCGCTGAAGCGCATCGGGTTGATCGATCTGGCCGAGCCGTTCGCCAGCCTGTTCACGCAAGGCATGGTGACGCACGAGACCTATTTCCGCATCGACGATGCCAATGGCCAGCCGGTCTATTTCAGCCCCGCCGAGATTGAGCGCGGCGGGGAAAGCGCCACGCTGAAGGCCGATGGCGCGCCGGTCGAGATCGGCCGCGTCATCAAGATGTCGAAGTCGAAGAAGAACGTCGTCGATCCCGATGAGATCGTGAAGACCTACGGTGCCGACGCGATCCGCTGGTTCATGCTGTCCGACAGCCCGCCTGAGCGCGACTTGCCGTGGTCCGAAGCGGGAATCGAAGGCTGCTGGCGTTTCGTTCAGCGCCTGTGGCGCCTGTTCGGCCAGTTCGATGCCGCCGCTACCGGTGAGGACAAGGCAATCGATCGCAAGCGCGACCAGACCGTCGCCGCCGTGGCGCAGGATATCGAGGCGCTGTCGTTCAACAAGGCTGTCGCGCGCATTTATGAGCTGACCTCTGCGGTCGAAAAGGCCGCGCCTTCGGCCAGCCGCTCGGCGGCGATCCGAGCGATCCTGCTGCTCGTCGCACCGATGATGCCGCACCTCGCCGAAGAAGCATGGGCCACTGTCGGAGAGGGCCTCGTCGCGCAGGCCGAATGGCCGCCGGTCGATCCAGCACTGCTGGTCGAAGACGAAGTGACCATCGCCGTGCAAGTGAAGGGCAAGCTGCGCGATACACTGACTGTCGCCAAGGGTACCGCTAAGGAAGAACTCGAAGCGCTTGCGCTCGCCAGCGACAAGGTGCAGCGTGCGCTGGACGGGGCGGAAGTGAGGAAGATTATCGTCGTGCCCGACCGTCTGGTGAACCTCGTAGCATGAACCGCTTTATCCGCCTTGCAGGCGCGCTGGCTCTGGCCGGCTCGCTGGCGGGTTGCGGATTGCAGCCGATGTATGCCAGCGGTGGCAGCGGGGCGGTTGCACGCGGCCTTTCCGCGATCGAGGTTTCGGCGATTGAGGGCCGCGCGGGCTGGCTGGTGCGCAATGCGCTGGTTGATCGCCTCGGCGCGGGCGGCACCAACGAAGCGCCGCGCTATCGCCTCGACATCCGCCTGGATGATAACCTCGAAGGCTTCGCCCTGCTGGCCGACGATACCATCGGCCGGGAACGCCGCACCTTGCGCGCACGCTACCAGCTCGTTGATCTGACGAGCGGCGGGATCGTGCTGGACGCGACCGCCGGATCGGACGCGGGCATCGATGTGCTCTCTTCCGATTATGCCACGATCGCCGCCGAGCAGACCGCGCTGGAGAATCTCTCCAAGGACGTGGCGGATCGCATCGTCACCAGCGTGTCGCTGCAACTGCGCGATGCTGCCAATTCCGCACCGAGCGGGAGCCGGTGAAGGCCACGCAAAAGGATTTTTCCGGCATGGCCGCGCGGGTGGCGCGGCAAGCTCGGATATTCTTTTTCTGCGGCCCGGATGACGCCGGTGTGCAGGACGCCGCCACGCGCATCGCCTCACTGCTGGAAGATCCGGGCGAACGCATCGAACTGGCCGGTGGGGATTTGCGCAAGGATCCGGTGCGGCTGGGCGACGAGGCGCGCTCCACCTCGCTGTTCGGTGGCACCCGGCACATCTGGATTCGCGCGCAGGGTGACGAGGCGCACGATGCCGTTGCCAACTTGATCGAAAGCGAGGTCGAGCCGTGCCCGGTGCTGATCGTCGCGACCGGGGCGACGGACAAATCGAAGACCGCAAAGCTGCTCGCCGCCCGGCCCGATTCGCTGGTGGCGATGTTCTGGCCGCCTGATCAAATCACCGTCACTTCCGCCGTGCGCACGATGGCGGGGGTCGCGGGCCTGCGCATGGGCAGCGAGATCGCCGAGCGTATCGCCGTGGGCGCCGGGCTCGATACCCGCGTCGCACGCTCCGAAATCGACAAGCTCGCGCTCTATCTCGATGCCAGCCCGGAAAGCCCGCGCCCTGTCGATGCCCGCGATCTCGATGCAATCGGCGCGCAGACCGGCGACGATGATTTCACTTCGCTGGTCGATGCTGTGCTTGGCGGCAAGCGTGAGACGATTGCCCCAGAAATCCGGCGCCTGCGCGATCAGGGCATGAATCCCGTCGGCCTGCTGCTGGCGTTCGAGCGCCGCGCCGCCCAACTCGCGGCACTGGCGTCGCGATTCGGGGGTAGCGGTGATCTCGACGCCTTCCTCCAGCGCGAGAGCGACGCGCGGCGGATCTTCTGGCGCGAGAAGGCCGTTCTCGGCGTCCAGATGCGAAAATGGCGCGGGCACCGCCTCGAACGGTTGGCCGCCCGGTTGGTGGGATTGCATCAAACGCTGCTGGCAAACAGCCAGGATGCAGAATTGCTGCTGGCGCAGGGACTTGCCGAAATCGCGCGGATGCAACAGTCTGCCAACAAGTGATATGCTGGCTGGCGCACGTAGGAAACCGTCCGTCCAATCGACCTTTCCGGTTCTGGGACACAGCTGTAAAGGCCCGATGTATTGCATTGCAACATGAGGCGAGGTCTGTTTTACGGAATCGTCGTGCAATTTTAAGGCAGTTTTCGGGGTGGGCGCCGACGGTATCGTATCGGTGACAGGGAGCACGAATGACGTGAACGCGCCCTTTGATGTTCGCGCATCCTCGCGGGGCAAGGCCAGTGCCGACGAACTGTTGATTGCCCCCTCGCTCGAGCGGCGGCGGTTGCAATGCTACTTGTTCATCATGCTGGGCGATCTGGCGGCCATGCTGACAGGGTTCGGCCTGGGTGGCTACCTCTATCGGGGACTGGACGGCTGGTTCGACGCGCTGGTGCGCGGACAGGTGCTGCTGCCGATCTTCCTCACTGTCGCGCTCTACAACGGCGCCTACTCGATCGCCGCGCTGCGCAATGCCTGGGTGGGCGTGGCGCGGGCACAAATGGCGCTGGTTCTGTCCTTCGCCGCCGTGATCTTCGTTGCGTTCTTTACCAAGTCAGCCGACGAATTTTCACGCGTGAGCTTTGCCGGCGGCGCGATCGCCACCAGTTTTCTGCTGGTCTGGGCCCGCCTGCAGATGCGCAGCGTCGTACGCCGGCGCTGCGGTGAGAACGTGATCAACGAACTCATCATCGACGATGGCGGCCCGCGCATCGAGATTCGTGGCGCGCTGCGCGTTTCGGCATCCGCGCTTCAGCTGAAACCCAATGTCAGCGATCCGCATGCGATGGACCGGGTGGGTCTCGTCCTGCGCAATATCGACCGGGTCGTCGTCAGCTGCCCGCCCGATCGCCGCGCCGATTGGGCGCTGATGCTCAAGGGCGCCAACGTCGATGGCGAAGTGCTTGACGATCAGGTGGCCAGACTCGGCGCGCAGGGCGCGCGTGTAGTGGGCAAGCATGGCCTGCTGCTGATTTCAGCGGGGCCACTGGGCCTGCGCGACCGCGCGATCAAGCGCTTGTTCGACATTGCCTTCGCCGCCAGCGCAATTCTTGCCCTGTCGCCACTGCTCCTGATAGTTGCGCTGGCGATCAAGCTACAGGACGGCGGCCCGGTGTTCTTCGTCCAACGGCGCATGGGACGCGGCAACCGCTTTTTCGCCATGTACAAGTTCCGCAGCATGACGGTGGCGCAAGGCGACCAGGACGGGAATGTCTCGGCGTCCAAAACCGATCAGCGCGTCACGCGGGTCGGTCGCTTCATCCGCTCGACCAGCATCGACGAGCTGCCGCAGCTGATCAACGTGCTGATCGGCGACATGAGCCTCGTCGGCCCGCGCCCGCATGCCATCGGCTCGCAAGCGGGTTCCAAGCTGTTCTGGGAAGTCGACCTGCGATACTGGCAGCGCCACTGCCTGAAACCGGGGCTGAGCGGCCTTGCCCAGATACGCGGCTTTCGTGGCGCGACCGAGAACGAATCGGACCTCGTCTACCGCCTGCAGTCGGATCTCGAATACCTTGAGGGCTGGACGATCCTGCGCGACGTTCAGATCGTGCTGCTGACGATGCGCGTTTTGGTGCACGACCGGGCGTTTTGATTGGTGCGGTCATGACATCCGTCATGACCTTGGCGGCACCAGCCCGCTCCCCCACCCGGCCTCCCACGAGAGTACCCTGAATGGGAGGCCGGGTGGGGGAGCGGGCTGGTGCCGCAAGCCAATCGCGGAGGCGATTGGCGCACCCAACAAATGGCTCGCCGCAAAGGTTCTGACGGATGTCAGAACCGCACCAAACAAAAACCTCTTCTCAGTTCTTCTTGGGAACGCTGAACGTGCCGGAAACGCGGCCCTCGGCGGCTGAAACACCGCTGTCGAGGTCGATCACGAAGCGATTGCCGCGCAGCACGTCGCTGCCGCGCGTCAGCGTGGCGTTGCCGACCATCGTGATGATCCGCTTGCCGAAATCGTAAACCGCGACATCGCCAGTGGCGCGCTGGTCCTGCCGGGTCACGATGACCCCGCCGGTTGCAGTGATCTGGTTGATCTGCATCGATCCCACGTTGGAGAACGCGACGATCGTGCGCGCCGCCCGCAGACGCAATTCAGCTTGCGAGATATCGACATTGCCCGACAGCACGACCCGGTCCTGCCGATCCTGCAATTCAATGCGATCGGCCGCGTAATCGACCGGCGCATTGCTATTGTGGCCCGAAAACGTCTGCGCGGCGAGTTGCTGCCAGCCGATAAGCGCGGCAGCGGCAATGATCGGCGCCGTGAGCGTCAGGCGAAGGCGGCGAGATGGCATCATTGCGGGATCCTGATCTTGCCGGGCGTCATGCGCAGCCGGGCGTTGCCTTCAAGGCTGATGACACGCGATTCCAGGTCGACCTTGATATCGTTGGCGCGGAACGTGCCGGTGGGCACGGTGCCGGAAACGCCGCCCGAGCCCACCGCCGAGCGGTTCTTCAGGTCGATGTCCACGTTTTCGGTGACCATGTGATAGCCATCGGGCGCGCTGAAATCGACAGGGCCATTCACCGCTATATTGTCGGTATCGATGTTGTAGTCGGCGTTGGGTGCGCGAATTTCGCCGGGTCCATCGTTCAGCTTCAACTGCGCGATGAGCTGGTTCATGGACACGATGGGCACGCTGGCCTTGTGCTGCACGGCATCGCCGGCAGTCACCAGAAAGGGTCGGCCCTTGGCATCCGACCCGCGATAGGCGGCATCGTCCACCTTGACGCGGTCGGTGGTCACCGCAACCTTGTTACGATCGAGCAGAAAGCTGATCTCGCCGCGCGGGCTGAGCGGGATCAGGATCATCACCGCCGCAACGATGCCGATGCCCGCCGGCAGCGCCTTGGCCAGAAGCGCTATCAGCCGATCGTGCGACCCACCGGGCGCGGCGAAATGCCGACGCCGGTTGCGGATCAGGTTGGCTTCAGCGGACATCAGGGATCACGCGGATTCGTGACTGAAGATGTCGTGGTCAGGCCACCCGGCCAGATCGAGTTGCGCGCGCGCGGGCAGGAAATCGAAGCAGGCCTGCGCCAGCGCGGTGCGGCCTTCGCGCTCCAGCCGCGTGACCAGAATCTCGTGCATGGCATGTAGGAAGCGCACGTCCGACGCGGCGTACTCGCGCTGCGGCTCCGACAGTTCAGGCGCGCCCCAGTCGCTCGACTGCTGCTGCTTGGAAATCTCCTTGCCAAGCAGTTCGCGCACCAGATCCTTCAGCCCGTGCCGGTCGGTATACGTGCGCACCATCTTGCTGGCAATCTTGGTGCAGAACACCGGCGCGGCAGTGACGCCGAGGTAGTGCTCGATGGCGGCCAGATCGAACCGGGCAAAATGGTAGAGCTTGAGCCGCGCGGGATCGGCCAGCACGGCCTTGAGATTGGGCGCGGCAAACGCGCTCCCGGCAGCGAAGCGGACGAGATGCTCGTCGCCCCGCCCATCCGAAATCTGAACGAGACAAAGACGGTCGCGAGGGGTGATAAGCCCCATCGTCTCTGTATCGACGGCAACAGGCCCCGGCGCCAGGACGCCTTCGGGGAGATCTTCTTCGTGGAGGTGGACAGCCATATTGTCAGGATGCTTAGGGACTGGGCCGGGATTCCGCAATGGGCGGCATGGGATGAACGACGCCGATGAACGTCAGCAACAACGATAGCGCGAAAGCGGAAGGCCCGCTCCCGCCAAGCTGGCAGGCCGCGCTCGGCCCGGTGCTGGAAAGCCGCGAATCGCGCAAGCTGGGCGGGTTCCTCAAGGCCGAAGAAGCTGCCGGCACGGTAATCTACCCGCCGCGCGGGCAGCGGCTGCGCGCGCTGGAGCTGACGCCGCTCGATTCGGTCAAGGTCGTGATCCTCGGGCAGGATCCCTATCACGGGCCGGGTCAGGCGCATGGTCTGGCGTTTTCCGTGGCCGAGGGTGTGAAGACGCCGCCCTCGCTGGTGAACATCTACAAGGAACTGGCGACCGATTGCGGCGTAACCCGCCCGGCGCACGGCAATCTGGAAAGCTGGGCGCGGCAGGGCGTGCTGCTGCTCAACAACGCGCTGACCGTGGCGGCCGGGCAGGCCGGATCGCACCAGAAACTCGGCTGGGAAGCGATCACCGACGCGGCAGTGGCAGCGGTAGCGGCCAAGCCCGAACCGTGCGTGTTCCTGCTATGGGGCAGCCACGCCCGCCGCAAAGCCGAGCGCGTGCCCGGCCTGCACGACGGGCCGCATCTGGTGCTGACCGCTCCGCACCCCAGCCCGTTATCGGCGCACGCGGGGTTTTTCGGGTGCCGGCATTTCAGCCAGGCGAATGCGTTTCTGGAGGCGCATGGGCGGGCGCCGATTGACTGGCAGGTTTAGATGCAATGTCATGCGGAGCGGATGATAGTCGCACCACTGACCGCAGCGTCTACGAGGCCGAATTTGCCTTCGATCAAAGAGTTCGATTCTGATTGTCAATGAAGAAGCGACCCCGACGAACCGCAGGGCGTTTTATGATAGGGTTTGAGGATGACAGAATCATTCCCTCCCATTCCCGTAGTGCTCATCATGCTCGTGCTGCTTTGGGGCGGCTTCCGGAGCGCTCGTCGATACTATTGCGAGATCAAGACAGGCCCCTCAGAGGAGCGAGCGGCGGACGACCGACTTAAGGCGAGGAAAACCCCTGATTAGCAGCGATCACAGGTGCACAAGCGCCGAAGTATCAGCTTTGCAGCTGCTCAACGTCTAATCAACTACCCACAAAAAAGGGCGCAGACTTCGCCGCGCCCCTCTCTCGATCCCGTAACCGACAGCCCCTCAGCGTGGAAGCTGGCTGGCTCCGGTGAGCATCTCGTCCACCGCGCGGGCGCATTGGCGGCCTTCGCGGATGGCCCATACGACGAGGCTCTGGCCGCGGCGCATGTCGCCGCAGGCGAAGATCTTCTCGTCGCTCGACTGATATTTCTCGGTGTCCGCCTTCACGTTGCCGCGCGGGTCAAGTTCGATGCCGGCCTGTTCCAGCAGGCCCTTGCGCGGGCCGGTGAAGCCCATGGCGAGGAAGATCAGGTCCGCCTGCAGCGTGAATTCGCTGCCTTCGATTTCCTGCATCTTGCCGCCGACCCATTCGACGCGGACGCATTCGAGGCCCTTGACGTCGTTCTCACCGACGACGCGCTTGGTCAGCACCGCCCAGTCGCGCGCGACGCCTTCCTCGTGGCTGGACGAAGTGCGCAGCTTGAGCGGCCAGTTGGGCCACGACAGCGCCTTGTCTTCCTTTTCGGGCGGCTTGGGCATGATCTCAAGCTGCGTCACCGAAGCCGCGCCCTGGCGGTTCGAGGTGCCGACGCAGTCCGAGCCCGTGTCGCCGCCGCCGATGACGATGACGTGCTTGCCGGTCGCGGTCAGCGATCCGCGCGGCGCGGCGCGCAGTTCGTCGTCGCCCGCGTTGCGCTTGTTCTGCTGGGTGAGGAATTCCATCGCGAGGCGCACGCCTGGCAGTTCCGCGCCGGGGATTTCCAGCTTGCGCGCTTCCTCGGCACCGCCGGCAAAGACGATGACGTCGAAGTTTTCCTTCAGCGAGTTGACCGAGACGGTCACGCCCACTTCGGTCGAGGTGCGGAACACCACGCCTTCGGCTTCCATCTGCACCGCGCGGCGGTTGATGAGGTGCTTTTCCATCTTGAAGTCAGGAATGCCGTAACGCAGCAGGCCGCCGATGCGGTCGTTCTTCTCGAACACCGTGACCGAGTGCCCGGCGCGCGCGAGTTGCTGCGCGCAGGCAAGCCCGGCCGGGCCTGAGCCGACCACCGCGACCGACTTGCCGGTACGGTGCGCCGGAACCTGCGGCGTGACCCAGCCTTCCTGCCACCCCTTGTCGATGATGGCGCATTCGATCGATTTGATCGTCACCGGCTCGTCGATGATGTTCAGCGTGCAGGCCGCCTCGCACGGGGCGGGGCAGATGCGGCCGGTGAACTCGGGGAAGTTGTTGGTCGAATGCAGCACTTCCAGCGCGTTGCGGTAGTCATCCTCGTAGACCAAGTGGTTCCAGTCAGGGATGATGTTGTTGACCGGGCAGCCGGTGTGGCAGTGCGGAACTCCGCAGTTCATGCAGCGCGACGCCTGCGCCTTCAGCGCATCGGCCGGCAGCGGGATCACGAATTCCTTGTAATGCTTCAGGCGACCTTCCGGGTCCGCATACGTGCGGTCGTGACGGTCGATTTCGAGAAACCCGGTTTCCTTGCCCATATTCAATTACTCCGATCGCCGTGCCCGCTTGCGCGCGCACCCAGCATCCTGGCATCCTGCCCTGTGGTTTGGACCCCGGCCCTTTGCGGTGCCGGGGTGACGGAAAACATCATTCAGCGGCCACCGACGCCGCTTCGAGGCGCTCGGCCTCCAGCAGCTTGAGCGCCTTGGCGTAATCGCGCGGCATGACCTTGACGAACTTGCTCAGCGCATTGCCCCAGTCATCGAGCAGATCGCGCGCGCGCTTGCTGCCGGTGTGGAGGTGATGCCGTTCCAGCAGGATGCGCAGGCGATCCGCATCGTGGCGCAGCATGTCGCCCAGGCCAAGGTCGTTGACCCCGTTCGTGCGCTGTTGCGGACGTCCCGCGCCCTCATCGTCGTCGGCATCGGGCGAGATCTTCACCAGATCGACCATCGAGGGGTTGCACAGCCGTTCGAACACGCCGTCTTCGTCATAGACGTAGGCGACGCCGCCCGACATGCCCGCCGCAAAGTTGCGTCCGGTCTTGCCGAGCACCACCACCGCGCCGCCGGTCATGTATTCGCAGCCATGATCGCCGCAGCCTTCGACCACCGCGATGGCGCCCGAATTGCGCACGGCAAAGCGCTCACCCGCGACGCCGTTGAAGAACGCCTCGCCCGAGATCGCGCCATACAGCACGGTGTTGCCGACGATGATGTTGTTCAGCGGATTGCGATCGACATGGGTCGGCTGGCGCACGATGACGCGGCCGCCCGAAAGGCCCTTGCCGACATAGTCATTGGCATCGCCCGTCAGGTCGAGCGTGATGCCGTGGGCAAGCCATGCGCCGAAGCTCTGCCCGGCAACGCCGGTCAGCTTCACGTTGATCGTGTTGTCGGGCAGGCCGGCATGGCCGAAACGCCGCGCGACTTCGCCCGAGAGCATCGCGCCGACCGTGCGGTTGACGTTGATGATCGGGCGTTCGATCCGCACTGCCTCGCGCTTGTCGAGCGCATCGGCGGCTGCCGCGATCAGGTCGTTGTCGAGCGCGTTCTCAAGCCCGTGGTCCTGCGTCTCCGACCAGTTGAGCGTCGGGCTGTCGCTGTCCACCACCTGATGCAGGATGCGGCTGAGATCGACGCCCTTGGCCTTCCAGTTCGAGATGACCTTGCGCGTATCGAGCCTGTCGACTCGGCCCACCATCTCGGCGATGGTGCGGAAGCCGAGTTCGGCCATGATCGCGCGCAGTTCCTCGGCAACGAAGAAGAAGTAGTTCACCACATGCTCGGGCGCGCCGGTGAAGCGTGCCCGCAGCACCGGATCCTGCGTGGCGACGCCGACCGGACAGGTGTTGAGGTGGCACTTGCGCATCATGATGCAGCCTGCCGCGATCAGCGGGGCGGTGGCAAAGCCGATCTCGTCCGCACCGAGCAGGATGGCAATCGCCACGTCGCGGCCCGTGCGGATGCCGCCATCGGCCTGCACTGCCACGCGGCTGCGCAAGTTGTTGAGCAGCAGCGTCTGCTGGGTTTCGGCTAGGCCGATTTCCCAAGGCGAGCCCGCATGCGTCAGCGAGGTCAGCGGCGAAGCGCCGGTGCCGCCTTCGTAGCCGGAGATCGTGATATGATCCGCGCGCGCCTTCGAGACGCCCGCCGCGACCGTGCCGACGCCCACTTCGGACACCAGCTTGACCGAGACACGCGCGCGGGTGTTCACGTTCTTGAGATCGTGAATGAGCTGCGCGAGATCCTCGATCGAGTAGATGTCATGGTGCGGCGGCGGGCTGATCAGGCCCACGCCCGGCGTCGAGTGCCGGACCTTGCCGATGTTCTTGTTGACCTTGTCACCAGGCAACTGGCCGCCTTCGCCGGGCTTTGCGCCCTGCGCCATCTTGATCTGGATGTCGTCGGCATTGACCAGGTATTCGGTGGTCACGCCAAAGCGCCCGCTGGCCACCTGCTTGATCGCCGAACGCATCGAATCGCCATTGGGCATCGGCGTGAAGCGATCGACTTCCTCGCCGCCTTCGCCGGTGTTCGACTTGCCGCCGATGCGGTTCATCGCGATCGCCAACGTGGTGTGCGCCTCGCGGCTGATCGAGCCGAAGCTCATCGCGCCGGTGGCGAAGCGCTTGACGATCTCGCTGGCCGGTTCGACCTCTTCGAGCTCGATCGCGTCACCCGGAACGAATTCCATCAACCCGCGAATGGTCAGCATCCGCTCCGACTGGTCGTTGATCGACTGCGCGAACTCGACATACTTCTCGGGCAGGTTGCCGCGCACCGCGTGCTGCAGCGCGCCGATATTCTGCGAGGTCCAGGCGTGTTCCTCGCCGCGCAGGCGCAGGCCATAGATGCCGCCAACGTCGAGCATGTTCGCGTAGATCGGGTTGTCGCCATAAGCCGCCGCGTGCCGACGCACTGTCTCTTCGGCGATTTCGGCGAGACCGGCACCCTCGATAGTGGTGGCGGTGCCGCTGAAATAGGCGTCGATCAGCGGCGTCGAGAGGCCGACTGCATCGAAGATCTGCGCGCCGCAATAGGACTGATAGGTCGAGATGCCCATCTTGGACATGACCTTGCGGATGCCCTTGCCGATTGCATAGATGTAGTTCTTCTCAGCATCCTTGGCCGAAATCGGAAGCTTCTTGCGGGTGCGGATTTCCTCGATCGTCTCGAAGGCGACGTATGGGTTGATCGCTTCGGCACCATAGCCGGCCAGCGCGCAGAAGTGATGCACTTCGCGGGCTTCACCAGTTTCCACGACCAGTCCGGTCTGCATGCGCAGGCCCTGGCGAACGAGGTGCTGGTGTACCGCCGATGTTGCCAGCAGCGCCGGCATCGGGATGCGGTCCGGTCCTTGCGCGCGGTCGGACAGGATCAGGATGTTCTTGTCGGCCAGGACCGCCTCGGTGGCCATCCAGCACATTTCCTTGATCGCCATTTCAAGCCCGGCGGCGCCGCTGGCGGCATCCCAGGTGATGTCGATCGTCTCGGTGCGGAACGCGCCGTCGAGCGCGGCCTCGACCGAGCGGATCTTGGCGATATCCTCGTCGGTGAGGATCGGCTGGCTGACTTCGAGGCGCTTGTGCGTACCAGCATCGTGGCCGAGCAGGTTGGGGCGAGGGCCGATCATCGAGATCAGGCTCATCACCAGTTCCTCGCGGATCGGATCGATCGGCGGATTGGTGACCTGTGCGAAGTTCTGCTTGAAGTAATCGTAAAGCAGGCGCGACTTGCGCGACAGCACCGAGATCGGCGTGTCGGTGCCCATCGACCCGATCGGATCATCGGCATTCACCGCCATCGGTTCGAGGAAGCGCTGGGTGTCTTCCTGCGTGTAGCCGAACGCCTGCTGGCGATCGAGCAGCGTGCCGGTGGCAACGGGCAGCGCGGCCAGCTCAGGCTCGATCACGTCGAGATCCTTGAGCATGTACTGCGCCTTGTCGAGCCAGGCCTGATATGGCTCTTCGCCGGCGAGCTGGTTCTTCAGCTCCTCGTCTTCGATGATGCGGCCCTGCTCGAAGTCGATCAGCAGCATGCGGCCCGGCTGGAGCCGCCACTTGCGCACGATGTTGTCTTCCTTGATCGGCAGCACGCCGCTTTCGGAAGCCATGACGCAGATGTCGTCGTCTGTGACGAGGAAGCGCGCGGGGCGCAGGCCATTGCGATCGAGCGTGGCGCCGATCTGGCGGCCATCGGTGAAGGCGACTGCGGCGGGGCCGTCCCACGGCTCCATCAGTGCTGCGTGGTATTCGTAGAATGCACGCAGTTCCGGGCTCATCAGCGGGTTGCTTGCCCAAGCCTCGGGGATCAGCATCATCATCGCGTGGCTGAGGCTGTAACCGCCGGCAAGCAGCAGTTCGAAGGCATTGTCGAGGCAGGCGGTGTCGGACTGGCCGTGCGGGATCAGCGGCCACATCTTGTCGAGGTCGGAACCCAGCAAGTCCGATTCCATCGTGCGGCGGCGCGCGTTCATCCAGTTCACGTTGCCGCGAACCGTGTTGATCTCACCGTTGTGCGCCATGAAGCGATACGGGTGCGCCAGCTTCCAGCTCGGGAAGGTGTTGGTCGAGAAGCGCTGGTGCACGAGGCCGAGGGCCGAGACGCATTCCGGGTTGCGCAGATCGTCATAGAAGCTGCCCACCTGCGTTGCCAGCAGCAGACCCTTGTAAACGATGGTGCGGCTGGAGAAGCTGGGCATATACAGCTCAGTCAGACCCGGAAGACCGTGCTTTTGTGCCATCTGGGCCAGCGGGTTCTGCGTCTGCTTGCGGATTGCCAGCAGCTTGCGCTCGAACGCGTCCTGATCGGCGCAGTTGGCCCCGCGGCCGACGAAGCACTGGCGCACCACCGGCATCGAGGCGATGACTGCCTTGCCCAGCCCGTCGAGCGTGGTCGGCACGTCGCGCCAGCCGATGAGCGTCTGGCCTTCCTTGGCGATGAACTTTTCAAACGTCTCGATCACGAGGTTACGGCTGGCTTCGTCCTGCGGCAGGAAGCACATCGCCACGGCATAGTCGCCCGGCTGCGGCAGTTCGCGGCCAGTCTCGGCAGCCCAGGTGCGGAACAGCGCGTCGGGCATCTGAATCAAAATGCCCGCGCCGTCACCCATCAGGGGGTCGGCACCCACCGCGCCGCGGTGGTCGATGTTTTTGAGAATCTCCAGCGCCTGGGTGACGATCGCGTGGCTTTTCTGCCCTTTAATGTGGGCAACGAAGCCAACACCGCAGGAATCATGTTCGTTACGCGAATCGTAAAGGCCTTGGCGCTCAGGAAAACCCATCGATAAAAACCCATCCTGTCTTATGGCCGGACCCCGGATCCGGCGGAACGTGCGCGCAAACACGACTCGCTCCGCAGTGAGGCGAGGCGAAGTGGCACGTATTTCGTCCATGACGATTGGAGGTCGTTTTTGCAACCGCGAAGGAATGCGCCGTGCACGAAAGCGCACGGATTGTAACGGACATGCGACGGATTATTGCCGCAAAGCCGGATGAATCGTTGTAATCTGAGTGGCTGGGGTGACCCGGAGCACCGGGATCCGGCGTGCGTACCGTTAGATCAGGCGGTGCCGCTCATGCGCTGCAGCGTGGCTAGGGCGGCGCGCAATGCGCGTTCGGTTTCCTGCGCGTTGGGGGCGGAATAATCCGCAATTTCCTGCGGCTGGTCCTGGGGTGCCGCTGCCTCGAACGGCGTGACCACTGCCGGATTCTGCGCCGTTTCGTCGAGCGGGACGAACTGCTGGCGCGGCGCGGGGCGGCGGGCTAGGCCTAGCAGCGAGGAATACCCTTCTTCCAGTACGCGGCTGTCCTCGTCGGTCACATCTTCATCGTTTTCGTCCGGTTCCGCAGCGCTCAGTCCGATATGACGTGGCGGTACGTAGCCGGGCAGCGCCTCGGAATCTTCGTCTGCGTGGTCGAAGTTTACGGGACGCAGCGCGGCCGGGATTTCCCGGACGGCCGGTTCCGGTACGCTGGACGACGCGGAATCGCTTGCCTCCGTCTGGTCAGGCGCAAACGCCTCATAGGGCGGCGGCGGTGCAGATTCCGGTGCCGCGACGACCGGGGTCGCCGCATCGGCTTTGATCGCCTCGGCGCGCAATTCCGCTTCGCAGCGCT
This sequence comes from uncultured Novosphingobium sp., assembly GCA_964502105.1. Taxonomy (GTDB): domain Bacteria; phylum Pseudomonadota; class Alphaproteobacteria; order Sphingomonadales; family Sphingomonadaceae; genus Novosphingobium. The sequence continues at coordinate 68,161 of CAZCUS010000004.1, read as the reverse complement.
TGCGTTCCAGCGCTACGCCCAGGCGTTCGAGCAGTTCCACATGCGACAGCGCGTCGAGATCGGCTCCGGCGATGCGCTCGGCGGCGGTTGGGGTGGTGGCCACCTGGCCGGTGGCAAAGTCGTTCGTCACAGAATCGCCGGTTTCCGGCGAAAGCGCGGTATCGCGCGGGCCGAAGGGTGACGGACTGGCCGATGCCGCAGCGAACTCGGCGCGCAGGGAAATCGCGCGCGAATATGTCTCGAACAGCCGGTTGTTCAGCGGGTCGTGATCGCTCGGGGGCGGTGTCGCCTCGACCTCTTCGAGTGAGGCCGCATCGCCGATCGGGGTGAGGGCCTGTGCCAGTGCGTCTTCGGCGCGCTGCTCTTCCACCGTCAGCGGGGTGAAGGTCTGGGCTTCCTCCGGCGCGGTGTCGAGGAGGGGCGCGGCGTGGGCCGATGCCTCGGCAAAGGGATTGCCGGTATCGAACGGGTCGGCGGACACTTCCGCTTCCGTGGCCCTGTCGTCCTCGACATGTTCGAACCCTTCGAGATCGAAGTCGGTGACGTTGAGGATCTTCGAGGAGCCACCGGGCAGCGGCGCGCGTTCGGCGAAGCTGTCGCTGGCGGCCATGGCCTCTCCGGCAGTAAGGCCGCGACGACGGCCGGCGAAGCCGAAGCCCGGCTGCGGAGTTTTGCCCGGTTCTACCGATGCCTCTTGGGCCGGTGTGGCACCGCGCTTGCGAACGAGGGTTTCCCCGGCTGGCCGCGCGATGCGGCGGGCCAGCAGCAGGCCGATCGCTCCACCGGCCACGGCCATGCCGAGCGCCAGCAGGATGCGGAACGTGGTGCCCAGCGGCGGCGCGGCCATCGGGATGACCTGGTCAATACCCAGCGATACGACGAGCTGTTCGATCAGCCCCGGCCGCACTGCGATGCTGCCAAGCCCAAACAATGCCGCGAACCACAAGCCGACGATCGCTGGAAACAGCGGATGCCGGGTGATCGAAAGGTTGCCGGTCGGCTTCCTGCGGTTCTGTTCGCCCAAGTTCATTCCTCGCACGCGCTGTCGGGTTGGATATGCGGCCCGGCCCGGCAACTTCAAGCGGCCGCGCCAAGCCTCACACGTGCGCCGGGGAGTAGCAGGCCTTGGTAAACGTCTAGATAACGCTCGGCGTTGCGGGCCCAGTCATGGCGGGTCTCGACATGGTGGTGGCCGGCGGCGCGAATCGCGTCCCACTGGTCGCGGTCGCTCAGCAGCGCGGCAAGAGCATCGGAACAGGCCTCCGCGCTGTCCGCCTTGAACAGACGCCCCGTCACCCCGTCGGTCACCAGTTCGCGGTGGCCGCCGACATCGGACGCGGCTACGATCTTGTCCTGTGCCATCGCTTCGAGCGGCTTGAGCGGTGTGACCAGATCGGTCAGCCGGCTCTGCTTGCGCGGATAGGCCATGATATCGGTGAGCGCGTAATAGCGATCGACCTCGTGGTGCGGCACCCGCCCGACAAAGCGGATCGCCTGGGCGGCCGGAGACTTTGCCGCCTGCTCGCGGAGCGCCGCTTCGCAGGGGCCGCCGCCGACCAGCAGCAGCCGGGCATTGGGGTGCTGGCGCACCAGAAGTTCCATCGCCGCGATGAGGACTTCGATGCCCTCGTAGTCATAGAAGCTGCCGATGAAGCCGATCACCGGGCAGGCGGTGCGGTCATCGGCGATCAGGCCAAGCTCCTGCGCCAGTGCGGGATCGCGCGGCAGCGGCTGGCCGAACAGCGACAGATCCACGCCATTGGGCATGACCGTGATCCGCGCCGGATCGTTGCCGCGCGCGACCAGATCGGCGCGCAGGCCCTCGCAGATCGTCACCACCGCATCGGCCTGCGCCACGACATGGCTTTCGAGCTTGCGGGTCAGGCGATATTTCAGCGACTTGTCGCGGCTGGTGCCGTTGCCGACAGCGGCATCCTCCCAGAACGCGCGAATCTCATAGACCAGCGGCAGACCACGCCGCCGCGCAACGCGCAGGGCCGCCTGCCCGCACAGCGCGGGCGAATGGGCATGCAGCACATCGGGCTTCCAGTCATCGACCAGCCGGTCGATGGCCTGCGCCATCAGGCCGATCTCGCGCCATTCGCGCAGGCCCGCCGGGCCTTCCGCCTTGCCCGGGGTGCGGTGGAACCGCAGGCCATCGGCCTCTTCCACCGGCGGACCTTCCAGCGGATGGCGCAGGCCAGTCAGCCCGCGCACGTCCAGCCCGAGCGCGGTCTGTGCCTTCAGGATCGCGCGGGTGCGAAAGGTGTAGCCGCTATGCACCGGCAGCGAATGGTCGAGAACGTGGAGGATGCGCGTCATGGTCCGGTCTTCTTTGCTCGGGTGCGGCATCTGGACCGGCGGCGATCCAGTGAAGTGTCAGCTTACCCTAGCGCCGCAAGGCTTAACGTGCCGTCAACTCGCCCCGGTTATGACCGCCGCCATGGTCGACAATATCGCCCTCGCCATATCGCACGGACTGCTGGCCATCGCCTGCTGGCGCCTGCTCACGCGCGAGGATCTGGACCGCGACGATGGCGTGCCTCGCAAGTTCGGACGCCGCCCGGGTTTGCGCCCGGAAACGACCCCGGAGCCTGGCGCGGATGCTTGATCTTGCCCTTGCGGGGTTTCTCGCGTTCTTCCTGCTGTTAGGGTTCAAACGGCCGTTCCTCTGGGTGCTGTGCTACCTTTACGTCGACATCCTGGCGCCGCAGATCATCTCTTTGCGCGTACTGGCGCTGCTGCCGGTATCGCAGATCGTTTTCCTCGCCGCATTTGGCGGATGGATCCTGCTCGACCGCAAGGAAAACAGTCGCTTCACCTGGCGGCAGGGCCTGATGATCGCGCTGCTGCTCTATTGCGGCTATACCACGCTGACCGCGACTTATGCGGTGGAGGCGGCCGAGAAATGGTCGTGGGTGTGGAAGGCGATGCTGTTCGCGATCTTCCTGCCGCTGACGCTCCACTCCCGGCTGCGGATCGAAGCGGTCGTGCTGGTCATGGTGCTCACCGCGAGCGCGCTGATCATCGATGGCGGTCTCAAGACCGTGCTGGGCGGCGGCGGCTACGATTCGCTGCGCTTTTTCGTCGAGAACAATACCGGGCTCTATGAAGGCTCGATCATTTCGTGCGTCGCCATCGCGATCATCCCGCTGACATTGTGGCTGGCAAAGCACGGCACGATCTTTCCGCCCGAATGGCGCGTCTGGACCTTTGCCGCAGCGCTGATCTTTGCCTGTGCGCTGATTCCGGTGGGGACGCAGGCGCGCACCGGCTTGATCTGCCTGGCACTGCTTTGCGCGCTCTATCTGCGCACCGCCAAGCACCGGTTCCTCATTTCGCTGAGTATGAGCGCGGCCATGCTGCTGGCCGTACCCTTTCTGCCGCAAAGCTTCACCGCGCGCATGAACACGATCGAGAACCACAAGGGTGATCAGTCCGCCAACACCCGCCTCGCGGTGTGGGGCTGGACGCTGGGCTACGTGAAGGACCACCCGCTGGGCGGCGGGTTCGAAATCTATATCGGCAACACGTTGCGGTTCGAGACGGTCAACACCCAGACCGCCGGTAGCACCACGCTGGTCGAGACCACCGTGGTCGAGGATTCGGGCCGCGCGTTCCATTCCAGCTATTTCGAGATGCTGGGCGAGCAGGGCATTCCCGGTTTCCTGATGTGGATGGTGCTGCAGGGATCGGGGCTGTGGCAGATGGAAATGATCCGCCGTCGCTATCGCAAGCGGACCGAGCCCGACGCGCAGTGGCAGGGACCGCTGGCCGTCGCGCTGCAGCAGGCGCATCTTGTCTATCTGGCCGGCTCGCTGTTCGTCGGCATTGCCTTCCAGCCGTTCATCCTGATGCTCATCAGCCTGCAATGCGGCTTCTGGAGCTATCTGAAACGCATCGAAGCACCGGCCAAGGGTAAGGCGGCGAGGACGGCCGTGCGGCGGGAAATGCGCGTCCGGGGCGATGCCGAGGACGCCGCGTCGCACGGGGCTGGACGGCACCCGGCCTGATACCTTCCTCCATTGCTTCGGCGCGCGGCAAGGTCCATCTTGTCTGGCGAGCGCTGGCCGCCCCGGGCCAGCCCAGGCATGGGAGATTACCGGATGCGGGATGCAGTCATCGTTGCCGCCGCGCGCACGCCGATCGGTCGCGCCTACAAGGGCGCATTCAACGCCACCCCTGCGCCAACTCTCGGCGCTTTTGCGATCTCCGCCGCGCTTGAACGCGCCGGGATCGAGGGGGCTGAAGTAGAGGATGTCGTGTGGGGAAGCGCTCTGCCGCAAGGCGGGCAGGGGCTCAACATCGCGCGGCTTGCTGCCCTGCGCGCAGGCTTGCCGGTCAGCGTCGCCGCGATGACCGTCGACCGGCAGTGCGCGTCCGGGCTAATGGCGATCGCCACGGCCTCGCGCCAGATCGTGATGGACCAGATGGATGTGGTCATGGCCGGCGGGCAGGAATCGATCAGCACCGTGCAGACCCCGGCGTTCCGCATCGAGTTTGATCCCGCCCTGATCGCGATGCACAACGCTGCATATATGCCGATGCTCCAGACCGCCGAGGTCGTTGCCCGCCGCTATGGAATCGCGCGTGACGCGCAGGATGCCTATGCGCTCCAGTCGCAGCAGCGCACAGCCGCCGCGCAGGCAGCCGGGCGCTTCGATGCCGAAATCGTGCCGGTCACCGCGACGATGAAAGTCAAAGACAAGGCGAGCGGCGAGACCAGCGAGCGCGAGGTGACGATCGCCAAGGACGAGGGCAATCGCGCCGACACCACGCTGGAAGCGCTGTCCGCTTTGCCCACCGTGATTCCCGGCGGCAGCGTCACGGCGGGCAATGCCAGCCAGTTGTCGGACGGATCGGCGGCCATGGTGATGATGGAAGCGGGCGTTGCCGCGCGCCGGGGCCTGGCGCCGCTCGGCCGCTTCGTCGGGATGGCGGTTGCGGGCACCGAGCCGGACGAGATGGGTATCGGCCCGGTCTTCGCGATACCCAAGCTGCTCGACCGGTTTGGCCTTGGCATCGATGACATTGGCCTGTGGGAACTCAACGAGGCCTTCGCCGTGCAGGTGGTCTATTGCCGCGACCGGCTGGGCATCCCCGACGACCGGCTCAATGTCGACGGCGGGGCGATTTCCATCGGCCACCCTTATGGCATGACCGGGGCGCGCTGCGCGATGCACGCGCTGATCGAGGGCAAACGGCGCGGTGTGCGCCATGTCGTCGTCACCATGTGCATCGGCGGCGGGATGGGCGCGGCCGGGCTGTTCGAAGTACTGTAACCGCATGGATGTAGCCGCCAACCTCGGCGTGATGGAAGTCCTTGGCCTGGCCGGCAGCCTCAGCTTGCTGTCGGGTTGGAGGCTCTACTTGTGCGTGCTGGCGACCGGGATCGCGATGCGGCTGGGCGTCCTTCCGCTGCCGGAGCATCTTGCCGCGCTGGATGTGCTGGCCAATCCCTGGGTAATCGGCGTTTCTGCCTTCGCAGCGCTGTGCGAGCTTTTCGCGGACAAGATCGCGCTGATCGATACCGTGTGGGACGGCGTGCACACGGTGATCCGTCCGCTGGGCGGCGCGTTGCTGACGCTGGCGATCGTCGATCCCGCCGATCCGGCCACGCAGGTGATTGCGTTCCTGCTCGGTGGGGGCGGTGCTCTGCTGGCCCATGGCGGCAAGGCCGGGGCGCGGGCGGTGGTCAACACCAGTCCCGAACCATTCAGCAATATCGCGGTCTCCACCGGCGAGGATATCCTGACCGGCGGCCTGCTGGTGCTGGTTTATGCCTATCCGCTGGCGGCGGCGGGGATCGCACTGGTGCTGCTGGCCGTTGCCATTGGCTTGCTGCTTATGGCCGGCAAAGTGCTCAGGCGCCTGTTCGGAAATCGGCGTCAAGCATAACGCCAAAACGGCTCATCGCAGAATGGCAAGGAATTCAATAACCTGATTGCCTTTAGGGAAAATTAACCTTTAACGTTCATAGCTCATATGGTTAATAGACGGCAATATCCCTTGCGACGGGGTTATCGCCGTCGGACTTCGGGGCAAAGGGGGGAAACCCATGCGCGTGCTGTTGATCGAAGACGAACCGACCACGGCGAGGGCTATCGAGCTCATGCTTACGGCGGAAGGGTTTAATGTCTATTCGACAGATCTGGGCGAAGAAGGCCTCGATCTGGGTAAGCTCTACGATTACGATATCATCCTGCTCGATCTGAACTTGCCGGATATGCACGGTTACGACGTGCTGAAGAAGCTGCGCGTTGCCAAAGTGCAGACGCCGGTGCTGATCCTGTCCGGCATCTCGGAAATGGACTCGAAAGTGCGCAGCTTCGGCTTCGGCGCTGACGATTACGTGACCAAGCCGTTCCACCGCGAGGAACTCGTCGCCCGCATCCATGCGGTTGTCCGGCGTTCCAAGGGCCATTCGCAGTCGGTCATCAGGACCGGCAAGCTGGTGGTGAACCTCGATGCCAAGACGGTCGAAGTCGATGGCGCGCGGGTCCACCTGACCGGCAAGGAATACGCGATGCTTGAGCTGCTATCGCTGCGCAAGGGCACAACCCTGACCAAGGAAATGTTCCTGAACCACCTGTACGGCGGCATGGACGAACCTGAACTCAAGATCATCGACGTGTTCATCTGCAAGCTGCGCAAGAAGCTCAGCCACGCTTGCGGCGGCGCGAACTATATCGAGACGGTGTGGGGGCGCGGCTATGTTCTGCGCGATCCTGACGAGCAGGCCGAAGCGGCCTGAAGCCAGTCTTCATCTTCAAGTACCCGAAATGGCCCGCCCGCAACGGCGGGCCATTTTCGTTGGAGTGGGCGGGTGCCGCCTCAAAACCAGAGAATCACATTCTAACCGGCGTCGGGCTTCTTCGCCTTGGTCGCGCGGCTCTTGGGTTTGGCCGGCGCGGGGGTTTCGGTCTCTTCACCTTCGGTCAGCGCCTGGATCGCGCGTTCGGGCGTCTGGAACACGTCCTCGCCCTTTGACTTCTTGCCGATCGAATAGCGGTAGACCGCATAGACCGAAGCAGCCGATGCGCCACCGATCGCCCAGCGTAGCAGTTTCATCGATGTTTCCTTCTGTTGCAGCGTTGTTGCAGTCGCTTTGGCGCGAGATGCTTGCAATTGAAACCCTTTCCGTTCGGGAATTGGATGAAGGCGCTGTCTTCATGCAAGCAGACTCAACCGCCAGCGAACGTTGACCGATGCGCTGCAGCCTGTCATCGCGCCGCGCCATGACTGCGAACAAACCCGGCGATCCGACCACGCTGAACCGCCTTTACGGCCGTGCCAAAGGCAAGGCCCTGCGTGCCGGCCAGCAAGGGCTGGTCGATAATCTGCTGCCGCAGATCGCAGTGCCCGCCGATGGCCCCATCACTGCCGAGCGCTTGTTCGGCGAGGCATGCCCATTGCATTTCGAGATCGGCTTTGGTGGGGGCGAGCATATGGCCGCGCGCGCCGACATGCTGCCCGCGCATGGCTTCATCGGCTGCGAACCGTTTGTCAACGGGGTGGCACAGGCGCTGGTGCATGTCAGCGGGGACAACGGCGCGACCACGCCGCTGGCGAATGTGCGGATCCACCACGGTGACGCGCTGGAGGTTCTGGCGCGCGTGCCCGATGGCGCGCTGTCGTTCCTCTACCTGCTGCACCCGGATCCCTGGCCCAAGGCGCGCCATGCCAAGCGCCGGATGATGAACGACGGTCCGCTGCGGATGTTCGCCGCAAAGCTGAAGCCGGGCGGCGAATTCCGTTTCGGCACCGATCACCCGGTCTATCTGCGCCACGCGCTGATGATCATGCGCCGCCATACCGACCTGTTTGAGTGGTTGGCCGAAAAGCCGGCGGACTTCCTGAACCGACCCGGCGGCTGGCCCGAAACACGCTACGAGGCAAAGGCGCGCAAGCAGGGGCACGAAGTGTGGTACTTCCGGTTCCGCCGCACTGATGTTGCAGCGCCGGCGGTGCCGCTGACCCCCGCGACGTTCGAATAGCGCTATTCGCGGGCGCCCTGTACTTGGCGGCCTCTGCCTCGGTTCGGCGCTTGAAAGAGGCGCTTGGTCGCCGCCAATAAAAAGCTGTTCGGCATTCTGTCGGCTTAAAGTCTACTCATCAAGTCGACATTCTCTACATGGAGTCGATTCGGATGGATATTGGCGGCTTCGATCTGGCTTCCCTGCTGCCGTTCATTGCGGTCGGGTTTGCCGCGCAGATGGTGGATGGCGCGCTGGGGATGGCCTTCGGAGTCATCTCGAACACCATGCTGGTCGCGGTTCTGGGGGTTCCGCCCGCCGCCGCTTCGCAGCGCGTGCATCTGGTCGAATGCTTCACCACCGCCACATCGGGCATCAGCCATCTGCTGCACGGGAATATCGACAAGAAGCTGTTCTTCAGCCTGCTTGTCCCCGGGATCGCCGGCGGCGTGCTGGGCGCTTATGTGCTGTCGTCGATCGACGCGAGTGTGATGAAGCCGTTCGTTCTGATGTACCTTACGGCGATCGGCTTATGGTTGCTGGTGCGTGGCATGCTCTATCCGCCGCGCTTGAAAGAAGCGAAATTCATTGCCCCGCTCGGCCTTGTCGGCGGCTTCCTCGATGCTGCCGGCGGTGGCGGCTGGGGGCCGGTGGTCACGTCCAACCTGCTGATTCAAGGCGCCGATCCCCGCAAGGTGGTGGGTACGGTCAACTCGGTCGAATTTTTCCTGACGCTGACCGTTTCGATTGCCTTCATCTGGCACCTCGGCATCGCCGATGTTGCCGGCGCGACGCTGGGCCTGCTGATCGGCGGGGTCGCCGCAGCACCGATCGGCGCGTGGGCCGCGAAGAAAATCCCGGTCAAGCCGATGCTGATCATGGTCGGCGTTGTGCTGATCGCGACCAGCCTGTTCGGCGTCTACAAGGCCTGGTTTTGAGGGTTTGCGGAGTCTTTGTTTAGTGCGGCCCTGACATCCGTCAGGGCCTTGCGGCACCAGCCCACGCCCCACCCGACCTCCCATCAGGATACACTCGTGGGAGGTCGGGTGGGGGCGTGGGCTGGTGCCGCAAGCCAATCGCGGATGCGATTGGCGCACCTAACAAAGGACTTGGGCCGGCGCCGCAAGGCCCTGACGGACGTCAGGACCGCACCAATCAAAGACTGCGCTCCAATCAAATACCAATTACCCCGCGATACCGGCCGCCGCAAGAACCGCCAGCGTCAGCACATCGGGCGCGATTGAGGTCATCGGCGCGATCTGCACCGGCTTTTCCATGCCGATCAGCATCGGGCCAACCGTGGTCGTGCCGGCCAGTTCGCGCAGCAGCTTGGCCGAGATGTTGGCCGATTGCAGGCCGGGCATTACCAGCACGTTGGCAGGCGCGGTAAGGCGCGAGAACGGATACTGCGCCATGACCTTGGGGTTCAGCGCCGCATCGGGCGCGACGTCGCCCTCGTATTCGAAGCCCGGCTGCTGCCGGTCGAGGATGTGCACTGCCTCGCGGATGTTATCCAGCCAGCGGCCCGAAGGATTGCCGAACGTCGAGTAGCTGAGGAAGGCGACGCGCGGCTCATGGCCCATGCGGCGAGCGACCCCGGCGGTCTCGGTGGCGATTACCGCCAGTTCCTCGGCGGTCGGCCGTTCGTTGATCGTGGTATCCGCCAGGAACACGGTCTGGTGCTGGCCGACCATCATGTGGATGCCGAACGGCAGTTCGCCCGGCTTGGGATCGAGCACGCGGCGAATCTCGATCATCGATTGCGCGAACGGACGCGTAATGCCGGTGATCATCGCATCGCCAACGCCGAGCTTCAGCAAGCCGGAAGCGAAGACGTTACGGTCCTGATTGACCATGCGGCGCACGTCGCGCTCCATGAAGCCGCGCCGCTGCAGCCGCTCATACAACATCGCAACCATCGGTTCGATATGCTCTGAAACCAGAGAGTTTTCGATGTGATAGGTTTCGGGATCGCTGACGCCGAGTTCGGCGAACTTCTCGAGCACCGCCTGGGTGCGGCCGACCAGAACCGGTTCACCATAGCCGAAATCGCGGTATTGGATCGCCGCGCGCAGCACGACTTCGTTCTCGGCCTCGGCGAAGATCATCCGCTTCGGGTTCTGCTTCACTTGTGCATAAACGTTGGTCAGCGCCGAAGTCGTCGGGTTGAGACGGCTGCGAAGCTGATGGCGATAGGCATCGAAATCCTCGATCGGCTTGCGCGCCACGCCGCTGTCCATCGCCGCCTTGGCCACGGCAGAGGAAACGACTTCCATCAGGCGCGGATCGAACGGGGCGGGGATGATGTAGTCCAGCCCGAACTGCTGGTTGATGCCATAGGCGGCTGCAACTTCCTCGGGCACCTGCTCGCGCGCGAGTTCGGCGATGGCGTGCGCGGCGGCGATCTTCATTTCCTCGTTGATCGCGGTTGCCCGCACATCGAGCGCGCCGCGGAAGATGAACGGGAAGCCGAGCACGTTGTTGACCTGGTTGGGATAGTCGGACCGGCCCGTGGCGACGATCGCATCGGGGCGTGCCGCCTTGACTTCGGGCGGTGTGATTTCGGGATCGGGGTTGGCCATCGCGAAGATGATGGGCTGCTTGGCCATGCCCATGACCATGTCCTGGGTCACTGCGCCCGCAGCGGACAAGCCGAGGAAGATGTCGGCGCCAACCAGTGCCTCGGTCAAAGTGCGGAGGGGGGTGTCCACCGCGTGTGCCGACTTGAACTGGTCGATTGCTTCGGTGCGGCCTTTATAAATTACGCCCTTGGTGTCGCACATGATGACGTTGTCATTGCGCACGCCCATCGCCTTCATCAGCGCGGTACAGGCGATGGCAGCGGCGCCGGCGCCGTTGACCACGACCTTGACGTCCTTCAGCTCACGCCCGGTGAGGTAGCAGGCATTGACCAGGCCGGCGGCGGAGATGATCGCGGTGCCATGCTGGTCATCGTGCATGACCGGGATGTTCATCCGCTCACGCAGGGCCTGCTCGATCTGGAAGCACTCAGGCGCCTTGATATCCTCAAGGTTGATGCCGCCGAACGACGGCTCCATCAGCGCGACCGCATTGATAAAGGCCTCGGGGTCTTCGGTGTCGAGCTCGATATCGATCGAATCGACGTCGGCGAAGCGCTTGAACAGCACGGCCTTGCCTTCCATCACCGGCTTGGAAGCGAGCGCGCCCAGATTGCCAAGGCCAAGGATGGCAGTCCCGTTCGAAATCACCGCGACGAGATTGCCCTTGGCGGTATATTCGTAGGCGTTGGCCGGGTCCTCGGCGATGGCGCGAACCGGAACCGCGACGCCAGGCGAATAGGCCAGGCTAAGGTCGCGCTGCGTCGCCATCGGCTTCGATGCGATGATCTCGATCTTACCCGGGCGGATCGTGTTGTGGTAGAACAGCGCCTCGCGCTCGGTGAACTCTACCCTGTTCTGTTCGGCGTTCTGCTCAGCCACGCAAAATCTCCCTGAAATTCGGGCAAGCCCTAACCAAAGTTGCAGTGACGCGATAGGGGAAAGCTAACGCCTGCGTGCTTTTCGAATCGGTGCTGCCGACGCTAACGACAGGAATGAGCAGCGCAGCCGCAACCCCGATGATGACCCAGTATCTCGCGCTGCGGGAGGAGGCGGGCGATTGCCTGCTGTTTTACCGGATGGGGGACTTTTTCGAGCTGTTTTTCGAGGATGCGAAAACGGCGGCGCAGGTTCTCGATATCGCGCTGACCACGCGCGGTGAGCATCTGGGCCAGCCAATTCCGATGTGCGGTGTCCCGGTGCATGCGGCGGAAGGCTATCTGGCGCGGCTGATCCGCGCCGGGTGCCGCGTCGCCATCGCCGAGCAGGTGGAAACGCCCGCGCAGGCCAAGCGGCGCGCGGGATCGAAGGCGCTGGTCGCGCGCGATATCGTCCGCTTCGTCACCGCCGGCACTTTGACCGAGGAAGCGCTGCTCGAACCGCGCCGCGCCAACATGCTGGCGGCGCTGTGCGAAGTGCGCGGCGTGGTGGGGATTGCGGCTTGCGATATCTCGACCGGTCGGATGGAGCTGGAGGAATGCGCGCCCGACCGGATCGGCGCGGCGCTGGCGCGGCTCGGTGCGCGCGAGTTCGTTGTGCCCGAAGGCGCGCAAGCACTGCCTGCCGAGGCGATTCCGGCGGATGCGATTGAGCGACCGCTGCGCGATTTCTCCAGCGAAGGCGGCGAAACGCGGCTTTGCGCGATCCACGGTGTCGCCACGCTCGATGGATTCGGCGCTTTCACCCGCGCAATGCTGGCGGCAGCCGGGGGCCTCATCGCTTATCTCGACCACGTCGGGCGCGGCAACCTGCCGCTCCTGCTGCCGCCCGAGGCGCGCGCCGGCAGTGCCGCGCTGGCGATGGACGAGGCGACACGCGCCAGCCTCGAAATTCTCGAAGCCGCGCAGGGCGGCCGCAAGGGCAGCCTGATCGACGCCATTGACCGCTGCGTAACCGGTGCGGGCGCGCGGCAACTGGCCGAGGATCTCTCCGCCCCGCTGACCGATGCAGCGGCCATCGCCGAACGACTGGAACTGGTCGCATGGCTGCACGACGACGCCTTGCTGCGCGAGTCTCTGCGCGCGACATTGCGGGCGCTGCCCGACATCGGTCGTGCGCTTGGCCGGGTGGTGGCAGGACGCGGCAGTCCGCGCGATCTTGGCCAGTTGCGCGATGGCCTGTCGGGCGCTCGCGAGCTGCACGATCGGCTACGCGCAACCGGCGATCTGCCAAGGCCGCTTGAGCGGTTGATGCCGATGCTGGCCGGGCACGGCGCGCTGGTCGATCATTTCGAACGCGCGCTGGTGCCTGCGCCGCCGACCGAACGCGGGCAGGGCGGCTACATTGCCGAGGGGTACGACGCCGCGCTTGACGAGCTGCGGCGAATATCGGGCAATGCCCGCCGCGCCATCGCCGCGCTGGAAGCGAAGTATCGCGAAGACACCGGCGTTGCCGCGCTCAAGATCAAGCACAACAATGTGTTGGGCTATTTCGTCGAGGTCGCCGCGCGCCATGCCGACCGGCTGCTGGAGCCGGACAGCGGCTTCAGTCACCGCCAGACGATGGCGGGCGCGATGCGATTCAATGCGCTGGCGCTGCACGAGGAAGCGAGCCGGATCACCGAGGCAGGCGCCCACGCGCTCGCCGCCGAGGAGGCCCATTTCGAGGAACTGGTCGCTGCCGCGATCGCCGCGCGCCAGCCGATCGCCGCAACCGCTGCCGCGCTCGCCCGCATCGACGTGGCCGCCGGACAGGCAGAGCGCGCGGCCGAAGGCGGCTGGACGCGCCCCGAAATTCGCGAGGAACCCTGCCTCACGATCGTGGCTGGACGGCACCCGGTGGTCGAGGCGGCGCTGGCGGAAGCCGGACGCAAAGGCGGCGGCGAGCGCTTTGTTGCCAACGACTGCCGCTTGGCGCCCGATGATCGGTTGTGGCTGATCGGCGGCCCGAACATGGGCGGCAAGTCCACGTTCCTGCGCCAGAACGCGCTGATGGTGCTGCTGGCGCAGGCGGGCGGATACGTACCGGCGAAAAGCGCCACGATCGGTCTGGTCGACCGCTTGTTCAGCCGGGTCGGCGCCTCGGACAATCTGGCGCGCGGGCGTTCGACGTTCATGGTCGAGATGGTGGAGACTGCCGCCATCCTGAGCCAGGCGACCGAGCGCAGCTTCGTGATTCTCGACGAAGTCGGGCGCGGCACCTCCACTTACGACGGACTCGCGCTGGCCTGGGCCGTGGCCGAGGCAGTGCATGGCACCAACCGCTGCCGTTGCCTGTTCGCGACGCACTACCACGAACTCGCGCGGCTGGCCGAAAGCTGCGATGCGCTATCACTGCATCATGTCCGCGCGCGCGAGTGGAAAGGCGATCTCGTGCTGCTGCACGAACTCGTGAATGGCCCCGCGGACCGCAGCTATGGGCTTGCTGTCGCACGGCTGGCGGGGGTTCCGGCCAAGGTGCTGGCGCGCGCCAAGTCGGTGCTGGAGAAGCTGGAGAAAGGACGCGCCGAAACCGGCGGGCTGGCGGCGGGGCTGGGCGACTTGCCGCTGTTCGCCGCCGCCTTCGAAGCGCGCGAGGAAGCCTGCGATACCTTGCGGGAGCGTATCGGCGCGCTCGATGTCGATGCGCTGACCCCGCGCGAAGCGCTGGACGTGCTCTATGACCTGAAGCGCGAGGCGGGCACCGAAACTTAACCCTGCCCGCCTAGACTCTGCGGCATGATCGGTCCGAAGATCACTACCGTGTTCCGCAGCCGCTGGCATGCGCTGTTCTGGTCGGCGAGCATTCTGGTGACCGCCTATTGTTCGGTGCCGTCCGACGATACGACCCAGTCGATCGCGGACGCGGTGAAGACGGCCAAGCCGCCGCCACATCACGTCAATCCCTGGGCGAAGGACACAAAGTAGCGTGAGACCTGCCCGCGCTTGCCACGCGCTGGCGACCATTGTTTAACCACTCGCTGCTAGACTGCCACGCCATGGAAGAAACGCGGTCCTCGCAAAGGCTAGGCTTCACGATCGGCATCGTCGCGGTCGTGCTGGTACTGGTGCGCCTGATCGTCGGGACGCCCGAGGAAGACAGTTCGCTCAACCGCGCGGCAACCGCACAGCTTGCCGCCGCCGGTGACGATCAGGGCATCCTGTCCGAACCTGCGCCCGAAGCCGCTCCGGCGGCCCCGGTGCCGGAACCCGCACCACCCCCGCCGGTGGACGAAGACGTCCTGGCGATGGATGCCGTGCCCGACGAAGAGCTGATCGACGATGCCAGTGGCAGCGATCCCTCGGATTTCAGCGACGACGCGCCAGTCGAACGCCGCGTCGGCGGTTCCACGGGGCCGTCAGGCCCTCTGGTGCCGATCGATCGCAATCACAACTGAGCGGCCCCGTGCGTTCGCGCGCATCGGCATCAAACGCTAGCCTTCGCGCTCGCCGGATTTTCCCGCAGCCTCGCGTTCCAGTATATAGCGCACCACATCCGGCGCGGAGACCGCGCGCGTGCCGTGATACCTGACGCTGTCGGCAAGGCCGAGCCGATGCACATTGGCTTCAGCCTTGTGCCCGGGCCCGACCTTCGTGCCGTTCGCGAACGACTTGCCGTTGGCGTAAGGCTTTTCGCTCATCGCGTTGGCACGGGCTTGTCACCCGAGTAATCGTAGAACCCGCGACCGCTCTTGCGGCCGTACCAGCCGGCTTCAACGTACTTCTGCAGCAGCGGCGCGGGGCGATACTTCGGATCGCCGGTGGTCGCCTGGAACACCTTCATGATCTCGTAAAGCGTATCGAGACCGACGAAATCGGCCAGCGTCAGCGGACCCATCGGATGGTTGAGGCCGATCTTGCAGCCAGCGTCGATATCCTCGACCGAGCCGATGCCCGCACCGAGGACGAAGATCGCCTCGTTCAGCATCGGGCACAGGATGCGATTGACGACGAAGCCGGGCTCGTCGCCCGCGAGAACTACCGTCTTGCCCAGCGCCTCGCCGAAAGCCTTCATGCGGTCGATGGTATCTTGCGATGTGGCCAGGCCGGGAATCACTTCGACCAGACCCATCACTGGAACCGGGTTAAAAAAGTGCAGCCCGCAGAACCGCGTCGCGTCGGGCGAACTGGCGGCCATGCGCGTGATCGGGATCGAGCTGGTGTTCGATGCCATGATGGCATTGGGGCCGAGGACTTCGCCTGCGGTCTTGAAGATCTTGTGCTTGATCTCCTCGCGCTCGGTCGCAGCTTCGATGATCAGATCGGCGCTGGCCATCGGCGCGTAATCACCGATCGCGGTAATGCGCGCGAGCGTCGCCTCTGCATCAGCGGCTTCAAGCTTGCCCTTGGCGACCAGCTTGTCGAGCCCCTTGGCGATGCCCGCCTTGCCTTTTTCGGCAATGGCCAGTTCGACGTCGGATAGCATGACCTTCATGCCCTTGCTGGCGACCGTCTGGGCGATGCCCGAACCCATGATGCCCGAACCGATGATCGCGACTGTCAGCACGCCTGACTCCTCTGGTTGAATCGAATTTGGCGGCTGACTAGCGACAATGCGCTGATCTGTGAACCCTAGCGGTTTTGGCCGGGCACCCACAGGATATCGCCCGCGCCCGCAGCATTCACCGCGCGGGCCAGCACGAAAAGGTAGTCGCTGAGCCGGTTTACATAAGACAGAGCAGCCGGATTGACCGGCGCTTCCGCTGCCAGCGCCGTTGCCGCACGCTCGGCACGCCGGGTCGCGGCGCGGGCGACGTGCACGCGCGCTGCCGCCTCGCTGCCACCGGGCAGGATGAAGCTGCGCAGGGGTTCCAGATTGCCGTTCAGCGCGTCGATCGCGGTTTCCAGCCACTGGACTTGCGCGTCGACAATGCGCAGCGCCATGTCGGATGGAGCGAAATCGTCGCCCGGCGTCGCAAGGTCTGCGCCCAGGTCGAACATATCGTTCTGGATACGGGTCAGCGATGCCGCGTGATCGGTGCCATCCAGCGCGCAAACGGCCAGACCGATCGCGCTGTTCGCCTCGTCGATCGCCCCGATTGCTTCCGTGCGCGCGGCATGTTTGGGCAGGCGGGAGCCATCGACCAGCCCGGTCGTGCCATCATCGCCAGTGCGCGTATAAATGCGGTTCAGGCGAACCATGGGGTTCTCCTCAAAGGGGAGTGGAGCGGTGCCGCTTCCACGTATGCAGAATGTTCTAGCGCGACATCGCCAGCAGCAGCGCCACGACCACGACGGCCAGCGCCTGATACTTGATGCGCGCGAACATCATCTTGTTCTGCATCAACTGCATTTCGCTGGCGCCCGTGCTGGGATCGCGTTCCAGATCCTCGCGCGTGCTTTTCATGAACGCAACGATGCCGCGCACGAAGCTGACGACGACCATAATGGCGAGCACGACGATGATCGGGATGAGAATGTATGACATGGACTCTATTTAATCCAACGTCAGCGAAATGCCAGCGGGGAAACGTGCGGCTCTGAGCGCGGCGGCCAGAGCGGGGCCATCCTCGCCCGCGCGCCGCCGGTCCCCCAACGAGGGCGAGCCGCGCCGCTTGGCAAGCTTGCGCCCGTCCGCCTCCACCAGCAGCCCGTGATGATGCCAGACCGGCTCCGGCAGACCGAGCAGGGCCTGCAGCAGCCGGTGGATATGGCTGGCGGGAAACAGGTCCATGCCGCGCGTGACCAGCGTGATCCCATCAGCCGCATCGTCCAGCGTCGCGGCAAGGTGATAGCTTGCCGGCAGGTCCTTGCGCAGCAAGACCACGTCGCCGAAGACTTGCGGCGCGGCAATTTGCGGCCCGGCTCGCTCGTCGTGCCAGTGCAGCGGTCCGGTCAACTCCATCGCCCTGGCCACATCGAGACGCCACGCCGCGCCGGTCAACTCAGTGACGTGATCGTTCACGCGGTGGCGGCAGGTGCCGGGGTAGACCGGGCCGTCCGGGCCACATCGGGTCGCGGCGGCGGCAATCTGTGCGCGGGTGCAAGTGCAGGGATACAGCACGCCCATCGCCTTCAGTCGCTCGCCCGCGTCGGCATAGCTTGCGAGGCGGTGCGACTGGAACGCGACATCGCCATCCCATGCCAGCCCCAGCCACGCCAGATCGGCGAGGATCTCGTCGACGAAAGTGGCGCGGCTGCGCTCGCCGTCGATATCCTCGATCCGCAGCCGAAATTCGCCGCCCCGGTCCCGTGCCAGATCGTGCGCGCGGATTGCGGCATAGGCGTGCCCCAGGTGCAGCGGTCCGTTGGGACTGGGAGCAAAGCGCGAGCGGATCATGGCGCTTCAATAGGGCTGCGGTGGCTTTACCGCCATGGGCTGGTGCCGGCTTGCAGCATCCTGTGGATTCTCGTCGATCGAGTCGCTTGACGGCTCTGCCCGCAAATGCTGATCTATCGCCATGCGCTGCCATCAAACCGCAATGACTGCCTGCGACAGGAGGCCATGCTCAAGTCGGAGCTGATAGAGCGCGCGGCCCGGTTCCGCAGCGCATCCGGGGATCCGGACCGCAATCTTTCCGATTGTCCCGCACTCGTTCTCAATGCGGATTACACGCCGCTCTCGTACTATCCGCTCAGCCTGTGGCCATGGCAGACCGCGATCAAGGCGGTGGTGCTGGAGCGGGTCGATATCCTCGAATCCTATGCCCGCGCGGTTCACAGTCCCAGCTGGACGATGCAGATCCCCTCGGTGATCGCGCTGCGCCAGTATGTCCGGCCTTCGGAATTTCCCGCCTTCACCCGCTTCAACCTGTTTTTGCGCGATCGCTTTAGCTGTCAGTACTGCGGGTCGCCGCAACACCTGACTTTCGATCACGTCATCCCGCGACGGCTTGGCGGACAGACCACGTGGGAGAACATCCTCACTGCCTGCGCGCCCTGCAATATGCGCAAGGGTGGTCGCACGCCCGCACAGGCGAAGATGCCACCGCTCGTCTCGCCGATCCGTCCGACCAACTGGCAGTTGCAGGAACGTGGTCGCGGCTTCCCGCCCAACTACCTGCATGAGACTTGGCGCGACTGGCTTTACTGGGATATCGAACTGGAAGCATGACGCGGATTACGGCCTTGGCCGGCGCATCTATCGTCATATCGCAGACATAGTCAGCGACGCCAGGACCGCGCAGTTCGCGCTTGACCACATGATCCATTTCTTTTGCTGAAATACTCCGAAACGGGGTGACGCGGTGCAGGCATGTTTACCCGAAATTAACCGAGAAAAACTACTTCTATGCCCACGAATTCTCTCGGGGGCCCGATCTAATGCGCCACTATTTGCTGCTTTCGACTACTTGCCTGCTCGCCGCTTGCGGCGGAGGGGGTGAGACGACCATCAGCACGCCGCCGCCGGCTGCCAATCCGGAGGCGACGCACAATTTCGTGCATCCCACCGATCCCAAGACCTATCAGGGCATCGGCGCGAGCCACGTTTTCGAGTACCTGACCGACGAGCGCGACCGCTTCGACCAGCAAGCCCAGACGTTTGCCGGCAACGCATCGACGGCGCGCGATTCGAAGATTTCGATCACCTACAATCCGCGCGAAGCCGTTTATACGCTGCAACTCCGGGATCCTTTGTCGGGGGCAGAAGCCCAGACCCGCTTCCAGGATCCCGCCAGCCGCACCGATTTCGGCGGCGCCGAGGAACCGCAGTGGGGCGTGCGCGAGATGGCGAACCCCAATATCAACTATCTGCAGGCCGGCGATGGCGATCCGCGCTCACCCTATCGCCTCAGCGGCAGCGGGCTGGTAAATCCGGGCGACAACGACACCGCGCCAACCGGCACCGACGGCAGCAGCTATCAGTCGACCACGCTGTTCGTGCTCGAACCGGGTAGCGAGACCAATTACGTGACCTATGCCGGTTATGTTCGCAACGCGTTCAATTTTGGCAAGCTGGAGACAGAAGCCGGCGTCTTCGACACGATCATACACCATCTGGAGCGCGGTGCCTTTGCTTATGGCGAGCGCACTGACAACAATTCCGTGCCGAAGACCGGCAGCGGCACCTACAGCGGTTCGATGGTCGCATCGATGATCTTCAACCCGACACTGGACGATCTCAATCCGGACGGTTCTTCGGGCGCGATTTCAAGCTATTTCCAGTGGATCGAGGGGACTGCCAACCTGGCCGTCAACTTTGCCAACAGCACCGTGGATCTGGCGCTGGGGGGCAAGGTCTATGCGCCCAGCTACGACTATTACACCTCGCCCACCGATACCGCGATCAAGGATCAGGCGACGTTTGCGGCGCGCGGTTCGGGCACGATCAACATGGTGAACTTCGGCGGTTTCAAGGGTGAATTCTCGTCTGCCAGCTTCACCAATCCGAACGGCACGCAGTATAACGTCAATATCGCCGGATCGAGCATCGACGGAACGTTCTTCGGGCCGAAGGCTGAAGAAGCCGGTGGCGGCTTCCGCATCGTCGGTGGCAACCCGGATGAGCGCATCGATATCCTCGGCGCCTTCGTCGGCAAGAAATAATGACCCGCCTGCTGCAGCGCTGGACCATCGCTTCGGCGGTGGCCGGCGCGGCCCTGTTCGCCACCGGCGCGCAGGCTGAAGACGCGCCCGCGACCGGCAGCTCGAAGGCTGGTCAAAGTTCCGCCACGGCGGGGCTGCTCGCCGCCGCCTCGGTCGTGCCGCATTGCTCGGGCGGTCAATGCGACTATCGCATCGCGCCGGGTCAGATGCTCGCCATCGCCGAGCGGCTGGTGCTGGAAAAGAAATATGACGAGGCCAAGCCTGTCGTCGCAGCGTTGCGCGGCGCGCCCGGCATGGCGATCCCCTACGGCTTTCTCGACGGGCTGATCCTGATGGGCACTGGCGATCCGAAAGGCGCCGCCGACCGGTTTCGCGGCATCCTCAAGGATAACCCCGGCCAGACCCGTGTCCGCCTCGAACTCGCCCGAGCACTGATGATGCAGAGCAATTTCGAAGGCGCGGACTATCACCTGCGCTTGGCGGCCGAGGATGAGTCCCTGCCCGAGGACATCGCCCGCATGATCGGCAACGCCCGCAGCGCGGTGCGGTCCAACCGCCGCTTCCGCTTCGGCTTCGACTTTGGGTTTGCGCCCGACAGCAACATCAATTCGGCCACTGCGGCCGAGACCGTCGACGTCAATTTCGGCAATACGCAAGTACCGCTTACGCTCGACAGCGCCGCGCGCGCACGGTCGGGCATCGGCGTGACGGCCAGTTCCTACGCCACGCTACGCTTGCCGGTGGGCGAGCGCACATCGATGCTGCTCGATGCCAACGGGGCGATGGTGAACTACGATGGCAACGATCTGGACGATTACACCTTCCAGATGGCAGGCGGTCCCGAGTTGCGGATAGACACCGAACGCACTGTCACGGTGCAGGCGGTCGGGCTTTACCGCTGGTATGGCGGGGATGTCGCCGCGAAGCAGTATGGCGCGCGCGCGACCTTCCAGCAGTCGCTCGACCGGGGCAAGCGCATCGCCGTGCAGATCGACGGCCGCCGCAGCGAATCCGAGATCAACAGCGGGTACAACGGCTGGCAGATCGGAGCGAATGCCACCTACGAACAAGTCGTCGCCCGATCCGCGATCGTCTCGGCCACACTCGTCGCGCGGCGCGAAGCGGACGAGTTCGCGGCGTTCTCCAACACCACTTTCGGGCTGAACGCGGGTATCGGGGGCGAGCTGCCGCTGGGCATCAATGCAGGCATTTCCGGCGGCGCGACCTGGTCGAAATACGACGAGGCGCAGCCCTTCTTTTCCTTCGAACGCCGAGAAGACTGGCGCTTGCAGGGCCGGGCCTACCTGGGCCTGCGCCAGATCCGCTTCGGCGGCTTCTCCCCCTCGGTCGAATACCAGTTCATCAAGGTCGATTCGAACTACGACTTCTACGCCAGCGAACGCCACCGTGTGCAGTTCAAGATCGCGCGGTATTTCTGAGGGGTTTTTGGTTTGTGCGGTCATGACATCCGTCATGACCTTTACGGCACCGGCCCACGCCCCCACCCGGCCTCCCACAAGTGTATCCTAGATGGGAGGCCGGGTGGGGGCGTGGGCCGGTGCCGCAAGCCATTCGCGGATGCGAATGGCGCACCCAACAAAAACGTTCTCCCGACTATTCCCTGTCCACCGCGCCGACCACCGCGACGTTCATCGTCACGTTGCCGACCGTGCGCATGATGTCCGGCAGCATTTCCACCGCGACGAGTATTCCGAGCGGCCAGAGGGGTATGCCCATCGCCGCCGCGATCGGTCCGGTCGAGGCGATGAAACTGACTGTGCCGGGCAGTGACACCGATCCGAAAGTGATGATGAATGCGATCAGCGTCCCGGCCACGATGGCCATCGGCGGCGGATGTATGCCCGCGAGATGCCCGGCATAGATCACCGCGCCGATGTTCATGGCAGGGCTGGTGACGCGAAACAGCGTCACCGCCAGCGGCAGGACGAATTCGGCAGTGGTCGTGCCCAGCCCCAGCTTGCGTGAGGCAGCCAGCATCGCCGGAAGGCTGGCGAGTGAGGACTGGGTGGAGAACGCCACCACCTGCACCGGCAGCACGGCCTGCGAGAACCGGCCCAAGGGCAGACGCGCGACAAAACGCGCCAGCGGATAAGCGGCGAGCAGAATCACAGCGCCGAGCGAACTCACCAGCACGATGTAATGCGCCAGCGTGCCGATCGCCGCCGAGCCGCTTTGCGCCGCCAGTGTCAGACCCAGCGCGAAGACGCCGATCGGAGCAACCGCCAGCACCCAGCCGATCACGATCATCATCGCACCTGCCAGCCCTTCGAACAGCAGAGCCAGTTGCTGGCGCGGCGCATCAGCCAGCCGCGTCGAGGCCAGGGCAAACAGCGCGACGAACATGATGACCGGCAAAATCGCGTCTTCCGCCGCAGCCGTGAAGACATTGCCGGGCAGCAGTGAGCGCGCAAAATCCCCGATGCCGGGAATGGCCTGCGGGGAGACGACAGGCGGCGGGGTCAATCCGGCGGGCGCGGGGGTCAGCGCCAGCAACAGTGGCATGCCAATCGCACCGATCAGCGCGCTTGCCGCCAGCAACCCGGCAATGAAACCCAGCGTGCGCCGCGCCATCGTGCCTGCGCGGGCCGCCGCCACTGTTTCGACCACGCCGGTAAACAGCAGTCCGGCGACCAGTGGCAGGATCGTCATCTTGAGCCCTTGCAGCCACAGCGCTCCGACGGGTTCTGCCACCGCGATCACGCCGGGCAGCACCGCCGCGTCTTTCAGCAAAACGCCCAGCAACAACCCGGCGACGAGCCCCGCCAGCGTAAGCAGCCCCGGCACGCGGATTTCCGGCATTCGCGAGGGGCCGGCTGCGGAATTCGTGTCGATGGTCATGCGGGGGTGACAATACCAGCGACGCGGGACATAGCAATTTATCAGGAAATCGCGTGATATGGATGAGGCCATGAGCAAACAGTTCTTCGGCACCGATGGGATTCGCGGACGCACCAATGCCGGTGTGATGACCGCTGCTACCGCGATGAAAGTGGGGCAGGCGGCGGGCAAACGCTTCCTGCGCGGCGCGCACCGCCATCGGGCCGTGATCGGCAAGGATACCCGGCTTTCCGGCTATATGCTGGAGAACGCGATGGTTGCAGGGTTCACCAGCGTGGGCATGGACGTGGTGCTGCTCGGCCCATTGCCGACGCCGGCCGTTGCACTTCTGACCCGCGAGCTGCGCGCCGATGTCGGCGTGATGATCTCGGCCAGCCACAACCCTTACGAGGATAACGGCATCAAGCTGTTCGGCCCCGATGGTTTCAAGTTGTCCGACGAGGACGAACTGGCGATCGAGGCGATGCTGGCTGAGGAACTGCCGCTTGCCGGCGCCGAAGAGATCGGCCGCGCGCGCCGGATCGACGACGCACGCGGGCGCTATATCCACGCGGTCAAGCGGTCGCTGCCGCATGATATCCGGCTTGATGGCCTGAAGATCGCGGTCGATTGCGCGAATGGCGCCGCTTACCAAGTCGCGCCCTCCGCTTTGTGGGAATTGGGCGCGGAGATCGTCGCCATCGGGGTCAATCCCAACGGCAAGAACATCAATGATCGCTGTGGCTCGACCCACCTCGATCTGGTGAAGGAAACCGTGGTCGCATCGGGCGCTGATATCGGCATTGCGCTCGATGGTGACGCCGACCGGCTGATCGTGGTCGACGAAAAGGGCAAGACGGTCGATGGCGACCAGATCATGGCGCTTATCGGCAGCCAGTGGGCCGCGCAGGGCAAGCTGACCGGTGGCGGCGTTGTCGCGACGGTCATGTCCAACCTCGGTCTGGAGCGATTTCTGGGCGGTCAGGGCATCGATCTGGTGCGCACCCAGGTGGGTGACCGCCATGTGCTCGAGGCGATGCGCGGCGGTGGCTACAATTTCGGCGGCGAGCAATCGGGTCACATGATCCTGCTCGATCATGCCACGACTGGCGATGGCACGGTCGCTGCGCTGCAAGTGCTCGCCGCGCTGGTGAAGTCGGGCAAGCGCGCGAGCGAGCTGCTGCACTTGTTCGATCCGGTGCCGCAGCTTCTGCGCAACGTGCGCTTTTCGGGCGGCAAGCCACTCGACGATGCGCGGGTCAAGGCGGTCATCGCCGATGCCGAGGCTTCGCTCGACGGCAAGGGGCGGCTGGTGATCCGGCCTTCCGGCACCGAACCCGTCATCCGCGTCATGGCCGAGGGGGATGACGCCAGCGAGGTCGAAGCCGTGGTCGCCAGCATTTGCGATGCGGTCGAGGAGGTCGCGGCCTGATGCTCGAAATGCGCCCCGATTGCGAACGCTGCGGCAGCGACCTTCCCGCCGAGGCACCCGGCGCGTTCATCTGCAGCGTTGAATGCACCTTCTGCACCGAATGCGCCGATGCGCTGGATGATCGGTGCCCCAATTGCGGCGGCGAATTGCTCGACCGCCCGACGCGCGCAAAAAAGCTGCAGGCGCAATATCCGCCGTCGAGCGAGCGACGGTTCCAAGGCTGACCTTGTCGAAGCATGCTACAAAACGTAGCGCTGCAAGCATGACACCTCCCCGTGTTCTTTCCATCGCTGGGTCCGATAGTTCGGGCGGCGCAGGCATCCAGGCCGACATCAAAACCATCACGATGCTGGGCGGCTACGCAATGACCGCGATCACCGCGATCACCGCGCAGAACACGCTGGGCGTCACCATGGTGGAAGTCCTCTCGCCCGCGATGGTGCGGGCCCAGATCGACGCCTGCATCAGCGATATCGGGGTCGATGCGGTGAAGATCGGCATGCTCGGCTCAGCGGAAATCGCGCATGTCGTGGCCGATTGCCTAGAACCGCTCGACGTGCCGGTGGTGTTCGATCCGGTGATGATCGCCACGAGCGGCGCCGCGCTGGCTGACGACGCTACGATTGCCGCGTTCGAGCGGTTGATGGCATTGGCCACGCTGACGACACCCAACGTGCCCGAACTGGCGGCGCTGGGCGGCGATGCGGCAATGGCGGCGCGCGGTGTCGCCTACCTTGCCAAGGGCGGCGACGCCGAGGGCGCGGTTGTGGACGACCGGCTGGTCCTGCCCGGTGAAGAGTCGACGCTCTGGCAGTCGCCGCGCCTCGAAACCCGGCACACCCACGGTACCGGTTGTACGCTGTCGAGCGCCATTGCCACCGGCTTGGGGCAGGGTCTGGCGCTGGCCGAGGCTGTCGGCATGGCGCGCGATTTCGTCCAGTTGGCGTTGCGCGATGCCCCGGGGCTTGGCGGCGGGCATGGGCCGTTAGGGCATCAGGCGGTGCGGCTTGATCTGGCGGGCGATGCGCGGCTCAACCAGATCACGCTGCCGGCCAGCGATTATGCTGCCTCGGTCGCCTTCTACCGCGCGCTGGGGCTGGTGCAGATCGTGGATAGTCCGGCGAACGGATATGCCCGGTTCGAAACGCCCGGCGGTGTCACGCTCTCGATTGCGACCGGCCACAGCGAAGCGGGCGGCGCGGCGGCCTATTTCGAATGCGCCGATCCCGATGCCATCGTCGCGAAACTGGCGGGGCAGGGCATCGCCGCCTCGCCCCCGCAGGACCAGCCATGGCTTTGGCGCGAGGCCTGGCTGACCGATCCGGCGGGCAACCGCCTGTGCTTTTACCGCGCCGGCTTGGCGCGGCGATATCCGCCCTGGGCGATCCCGCGCTGAAGCAGCGAGCCTGCACCTTGCTCCGTTCGTCCCGAGCGAAGTCGAGGGGCGGGTTCAGCAAATGCATTTCATCGAGCGAAGCCCACACACCCCTCGACTTCGCTCGGGGCGAACGGGAGGGGCTTGACGGTCTTGTGGACCGTCAGTCGCAGTCCAGTTCGTAGAACGCCTTGATCCGTGACCAGCCGTCTTCCGCTGTCTCGCACCAGTGGAACAGTTCCAGATCGCGGGGGTTGATCACCCCTTCCTCGGCCATGGCTTCGAAGTTCAGCACGCGCTGCCAGTAGTCGCGTCCGTAGAGGAGGATCGGGATCGGCTTCATCTTGCCGGTCTGGATCAGGGTGAGCAGTTCGAGGAACTCGTCCAGCGTGCCGAACCCGCCCGGAAACACCGCAACTGCGCGGGCGCGCAGCAGGAAATGCATCTTGCGCAGCGCGAAGTAGTGGAACTGGAACGAAAGCCGGGGCGTCACATACATGTTCGGCGCCTGCTCGTGCGGCAGCACGATGTTGAGGCCAAGCGATTCGGCGCCGACATCGGCCGCGCCGCGATTGGCCGCTTCCATGATCGACGGACCGCCGCCTGAACACACCACGAACTGGCGCATCCCGTTTTCGACGATGGAGCATTGGCTGGCGCTGCGCGCGAGTTTGCGCGCCTCGACATAGTATTTCGATTTGGCCACCAGCCGTTCGGCTACTGCCTTGCTTTCCGGCGTGATCGCGGCGGCGAGCACCGCGTCGCACTGGTCGGGCGAGGGAATGCGCGCTGAGCCATACATCACCAGCGTGGAGCCGATGTTAGCCTCGTCCAGCAGCATGTCGGGCTTGAGCAGTTCAAGCTGGAAGCGCACCGGGCGAAGCTCGTCGCGCAGCATGAAGTCGGTGTCGGTGAAGGCCAGCTTGTAGGCCGGGTTCTGGGTCTGCGGCGTGCCCTCTTGCGCTTCGGCAAAGGAGGCTTCCTGCTCCGCCTTGTAGAACTTGCGGCGGGTGAGTTTCTTGTCTTCTTCAGTCATGCGCGCTTCCATGACGTCTCGCGCGCGCGTCGTCGAGTGCAAAGGCGGCTTTCCCCGTCTCCGGACAAGCTCTAGATGTCACGCATGATTACGCGACGAACGGCGATGGCGGGAATGGTCGGCATGGCGGCGGTGCTAGGCGCGCCCGCGCTGTCTGGCGCGGCCGATGGGGTGAAACTGCCGCGGCTGGTCCGCCCGCCGCGCCTGCGCGACGGCGATACGTTGGGGCTGGTTGCGCCCGCCGGATTCGTCGCCGACCGGTTCGGCATTGCCGAGATCGAGGATGCCGTGCGCGCCATGGGGCTGGTGCCCAAGTCCGCCCCGCATATGACCGAGCGCGAGGGCTATCTCGCCGGTTCGGACAAGACCCGCGCCAACGATCTCACGGCAATGTTCGCCGATCGCAGCGTGCGCGCGATCATGGCAGTGCGCGGCGGCTGGGGCTGCGCGCGGATATTGCCCCACCTCGATTACGCCACGATCCGCGCCAATCCCAAGCTGCTGTGCGGATCGAGCGACGTGACCGCGCTGCACATGGCGCTGGCGGCTCGCACCGGCATCGCCAGCATCCACGGACCGAACGCGGCATCGATCTGGCCGCCGGGCGCGTGGCAGTCGTTCCGCGAGGTCGCGTTCGCCGGCGGCACGCCGACTTACACTGTGCCACGCGATCTTGCCGGCGGTCTCGGTCGCACCGCTGGCCGCGTGCGCACGTTCCGGGGCGGCAAGGCAACCGGACGCCTGCTGGGAGGCAACCTCTCAGTGCTTTCCGCGCTGGTCGGCACGCCCTATCTGCCGGATTTTAGGGGCGCGATCCTGTTCCTCGAGGATACCAACGAGGCTGAATACCGCATCGACCGGATGCTGACCCAGCTCGATCTGGCAGGGATACTCGGCAAGGTGGCGGGCGTCGTATTCGGGCAATGCACCAATTGCGAGAATCCGGGTTCATCGTATAGCAATTTCACCATCTACGAAGTG
The DNA here is from genome assembly GCA_964502105.1 of uncultured Novosphingobium sp. GTDB lineage: Bacteria > Pseudomonadota > Alphaproteobacteria > Sphingomonadales > Sphingomonadaceae > Novosphingobium. Next base: position 40,540 of record CAZCUS010000004.1, on the reverse strand, counting down.
CTAGACCGGCAGTTCGCCGCGCTCGGTGTGCCCGCTTTCCAAGGCGCGCTGATCGGCCATATCGCCAACCAGCAAAGCATCCCGGTGGGCGTTATGGCCGAGATCGATGCCGATATGGGAACGATCCGTTTGCTGGAAGCGGCGGTTTCCTGAGAAGCTGCAGCGGCAGGGGAAAGCTTAGCGTTCGATCTACTGATTCGGACCGTAGCGCCGCCTGCGATCTCAAGGCCAGGCACCAATCGCGGCGGTGTAGCATTCTTGTGCCGGTGATATTGTCCGCGATTCCGCAACACCGCACCCCATTGCCGGCCTGTCGCGATCCTGCACGAAGCACGCTGGAGGTCACCCGGCGGAATGCACCAAGGCTTTGGTAAAAAAGGATAATCTGGGGTTACCTGGATGCCCGACAAGGATTCGAACCTTGATTGACGGAGTCAGAGTCCGCTCTCTTACCGTTAGAGGATCGGGCAACAGGAGGGGGCCCTTTAGGCGGCGGTGTGATTCGGGTCAAGATGCCTGCACTTGTGCGTTTGCTTGCAGCACGTTAGCATCGTCGCCAGGTGCCCGTCGTAGTTCGGCGGGAAGATAGAACAGAGAAGAGTATCATGGCGGAACACGATCCGCCGACAGTGAGCGCCCCGGTCGAGGACAGGAGCGGTTCGCGCGGCCAGCCGAAGGGCGGGCCGCCGGGTCGCAACCCTTCCGGAAAGCCAGAGGCATCGTTCGTCGGCGGCCGGTCCAGCGACAAGGGTAAACTGGGGGAGGGACGCAGCGTCCTGCCCGGTCAAACGTCGCCCCGCCAGGGCTCGTATCGCCAGTCGTATGCGGCGATCGATCTTGGCACCAACAATTGCCGGCTTCTGATCGCCCGCCCTTCCGGCGAGAATTTCACCGTCATCGATGCCTTCAGCCGCGTCGTGCGCTTGGGCGAGGGATTGGCGCAGACCGGTCGGCTGTCTGACAAGGCGATGGACCGCACGCTCGCCGCATTGCGCGTCTGCGCCGACAAACTGATGCGCCGCAACGTCTACCTCGCGCGCTCGGTCGCGACCGAGGCTTGCCGGCGCGCCGAGAACGGACCCGAGTTCATCGAGCGGGTGCGCGAGCAGACCGGCATCGCGCTCGACATCATCAGCGCGCAGGAGGAAGCGCGGCTGGCGGTGCTCGGTTGTCATGTGCTGCTGGAGGCCGGGATCGGCCCCGCGATGATCTTTGATATCGGCGGCGGTTCGACCGAACTGGTGCTGATCGAGAGCACCGATACGGTGCCGCGCATCCTTGACTGGCAAAGCGTGCCCTGGGGTGTGGTGTCGCTGTCCGAGACCTGCGGCCCAGAGGGCGCGACCGCGCAGGACCGGCTCGATCGCTACCGCACGATGCACGGCCTCGTGCGGGACAGCTTCGCCGATTTCGCCCGGCGCACGTCCAGCGCGCGCCTGAGTGCCTCAAAAGAGAGTTCGCTGCGTTTGCTCGGCACCAGCGGCACGGTGACGACGCTGGCCAGCCTGCACCTCGATCTGCCGCAATACGATCGCCGCGCCGTGGATGGCCTGATCGTGCCGGCATCCTCGATGCGGGCGATCAGCGAGCGCCTGTCGTCGATGGCGATCGAAGAGCGGCGCGAGCTCAATTGCATCGGCCGCGAACGCGCCGATCTGGTGGTGGCGGGGTGTGCGATTTTGGAGGCGATACTCGATCTGTGGCCGGCCGACCGGCTGGGCGTTGCCGACCGCGGGATCCGTGAAGGTATCCTGCGCGGGCTGATCTCGGCGCAGGGCCATGGCGAGCGCCTGCGCGGGGACGCGCGCAAGCTGCGCGTGGCGGACCAGTGAGCCGCTCTGGCAGCGATCCGCGCGAACGCCTGCGCACCGCGAAGAAGCGCACAACCAGTTCGGCGCGCTGGCTGACGCGCCAGATCAACGATCCGTATGTGAAGCAGGCCAAGGCCGACGGCTATCGCAGCCGCGCTGCCTACAAGCTGGCCGAACTGCATGAGAAGTTTGGCCTGCTTTCAGGTGCAAAGCGCGTCGTCGATCTGGGTATCGCGCCGGGCGGCTGGAGCCAGATCGTGCGCCAGCGCTGCCCGAAGGCAAAAGTGGTGGGCATTGACCTTTTGCCCACCGACCCGATCGAGGGCGTGACGATCTTCGAGATGGACTTCATGGCCGACGAGGCCCCCGCCGCGCTGCTGGAGGCGCTGGATGGCGCGCCAGATCTCGTACTGTCCGACATGGCGGCCAACACCGTGGGCCACAAGCAGACCGACCATCTGCGCACGATGGGCCTGGTGGAAACTGCCGCGCACTTTGCCATCGAGACGCTGGCACCCGGCGGCACGTTCGTCGCCAAGGTGCTGGCCGGCGGCACCGACACCGAACTCCTCACGCTGCTCAAGCGCCACTTCACCAGCGTGAAGCACGCCAAGCCGCCCGCGAGTCGCAAGGATTCGTCGGAATGGTACGTGATCGCCAAGGGGTTCAAGGGGTAGGCGCACACACAAAAAACCCGGCGCGGTTTCACCGGCCGGGCTTTTTGTTGCGCTTGTGAAAGCGGATTATTCTGCCGGAGCGGCCTCGCTCGCGGTCGCTTCGGCGCCTTCGACTGCAGCGGCTGCGGCTTCCTCGCCATCGGCGGCGGGAGCAGCGGCGGCATCGGCCGCCGGAGCGGCATCAGCAGCGGGGAGCGGCAGGTTCGAACCCTGCGTATTCAGCCAGGCGATCAGATTGGCGCGATCTTCGGGCTTAGACAGACCCGCAAAGGTCATCTTCGTGCCGGGCGCGTAAGCCTTGGGGCTCTTGAGCCATTCGTTCATCGTGTCGAACGTCCAGTTGCCGCCCTTGCTCTTGAGAGCGTCCGAGAACGCGAAGCCACCGGCTCCGACGCCAACGCCCTCGCCCATCACGCCATGCAGATTCGGGCCAATGCCATTGGCGCCGCCAGCGTTCACGGTGTGGCACGATGCGCACTTGGCGAAGGTCGCTTCGCCCTTGGCCACATCAGCGGTAGCCAACAGGTTGGCGATCGGCACGTCGCCGCCTTCGCCGCCTTCGGCTTCGACGCCTTCGATCGCATAGCCCATCTCATGCGGGCGATGCGGCTTGTTCGCCGAAAAGTAGTGCGAACTGACGCTAGTCAGCCCCAAGCCTACTACACCGGAAAACAAGACCCATCCGGCGATGGTATTGAAACGGTCGTCCATTCGAGAAAGCCCCGCAGGAATGAATGCCACTGGTTATCGAGGCTGCGCTCTAGTGACGCCAGCAGTCAAGCGCAAGAGCCATTGCGGTTCCGTGTTCAGGCGCTTAAGCGCGCAGCCGTCATGCACTCCTATCCCCAACCCGCCATGGCGCTTGTCGCCGAGATGACCGAGCAGGCCGCCGCCGACCCGTCGCGCGCGGTCGCGTTGCAAGGCGCGCCCGGTTGCAATGGCCACCGCGCTGCGCTCGATTACGATCCCGATTGCCTGCCGCTGCCCTGTTTCAGCTTCGAGGACGCGCTCGATGCGGTGAAGGAAGGGCGTGCGGCGCGGGCGATGATTCCGATCGAGAATTCTCAGCATGGGCGCGTGGCCGATATCCATTTCCTGCTGCCCGAAAGCGGGTTGTCGATCGTCGGCGAATATTTCCTGCCGATCAGCTACGCGCTGATGGCGCTGGGCGAAGGGCCGTTCGCCTGCGCTTACAGCCATCCGCAGGCGCTGGGCCAGACGCGGCATTACCTGCGCGAGCGGGGCATTGTGCCGATGACGTATGCCGACACCGCCGGTGCCGCTGCCTTCGTGAAGGAGCAGGCCGATCCGCAGGCCTGTGCGATCGCGCCCCGAATCGCCGCCGAGCTTTACGGGCTGCGGATCATCGCTGAGGGAATCGAGGACGCGCCCGACAACACCACGCGCTTTGTGATGCTGGCGCGCGAGCCGCTCGATCCCGCGACGCTGGAGGGGCAGGCGATGACGACATTCGTGTTCGAAGTGCGCAACCAGCCAGCTGCGCTGTACAAGTCGCTGGGCGGTTTCGCCACCAACGGCGTCAACATGACTAAGCTGGAAAGCTACCAGAAGGGCGCCAGTTTCTCCGCGACGACGTTCTACAGCGATGTTGAGGGCGCGCCGGGTGAAGCGCGATTCGACCGCTCGATGGCGGAACTGGGTTTCCACTGCGAATACGTGCGCACGCTTGGCAGCTATGTGCAGGCACGCCAGCGGGGTTAACTCTCCCGCTTGCACCGTTCGCAGGCTCATGCCACCTAGCATCGTGTGAGGGTTGACGGCGCACAGATCGCGGGATCGACCGCCGCAAGGGACGCTGCCAGCGACTGGGAGGCCGTTCGCCAGACCGCCGATATCCAGTTCGCGCCGCTGCCCCCCACTGCACCTGTAGAGACTCCGGGCTGGCTTGAAGCGCTTGGCAGGCTCCTTCAGAAGATCTTCGGCCCCATTGGCGAACTGTTCGGAATGTCGGCGCAAGTCGTCGAATATGTCTTGATCGGGTTGGCCGCGCTGCTGGTGTTGTGGCTGTTGTGGGCGCTCCTCGCCCCGTGGATCGAGCGTCTGAGGATGCCGCGGGCCGAAGCGGAGCCCGAATGGGCGCCGGATCATGCCGAGGCTTTGGCGCTGCTGGAGGATGCCGACCGCCTAGCCGCCGAGGGCAAGTTCGACGAGGCGACGCATCTGCTGCTGCGGCGCAGTGTCGGGCACATCGCGCAAGCCCGGCCCGACTGGTTGATCCCGGCCACCACCGCGCGCGAAATCTCGCTGCTGCCGATGCTGCCCGAGCGCGCGCGCACTGCCTTTGCCGCTATCGCTACCCGGGTGGAGCGCAGCCTCTATGCCTTGCGCGCGCTGGATGCCGAGGACTGGCGCGCGGCCCGTTCGGCCTATTCCGACTTCGCGCTGGCGGGCCTGGGCGCATGAGCGACGCGCCTTTGATCCCTGCTGATGCGAATCCTTTCTCGACTCGCGCGGTGCTGGCGATGGTGCTGTTCGGCGTCGCCGCTTTCGTGGCGCTGCTGTGGATGATCGGCACGGGCACCGGCATGGGATCGGCCAACGATGGTGGTGAGCATGCCGAAGGCCGCGGGCTGAACGGGTTCGCCGGGATCTCGGCGCTGCTCGAACGGCGTGGCTATGCCGTGCGCCGCAGCCGCACTGAGGGCGCGTTCACTGAGGAAGGCCTGCTGGTGCTGACCCCGCCGCCGTTCATGAAGCCGGACGATATCGAGGAAGCGATCTCGCGACACCGGTCGTCCGGGCCGACGCTGCTGGTGCTGCCGAAATGGACGGCCATGCCGGCTTCCACGGCGCTATCGCCCGAGGCCAAGGATGGCTGGGTCATGCTTGCTGGATCGATGTCGCCGGGCTGGGGCGATCGACTGCCGAGCATTGGCGCGCTCGATCTCAAGGTCGAGAAGGTTCAGCCCGAATCGGCGGGCTGGGTCGGGTTCGGTCGGGCCGGGCGGCTGCCCGATCCGCGTGCGGTGCAGACGATGTCGTCGGGCCGGATCGTGTCGATCGTGCGCGATGGGCGCGGGCAGGCGTTGGCGGGCTATCTCGGCGATGGCACTGCCTTTACCGACCTTGCCGCCGCCGCCGGGCGTGAGCCTGAAGACAACGAGAACGAATACTGGCCGGTCGTGGTCGTTGCCGAACCAGACTTGCTCAACAACTACGGCATGGCCGATGGACCGCGTGCGCTGGCGGCGCTGGCGTTGCTGCGTGCCGCAATGGGCGGGGACAAGCTGCCGGTCGTGTTCGATCTGACGCTCAACGGCCACGCCCGCTCAGCCAACCTGCTGACGCTGGCGTTCACCCCGCCGTTCCTCGCCGCCACGCTGTGCCTGCTGCTGGCGGCAGTGGTGGCGGGCTGGCGCGCGTTCCTGCGGTTCGGTCCCGCCACCCGCCCCGAACGTGCCATCGCTTTCGGCAAGCACGCGCTGGTGAGCAATGCGGCGGGCCTGATCCGGCGAGCAAAACGCCTGCATCTGCTGGGCGGGCCCTATGTCGATCGTGCGCGCGAACGGATCGTTTATGCGCTGGCATTGCCGCACGAGGCCGACAGCGCGCGTACCGACGCGGCGATAGACCGTGCGCTGCTGTCGCGCTCCAGTGACGCCAAATCCTTTTCCGAAGCGGCGGCGCGCCTGGCGAGGGCGCGCGCACCGCATGAACTTGTCAGGGCAGCGCTCGATATCCATGCGCTCGAAAGGACTCTTATCCGATGACCGAAACGCTCACTATCGAACAGGTCAGACAGCTTGCCGAGATGATCCGGGGCGAGATCGCCAAGGCAGTGGTCGGCCAGACCGATACGGTGGATCACATGCTGATCGCGCTGCTCGCGCGCGGGCACGTGCTGCTCGAAGGACCGCCGGGGACGGCCAAGACGTTCCTCGCGCAGTGCTTTTCGGCCACGCTGGGCCTCGATTTCAGCCGCATCCAGTTTACGCCGGACCTGATGCCGGGCGATATCCTCGGCTCCAACCTGTTCAACTTCCAGACCAGTCAGTTCACCCTGACGCGGGGGCCGATCTTCTGCGACGTGCTGCTGGCCGACGAGATCAACCGGACGCCGCCCAAGACGCAGGCTGCGTTGCTGGAAGCGATGCAGGAGCGCCGGGTGACGCTGGACGGCACCGCGCACCAGTTGCCCGCGCATTTCATGGTGGTGGCCACGCAGAACCCGATCGAGAACCAGGGCGTCTATCCGCTGCCCGAGGCGCAGCTTGACCGGTTCCTGTTCAAGCTGCTGGTACTCTATCCCAGCCTTGAGGAAGAGCGCCGCATCGTTACCCGCTTTGGCGAGAATCAGGGCCTGCCCAATCCGCGCGAACTTGGCATTGAAACCGTGGCGAATGCGCAAATCCTCGATGCCGCCTTCGCCGCCGTCCAGGGCGTGAAGCTGGCCGAGAGCGTGGTCGACTACGTGGTCCGGCTGGTCCGCGCGACTCGCGAAAGCCCTGACTTGTCGAGCGGAGCCAGCCCGCGCGCAGCCGTGTTGCTGGCCGGGGCCGCCCGCGCCCGCGCTGCGCTCGATGGCCGCGATTACGTCGTGCCCGACGATGTGAAGGCGCTGGCGACATCGGTGCTGCGCCACCGCCTGCTGCTCAGCCCGGCGGCGGAAATCGAGGGCAAGCAGGTCGAGGCACTGGTGGCGCAACTGGTCGAGCAGACCGAAGCGCCGCGCTGACGCAATGGCCGCAAGGTTCGCCCTGATCGTACCAACCAAGCGAGCGGCGGTGGTGCTGGCGCTGGCCGCGCCGGTGGCGCTGCTGATCGCGGCAGTCGCGCCGGGCGCGTGGATCGCGGCTCCGGCTTTGGGCGCCATGGTAGTGCTGATGGTGCTGGTCGATGCAATGGCAGCGGGCCGTCTGACGGAGTTTCATGTCGTCGCTCCCGGCGATGTCGAGGTCGGCGCTGACGAACAGATCACCGTGCGCGCGCAGTTCGCTGGCGGGCTGCGCAGCGCGGTCGATAGCGTCATCGCGTGCGATTCGCGGCTGGCCCCCGGTGGCCGCTGCGCAGTGACGCTGATCCCGAATGACCGCGAGGCTGCGGGTGGCACGACGATTCGGCCCTCGCGGCGCGGCACCGGTCGGATCGACACGGCATGGCTGCGCTGGAGCGGCCCGCTTGGCCTTGGCGCGCGGCAGAAATGGCGCGACATGGAAACCGAAGTGCGCATTTGGCCCAATATCGGCGATGTGCGTTCGCCCGCGCTGCAGACGTTCCTGCGCGATGCCCAGTTCGGCCTGATCGCCCGGCGCATCCGGGGCGAGGGCACGCAGTTCGAGGCGCTGGCCGACTATCAACCCGGCATGGATCGCCGCCGGATCGACTGGAAGGCCTCGGCCCGTCACGTTCATCTTTATGCCAAGGAGAACGAGACCGAGCGCAACAACCCGATCGTCTTCGCCTTCGATTGCGGCCAGACGATGTGCGAGCCGATCGCTGGAATGCCGCGCATCGATCGCGCGGTTTCGGCGGCGCTGGCGACAGCTTACGTCGCACTGAAAGGCGGGGACCGCGTCTCGCTGTTCGGTTTTGCCGCGCGGCCCGAGGTGATGACCCCGTTCATTGCCAGTTCGCAGGAATTCTATCGCCTGCAACGCGCCGCCGCCTCGCTGGATTACCGCGCCGAGGAGCCGAACTTCACGCTCGCCCTGGCCACGCTGGCCAGCCGGCTGCAGCGACGCTCGCTGGTGGTGGTGTTCAGCGATTTCACCGATCCGACCAGCGCCGAACTGATGATCGAGAGCATCGGTCGGCTGGTTGCGCGGCATGTCGTGCTGTTCGTGACGCTGGCCGACGAGGAACTGGAAGACCTGTCAGCCGCGCGGCCCGATGACTTGCAGACGCTGTCGATGGCAGTGTCCGCCGATCTGCTGCTGCGTCAGCGCGCGCTGGTGACGCGCCGGCTCAAGCAACTGGGCGTTGATGTGATCGAAGCGCCGTGGCGGCAGGTCGGCACCCGCTTGATCGACGCCTATCTGAAGATCAAGCGCGCCGGAGCGATCGGATGAACGCGGTTTCGGGCACGGACGTCATCCAGGCCGCGCTGCTTCGCTCGGATCGCTTCCGACTGGAGCGCGAGGCGGATTGGAAGCGGTTGGAAGCGCTGGTGGTCGAAATGGAGAAGGGCCGCCTGCGCCGTATTTCCGATGACGACCTGCTGGCGCTGCCGGGGCTGTACCGCACCGTGGCCTCCAGCCTCTCGATCGCGCGCGAGACTTCGCTCGATGCTGCGACACTGGCTTATCTCGAGGCATTGGTGCAGCGCGCATATTTCGTGGTCTACGGCCCGCGTTCCTCGCTCGGCACGTGGTTGCGCGGGTTCCTCGGTGGCGGCTGGAGCGCTTCTGTTCGCGCGATCGGACTGGACCTGTTCATCGCGCTCAGCGTGATGGTGGCGGGCACTCTGGTCGGCTGGCTGCTCGTCGCCAGTGATGTCGAGTGGTACTATGCCCTCGTCCCCTCGCAATTCCAGGATGCCCGCGTGCCCGGCGCCACCCCGGAGGTGCTGCGCGGCACGCTGTTCGGCCACGAAGGCGGCCAGCAGGGATTGAGCGCATTTGCGGCCTATCTGTTCAGCAACAACGCACAGGTTTCGATCATGGCGTTTGCGCTCGGCTTCGCATTCGGCGTGCCTTCGCTGATGCTGCTGGTGCAGAACACTGCTTCGCTGGGCGCGATGTTGTGGCTCTATCACGGCGCGGGGCTGACACTCGATTTCGTCGGCTGGCTCTCTGTGCATGGCACGACCGAATTCTTCGCGATCCTGCTCGCGGGCGGCGCGGGGCTGCATATTGGTCGGTCGATGGCTTTTCCCGGTGACCGCCCGGTGATGCAGGCGGCAGCCGAGGCTGGCCGCCGTTCGGCGCAAGTCATGACGGGCGTGGTGCTGATGCTGGTGATCGCCGCGATCCTCGAAGGGTTTGCCCGCCAGCTCGTGGACGATACCATGGGCCGCCTGACAATCGGCGGGTTCATGCTGGCATTGTGGCTCGCTTATTTCTTCGCCTTTCGCCGCCGGTCATCGGCCGGCGCATGAGCAAGTCGATCCCTACGCGCCTGCGCCGCAGCGACCGTGATCGGGTCATGGTGACGCCGGAAGGAATATCGTTGCCTGTCACCGTCGCCAGCCGGGGATCGCGCGCGGGCGCACTGATGCTCGACCTGAGCCTGATCGGCGTGCTGATGATCGCCACCACCGTGGCGCTGATCTCGATCGCCGGCGGCACGGCAGTGCTGGCAGCAAAGCTGGAAAGCAATTCCTCCGCGATGCAGGCGCTGGAGATGCTCGTGGTCCTGTGGATCGTCCTGATGTTCCTGTTTCGCAACGCCTACTTCCTGTTCTTCGAACTCGGTCCGCGCGGCGCGACGCCGGGCAAGCGCATAACGGGCATCCGCATCGCCGCGCGCGATGGTGGGCGGCTCACCGCCGAGATGGTGATTGCGCGCAACCTGCTGCGCGATATCGAGCTTTTTCTGCCCATCGTGTTCATCGCATCGGCGGGAGCGGAAAACGGTGCAGCGTGGCTGGCGGCGACTGCCTGGTTTCTGATCTTCGCGTTCTTCCCGCTGTTCAACCGCGATCGCCTGCGCGCGGGAGATCTCATCGCTGGAAGCTGGGTGCTGGAAACGCCGAAGCGCAAGCTGGAAGCGGCGATGTCGCTTGCTTCCGCGTCCGTGCCGGAAGGGGCCACGGCTCCGAGCGATGCGAAATACCGGTTCGAGGACGCCGAACTGGCGGTCTACGGCGAATATGAAGTGCAAACGCTGGAGCGCGTGCTCCGCGAGAACCGCCGCGAATCGCTTGAAGCCGTTTACCAGACAATTTCCGCGAAGATCGGCCGGTCCGATGGCTGGAACGATGAGCGCGCGTTTCTGGAAGCCTACTACACGCAGTTGCGCGCGCGGCTTGAAGCCGGCATGCGCATGGGCCGCCGCAAGGCCGATAAATACTCGGGCTAAGCATCATGACGCTGCACATCCGCAAAGACGATCTGACCGCGCCGGAGGTGCTGGCGCTATTGCAGTTGCACCTTGACGAGATGCACCAGTGGTCACCCGTCTGCAGTGTGCATGCCATGCCTGCCGAGCGGTTGCGCGAACCCGATGTTACATTCTTTTCGGCATGGCAGGGCGATACGCTGGCCGGCTGCGGCGCGCTCAAGCATCTGGATGACCGGCACGGCGAATTGAAATCCATGCGCGCCGCCCCGGAATTTCGCGGCAAGGGCGTGGGCAAGGCGATCCTGCTGCATCTTCTCGCGGAAGCTTCAGCACGCGGCTATGTCCGCGTCAGCCTTGAAACCGGTCGGCCTGCGCCGTTCCTGCCCGCGCAGATGCTGTATCGCGCGCACGGTTTCACCGAGTGCCCGCCTTTCGCCGACTATGTGCTCGACGATTTCAGCCTCTGCATGACAAGAACCCTGTGACGATTACCCTGCGCCCCGCCAGGCCCGAAGATGCTCCTGCACTTGCGGACCTGGGGCGGCGCGCGTTTGTCGCCAAGTTCGCCGATCTCTATACCGAGGCAGACCTGAACGCCTTTCTCGATTCAGCGCACACCGAGGCGGTGGTCAGCGCTGAACTCGCCAAGCCTACGATGCGGATCCAACTGGCCGAGCGCGACGGAGAAATGGCGGCGTTCTGCAAGCTGGTCATGGCCTGCGGCTGGCCAGAGCACGCACGTGGCACCTGCGCCATCGAACTGAAGCAGCTTTACGCCGATCCGGCGATGATCGGCGGCGGCATCGGTTCGCAGTTGATGGACTGGGCGGTGGCCGAGGCCCGCGCGGCAGGGGCGGACGAACTCCAGCTTTCGGTCTTCAGCGAGAACGCCGACGCCCAGAGGTTCTACGCACGCCATGGCTTCACCAAGATCGCGGATATTCACTTCTGGGTGGGAGAACAGTGCGATGCCGAGTTCCTGTTCGCCGCGATGATCTGACGCTTGCGGATTGTCTTTCGTCCTTAACCCGACACGCCTATAGAGGCGGCCATGTCCTCGATCAGACCATGGCGCGATATTGCGCGCCGCAAGAGCCGCCAGATCATGGTTGGCAGTGTACCTGTTGGCGGCGATGCGCCGATCACGGTTCAGACCATGACCAACACGCCGACTTCCGACGCCGGGGCGACGATCGACCAGATCCGCCGCTGCGAGGATGCGGGCGCCGATCTCATCCGGGTGTCCTGCCCCGATGTCGAAAGTACGACGGCCTTCCGCGAGATCGCCCGCGCCGCCCGCGTGCCGCTGATCGCCGACATTCACTTCCACTACAAGCGCGCGCTCGAAGCCGCCGATGCCGGGGCGGCCTGCCTGCGGATCAACCCGGGCAACATCGGTTCGGCCGAGCGCGTGGCCGAAGTGGTGCGCGCGGCCAAGGCCAATGGTTGCGCGATCCGCATTGGCGTCAACGGCGGCAGCCTTGAGCGCGACTTGCTCGAAAAGTACGGCGAACCGTGCCCCGAAGCGCTGATCGAATCTGCGCTCGATCACATCAAGCTGCTGCAGGACCACGATTTTCACGAATACAAGGTGGCGGTGAAGGCCAGCGACGTATTTCTTGCGGTCGCGGCTTATCAGGGTTTGGCAGAGGCGGTCGATTGCCCGCTGCACCTTGGTATCACCGAGGCTGGCGGACTGATCGGCGGCACGGTGAAGTCCTCGATCGGCATGGGCATGCTGCTGTGGTCGGGCATCGGCGATACCCTGCGCGTTTCACTTTCAGCCGAGCCGGAAGAAGAAGTGCGCGTCGGCTTCGAGATGCTCAAGACGCTGGGCCTGCGCACGCGCGGTGTTCGCGTCGTTTCGTGCCCATCATGCGCGCGGCAGGGTTTTGATGTGATTCGCACGGTCGAGGCGCTGGAAAGCCGATTGCAGCACATCAAGACACCGATCTCGCTGTCGGTGCTGGGCTGCGTCGTCAATGGCCCGGGCGAAGCGCGCGAGACCGACATTGGCGTAACCGGCGGCGGCAACGGCAAGCACATGGTCTATCTCTCGGGTGTGACCGACCACCACGTGCAGAGCGCCGATATGCTCGATCATATCGTCACGCTGGTCGAGCAGAAGGCGGCGGAGATCGAAGCGCAGATGACCGACGCGGGCAACGCAGAACCGTATCCCGAACAGGCGGATGCGGCAGAGTAAGGCCCTGCGACTGCTGCCGCTTCGCACGGTGCGGCAGGTTTATGTCGTCCCGGCGGCCGCGATGGGCGCCGGATCGGCGGGGGCGATTGCGCTTGGCTCCTTTGCGCTCGGCGCGCTGGCGATGGGCGCGGTGGCAATCGGCGCGCTCGCGATCGGGCAGCTTGCCATCGGCCGGATGCGGCTGCGCGATGCGAGGATCGACCGGCTCAGCATCGGGTCGCTGGAACTTGGCGACAACCCGGTCGAACGCGAGGCCGCCGAGATCGAAGCGCAGATGAGCGATGCCGGGCAGGCCGATGATACGGAAGCCCAGACGGAGGATGCCAGCACTCCGACGACAGCCGCTAACGACGGGCGCGTTACGCCCGATTAACCTGGCGCGGCTATCGTGGCCCCATGCGTACGGGTTCGGTTCTCCTGCTTCTGGGTTGCGGCGTCGTCTTCGGCTGGACGGTCGGGTCGCCCGCGCCCGGTGTTTCCGACACGATGACCGGGTCGTTTTCCGCAACCAGCAAGAGCGTAGTCGCTAGCCACTCCGCCGATGGAGCCGGGGTATCCGCGCGTAGCCAAGGATGGTCATCGGATGAGACCGTGCTCGAACGGCAATCCGACGGGCATTTCTACGCCGAAGCGTCAGTCGATTCGCGGCCCTGCCGGTTCCTCGTCGATACCGGTGCGAGCATCGTCGCGCTCACCGCTGAGGACGCCGACGCGATGGGCCTGCAATGGGACGAGAGCGCGCTGGCGAGCATCGGGCGCGGCGCAAGCGGACCTGTCTACGGCATACCCATCGTTATAGATCGCATGGAGCTGGGCGGGTTCGAGGCCCGCGGCGTGCAGGCCGCCATCGTGCCGGAAGGGCTGGATGTCTCACTGCTCGGCCAGTCGTTCCTGTCGCAACTGCGCGGCGTGCAGATCGACGGCGACCGGATGACGCTCGGCTCTACTTCGTAGTCAGAACGCAGTCGGACGTCCGCGCCGAGGCGGCGGGCGCTCCGCTGGCGAAGGCGAACGCGGTCATCGCCAGTACCGATGCGATAGCGGCGCAGGTGACGGACGAGATCGGAAGGCGCATGGCAGGCAAACTCTCGTGACGGGGCGACATCCTGCAAATGCCGCAAGGCGGCGCGCAGGGCCATGTCGCTGGTCGGACAGCGTGCCACGTTTGTCGAAGACCGACGCAGGCGAGTACAAACCGAAAGCCTGAATCAGAAAAGGCGACCTTGCGGCCGCCCTTTCCTCCTCTCCAATTCGTGCGGCGAAGCGCCAATGCGCCTCAAGCCGTTGAAGCCGATCAGCCGCCCTTGGCGCCGTTCGGGTTCGAAGCCAGGCGATCTGCCTGCATGTAGGGGATCGGGTTGACCGCTTCGCCATGGACGCGGACTTCGTAATGGAGGTGAGGGCCAGTGGAGCGGCCGGTCGAGCCGACGAAGCCGATGATTTCGCCCTTGTTGACGCGCTGGCCTTCAGCGACGTTCAGGCGCGACATGTGGCCGTAACGGGTCTGCAGATTGCCGCCATGCTCAAGCGAAACATACAGGCCGTAGCCGCCGAACCACGATGCCTTGCTGACAACGCCATCGGCAGTCGCATAGATCGGCGTGCCGACGGGAGAGCTGAGGTCGATACCCTTGTGCGCCCGCATCCCGCCAGTGACCGGATGGACGCGCATGCCGTAGCCGCTGGTGAGGGTAAGACCGTCAAGCGGGGTGCGCGAAGGGATGGAAACGGTGGTGTTGGCGATGCGGGTAGCGCGGGCTGCGGAGGAAAGCCCCGACTGGCCGGCTGCTTCGGCGACCGCTGCGAGGGCCGGAACGCCGGTTTCCTCAAAATTTTGCCAGGAATTGAAGAGTTTGCGGAACTGATCGTCCTCGCCGCCCGTTACGGATTGGTTAGCTGCTTGGGAAGCGCGGAGCGGAGCGGCGATATCGGCATTAGCGCTGCTGTTGGCCAGTGCCGGGCCGGCGGCCATCACTGCAAAACCTGCAGCCAAGATCGCGGACGTTGCGCGGAACTTGGCGAAAAACTTCGTTACGACCACTCGCAATACCTTACATATCGTCGTCAACGGCAGGCCGTGCGACGCTTAAAAGTTGTCTCAATGACACCGCGACTAGGCGTCTGAGGCTTGTTTTTTGAGATGGTCGGAACCCCCCGCCGTCTCGTTGAGGACAGGTATGCCGACAGGAATTTAACAAGCAAGCACTGTGTAAAGTTCACGCGGTAGACCGGCAGACTGGCGCGCTGAGTCGTTGAATGGCGGTTTCAAGCACCCGTTAAAATGCCGCTTTACCAGCGATTTCCACATCTCCCCGAACGATTCACCGCGTTGGTTCGCAAGTGCAGCAAAGTGAATTGACCCGAAACGGACATGCCGGATTTCGTCGTCAAGTATGCGTGAGAGGATACGGAAGCCGGCAGTGTCGCCCACGCTGCGCACCCGCTCCAGCATCATCGGCGTAACATCGAGGCCGCGCGCCTCCAGCACCATCGGCACAACGGCCAGCCGCGCTGCAACATCGTGGCGGGTATCATCCGCTGCCTCCCACAGGCCGGCGTGCGCAGGCAGTTCGCCGTAATGGCTGCCCAGCGTGCGCAAGTGCCGTTCGAGCAGGGCGAAGTGCAGTGCCTCGTCGGCGGCAACCGAGAGGAAGTCGCTGGTGAAGCCTGGCTCCATCACGCCGCCGAACCGCCCGACGATATCGAGTGCAAGGTCGATCGCGGTGAACTCGATATGCGCGATGGCGTGATAGAGCGCCACGCGTCCGCGCAGCGATTGGCCACGCCCGCGTCGGGGCATCTGGGTCGGCGGCAGCAGTTCTGGTCGGGCAGGGCGGCCGGGCGTATCGGGCATCGACACATCGAAGGCGAACTGCAGCCGGCCCAGCCGCCAGTCGCGCGCAGCCTTGCGCGTCAGCATCACCTTGTCGCGCGGATCGCACGCCAGCAGCGCCCGGCGAACAGCAACCGCAACCGATTCCATCAAAGCGCTTTCGCTGCCTCCAGTACGGCCTCGGCATGGCCCTTTACCTTCACCTTGTCCCAGATCTGCGCGATGGTTCCATCCACCGCGACCAGATACGTGGTGCGGACCATGCCCATGTAGGTGCGGCCGTAATTCTGTTTCTCGGTCCAGATGCCGAGCGCGTCCGAAAGTCCGTTTTCAGCGGCATCGCTGGCAAGCGGCGCGGCCAGTTCGTGCTTGGCGATGAACTTGGCATGCTTGGTAGGCGGGTCCTTGCTAACGCCCAGCAAGGCAACCCCTGCCTTGTCGAACTCGGGTTTTAGCGCGGTGAAATCCTTGTTCTCGGTGGTGCAGCCCGGCGTATCGTCCTTGGGATAGAAGAACACGACGAGCTTGCTGCCCTTGAAATCGCCGACGCTTACGCTGCCGCCATCCGTGGCTTCCATGGCGATATCGGGAAAGGCATCACCGACGCCGGGACGAGTGCTCATGCGGTCACCTCCAGTGTTTGCGCGAATGTCGATTGCCAGACGCTCGCGACATTCTTGCGGGCCGTCAACAATCCGGCCTTCACGGTTTCCCAATCGCTGCAAGCGCAGGCTCTGGCAAGCGCGGTGCGCGGGCCGGGCAGCAGTTCGCTCACATCGGGTGCCAGCAGCCTCGCGGCGACGAGGAAGCGTGTCAGCGCATCGTGCGCCGCGACGAGCGTTTCGGGCAGCAAACCGTCCTGCGCCAAGGCGGCAATCGCGCCGCGCAAGTCGGCGGTCAGACCCTGGCCGCTGCGCAACTGGGTGAAGTGGACGAGAAATTCGAGGTCGACCAGCCCGCCGCGCGCCAGCTTGACGTCCAGCGGGCCTTTCGCCGGCTTGTGCTCGGCCATCGTGGCACGCATTTCGAGCACGTCGGACAGGAGCTTTTCGGCATCGCGGGGAGCCTTGAGAACGTCGCAGACATGCTCTTGCAGCTCGGCGCGCGCATCGGCAGAGCCATAGAGCGCGCGGGCCCGGCACAGCGCCATGTGTTCCCACGTCCACGCTTGCTCATGCTGGTAGCGGGCGAATGCTTCAAAGCTGGCGGCTGGCGGGCCTTGCGTCCCCGATGGACGCAGCCGGGTATCCACTTCGAACAGCACGCCCTCCGCAGTCGGCACCGAGAGCGCCGCGATAACGCGCTGGCACAGGCGATTGTAATACAGCGTCGAGCCAAGCGGGCGGCGACCGTTGGATTCGCCGGTCAGCGTGCCGGTAAACAGGAAGACAAGATCGAGGTCGGAAGCGTGGGTGAGGACACCGCCGCCCATGCGCCCCAGACCCAGGACGACAAGTTCGCTGCCTGGAATGGCGCCGTGACTGGCCTGGAAATCGGCGACGGTCGCATCGGTCAGCACCTGGATCGCGGCCTCCGCGATCCGCGCGAGCGCCGCGCCGATGGCAAGCGGATCGCTGCTGCCCTCGATCAGTTGCACACCCAGCGCAAAGCGCAATTCGCCCACAGTGCGGCGCACGCGGTCCAGTATCTGCTCGTAATCGTCATTCGCCTCGCGGCGCGAAAGCTGCGCCACCAGCGTATCGACATCGCCGGGCAGTTCGAAAGCGCTGGCATCGATCAGCGGGTCGAGAAGGTCGGCACGGCGCGCGAGCGCATCGGCCAGCGGCGGTGCGAGCGACAAAATGCGTGCGAGCTGTTCGAGCAGCGCCGGCCGCGCTTCGAGCAGATGGAACAGGTTGATCGCGCTGGGCAGGTTGTTGAGCAATTGTTCCCAGCGAGCCAGCGCGCGGTCCGGTTCCGGCGCGGCGGCGAAAGCGGCCAGCAGGTCGTGACGGATCGCGGCAAAGGCATTGCGCGCTGCCGCGCTGCGCAGTGCGCGCATCCGTCCGCTTTCCCACGAGGCAATGCGTTCCGCGAGCACTGCGGGTTCGGCAAAACCGAGTTCGCCGAGTTCCTGCGCGAGGCTGGTCGGGGCGGACGAGGTTGCCGCGCGGCCATGTGACGCGGGCGCGGAAGCGGCGATCAGGGCGTCGTAACGCTCACCCACGGCATCGGTGATCGCGGTCAGTTCCGCGACCAGCGCGGCGCCATCGCGTAATCCATCGAGCCGGGCCACGCTGTCGAGTGCCTCTGCGCTGGTCGGCAGGCTGTGCGTCTGAAGGTCGGCGACCATCTGCAAACGATGCTCGACCGTGCGCAACCGATCGTAGCTTTCGCCCAGCAACTGCGCCTCGCTTTCCGGAATGATTCCGGCGGTGGCGAGCGCATCAAGCGTCGCACGCGTGCCGCGCAGGCGCAGCGACGGATCGCGGCCACCATGGATCAGCTGGTGCGTCTGCGCATAGAATTCGACCTCGCGGATGCCGCCGCGCCCTTTCTTGAGATCGAAGCCGGGACCGACGGTGGCACTGCCTTTGGTATTGGCCCGGATCTGCGCGGTCAGGCGGCCAATCTCGGCAATCGCGCCGAAATCAAGGCTGCGGCGCCAGACAAAAGGCCGTATCGCCGCAAGGAACGCCTCGCCCGCCGCGATGTCACCCGAGCAGGCGCGCGCGCGAATGAAGGCTGCGCGCTCCCACGCCAAAGCCGATGATTCGTAGTGCGTCAGGGCACCATCGATCGAGATCGCCAGCGGGCTCACTTCGGAAGCAGGGCGCAGCCGCAGGTCGACGCGAAAGACATAGCCCTCTGCGGTCGCAGTCGCGAGTGTATCGACCACCCAGCGCGCCACGCGCTGCGCCGCCTCGCCCGGTTCATCGCGCTCACGCCGGGGCATGGTGTCCGGATCGTAAAGCAGGATGGGATCGATGTCGGAGCTGTAGTTCAGTTCGTTCGCGCCGTGCTTGCCCAGCGCCAGTGCCAGAAAGCCTGTCGGTTCGGCGTCGGGTGCACGGCGGCGGATGCCATCGGTGATCGCAGCGTCGAGCGCGCGGTCGGCAAAGGCAGAGAGCTCGCCGGTGACCCGCAGCAGCGGCACAGCGCCAGCGAGATCGCCGATGGCCAGCGCCAGCGCCAGCGCCAGCTTTTCCCGGCGCAGCGCAATGCCGACATCGCCGGCGTCGTCCCCGGCGGTCTTGGCCCAGGCAATCGCCGCCTCGCCATCGCCGGCCGCCAGAAGGGCAGCGAGATCAGGCAGGCGATCGATAGCGCCCGCAAGAAACGGAGCATGCGCGCGCGCCCTGTCGAGCGCTCCAGTCCAGTCAGCATCCATCTCGCCTCCCTGCCGCCGCGCGATGGCAAGGGCAAGCCCGGACACGGTGGGCGGGTCACCTTGCGCGGGATTGCAGTCGGGGCGGACCTTGTGCCCGGAGACAGGGTCTGGCACGGGAGCGGGCATAACATTCCTGAGGTCGCAAACCCATGAAAAAGACCACTATCTTACTCGCCTCGCTGGCGTTGTCGGCGTGCACAACAATGCAGAATCCGGCGCAAACCGCCGCGAGCGCGCCCGTAGCCACCGCTCCGCAAGCCCCCGAATTCTCGGTGCCGCAGATGAAGGAGATGGTGCGCCAGTTGTCCTCGGATGAATTCGAAGGACGCGGGCCGAGCACGCCGGTCGAGCCCAAGGTGCTCGATTACATCGTCTCGCTGTTCAAGGCTGCGAGCCTCCAGCCGGGCAACAAGGGTGAATGGCTGCAAGCGGTGCCGATGGTGGCGATCCAGGCCGTCCAACCCAGCCCGCTGACCATCACGGGCCCGGGCACTCGTTCCGGCAAGCCGCTGTCGTTCACCTTTGGCAACCAGTTCGTCGCGGGCAGTTACCGCGTGGTGCCGCAGACCCGGATCGCCGATAGCGAGATGGTCTTCGTCGGCTATGGCATCAACGCGCCCGAACTGGGCTGGAACGATTACGCCGGGCTGGACATGAAGGGGAAGACCGCGGTCATCCTCGTCAACGATCCCGACTATGCCGCTGAAACCGAGGAAGGCCTCTTCAAGGGCCGGCGCATGACCTATTACGGCCGCTGGACCTACAAGTTCGAGGAAGCCGCCCGCCAAGGCGCCACCGCCGCCCTGATCGTGCACGATACATTCCCCGCCGCCTATGGCTGGAACGTCGTCCAGTCGGGCTGGGAGGGCGAGCAAAATATGGTGCAGTCAGCCAATGACGGCATGGACCAGACTGCCGCCAACGGCTGGGTGCAAAAGGACGTTGCCGAGGCGATGTTCAAGGCATCCGGCAAGGATTTTGCCGCCCTTTCCGCCGCTGCGAAGCAAAAGGGTTTCAAGGCGGTGCCGCTAGGTCTCAAGGCCAGCCTGTCGTTCGACAACACCATCCGCAAGGCCAATTCCTATAACGTGGTCGGCATGCTGCCGGGCACCACACGGCCTGACGAATATGTGCTCTACTCGGCGCACTGGGATCACCTTGGCCGCTGTACCCCCGATGCGACCGGCGACGATATCTGCAACGGCGCGGTCGATAACGCGACCGGCGTTGCCGCGATCACTGCGATTGCGCAGGCAAATGCCAAGATGGGGCCAACTGCGCGCAGCCAGGTGTTCATCGCGCTGACGCTGGAGGAATCGGGCACGCTGGGTTCGGAGTATTATGCGGCCAATCCGGTGTTTCCGCTGGAACGAACCGTGGGCGGCGTAAACCTCGATTCGCTGGCGCCGAGCGGGCTAACCCGCAACTTCGCGATGACCGGCGGCGACAAGTCCGAACTGAACGACCTGTTCCGCGCCGCGCTGGCCCGTCATGGCCTTGTCGAAGCGGCTGAGCAGCATTCCGAACGCGGTTATTACTATCGCTCGGATCACTTCAGCTTCGCCAAGCTCGGCGTGCCGATGTTCACTGTCGGGCGCGGCACCGATCTGGTAAACGGCGGCGATGCGGCGGGACAGGCCATCTCGGATGCCTACAGCACCAATCACTACCATGCGCCGAGCGACGAATATTCGGAAGACTGGGACTGGACCGGCATCGTGCAGGAAATGACGCTCGATTTCGAACTCGGCCGCGAGCTGGCGCAAGGCGCGACCTGGCCCAATTGGCGCCCGACCGACGAATTCCGCACCATCCGCGACAAGTCCTGCGCGGCCCGGGGCGTTTGCTGAAAGGCTGGCTGGATGCGTTACAGACTCCCCCCGGAATGGGCACCGCAGGACTGGATCTGGATCGGGTTCCCGCATGATCCGGTAGAGTGGCCGGGCTTCCTTGGTCAGGCGCAGGAGCAGATCGCGGCGTTTGCCAGCGCGGTAGCGGAAACCGGGCAGGAAGTGCGGCTTGTCGTGCGCGACGAGGCGAACGAGGAACGGGCGCGGTCACTGGTGAGCGGGCGGGTTTCGCTTGAGCGGCGGCGCTATGGCGACATCTGGCTGCGCGATACCGGGCCGCTGGTGGTGATGAATGCCGCGGGTGACCGGCAGGCGCGGCGCTTCGGCTTCAACGGCTGGGGCGGCAAATATCTGATGGATGGCGACCGGGAGATCGGTGCTGAACTCGCTGGCAGCGCCGGATTGGCCGTGACGCAGGCAGAATGGGTTCTGGAAGGTGGCGCGCTGGACGGCGATGGCACCGGACTGGTGGCGACAACCGAGCAGTGCCTGCTCAATCCCAACCGCAACCCGTCGCTGTCGCGCGAGGGGATCGAGGCGCTGCTGGAGCGCGATCTGGGCTTTGACCGCGTGCTGTGGCTCGGCGATGGGTTGATCAACGATCATACCGATGGCCACGTCGACAACCTTGCGCGGTTCGTTGCGCCGGGCATACTGGCCTTGCCGCGCGGCACGGGTCCGGACGATCCGCACGCTGCGATCTATGCCGATGCGAAAGCGCGCGCAGAGGCCTTCGGCGTGACCGTTCGCGAAGTGCCTTCGCCGGGCCGGGTCGAAAGCGATGGCCGGGTCGAACCGGCCAGCTACATGAATTTCGCGGTCACCTCGAAGCTTGTCGTGGTGCCGACGTATGGAACGGCGCACGATGCCGATGGCGTGGCAGCGATCGCGGCGTTGTTTCCCGATCGCGAGACCGTGGGCATTCTGGCCGACGCGGTACTGGCAGGCGGTGGCAGCTTCCATTGCGCCAGCCAGCAGATGCCGACCGTTTCGGTGGTTTGATCCACTACGTGGAACTGGCCGATATCAGTGAATGATGGCGGCCTCGAACGCGATGCGGATCGCTTCGGAGGTATGCGTCGCGCCCAGCTTGTTGAGCATGTTGGCGCGGTGGATTTCCACGGTGCGCGGGCTGATCGCCAGCTTTTCCCCGATCAGGCGATTGGACATGCCACTGGCGACGCCAGACAGGACCTCGCGCTCTCGCCGGGTCAGACGCTCGACCCGCGCGCGTGCCAGCAATTCGCGCAGCTTGGTGTGGCCTAGCTGCTCGGCGCGGGTGATCGCGCGCGCGATCGTTGCGTTGAGTTCCTCGGCACTCATCGGCCAGGCGACGTAATCGATCGCGCCTTCCAGAATCGCCTCGACGATCTGGCCGGGCATCGGATTCTCGCTGAAGGCAACGATCGGGAACCACGTGCCATGGTGCGCCATGCGCTCAATGAGATGCAGCACCGACATATCATGATCATGGATCAGGATGACGCCGGAGCGCGGCCAGGCCGAGCCCAGTTCGGCTATATTCTCGAACGGTTCGACATGAATGTCGCTGCCGGCAAAGGCATGGCTAATCGATGCGCGCCGCCGGCTGTCATTGTCGATGAGGATGAGATTGGTCGCGCCTATCACGTTCGTCACCGTTCTGTTGCTTCTATCATGATTTTGAAGCAAGTTACGGCGATTGCACGATTTTCCGCTGCCGTTTTAGGACGTATGCAGCCGTTTCCCGACTATCCGGCAGTATCCCTAGGGACTCTCGATACCGAAATGGGATGATTTGTACTAAACAGAGCGCAAAGCCTGTCCGATCTCGATGAAATCTTGCCTTATTTGCCCGAGACGTTCCGGATCGAAGCGCAAGGCATTGTCCAGAATGGTGCGACGTGCGCCCTCGTAAACCTGATGGAGAGCGACGGCTACGCCCTCGGCGCCGTTGATGCCGAGCTGCAGCGCCGTGATGGCCGTCAACGCGCGGGTCAGTGACCGACTCTTGAGGCTGTTGTCGCCATTCGCGTTGGCGTGGATCGCCGTGCCCAATGCGCTGATCAGGTGATCGTAGCACAAATGGACCAGCTCGGCCGGGCTGGCGCCGTTCACGCGGGCGTCGAAATCGACGCGCCGGTACGCCTCGTGGGGGGATCGGGAGGCTAGCATCTCAGGAGTCCGACTTGTTCCAGGCTGCGATCTGGTTCTGGATAAAGGTCAGCGTCGATTTCGACTGGCTGATGCGATTGTCCGAAACGGCGAAGCGGGCGGCCAGACTGGAACGCAGCTTCTCCTGGTCCTCGACAAGATCGCTCTGGTCCTCGCTCACTTTCTTGAGCTGCGAGGTATAGCGCGAGATCGATCCGCCCAGTGAGCCGGGATCGGTGGTCGAGCCGGCACTGCGGTAGAGCTTGTCGACCGTCGCGTAGACGCCGTAGATGCCGTTGGTGAACATTGCCGACACGCCGTCGGGATCTTTGGCCAGCGTCGATGCAAGCCGCGTGGTATCCAGCACGTAAGTGCCGTCACGCTGGGTGGAGACGCCCAAGTCCGCCAGCGTCTTGGCCGCGCCGGTGGCGTTGGGCATCACCGTGGTGCCGGCAAGCTGGGCCAGGCTGTTGCGCAGCTTGCGCGCGCCGCCATCGGTGCGCAGGTCACCGGTGAGGGGATCGGTTGCGGTCTTCACCGCACCCGCGATTTCGTTCAACGCCGCGACGAGATCGTTCATCGCATCGGTGATCACTGTCGAGGGATCGTTGAAGCTGACCGTGGTCGGCGATCCGACGTTCGTCGCCGTGAGGTTAAGCTTCACGCCCGGAATCGCTTCAGACACCGTGTTCGATGGCGAGGTCATCGACAGCCCGTCTATCTTGTAGGCCGCGTTGCTGGCACCGGCGAGCAACTGGCCAGACGATGAGCCGGGGCTCCAGGCCAGGCCGGACAGCCCGGGCGATCCGCTATCCTCGGTCGCTTCGAGCACGAAGCCATTGGCCGCGCCGTCCTTGCCCTTCATCACCAGCTGCGCGCCGTCGACCGTTTGCGCGACGTAGGCCGTAACGCCCGCGCCCGAGCCGTTGATCGCTGCGGCGACATCGGAAAGGGTCGCACCGGCCGCGACGGTAATGTTCGTGGCGGCGTGGCTGGTGTCTTCGGTGAAGCTGCTGCCTGAAACCGTGCCAAAGCGCAGCGTCAGCGTGCCCGCGCCCACCGTCGTGCTGGACGAGGCAAAAGCGCTGCTGGCAAGGGTCTGGCCCTTGGCAAGCGATGTGACTTCCAGCGAATAGCTGCCCTTGGGTGTGCGGGTGCCGGAAAGCGCGGCGGTCGCCACCGAAGCGTTGCTTACCGATGGCTGCGGCGAAAGATCGCCGATGCGAACCCGGTCGCCCAGCGAGCTGGACAGGCTGAGCAGCATCGACTTGATGTTCGATGCCGAGGAAATCTGCGTGTTGAGCTTTTCCGACTTGGCCGTCAGCCGATCGGTGCGCGCGGAAAACTGGGCAACCGCGAGGTTGTTTGCCAGCGCCGCCATGTCGATCCCGCTACCGCCGCCAAGTGCGGAAACCAGCGAGGCCGTGGCGGAAGTGGAGGAAGTGGTGGTGGGCATAACCAGCAGAACGGTAAGCCAGTGCCCGCTTTAAGGCATTTCTCCGGAATTGCGGCCAGCCGTTATGCCGCTGCCGGATCGAGCTTGCCGTCGGTATCGAAGCGCAGTGTAACCGGCACGTCGACTTGCGGACGCAGCGGTTTCTCTCCGCGCTTCAGCGACAGGACGAAGGCCAGAATCGCGGCGACCGCGACGTAAAGCTCTTCGCGGATAATCTGCTTTTCGCGCGTGGTGTAGAACACCGAACGCGCCAACGCCGGATATTCGAGCACTGGGACCTTGTACTCGGCGGCCAGCTCGCGCATCGCCAGTGCCTTGTCGCCGCGACCCTTGGCCAGAACGATCGGGGCCGAGGCCTTGGTCGGATCGTAGGCGAGCGCAACGGCAAAGTGCGTCGGGTTGGTGATGATGAACTGCGCTTCCATCATCGCCGGGATCAGGCCGCCCATCGCAATCTTGCGCTGGCGTTCCTTGATCGCCGCCTTCTTTTCAGGCGCGCCTTCGGATTCCTTGTGCTCGTCGCGCATTTCCTGGTGCGACATCTTGAGGCGCATCATCCGGCGGACCCACTGCACCGGGAAGTCGATGAAGGCGATGACCACCAGCCCGCCCGAGAGCGCGAACAGCAGCGTAACGATCGCGTTCCAGCCCCAGGCGAGCTGATCGAACAGATCGCCGCGACCGAGGCCGGCCAGCGTTTCGATGCGGTCCTTGCCCCAGACCCAGGCAATCGTGCCGAGCAGCGCGACCTTGGCAAGGCCCTTGACCATTTCGATCCAGCCGGTGGGACCGAACATGCGCTTCAGCCCGGCCATCGGATTGATCCGCGAGGCCTTGGGCGCCAGATTGCCGCCCAGCCAGCGGCCTTCGCCGAAGCCGAGCTGCGAGACGAGCGATGCCAGCAGGACCGCGCCGCCCAGCATCATCACCGGCGGCAGGATTGCCATCATCGCGCCGATCAGCAAAGTGCCGGGCGAAAAATCGTCGAGCGCCGCGCGGTCCCAGGTGAACCCAGCGCGCAGCCCTTCGGCCAGCATGCCCATCACCCACGGCCCGGCGAGCATCAGCCAGGCGGCGCCGACCAGCGTTGTCGCAGCGGTCGCCAATTCGCGCGAGCGAAGGACGTCGCCCTTTTTGGCGGCGTCGCGTTTGCGTTTGTCGGTTGGTGCGAAACTCTTTTCGCCGCTCTGCTCGCCGCTCATTGCTCAAGCAGCCCCGCGGTTGCGCCGATGGCGGTGGCGGACAGTTCGGTGACCTGATCGGTGAGGATCGGCGCCGATACGATAAGCGCGGCGATGCCCGCCAGCACACCGGCGGGAAGGCCAAGCGCAAACAGGTTGAGCGCGGGAGCGGACCGGCTGAGCACGCCGGTGACGACTTGCACTACCAGCAGGATCATCGACACCGGCAGGGCGATGGCAACGGCGGTTGCGAACATGGTCGCGGCGAAACCCGCGATCTCGGCGAAGCGCTCTGCGCCGAGCCAGGTCTCGCCCGGCGGAAAGACCTTGTAGCTTTCGACGACGAGCGAAAGCCATTGGAGGTGACCGCCAAGCGCGAGGAAGATCAGCGTGATGACAACGGTGAAGTATTGCCCGAGCGCAGGCGATTGCGCACCCGAATTGGGATCGACCGAGGTGGCCATGCTCATGCCCATCGATCCGCCGATCAGTTCGGCGGCGATGACCGGGGCGGCAAAGGCCATCTGCAGAATGAATCCCAGCGACAGGCCGACGAGCACTTCGCCCGCAACGATGACCATGCCGGCCAGCGACAGCAGCGCGGGCGGAGCCTGCACCGGCATCCAGGCGCAGATCATGACCGCAATGGCACCCGTTGCGATGACCCGGACTTGCGGGGGCACGCCGCTCATGCCGAATAGCGGGGCGGCGACCATGGCCGCGCCGATGCGCGTCATCACGAACAGCAGACGCCAGAATTCAGCTTCGAGCGCGCCGAAACCGAAATTCAGTTCGATCACGTGGCGGCGCTTTCCATCCGCGAGATGCCGGCGATCTGGGCGAACACGTCCTCGGTGAAATCACCGACCAGCGCCATCATGGAGCCGCCGAACAGCACCAGCACCAGCGCGGTAATGGCCAGCTTCGGCACGAACGTCAGCGTCTGCTCGTTCACCGAAGTCGCGGCCTGCACGATGCCGACGGCAAGGCCGATGACCAGCGAGGCGATGAGGACCGGAGCGGCGACCAGTGCGGTGACCCACAACATGCGATCGGCGAGCGAGAGGAGGGAAGAGATATCGTCCATGGCGGGCTATCCGAAACTTGAGGCAAGCGAGCCCATCAGCAGCGCCCATCCATCCACCAGGACGAAGAGCAGCAGCTTGAAGGGTAGCGAAACGACCATCGGGCTCATCATCATCATGCCGAGGCTCATCAGCACCGAGGAAACGACAAGATCGATGACGAGGAAGGGCAGGAACAGCATGAAGCCGATCTGGAATGCGGTCTTCAGTTCGCTGGTGACGAAGGCGGGCAGCAGGATCGAAAAGGGCACTTCCGCCTGCGACCGGAACTTGGGCGCCTTGGCCATGTCCGCGAACATCATCAGGTCGCGTTCGCGCGTCTGGCGGATCATGAACTTGTGGAACTCCCCGCCGGCAATCTGGATCGCCTGCTCGGCATTGACCGTGCCGGCTGAATAGGGCGCGATCGCGCGCGCGTTCACCTGCTCGAGCGTCGGGGCCATGACGAACAGCGAGAGGAACATCGACAGGCCGATCAGCACCTGGTTCGGCGGCGACTGCTGCAGGCCGAGCGCCTGACGCAGGATCGACAGCACGATCAGGATGCGGGTGAAGCTCGACATCATCAGAAGCAGGCTGGGCAGGATCGTCAGCAGGCCCATGATCATCAGGAGCTGCAGCGACAGGCTCATGCCCGGGCCATCGGTGCCGCCCATCGAACCGAACGCGCGATCGAGCGCGCCGGGGATAGCGGCCGGGGCGGCAGCCGGAGTGGCTGCAGCGGCGGCGGGCGCCTGGGCTGCGACTTGCGCGGCGGCCTGCGCTACGTCCTGCGCGTGGGCTGCGAAGGGGAGCAGCAGCGCGGCGAAGGCAAGGGCTTTCAGGAAGGTCTTCACGCAGGCTCTCCCTGCTCAATCACTTCGGGGCGCAGGCGTGCCGGGGCCTCGGCCAGCCGGCTCAGGCCTTGGCGCGAGACCGATACGAGGATTTCACGGCCGTGGAATTCGATCACGGCGAGCTTCAGCGTGGGTGACAGCATGGTCGTTTCGATCACTTTCACCGACTTGGGGCCACTGGTCTTGTTGGCTTTTTCCTGCAGCTTCTGGGCCAGCTTCATGCAGCCCCAGGCAATGCCGCAGATCAGCGGCAGCAGGATCAGCAGCTTGAGGATATACCAAAGCATCAGGCTACTCCGCCGATCCCGTCGGTGATCGCGGGGGCATCGCCTGCGGCGGCATCGCTGCCGGAAAGTTCGACGATGCGCAGCCCGAAGCGGCCGTTCAGCGCCACGATCTCGCCCTTGGCGATCGGCTTGCCGTTGACCAGTACGTCGAGCAGCTCGTCGGTCAGGCGGTCGAGCACGACGACACTTTCCTCGCCGAGCGACAGCACGTCCTTCAGCTTCATGTCGGTGCGGCCCAGTTCGACCGAAAGGCGAACATCGACGTCCTTGAGGAAATCGAAGCCGCGCGGGTGGATGCTCATGTGAAGTGCCCCTTCGTCAAATCAGAATGCGTGATTAATGCGAACCGCGACGCGATCGTCGAAGTCGCCGATAGTGCCCGTGGCGATGGTCTGGTCGCCGATGCGCAGCGGCACGCTGCGCGCCACCGCGACCGGCAGCACGTCGCCGGGCTTGATATCCGCCAGCCGCGAAAAGCCGATGGCCATGTCGACCAGCACCGCGCTGACCGTCAGCGGCAGCGAGGCAAAGGGTTCGTCCGCCGGACCGGGCAGGTTCATGCGAACCGAGCCGTTCCGGTCGCCGCGCGCATTGCTGCTGTAGAGCGCCGCCAAGGTCGCATGCGGGAACGCGATCGAGAGCGTCCACGGTTCACAGCCATCTTCCTGCACCGCAAGAGCGAGCTGCAGCATGGTCTCTTCGTCGGGATAGGCCGAAAGCTGGCGCAGATTGGTATCGCGGCGCAACAGCGAGACGGCGTCCTCGGCGCCTTCGCCGAACGCCTCGCCCATCGCCGTTGCCAGCACGCCCTCAAGACGGGCGATGAGCAGTTCCGCCGAGAGCGGGAAAGCGGCCGGCAAAGGGTGGGGCTCCTGACCCCGGCCGCCGAACGCGCGGTCGACCAGACGGAATACCGGCGCGGCATCGAACGCAGCGAGCATCGACAGGCCCTGCGGCCCGATTGCCAGCAAGCCGTGCGAGGCCAGCGTGGAAGCTTCCTCTACCAGAACGGCCATGGTGCAATCGCGCGGCGCGCCGGGAATGACTCTGATCGCATCCTTTCCCGACAGGCGGCCAAGACCAGCGGCCAGCGTGCGCGACAAGCGGTCGCCCAGCAGCGTCAGCGCCGGCACCAGTTCGGAGGCGGCGGCCGGCTTGTCGTTCGCCAGCAGTTCAGGGCAGTGCTGGGCCAGCTTGCGCGCCGCAACCAGATTATGAATGGGCTTCATGGCGGGCCTTACTGAATGATAAAGGTACGGAAATAGACGGCGTCGACCCCGCCGAAGCCTTCGTTCGTCACAAGAACCTTGTTGATCGCCGCCGTCATGCGCTTCTGCAGGCGCTGTTTGCCGGCAATCGAATAGACATCCATCTCGGGGGTGTCGGCCAGCACTGTCAGCATCTCCGAACGGATCGCGAGTTCGTGCTTCTTCAGCCACTGCAGCACGCGGCCGTCACGGCGGGTGGAGCAGGCAAGGCTCAACTGGATCAGCGCATCGGAATCGCGCAAGTTCGAGGTGAACTCCTCGGCGAAGATGTAATAGGCGGTGCGGAATTCACTGCCGCCTTCGCCGTCGATTTCTACCCCGCCTTCGCCTTCCTTGGCTTCAACCTTGGGTGCATAGGGATCTTCCTCGCCCTTGCGGATGAGCTTGGGCGAATTGTCTTCCTTAACTTCGGGGCCATGGCCACCGCCGATAATGCCGGCCTGCATCAGGCCGAACATGGCGCCGCCGCCCACGGCGAGCAGGGCGACGCCGCCGAGCAGGATCATCAGCATGCCCTTGCCCTTTTTCGGCTTGGCGGCTTTTTCAGATTTGTCGCTCATTGTCGTTCCTCGGAAAGGTCAGGGGTTCAGGCAAAGATGCCGCTGCGGCGCGTGGAAGGTGCGGCTGGCGATTTCCCGCTGGGATCTTCGGTAGCCTTGCCAGTCAGGCCGGCCTGGTCGCGCAGGGCGCTGCGCTGGGCGGCAGCTTCGGACCGTGCCTGCGATTGCTGCTGGCCCTGGCTGTTGGCGGACGCGGTCTGCTGCTGCTGGTTCTGCTGCTGCGACTGAGCATTGTCCTGACGCGGCGCGGCGCCGTCATCATTGCCCGCGCCAGCGGCGAGCGAGGCGGCGGCGGCTGCCTGCACTGCTGTGGCAAGACCGGGGTCGGCACCGGCGACGGTCACGTTCATGTGCGTCAAGTCCTGACGGAACTGCAGCGAAACAGTGCCGAATTCCGCGTGCGCCAGTGAAGTGCGGATTACGTTGGGCTGTGCGGCCTCGCGCGCCTCGACAAGGCGATCGACCAGCGAGGTGAAGTCGTGCGGAGCCTGTGCGGCGGGCGTGGACGCTGCCGAGGTGACGACGGCGCTGTCGATGCGCAGGCTGGCAGGCGTGGCGACGGTCGTGGTCGCCACGGGTGTCTCGATGGTGCTCAGCGAGGCGAATGCGGGAGCGGCAGGGGCATCGCTTGCCGTTTTAGTCGCCGCGACGGCAGTCTGCGGCGTTGGCGTGGAATTCGGGGCCTTGTCGCCCGCTGCGTCTTCCTGTGCCAGCGTCATCGCTGCAGGTGCCGGCTGGACCGTGGGCTTGGCTTCGACCGCTTGCGGCATCGCGCGCAGTGCGGCTTCGGTCGCGACCGGCTTGGGCGCGATGACTTCGACTGGCGCGAGGCGGACGGCGGCCACCTGTTCGGCAACAGCTTCGGTAACGGACTGCGCTGCAGGAGCGGTGTTCTGCGCTACGTCGGCGCCAGCAGCCTCGATAGTGATTGCCTTCGTAGCGGCCTGAACCAGTGTGGCAGGCACCAGCGTTGGGGCGGTGCTTGCCTTGGTTTCGGGCAGCGTAGGCAGCAGCGCGCGCGGCGTGATCGAAGAAGCGCCGGTATCGGCCAGCTCGATCGGCTGCGCGGCCAGAGGCGGGGTCAGGCCCAGCAGCACCGCGATGGCGGCGGGCGCGGCAACATCGCCGGTCGTGGCAAGTGTGATTGCGGCCTCGGGATCGCTGTCGTCGCCGGTAACCGGATGCGTGGTCGCGCCGGCCTGTTCGGCGGTCAGGCCACCGATGATGTCCTTGGGGGTCTTTGGCGATACGGTCTTGCCGCCATCCGGCAACGCACCCGGCAAGGTCTTGCCGGTTTGCTTGCCGGTTATGCCGGTTGCCGCTTTCGCGATTGCCGGGCGAGCAAAATTCAGCAGCGGCGAAGGGTTAGCCTGGACCGGCTCGGCTTCGGCGGGCGTGCTGCTTGCCGCATCGAGGATGGACAGGAAATCCGCCGGTTTCGCGTCGCCGCGCGTGGTGTAGCCCGAGTTGCCGGACGCTTCCGCACGCGCAGGCGCACCACCGGACCGTGAGACATTTTGCATCGGCTTGAAATCGCTCGCGTTAACCATGCGAACTATTAATCAAGATCCGTGCCAATTGCCTTTCTGCTTCCCAAAATGGGTGTTTGCGATCCTTTGGCGATGACTTTCGCCTGGTTGTCAGCCCGCTCCCCGATGGCGGCGCGGCGACGTTCGGCTTCGGCCAGCAATTGCATTTTGGCGTCGGCGATCGTTTTTGCCCGCACCGCATCGCCCTCGGTCGAGCGTGTCAGCGCATTAAGCCCGCCGACGAAGCGGCTGACCTGGTGCAGGCCTTCGCCGTTGGCGATCTGGCGCCGCTGGCCATAGTCCGATGCCAGCTGCCGGGTCCGGTCGCTGAGCGCGCGCAATTGCGACAGTGTGCTTTCCGCCGCCGCCGATTCCGCCGCCGCCGTCTGCTTGGCGATGTCGCGAATCCGTTCGAGACGGCGCAAGCGGCTCAGCCGGGCACGCTCCTCCTTCATGGCCCGAGCAGCGCAGCCAGCTGCGCCATGCTATCTTCAAGCGTGATCGTCGCGGTCGCCGACTGGCACAGGAACGCGGTCAGCAGTTCGTGCATCGCAATGGCGCGATCGAGTTGCGGATCGGCCCCGGCGCGGTAGGCGCCCATCAGGACGAGATCGCGGTTCGCCTCATAACTTGCGGTCAGGGCGCGGAACTGTCGCGCGAACTGCTGGTGCGCGGCGGGCACGATGTCGTTCATCACGCGGCTGAGCGAGGCGGCGATATCGACCGCGGGATACTGACCGCGTTGGGCCAACTCACGCGAGAGGACGATGTGACCGTCCAGGATCGAACGGGCGGTATCCACCACCGGATCGTCCTGGTTATCGCCATCGGCCAGAACGGTGTAGAGCCCTGTGATCGAGCCGCCACTCGCGCCCGAATTGCCCGCGCGCTCGACCAGCTTGGTGATCGTCGCCAGCGCCGAAGGCGGATAGCCCCGCGCGGCGCCGGGCTCGCCCAGCAGCAGGCCGATTTCGCGCGCGGCGTGCGCAACGCGGGTGAGACTGTCGAGAATCAGCAGCACGCGCTTGCCGGCAGCGCGGAAATGCTCGGCCATGCAAGTGGCCAGCATCGCGCCGCGCAGGCGCAGGTTCGGCGCGTGATCGGCAGGAACCGCGACGATGATCGTCTTTTCCCGCTTCGCGGTGTTCATATGCCGCTCGACGAAGTCGGAAACCTCGCGAGCACGCTCGCCGATCAGCCCGACGACGATGATATCGGCAGAGGCACCGTGCGCGATCATGTCGATCAGCACCGATTTACCGACGCCCGAGCCTGCCATCACGCCAATGCGCTGGCCGACGCCAAATGTCGTCAGCGCATTGAGCGCGCGCACGCCGGTGTCGAAGCAATCGCGCACCGGGCTGCGATCGAGCGCGGAGGTGCGGATACCGCCCGCCGGCCACTCGCAGTGGGCATGGATCGCCGGGCCACCATCGATCGGTAGCCCCTCGCCATCGACCGCGCGACCGAGGAACGGTTCGCCCACCGGCAGCAGACCGGGGCGACCTTCGGGCCAGACGCGCGCACCGGGGCGCAGCATGACCGAATCGCCCAGAAGCATCATCATCGTGCGGCCGTTGCGAAAACCGATGACTTCGGCAGCCAGCCCCCGGCCGCGACCATGCGCGACCCGGCACATCGAGCCGACCGGCACCGACAGGCCGCTGACTTCGAGCAGGCCGCCATCGCAGGCAGAGACAAGGCCGAAGCGTCGCGCCGAAAGGCTGATCGGTTCGGCGGCGAGATCGGTCAGGATCGGTTCGAACAGCTTCAGCACTGGTGCATCGCCTCGGCGATGGCGCGGCGCCAGGTAGAGGGGCCATCCTCGACACCGCCGCTGCCGCAATCGACCCGCAGTTCGCCGCGTTCGAGCGTGGAATCAGGCTGCACCTCCCACTCGGCGCTGAGCCGGGGAGACACGAGTTGGAGATCATCCGGGTGGAGGTGGATCACGCGATCGTCATCGGCGCGCGCCAGCATGGCAACGGCGCGCGAAATGCGCAGCACCAGCATGTCCTCGTCAAAGGCCATCGGCATGATCGCCGCCTCGCACAACGCCGCCACCGTATCGCGCAGGCGCAGGCGCAGTTCCTCTTCCAGCGCCTTGTCCATCCGGGCGAAGGACAGGCCAAGCTTTTCGCGCGCCAGATCGTCGGCCGCTGCTGTTTTGGAGAACTCGGCCATGGCTTGGTCCACCCCGGCAGAGAACCCCTGGGTAAAGGCATCGGCGATCGGATCGTGCGGCGTAACGTCTTCCACCGGTTCGGGACGCGCCTGTCGCTCGATCATCGCGCCGGGCAAGATGCCGTAGCGCGAATCCGCCCGAAATCCAGACGGCTCCGATAGCGCGGCAAACGGCAGGCGCAGCGGCATTTCAGACATATTCGTCGTCGCCCGATCCGAATACCAGCACACCTTCGGCGGCGAGCCTGCGGGCGGCGTTGACCACCTGTTTCTGCGCCGCGACCACATCGGCAAGCTTGACCCTGCCGCGCGCGGCGATTTCGTCGCGCACGCCATCGGCGGCGCGGCTCGACATCGCACGGAAGAAGCACTCGCGTTCGTGCTCGGCAATGCCCTTGAGCGAATCGATCAGCGTCTCGCTGTCGATTTCGCGCAGCAGCGAACCCATGGCCTGGGTATCGAGCGTGAAGAGGTGCTCGAACTTGAACATCTCGTTCTCGATTTCCTTGGCCAGCGCCTTGTCGATCTTGTTGATGTCCTGGATGACACGCTTTTCCACGGCCTTGCCTGCGCCGTTGATGATGTCGGCCGCATTGCGCACGCCGCCGATCGTCAGTGCGGCCTGACCGTGCTGCTCGCCGATCTTGCGGGTGAGCAGTTCCTCCAGCATCACAATAGCGTCGGCGGAGACCGGGCCGAGCGTGGCGATTCGGTGGACGATCTCGGATTGCGCCTCGGTCGGCAGCGAATGCAGCACTTCGGCGGCGACTTCGGGGTCGATCTGGACCAGCAGGACGGCAATCGCCTGCGGGTGCTCGCCCTTCAGCAGCGGAATCAGCGATTGCGGCGTCAGCCAGCGCGCGAGTTCGAGCGACGAAGATTGGGGCGGGTCCGGGTTGATGCGGTGCATCAGGTTGTTGGCTTTCACCTCTCCCACCGCACGCGTCAGCATCGAATGGACCTGTCCGACCCGGTCATGCGCGACGAGGCCAAGCTTCTCGGTTTTCTCGACAAAGCCCTTGATCGCGCTGGCGATGATATCCGGCCCGATCTCGCCCAGCGCGCACATTTTCTCGCCGAGCAGGCGCAGTTCGTCGGGTTCGAGTTCGGCAAGGATATTGGTCGCCTGATCGGCTTCGAGCAACATGACCATGACGGCGGCATTGCCGGCCGCGTCGAGGGAAGGCACTGCGGTCATGCCGCTTTCTCCGCATTGGGTTCAGCTTCGGGTTCGGGCTGGTTGAGCATCTGGCGCAATGCCTGCAGCGCGCTGTCCGGCCGTTCTGAAACGAGCTGCTGGGCAAGCCCGACCTGGCGGGTAAGCAGTTCGGCGCGCGAGATTTCGACCTCGACGCCGTTGGGGCTGCTCAGGCTCGGGCGGCGCGATGCGGCCGGCGCTTCGCCGTCCTCTTCGAACGCCTCTTCGCCCTCGCTCGCTTCGCCCTTCTTGCCCTTCTTGCCTTTGGGCTTGTCGCCGCGCACCGCTTTGACCAGCGGGCGAACACCGAGCAGCAGCACCAGCAGCACGGCCAGAACCGCCGCGCTATAGCGCACTACCATCGCGAACCAGGGTTCCTCGTAGAAGGGCGTCGGCACCTCGGCGATGCTTTCGAAATTGCGCATCACGACTTTGACCTGATCGCCGCGCTGCGGGTTCGCACCCACCGCCGCACCGACCAGCGATTCGATGTCCTTGAGATCCTGCGGCTTGGCGCCTTTCATTGCGGCCTGCGACAGAGCCACCGCTACGGTCACGCGCTTGATGCCACCGGGCCGCTGGTTGGCGACCGAGACTTCGCGCCCCAGTTCGAAGGTGCGGGTTGAACTCGATTCGCCGTTGACCGGGGGCTGTGCGTTCGCCTGCGGCGCGGTGCCCTGCGGCGGTGCGGGCACCGCCTGGGCTGCAGGCGGCGGGGTATTGGCCAGCACACCGGGCACGCCGATGGCAGCGCCAGCCGCACCGGTGGATTGCGACTGCTGCTGCGTTTCGGAGCGGACGACGCCGTCCTTGTCATAGCTTTCGCGAGCCGAGGTCACCTCGTCCATGTTGAGTTCGACCTGGATCTCGGACGTGAAGTTGCCATCGCCCAGCATCGGGCCAAGCAATTGCGAAACCTGCGCGCGCAGTTTTTCTTCCATGCGCGCCTGCATGTCGAGCCGATCGTTCTCGGGGCCGGTTTCCTTCTGGGAAATCAGGCGTCCGTGCTGATCGACGACGCGGACCGCATCGGGGGAAAGACCGGGAACAGAGGCACCAACGATGTTGGTGATCGCCTGGACCTGGCTATCGTTCAGCGAACGGCCGCGTTTCAGGCGCACCATGACGGAGGCGGAAGGGGCCAGGTTGTCGCGCACGAAGACCGACTTCTCACCCTGTGCGAGATGGACGCGCACCGATTCGACACCGTCAATTTCGGCGATCGTCTGCTGCAGGTCGTTTTCCCGCGCGGCGCGCAGGCGTTCACCTTCCAATGTCCGGCTGGCGCCCATCGGCAGCGTGTCCAGCATCTGGCTGCCGCTTTCGGGCGTGGCCAGGCCGCCATCCTGCGCCACCAGCATGCGCGCGCGATAGAAGTCCCCTTCGTCGACCGACAGCGCGCCCGTCTGGTTGTCTATAGTATAAGGTATCGCTGCTCCATCGAGCGCGGCAACGACGCTGCCGCGTTCATTGTCGTCGAGCTGGGAATATAGAGTCCGCTGCGGCGATGGTGAGACCGCAGTGAACGCCAGCGCCGTGGCGCCGATCGCGGATAGGCCGACGAACCACGGCAGCATGCGCTTGACCGCGGGCTGGGCGGCAAAGCTGCCGAGCCGGGTGAGGGCGCTGCCGCCTTGCGGATCGGTCAGCGGTGAGATCAACGAAGTCGAAGGCACTTGCGCAAGCGCCATGCCTTCGCCCGCAGGAATAATGTCCGCCATTTATCAGACCCCCATCCGCATGATGTCCTGGTAGGCGGACAGCAGTTTGTTGCGGACTTGCAGTGTGGCTTCGAACGCCACGCCGGCTTCCTGCCGGGCGAGCATGACTTTCGCGACGTCGGTAACTTCGCCGCGCTGGTAGGCCTCGCTCAGCCCGTCGGCCTTGCTCTGCACGGCGTTGACGCCGTCGAGCGCGGACTTGAGCGTATCGGCGAAACCCTGTGCCGGGCCTTGCGGCGCCGAAACGGCTGTAGCGGCACCCGTGCCGCCAATTCCGCCAGCGCTGCCGGCTGCGCCGGAGTTCTGCGGTTCATGAAGTTGCTGCAGCAGTTGCGAGCGATCCATGATCTGTTGGCGCAAGGCCATGATCTGTTGAATGCCACCCGCACCGCCGCCAATGCCGCTGATGCCGCTCACCTTACGCCTCCAACGGCCCTACGGCCGATCTCGATGCCGGCCTCGCGGAAGGAGGCAAGGCGATAGCGCAGCGTGCGTTCCGAGATGCCGAGTTCACGAGCCGCCCGGACGCGGCTTCCGCCGCAGGCCTCGAGCGTTTCCATGATGGCGCGTGCTTCGGAATGCTGGACGATGTTCGACAGGCGGCGTCCGCCGTTGCCGTCGAGCTCGATCACTTCGGCCTCGACCGGCACCAGACGCGCGACGCTGTCGAAGGCGATGTGCTCGGGCGTGATCAGCATCTTGCCGAACGAAAGCAGCAGCGCGCGGCGAACTACGTTCTCCAGTTCGCGCACGTTGCCCGGCCAGCTGTGCAGCTTGAGCATGGCGAGCGCCGCGTCGGAGAAGCACGGCACCATCGTCGGATCGGGAGCATGGCGCAGCGCCATGCCGAATGCGAGCGGCGCGATATCGTCCGGACGCTCGCGCAGCGGGCGCAGCGACAGCGGGAAAACATTGAGGCGATAGAACAAGTCTGCACGGAACCGACCCTCGGCCACTTCCAGCGGCAGGTCGCGGTTGGCGCAGGCGATGATGCGGACGTCGATCTTAATCGGGCGGGTCGAGCCGATCGGCACGACTTCATGCTCCTGCAGTGCGCGCAGCAGCTTGGCCTGGAGCGAAATCGGCATCTCAGCAATTTCGTCGAGCAGCAGCGTGCCGCCGTCGGCAGCGCGCATGAAGCCTTCGCTCGATTGCGTGGCACCGGTGAAGGCACCCTTCTGGTGGCCGAACAGCATCGCTTCCAGCATGGTCTCGGGCATGGCGGCGCAGTTTACGGCAATGAACGGGCCATCGCGGCGTGCGCTGCGGGCGTGGATGAAGCGGCTGAGGACTTCCTTGCCGGTTCCGGTGGGGCCATTGATGAGAACGGGGATGTCGCTGGTGGCAAGGCGCTCGGCTAGGGCAAAGACCGAGAGGCTTTCCGGATCGGCAGCGATCGGCTCAGCCGGGCCGGCCATGGCGGCCAGTGTCATCGCCAGCGCGCTCTCGCTCACCGGGTCGGTATAGGACAACGCAACATGCGACTGTCCATTACGCACGATCGCCGGGGTGTTGCCGCGGCACAGGCTGACCGAGCGCGTGCGCGGCCGGGCCGGATGATCATCGGCCGCATCGCGCATTTCGATCGCGCCGCAATCATACAACGAGGCGGCAATTGCCGAAACTCGCTGCAAAAGAGGACCGTGTCGGTGCTTTGCAGCATCCCCGATCATCAGTGCCGACATTTTTTCTTACCCCTGCAATTAACCACGTTCCGCCATCTCTTTTGCGCCCAAACGTCAAAATCTTAGAAAATTTAAGACCCCGTATTAACCCTTAGTTCTGCATGGTTTTGGGAGGCATCCGGCAAAGTCTTTCCGGAATGAGGCTTAAACTTGCCGCCCGGTTGCCGGTCTTTGGCTTGGCAGCCGCGTCGGTCCTTCCGGTTAGGCTAGCCCGGATCTTCGGGACTACTACGGGAGTTATCATTATGTCAGTCATCAACACCAATATCTCGGCCATGAAGGCTTCGAACGCTTCGGTTTCCGCCAGCAAGATGCTCGGAACCGCCATGGAGCGCCTTTCGACCGGCAAGCGCATCAACAGCGCCAAGGACGACGCAGCCGGCCTCGCCATCGCCACCACGATGACCTCGCAGGTCAAGGGCATGAGCCAGGGCATCCGCAACGCCAACGACGGTATCTCGCTGGCCCAGACCGCTGAAGGCGCGCTCTCGGAAGTCACCAACATGATGCAGCGCGTTCGTGAACTGGCAGTCCAGTCGACGTCGGGTACGTATCAGCAGACCGACCGCGACTACATGCAGTCGGAAGTTACCGCGCTGACCGAGCAGATCGACGACGTTCTCTCGACCACCAAGTTCAACGGCAACGACCTGTTCTCGACGACTTCGGGCACCGACGTCAGCTTCGACATCCAGACCGGCGCTTATTCCGGCGAGACGATCACGCTGACCTCGACGGCGCTCGACTCCACCAACTTCGATGCATCGGCACTCGACGTGAGCAGCGCTTCGGCCGCTTCGACCACGATCGACAATGTCGACCTCGCCCTCGCTGACGTTAACAAGGCCCGTGCTTCGCTCGGTGCCGGTCAGAACCGCCTGGAATCGGCAGTTAACAACCTGACCAGCAACGTCACCAACCTGTCTGACGCCCGCTCGCGGATCGAAGACGCGGACTACTCGGTCGAAACCTCGAACATGGCGAAGGCTCAGATCCTCAGCCAGGCTTCGACGGCGATGATCTCGCAGGCCAACCAGAGCCAGCAGAACGTGCTCTCGCTGCTGCGCTAAGTTACCAAGTTAATACGTTCCCAGTTGAATACCACATACCTGAATACCGTTGATTTCGTTCCCAGTTAATCAACGTTCCCAATAGCCTGTCCCTGCAGGCATCGAGACCCGGTGGCGTTCCCCAGGCCACCGGGTCTTTTATTGTGTCCGCCGGCATCCCGCGCGGTGGGGCGGGCGGGAAATCGCATTAACGCTTTGGCAACGGGTTCGGGCGCAGGACACAATCCATGGCTTACGTGATCGCCCGATTCCAGGCAGCGCCGCTCTCGCTCGACGATGGGCTGCTGCGTTCGTGCATCGTGTGCGGCTGCGCCTTTGCGCTGATCATGGCGGAGCGCGCGCTGCCGTTCTGATTGTCGGATTGGGACAAGACGCTGGCGCGGTGAGACCTTGTGCCGGATGAATTGGGCCGCAATAATCGCGACATGACAGATCTGCCCAGCGCCGCCGATTTCGAAACCCTCATCAAGTCGCGCCATTCGACCCGGGCATACCGCCCCGATCCAATTCCTGACGCGCTTCTGCGCCACATCTTCGAGGTCGCGCAATATGCGCCGTCGAACTGCAACACGCAGCCCTGGATCGTCCATGTCGCTTCGGGTGATGCGATTGCGAAGGCGCGTGAGGTGATGTTCGCTTGTGCGACGACGCAGCCGATCGACGCCGATGTCGCGTATTATACATCCTATCCCGGCATCTACCGCGGACGCCAGATCGAGGCTGCCAAGGCGCTGTTCGCGGCGACCGGCATCGCCCGCGAGGATATCGAGGCGCGCACTGCTTCAGGTCTGCGCAATTTCCGCTTCTTCGACGCCCCGCACGTGGCGTTCATGTTCCTGCAGCGCGAGTTCGGCATGCGTGAAGCGGCGGA
This sequence comes from uncultured Novosphingobium sp., assembly GCA_964502105.1. Taxonomy (GTDB): domain Bacteria; phylum Pseudomonadota; class Alphaproteobacteria; order Sphingomonadales; family Sphingomonadaceae; genus Novosphingobium. Next base: position 806 of record CAZCUS010000004.1, on the reverse strand, counting down.
CTGCGGCATGTACGCGCAAACCCTGATGCTGGCGATGCAGGCCCACGGCGTGTCGTCCTGCGCGCAAGGGGCGCTGAGCTACTATCCCGGCGCTCTGCGCGAGTTGTTCAACATCGACGCCGATCTCATCTGCCTGTTCGGCATATCTTTCGGCTATGCCGACGAGGACGCGCCAGCCAATGCCACACGCACCACCCGCCTGCCGCTCGGCGACAGCGTGGTGTTTCATGACAAGGTTGCGGCTACGCAGGATTGATGTGCCGATTCAGCTGGGCTGAATCAGCAAACCAAATAAACCCTACCGCAAGTCGGGCGGCGTCGCTTCGGCCTTCAGCATCGCGATGGCTTCGGCCAGCGGCATGAACCGTTGCTGCTGCTCGCCCAGCGTGCGGATCGCGACGGTGCCTTCCTCGGCCTCGCGCTTGCCGACCACCAGCAGGTGCGGAACCTTCTGCAACGAATGCTCACGCACCTTGTAGTTGATCTTCTCGTTGCGCATGTCCGTCTCGACGCGGATGCCTGCAGCCCTGAGTTGCGCGGTCACGTCGGCGGCATAGGCGTCCGCGTCGGAGACGATCGTCGCGACCACCGCCTGCAACGGGGCGAGCCATACCGGCAGCCTGCCAGCGAAATGCTCGATCAGGATGCCGATGAACCGCTCGTAGGAACCGAAGATCGCGCGGTGCAACATGACCGGGCGATGGCGTGCGCCATCCTCCGCGACATAGCTTGCATCAAGGCGTTCGGGCAGCACGCGATCGGACTGGATCGTGCCGACCTGCCAGGTGCGGCCGATCGCGTCGGTC
>CAZCUS010000003.1:97662-283116 GCA_964502105.1 uncultured Novosphingobium sp. | reverse complement strand
GTGAGAGGGTGAGTTGCTGCACCACAGTCCGGCGTGGTTGTGTCAGCAGGTAGTGCCTCCTACTGGCACGACAAGGAATCGTGCGAGCCACTGAGGTTGGGCTCATGCATGCACCAGATCACCAAACCAGATTGTCGCGCTTCTGGTGCGATTCCACGCAAAGTACCTCATGCCGGGATCAACGACAGCCGCAAGCCGTTGAGTGAGCGTCTGGCACACCACTCCGATCGCGGTAGCGAAGGATGATGGTGTGCTCTTGTCCTACTGGAGATGTCATGTCCCTCGATAATCGCTCTATCGCAATCCTCATTGCACCCCGCGGCACGGAAGAGCCTGAGTTCGTGAAGCCCAAGGAGGCGCTGGAAAATGCTGGCGCCAAAGTTACTGTGATCAGTATGGAAAGCGGGTCTGCAGAGACCAACAATAATGATCTCGATCCCGGCGGCAGCTATTCGGTCGACAAGTCTTTCGGCGAGGTGTCTGCAGACGAGTTTGACGGTCTGGTCATCCCCGGCGGCAGCGTCGGCTCCGACAAGCTTCGCGGCAGCGAACAAGCTGTCGCATTCGTGCGGGCTTTCTTCGAAGCTGGCAAGCCGGTCGGCGCGATCTGCCATGCGCCCTGGTTGCTGGTCGAGGCTGACGTCGTGAAGGGGCGCACCCTTACTTCGTTTCCCACCGTGCGCACCGACATTGAAAATGCCGGCGGCAGTTGGGTGGATAAAGAGGTTGTCGTAGACAAGGGCCTGGTCACAAGCCGCACGCCGGACGATCTTCCTGCGTTTTGCGCAAAGCTGATTGAAGAGTTCAAGGAAGGCCGTCATCCCGCCGGGAGAGCCGACGCCTAGCTTTGGCATCCGTTGCCCTGCGTGCCGGCGTATGCCTGATTGTCCGGCATGAATGGCGACTACGGTTTCTGAAAACCGAGGGGCCGCACTTCGATAGTCAGGTTCGCCGGGTCATGGACGAAGAACAGGCCACCTTCTGCAGAGCCATGACCCGCGACGTAGTCGATGGTCGCCTTGCTGGTCTCGATTACGCGATCGCCTGCCAGCAGGCGTCCTTCTATATCCAGGGAAGCCGCCGTTTCATCTCCGCGATTGAACGCTTCGAATGTCACGACATAGCCATCGCTCCTTCGGGACGCCGCATCCGACTTAACGACGATATCGGGTGACATTTGCACGCCGCCTTGCAGCCAACCGTAGCTGATCGCTCCGAGCAGAAAAAGCAGGCACAGGAGACCAATGCCAGCAGCGATCCATTCGAGCAGTGGCGTGCCCGCCGTTATCGAGGGACGTTGGCTCAAGGGTTCACTCCTTAAACGACAAGGCGGGCAATGGCCGCACCCACGGACGCGGGAAATCCGAGAACAGTCAGGCTCCCGGCAATCACCTGCAGTGCGGACCCGTCCAGCCTGCCAAAAGTCCACAGTATGTAAGTGCTGGCGAGTATAGCGATCCCGTAACCCGCCAGGGTGTAGGTGGCGAACAGGCGCAACGGGCCGTAACCTTCGGGAGGCTGTTCCTGTCCGGGGAAACCCACGGTAAATACGAATGCATGCAGGATGAGCAGAGATGCGCCGATGAGAGCGAGGCTGTGCAACGGCGTCATCTTGAATCCGATCAGGATTACCTCTTCGGTGGGCGCCACATTGAATGCAAGAAACAGCGCTCCCGCCAGCATCAGGAACAGCTGCGCGGCATAGCCATCCGACCGGGTCTGCTGATCTTCGGATTTCTGGCTTTCGCCGCTGCCAAGCTGCTTGCGGGCGAGCATGGCGCCGAAGCTGGCAGGGATCGATTGCATTGCAATCATGCCGGAAAATTCCGTGAGAGGCATCTTTGAGGACAAAATCCCGAACAGACCGAGGATCAAGGCTGAGGTCAATATTCCGACCGCATAGGCCCCTAGTGCATCAAGGACGTCTTCGCTCAAAGTGGAGGTGGGCTCGAATCCTCCGAACCGGGACAAGACCACAAGCACAATAAAATTCGAGGCGACGAACAGGGCAAGGCGCACAGGATTGACGAACGTCCCCAGCGACCACATTTCCATAGTCATCAAAAGAGGTAAGCCGAAGATCACCGCGCCACCAAACGCCCGCGCCAAGCCGACGGCGTAGTCACGGTTTGAGGGCAGGGGCTTAGCGGAAGTCACGCCTGCCCCTCGCACAAAGTACGCCAAGGCACTTCAATTGCCCGATTGCGACGGCAACCTGGCGCATGAAACCAAATCGCTTTTGCCTTTTCGACACAGAAGGGGCCGGTCACCTTGGATGGCCCATTCAGGCGTTTGGAGGAGGTGCGTCAGGGGTGGACTGGACCGTAGCGCGGCTGCTCAACGGGCCGCCTGCGAGCCGTGGGGCGTCGTTGTGAATTGTGGGGCGCTTGCCGGCTTTAAGGAAGCGCAAAGCGGCGTAGCCAAGGGTTCCAAATGCAATGAGCTTGAGCATGACAATCTCCTGATGTCCTCACACAACGCACTTTCAATCGGAAGGCTCCGGCAAATAGTCAGCCTTGCGTTTATCAGGTCAGCAGCCCTGCTGGGGACTGCGCGCGGCGCTGGAGCCTGCTCGCTCGATCGCATGTTCGGGTTCGAGATGGGCAATGAGGCCTAAGTCATCTCCTTACTACCGACGACTCTGGATGCATGTGATCATCCCAAAAATGGGTGCGACATCAGGACTGCTCGCCGAAATCGCGACTGAATGATCTTATTGGGCTGCGGGGTTTCGTAGTGCCGCACCCAAAGCGACAAGCTCGTCGTTCAGCGCTTTCAGCGAGACGTGATCCATCCCGGTGGCTTTGAGGACTGCTGCCGGGACGCAGCCTATTGCCGTTTCGGCAAGGTTGTGGCCAGCCTCGGTCAGACTTAAACGGACAACCCGTTCATCCTGACTGTCGCGTGTGCGTGTGACCAGTCCAGCCGCTTCCAGCCGCTTGATTAGCGGGGTGAGGGTGTTCGACTCCAAGTGCAGCTTCTCACCAAGTTCGCTGACCGTCTGCCCATCCTTGCTGCTCAGCGCCACCAGCGCGAGGTATTGCGGATAGGTGATGCCGTAGGGATCGAGCAGCGGCTTGTAGGCACGGTTGAAAGCCAGTCCCGCCGCATAGACGGAAAAGCAGAGGAACTGATCGAGCGGGTTGCCTGCAGGGGCAGAGAGAGTGGCTTTGGTCATGTCACGCATATAAATCGCACACGATTTAATCGCAAGGGTTGACAGGGTGATTTGATCGCGTATTTAGATCGCACACGATCCAATCGTGAACGAGTTAAACCAAGGGAAGCACTGCCATGACCAAATCGATCCTGATCTCCGCCCTGACCTCCAGCGTCTTGCTGGCGCTGTCGCCCACCCCCTCCTTTGCCGGAACGCTGGAACCCGCTGCCGCGAGTTTTGCCAAAGCAGCGGCCGCTGGCCAGCCAATCTACCAACTCGACTATGCCGATGCCCGCGCCGTGCTGGCCGGCGTGCAGGCCGACAAGGTTGAGGCTTCCGCCGCCACCAGCACCAAGGACCTGGTCTGGAAAATCGGGCCGACTGGCGCCGTGCGCATCCGCATCGTTCGCCCGGTCGCGGAACAGGGCAATCTGCCCGCGGTCCTGTATTATCACGGCGGCGGCTGGGTGATGGGCGATCGCAATACCCATGATCACCTGATCCGCGAGTTGGCGGTGCAGGCCCGCGCTGCGGTCGTCTTCGTTGAATACGACAACGCCCCCGAAGTCCGCTATCCGGTCAATAACGAACAAGCCTACGCAGCGCTCGAACACGTCGCAGCCAATGGCGCGGCGCTGGGCATCGACGGCACGCGGCTGGCCGTGGCGGGCGACAGCGCCGGCGGCAACATGGCCATTGCCGTTACCATGATGGCCAAGAATCGCGCCGGGCCAAAGATCAGCCACCAGTTGCTGTTCTATCCGGTGACCGACGATGTTTCGGAAAATGCCTCGTACCGCGAATTCGGCAAAGGGCCTTTTCTGACCCGCAAGGCGATGGATTACTTCCTTGCGGCGAACTTCCCTGCCGAACATCGTCAGGATGTGCTCGCTTTCCCGCTGCGCGCTTCGATCGACCAGCTTTCAGGTCTTCCCGCAGCCACCATCATCGTAGCGGAAAACGACCTGCTGCGTGACGAGGGCGAGACCTATGGCCGCCGCCTGATCGAAGCCGGAGTGCCAGTCGCCACCACCCGCTTCAATGGCACGATGCACGATTTCGTAATGCTCAATCCGCTGGCCGCGAGCGAACCTGCACGCGCTGCCATTTCCCAGGGTGCCGCACGCCTGCGGGGCGCCTTCGGCAACTGATCCCCCAGACAGACACCAAGCAAGAAGGACCATGGAAATGACCAAGATTCTCTATTCCACCCGTGCCACAGCCACCGGCGGCCGCGATGGCCGCGCTCGCACGGACGACGGCACATTCGAAGTCGCGCTGGCGTCGCCAAAGGAGCTCGGCGGGAACGGCCAAGGCAATAATCCCGAGCAACTGTTCGCCGCTGGTTACGCCGCATGCTTCCTCAGCGCGATGAAGTTCGTCGGTACGCAAGGAAAGCACGCAGCCGTCCCTGCCAATGCCAGCGTCAGCGCCACCGTTGGTCTCGGCCCGCGCGCCGACAAGGGGTTCAAACTGGCCGTGACACTTGCCATTGCGCTGCCAGGGTTGGATCCCGCCGATGCCGAAGCCCTGGTGGCCGAAGCCGACACGGTTTGCCCCTATTCCCACGCAGTGCGCGGAAACATCGAGGTCCACCTGGAGATGACGGCCGAGGCCTGATTATGGGCGGTCGAGGCCCTGTCAGCCGAGCTGCTGACAGGGCCTTTTGCCGTTGCCCGGGCCCAGTGCGCGCAGTTGGGGGGCGAGGCAACAAAGCGCGATGCTGGCTGAAAAGCCAGTTCAGTCTCCCTCTCACGAAAAGTCGTTTCACAACGCGGACTACAACAGTCTGCGTTTTAGTTGACAGGTGAACGCAGACCGTTATAGTCCGCGTTATGGCTCATCTGACCACCTCTGTTGAATATGGCATCCACTGCCTGCTGTGGCTTGTCGGTTCTGACGAAACCGCGCTGAGCAGCCGCGACCTTGCGGAGTTGCAAGGGATTTCTCCCAGCTTCCTGGCCAAGATTTTACCCAGGCTCGAAAAGGCGGGAATCGTTGCCGCCAGCGAGGGTGTGCGGGGTGGCTACCGGCTGGGCCGTGCTGCCAAAGACATCAGCTTCCTGCAAATCGTAGACGCGATCGAGGGTGATAAGCCGCTGTTCGATTGTCAGGAAGTGCGCGAGCGCTGCGCAATCTTTGGCGATAGCCCGCCGGCTTGGGCGACGGGCGGGGTGTGCGCCGTGCATGCTGTGATGTTGCAGGCTGAGAAGGCGATGCGCGACAGTCTGGCGAACCAATCGCTTGCCGATGTGGCCAACCGCTTTGGCCGCAAGGCGCCCGACCAGTTTTTCAAGGATGTCCAGGCGTGGACTGATAGCCGGCTCAAGGGCAGGGGGCGCGGCAAGCCCCCGCGCGATGCGCCCGGGTAAATAGAGCGCCGCGCAGGCGCATTTTCTCCCTGACATTTCTTTCTCGGCCCTCCCGCCGGTCGCTCCGAGGAAGCTCCTTCACGCCTGACAGTGGGCGCGGCGGAACGATGACGTGCGCCCGGCCCCCATCGAATGGAGACATACCATGACCAAGAGCATCGTTATCGCCGGCTCTGGCTTTGCCGGAATGTGGGCGGCCATCTCGGCAGCCCGCGCCGTTGCTCTGGCGGGCAAGGAAGGCGAGGTTGCGATCACCGTCGTCTCGCCCACGCCAAGCGTCACCATCCGTCCGCGCCTTTACGAGGCGGTGCTCGACAACATGACCCCCGACATTTCGGGCCTTCTGGCCGCGGTTGGCGTAGCTCATATCGGCGGACTTGTGGAAACCGTCGATGCCGCGGCCAAGATGCTCACCATCGCAAAGAACGATGGTAGCGTAGAGACTGTGGGCTATGACCGGTTTGTGTTGGCGGCAGGCAGCCAATTGTTCCAGCCCGATGTTCCCGGCTTGGCCGACCACGGCTTCAACACCGATCAGTGGAAAAGCGCGCAAGATCTGGATGCGCATCTGACGGCGCTGGCCGATCAACCTGAAACGCTGGCGCGCAATACGGTGGTGATTGCCGGAGGTGGCTTCACCGGGTTGGAAGCCGCTACCGAAATGCCCATCCGCTTGCGTGCAGCGCTGGGTGTCGATGTCGATCATCGCGTCATCATCGTCGACACCGCGCCGGTTGTCGGCCTGTCGATGGGCGAACATGCCTTGCCGTTTGTTCAAGAGGCTTTGAGCGAGTCAGGCGTCGAAACCCGTCCGGGCGTGCGGGTGGTGGCGGTGGACGCGGAGAGTGTGACGCTCTCTTCGGGTGAGCGAATCGATACGAACACATTGGTCTGGTCGGCAGGCATGCGCGCCAGCGCGATCGCCACTCAGGTGTCGGGGGACCATGATGCGCTGGGCCGTGTCATCGGTGACGCGTTCCTGCGTGCGCCGGCCAGCGACGGCATTTTCGTTACCGGCGATACCGTGCTGGCCGCTACGGACGATCAGGGGAACTTTGCTCCGATGTCGTGCCAGCATGCGATGAGCCTCGGCCGGGTAGCGGGACATAATGCGGCGGCCGAACTGGTGGGTTTGGACCTGCATCCCTACAGTCAGCCCAAATACGTGACCTGTCTGGACCTTGGTGAGTGGGGTGCGCTTTATACCGAAGGGTGGGACCGGCAGGTCCATTTCACGCGCGATGAAGGCAAGAAGATCAAGCAGGAAATCAACCGCATCTGGATCTACCCGCCAGCGGCCGATCGGGATGCCGCATTTGCGGTGGCCAACCCCGAATATGTCATCGTGCCCTGACGAGCTTGTAACCGTCTGCCTGACCGTATCGCATCGGTCAGGCAGGCCGATACACGTTCTATCTTAATGCCTTGGTCCTTAAACCTGCGCGAGGCTGCGGAAGGTGATAGACCATCGCGGCAGGTCCATCGGGGCGATGCTGTGCTCCCACTGGTGACGCACTTCGCCCGAAAGATGGTATGCCGACAGGGGTAGGAGCGCCGCCTTCGCGCGCGTGAACCCTGCAGTATCGCGACGGCGCAGCCGCAAGATCGCTTCCTGCCCGAGCGAAATGCCCACGACTTCGCCAAAAACCGAACGATCCTTGTGCCACCCGATCCCGGCGCCCGGATCGTACCGAATAAGCAGCGCTTGCACGAGGTCGTCGGGATCGAGACGGCCAAAGTCTGCGGCCCTGTCCCTGAGCGCAAGCAGCCATTCCGGCATAGGCTCGCCCGGCGCAAAATCGCCGCTTTCGAAATCATAGTTCCAACCGAACGAGCGGGTCAGCCGCTTGCCGGTCCACTGCTGAAATTTAAAGGGGGCGAGTGCCGTTGCGTCTATGCGCGCGATGAGGTCGGGCTCTTCGTCCGCCATCAGGAACCCTTCGCGCAAGGACAGGCCGGGCACGATGGGCGCGTTGAACAGATCGAGCATCATCAAGAGAGGCTCAGCGCAGTTGGCTGTCCTTGCTGCCGCGCCGGTTGAAGCCCGCGTAGATCGGTCGTTTGTCGCGGGCCGACTGGCAGGCAACGCACGTGCGCGCGCCTGGCAGCGCTTTGCGACGCGCCTTCGGTATCTGCTCGCCGCAGTCCTCGCATTCGGCGAGACCCTCTCCCGAAGGCATCCGCGCCCGCGCGCTGGCCAGCGCGTCATTCACGCTGTTCTCGATCTGATCCTGAACGGCGCCCTCGGGCGCCCAGCCATTGGCCATTTTACCTGCATCCGTGGAAAGTACTGTTCTGACACCGATATAGGTTCGTGGTGTCGTCTTTTCAGGGGGCGGGATCGATCAAAGTCATCGCGCGTCCTGCGCGGCAGTCGAACCACCCTCGGCGGTCGGGAGGCACACCTGAAACGTACTTCCCTCGCCGGGCACGCTGCGCTTGAGAGAGATCGATCCGTCATGCAGCGCCACCAACTGTCTGACCAGGGCCAACCCGATGCCCAGTCCTCCCGGCATTGCGCCGCTCTGGCCGTTGACCTGCGCGAACATTTCGAAAATTCTGCTCTGCATCTCGATCGGGATGCCGACGCCTGTGTCCGAGACCTCGATCTGCGCCCATCGGCCCGCATGATGAACCACAAGGCTGATCTCGCCGCCTAATGGCGTGTATTTTGCGGCGTTGCCAAGCAGATTGCTGATGATCTGAGCAATGCGGGCATGGTCCGCATCAAGCCAGATTGGCTCGGCAGGGATGTCGAGAGTGAGCGTGTGCCGCGCCGTCTCAATGATGGGCCGATTGGCATCAATTGCGAAATCGAGCACGTCCTGCAGCGTAAGGCGCTCTTTTTTGAGCGATATCTTGCCCTGATCGATACGGCCAATATCAAGCAGATCCTCAACGAGCCGCGAGAGATGCCGAACATGGCGTCCCATATGACCCCTGATCTCGCAGGCACTGTCGGTGCCTTCGCGTCGTTCCAGCAAATCGAGGCCGTTGCCGAGCGCCATGACGGGATTACGCAGCTCATGGCCTAATATGGCGAGGAATTCATTCTTTCGGCGGTCCGCAGCCTGCAATGCCCCAGCGAGCGCGGCCAGTTCATCGCGCTGCGCAACGATCTGGCGGCGCTGGTCATACAGATCGAAGAAGACCTCCGCTTTGGAGCGCAGGATATCGCCCTCGATGGGCTTCTGAATGAAATCCACCGCCCCGGCTTCATAGCCCCGGAACCGGCGAACCGGCGCTGCACTTCCGGCCGTTACGAAAATGATCGGAATGTGGCTGGATCGTTCGTTGCCGCGCATGAATTCGGCCAGTTCGAAGCCGTCCATGCCCGGCATCTGCACATCGAGCAGCGCCAGCGCGAAATCGTGGATCAGGAGCAGTTCAAGCGCCTCCTCACCCGAACGGGCCGTCTCGAACGCGAGGCCGTCTCGCTGGAGGAGCGCCTTCAGCGCCAGCAGGTTTTCCTCAAGGTCATCGACCAGCAGGAATTTGATCGGTTGGCTTTCACCCATCATGCTTGCCCCAATCGCAGGAGGTAGGAAGTGATGTCCGGCAACTGCATCACCTTGGCGGAAGGACAGGCGGAGAGCGCCGCCGCCGGCATCGTCGGCACTTCCGCTTCGGCGGGATCCTCGATAATCACATTCCCCCCTGCGGCAGCAACGGCGGCCGCGCCCACTGCTCCGTCATTATTGGCCCCCGTCAGGATGATCGCGGTCAGATCATGTTCGAAAGCATCGGCGGCGGCCTCAAGGAGAACGTCGATGGACGGTCGCGAATAATTGACTGGCTCATCCAGTGACAGCGCCAGCGTGGCATCGGCCTCCACGAGAAGGTGATAGTCGGCGGGCGCGAAGTAACCCACCCCGCTGGTCACCGCTTCCTTGTCTTCGGCTTCCTTGATGGCGATCTGACATCGCTGCGCAAACAGCGCAACCAGCGCATTATCGCGGTTGGGAGGCACGTGAACCACGATCAGGATCGGGCAGGGGAAGTCGGCGGGCAAAGCCGGCAGAATTCGCAGCAGCGCCTGAACGCCGCCGGCCGAGGCACCGATTGCGATCACTTTTCTGCGATCCGCTGTCATCCGTCGTTCCTCCGGTAGATCTTTTCCTCGCGGACGAAGTCGGAGAAAGCGCCGCCATGCGCCGAGAAGCGCAGGCTTTCCTTCGATCCCAGGCCGAGGAAGCCCTTGCGCGTCAGCGATTCGCGAAACAGTCCGAGCGCGCGGTCCTGCAGCTGGCGATCAAAATAGATCAGCACGTTGCGGCAGGAAATCAGGTGCATCTCGGCGAATACCGCATCGGTTACGAGACTGTGATCCGAGAACACCACCTGTGATCGCAGTGACTTGTCGAACACGGCGCGGCCATAGTCCGCCGTGTAATAGTCGGACAGCGAAGAGCGCGACCCGGAGTTCTGGTGGTTTTCCGTGAAGGTCCGGATCTGGTCAAGGGGATAGATGCCTGCCTCGGCCGCCTGAAGCGCATTGGGGTTGATGTCAGTGGCGTAGAACAGCGTGCGGTCGCCCAGTCCCTCCTCGCGAAACAGGATCGACAGCGAATAGAGTTCCTCGCCATTGCTGCAGCCGGCCACCCAGACCTTGAGCGAGGGATAGGTCCGCAGATGCGGGATCACCGTTTCGCGAATGGCCCGGAAGTAGGAGGGATCGCGAAACATCTCGCTGACCTGGACGGTCAGGTAATTGAGCAGGCGCGGGAGCATCGCCGGATCGTGCAGCACTTGTGCTTGCATGGCCGAGAAACTGGCGAAACCCAGCTTGCTGCGCGCCTGGATCAGCCGCCGCTTGATCGACGCCCGGGTGTAGTGGCGGAAGTCATAGTGATAGTGCTGATACAGCGCCTCCAGCAGCAGCTGGATTTCGATATCCTCGACGCTGTTGCTCACGCGACCGGCCTCATCGCGGCATCCACACCCGAACGAGCGAGAGCAGCTTGTCGACGTCGATCGGCTTGGCCATGTAATCGTTGGCGCCGGCCTCCAGGCACTTCTGCTGGTCGTCAGGCATGGCCTTGGCGGTCAGCATGACGATCGGCAATTTCGTCCATCGCCGATCGCCTCGGATCTCGCGGACGGCGGTAAGCCCGTCCATGACCGGCATCATGACGTCCATCAGCACAAGATCGATCGCTTGAGCGGGGTCTTCAGCCGCTGCGTTCAGCGCATCGATCGCTTCCTGGCCGTTGCGCGCGATCTTGATGATTGCCCCGCGCGGCTCAAGGATGCTGGTCAGCGAGTAGACGTTGCGGACATCGTCCTCGACGATCAGAATCCGACGCTCTTCCAGCGCCGCGTCGCGATGCCGCGCTTGCTGGATCATCTTGCGCTGCTCGGGCGGAAGTTCGGATACGACCTGGTGCAGGAACAGTGATACCTCGTCGAGCAGCCGCTCGGGAGATTTCGCGCCCTTGATGATGATCGAGTCCGAATAGCGGCGCAGTTGCTGCTCTTCACCAGCCGAAAGATCGCGGCCCGTGTAAACGATCACGGGCGGAAATCCGTGGTCGCCATCCTGGCTCAGGCTTTCGAGCAGGGAAAATCCGGAAGCGTCAGGGAGCGATAGGTCAAGCACCATGCAGTCAAACGTTTGCTGGCGAAGTTGTTCCAGGCATTCTGCCGCCGTGCCCACGCCCACCGTCTCGACGTCGCCCGAGAGCAGCAGCTTGCCGACGGCATCCCGCTGGACCGGGTCATCCTCCACGATAAGCACGCGGCGCATGCGCGCGGCGAGCTTGTCCTGCAGGCCGGCGAGAACCTCGGCCAGCTGTTCGCGCCGGGCGGGTTTCATCAGGTAACCGACCGCGCCGAGCGCCAGTGCGGTCTGGCTATGGTCGGCCGCCGAAATGACGTGGATCGGGATGTGCCGCGTTTCATCGTCGTGCTTCATCCGGTCAAGCACGGTCAGGCCTGATTGGTCGGGCAGCCCCAGGTCGAGAACAACGGCGCTGGGCTTGAACTCGCGGGCGAGACGGATTGCCTCTTCGGCAGATCCGGCGATGATGCACTGGAAGCCCATCTCCCGCGACAACTCGCAAACGATCGAGGCGAAGACCTCGTCATCCTCGATGACCAGCAGCAGGCGGCGCCCCTCGGTAAGCGCGCTGCGATCATCCTCGATCGCCCAGACGGCGGACTTGCGTGGTGCCCGCGCCGCCGGCTTGGGCACCGACGCAGCGGGCGCTTCAGCCGGAAGCGATTCCCGCATGGCAAGATCGCGCGGTGCGACCGCCGCCGGGTCGTAAGCCATCGGTAGGGTAAGCGTGAACGTGCTGCCTTCGCCGGGCTTGCTATCGAGCGTGATCGCTCCGCCAAGCAGTCGGGCGAGTTCGCGCGAAATCGACAGGCCAAGGCCAGTGCCGCCGAAGCGCCGGCTGATCGTGCCGTCGGCCTGGTGGAAGGCTTCGAAGATATCGGCCTGCTGATCTGGGGAAATGCCGATCCCGGTGTCCTTGACCGAGAAGCTTATGCGGTCGGCATCGACATCGGCTATTGCCATTGTGACGCTGCCGCGCTCGGTGAACTTGAGCGCGTTGGACAGAAGATTCTTGAGCACCTGCTCCAACCGCATGCGATCGGTTTCGATCACACGCGGGCAGTCGGCAGCAACCGTGATGTCGAAATCGAGCTTCCGCTCCTGCGCTACCGGCTGGAACAGCTGCCGGATATCGCCGACGAGCCGCTCGAGCGGAACCGGAGCAGGCCGCATCTCGATGTGCCCGGCCTCGATCTTCGACAGGTCGAGGATGTCGTTGATCAGCGTGAGCAGATCGTTGCCCGAAGATTCGATGGTCCGCGCGAACTTGACCTGGTCGTCCGACAGATTGCCATTGGGATTGTCGCCCAGGAGCTTCGACAGGATCAGCAGCGAATTGAGCGGGGTGCGCAATTCGTGAGACATGTTGGCGAGGAAGTCGGACTTGTACTGGCTGGCCTGCTCCAGTTCGCGCGCCCTCAGCTGTAACGTCGCGCTGGCGCGCTCAAGATCGTCGCGCTGCACTTCCAGCGTCTGGGCCTGCTCTTCCAGCTGGCTGTTGGTCTGTTCCAGTTCGACTTGTTGCTGCTCGAGCCGAACTTGCGATTCCCTGAGCGCGGTTGACTGTTCTTCCAGCTCTTCGTTGGCAACGCGCAGTTCCTCGCTCTGCGTCTGCAGTTCCTCGGACTGGCGCTGGGTTTCCTCCAGTGCAACCTGCAATTGCGTGCGGAAGCGTGCGGAACGCAGCGCAATACCGATAGCTGCCGAGGACTGCTCGAGCAATTCGAGAGCGGCGTCGTCGATGGCATCGAAGAACCCCAGTTCGATCACCGCGTTCACGGTCCCGTCGGCCTTTGCTGGAACGATGACCAAATGACGGGGCCGGTCCCGTCCGAAAGCGGAACCGATCGTCAGGTAGCCTTCGGGTACATCGTTGAGGACCATCGTGCGTCCATCGGCCGCAACCTGCCCGAGCAGGCCTTCGCCGTTGCTGAAGGCCGACGTCACAGCGGCATCGGCGGGAACGCCCAGTGCGGCCATGCGGTGGAAGCGGCCGCCTTCGCCCTTGAACAGGATACCGCCTTGGCAACCCAAACGCTGCGCGAGGAAGCGGAGAATTGTGTCGCTCAACTCCTCGACCGACTTGTCGCCCATCATCGCGGTGGCCAAGCCAACCTCGCCGGACTGCAGCCACTGCTGCCGCGCCCGGCTGCGGCCGTTCCGCATCAGCAGCACGAAAATGGCAATCGTCAGGACCAGCCCAAGCGCGCTGGAGACAACCGAAGTGGTGATGGCCGTTCGGGAAGCGGCCGCCATTTCATCCAAGTGGATCTGGCGGAGACGCAGTTCTTCCTGCTCCATACCGCGCAATTGCAAGCGTATGGCATCCATCGCTGTCTTGCCGCGATCGGTCGTAACCACGGCAAGCGCGGCATCGAACCCCTGTGCGCGCCGCAGTTCGACCGTTTCACGCAATTCCGCCAGCTTCGCGTTGATCTGGCGTTGCAGCGTAGTGACGTTATTTTGCTGGAGGGGATTGTCTCGGGTCAGCTCCGCAACGTGCTCGAGATGACTGGTGGTCTCGGCGACAGCTGCGATATAGGGCTCGAGATAGCGATCGTTGCCGGTCAGAAGGTACCCCCGCTGTCCCGTTTCGGCGTCCTGGGTCGAGGAGAGAAGCTCGCCCAGCGCGATCAGGACCGTATGCGTGTGGCGGATCGCTTCGTCGCTTTCTCGCAAGCTCTGGATATTGCGATAGGCGACGGTTCCACTGATCAAAAAGAACAGCAGCCCGGCGATCAGCCCCAGGAAGGACCACGAACTCGCGCCCGATTTCCAACCGCGCGTCACATTCAAAATTTTCACCGTCAATCTCGCGAAGCAATAGCAGGAAGCAGGATCGCTTTGCGGCTCTGCCGCTAGATAAGCAAGCTTCGCAAGGCCAACAGAACAGCTCTGCAGGATGCCGGGCGGTGATGGATGGCAACTATAGCGAGGCGTTCAAAATGGATGTAACTGCTCTGTCACAAGGACTGCAAGTCCGCGGTAAAGCTATCGCTGTGGCCTATCTGAATAATAGCGTATGACAGTACCCAGCCTAGTCGTCGAGAAGATCGGCAAAAACTTCTTCCCCGACTATTTCTAGAGAATACACCGCAAGCGGTTTCTTGGTGAGGTTCCCATTGGGTGTGCCATTTCGCAGATCGAAGCGTACCCCGTGCAGGGGGCAGAAGATATACGGTCCCTTTATCTTGCCACCTTCCAGCAAGGCATAAGCGTGGCTGCACATGTTTTCGACCGCGAACATGCCAGCCGAGGAGTGGCAGAGAAGCACCGAACGCTCTCCGATGGTAAATGCGCGGCTTGAACCTTCAGGTATCTCGGACACTGCGGCAATGCGATGGAGGGCCATTCAGCAAGACTCTGCCATATTGAATGTCCCGGCTGGAAGGGTTTTCGATGGGATATGGGAAATCATCAGAACCTCTCGCATAGTGATGCGTATCCTAGCCTCTAAGATAATAAAAACAATCGTGAATGTCTTTTATCTAGACGGCCCAGCTTGAGAGGTTAGGATCAGCCTCAATGGGTGCCAGCCCGCTGCGGGCGGACCCGAGCATTGGGAGAGCGTGAAATGGGCCGTGTTGATGGCAAAGTAGCCTTGGTAACGGGCGGCGGATCTGGCTTGGGCGCAGCCGACAGCGAGGCGCTGGCGCGCGAGGGCGCGCGCGTTGTGGTCAGCGATGTCCGGCTGGCAGCGGCGCAGGCTGTCGCGGATCGGATCGGCAACGGCGCGGTCGCGATGGAGCAGGATGTTGCGTCTGAAGAAGGCTGGATCGCAACGATGGCTGCGATCGAAAAGCAATTTGGACGGCTGGACATCTTGGTCAACAATGCAGGAGTCGTGCTGAGTGCGGACGTCGAAGAGACTACGCTGGAGCAGTATCGTTGGGTTAATGCCGTCATGAGCGACGGCGTGTTCATGGGATGCAAATATGCCATCCCTTTGATGAACAAGAATGACGGCGGATCGATCATCAACATGTCGTCCACGGGCGCGCTGCTCGGCTATCCGATCTTCTTTGCCTACTCCGCTGCCAAAGGAGCTGTGCGCGCGCTGACCAAATCGGTAGCCGTCATGTGTCAGGAAAAAGGCTACAAGATCCGCTGCAATTCCGTGCACCCGGGTTCCATCGAGACGCCTATGGTGCAGCAAGCCGAAGGGCGGCCGGGTCAGGCAAAGCCGGTGGCAGCAGGGGTGTTGAAACCCGGCGAAAGCGGCGCACCGGAAGATGTCGCGGCCATGGTCCTGTTCCTGGCGTCGGATGAATCGCGCTTCGTGAACGGCGCGGAGATGGTGGTGGATAACGGGGTGACGATCCGACCATTTTAAGCCGGATTTCTATCTCACTGGTAAGCAGGGGCGGTTTATCTTCCGCCTCTGCATCCCAGTGACACAGTTCTTATTCAGCGCGATCCATCCACTGATCCAGATGCACATGGAAGTGGCGCAAGCGCGCTTCCTGCTCGCCCCACAACGGACCTCGGAATCCCCGCGATCGGGCACCCGCCTGCACCGTGGGAAGAAGGTCGGAATCCTGATCCAGCACCTCGCCCATTCCGGGGGAGACGCCCAGCGCTGTGTGGACGACATCGGGGCGCGTCTCTCCACTCAGGTCCACTTCATCGCCTAGCCCCATCCACAACGGCGCCCCATAACCGGGGACATCGACATGGCGATAGAGGATGGTCGTGTCGTACGTGAACTGGTTGGGGTCGTCCGCATGGGGCTTGAAGCGGTGCAGGAAAACTGCCTCCGGATGGCAACCGATCTGGGCGTTGGGGAACACGCCGAAGATGGTAGCGTCGGTCAATTGCGCATCGCTGAACCGGTCATAGTCGAGCCCGAGGCGCGTCGCGCGGTCACGCTTTGCCTTTGCAATGGCGGCACGGCTTTCCAGGGCCGTGCCCGGGAATGATTGCGCGTCGATGCCGGCATCCTCCAGCATGGTCGCAATGCCGGGGTTGATCCCATGCTGGTCCGGTAAATGCGAATTGGGCTGGCCGAAGGGTACGAACTGCCGGCTCATGCCATTTTCATAAAGATCGATATGGGTGCGATCGTCCAGCATGCCCATCGTCTGCGGGTGAATGGCGTGGAGATGGTAGCTTTCATAAAAGGCGTCGATGCCGCCCTTCCAGTTCGCCGCCCAGTCCGACCGGCGGTGCTGGACCACGTACATCTGGTCCATCTCATAGGTTTCAAGCATGGGCAGGATGGTGCCGAGATAGTCCTTCAGCGGTGGCACGTCATCCGACATGGAGATGAAGACGAGACCGGCCGCTTCCTCAACGCGGACCGAAGACAGATCGACACCGTGGCACAGCACTTCCGGGCGGAATGTCTCGGGATCCGTCACTGCAATATTTTGTCCGTCGAGCCCGAACTTCCAGCTATGGAAGGGGCAGGTGAAGCTGTTCTGCGATCCTACGTCGTCCAGCACCAGACGGCTGCCACGATGGGGGCAGACATTATAATGCGCCGCGAGGCCGCCATCCTCCTTGCGGACGATAATGAAGGATTCGACGCCGATCTCGAAGCGCATCCAGTCACCCGGTTCGCGAACATCGCTGACCGGGCCGGCCAGCAGCCAGGTCTTGGTGAACACCCGTTCCCACTCCGCCGCTGCGACATCGGGATTGGTGTAGCGCGCAGGGTCCGGGCGCGCAGAGCCATTATCGACATAAGGTGCCGGAGTGTCGAACGGGTGCCGGGAATCGATGATAGCCCGGCTGCGCGGATCATAGTTCATGCAGCGTCCCCGTCGGCCATCTTGCGATCGAGCTCGCCATGGAAGTGGCGCAGGCGCGCTTCCTGCTCGCTCCATAGGGGGCCACGAAATCCGCGCGACCGCGCGCCTGCCTGAACGATCGGCAGCAGATCGGAATCCTGGTCCAGCACCTCGCCAAGTCCCGGCGGTTCCCCAAGACCGGTGTGAACGATATCGGGGCGCATCTCTCCGGTCAGATCGATGTCATCGCCAAGGCCCATCCATGCCGGCGCACAGTAACCGGGCGCATCGATATGGCGGTAGAGGATGCAGGTGTCGTACGTGAACTGATTTGGATCCGTCGCATGCGGCAGGAAGCGGTGAAGGAAGATTGCTTCGGGATGGCAGCCGATCTGCGCATTGGGGAACAGGCTGTAGACCGTGGAATCGCTCAGTTGGGTGTCGCTGAATTTGTCGTAATCCAGTCCATGATCGGCTGCGCGTTTGCGCTTCGCCTGCTGGATGGCCGCACGGGTTTCGGCGGCAGTGCCCTTGAAGCTGGCCGGGTCGATCCCTGCGTCCCGCAGCATCATGGCGATGCCAGGGTTGACGCTTTCCTGGTCCTCGAACCGGGGGCTGGGTTGCGCGAAAGGAACAAACTGACGGCTGAGGCCACCGGGATAAAGGTCGATCTGGGTGCGGTCATCCATCAAGCACTGGGTCTGCGGATGGACAGCATGGAGATGATAGATTTCCGCGAACGCATCGACGCCGCCTTTCCAGTTGGCGCCCCAGTCAGACTTGCGGTGCTGGACGACATGCATCCGGTTGATTTCGTAGAGTTCGAGATGGGGGAGTATGGGCGCCAGCCATTCCTTCACCGGCTGAATATCAGGGTCCATCGAGATGAAGACCAGACCCGCGGCAACTTCGCAACGGACCGACGTCATGCTGAGATCATGGCATAGCACTTCAGGACGGAACGTGTCCGGGTCGGTTACCGCGATATTCTCGCCTTCCAAACTGAACTGCCAGCTGTGGAAGGGGCAGGTAAACTGCGAGACGCTTCCGGTGTCGGCAAGGACGAGCTGGCTGCCGCGATGCGGGCAAACATTATAATGGGCGTGGATTTCGCCATCATCACCATGAACGATGATGAAACTCTCGCTGCCGATATCGAACTTTGCATAGTCGCCCGGTTCACGCACATCGGACAGGGGGCAAGCGACCAGCCAGCTTTTTGCAAATACGCGCTCCCACTCGGCCTTTGCATAAGCGGTATCATGGTAGCGGTCGGGGCTTGAGCGATCGGTGCCGTTATCGATCGGCGGGGCCAGATCGTTGAACGGATGTGGCGTCCCGGTGTGGATATTCCACAGTCTGTATTCGACGGCCATTATCGCTCTCCTCTGGGGTGCCCACGGCATGGTGGACGAATCCGTCTTATGCGGCTCGACAGCCAATAAAAAACATGCATGATTGTTTTGCAAGCGCATTCGCGCATAGGCCCTGTGCAATGTGCATGTTTTGAGGCCGTTGGAGAGGATTATCGTATGAGCCTGCTATTTGGGCCTGTTTTTCAGGTTGCTTACGTCGTGCCAGATGTGAAGCCAGCTATCGACCATATGGTTCGGACGTTGGGACTTGGCCCCTTTTTCATGTTTCCGCTGCCGCTGCAGGCCGAATGGATCGAGGTACGGGGAGAGCGAGTTGCCCCGGATTATGACTTTCTTGGCGCGGCAGCGCTCACCTTCAGCGGGGATACGATGATCGAGATCATCCAACCCGGTTCGCAGCCCTCACCCTATCGGGAGTTCCTGGATGCGGGGCGGCAGGGCGTCCATCACCTGGGTACGATCGCGACCGATTATGATGCGCAGATGGCAGCAGCGCGTGAGGCCGGGATCGGTGTGGCCATAGAGGCCGTGCTGCCAATATCGCGCTTTGCCTATCTCGAAACCGATGTGTTGATGCCCGGTACCATGATCGAACTGATCGAGATGGGGCAGGGCATGAAGGACCTGTTCGGGATGCTAAAGGCGACAGCGGCTGAATGGGATGGGAAAGATCCCGTGCGGCAGCTGTAGAAAGGACAGGGGAGGCCGATGACGCCTCCCCCTCCGCCCCGCCTAAGGGCGGCCCTTGCGCAAATCATCGGCACGGGTGCGCAGATACGTTCGAATATTCTCCAGTTCGGCTGAGCTTAGTTCTTGAAACTGCGGCATACCGTTAGGGACCAGCACCCCATCGTGAACGATGCTGGACAGCGTCTCTGGTGACAGGATTGTGCCCGATGTGCGCAAATCCGGCGCCGTACCGCCCGCAATCGCACCACCGCCGTGGCACACCGCGCAGCGCATATTGAACACAGTTTCGCCGGCCTTGAACGCGGCGGGATTGGGCTTGAAATCGGGATCGTCGACCGCTTGCGGCTTGTAGGCTACCTTGGCTGGCAGCGTGGCTTTTCCGTCAAGCGCGAAGGTCAGGACGCGGCGCGACTGCATGCGGTAATCTATGCCAAACGGGGCGAGCAGCGGACCGAACAGGCCAGCGCTGGTGCCCATGCCGGCGATCACGGTTACAAATTGGCGGCCGTTCACAAGATAGCTGATCGGTGGCGCTACGATGGGTGCTTTCGCATCGAAATTCCACAGGGCTTTGCCGCTGTTGGCGGTATAGGCAGTGAAAGTGCTGTCCAGATGCCCCTGAAACACCAGATTGCCGCCAGTTGCCATTATCCCGCCATTGAAATGGCCTGGGGTGGGCAGGCGCCACGCCTCTTTTTGTGTGACCGGATTCCAGGCGACAAGATAGCTTAGTGATTTTGCGCCCGCCGGAATGCCAACATCCAGACGCACGCCATAATCGAGCGCCATGCCCGGCGCACGCTTCCAATTGGCCGCTGTGATCCCGCTATCGTCAAAAGTGGCTTCAAGGTCGATGGCCGGGATGTAGATCAGGCCCGATTGGGGGCTGAAAGCCATCGGCGTCCAGCTATGCGCGCCCACTGGCGTGGGGCGGATGGTCGATGGGCTACCCTCATAGCGGACATTCGGCTCTTCGACGGGGCGGCCCGTCTTCAGGTCGATACTCTTGGCCCAGGTCGTGGTGACGAAGGGCTTGGCAGAGATCAATTTGCCATTGGTACGATCGATGACATAGACAAAACCGTTCTTCGGCGCGGTCATCAGAACCTTGCGCGGCTTACCGTCAATAGAAAGGTCGGCAAGTTGCATGTCCATCGCGGCATTGAAATCCCAGCTTTCGCCCGGATTGATCTGATAGTGCCACTTATACTCGCCGGTCTTCGCATTGAGCGCGACGATCGAGCAGAGAAAGAGATTGTCGCCTTTGCCTTCGCTACGGATCTTGTGGTTCCAGGGCGAGCCGTTGCCCGTTCCGAGATAGAGCGTGTCGCTCTCCCGGTCATAGGTGATGGCGTTCCACACGGTGCCGCCGCCGCCATGCTTCCACCATTCGCCCGACCACGTCTTTGCAGCCATTTCCATGGCCTTGCTTTCAAAGCCGTCCGCTGGATTGCCGGGTACGGTGTAAAAGCGCCACTTTTGCTCGCCTGTTTCCGCGTCGTAGGCGGTGGCATAGCCCCGGATCGCGGCTTCGTCCGCGCCGCCATTGCCAATCACGACCATTCCGTCGAACACGCGCGGCGGCCCGCTGATGAAGCGGTTATCGTCCTTGGTCATGGTCTCGGCGGTCCAGACCGGCTCGCCGGTTTTTGCATCGATGGCGATCAGGCGGCCATCCTGCGTGCCAATATAGACTTTGCCATTCCAGTAAGCGATGCCGCGGCTACCCCAACCTTGCCGCAATTTATGCCCGGACGCTTCAGGCGCTTTGGGATCATAGCTCCACAAAAGCTTGCCGGTGGCAGCATCAATGGCATGTGCGATGCTATAGCCGGAGGCGAAATACAGGACGCCGTCGACCGCTATGGGGCCAGTTGCCGGGTTCCCTGGCGGAAGGTCAAATGACCATGCAAGGCCAAGCCGCTCTACTGTGCCTTCATTCACCTGATTCAGCGGCGAATAATGCTGTTCGCCATAGGTGCGACCGAAGGCAGGCCAATCGCGTCCGTCGCTGCCGTCGAAAAGCTGGTCGAGCCAGCCAGCCGGGCCTAGGCCCGCCGCTGCCACCGTGTGGCTTCCGCCATCACGCTCCATGGAATTACAGGCGGCGAGTGAGAGGACCAGCAGCGATGTGGCAGCGGCGGCGGCGAAAGTGCGCGATGGCATGGGCATATCCGTAAACAGCGCGGCTTAATTGGCGCCAGAGATGTAGCGTTCCAACTCGGCATGGAAATGCCCGATGCGCTGTTCCTGTTCAGACAATACCGAACCCCGGAAGCCAAGGCTTTCAATACCTTGCTGGACTTGCGCGAACAGGCTGCTGTCCTGGTCGAACACTTCGCCAAGGCCGCCTTCACGCCAGTCAACATGCTGGATTTCGGCAGGCTCCCGCCCCGAGATGTCCCATCCTTCGGGCAATCCCATATACGCGGGCGGCAAGATTTCCGGATTTTCCTGGGGGTGCATCATGACGATCACGTCGAAGATGAAGCGGCGTGGATCCGTGGCGTGCGGCCGGAAATAGAGCATGGAGACCCCTTCCGGATGGATGCCGACCTGAATGTTGGGGAAGATGTCGTAGTTCCAGTCGTCGGTGAGCTGGTTGTCAAGGAAGCCGGAGTAGTCGATCCCCAGCCGTTCCGCGCGGGCGCGCTTGGCCGCTTGCACAGCGGGTCGCACGGCTTCCTTCGTGCCGGTAAAGCTTTCGGGATCTATGCCGACTTCCTGCATCGTTGCCCGGAGCGCGGGATTGAGGCCCTCATGCCCCATGCGAGGGCTTTCATAGGCAAACTTCGTCACCATGCGGCTCATGCCGTTGGGATAGAGATCGATCTGCGCATGGTAGTCGTTGAAAACCGGCAGGATCTGCGGATGAATGGCGTGAACATGATAGGCTTCGTTGAAGCCGTCGACACCAACTTTCCAGTTGGATTCCCAAACCGCCTGGACGCGGCGCATGATCCGCATGTCCTTGAGCCGGTAGGGTTTTGCATGTTCGGGAAGGGGGCCAAGATGCTCCAGCAGGGGCTTCGCATCCGGATCCATGTTGATGAAGATGAAGCCTTCCCAGCTTTCGCAGCGCACTTCGGACAGATCGAGGTTGCGGCACAGTGCTTCGGGGCGGAAGGTTTCGCGATCGGTGACTTGCGCAATCTGGCCATCGAGGTCGAAGCGCCAGTTGTGGAACGGGCAGGTGAAGCCGTTGGGGCGTGAGCCACCCTCGTCCGAAACGAGGCGGTTGCCGCGATGCGGGCAGACATTGAAATAAGCGCGAATGCCGCCCTTGTCATCGCGGGTGATGATGAAGCTTTCCCGGCCAATATCGAAGGTCACATAGTCGCCGGCATCGGGAATATCTTCTTCGCGCGCGGCCCAGTTCCAGACCTTGCTCCACAGATGGGTGCGCTCCTTCTCCATCCAGTCGAGCGAGTAATAGCGCTCGGGAGATATGGGTGCGGTGCCATTATCTATGAAAGGTGCCTTGGCTTCGTGGCTATCTTCAGGGGCATTCGGGTTTATCGGCCAAGTCATGAACCGGTTGTATTCAATAACGTCTGACATGATGTAACCTCAAATATAAAATATACTAGAAATACTGAATTATAGATTCGTAACGTTGGCAGTCTGTGCTAGATTAATTTGGACTCGATCAATTTGAGTCGTTCGATAGCTATTTCATGGAGAAGGTTATGCCGAATATCGATGTTCCGCCGGAGCACGGCGCCGACCCGCTTGGCTATGTGCTTGGCCATCATGCGCCCGAGATTGGCACTGCCGCCGGCGCCTATGTCCGGTCCGTCTATCAGACGTTGCGCCTGCCGCTGCGCGTAGCCGAAGCGGCGCGGTATCGTACGGCGCAGATCAACGGGTGTCTTGTTTGCCAGGACTTCCGCGCGGGCGACCATCTTGATGCTTATCTGGAATCCGTGGGTGGCGATCCTGCGCAGTCCGTAGTGGCGCGCGGCGGCGCGAAGCCGGATGAAGCCTTCTACGCGGCGGTATCCGAATGGCGCAGTTCGGATCTGTTCAACCAGCAGGAGCGGCTGGCGATCGATTATTCCGAGCGGATGGCTGAGCATCCTCGGGACTTGGCCTATGACACGGCTTTCTGGTCCGAGATGCGGGACGCCTACAGCGATGCTGAAATTGCGGAACTTACGCTGGCGATCGGATGCTGGATGGCGATGGGACGCTTCACCCACGTGCTGGGGCTGGATACGGTCTGCATGAGCGAGATGCTGCAGCCGGCTCACTGAAAAATGGGGCGGCGGGCCGATGTTTCGTCCCGCCGCCTTTGGGGCCTGCCGGATGGCAGGCCGGATCAACGCGCTTCGCCGAATTTGGCCCCGATCTCTACGCCGAAGAAGCGCGGAGGACCAAACTGGGTGTTGAGCCACAGCCCAGCGACATTCTGCGACGCAATGCGATACCGCTTGTCGGTCAGGTTGCGACCGATGAGGCGAAGGTAATAGTTGTCTTCCTGCTCTGCGAGCGTGATCGAGGCGTTTACCAGCGTACGGGCGTTCAGATAAGTGTTGCCGAACGGCGTATCGATGGCCTGCGTCGAAAGGTTGCGACCCGTGTAGGCTGCACTGCCGTTAGCTACGATCTTGTGATCCCCGATCGGAACTTCGTAAGTGCCGTCAATCGTCCACTGCCACTTCGGCGCGCGGTCAAGCGGAGCGGTCGACAGGTCATAGCCAGAGCCCGGCGCATCATAATCGCCGTATTTAGCGTCCTGATAGCCAAGCACGCCACGAAGCGTGAAGCCCTGGAACAGCAGTGCCGATGATTCGATCTCAAGGCCTTTAACGGTCGCGCTTGCGGCGTTCTGGAACTGCGTGAACTGGTTAGGCTGTCCGTTCACCACGATTGGTACGTTGATGTTCTTCTGAAGGTTCTTGTACTTCACGTGGAAGGCAGTGGCGTTCAGGCGAACGCGGTTGTTAAAGAACTCGCTTTTGAAGCCAACCTCATAGCTGTCTGCGGTTTCCGGCTTGGTTGCCTGCGCTGCCTGTGCGAAGGCGACAAAATCGTTCCCGAATGGGGCGAAGCTGCCGGTCTGGTCATTGAAGCCGCCGCCCTTGTAACCGCGCGAGGCGGTCGCGTAGGTGAAGATGGTAGGCGTCGCCTGCCAGCCAAGGCTACCGCGATAGGTCAACTTGCGATCGCTTGCCTCCACCCGAAGGACGTTGTCAGGAAAGTTGTACACGCTCAGGTCGAGCGGTTCGTTGATGTTGATCGGACGAACCGGGGTGCCGAGGTTCGCGATGAAGGTCTGCTGGCGACCGCGCCATACCTTGTCGTCCCACGAGTAGCGTGCGCCGGCCGTCAGAGTCAGCGCGTCGGTGAACTTGAAAGTACCTTCCGCGAACACGGCCTTGGACTGGGCATTTTGCGCATTACACAGCGTGTAGGGCGTGGAGTTCCAAGGACCGTAAGGCGTGGGCGGGCCGACGAGATCAAGAAATCCCAGTAGCTGCGCGACGCAGAAATCGGTCTTGTCCTTCTGATAGAAGCCGCCGGCTACGATGTCGAACGGGCCTCCGAAATCAGAGGCGAACCGCACTTCCTGCTGCCAGGTTTTACGGTCATCGTCGCGATTGGCGTCGAATATAGACAACGCTTCGCCATCGGCAGCGATCGCCGTTGCGCCGGCATAGCTGTTGGGCAGGCGCGATCGCTGGAAGCGATAGCCAGAGACCGACGTAATCGTGCCGAAGCCGACATCGAAGTCGAGGTTCAAGTAGACGCCATCGACGCTGACCCGCTGCCCGAGCGGCATGGAAACGAGACCGGCAAACCGATTCGTTGAAGCGGCATTTTTCAGCGGGTCATTGGTGTTGGGGTTGGGCTTGGCTACACCGAGCAGGCTTGTGATGAACGAGCCGGGTCCGCCGGGGCCTTCATACAGAAAGTTCTCGTTGACCGAAGGGACCGAGTCCGAACGGTCACGGATCCATTCATATTGCAGCAGTGCGGTGACCGTGTCGGTCGGTTGGAACAGCAGCTTGGCGCGAGCATTCCAGATATCCTTGCCACCGAGACGACTATTGTCGAGGCAGCCTTCCACGCCGTTGAACTTGTTGGGAACGAAGCCAGCTACGGGGCCGTAGCAAGCGCCATTGCGATAATAACCGTCGCTCTTTTCATAGCCACCGACAAGCCGCAGGGCGAGTATGTCGTCGATGATGGGCACGTTGGCCGACGCCTGAACACGCGTTGTACCATAGCTGCCGTATTGCGCGCGCGCTTCCAAGCCAATCTCGTTCATGACCGGGCGTTTCGTGCGCACGGTAACGGCGCCGCCTGTCGTGTTCTTGCCGAAGAGCGTGCCCTGGGGACCGCGCAGCACTTCGACCTGAGCTATGTCGAACGTGTCGAGCAGCTGCGTCTGGACCGAGGGCATCACGAAGTCATCGACGAGCACGCCCACGGGCGGTTCGAAATAGACGATGATCGTGTTCTGACCGACGCCGCGCATTGCGAAGGAAGCCGCATTGAAATTGGCAACGGTCGCAGCCGAGAAGTTCGGCACAAAAGCGGCGAGATCGCCGATGTCGCGCGGGCTGGCCTGTTCGATCAGCCGGGCGTCGATCGCACTGACTGCGATCGGAGTATCCTGAAGGTTAGAATCGCGCCGCGTGGCGGTCACGACAATATCACCGAGGCCAACATTTTCCGCCTGGGGTGGCGCCGATTGATCTGCAGTTTGTGCCAAGGCCGGCGTAGCGACCAGAGCCATCGCCATCACCCCATATGCACATCCCCAAAGTCGCTCAGACTTCATAACACGTTTCCCTCTCCCTGTGCAGGACATGATATTTGTCCCATCTGCAGCTGCAGCGGAGACTACCTCGGTCCCGGATAAATGCAATCATGCATGAATGTTTTTTTTGATGTGTTTCATTCGAGCATCTGTTGGGCTTTTGCTGCATTGCACAACGAATGTTTCGGGTAGAATTCCCTTGAAAAAGCATTCATGATTGTTTGTATTAACGAGGTAAGCGCGACGCAGAGCGTGCTTCTTCCGTCTTTGAGAGGACGCTGAATGGCTTACAGTTTTTTATCGCGATTCCGAATCAAGCCGGAGTGCGAAGAAGAGTTCGTGCGGACAGCGCGGCAGATGGAAGGGTTGGTTGACCGCGAACCCGGTACGTTGGCTTTTCAATTTTTCCGCTTGGCCGAACCGGGGATGTTCGCAGTGTTCGAATCTTTCGTCGATGAGGCCGCGGACAAGGCGCACATGGAAACAGATCATGGCAAGCCGCTGATCGCGACGATGCTGGAATGCATGGCCGGCGGCTATGAACGCGAGTTGCTCTACGATCTGGAAGGCGAAACCCCATGAGCGGCAAGAGCTTCATCGCCGAATTGCGTGTACGGCCCGGTAAACGCGAGGAACTGATCCGGCTTCAGCAAGAATTGAAGTCATTGGTTTTTGCGCAGGAACCCGACGCACTGGTTTACGAGCTGTTCCAGTCGGAGGACGATCCCGACCTGTTTCAGGTCGTCGCGACTTTCCGGGACGACGCGGCTTTCGATCACCACATGCAAATCGATTTTCATGACCGGCTGGTGCCACCGATCCTCGATTGCGTGGACGGCGAGATGAAGTTGAGCTTCTACCGATCATTGTGATGACAAGGAGTGCGGTTTATGTCCGTGACTGACGCTGAAATCGACGATCTGATCGCACGCCGAGATATCTATGCAGTACTGACACGCTATTCCCGAGCATTGGACCGAGCCGATGTGGAATTGATGAAGACTGTCTATTGGCCTGACGGCATAGACAATCACGGCGTCTTCAATGGAAATGCCGCCGAATTTGCCGAATTCATCGTGCGCGAGATCCAAAACTGGTTCGAGGTGACGATGCACGGCCTGATGAACGTGCACATGGAAATAAAAGGCGATGTTGCCTGTACCGAAACCTATCTGTTCGCCTATCACAAGGTACGGGCTGACAAGGCGCAGGAGATTTTCGGATCGCGCTATGTGGAGATGTTCGAGGGCCATGGGCTGGACCCGGACCATCACCATTTCTACTTCGGCGGTCGCTATCTTGACCGGCTGGAGCGTCGTAACGGAGAATGGCGGATCGCCAAGCGGCAAGTCGTGATGGACTGGAATGACAGCCGTCCATCCGGCGAGATCATGGATCAGGGAATGTTCGCCACGCTACGTCCGCTAGGCGAGCGTGGCCGGGGCGACCTTGTCTATGCGAACGTTCCATGAGCCGCACGGCTGAACTGGAGGATCTTGTCGCCAGGCGTGATGTGTATGCGGTGCTGACTCGCTACTGCACGGCACTCGATCGGGCAGATGTTGAAATGATGCGGACCGTCTATTGGCCCGACGGCGTGGATATACATGGCATCTTCGAAGGCAATGCGGGCGAATTCGTTGAATTCATCATCAGCGAGATCACCCAATATTTCGAGATGGGTACGCATTGCCTGCTGAACGTGGATATAGACGTCAAGGGCGATATCGCCTGTGCCGAAAGCTACCTCTATTCCGCGTGTCGCATCCGCGCGAACATGGCGGAGTCGATGCTGGGATCGCGCTACTTGGCGCATTGGAGTGGCAAAGGCCTGGACGCGGGCAACGAGCAGTTCGTGATGGCGGGCCGGTATCTCGACCGGTTGGAGCGGCGCGACGGGGAATGGCGGATCGTGCGGCGGCAGGTAGTAATGGACTGGAACGACAGCAACCCCTCCAATCAGATATTGGATCAGGGCATGTTTGCCGACCTGCGACCACGCGGCGAATGGGGAAAAGGCGATCCGTTCTACGCCAACCACCCATGACAAGTACGATGCAGCGCTCATAGCGAAGGACGGATTGATGGACACACATGCTCTCGATGGCAGGGTGGCAATCGTCACAGGCGCGGCCAGCGGCATAGGGGAGGCCATCGTGCGGCTCTACCATGATGCGGGCGCGAAAGTGCTTGCGGTGGATTTGCAGGCCCCGCAACTCGACGGCATCGGTGAAAGCGATCGCCTGGCAAGGTTGGTCGCTGACGTTGGTGACGATGATGCGCCCGAACGCATTGTATCGGCAGCGACCGACGCGTTCGGCGCCCTGCATATACTGGTGAACAATGCGGGCATTTGCTTGCCGGGTTCGGTTGAAAGCCAGAGCCTGGAAAGCTGGGAAAAGACGCTTGCGGTCAACGTAACCGCCCCGTTCCGGCTGACGAAGGCCGCGGTGCCTCATATGATCGCGGCGCGGTGGGGTCGGATCATCAATCTGGGCTCCATAATGTCCGAGTTCGGCGGCCCATCGCTATGTGCATATGGCATGTCGAAACATGCGGTGGCAGGTTTTACCAAGTCGCTTGCCGTCGATTTGGGCAAATATGGGATCACCGCCAATTACCTGCAGCCGGGATCGATCTGGACCGGCATGTCCAAGCCCTTCATGGAAGATCAAGCGTTCCTGGACTATTGGGAAGGCAAGACGCCGGTCGGACGGTTGGGCGAACCGGAGGAAGTCGCAGCGCCCGCGTTGTTCCTGGCGACGGAAGAGGCGCGTTTCATCACCGGTGCAGGGATCCGTATTTGCGGCGGAGCAATGGCGAGCTTCTGAATCAGCGAGGCGCGAGTTCGCGCAGCAGCGTGGCGGGGTCACCATCCCAGCGATCCGCAGCCTTGCGGATTGCGCCAAAGAAGGCGCGGATCGCGGGCTTGTCTTCGACGATTTCGGTCATGCAGCCGATGGAAGCAGTGGT
The DNA here is from genome assembly GCA_964502105.1 of uncultured Novosphingobium sp. Classification (GTDB taxonomy): domain Bacteria; phylum Pseudomonadota; class Alphaproteobacteria; order Sphingomonadales; family Sphingomonadaceae; genus Novosphingobium. The sequence continues at coordinate 254,484 of CAZCUS010000003.1, read as the reverse complement.
ATCCACATAGGCATAGCGCATCTCGCCAAAAAGACCGTCCGCGGCGATTTCATGCCCCTGATCGGTGAGTCTGGCCACGGCGGCAGTGAAATCGGCATCGATAAAGGCGATGTGGTGAAACCCCGTTGTGCCCGCGAGTACGGTGTCGCGATAGACGGAAGGGCCGTCATCAAGCTGTTCGATCAGTTCGATCTGCACGTCGCCCGATTGCGCTACCGCAGTGGAGAATCGCGTAGCGGTTGGCGCAAGGCGATGGCGGGCCTGTGCCACCTGAATGTCGCGATTGATCAGGAACGGGCCGACGCCCATCGTCGCGTGCCAGTGGCGTGCGGCTTCCTCCAGATTGGGGACAACCCAGGCATATTGGATGATCGCAGGCCGCATCAGCTTTCCTTCGCTTTCGTGGTGCCTTGGGCGTAAGCCGCAACGCCGCTCACGCTATCGGCGGAATTCAAGGTCGCGCGGCCAAACGCACCGCCCAGTCGCATCGATTGCTCGATTGGCATGTGCGCCGCCATTTCATAGAGTAACTTGCCATTGCGGATCGCTTCCCAGCTATGTTCCAGCATGGCGTGCGCGAGTGTCAGGGCACGATCGCGAAGCTGACCGGGAGGCACGACTTCGCTCACGACGCCAAGATCGTAGAGGCGCTGGGCGGATACTGGCTCCCCGGTCAGGACCAAGGACAGCGCGGTTGAGCGAGGCACTTGCTGCGCCAGTCGCTGAATGCCGCCCGCAAAGGCGAACATGCCGCGCTTCACTTCACTGAGGCCAAACATGGCATGATCTGCGGCGATTACAATATCGCAGGCGAGCGCGATTTCGAACCCGCCGGCGACCGCAAAGCCATTGATGGCGGCGATGAGCGGCTTGGTCCGATGACGCTCGGTGATCCCGGCAAAGCCGTTACCCGGCACGAGGCCATGACCAATACCGATCTCTGCCGCTTCCTTCATGTCCATGCCAGAGCAGAAGGCGCGTTCGCCATTGCCGGTTATGACGACCGCACCGATCGATGGATCGCGTTCCGCTGCGCCGATCTGAGCGTCGATAGCCGCTGACGTCGCGGCATCAAGCGCGTTGCGCCGATGCTCCCGGTCGATAACCAGAAGCAGAACGGGGCCGTGGCGCTCTACAATCACGCCTGCGGGATCGCTGGCCATCACCCGCGACCACGCGATTTTTCATAGGCGATCCAGCTTGGCAGCCGCTCCGGGAAATCGGCTGGGGCGGGCTGCGCATAAGCGTGGTTGCGGTTGGGCCCCGAGAGAATATCGGGATATTGCGATACCGGCACATAATAGAGGAAGCTGATCTCACGATCGTGGAATCGCCATCCTTCATCTGTGTTGCGATAGACATCCTTGTAGCGGATCGCAGCGACCATCATCTTGCCGTTGCGCCACAGTTCGGCGTGGCCGGTGACACGACCGGTAGCTTCCGCCTTCCCGTCGCCGACGAAATCGATCTGAATATCGTGCATGAAATGATGGCCGGGACCGAGCACATCGAAGCGACCGTGATATTGATCGATGATGGCGTCGACCCCGGTTGCGTTCATCACACCATCGGCCGACCGAAGCGTACCGTCATCGGTAAAGAGGGTGGCGACCCGCTCGATTTCGCGGTCGTCTATATAGAAGCAATAACGAGCGACCAGTTGCCGGATCTGCGATTCCGCCTCCAGACGAGCAATGCGGTCTTCGAGAGTGGACATGTCATTCTCCAGCTAATTGGGCGGCGTTGCGGCCTGCGATGCGGCCGAAGACGATCGCGTTGGCAATGGAAGCGCCGCCAGACGCGTAGCATTCACCGAACATGCCGCCGGTCGTTTCTCCTGCGGCATAAAGCCCTGGAATGGGCCGGTCGGCGGCATCCAGCACCTGCGCATCGGTATCGATGCGCAGCCCTGTACCGGTCCAGCAGATAATAGCGGCGCGAATGCGCGCAGCGTAAAAGGGGGGGGTCTGGATGGGTCGCAGCATGGCGGCTGGCTTGAAGAAATCGCGATCTTCGCTGTCGGCCACGTTGCCGTTGTAGCGTGCGACGCTGCTGTGCAGGTTCGCGGCGGGGATACCAAGGCGGGCGGCGAGTTCGTCAAGCGTGTCGGCCCGCTCCAGCGATCCCTGTTCGACAAAGGTCTCCAGGCGGTCGGCAGTCCAGTTCGGTGCGGGTCGATACGCGGTGTTCCTGGATGCATGGCGCGCTGCCTCATCAAACAGGCCGAAACACGTGCGATCGCGTTGTTCACGCAGCACCGCCGAAAGCACCGAATATTCGATGGTCTCATCAACGAAGCGGCGTCCGTCCGCATTGACCATCATCAGCCAGCCCGGCAGGTAGCTTTCCAGATCCTTTGCAAAGCCGGGCGTCAGCAGCAGCAAGCCCCGGTTGGCCGTGCTGACGTGACCACCCGCGTCCTCGGCCATGGCAATGCCATCACCACGGCAGGTGGGCGCCCCGATATACCAATGGAGATCGCCATGCTGCGCGGCGTCGGGATAAAGCCGCGACAGCATATCCGGATTTGCGCCGAAACCGCCGGTGGCGATGACGACAGCGGAACTGCGAATGGGTTCGCCATCCACGATGATTCCAGCCACGCAGCCCTGTTCGATCAGCAGGCTTTCGACACGGGTATGCAGGGCGGTATCAACCGTTGAGTTCGCCAGCGATCCTTCCAGCGCCTCGGCAATCGCGGCGCCACCGCCCGCCGCGCGGTGCCCGCGCCGGACTTTGTCGACGCCTGATACATACAGATCGGCAGGCTGAAAATCGACGCCCAGCGACCGCAGCCATTCGAAACAGGCCGGTGCATCGTCGCACAGGCGGCGGACGAGGGAGGGTTCCAGCTTGTACTGATTGAGCGTCATGTAATATTGGAACATCGCGTCCGGCGTATCGCCTGCGACCCCCGCTTCCCGCTGGAGCGAAGTGCCCGCGGCATAGAAAACGCCGCCCGACAAAGCCGTTGATCCACCACAGCGGTCACCGGCTTCCACGAGCAAGAGACGAGCGCCAGCTGCCGCTGCGGTTGTGGCTGCCGCAAGGCCCGCGCCGCCAGCGCCAATGACGATCACGTCATAGTCGTTCAGGGGTTCACCGCTCATCGCATCCCGGTTTCTACGGCGGGGTGGTTGCACACCTCTCTGCCGGTAAGTCACAATGAACAGTTGAAAAAAACAGTCAAGTTTGTTTGTATTGTCGGGCGCCGAGGCGATGGATTTCCTCTGCGAAGCGCAATGTGCGCTCCATGGGAGAATAGCTGATGATACGCGGGCTGCATCATGTCGCGATCTCGACGCCTGACATTGAGCGTTTCATCGACCACTACGAGCGGTGGTATGGATTCGAGCGGGTCGCGGACGGGGGCTGGGAGCAGGGGAACGACCGCGTTGACCGCATGGTGCAACTGGCAGATTCGGCTGCGCGCTATGCCATGATCCGGCTAGGCAGCTTCTACATCGAGGTGTTCCAGTACAGTTCGCCGCCCGGCGAACGGATCGAACGGCGAATGTGCGACCACGGACTTATCCATATCTGCCTCTACGTCGATGACGCCTGGGCCGAATATGAACGGCTAAGCGCGCTCGGAATGGAGTTCCATTGCCCCCCCGGCGGGGCGGGCACAATGCTCGCCACCTATGGCCGGGATTGCGACGGCAATGTCGTCGAACTGCTGCAGGTGATTGCGGAAGATCACCCGTTTCCTTTCATCGAAGCAGCGCGGCCTTAATTCAGGCCGCGCCATCTTCCGAAAAATAGTCGGGCATGCCGCCGGGCCATATCACGCCCCACTGCGCCTGACCGCCGTCGATGATGAGCAGATCGCCGTTGATGAAGCGGCCGGCGGGCGAGGCGAGATAGACGATCGATTCCGCTACGTCCCACGCATCGCCCCGCATCTTCATGGGATTGGCCTTGTGGAAGCGCTTGAGCGCTTCTTCGGGATACATGACAAAGCCTTCGGTCTCGATCACGCCGGGGCCAATGCAGTTGATACGGATATTATGCGGCGCCCATTCGGTCGCCAGCGTCTTCGACAGATAGATGACGCCCGCGCGTGCCGCACAGGTGTGCGCAGCCTGTGGCATGCCGCGTTCGACATTGGCCACGATGTTGACGATGTTCCCGGGCTTGCCATCCTCGCGCCAACGCTTGGCCGCTTCCTGCATCACCCACCATGTACCGTTGAGGTTGGTGTCGATCACGGCCAGCCAGCCCTTGCGGCTGAAATCGATGGCGTCCTGCGGAAATTGTCCGCCCGCATTGTTCACTACGGTGTCGATGCCTCCGAAATGGTCGTGCACGGCACTAATCAGACCTTCCACCGCTTCCGGTTCCCGGATGTTGGTGATGTGGGTGAATATCTCGACCCCCAGAGATTCCTGAATGGCCTCTTTCGTGCGAGCGAGCTTTTCGGGATTGCGGCCGCAAATGGCGACATTCGCACCCAGACGCGCCGCGAGGAAGGCAGTCGCCTTACCCATGCCGCTGCCACCACCGGTGATGAGTAGCGTTTTGCCCGCCAGCAAATCGGGACGGTAAATGCTCTCGCGTTCGGCCAGATCCTGCTCGTCCAGACCGCGCTTGGGGCGTGTAGGATCATTGAGGTCGGGTCTGAAAACTTTCGGTTCCTGCATGCCCAACTTCTCTCCCTTGGCCGAACCATCGTGGGCGATGGCCCGGGTCCGTGGTGTCACAATATTTCCGAACCTAGCAACAGCCTGTAAAAAAACAAACACGATTGTCTTTATTTTTTCAACGGGCTTATAGGTCGTGTGACTTAACAGCCGATGGACGGGATAGCGGCATGGCGATCTGTTGCATGATAATGTTGCAGTCATCGCGGGCGCAGCAAGCGGGCTTGGCGAAGCGACAGCGCATGGCCAAGTGGGCCGCGTCCATCGCGGCATTGTTGACCACTGTCTTTCAGGGAATGGATCAGCAGCCGGCATGAGCAAGCGGCTGGAAGTGTTCGTTGTGGTCAAAGGGCATGCCTTTTCCCGCGACGCGTTCGAGGCGATGCTGCGCAGCATACCCGGGGTTGAGCCGACGATGGTCGATCAACCAGCCGCCGCGATGCTGTTGAACCCGGACGCGATGCGCCGGTTTGACGCGATACTATTCTACGACATGCCGGGACTGGACTTTCGCGCGCCGGTGCAAGCACGGCCCGCCGCAATTCCCCCCGAGCCATCGCTCGTTGCGGGATTCAACGCGCTATTGGCGCAAGGCAAGGGCATGGTCGCACTGCATCACGCCATTGCAGGGTGGCCCGCATGGGAGGCTTATGCCGAGGCGCTGGGCGGCGCCTTCCTCTACAAATCGCGGGCGGTGCGCGGTGTGGCCCGGCCGGACTCGCGATATGCGGGTGACGTGGCGTATCGCGTGCGGCGGGTTTCTGGCGAACATCCGGTATTGGCCGGCATACCTGAGAGTTTCGAACTGGTTGACGAGCCCTACATCTATGAGGTTTTTGACGATGGCGGGCTGCAACCGCTGCTCTATCGCGACACGCCTATAGCCGCTGGCCAGTTCCTTTCCGCCAGGCAGGCCGTGCGTCGCGAGACGCAGACTCCATGGGAGGGGCACGACCCCGCGCCTGATGCCTTGATCGGTTGGGCCAAGGCAGCTGGAAACAGCCCGGTGGTCTACCTGCAACCCGGCGATGGCCCAGCGACATATGCCCATCCCCATTACCGCACGCTGGTCGGCAATGCGATCCGCTGGGTGAGTTCGCCCGAAGGTCAAGCCTGGGCGAAAGCCCGCCATTGCGACAAAGGAAAATAGTTTTGGATAGAGAGCTTTCCAAACAGGCCGCCGACCCATTGACGGTTGGCGGCAGTCTATTCAACGCAGCGGCACGGTTCGCAAGCAGCGAGGCTCTGGTCGTTGACGGTCGAAGGGCGAACTACGCGCAGTTGTTGAACGAAGTGGTGGAGCGGGCGCGCCAACTGCTCGGTATCGGGGTAAAATCGGGCGACCATGTCGGCGTATTAATGCCCAATTGCTGGGATTACGTGGTCCTGTATTATGCCATCGATCTGATCGGTGGTTGCGCCGTGCTGCTCAACGCACGCTATCGCCCTGATGATCTGGCTTATGTCATTCCCAAAGCGGATATCCAATTCCTGTTCGTCGGCGGTCATGCACATCAGCATTGCGACTACCGGCCAATGCTCACCAGCGTGTTTCCCGAGTTGGACGGATGGACCGGCGGGGCGCTCTCGGTTGCCGCCGCACCAGCGCTGCAGACAGTCATCGAACTGGGCGATGCGCGGCCGGGCACATGGCCGAACGCCGCGCTGCTCGATCGGGCGGCGGTGGGCGTGACGCGTGCGGCGGTGCTGGAGGCAGCAGGGAAAGTCGCCCCCGACGATATCGGGATGATGATCTTCAGTTCTGGCACTACCTCCCGACCGAAAGCGTGCATGCTGACGCACAGGTCTCTGTGTCTGACCGGAGCGGCGCTGATGGAGCGGTTCCGACTGACAGCGGAAGATCGCATCTGGGATCCGCTCCCGCTGTTCCACATGTCGACCATGCTGCCGCTTGCTGCCTGCCGCGCTGCGGGAGCCTGCTTTGTCGGTATGGGGCATTTTGACACGGACCAAGCGATGGCGCTGCTACGGGACGAACGTCCGACAGTGCAATATGCGGCATTCCCGACGATTATTTCCGCGCTCGTCACGCATCCCGCGTTTCCCGAATATGACCAGTCGCGGCTGCGCATCAATCATGTCGTTGGCCCGCCTGACCTGCTGCGCCGCTATGCCGGGCTGTTTCCCGGAGCGGTCGCGATCAATAGTTACGGCTTGACCGAGGCGACGGGCGTGCCCTGCTATAGTGCGCTCGACGATCCCCAAGAGATGTTGTTCGAAACCAGCGGCGGGCTGTTCGATGGAATGGAAGCCTATATTGCCGATGCCCACGGCGCTCCGGTTCCGGATGGCGTTCCGGGCGAGATCTGCCTGCGCGGTTTTGGCATATTTGCCGGCTATTACGACGATCCGGCTGCCACCAAGGAGGCCGTCGATAGCAAGGGCTGGCTGCATACTGGCGACCTGGGACAGATCGGGCCGGGCGGTCGGCTGATCTACGATGGCCGGCTGAAGGATATGCTGAAGATCGGCGGTGAGAACGTCGCCGCGATCGAACTGGAAAGCTTCCTCATGACGCATCCGGCCATCCGGATGGCGCAAGTCATCGGAGTGCCTGATGAGCGGCTCATGGAAGTCGCGGCCGCCTATATCGAGCTTAATCCCGGCATGGAAATGCGCGAGGAGGAGGTGGTGTCCCACTGTGTGGGCAATATCGCGAGCTACAAGATCCCCCGCTACGTTCGCTTCGTGACCGAGTGGCCGATGAGCGCGACCAAGGTGCAGAAATTCGCGCTGCGCAAGGCGTTCGAGCCGACCGGAAAATTCGACATCGCCGGCTATGCGCGTCGGCTCACATGAGAGAAGCAGCCAACATGCGGCTTCGTTAATAGCCCATCCTGGATATTACCGGCGGCCTTGGAGGGCTTGCTTACAGCGTTGCCATGCTGCCCAGAATGACCGTGGCCTGGCTCGACAGGGTCCCGCCATTTCCGTGCGCGAGCGCGACATCGACAGTGGGAAGCTGGTTTGTCGCCTCGCCTCGAATCTGGCGCGCCGCCTCGATAATGGCAAACAGGCCGTACATGCCGGGATGGCAGCAGGACAGACCACCGCCGTTGGTGTTGACCGGCAATGACCCGCCGGGGGCAATCCGGCCCTCTGCTACAAACGCCCCGCCTTCGCCCTTTGCGCAAAATCCCAGATCCTCCAGGAAGAGGATCGTGTTGATAGTGAAGGCATCGTAGAGCTGGGCGGTCTGGACATCCGCCGGCCCGATGCCCGCAGCAGCATAGGCGCGCGGCCCGGACTCCGCCGCCGCCGTTGTCGTGACGTCTTGTGCTTGCGAGATGGAATTCCACCAGGTCGCAGCGGCCGCTCCCAGTAAGGGCACGGGCGTCTTTTTCAGATCGCGTGCGCGGTCGGTGCGGGTCATGACGATCGCGGCTGCGCCATCGGTAACGAGGCAACAGTCGCGCACCGAGATAGGCGTGCTGATCATGCGCGAGCTGAGGCAATCCTCGATGCTGAGCGGACCTTTTGCGAAAGCTTCGGGATTGCCATTCGCCCACTGGCGCGCCGACACCGCGACCGAGGCAAGCTGTTCGCGCGTCGTGCCATATTCATGCATGTGGCGCGCGGCGGCGAGAGCGTAAGACGACAAGGGAAAGAGCGGGCGGTACGGCGCGTCCCAGCCATTGCTCTTGATCGAAGTCGCCAGCTTGCCGCCGTTGGTGCGCTGATTGGAACCGTAAGCGATTAGCGCGACGTGGATATACCCCGCCTCCAGCGCGAGCGCAGCCGTTATCATGTGGCTCATGAAGGCCGATCCGCCGGTGCGGTTATTGTCTGTGAAGCGAGGGTTGAGGCCGAGGTATTCGGCCAGAGACAGCCCGGCGAAAAAATCGTCCGGCAGGCAGATGAACAGACCATCGACCTGATCGATAGTCAGTCCGGCATCAGCCACGGCGAGCAGGCTCGCTTTTGCCGCGAGCTCGAGCGAACTGTAGCCCGGCGCTTCGCCGACGCCGAAGGTGGCCATACCCGCCAAAGCCGTGCGCCCGCGTGGAAAATTTCCGCCCATGTTCAAAGCTCCACTGGCGTAAAGACGATGAGCGGCGTGTCATCTTCCTGGACGATCTTCGCGCGAACCCGCATGCCGATACGCAGCGACTCCGGGGCAGCGCCGTCTACCCGGCTCATCAGGCGCGCGCCTTCATCCAGATCGACCAGCACGACGTTATAGGGCGCGGCGGGCGGCTTTTGGGACACTACAGTCATCGAATAGACCGTGCCCATGCCCGATGCCTCGATCCATTCCAGATCGGTGTCGCCACTGCCCGGTTCGCTGATGCGTGGGGGAAAGAAAACCGTGCCGCTGGATACGGCGCGCTGCAGGAGGAAGCGCCCTTGCGCCAACGCGTCACGCCATATCGCTTCGGGGCCGCCTGTGTCTGTCATACCGGTGCTGCCAGTCGCACTGCGCCGCTGCTTATCATGGCGGCGATCTCGTCTTGGGTGAAACCTGCCTCGGCCAGTACGGATTGGCTGTCGGCACCCAGCACCGGACCGGGGTCGCCGATTTCGCCGGGCGTGCCAGAGAAATTCGTCGGTATGCCGGGAAAGCGCAACGTGCCTTCGTCGGTGTCCCGCTGTTCCCAGAAACCGGTCTGCACCAGATGCGGATCGTCCAGCAGGTCGGTCAGGCTGGCAATGGCCATGGCGGGTATCTGCGCCGCGCGCAGCACTTCCATCCATTCATCGGTCGTCCGCTGTTCCATCACTTCGGCAACCTTGGCCAGCACTGCGCCAATGTTTTCGGTCCGCGAGCGCATGGATGCGAACATGGAATCCTGCGACCACTCCGGATCACCAATCGCATGGAAAAAAGCGCGCCAGTGCTTGTCGTTGTAGATCATCACACCGATGTGACCGTCCTTGGTACGGTAGGGGCGGCGGGCCTCGGACGTCGCGCGGGGATATTCGGGCGGACCCAGGGGCGGCACGAACAAGGATCCGCACAAGTGCTCGACTGTGGCGAAGGACACCAAAGTCTCGAACATCGGAATTTCGATCTCCTGGCCCTTGCCGTCGCGTTCGCGGGCAAACAGAGCGGCCATCACCGCGTAGGCTCCGGTAAGGCCAGCAACCTTGTCTGCGACAACGGTGGCAAGGTAGGTAGGTTCGCCGCCCGAAAGCCGGGCCTGAAGATCGACAATCCCGGATGCTGCCTGGACGATGTCGTCATAGGCGGGGTAGTCGCGATACGGGCCGGAACGGGCAAAGCCGTAGAGGTTGGCGTAGATGATTCGGGGGTTGGCGGCCTCCAGAGCGGGATAATCCAGCCCAAGCCGACCAATTGCCTGTGCCCGCATCGAATGGATGAACACATCCGCCGTCTCGGCAAGTTTCAGCAGCGCCTCGCGCCCCGCAGGCTGCTTCAGATCGAGCACAAGGCTGCGCTTGCCGCGATTGACGTTCATGAACATGCCGCCTCGCGCAGCGTCGTGGCCGGGAGGCAAATAGCGAGTCGTATCGCCGTCGGGACTTTCCACCTTGATGACGTCTGCGCCCAGATCCGCGAAGATCTGCGTGGCGTAAGGTCCCATCAGCACGCTGGTGAGATCGAGTATGCGCACGCCCGCCAGCGGCCCTTTACCCCTGCCGCTCATGCGCCTGTCCCCATGCTTGCCAAGCTGTTCGGCCCGCCTATCCTCGCACGTACACGCACGAGCGTACACGCAAGGGAGAGACCGGCATGAAGGTGCATCTGGTAGCCGCGGGCAAGTTTCATGACATTGATTTTGCGCGGCTTGAGCTTTTGAAGTTGCTGGCTGAACATGCCGAAATCCGGACCTCCGTCTCCTCGGACTATGCCGATGTCGACCGCATCGTGGCGGCCGATCTGTTGATAACCTATACCTGCGACCTGGTACCGACTCCCGATCAGACCGCTGAATTACAGCGCTGGGTGGAGCAGGGCGGTCGCTGGTTGGCGCTGCATGGCACTAACGCCATATTGCGCTTTGGTGCGGATGGCGTGGTCGATACGCCTGATGAAATGCCTGAATTTACAGGGTTGCTCGGCACGCGATTTGGCGGGCATCCGCCCATCGCGCCGTACAAGGTATTCGTGACGCGGAACGATCATCCCATGACGCAAGGCTTGCGTGATTTTCGCATCGAGGATGAGCTTTACCTTACTCACAAAACGGCTGAGCTGGACGTCCTGCTGCACACCAGTTTCACCGGTCGTTGTGACGAATTTCGCGATGCTGACTGGGACGAGGCGCAAGTGCCGGTGTTGTACGAACGCACTTTCGGCAAAGGCGCGATCCTCTACCTGACGCTTGGGCATTGCCGAGGGCACTACGACTTGAAGCCGGTCGCTGATTTCTGGCCGCATCCCCAGCGTTGCGCGTGGAACTATCCGGTGTTCTACGACCTTTTGCGCCGGGGTATCCGCTGGGGGCTGCCACCGCTTCACGAAGCCTGAGCCTCGTCTTTCTCGCCTTTCGCTCTCATCATGCGAATCTGTTGTTCCAAAAGGCGGAGCATCGGCTCGATCCTGTCCTCTTCGATCGCGCCGGTCAGCAGATTGATGGCCATGCCTTCTAGCATCGTCTGCGACAAGGTCATTGCGAGGTTGAAGCTGACCGGATCGTTCTGCCATTCCGGAAAGAGTTGAACCGCCTGAGAATTGAATTTCTCGCGAAATTCGATGTGCAGCGGCTGGAGGATGCGAGCCAGATCGGGGTTTGTGCGTGCCGCCAATGCGAGTTCATAGAACGCCACGAACGTTGGCTTCTGCAGCTGCCGCCAGTAAGTCATGACCATCGTGGACGTCTCATGCTCATTGGTTTCCACCGCGCGGCGGAAAGCCCGGAGGCGCTTTTGATGCAATTCTACGATTGCAGCCTTGATCAGGGCCGCGCCATTTTCGAAATGGTGCAGCATCGCGCCGCGTGACAAACCGGCTTCCGCAGCGACCTGCGGGGTTGTCGTATTGGCATAGCCGAATTTCACGATGCAACGTATGGTGGCATCGATGAGCCGGGCACGGGTCTGGGCACTTTTCAGCGACTGCTGAGTGGGGGCGTTAGTGGACTTTGCCTTAGCTTCGCGGCGAGCAGGAACGGGGCGCGCGGACGCGAGTGTCATCAGGCATTTCCTTCTAAAAACAAGCGTGACTGCTTTTCCATGCCGAAGTCAACCCCTTCGCGCGGGGTTTGTATTACCCTACAGCGCATGGTGCGCAATTCAATTAAAAAAACAGTCATGATTGTTTCTTGCTTGAACTTCGTCCCTGCCTCGTTCATGCATCGGGCATGACCACAAAAGCGGCATTGATCATCGGCGCGTCCAGTCCTGGCGGACTGGGGGAAGCGACCGCGCGCCGTTTATATAATGACGGCTATGCGATCAAGCTGGCGGGGCGGGACGTCGCTCGGCTGGAAAGCCTGGGTCAGGAGCTGGATGCGACTGTGCATCGCTGCGACTTGGTAGATGAAGCCAGTATTGCGGCGCTTGCTGATGGAGTGGGCGGCATAAGTTTGCTGGTCAATGCGGCGGGAAGCGCGCTCGGACGGTCGATCCTGAAGATCAGCCGGGAGGACATCGACTCGCAGCTGAATTTGCACGTCACCGCCAATATCCTGCTGTTGAAGCATTTCGGCGCGGTGATGGCGCCGGGCGGCAGCATCGTCCTGTTTTCTTCTGTCGTCGCAAAGCTAGCCGGGGCGGGTATTGTTGCCTATTCGGCAGCCAAGGCGGCGCTCGAGCACGTTGTGCGCGTCGCGGCGGTTGAGTTCGGGCCTCTGGGCTTGCGCGTCAATGCCGTCGCACCGGGCTTCGCCTGCACGCCGATGACTGAAGGCTTCCTGAAGGATCCGCGCATCAGTGCGCTTTATCGGGGGGAGACAGTTATGGGTGAATTGACCCAGCCACACCAGGTCGCCGCCGCCGTATCCTATCTTGCGGCAGCCGATTGTTACAGCACTGGCGAGATCGTGCAGGTCAGTGGCGGCGCGCAATTGTGCCGCTTGCCCCGCAAGGCAGAACTTACAGCAAGCTAAGGAGCGGACAAGTGGACCTCGGACTTCAGGGCAAAAAAGCCATACTCGTCGGCGCGGCGCGCGGCATCGGCATGGCGGTTGCAGAGATACTGGCGCGCGAGGGCTGCGACCTGGCTATCACCGCGCGTTCGGAGGATGGCGTCAAGGACGCAATTGCCAGCCTCAGCCGCTATGGGACGCGGGTGATCGGCAAGTCCGTCAACGTCAAGAAAGCCGATGACTACAAGGCGTGGCTGGAATGGGCGATCGAGGATCTCGGCGGATGCGATATCCTGATCCCTATCACCTCCGCCGGCGGCGGGCTTGGCAGTGAAAAATACTGGACCAACGCCTTCGATGTCGATGTGATGGGGCCGGTGCGTGCCGTTGAAGCCGTCCTCCCGACGATGACCGAGCAGCAATCGGGCTCGATCATCCTGATCGCGACGACGTCCGCCGGCGAGGCAATGGGCGGTCCGCAGGCCTATAACGCCATGAAGGCGTCGCTTGTGACCTGGGGCAAACAACTCGCGCTGTTCCACGGCAAGGACAATATTCGCGTCAACGTTGTGTCGCCCGGCCCGATCGAATTCGAAGGCGGCAATTGGGACATGATCAAGGGCACCATGGAGAAGTTCTACGCCAGCCAGTTGCGCCAGCAGCCAAGTGGTCGATTGGGCACGCCGGAGGAAGTTGCGCGCTGCATCGTCTTCCTGGCCAGCCCGGCGGCAAGCTGGTGCAACGGATCGCATCTGGTTGTCGATGGCGGGTTCACCAACCGCACTCACTTCTAACGCCTTGAGGAGCCGAAAGGCTGGGAAATTAACAATGGACGTCAAGCGTATAGTCGATGTCATCCGGGTGAACCCCCAGGACTGGCCGAAGGGCACTCCCGTCCAGAAGGAGGAGGATCCCGATCTCGGCTACGATATCATTCCGGCTGAGCGCTACACCAGCGAAGCGTTCATGAAGCTGGAATGGGATCGGATCTGGACAAAGGTCTGGCTGCTCGGCGGCCGATCCGATGATATCAAGGAGCCGGGCGACTATATCTGCACGGAGATCGGCAAGGAATCCGTGCTGATCGTGCGCCAGCAGGACGGATCGGTGCGGGCGTTCGCCAATGTCTGCCTGCATCGCGGCAACAAGCTGCGACCCGAAGGGCTGGGCAATGCCGCAAATTTCCAGTGCATGTATCATCACTGGACTTATGATCTGGGCGGAGCGATCACGCGGATACCCGATCTTGATACTTTCCCGCAGGGATGCCCCCCCGGTGCTGCGCTTCCGACCTATCCTTGCGAGGAATGGGGCAGCTTCGTCTGGTTCTCGCTCAATCCCGATGTGGAGCCGCTGGCGGAATTTCTCGCGCCAATGCAGCAGCATATCGAGCCATATCATGCCGAGCGCATGGCGTGGACGCGCGACGTCACAGTGGAATGGGACTGCAACTGGAAGGCGAGCGTCGATGCCTTCAACGAAACCTACCATGTGCAGGGTATCCACCCGCAGCTGCAATGGTATCTTGACGACATCCATGTCCAGATTGACTGTTACGGCAAGCATAACCGCTATTTGATCCCGTTCGCGACGGTCAGCCCGCGTGTAGCGCTGCCATCTGCCATTCCGCCCGCAATCTATGAAATCATGGTGAATGCAGGCATGGACCCAGCCGAATATGAAGGCAGTGTCAGCGATATCCGTCGCGATGTGCAACTGTTCAAGCGCAAGCATGGCCCGGCGCAGGGCAAGGACTATTCAGAGCTGAACGACGACCAGCTGACCGATGACTATCACTACATGATATTCCCGAATGTCTCGCTGAACGTCCATGCCGACGACATCATGATGTTCCGCCAGCGGCCGCACGCCACCGATCCTGACAAGATGTATTACGACATCTGGATGTTTGAACTGGTGCCTGAAGGTGAGGAATGGCCTGAAAGGCCGAAGCATCAGCATTTCAAGCATGGCGACAAGTCGATCGGCCAGGTTCTGGATCAGGACGCGTTCAATCTGCCGACTGTGCAGAAGGGCATGCATTCCGATGCGTTCAAGGGCTTGTGGATAGGCGATCAGGAATTGCGCATCCGTCACTTCCACAAGGTGATCGATGATTACATTTACGGCGCCGGCGGCAAGCGAGCAGACGATATCTGAACGCACAACCGACCGGGCTATAATATATCAGGAGAGGCAGAGCCCATGCAGTTATCCAGGGATGAACTGGTCGGCGCTTATCGCCGGATGGCGACGATACGCATGTTCGAAGAACGTCTGCATGATGAGATCAAGACGGGTGAGATTCTCGGCTTCACCCACCTCTATTGTGGTCAGGAAGCCGTCGCGGTCGGCGTTTGCGATCATCTGAGCGACAAGGACATGATCGTGTCGACGCATCGCGGCCACGGCCATTGCATCGCCAAGGGCTGCGATGTGAAGGGCATGATGAAGGAAATCTATGGTCGCAGCGACGGCCTGTGCAAGGGGCGCGGCGGCTCCATGCATATTGCCGATCTGTCGGTGGGTATGCTGGGTGCCAACGGTATCGTCGGTGCAGGCGCGCCGCAGGCTGTCGGCGCGGCGATCGCGGCCAAGCTGGACGGCGAAGGGCATGTGGCGATTGCCTTTTCGGGGGACGGCGCCTGCAATCAGGGCACCACTTTCGAAGCGATGAACATGGCCGTGGTCGTCAATGCCCCGGCCATCTTCGTGTTCGAGAACAATCACTATTCCGAACACACCGGTGTCGATTACGCCGTAGGTACGAACAAGGACATCGCCAGCCGCGCTGAAGCGTTCGGCATGAAGGCGTGGCGCGCGAATGGTTGTGACTATTTCGACACTTACGAAACAATGCGTGAGCTGCTGAAATATGTGCGCGAGGGCAATGGCCCTGCAGCGATCGAGCTCGATACCGAACGCTTCTACGGACATTTCGAGGGTGATCCGCAACGCTATCGCGGGCCCGGAGAGATCGACAGGATTCGCGAAAACCGCGATTGCCTCAAATCCTTCCGTGCGCGTGTGGGCGAAGCGAAGCTCCTCGACACGGCATTGCTTGATGCAGTGGACGAAGAGGTTGCCCAACTGATCGACGAAGCAGTCCAAGAAGCGCGCGCGGCACCCTTGCCCGATCCGGCTACCGTCGGTGACGACGTTTACGTGGCATATTGAGAGGAAGCGGAACCATGGCAATCATGAACATCCGCGAGGCAATCAGCAGCACGCTGATGGCGGAAATGGAGCGGGATAGCAGCATCATCGTCCTGGGCGAGGATGTTGTTGGCGGTGCCGGCACGGCAGGCGGCCAGGAAGCCATCGGCGGCATCTGGGGCACGACCCCGGGCCTGTTCGCGAAATTCGGCGGGGATCGCGTCATCGATACGCCGATTTCGGAAAGCGCGATCATCGGCGCGGCGGCAGGCGCGGCGCTGGCGGGCAAGCGCCCGGTGGCAGAACTGATGTTCGCCGATTTCGTCGGGGTCAGCCTGGACCAGCTTTGGAACCAGATGGCCAAATTCCGCTACATGTTCGGTGGCAAGACGAAATGTCCGGCGGTGGTGCGGCTGATCTACGGTGCGGGCATGAATACTGCCGCCCAACATAGCCAGTCGGTCTACGCGATGCTGACCGCGATGCCGGGCCTGAAAGTCGTGCTGCCGACCACCCCTGCCGATGCCAAAGGCCTGCTGACCGAAGCGCTGCGGGGCGACGATCCGGTGATGTTCTTCGAGCACAAGGCGCTCTACGGCGTAAAGGGTGAGGTGCCCGAGGGCGATCATCGTCAGGCCTTCGGTCAAGCGCGGATGGTGCGTGAGGGCGGCGATGCGACCATCGTCACTTGCGGCCGGATGGTGAGTTTCGGCGAAAAAGCGGCCGACAAGCTGGCTGCGGACGGGATCGGCGTTGATCTCATCGATCTGCGCACGACAAGCCCGCTCGATGAGGAAGCCATTCTCGACTCGGTAGAGGCGACAGGTCGCCTGATCGTGGTCGATGAAAGCCCCCCGCGTTGCAGCCTGGCCACGGATATCGCAGCGCTGGTCGCGACCAAGGCGTTCACCAGCCTGAAGGCACCGCCAGCCATGATCACGGGTCCGCATTCCCCGATCCCGTTTGCGCGCGAGCTTGAACGCGCATGGGTTCCTTCCCCCCAGAAGATCGAGGATGCGGTGCGCCAACTCCTTGCCTTCCGCTGAAAGAGGCTACCATGGCCAATCTCAAGCCGTTCACCATGCCCAAATGGGGCATAGAGATGAGCGAAGGCACGATTGCTGAGTGGATGGTCGCGGAGAATGCGGCGTTCGAAAAAGGAACGGTGCTGACGCTGATCGAAACCGACAAGATCACCAACGAGATCGAGGCAGAGGCCCCCGGCAGCTTCGTCCGGATCATCGCGCAGGCGGGTGAGACCTATCCCGTGGGCGCGCTGATTGCCGTGCTAAGTGACGGCGGAGAAGCAAGCGCTGCGGAAATCGATGCCGTCATCGCGGGGTTCAAGCCTGCGGAATCGAATTTCGGGCCAGACGATGATACGCCTGCCGCTGCGCCGTCACCAACGCCAGCGGCTACGTCCGAGCAGGTCGCGATCCCGGAAGGCATCGCGATCAGTCCGGTTGCGCACGCGCGGGCCATCGAGGCAGGCGTGGATGTCGCTGAACTTCGTGGATCTGGTCGAGGTGGACGGATAACCGTGCAGGACATCGATCAGGCCAGTCGGCCTGCGCCCTCGCCGGCCCTCGCCGGACCGTTCCCGCTTTCGCCTGACACAGGCGCTTTCGCCTCTCCCATGGCAAAGCGGCTGTCGGCGATCCACAATGTTTCGTTGGATGGACTGGAGGGCACCGGTCCGCGCGGCCGCATCCGCAAGGCAGATGTGCTCGCGCGCGTAGAGGTTGCGCCTGTCGCCCAACCCGAACAGGCGGCTCCCACGGTGGCCGTGCAGCCAGCGCCTCCCGCTGGCGATGTTACCGTGACGCCGATGTCGTCGATGCGCCGCACGATCGCGCGACGTCTGACCGAGGCGAAAAGCACTATTCCGCACTTCTATGTCCGTCGCCGCGTTCGCGCTGACCGCCTGCTCGCGTTGCGGGCGGCGGTGCAGGGACAGCGGCCGAGTGTGAACGACTATCTGATAAAGGCCTGCGCGCTGGCCCTGATGGAGGTGCCGCACCTAAATATCCAAGTGCATGGCAACGACGTTCATCACTTTGGATCAGCTGATATTGCTGTGGCCGTGGCAACGGAAAAGGGCTTGGTGACGCCCATCGTCACACGCGCCGATGATCGCAGTGTCGCGGATATTTCGGCGGCAATGGCGACATTGGCGCAACGTGCCAAGACAGGGAAGCTGAAGGCCGAAGAGTTTGCCGGCGGAAGCTTCTCGCTGTCCAATCTGGGGGGCTTTGGCGTCGAGCAGTTCGATGCGATCATCAACCCACCGCAAGGCGCCATACTCGCGGTCGGTACGGCCCGCCCGGAACCGATCGACGACGACGGCGCAATTCGGATCGTGCCGGTGTTCCACTTGTCGCTGTCCTGCGATCATCGTGCTATCGACGGTGCAGATGGCGGCAAGTTCATGGCAGCGCTCGCCAATCTGATCGAGAACCCCGAACTGCTGTAAATTGTCAGGCACACTCAAACGTGCGCGAGGATATTATGGGGGTCAGGCGGTTCTCCGGCTGACCCCTTCGCGCGTATAGACCAGGTTGATGGACGTGAATGTCACTGCCTCTGTCCCATCCTGCGTCACCACGGCATAACGCGTCAGCGCGGTGCCGCGATCGGTGCGCGTGGTCGACGGACGCAGCTCAACAATTTCAGACGTTACATGGATAACGTCTCCCGCGCGGATCGCACGTTTCAGGCGCAGTTCGTCCCAACCAATGCCGCAGACGAAGTCGATATCGGCGTTGATCTCGTGATCCAGTTGTCGCCACATCGCCAGCACATGAATGCCGCTAGCCACCACTTCGCCGAACACCGATTCCCGCGCCAATTCAGCATCACTGTGAAACCATTGCGGGTCATAAGTGCGGGCAAAGGTGAGTATGGCGTCTTGCGTCAACAACATCTCGCGAGAGGTGCGGAATTCGCCCACTTCCAGATCTTCGAACGTGCGGTGCGGCTTGATTGCAGTAAAGGGGGCAGCGGGGGCGGTCATGGTTTATGTGTCAGCGGCGTCGGCAGGAGGCGGATCAAACCTTCCTGCGATGTTGTAGCGACCAATCGCCCATCGGCGGTGAACAGCGTGCCTCGCCCCAGAGCGCGCGATCCAGAGGACGCGGGACTGTCCAGCGCATAAAGCAGCCATTCGTCGGCGCGAAAGTCATCGTGGAACCAGATCGCATGGTCCAGGCTGGCGGTTTGCAGATGGTCATCGGCCCAGGCCAGGCCCAGTGGCGAAAGGCCAACATGCAATATGTGCAGGTCGGATGCGTAGGCAAGAAAGCGTTGATGCTCTGCGGGATCGTCAGACAAGCGCCCTTTGAAACGCAGCCAAAAGTGTTTGCGTGACGACTCCGGAGGTGAGGTGAGGATGCGAAACGGTTCGACGGGGCGCCAGTCGAACAACGTCTCGCGCCGCCAGAAGGGCCAATGGCGACGGGGCAGGGTGTCGCCCACTTCCGCGACAAGTTCGGCCAGGGACCGCAAGCTATCGGGTGGTGTGACATCGGGCATCGGCAATTGCTGGCGCGGTCCATCCTCATGATCGTGGAAGGACGCAGACAATGTCAGGATCAGCGTGCCCTGCTGCTCGACTATCACGCGGCGCGTGGAAAAGCTGCGCCCGTCGCGGTCGCGGGTTACGCGGAAGTCGAGAGGTAGGTTGATATTGCCCGGACTGGCGAAATAGGCATGGCAGCTATGGGCCAAACGGCCGGACTGAACCGTGCGCTGGGTCGCAGCCAGAGCTTGCGACACCACCTGGCCGCCATAGAGGCGCAACAGCCCGCTCGGGAAAGGCATGGCCCGAAAATAGTCTTCACCCATTTCCACGAACGCAAACAATGCTGCGCGTTCGGTTGCGGCGCTTTCTCGATTGCTGTCGGCCATGCGGTACCCTGTCAGCATATAGCCGGTATCGCCAGTCCGAACCGTACTATGTCCTTACCACCTGATCGTGCAGTACCTGTTCGACGCGCGCCTCTGGTGGCACTTGATTCAGGCCGATGCGGCGATCGAGTTCCTCGTGCCAGTGATAGATGCGCCGTTCCTGATAATTCAGCGGCATGCCCCGGAAGCCTTTGCTTTCCAGCGATTCCTGTATGTGGGGAGCAAACTGCAAATCCTCATAAAGGATGCGCTCCCAATTGCTGAGGCGGGTTTCCCATTGGGGATGCGGGTTTTCGGCATCATGCTCTGGCGCGATCCAGCTCGACACAACGCGACAAGTCGTGGCGGACGTCGGCCAGAATTGCAGGAGCGGGATCCCGCTGTCGGAGGCGGGCATCACGAAATTCGGATAGATGTGATAGCTCACATTGTTCTTCGCCGGCACTTCGGTGATGCTAGGGATCTTCGGCATGCCAAGCGTACCGGGATCGGTCCAGTCGGGCCGGCGGTTGGGCGTCAACATACGGCTGTGACCATTCGGCCAAAGAGTTACGAACATGCCGCGATGGTCCAGGAAGCGATCGACTGTCGATTGATGGATCGACTTGATGTGATAAACCTCGAGAAACGCGTCGAGCAGGATCTTTACGTTGCAATTGACTTCATAGCTGCGTGAGTCGACCCAGCGCAGCGTCTCTAGCGCATATTGGTCCAGCTCCTTCGCCATTGGCCCCAGATGATCCATTAACGGCTCGGCGTCGGCATCCTCGTTGATGAAGATCAGGTTGCCCAGGAGTTCACACCGCACCGGCACCAGCGAACGGCAGGAAAAGTCCAGATCGACGAAATCGCGCTTGTCCCGCACCGCCGTCAGCTTGCCTTCCAGCGTGTAGCTCCAGCCATGATAGCTGCAGACGAAACCCCGCGACTCGCCTGCTTCTTCTGTTACCAGGGGGGCGCCGCGATGCTGGCAGGTGTTGTAGAACGCGCGCACCTTGCCCTGCATGTCGCGCACGATCAGGATCGGCGATCCACTATTGCGGGTCAGGAACCAGCTTCCGGGATTGGGAACCTGATCGGTATGACCGGCGAACAGCCAGGCGCGCTGCCACATCCGCTCTTTTTCCAACGCCAGAAAATCTCTGTCCACATAGCGCATGCCGGGGATATCGGGCAGATTAGGGAAGCCTTCCGGCGGTGTCTTGCGGCTCCGCTCGAATTCCATGGTCTCATGTACTTGCGCGATTGCGCTTTCGTTCAGTTCCATAATCCGCTCCTGATTGACTCCTCCTAACATAACCGAGCATAAAAACAATCATGATTGATTTTTATTGGAGCCTGTTTTGAACCGCGCGCGCGCCCTTTCGCTTCACCATCTGGTCGCGCTTGACGCGACGCCGATTGAACTCGTCGCCATCGCGGGAAGGCTGGGTTGCGCGCATGTCACGCTGTTCACGCACGTGCCCGAAGCGGCGAAGGGGTTTTATCCCTGCGTGACGGCGGCGGACGTTCCGGCACTGCAAGACGCGCTGGCTGCGGCGAATGTCACGGTCGGCAATATAGAGGTGTTCTCTCTCGATCAGGATGAAGATCCCAAGCGATTTGCAGAGGCACTGGCGGTGGGGGCGTCCATCGGAGCAACGCGGGCGACGGCGCATTTGCACGACATTGCCGATGGGGACGTCGCTATCCGCCGTTTCGCCGAATTCTGCGAGGCAGCATCCGCTTATGGTATCACTCCAGGGCTTGAATTTAATGGCTTTTCTGCTGTTCGGGACATCGTGGCCGCTGGTGATATCGTACGGGCGGTAGGATGCGGGGCGATGGTGCTGGATGTGCTGCACCTGATGCGAAATGGCGCCGATGTTGGCGCCGTTTCACAATATGCCGATTTGATTGCTATCGCGCAGATTAGCGACGGGCCCCTGAGCATGCCGCAAGATCAGGCCTGGCATGAAGCCGTCCGGGAACGGGCGCTTCCCGGGCACGGCGAATTTCCTCTCGCGCAAATACTGGCACAGCTTGGCGATCACATAATCATAGAGGCCGAAGTCCCCCAAAACGCCGAGCGCAAGGCCGGGGTCAGTCCTTTCGAACGTGCCAGCCGCGTGGTCAGTGCCTTGCGTTCCGTGCTGAACGAATAGCTAACTTCGTGCGGCGCGTGCGGCTTTCACCGCAGCGCCGATTTCGGCATTGGTAGGATTGCGGCGCAGGGTCAGCCCGCCATTCACCTGAAGCACCTGGCCGGTCATGAAGCACGGGTCCGATGCCAGCCATACTGCCGCTTCGGCGATGTCGGCGCTCGTGCCGACGCGACCCAGCGGATATTCGCGTTCGAACGCTCCGATAATCGCATCATTGCGCGCGGCCTTCGCAGTCATGGGTGTTGCAGTGAAGCCCGGTGCAATGGAGTTGGCGCGAATCCCG
Organism: uncultured Novosphingobium sp.; assembly: GCA_964502105.1. Lineage (GTDB taxonomy): Bacteria > Pseudomonadota > Alphaproteobacteria > Sphingomonadales > Sphingomonadaceae > Novosphingobium. The sequence goes on along the minus strand of CAZCUS010000003.1, from coordinate 232,340 downwards.
CGAGAGCCAAATTCATTGGCGATGCAGCGAATCACGTGATCTGTCGCAGCCTTGGTGCCCATGTAGGCGGCATGGTCCTCCAGCATGATCGACGCGGTTGCGGACGAAATCTGGATCAGCGATCCCCCGTCGCGCATCGCACGCAGCATCGCTTGATAGAACAGGATTGCTCCGGTGAACTGCAGCGCCGCGATGCGCTCAATCTCTTCTTTGGTGGTTTCGAGGAAGGGCTTTAGCAGCCCCCATCCCGTGGCATTCAACGCGATGTCGAGACCGCCGAAATGATCCACGGCGGTTTGCGCAAGCGCGCTGAGGTCCGCTTCATTGGTGATGTCGCACACGACGCCAACTCCGCCAATCTCCTCGGCCAGTTCGCCAAGCGACTCGGCGTCCCGGCCCGCAACCACCAACTTTGCGCCTTCTGCTGAAAACCTGCGCGCGATGACTTGGCCCATGTTGTCACGCCCGGCTGCGCCGATCACTACGGCTACCTTGTTTGCAAGCTGTCCCAATTTTCTTCTCCCGACCATGTCGCGGCGGGCCATTGAGGCCCGCTCGCCGGCAACCTATCCGCATCGGCACCGGCAAGAAATAAAAAACATGAATGATTGTTTTTATTTTTCGCTAGGCTAGTGTCTGGCGCAGCAAATGAGAGTCCCCGCAGAGGGGGCCACGCACCACACGCTTTATGGGAGAAGATAAAGGTGGATCAGCCTATTTACGCCATGGGCGCGATGCTCAGAGCTTCGGCTGCGCGCTTTCCCGAGAAGGATGCGCTGATTTTTCCGGACAGGAAGTTGAGCTACGAGGAATTGCTGGCATCAGCCAGAACCTGGGCGAAGACCTTCATCGCGATGGGAGTAAAGCCTGGCCAGAACATTGGCATTTTGCTGACCACTCAGCCCGATTTCGTCGAAGTATTTTATGGCATCGTGATGATTGGCGCAGTGGCTGTCCCGGTCAACGCGCGATATCAGGCTTCCGAGTTGCGTTTCCTGGTTCGAGACGCCGATCTGGTGTTGCTGGTGACGACCGGTCGTGTCGCCGATAGTCTGGATTTCGGTGAGCGGCTCGTCGCTGCGCTGCCTTCGTTGAAAGTCGCTGCTGATCCAACTGCCCTAAGCTTGGACGAAGCGCCGGAACTGCGGAGCATCATCTGCCTTGATCAGTCGTGCCCATCCTATCTGCTGGCCAGCGCTTCCGCGCTCGCGCAAGGCAAGGACGTGGCGGAGGCAGAGGTAGACGCCCGGATTGATGCGGTCGACCCTGGCGATGTGTCCATGATCTTGTACACATCCGGCACCACTGCCACACCCAAAGGCGCAATGATCACGCATCGGGCGCAGGTCGGCAACAGCCGGAACCTTGGTGTTCGCTATGGCCTGACGGGCGACGATAAGGTGTGGTCGCCCCTGCCGATCTTCCATATCGCCGGCATCCTGCCGATGACGATGATCCTGGATCTGGGCGGTGCCTATATGACGATCCCGCATTTCGATGCGGGTGTCGCATTGGAGATGCTCAGCCGGGAAAAGGCGACTCTGGCTTATCCCAGTTTCGTCACGATCATGCAGGGCTTGATCACCCATCCCAGCTTTCCCCACACCGACTTGTCGAGTTTGCGGATCATGAATTCCAATTTCGCCGTGCAACCGGCGTGGATCAAGGAAGCCGTTACCAAGGCAATGCCGCATACTATTCAGGTAGGCACTTACGGCCTGACTGAAGGAGCGGGCACCATCTCCACCAGCCGACTGGATGATAGTTTCGGTCAGCGCACCGGGCGATGCGGCGTCGTGCTGGACGAATGGGAGATGCGGATCGTCGATATCGAGACGGGCCGTGATTGCGCCGTCGGCGAGCGTGGCGAAATCGTGGTACGTGGCCCCAATATGCTCACGGGCTACTATAACGCGCCGGAAAAAACCGCGGAGGTTATCCGCAACGGCTGGTTCCACACCGGAGACATCGGATCGATCGATGCCGACGGGCAGGTGATGTTCCATGGGCGCACCAAGGACATGCTGAAAGTGGGCGGGGAAAATGTCGCAGCGGCAGAGATAGAGTCAATGCTGCAAAGCCATCCGGCGGTGAAGCTGGCGCAAGTGGTGGGCCTTCCCGACGACCGCTACGTCGAAGTGCCTGCGGCCTTTGTCGAACTTGCGGCCGGCACGAGCGCGACCGAGACGGAACTGATCGAACATTGCCGGGGGGAACTGGCCGCATTCAAAATTCCCCGCCATGTCCGTTTCGTTGAGAATTGGCCGATGTCGACCTCGAAAATTCAGAAATTCCGCCTGCAGAAAGAACTGATGGAGGAACTTGGTTTTCATAAAGAGTCGACGTGAGCCGGGGCCGCAGGATCATGCCTTTTCGGCAGGCTATTTGCGCGAGTTCGAGGCATATCAGATAAATCTATACTATAGAGATTTATGATCCATCCCATTTTTGCGCATTCGCCCCCCGCGTGGGAACAATGCGATGGTATAGCGCCAAGTACTCGTCGGCCATGCGGTCGACCGAAAACCGCTTCTCGACTTCCTGCGAAACCGTACGGCGGTCCAGAGCGGCGACCTGGTCGATCGCGTTCCCGGCATCGGCAAGCGTATCGATGAGAATTCCCGTGCGTCCGTGTTCGATAATCTCGGACATGGAACCACGGCGGATCGCAATGACGGGCGTACCGCAGGCCATCGCTTCGATAACAGACAGGCCGAAGGGCTCGTCGAAATTGATCAGATGCAACAACGCGTAGGCGCGGCCCAGTGCCTCGACGCGCGCCTCTCCACCGACGGTGCCGTGATAGAATACACTGGCATTGTCGAGATGCGGCAAAACCTCGCGGCGGTGATAGTCCTCATCCTGTACCAGACCGTAGATGTGCAACCGCCGCCCCACCGACTTCGCCGCTGCAATCGCCTCACGCGTACCCTTGTCCGGGTGGATGCGGCCGAAATAAAGCAGGTCTTCGCTGCCAACCGGGTCGAGCGGGAAGTCGCCCATGGGAATGCCGTGGTGGATCGTGGCGGCATACCGAAGGCCGGGATGCCGGTCTGCCTCGCTGATCGCGACGTAGTGGATGCGGTTCTCGTATGGCTTGTACATCGGCAGGATCCTGTCCGACGAAAAGCCGTGGATCGTCGTCACCATCGGCGTGTCGACCAGGCCGGAAAAGGCATGGGCGGGGAAATCGGCCTGATTGTGGATCAGGTCGAACTCACCGGCGCGCTCGAAGACATGGGCAAGATGCCGGTGCTCCCACACCTTGGCGTCGATTGCCGGGTCCTCATTGTATGACATTGGAACAACGCCAGCGAGGGTTCCCGCAGTTTCACTATCGAGTGTCGCGAAAAGCGTGACATCGACCCCGCGCGCGACAAGCGCCTCGGTCAGCAGGCTGGTGACCAGTTCCCACGGCCCATAATGCCGGGGCGGGGTGCGCCAGGCGATCGGCGCGATCATGGCGATGCGCATCAGCGGTGCCTCAAACGCAGGACTACGCCCTCGTTGGGAGCCAAGGCACTACCTGAATTTCGCTTCTCAACCGTCGAAAGCAACACTTCCGCCGTAACGGTGTCAGGCAGGCGGAATTGCCGCGCTTGTCGACCGAAATTGAGCGCGACCATCAGGTGCTGATCGCCATGGCGGCGCTCGTACTGCAAAACTTCGTCTTCTGCGGGCGCCATGGAAAGGTCGCCGATGCTAAGCGCAGCATGCTGCCGGCGCAGTGCAAGGAGCCTGCGATAGAGCGCCAGCATCGAATTTGCATCGTGCTCCTGCGCGGCCACGTTGCGTAACCGCCAGTCGTCGTTGAGTGGCAGCCAAGGCTCGGATGTGCTGAAGCCGGCGAAGCGCTCATCGCTCCACGGCATCGGCGTGCGTGCCCCATCGCGGCCGAGGCCCTTGCCCGGCTGGCGCAGATCCTGCGGGTCGCGGATCCGGTCGGGCGGGATATCGACCTTTCCGATGCCCAGCTCATCGCCTTGATAGAGCGTCGGGGTGCCGCGAAGGGTCAGCAGCAGCATCGCCGCGACCCGGGCTTGTGCCTCGCCAATCCGACCCGCGAGTCTCGGCGCATCGTGGCTGCCGAGCACCCAGTTCGGCCAACCGCCGGGCGGCAACGCCGCTTCATAGTCGGCGATGATCTCCCCGACGACCACGGGGTCCCACGGCGCATCGAACAGCTGGAAGTTGAAAGGCAGATGGACGCCCGGTGCTTCCGGCGTGCCGTAGTAAGTCATCAACTGGTCCAGCGGCAGGCAGATTTCGCCCACGAGCAGCCGCTCGTGGTATTTGTCGGCCAGCGTGCGGAACGCATTTGCAATCTCGTGCACCTCCGGCTGATGGGCCGAATGGTGCTGCAGCACCTTGAGCTTCTCGCCCATCTCGGGCGTGAAATCCGGATTTAGCGGATTGTCGCGTAGATCCTCGGCCTTGATGCAGTGCCACAGCACATCAATGCGAAAGCCATCGACACCGCGGTCGAACCAGAAGTGCAGGACTTCGATCATGGCCTGGCGCACTTCGGGATTACGCCAGTTGAGATCAGCCTGTTCCTTGAGGAAGGTATGCAGGTAATACTGCCCGGTAGCTGCATCGAGTTCCCAGGAGGAGCCACCCATGTCGCTCGTCCAGTTGTTGGGCGGGCCGCCGTCCGGCGCGGGATCCCGCCAGAAATACCAATCGCGCTTGGAGTTGCTGCGCGAGGAACGGCTTTCCACGAACCAGGGATGCTCGGTCGAGCTATGGTTGGGCACGAAGTCGAGCAACAGCTTCAGTCCGCGCGCGTGAACGTCCGCCAGCAGGGCGTCGAACACCTCCAGATCTCCGAACACCGCCTCGATGCCGCAATAATCCGACACATCATAGCCGAAATCAGCCATCGGTGAGGGAAAGATCGGCGATAACCAGATCGCATCAACGCCAAGGCTGCAGACGTAATCGAGCCGCTGGCGAATACCTTCGAGATCGCCAATTCCGTCGCCATTGCTGTCGTGAAACGAGCGCGGGTAAATCTGATAGACAACGCCCGCCTCCCACCATGGCCGGTTTTCCGGCTGCGCTGAAAATTGAGGGTTCATGGACGGACAACGTGCGCGGCTGGGAAAGGTTCGCGGGCGGAAGGACTTGTCCTCGCCAAGTTGAAGAAACACCCAGATTGCGATGAGCGCGCCGTCACTGGCCAGCACCGGAGGCTAAATCTGGCGCATGGCGCGAGATATTTCGCGGATATCGGCGACGATAATCTCTGGCGCTTCATAAGCCGCGAAATGTCGACCGCGAGCCAAGGTTCATTCCGCGACGAACCCTTCGGGCGGCGAACGAGTGATGAAATGGCCTTTCACGCCTTCCGGCCAGTCGCCAAACGGCACGGTGCCATGCTCGCTATCGGCATAATGGACCGCGTAATCGAGGATCGCGCGCGCCGCTTCTGCGTCGGGTGTGAACCGGCCGAGCACATAGCTTACCTTGCCCGGCGCGCGCAGGTGGACGGCGCAGAAGTCGTTGCAGGCAAACAGGCACGGCATCTCCTGCACGGCGATGCCGGCGTAACGGGCATCGGCTGCTTTTACTTCGCGCAGCGCGGCAACCAGTTGCGCGCCGCCGGAACTGCCAGCCGCGCCACCCGAGGAGCGGCACGTGTTGCACGCGACAATTGCGGGGCCTGGCTCGACTTTGGTCAGCATGGCAGTGTCATGTCGTCCTGTCTTCAAATCCGCGTTAGCGGTACAACCAAGGGCACTTTGTTGGTAACGCTCACCATGGCGTTTATCCCGTAGACCGTTTGCAGCCGTTGGGCGGTCAGAACTTCAAGCGGTGACCCATCCGCGACCAGATGTCCCCGGTCGAGCAGCAGGAGGCGATCGCAATACCGGGCTGCCAGTGTCAGATCGTGCAGCACCGCGATCACCAATGCGCCAGCAGCAGCTTCGCGGGCAAGCAGTTCCATCACGTCGATCTGATGCCCGGGATCGAGCGAGGCGAGCGGCTCGTCGACAATCAGCCCCGGCGCACCCACGGCAAGTGCGCGGGCGAGCAGCACGCGGGCGCGTTCGCCTCCGGACAGTTCATTCGCAGGACGGTCGCGCAGATGGACAACGTCGGCGCGGATAAGCGCATCCTCGATACTCGCCATGTCGGCGTCGGTAATGCGCGACAAGGGGGCGAGATGCGGCAAGCGACCAAGCGCGACCAGGCGGTCGACTGTCAGCGGCCAGTGTAGCGTCTGGCCTTGTGGCAGGTACGCGATCGTGCGCGCAACTTCACGGCGCGGCATGCGGGTGACGGCCTCGCCATTGATCAGGGCTTGGCCATGACTTGGCGGGATCAGTCCCAGGATCGTGCGGGCGAGCGTCGATTTGCCCGCGCCGTTGGGACCGATGACGCCCACCAGCGATCCGGGGCCGAATTGTGCGTCGATGCCGCGAAGAACCGTCCGACCGCCAAGGCCCGCCTCGAGGTTGGACAGGGTGATCGTCACCATATCCGGCGCTCCCGCATCAGGTAGACAAGGAACACGGGCACTCCCAGGAATGCGGTGACGACGCCGAGTCTGAGTTCGCTTTGCGTCGGGATCAGGCGAACCGCGATATCGGCAAGCGTCAGCAGCGCGGCCCCGCCCAGCATCGAAGGCACAAGTACGGCCGAAGGACTGCGATCGGTCAGCGGCCTGACAAGGTGGGGCACGATAAGGCCGATAAAACCGATCGCGCCGGACACCGCCACCGCGCCGCCGACGCCGATTGCGACGCCCAGCAGCATCCGCAGCCGTAAAAGGCGCAAATCAACGCCGAGCGCACTGGCGCCATCCTCGCCCAGCGTCAGCGCGTCGAGCGAGCGGCCATCGATCAGCAGCAGAACGATGCCGATGGCGACGCAGGGCAAGGCGATCCAGACATGCTCGATCGAGCGGTTCTCGATCGAACCGAGCAGCCAGCTCATGATTTCCATCGATGCGAACGGGTTGGGCGAAAGATTGAGCGCCAGGCTGATCCCGGCGCCGGACAGCGTGCCGACGGCGATGCCGGCCAGGATCAGCGTCAGCGGACTTTCTGACCGGCCGGCGAGCCCGAAAAGAAGGACAAGCGACAGCAGTCCCGCAGCCACCGAAAGCGCCGGCAGCATCAGCATATGCCACTCAGCCAGACCGAAATAGATTGCCGCAACCGCTCCAAGCGCAGCGGCATTGGATGCGCCGAGAACCGACGGCTCGGCGAGCGGGTTGCGCAAGTATCCTTGCAAGGCTGCCCCGGCCAGACCCAGCATCGCGCCGACCGCGAGGCCGATCACGGTCCTTGGCAGCCGCAGGTCAAGCAGGATGGCGCTGGCGATCCGGTCACCATGCCCTGTGACCACGGCAACCAGGCGCTCGACGCTGATCGAAACCGAGCCGAGCGCTAATGAAGCTATCACGGCGAACGCCAGGATCGCGATCAGCCCCGGGATCAGCATCGGGTGACGCGGGCGCATATGGCGTTCAGCGGAACGGGAATGCGGCATTGCTACCTCGCATCGGATCCGACTTTCCGTCATGCTTGTGTCCTGGGTTCGTGGCGCTAAGGGAGGCGACATTATGTCGCTTTACAGAAATTTGGGCCTTGGTGTCGCGGTTGGCGCTTTGGCCGTGTTCGGCCTTGCCGTCGCGCGCCCGTCGTCTGTTGCGGTAGACGCGCCGCAGCGGCCGCAACGTATCGTTTCGCTGAACCTGTGTTCCGACCAGTATCTGCTGGAACTCGCCGATCCGGACCAGATCGCCGGGGTATCCCGCAATGCCACCAACAGGGATATGTCCGCCGCCGCGGCGAAGGTCGGCAAGGCCCATATCCTGTCCGCTTCGGCCGAGGAAATCCTCGTTATCGAACCCGACCTCATACTTGGCATGCCGGCGGGCCAAGGGTCGGTGCTTACTGCCCTGTCCGGCCGGAACTACCGGACCGTCGATCTCAAGAATGCCGACAGCTACTCCGACATTGTCGAGCAGATCCGCGTGGTCGCCGCTGCGGTCGGGCACCCCGCGCGCGGGGAAGCGCTGATCGCCCGGATGAACCGCGAACTCGCGGCCTTGCCTCGGCCCGGACGGGGGCGTGTGGCGGCCTATTACCAGCGGCGCGGCTTTCTGACCGGAACGGGCACTCTGGTCGATGATATGATGGCGCGTGTCGGCCTGACCAACCTTGCGGGAAAGCTCGGCAAGCCGGTGCTGTCGACGATGAGCCTTGAGGAAATGATGGTCGCCCAGCCCGATTACCTTGTCGTCGAATCCGCAACCGACCGCGTGACCGATCAAGGCACCGAGATGCTGCACCATCCGCTGCTGCGCGATATTCCGCGCCTGCGCATTCCCGAGGCCTGGACCGTGTGCGGCGGCCCGGCCTACGTGGATGCGGCGCGCAGCCTGGCGATGCAGGTCGCGCGCCGTTAGTGGCAGCACCCCGCTGCCGGCAGAGGCCGACAGCGGGGTGGCAAACAGGCCAAGGGCGAGGCCCGGCGCGTTCATCAGAAGTTGACGCGCACACCGCCGTAAGCCGCGCGACCGGGAGTCGCGAAGCTGAAGACTTCCTCGTAGTCCTCGTTGATCAGGTTTTCGATCCGGCCGTAGACCGAAACGTTTGGCGTGATCTTGTAGTCGGCGTTGAAGTTGACGAGGACATATTCCTTCAGCGTGACGACCGGGCTCGTCGCATACGTCGGATCGGTGAAGGTGACATCCTGTTGCCGACCATTATAGCGCAGCGTCAGCGTGCCGGAAAACCGTTCGTCCTGACTGAAGACCGTCGCGTTGAAGCTGCCGATATGCTTGGGGCGACGGACCTCGATAACGCCGTTCTCGCTGGCCTTGAGGTAGGTGTACGTCGCGTTGACCTGGATCTGCGGGATGGGCCGCGCGCTGACGAAGGCCTCGATTCCGTGTTGTTTGGAACGTGTTGTCCGGTTCGATGGCGTCGCGATGTAGTCCGGCGCAGGATATGTCGTGTAGATCTCATCCTTGAGCCTGGAATCGAAATACGTGACGCCGATTGAACTGGCATCGCCCAACTTTTGTTCGATGCCCGCTTCCCAGCCTTCGGACTTCTCGGGCTTGAGGTTCGGATTGCCGATATATCGGCCCTCGTTGTAATCGTAGAGCTGATAGTAGCCCGGATTCTTGACACCCGTGCCATACGCCGCGCGGATGCGGGTGCCTGTCGGGAAGCTGTAGCTGCCCTGGACACGCCACGTGGTGGGATCGTCGAAACGGTCGTTTTCATCGTGCCGGATCGAAGCACCGAACGATAGAGCGTCGTTCCAAAGCAGTTCGTACTGCCCGACGAGGCCCACGTTGTCGGTTTTGCGCTTGCCATCGAAGGCGTCGAACGGGGAGCCAGTGCCCGGTGCCTTGTTCTGGAACTCTTCACGCTCCAGATCGACGGCCGCCGTGACCCGGTGGACCACGGTATCGCTGCCAAAGCGCAAGCTCGATTCAAACGATCCCTTCAACCGGCGACCGTTGTTGCCATAATCAAGGCCGGAGAGGTTAAAGCCCCGGCGCCGGGTGTCGGCGATCTGGCCTGACAGAGCATTGGTCCAGCGCCCGTCAAGCGCGGTAAACTCAGCGCGGACGAGGCCGTAGAACGCCTTGTTGCGCAAGTACACGCCGGGGCTGTCCACGGTGTAGCCGAACAGCGGGCTTGCCGGGTCGTACTCGGTGTTGTTGAACTCGGCCTTGGTGTAGCTGTAGCGCGCAACCCCGGTCAGCTTGAAGTTTGCGGTGGGTGACCAGATCAGCTTGCTGCTGACGCCGGCGTTGTCCGAGCCGGTATCGCGCGTGCCGTTGCGCGCGGTCGGCGTGCCGTCGGTGTGATAATACGCGCCCGAGATTGCGTAGTCGAGATCGCCCGAAACGCCCGCCGCGCGTGCGCCACCGGTGTAAGTGCCGAACGATCCGCCCTCGGCCCGCGCGGTGAACCCGGGAGCTTCGGCACCGGTCAGGGTGATGTACTGGATGACGCCGCCGATCGCGTCCGAACCGTAGAGCGAGGACTGTTGGCCGCGCAGGACTTCCACCTTGGCCTCTGGGTCTGCGATGAGCGTGCCGAAATCGAACTCGCCGTAATAGGGGTCGGAGGCCTTGATACCATCGATCAGCACGAGGACATGATTGCCCTCGCTGCCGCGAACCCGGACCTGGGTGAGGCTGCCGATGCCACCGGTGCGGTTGACCGCGACGCCGGGAACATCGCGAAGGATGTCAGACACGATGCGGGTCTGGCGCTCTTCCAGGGTTTTGGCATCGAGGACCGTGACCGACGCACCGAGCTGGCTGACGGGAACGCCATCGCCCGAGCGCGAGGCGGTGACGACAATCGTTTCGCCCTTGTCATCGGTTGTGGGCACAGTGGGATTGGATTGCGCAAAGGCTGGCGAACTGGCCAGTGCGAACAGCGAAACGAAAGCGATATTCTTGTTCATGGGTATTCCCCCCAGGCGCCAGAGCAACGTCTATGGCGGGGCGTGCCGTCGGGAAGGCGCCAGCGAAGCCAGCACCGGAACGACGGTCAGCGCGCGACGACGGGCAGGCGCCTGAAGCACCCGCAATCACGCACCGATGCGGCCCCAGCCGCACAGGTTCGTCGCTCAGACGGAGAAATACCGTGCCGAGACCATCCCCTGGACCAAGGCAAAGAGCGACCGGTGCGCTGGCAGGTCTCCTGGCTTGCGGGTCATAGCTTGATCTCCGGCCTTCCCGAGCCTCGCACATCAGCGTTTGGCCCAGTGACTGCCCTCCCGTCGGAAACGGAAGGGCGAAGGATATCTTGCTCGCCGCTCACAGTTGCAGGGACAGCCGCGGATTAGGAAGGGTTCAGCTTTCGCCGAAAACCATCCGCACCGCGTTCCCGTTTTAAGCCCTTGCGGGCACCAGCGCGATCTTGAGCCGGACGGTTACCCGCCAGACTCGGTTCGCCCATAGTCGGATTTAATCCGCGCGCAAATGGTTTCATTGCAGTGCGTCATAAGCCTGCCAGAACCGATTCCACCTGTCCGGCGGCAACCTCGATCGGATCGCGATGGCCGAAATGCGGGCTCCCGTCGGGCCGCCAGGTGATCCCCTTCATCGCGTATTGCATCCTTGCCTGCTGGCCCGTGCGATAGTGGCTGTGGTCGCGAAATGCAGCGTCGATGGCCGCCAGGATATCATCTTCGGGCGTGATGACCGCGCCGAACTGCCACATCGCGTAGTCGTCCTGATCCTGCCATTCGGCGCCGTGCGCATCGACGAACAGGCAAGGGCGCGGTCGGACCAGGAACTCGTAAACCTGACTGCTGACATCGCCGATGTAGAGATCCGCCGCCATCGTATACGTCATGTCGACACAGGCCGGCGAACCGGTGTCGATGATGATGCGCCCGGGTTTTTCCAGCGCGCGCCATTCGCGCTTGCGATCCTCGTTCCATTCTCCGGTCATGCGGATGTGGGGCGCCACAACCAGATTGAAGCGGCCATCGCGTGCGACGGCATCGATCAGCTTTCGCGCGAATTTGGCAAACGAGCCCAGCGAAGCGGAGAAGTGCGGGTTGTACAGCAGCGTCGGCCGGTCGTTATCGAACAGACGCGGCGCATGCTGCCATTTGCGCAGCATGGCCGAAAGCTTGATCGGGCCGGACACTTCGCAGCGGGTCGGCGAGACATGGCCGGACGCCAGCAAGCGGTCACGATCCTTTTCGCCCGCGACGAGCACATGGTCGAACAAGGCGAAGCGCCGCTCGAAGCCCACTGCCCGGTCGCCCGCGCCATGCGGAATATGCAGGATCGGCGGGCATTTGGCGAACAAGCGGCGCAGCACGGTCGAAGTACGCTCGGCGCACATGATAAGATCACACCGCTTCAATCGACCGGACCAGTGCAACAGGCGCGCAAGTTTATCGACCTTGCGAACGACCACCGTTTCCATCCAGCGCGGCAGGGCCATGACGACGATAGGCGGAACAGGCAGGCCGATGGCATCGGCGAGTTCGCGTACCGCGACGGCATCGGCCTCGGAAACAACGAAAATCGTCACGCTTCCGGCATCGCGTCGCATCAGTTCGCAGGCGACCGGGACCAGATGCGCAAACTGGTGCGCGCCGCCGATGGCGAGCACATGGATCCGTTTCGCGAAAGCCGGGGAGGTCCTTTGCGTAGGCGCAGGAAAGGGGAGATGGTGGACCGTTGCGACCGGTGGGGCAGGCTTCCGGAGCAGCGGAACGGCGTTGGCACGTTCAGGCATCTCGCCGCCGTGCAGGACGCCCCTCGCCTTTGGGTGGAGCAATCATGTGATTTTGCCAATGTTACGCTCAGCCTGCCGCAATCAGCTTGCGCCAACCCGCCGGCAACACTCGACGCGGTGGGAAGGACGCGGTAACGATTTGGCGTGTCCGCCCCCTGCATTCATCGCCGGCATCGCTGATCGATGCAGATCCTGTTAGTCGAAGACGATCTCGGCATCGCCGCGCACATCGTGGCGGGACTGCAAGAGGTCGGGCATATCGTCGAACATTGCGCCGATGGCCGGGACGGACTGGTTCAGGCGAGCTGCGAAACCTTCGACCTCATCATTCTCGACCGGATGCTGCCCGGGCTCGACGGGCTGAAAATCCTGTCTGCCGTCCGCGCCATGGACAACACGACGCCGGTGCTGATCCTTAGTGCCCTTGGCGATGTCGATGACCGGGTCCGTGGTCTGCGCGCCGGCGGCGACGATTACATGGCCAAGCCGTTCGCCATGTCCGAACTGCTTGCGCGCATCGACAGTCTGGGGCGCCGAAATGCCGCGATTGCCGAGCCGGCAACCCAGTTCAGGGTTGCCGATCTGGAAATCGACCTTGCTGCGCATGCGGTGAAGCGCGGCCAGCACAAGATCGAACTGACTTTACGCGAAATGCGGATCGTTGCCTGTCTGGCGCGCAATGCGGGAAGGGTCGTCACCCGCTCGATGCTGCTCGAAAACGTGTGGGACTACAGTTTCGACCCGCAGACCAATATCATCGACCAGCACATCAGCAAGATCCGCCAGAAGATCGATCGCGATAGTGATGTGCCGCTGATCCATACCGTGCGCGGTGTGGGCTATATCATGCGTGCGGAGTGAGTGTTCCCACGCACAAAAGGCTCTCGCGAAGCCTCTCGTTTCGCCTCGCACTGTTGTATGCGGGATTGTTCTGCCTCTCGGTCGCGGTCCTGGCTGGCGCCAGCTATTGGGCCACTGTCCTGCAACCGCTGGCCGATGTGCGCCGCGGCGTTCACGAAGAGGCGGAGGCGATGGCCCAGGTCAGGCAATCCGGCGGCCTGCCCGCCTTGCGCGCCGCACTCGTCGCCCGGTCGCGCGACGGAAGCGAGCGCGTGCCATTCCACGCGCTGATCGACGCTGAGGGCAAGGTCGAACTTGCCAACCTGCCGAGTTGGCCGGCGGTGTCGTCGGGCGGAAAGCGTCTTATCGAAGCGGATCGATTCTTCGACGGGTTCGAGATCGATTACAGCGCGCTGGTCGATGACCGCGTGTTCACCGATGGCAGCCGGCTTATCGTTGGTCGCGACGTCGAAGACATCGTGCGGCGAGAGGAACTGTTGCGACAAGCAGTGATCTATCTGCTCGGCGGAACGCTGGTGCTGGGGCTCTCGGGCGGATGGCTGATGAGCCGGGCCATCGGCGTGCGGATCGATCTGGTATCATCGACCGCCCGCAGAGTCATGGCCGGCGACTTGTCAGAGCGCATTCCCGTTCGCGGCTCGGGCGACGACTTCGATCGGTTGAGCGAAACCCTCAACCTTATGCTCTCGCGCATTCAGGAACTGTTCGAAGCGGTGCGAAGGGTGTCCGACAATGTCGCGCACGAACTGCGCACCCCGCTTGCCCGGCTCACGCTCCAGCTCGAAGCGGCGCAGGACATGGCGCATGACGAAGCTGCCATGCGCATTGCGCTGGACGAAGCCATCGTCGAGGCAAACCGCCTGCGCGACATCTTCGCAGCCCTGATCCGCATCTCGCGACTGGAGGGCGGGCGGCACCAGATCACCCTCGGGCATGCCGATGTCGTCCAGCTGGTGGAGGATGTCGTCGATTTCTATCAGCCGGAAGCGGAGCGGCGAAATATCCGGTTGGAGCTTTCCGCAGAGCGCCCGATACTGGCGCAGCTTGATGGGGATCTCGTGTTTCAGGCGCTCTCCAACTTGCTGGATAACGCGATCAAGCACGCGCTGCCGCATAGCGCGATCGGCATCGAGGCGCGCAAGCAGGCCGCCGCGCTGGTCATTTCCATCGCGGACCATGGCAACGGACTGGCGTCTGCAGATATCGACCGGATAACCGAGCGCTTCTATCGCGGGGAGTCATCCTCGGGCTTACCGGGGGAGGGCCTTGGCCTTAGCGTCGTCTCTGCGATCTGTGCGGCACACGGTGCAACGATCACGTTTGCCGATAACCATCCCGGCCTCAAGGCCACGCTGACTTTCCCAGTTGATCGGCGATAAGGCAGGAGCGCGCCGGGCCATCTTCGCCCAAGCCAGGCCGTGGCTCTAGGTGACCAGTTTCAACGAGGAGCGGGTGATCTCGTCAACGATCTCGTCTTTCTTGAGCCGGCCTTTCCCGCGATACCAAGCGAAGGCGTAGCTTGCCATGCCGGCGACGATCAGCGCGCTGAGCTTCGGGTCGTTGACCCGGAATTCTCCCGACGCGTTGCCTTCTTCCAGAATGCCGAGCAGCAGGTCGTTGATGTGGCGGCGCATCGCGTTGATCTTGGTCGCTGACTGTTCGGGCAGGTTCAGTTCCTCGCGGAAGTAGATCAGCACGAATTTGTAGTCTTCCAGCACCGCATCGGCGAAGGCCCTCACGAAAGCAGTATAGCGCGCGGTGGGTGTTGCTTGATCGGCGATGGCGCGTTCGACGGCCTCAAGTGCGTCACGCGTGCCGCGCTCGCAAATCTCGATCAGGATATCGACCTTCGAGTGGAAGTGGTAATAGATGAACGGCTTGGTCATACCCAGTCGGTCGGAGATGTCCGACACCTTGGTGTTGGTATAGCCCTCCCGAAAGAACAGGTCGGCGGCTTCCTGGATAATCCGTTCGACCTTCATCAGGACGACAGCGTCCCGCACCGATTCGGGAGATGGCTTTTCGGCCACGTCATCGTGAAGCTTGGCCGAGCTTGCCGCCAGAGCTGTTCCACGTTTTCTGGTCATTCGCGATCCTGTAGATTCCTACCCGTCGGTATTCGCTTCAGCGCATAATGTCGATTGGGCTTTCAAACATTTGTCGCAATTAGAGATTGGCCTTTGGTTTCCGGCATTTGACGGCCGTCTAGCGGGTTTTCGCCCTCGGGACAGCGCATTCGCGGCACGCGATCGCTGCTTGACAGCGACCCACGAATCAGCAAATTATACTCACGAGTAGAAAAACAGTCCTTTGGGTAATGTGACTTACCACGAGGGGCGGGGTGAGGCTTGGATGAACTTTGAACTGACGGGCGATCAGCGCGCGCTGCAGGATCTGGTGCGGCGCTTCGTCGAAAAGGAAATGCCGAAAAGCGCGGTCGCCGCGTGGGACGAGGCGGAGGAATTTCCGGCTGATCTGCTGCCGCGCATGGCCGAACTGGGCTTCATGGGTGTCTCGCTTCCGGAAGCCTATGGCGGCACGGGCGGCGGCGTCATGGAAGAAGTGATCGTCCTGGAGGAAGTGGCCCGGCACAGTTCCTCGGTCGCTATGGCCTATGGCATGACGATGTGCTTCGGCGCGGTCACCATCGAGCGTTTCGGCACGGAAGCGCACAAGAACCATTTCCTGCCAAAACTGGTTGCGGGTGAGACCCAGTTCGCTCTGTCGATGACCGAGCCGGATGGCGGCACCGACATTCTGGGTGCGATGAAAACGGTGGCGCGGTTGCAGGATGACGGCAGCTACGTGATCAACGGCGCGAAAGTCTACACTACCGGGATCAACATCGCCTCGCACGTCTTCGTCGTGGCGCGGACCGGGCGCGACGAGAACAAGGCCTCGTTCGGGCTCACCGTGTTCCTGATTCCCAAGGACTTGCCCGGCATCACCTTCAACAAGATCCACAAGGTCGGCTCGCGCTTTCTGCATTCCTACGAAGTGGTGTATGATAACGTAGAGGTTCCGGCCGATTGCGTTATCGGCGCACCCGATCAGGGCTGGCGGGCGATCCTCGACACGCTCAACAACGAACGCATTTTCATCGCGGCGGTATGCAATGGGCTGGGGCGCGGGGCGCTGGAAGACGCCGTGCAATATGCCAAGGACCGCCGCGCATTCGGTCGCAGCATTGGTGCGTTCCAGGCGGTGCAGCATCAACTGGCGGACTCGCTGGTCGAACTCGATCTCGCGCAGTTGGGCACCTACAAGGCGGCGTGGATGCAGGATCAGGGGCTGGATTGCTCTGTCCCGGCGGCCTCGGCGAAGCTGTTCGCGTCCGAAGCGGCATTCCGTGCCACCGATCGCGGCATGCGCGTGCTGGCCGGCGCTGGCTTCACGATGGAATACCACATGCAGCGCTATTACCGCGACATCCGGCAATTGATCTTCGCGCCGGTTACCAATGAGATGAGCAAGAATTTCATAGCCCAGGTCGGCTGCGGGTTGGCACGCTCGTACTGACCGGAAAAAACGGGGCCCGATAAGATGGGCAGGGAGAGGAACGTGTCGCAAGCAATGCGCATACCGCAGCTTCTGGATGACAAAGCGCGGCTGAACCCCGCAAAGCCTTTCGTCGTCTTCGAAGGCGCGGACGGGGGCACCACTTCGATCAGCTATGCCGAGTTCGCCGCGCAGACCGAGCGTCTGGCCGCCGGACTGGTCGCGGCGGGCGTGCGTCCGGGTGACAACGTCGCGCTGATGATGGGCAACTGCGTCGAATTTCTTGTCGCCTGGGTCGCGATCAACCGTGCTGGCGCGGTGATGGTTTCGGTCAACGTCTTCTATTCGCAGGATGAACTGCGGTATCTGCTCAACCATTCCGAGAGCGTGGCCTTCATTACCGAGCCGAAGTTCGTGCCGGTGTTCGATGCTATCGCAGAGGATTGTCCCGGCGTGAAAGTGCGCCTGTGTGGCCGCGCGGCGGAAAACGTGCCGGGCTTTCGCCTGCTGGCCGATGCCATGGTGGACGGCCCTTGCCCGGATGCGACCGAGCCAATGGCCCAAATCGTCTATACCTCCGGCACGACCTCGCGGCCCAAGGGCGTGCTGATCAGCCACCACAGTTCGATCCTGCAAGGGCACGCGGTGGCAGAGGCGCTGGGCATGGTCGACACCGACCGCACCTGCATTGTCCTGCCGCTGTTTCACGTCAACGCGCAGTATATCGGCGTGCTCTCGACACTCGTGGCGGGTGGCACCATCGTGCTCATCGAAACCTACAGCGCCACGCGTTTCTGGGGCCAGGTTCGCCGCGACCAGTGTTCGCTGATCAGTATCGTGCCGATGCAGCTTAGGACGATGCTGGCGCAACCCGCCGGCGAGGGTGACCGCGACCATGCGGTGCGCGTGGCGTTCTATGCGCTGCCGACCAAGGACAGCGAATGGGACGCCTTCGAGCAGCGCTTCGGCGTGCATCTGGTGGAAGGCTACGGGCTGACCGAAACACTGGGCATCTGTACCTGCAATCCGCTTTCCCCGGCTGAACTGCGCCGCCATTCGATTGGGCGCACGATGCCCGGGCGTGACATCCGCCTGCTCGACGAGGCCGGAAACGAGCAACCGCAAGGCGAGATTGGCCGCATCACGGTGCGGGGCGGGGCGCTGTTCTCCGGTTACTTCCGTGATCCGGAATCGACGGCGAAAGCGCTGAAGGACGGCTGGCTCGATACTGGCGACAATGGCTATTTTGATGCCGATGGCTTCCTGCACTTCTTCGATCGCGGCAAGGACATCATCAAGCGTGCGGGCGAAAACATCGCTGCCTCCGAGGTGGAGCGCACCCTGAATGAACACCCGGCGGTGATGGAATCGGCGGTGATCGCGGTTCCTGATCCCTTGCGCGACGAGGCAGTAAAGGCCTTCGTCGTTCTGGCAGATGGCTCCAGCGCCAACGAGGCAGAACTGCAGCACTGGTGCGCGGGCCGGCTGGCGAAGTTCAAGGTGCCATCCGCGGTCGAGTTCCTGCCTTCGCTACCCAAGACCAGCATCGGCAAGATTCAGAAATTCATGCTCAAGGAAAGTGCGGCCAATGCCTCCTGAATCCACGCCTGTTTCCGCCAAGGCAGCAGGCGATAACCTTTCCGTGGACGAGGCGCTTGTGCTGGAAATGTACCGCAAAATGGCGCAAATTCGCCATTGCGAGGACCAGTTGAACGGTGTCTTCAGCAAGAACCTGTTCCCCGGCTACATCCATTCCTACCTCGGGCAGGAAGCCTGCGCGGTCGGCGTATGCTCGGTGCTGCGCGACGAGGACTACGTGCTGTCCACCCACCGCGCGCGCGGCCACTATCTGGCCAAGGGCATGGCGCTGGAGCCGATGGTCTGCGAGATGCTGGGCAAGGCCAACGGCATCTGCGGCGGGCGCGGCGGAGAGATGCACGCCGCCGATCCGGCGCACGGCGTGCTGGGCGGCAACGGCATTGTCGGCGGCGGCATCCCCTATGCGACCGGCGTTGCCTATTCCTCGGTGCTCGATAGCAGTGACCGCGTCTGCGTCGTTTTCTTTGGTGACGGGGCCAGCAACCAGGGCTCGTTTCACGAAGCGATGAACCTCGCCGCGGCATGGAAGCTGCCGCTGCTGTTTGTTTGCGAGAACAACCTCTACGGCGAGATGACGCCGTTCAGCCAAGTCACCGGCCAGCCCGAGATCGCCGCCCGCGCCGCCGGTTACGGCATGCCGGGCGAGGCGGTGGACGGTTGCGACGTTCTGGCCGTGCACCATGCTGCGCGCCGCGCGGTGTCGCGTGCGCAGGCAGGCGAAGGGCCGACGCTGCTCGAACTCAAGACCTATCGCTATGGTGGGCACTTCCAGGGCGATCCGTGCAACTATCGCACGCGCGAGGAAGAGGCGCAGTGGCGCGCCCGCGATCCGCTGGTGCTGCTGCGCGCGCATATCCTCGAACGCAAGCTGGCCACCGAGGCGGACCTTGATGGCTGGGATAAGGCGGCGATCGCTGAGGTGGCGGCCGCTGTCGAATTCGCGCTGGCCAGCCCCGATCCCGACCCGGCGGAAGCCTTGTCCTACGTCTATGCAAGCTGAGAGAGGCGCAGGGTTTCCATGTCCATAAAGACTTACAACTGGGCGGTGATCGACGCGATCAACGAGGAAATGACACGCGATCCGAACGTTTTCCTCGTCGGCGAAGACGTTGCGGTAGCGGGCGGTGCGTTTGGCGGTTCGCGCGGGTTGCTGGCGGCGCATGGCCCGCTGCGTGTGCGCGACACACCGATTGCCGAGGAACTGATCGTCGGGCTGGGCGTCGGCGCGGCGATGACCGGCAAGCGGCCCATCGTCGAAATCATGTTCATGGATTTCTTCGGTCTTTGCCTCGACCAGATCGTCAACCAGGCCGCCAAGATGCACTACCTGTATCAAGGGGCGTTCAAGATGCCGCTGGTGGTGCGCACGCTGGTCGCCGCCGAGATGGGTATCGGACCGCACCATTCGCAAAGTCTCGAGGCGTGGGTGGGCCATGTGCCGGGGCTGAAAGTGGTGATGCCCAGCACGCCACGCGACGCCAAAGGGCTGATGAAGGCTGCAATCCGCGACGATAACCCGGTGATCTTCATCGAGAACCTGGGCCTGCATCGTATCAAGGACGAAGTGGAGGACGAGGATTTCGTCATTCCCATCGGCAAGGCGGATGTGAAGCGCGCCGGGCGCCACGTCACGGTTATCGCCACCGGCCTGATGGTGCGCAAGGCGCTGGATGCAGCGGAAACGCTGGCCGCCGAAGGCATCGAGATCGAAGTGGTGGATCCGCGCACGATCAGCCCGCTTGATATCGACACGATCATGGAATCGGTGCGCAAGACCAACCGCGCGCTGGTGGTAACTTCGGCGCACAAGCCGTTCGGCATGGCTTCCGAAGTCGCGGCGCAGATTATGGAACACGGGTTCTACGATCTGGACGTACCGGTCGGGCGGCTGACTCCGCCGTTCACGCCGCAACCGTTCGGCAAAGGCTTCGAGCAGTTCCTGCATCCCGACGCCCCGCGCATCGCCGCTGCTGTCCGCGAGCTGCTGGCATGAGCATCCCGATCACCGTGCCTAAGCTGGGACTGACGATGGAGGAGGCGACGCTCGTTTCCTGGGCCGTCGCGCCGGGCACGCAGGTGGCTAAGGGCGATACGCTGTTTTCGATTGAGACCGACAAGATCAACTACGATGTCGAGGCCGAAAATGCCGGGTTCGTGGATCGGACCATTGCAGAGGGCGAAACCGTGGTCGTCGGCGCTGTCGTCGGCTATTTGCTCGCCAGTCCGGACGAGGGGCGGCCGGTTGAAGCAGCGGCGCCGGAAGCGGAGCTAGCGCCAGTGGACCCTGCGCCTTCCGCCGCTGTCAATGCCACCCCGCAAAGCAGTGACAAGCCGCAGCGCCGCTACAGTTCGCCGCTCGCCCGGCGGATTGCGGCTGAAAACGACATTGCGATCAGCGACCTGATCGGCACCGGCCCGCGCGGCGTGATTCTGAAGCGCGACGTCGAAAAGGCTCTGGCGACGAATTCGGACGCTCCCGCCGTTTCTCCCGGTGCCGCATCGCGCCGCCCACTTACCGCCATGCGCAAGGCGATCAGCCAGCGCATGGCGCATAGCCTTGCCAGCACCGCGCAGATGACCGGTTTCGGCAAAGTCGACATGACCGATGTTGTCGAATGGCGCGCCGGACTGCTCAATCTGCTTTCGCCCGAAGCCCCGCGTCCGACCTACACGGATATCGTGGTGAAAGCCTGCGCCGCCTTGCTGCGCGAGTTGCCGATCCTGAACAGCTATATCGACGGCAACGACGTGGTGACGTGGGAAGACGTCAATGTCGGCATCGCAGTTGCTATCGATGGCGGCCTGCTGGTGCCGGTTATCCGCAACGCCGACCGCCTCTCGTTGTTGGAGATCGCCGCCGAGCGGGTCGCCCTTATTGAGCGCGCGCGTTCGGGAAAGATCGCACCGCGCGATCTGGAAGGCGGCACCTTCACCGTCAGCAACTTCGGCAGCTACGGCGGCGATTTCGAGACGCCGATCCTCAATGCGCCGCAGTCCGCTTTGCTGGGCATCGGCCGGATTGCCGACGAGCCGGCGGTGCGTGACAAGCAGATCGTCATCCGCGCCATGATGATGATGAGCCTGACTTTCGATCACCGGCTGATCGACGGTGCAGACGCGGGCAAGTTCCGGTCGCGCCTGCGCGATCTGCTGGAACAGCCCTCGCACCTCCTGGCGCAGTTGCGGTGATGGCGTGAACCCCGACTTTGCCTTTGAAACCGCGCGCCTTGGCGATGTGCTGTGCGAAGGGTTCGCCGACGTCACCGCTGAGGAAGTGGCCGCGTTTCGCGCGCTCATGGGCTATCCGGACGACCCATCGCAAACGGCGGCACCCAGCAGCATGGGTCTGATCTTCGGGCTCCGACTGGGCTGGGAATATTCCATTTTCCCGCCCGGCGTGGTGCGCACCGGTGACGAGGATGAATTCGGCGAACCTGCGCGCATAGGCGACAGGCTGCGCACGCAGTTCCGCATTACCGAGAAGTTCGAACGCAAGGGACGCCGTTTCATGAACTATGAGATGCGTACGATGAACCAGATGGGCGAACTGGTATGCTCGATCCGCTTCGTGGGGATGATACCATGACCGATGTGATGGATATCGGCGAGACGTTGCGTCTGCCTGAAAAGACGATCGCCATCACCCAGGTGATGGTTGATCGCTATGCGGAAATATCCGGTGATTTCAACCCGATCCATGTCGATACCGTGATGGCCGTAAGAAGCGCTTTCGGGCGCACGATCGCGCACGGTTGTATTCCGCTGGAGCCGGTGTTCCAGTCGATTCAGGCGTGGATCGGCGCGGACCAGTTGCCGCGCGGCACCCGGCTACGCCTGCGCTATCGCGCCCCGGCCCATCCCGGCGACAGGATCACCGCGAAGGTCGATTTGTTGCCATGCGATGAGGGCGGGGATGGCGCACTGCGCAAGTTGGCTTTCACCTGCCACAACCAGCGGGCGCAGCTTGTGATGGATGGAGAATGCGATGTCCCGGCCTGATCTGGTGGCTCTCGAAGGAACCCGGCAATGACTTACGAAACGATCCGGCTCGCCGTTGACGGCAAGGTCGCGCACCTCACGCTTGACCGTCCCGACAAGCTGAACGCGCTTGACCCGCAGATGCTGGAGGAACTTCTCGATGCGCTGCACAAGATTTCCATCGACGGCGATCTCAATGCGGTGTTCCTTCGGAGCACCGGACGGCTGTTCTCGGCGGGGGTCGATCTCAACACCCCGTTCTTCATGGAAAACGTCGACGATCCCTCGGTGTTTTCGGGCACGCGGCTGCTGAACTGGCAGCACAAGGTCATTCTGGCGCTGCACGAACTGCCGGTGATCACCATCGCCGCGATCAACGGCGATGCCTGCGGCGGCGGCGGACTGGGGCTGGCGATGGCCTGCGATCTGCGCATCTCGGTGCGCGCCGCGCGGTTCTGGATGGTGCCGATGATGCTCGATGTCGTGCAGGATTTCGGCCT
This sequence comes from uncultured Novosphingobium sp., assembly GCA_964502105.1. Lineage (GTDB taxonomy): Bacteria > Pseudomonadota > Alphaproteobacteria > Sphingomonadales > Sphingomonadaceae > Novosphingobium. Next base: position 209,659 of record CAZCUS010000003.1, on the reverse strand, counting down.
GAGCTGGCTGGCACAGCGCCAGATCGGCCCATCGCGGGCGCTGCAGATGGCGCTGCTGGGCAGCAAGGTTCCCGCCGAGCAGGCGCTCGACTGGGGGCTGGTCAACGAACTGGTGGATGACGTTGCGGCGCTCGACACGCGGATGAGCGGGCTTGCCGATCAGCTGAACCCGATGGGCACCGATGCGCTGCGCATGCTCAAGCTGATCCTGCGCAGCGGCGAGCAGAGCCAGCTACGCGAGCAGCTTGGCGTGGAAGCGGTCGCCAATGGCCTGGCGTTCCAGTCGCGCGAGTTTCAGGACAAGAAAAGTGCCTATTTTTCCAAGCTCAGGGGGAAACGATGACCGGCACGATGCGCGCCTTGCGCTTGCATGACGCACCCGGCGGATCGGCGTTGCAACTCGACAGCGACGTGCCGATCCCGACACCCGGACCCGGCGAAGTGCTGCTGGAAGTGCGCGCCTGCGGGATCAACCAGGTCGATCTGCTGACCCGCGACGGCCAGACCCCGGCGGCGATCCCGCTGCCGCATATCTCCGGCACCGAAGTTTCCGGCAACATTGTTGAGCTGGGCAGCGGCGTGACCGGCTGGGCGGTGGGCGATGCCGTGGTCGTCGATCCGATCCTGCATTGCGGCCAATGCGAACCGTGCAAGGAAGGCCGCACCAACATGTGCCGCACCAGCCAGGTTTTCGGCGTGCAGACGCAGGGCGGCTATGCCGAGTATGTCGCGGCGCCCGCCAGCCAGTTGTTCCGCAAGCCCGATAACCTGAGCTATGTCGAGGCAGCCTCGATCGCGGTCACCGCGCCGACTGCCTACCACATGCTCCACCGCCGCGCCGCGATGCAGCCGGGTGAGGACGTGCTGATCATCGCCGCCGGTTCCGGCATTGGCGTGATCGGCACGCAGCTTGCCAAGCTGGCGGGAGCGCGCGTGATCGCCACTGCTGGAAGCGACGACAAGCTGCGGCAGGCGAGCGATCTCGGCGCGGATTTTACCGTCAACCACCGCGATGCCGACTGGGCCGCGCAAGTGCGCGCGATCACGGGCGGGCGCGGCGTTGATCTGGTGTTCGAGCATGTCGGCGAGGCGACATGGCACGGCAGCCTGAACGCGATGGCACGCGGCGGGCGGCTGGTCACTTGCGGCGGCCATTCCGGTTTCATGGTCGACATGAACCTGTGGCACCTGTTCGTGAAGGAGCACACGATCATCGGATCGTTCGCCGCCACCCGCGACGATTTCCTTGAAGTCATGCGCCTAGCCGGCGAGGGCGCGATCAAGCCGCTGATCCAGGAGGTGTTTCCGCTTGAACAGATCGGCCAGGCGCACGCCCTGATGGAGCAGCGCGGCGTATTCGGCAAACTGATGGTCGATCCGCGGCTTCCCGCAGAGGTGGACCATGCTTGCTGACCTAATCCGGCGCGGCAGCGCGCTCAGCCAGGAGGCCATCGTCATGCTCATGGCGGTGGCGGTGCTGGCCGTATTCGCGATGCTGATCCCCAATTTCCTCGCGCCGTCCAACATCGCCGCGCTGGTGCAGAATGTCTCGGTGCTGGGCATCATCGCCACCGGCATGGCCATCACCATCATCGGGCGCGGGATAGACCTTTCGCTGGTAGCGACCGCCGCGATCGCGGTCGCCTGGCTGATCGTGCAACTCAATGCCGGCGTTTCGCCGCCGGTCGCGTTCCTGACCGCGATGGCGTTCTGCCTCTGCGTTGGCGTGCTTAACGGCTTCGTCAGCGCTTATCTGGAAGTGCCGCCGATCTTCACCACGCTGGCGATGGGCACGATCGTTTACGGCTTTGGCAAATACTTCCTGATTTCCGCCGATGTGTCCTATTTCGGCGAGGACTGGAAGTGGCTGACCGATGCCGCCGTCGCGCGCCCGCTGGGCATTCCGACCCCGGTGATCGTGTTTGCGGTGGTGGCGCTGATTGCGCACCTGTTCCTGAAATACACGACCGCCGGACGCTTCATCTACGCGTTGGGTGACAACCCGCAAACCGCGCGGATGACGGGCCTTTCGGTGCGCGTGCTGACGCTGATGACCTACATGTTGTCGAGCCTGTTCGCGCTTGTCGGCGGACTGTTGATGGCGCTGGTGGTCGCCGGGATGAACACCCGCATTGCCTCGTCCACCATGGTCTATGACGTCATCCTGGTCGCAGTGCTCGGCGGCGTCGCGCTCAGCGGTGGGCGCGGCGGGGTGCGCAGCGTCATCGTCGGCACGATCCTGATCGGCACCCTGCTCAACGGCATGACGATGCTCGATCTCGATTACACCACCCAGAACATCATCAAGGCGGTGACCCTGCTCTTGGCGCTGATCATCGATTCCTTCGTCAACCCCAAGGACGAGCAGACCGGCCGCCAAGGGGACATCTGATTTCACGCCCGGGAGGGGCATCATTCATGCGCGTCAAAAAAACAAAAAGCGCCCTGATCATCGCCCTGCTGGCCATGCTGGCTTCGGGCTGTGACAACAAGCCCATCGCGGTAGCGAAGGATCGTGCCGGGAATCCGTTCCCCGATTACTACAAGCCGATGCAGGGCAAGCGCGTGGGCTTCGTGCCGATCGCGATGGGCTTCGACCTGACCGAGGCCTGGCTGGCGAGCATGCAGCGGCAGGCGGAGGAACTCGGTTACGAAATCGTCGTGCGCGATCCCAACTGGAGCGTCGAGACCGGCATCCAGGCAATCGACTCGCTGATCGCCGAAAAGCCTGACGTGCTGGTCATCCAGAACAACGATGGGCGTTCCTATCGCCGTGCGATCCAGCGGGCGATGGCGCTGGGCATCCCCGTGATCCAGATGCAGCAGCGCGTCGCTGCGCCGAGCAATTACTTCATCGGACCGGACTTCTACGACATCGGCACGTTGTCCGTTGATGCGATGGCCAAGCAATGTGCCCGCCCCGGCGCACCGTCGAAAAAGATCGCACTGCTGCAGGGATCGCTCAATGCACCCGCCAGCATCGACATGCTAAAGGGCGTGCAGGATGCGTTGAAGCGGCATCCGGACCTCAAGGTCGTGGCCAATCAGGCGACCGAGTGGGACGCGACCAAGTCGTACCAGATCACCTCGACCGTGGTGAAACAGCACCGCGACTTGTGCGGCGTGATCGGCTTCTGGGACGTTTCAGACGTCGGCACGGCCGGTGCGATCCGCGAGGCGGGATTGCAGGGCAAGGTAGCGCTCATGACTTCGGGTGGCGGCAATCGCGAGGCGGCGTGCAATCGCATCCGCTCGGGCGAGTTCACGCTCTATTACAGCTACAACGTGCCGGGGCAGGCGCGCGATCTCAATACCGCGATCAAGACGCTGTTGCAGACCGGTCAGCCCGCAAAGCCTACGCCAGTGGCGCTGCTCAATCCGCTGATCACGATCAGCAAGGCGGACATGGGGCCGGCATCGTGCTGGTCGCTCGACGAAGTGCGCAAGGCCGGAGGCTGAACCATGGCCACCAGTCCCCACATCGGCGATCCGGCGCGGCCCCCGTTCAGCGGTTGGGCGGACTTTTATGCGCGCTGGCGCTATCGTTTGATCCCCGACCACATCGTCGGCGAGATCCTGAGCAAGAACTGGATCGACAACGCCATCCCTGCGCTGATGCTGGCCATCTCGCTGGCGGTGTTCGGTATGCTCATCCCGAACCTGCTCACGATTTCGAGCCTCAGCGACATATCGCACACTTGCGGCGAGTATCTGCTGGTCGCGCTGGGAATGACGCTCGTGGTTCTGGCGGGCGGGATCGACCTTAGCGTCGGCTCGGTGTTCGCATTGGGCAATCTGGTGACGCTGGCGGGCGGCGGCTTCCTGGGGCTGCCGCTGTGGCTGGCGGTTATCCTCGCGGTGGCTTGCGGCGGATTGGTCGGCGCGGTCAATGGCTTCCTGATCGGCTACATGCGTCTGCGCGCGTTCCTGACCACGCTGGTGACGATGATCGTCGTGCGCGGCATCGTCGATACCCTGCAACTGCGCTACGCCAGCGATCTTGCCAGCGTAGAGATCAATTCCGCGACGTGGGATTTCATCGCGTTTCGCGGCGTGTTCGGCCTGTCGATCAGCTTCCTCGTCGCGCTGGTGTTGCTGGTGCTCGCGCATGTGCTGCTGACGCGGCTGCGGCTAGGCTGGCATATCCTTGCGGTTGGCGGATCGCGCCGCGCCGCCTTCAACGCGGGCATCAATGTGCGCCGCTCGGTGTTCATCACATACGTTCTGTCGGGCATGCTCGCCGCGCTGGCCGGGGTGTTCTACGCCGCGCGGCTGTCCAGCCTTGGCAGCGACACCGGCATGGGTCTGGAAATCGCGATCATCACCGCCGTGGTGCTGGGCGGCACGACGCTGGGCGGCGGACGCGGTTCGGTGTTCAAGACGCTGCTGGGCGTGATGATCGTGGTGGTCATCACCAACAGCCTGGTCCGGCTTGGCCTGCGCAGCGGCGCGGCGCCGCTGGTGCTGGGCGTGCTGCTGCTGGCGGCGGTGGCGATCGATGTGCGCTGGCTCAAGAACCGGCACAAGGCAGTGCAGAAATCCTATGTCGCGCCGGTCTATTTCGCGCTGCCTGCCGCGCCCGATTGCGATCCAGCGGCGGCAACGCCTTATGCGATCAATGCCGAACTTGGCGAGGCCGAGCCGATCGGGCTGGGCGAAGTAGACGCGCCCGAGGACGTCATCCTCGACGCCGACGACAACATCTATTGCGGCAGCCGCAATGGCGACGTGATGCGCTTCTTCGCGCCCGACTATACCCGGCACGAGGTTTTCGCCCACATCGGCGGATCGGTCCTCGGCCTCGCATTCGACCGGAGCGGCAACCTGCTCGTCTGCGTTGGCGGCATGGGCCTCTATCAGGTCAGCCCCGAGCGCGAAGTGACCAAGCTGTCCGACGAGACCAACCGCAGCCTGTGGTCGATCATCGACGACAGCCGCCTGCGGCTTGCCGACGATCTGGACATCGCGCCCGATGGCTCGGTCTATTTCAGCGAGGCGACGATCCGCTACGATATGCACGACTGGATCGTCGATGCGCTGGAAGCGCGCGGCAACGGTCGGATCATCCGCTACGATCCGCAGACCGGCACCTCGCGCACGGTGATCCGCAATCTGCAGTTCCCCAACGGCATCTGCATGGCGATGGACGGCGAATCCTTCCTCTTCGCCGAAACCTGGGGCTGCCGCATCAGCCGCTACTGGTTCGCCGGTCCGCGCAAGGGCCAGATGGAATGCGTGATCCCCGATCTGCCGGGCTATCCCGACAACATCAATCTCGCGTCCGACGGCACGTTCTGGTGCGGCATGATCGGGATGCGCACGCCCGCCTTCGATCTGGCGCAGCGCATGCCCGGCTTCCGGCGGCGCATGGTGACGCGCATCGCCCGCGATGAGTGGCTCTATCCCAACATGAATACCGGCGGCGTCATCAAGTTCAATCTGGCGGGTGAAGTGCTGCAATCGCTGTGGGACCGCGAGGGCGAGCGCCACCCGCAAGTCACCTCGATGCGCGAGCACAAGGGCTGGCTCTATCTGGGCGGCATTTTCAACAACCGGCTTGGCCGGATACGCCTGCCCGATGCCGATCCGGACTGGACGGGTCCGCGCGCTTACTGGGGGACACCGGCATGATCGGGGCGCTGCGCCAAGCGCGCGACCACTTCCTCGGTCGCGGCGATGCCGCCGTGACCGTGCCGCCGATGGACGGCGCGCTGCGTCCGAACCGTGATCTCGAAACGGCGGCAGTGCTGACGCGCCTGTCCCGTCCCGACAGTCTGACGGTTTGCGGCGAGGCGCTGCTGGCCACCAGCGGCGCGGATCTGCTGCGGATTGATCCGAGCACGGGTATTGCCACGCCGGAACGTGCCTTTGCCGCGCCGATCACGGCAATGGCGGCGGATCAAAGCGGGCTTCTGGCAATCGGGTTGGCGGATGGCGCGGTGCTGATCGGTCGGCTTGATGCCTGCGCGGCCATGCGCCGCATTGACGCTCCGGCGTTGTCCTGCCCGGTAGCGATGGCTTTTGACGGGCAGGGTAGCCTTTTCGTCTGTCAGGGCTCGGCTTTCCATAACCCACAGGATTGGGCGCGTGATCTGATGGAGCGCCGGGAAAGTGGCTCCGTCTGGAAGGTCGCTGAAGGTGGAACCGGCGCGGATCGTATCGCCGATGGCATGGCATTCCCCTTCGGCATCGTCCCGTTCAAGGATGGCGTGGTCGTCAGCGAGAGTTGGCGGCACCGGCTGGTGTTCATCGACGCGCGCGTCAGGCGGCGCACGCTGCTCGATGACTTGCCGGGCTACCCGGCGCGGCTCTCAGCCAGCGGCGACGGTTACTGGCTCGCGGTGTCTGCGCCGCGCAGCCAGCTCATCGAATTCGTCCTGCGCGAACCGCGCTTTCGGGAGCGTATGCTGCGTGAGATCGACCCGCAGCATTGGCTTGCCCCGACGCGCACCTCGGCGCGCAGCTACCTCGATCCGATGCAGGGCGGTGGCATGATCACGCACGGTCAGGTCAAGCCGTGGGCGCCGGCGCGGTCCTATGGCCTTGTGGTGCGGCTCGATGGCGAGATGCAGCCGGTAGCCAGTCACCACAGCCGCGCCGACGGGCGGTTTCACGGGGTCACCGATTGCGTCGAAATGGGTGGTGACCTGATCGTCGCGAGCAACGGCGGTGATGCGTTGCTGAAGCTTTCCGCAGGGAGTGCGGCGCGATGACCGGGGAGCAATTGCCGCTGATCGCCCTCAGCGCCGTCAGCAAATCGTTTCGCGGCAACCCGGCGCTGCGGAACGTCGATTTCACCATCCGCCCCGCCGAAGTCCACGCGCTGCTCGGCGAGAACGGCGCGGGCAAGTCCACCTTGATGAAGATAGTCGCGGGCGTGACCGAGGCGAGCAGCGGGGTGATGACGCTGGATGGCGTGCCCCGTTCCTTCGCGACGCCGTCCGAAGCGCTGGCCGGCGGCATTGCGATGGTGTTTCAGGAGACCAGCCTGGTCCCGTCGATGACAGTCGCGCAGAACCTCTATCTTGGCAACGAGCGCTTCTTCAATCGCCTACGCGGCGTCAATATTGCTGCGCAGCAATTCCTGCAATCGCTGAACTTCAACGTCGATCCGGCGGCAACTGTGGCAGGGCTGGGCGCGGCGCAAAAGCAGATGGTGGAGATCGCCCGCGCCGTGCTGCAGAACGCGCGGCTGATCATCTTCGACGAGCCGACCGCGACCCTGACACCGGAGGAGAAGAAGTTCTTCTTCGCGCTTGTCGAGCGGTTGAAGCAGCGCGGCGTTGCCATCGTGTTCATCTCGCACGCGCTGGAGGAAGCGCTGGCGATCGCGGACCGCATCACGATCCTGCGCGACGGCGAACTGGTCGTGACCGACGATGCCGCCACCTTTGACCGGGCACGGATCATCAGTTCGATGGTGGGGCGCACTTTGTCCGAGCAACTCTACCAGCAGCGTGACACCGTCCGGCCGCAGGGCGAGCGGGTGCTGAGCATCCAGAACCTCTCGATGGGCGCGGTGGTCAAAAACACGTCGTTCAATGTCTATGCCGGGCAGATCACCGGCATGTTCGGGCTGATCGGATCGGGACGGACGGAAACCGCCAAGATCGTGGCTGGTGCGCTCAAACGGAACCTGTTCTTTGGCGGCGAGGTGCGATTGCAGGATCGCCCGGTCAGCTATCGTATCCCCCGGCAGGCGATGCTGGACGGCGTGGTCTACGTGACCGAGGACCGCAAACTCGAAGGCTTCTTCGAAACGATGTCGATTGCCGAGAACATCTATGTCGGCGATCTGGCGCGCAGTAAGGCGCAGGTGGTCAATCGGCAGGCGATGCAGGCGCTTGCGGCCCAGTGGCGCGAACAACTCAATATCCGGTCGATCGACAGCGATGCGCGGGTGATCGAGCTTTCCGGCGGCAACCAGCAGAAAGTCGTCATCGCCAAGTCCTTGGCGCAGCAGCCCCGACTGGTGATCTTCGACGAGCCGACGCGCGGTGTCGATGTCGGCGCCATCGCGGAAATCCACGAATTGATCGGGACTCTGGCCGATCAGGGCATGGCGATCCTGATGATCTCTTCGTACCTCCCCGAAATCCTGTCGCTGTCCGACCGTATCCTCGTCACCCGGCAGGGCCGCGTGGTCGAGGAATTCTCGCCGCAGGCCGCGAGCGAAGAAGTGCTCATGTACGCCGCAGTTCACTGATAAAAGGGAGAGAAACGCATGCCACTGCTGGACGGAAAGGTCGCCATCATCACCGGGGGCGCATCGGGCATCGGACGTGCCATTGCCGAGCGCTTTTACAGCGAGGGCGCGCGCCTCATGCTGGTCGATTTCAGTGGCAAGCAGGACGCCGTCGCCGCCGAACTCGGCGAGAACGCCAGCGGATTCCAGGCCGATGTGACCAAGGCGTCAGATGTAAAGGCGATGGTCGATGCCACGCTTGATCGTTTCGGTCAGCTCGACATCCTGATCAATAACGCCGGCACCGATGGCCAATCGGTTTCCATCGTCGATTATCCCGAAGACGAATACGAGCGCGTGATGGCGGTCAACAGCCGCTCGGTGTTTCTCGGCATGAAATATGCGATCCCGGCCATGCTCGCGGCTGGCGGCGGAGCTATCGTCAACACCGCATCAACCGCAGGCGTGGTCGGCTTCGGACAAATGCCGGCCTATTGCGCATCCAAAGGCGCGGTGGTGCAGCTCACCCGCTCGGTCGCGATGGAATTCGCCGATCGCAACATTCGCGTGAACGCGGTGTGCCCCGGCCCGATCGCCACCGACATGACCATGAATATTCCGGCCGACATCATGAAGCAGGTGATCGCGCGCACGCCGGTAGGCCGCTACGGCGAACCCGACGAGATCGCCAAGGCGGTGCTGTTCCTGGCCAGCGATCTCGGCTCGTTCGTTACCGGCACAGCAATGCTGGCTGATGGCGGGATGACCGCGCAGTAAATCGTGTTGCAGGGACGCGGTCAAAATCCGCGTCCCTGCCACAGCCTTAGGCGAATTCGGTCAGCGGTGCTGGCATTGCCGTGAGCAGCTGATCGCCGAGCAGAAGCTGGTTGGTCGCTTCGATGTAGATCAGTTCGCGAACTTCGCCCGCGAAGTCGATGTCCATGCCGGACGGGCCAGCGGGCAGCGAGATCTGGTAGTGCTGGCTTTCAATCACCACGCCCGAGCCGAAGCGTGACGCACTGTCGATCTCGCTGATCTCGTCGTCGAGGATGAGCAGATCGCCGCCCTGGTTGAACGACGGGTCGAAGTTGACATCGCCAAACGTCAGGTGGACCGTTTCCGAACCGTCGGTCGTGCCGAACACCTCGAGCACGCCGCCTGCCATCACCGAACCATCGGCCATAAGCAGCAACTGCGCCAGGGCATCGGCATCGACCGGGCCGCCGACCACTGCATCGGATTCGGCGATGGCCGAAACCGCCGTCAGCGTGGCGGTGATGGTCTGGGCACCCAGCATCATTGCATTGCCCTCGACTACGAGCGCGCGCGCGCCATCGTCGAACACCACGGTCAGGCCTTCATCACCGGCCGGGATCGACAGCAGGGTATCGCCGTCGAACAGCAGGGCGTTCGAGCCCTGGTTGGCAACCAGCCATTCATCCGCATCGCCAGAGACGCGGATCACGTCGCCGCCGCCGTTGAATGACGGGTCGAAGGCGATCGACCCCGCGATATCGAGCACGGTTACGTCCTGGAACCCGTCGGTGCCGAACACATCGCCGCTGCCACCGATCTCGCCGGCCCAGCCATCGGTCGCCAGCAGGCGCCATTCGGCTGCGTCATCGAGCGCCAGCACGGACACGGTTGCTGTGTAGCTGTCACTGCCGCCGCGTCCGTCGCTGACGGTGACGGTGATCGTGTCGAGGCCGGTAAAGCCCGCGTCTGGGGTGTAGACGTAGCCGCCATTGACCAGCGCCAACGTGCCGTGGGCCGGATCGGCGGGGGCATACGTCAGCGTGTCGCCGTCGGAGTCCGTTGCCGATACAGCGAGGGCAAGGGCAGTGCCGGACAGCGTGGTCAGGGCTGCCGTATCGGGGCTGAATACCGGCGCGCGGTTATCGAGCGGCAACACTTCGACGAAGACCTTGCCGGTCGATGTGTCGGAGCCGTCGGACACGGTGTAGGTGAAGCTGGCGTTGCCGGCGAACCCGGCGGTGGGGGTAAATACCACGGTGCCGTTCTGCAGAGTGACCGAGCCGTTCGTGGCGCCGGATACCGATGTTACCACCAGCACATCGCCATCAACGTCGATGTCGTTGTCCAGCAGTTCGGCCACCGTCACCCCGACCGCCGTGCCGGTGCGCGTCGTCAGCGTGTCGTCGGTGGTGATCGGCGCGTCGTTAACGGCGGTGATCGTCAGGTCGAAGCTGTCCGAAGCGCGCGCTTCGCCATCGCTTGCGGTGACGACGATCGTGAACACGCCGCTGAAGTTGAGCGGCGGCGTGCCGGTGAACGCGCCGGTCGCGGCGTTGAACGACAGCCACGATGGCAGCGCATCGCCATTGGCAAGGCGCGCGGAGTAGGTGAGGGTGTCGCTATCGGGATCGGTGAAGCTGCGCGCCGGAAGCGTGAAGGACACCGCCTGATCCTCGGCCGAGGTGACATCGGGAAGCGGCTTGGCCACCACGGGCGCCTGATTGTCACCCGGTTCGGCCGCGCCGGTAATGGTCAGGCGAAGCTGCGCCGTGTCCGTCAGGCCATGTGCGTCCGTCACCTGATAGGTGAACGCATCGATCCCGGTGTCACCGGCCTCCAGCGCCTGCGTCTCGGCAAGCGACTGGTTGAGGGCATAGCTCCACGCGCCGTCCACAGCGATGGTCAGAGTGCCATAAGTGCCGACGAGTTCCAGCGGGCCTTCCAGCTGATCGAACTCGCCGCCGGCGCTTTCCAGCCCGGTGCGGGCGCCGGTCACGGTCAGCGTTTCGCCAAGACCCAGCGCGAGATCGGCATCGGTATCGTTGGCAAGCACGTTGCCAGAGGCCGCGGAATTGCCATCCTCTACCAGCGCGGGGCCGGTGTTGCTGTCATTGACGCCGATTGGTGCATCGTTGACTGCGTCGGCGGCGCTGACGATGACGCCATTGAAGCTCAGGCGCTCGACGTTGAGCAGCGTATCGGTGCCGTCGTCGCCGTTCGCGGTGTCGATATCGGCGACGGTGCTGCCGCCGTTGGTCACGTCGTAGCCGACCCATGCACCGGCATAGACCGCTGTATCGGTGCCTTCGCCGCCTTCGATTGTATCGTTGCCGCCGTTGCCGGTGATCGTGTCGCCACCGGCCTTGCCGTTGAAAGCGTCAGCCTCGGCGCCGCCGATCAGGGTGTTCGCATTCTCGTCCTGCGTCTGCACCGAATAGAAGGTGACGGTGTTGCTGATCTCGTTGCCGCTGATGAGCAGCGACTGGCCGATCGGGCTGTTGGCCGCTGTCACGAACGTCTGAACCTCTGGTCCGAGATCGAGCGCGGTTTCGGGCTTGTAGGTCACGAACACCGCGTTTTCGGGGTCGGTCACGTCATAGACCATGAAGCCGCCGACGCGTTCCAGCCCGACGAACGCGTACATCCGCCCGTCGATCTCGCCCACGGTCACGCCTTCGGGCTCAGGGCCCTTGTCGTCGGAGCGGGTATCGACCGACGAGGGTGCGACGTTCTGGTTGGAGTTGAACAGTTCGGGGTGGGTGGCGGCGATGATCGCCTCGAACTCGCCGCCGGTTTCGCGCACCTTGGTAATCGAACCGTCGGCTTCCTGCCGGAAGATCGAGATGCTGCGGCCGCCCAGCGCGTAGATCTGGTCGTAATCGCCGTCGCCATCGGTATCGCCCAGCTTGGTGAGGATATTGAGGCGACCGAGTTCAGTGTTGGCTTGCAGCGCGGCGGCGTCGGGGAACGCGGTGGGATCAAGCGTCACCGAGCTGAGGCGCGCGATGTCTGTGTCTTCGATGCCGCTGCCGACGCGCGCGTCGCCTTCGTTCGCGGTAACGAAATAGGTTACGCCGCCCACTGCGAAGCTGGTGAGGGCATCGGGCTGGAGCACACCGAATACCGGGGCGTTCTTGATATGGATGCCGCCGTCACGATCGCTCGGGTCGAAGGCGTTGCCGGAAAGGCTGCGGTCGATGAAGCCGAGCGGCTTGATCGCAATTGGGCTGTCTGCGTCCGGGTTGGTCAGGTCGAGCACCGCCACCGCGTTGACTTCCTGCAGCGTGACGTAGGCACGCGTGCCGTCAGGCGAGATGGTGATGTATTCCGGCTCGATATCGGCTGCCGCCTGGAAACCGGGATAGAGTGTGAGCCCCTTCGAGAACAGCGCGCCTTCCGAACCGTTGAGCGCGTCGAAGGAGATCGTGTTGCTGACGGTCGCCGTCGCAGCACCGCCCGACATGTCGATCATCGAGATCGTGCCGTAAGGATTGTTGGCAACCGAGATCGCCTCGGCCTCGTTGGCGACAAGCAGCATCGTACCGTCTGCGTTGAACGTGACGTGATCGGGCAGAACGCCGACCTCGATCACGTTGAGCAGGGCATGGCTCGTCGCATCGAACAGCGCGACATGGCCGGGTTCGCCCGGCGTCGCATTGCCATAGGCCACTGCAACCACGCCGTTTTTCACCGCGACCGAATTGACCACGCCGGGGCCGTAGCCGGGCAGGTTCGACAGCGAGATCGGCGTCTCGTTGGCCAGTTCGCCGGTTGCGCTGATCGAGTGGATGTTGATCGTGTTGCCATTCGCGTTGGTCGCGTAAACCTTGCCGTTTTCGTAGGACACGCTTTCGGCACCGGCGCTGGCGCCCTGGATCGAGCCCAGGCGGACCATGACGACATCGTCGCTGGCCTGTGGCGTGGGCACCGCGCCTTCCAGCGATTCCGCCTTGTCGTAGATGGTGATGCCGCCAATCGTAGCCTCGGTTTTCGGCGTCGTGCTGATCGCCAGCACGGACGGATCGTGATCCGATGCCGTGATCGCCGAATGGGCGAATTCGGTGTTGGCGTGGACGATATCGAACTGCACCTGGTTGAGCAGGTTCAGCGAGATGAACGTCTGATCGAGCGACTGGCCGTTGCCCTCGAAGACATAGGAATAGCGCTCTGACAGGTCGAGCGAGAGCGACATGGCAGTCATCCCGGCATCGAACAGCGGGACGAGCGATTCCTCGTTGGCGAACTCGTTGAGATCGCCCAGCACGATGACGTTCGCGTCATCGCTCAGGTTATCGACATAATCGGCGACGTTCTGCGCCTGCACCAGCCGATCAGCGGCGCTGCCGTTGATCGCGGGCTGGGTGGTGCCGGCCAGCGGGCTGGAGCCGCCCTTCGAACTGAAGTGGTTGTTGACCACGGTGTATTCCTCGCCCGCGAAGGCGAAAGTCGCCACCAGCGGCGGGCGCGAACCGGCGAAGTCGGTTGCGGCGTCGGGCGTGGTCTGCAGCGAATTGGCCACCAGATCGACGCGATCGGCCTGGTAGAGATAAGCGACGCGGATGTTGCCGCCCGGCTCGCCGCCCGACTGGTTGTTGGTGATGAACGGATTGTCGATCCACGTGTAGGTCGGACCGCCAGCGGCGGCGATCGCGTCGACCAGCATCTGCAGCGTCACGCTGGCAGAGATCGTGCCGTCATTGGCCGAACCCGAATTGTCCTGGATTTCCTGCAGCGCGATGATGTCGGGCGCGCTCAGGCTGTCGATGATTTGCGTCGCGATGAGCTGGAACCGCCCGTCGGCCACATCGGTATCGCCGTCCGCATCGTTCGGATCGAGGTTGAGCACGTTGTACTGCGCGATCGTCAGGGTATCGGCAGTGCCGACCAGCGCGGTCGAGGCCGTCGTCAGTGGCGAGGGCGTCGCAACGGTTACGGCGCTGGTAGCCAGCACTTCGTAGTTGCCGAAGTTGTAGTTCACCACGCCGGTGACTGCGTTCAGCACGGTGCCGGTATCGACGTTGGGGATCGTACCGGGCGTAAATGCGTCGCCATCGATCTGGATACGCTCGGGGTTGTAGTCCGAGCCGGAACCGGTGTTGGTCACGCTCAGCCCGTCGCCGTAGCTGCCACGGCTGACAAGCGTGCCGCGTTCGGACAGGCCGGTCGCGTTGGCGCCATTGTCAGCCACGGTCCAGATCTCGCCGAAATTGTTGGTCGCGGCCACCACCAGCGGATTCTCGATGGTGACGAGCATGCCTTCGAGGCTCTCGTAGAAGGCGATGCCCTCGGTCACCGATTCGGTCGGGGCAAGGCGCCCGCCTTCGCCGATCACGGTCGCGCTCGGCATGGCGTTGCCGGTGCTCAAGACGATGATCGACGAGATCGAGGTCAACTCGGTGACCGAGAGGTTGCCGGTGCCAACGCCGCCCGGGGTGAACTCGGTGACGGTGCCGGTTACTTGGGCCTCGTCGCCGACGATGACCGTGGGTGCGGAGGACGTGAAGACGAAGATGCCTTCAGACGTCAGCACATTGTCATCGATCGCGCTGTCCGGCGTCTGCATGTAAAAGCCGTTGCCCTGGACCGCCGTGACGATACCGATCGTGGTGACCGACTGCCCGGCGAGGTCCGAGGTGAGGCCCGACCCCTGAATGTCGTGGATTTCGACCAGCGAGAAATCGTCGTTGGTGATCGTTCCGGTGCCCTGCGCGGTGCCGATATTCGCGTTGACTGGGTCGGAGAGGGTGACGGTGAAGGTTTCGTTCGGTTCGACCGTGGTATCGCCGTTGATGGTCACAACCACCGATTGCGTGGTCTCGCCCGGCAGGAACGTTACGGTTCCGCTAGCTGCCAGATAATCCAGATTGCCCGTCGTGGCGTTGCCGTCAGAGGTCGTGTAGCTGACCGTTACTGTCTCGGCTGAAGGGGTGCTCAGCGTAACGGTGAACTGCAGGTCGGTCGTTCCGCTATCGCCCTCGGCCACGCTGACGCTGTCGATGGAAAGCGAGGGCATTGCCCCCGCAAGCGTGAACGGCGTGTCGCTGAACGGCACGTCGGGATCGGTGCTGTCGTTGCTTTGGTCACCGCTGCCGTCCTGCGTCGACCATTTGGTCGCGGTGTTGATCGCTTCGCGATAGGCGGCAAGCGTGGCGGCATTGTCGCGCGCGCCGGTATAGGCTCCGATGTCGGCATCTGCGTCGATCGCGCCCAGGTCGATGGCGTTGACGCCATAAGTCAGGCCGGTGTTGGTCAGCGAGCCGCTCGATGCGCCATTGTTCGAAACCGCTGCGAGGAAGGCAGTCGGCACAGTGGGCGTGCCAAGATAGGCGTAGACCATTTCTCCCGAGCCGCTCAGGCCGCGGTTGGTGCCGTTGCCGTCGATCGGAATGACCACGTCGCCCAGATTGCTGGTGGCCGTGCCGGTGCCGATGCTGTCGATGGTGATGATCGTGCCGGCAGCAATGTCAGAGGTTGCGGTCCACGAGAACGCGCTCTCGTTATAATCCGCCCAGGCGGTGCCGTTCCACTCGTTGTCCGAGAAGTAGATGACCTGCCCGACCGCGATGTCCTTGAACGCGACGAAGGCCAGGTTGTCATTGCCATCGGCGTTGAAGCCGACGAACGCGATGTCGCCGGCTTCGCTCAGCGGCGTGGTGAATGCGGTCGTGTCGAACGGAACGTCCGGGTTGGTGGCGTCACCGCTCTGGTCGCCGCTGCCATCCTGCGTGGCCCAGTTGCCGGCATCGTTGATGAGAGCGCGATAGGCGGCAAAGTCCGCCTGGCCGCCGCGCGGTCCGACATAGGCGCCGATATCCGCGCCGGCATCGACCGTCGACAGGTCGATCGCGTTGACGCCGTAGGTCAGGCCCGTATCGGTCAGCGATCCGCTGGTGGCGCTGTCGTTGGAAACGGCCGAGAGGAAGGCGGTTGGCGTCGTGGCGGTGCCGATATAGGCGTAAACCATCTCGCCGCTGGCCGAGAGGCCGCGATTGGTGCCGCTGCCGGCGATCGGGATCACTACGTCGCCGAGGTTGCTGGTGGCCGTGCCGGTGCCGATGCTGTCGATGGTGATAACGGTGCCAGCCGCGATGTCTGCCGTCGCAGTCCAGGACCAGGCCGATTCGTTAAGATCGGCCCAGGTGGTGCCGTTCCATTCGTTGTCGGAGAAGTAGATGACCTCGCCCGCCGCGATGCTCGTGAACGTCACGAAGGCCAGATTGTCGTTTCCATCGGCATTGAAACCAATGAACGCGATGTCACCTGCTGCACTCAACATATTGCCCGAACTCCTAAAGCGCGGGGCAGCAACAATTCAGAAAAATTTCCGAATGTGCCCAAGACTTAACGTCTCGGGATTCCCCATGCGTCGGCGGGGTAGAGAGTGCAGATGACAATGATGTTGAAGCTTTGCGACCGATAAATGACAGTAAGGCCGATAGGTGACGGCAAAGCGCTGTTGCCTATCGGGCTGGCAGTGAACCTATCAAAAAGCCCGCCGACAAATATCTGCGCTCACGTGAACCATCGTCGGGCCCCGACGGTCAAAAGCGAAGCGGGTCAGCAGGCTCGGTTCCGACATCGATAGGCCGCTTGAACAGCCTTGCCTCACACTGCACGGTATCGAAGAATTCCCATATTTCGGCGATCAGGCCATCCTCGATACGAAAAATCTGGCAGTATTGCTGCTCGTAAGGTTCCCCATCAAGAGTGGTCGCGCCACCCTCCATCATGCCGACGACGATATCGCCATCGACCGCCATGATACGATAACGTCTCGCCAGATTGACGGATGCCGGATCAAGATTCCGCATGACGAGGGGAAAAATGTCGTCGAATAACTCGGCTTTGCTATGACTGCGCCCAGATATTGGCGTTCGTCCCGCCACGTTGTTGACGAAGTTATCGCTCAGCGTTTCCGCGAATGAATCGATATCCATTCTGGACAGACTGCCGTACCATTGCTCGACAAGTTCGCGCGGCGTCTTGCGTTCTGCTTTCGCCATTATCGTCATTTCCCATTTCCTCCCGTCTCCCGGTTTCACGCCGCGTGGAAAGATTGGATAGCTATCACATTCACTAGCGCCCGGGTGGGGGCCCGGGTAACCCGACGTCGCCGGATAATATGATGCGGCGCTGATGCGCCGGGGCGATGGTCGGCACTGCCGTGTAATCAGGGGCCACTTTGATCAACGACAATGCGCTCCTTGCTATCCGCCCCCAGCATTGAACCTGAATGTGAGGCCCGCCATGAATTCAACCGATATCCGCCAGCGCTTCTCCGGCCTGTCGATCTTTCTTCATTGGGCCATGGTTCTGCTGATTTCAGCGGTTTACGCCTGCATCCTGCTGCGGGAAAATTACCCCAAAGGCACGGACATGCGCGAAGGGCTGAAAACCTGGCATTTCATGCTCGGGCTGACTGTTCTGGCGCTGGTTATCGTTCGCATCATGGCGCGCCTGTTCAATCGCCGACCGCCAATCACGCCGGAACCGCCGGTCTGGCAGGCGCTGTTGGCAAAAGGGACGCATTGTGCCCTCTATGCATTCATGCTGGCGATGCCCATCGCGGGATGGGTGATCCTGAGCGCTGCGGGCAAGATCGTACCGTTCTTCGGACTGGAACTCCCCGCCCTGATCGGCCCGAGCAAGGCCCTGGCGGGGCAGGTGAAGGAATTGCACGAAACATTCGGGACAATCGGATATTTCCTGATCGGGCTTCATGCTGTTGCAGCGCTGTTCCATCATTACATCGTCAAGGACGATACCTTGCGCCGGATGCTGCCCGGCCGCCCGTAACTCTGCCACGGCGTGGCATGCGACAGTCTGGCGGCAGTGGATTCCCGTGGCGGCGCATGAACTGACGTTTTGACGCAGGCATGCAGGCCAACTACGGACGGCGATATGATCGCTCTGCTGTCCCCTGCCAAGACGCTCGACTTCGAGCGTGAACTGCCGCCGCTCGCTGCCACCGTGCCGCATTTTGCCGAAGAGGCGAGCGCTCTCGCCAAATCGGCGGCCAACCTGTCGCAAAAGCGGTTGGCGGAACTGATGCATATCTCGCCGCGCCTGGCCAAGCTCAATGCCGACCGTTACCGCGACTTCGCCGAGTTGCCCCAGCGGCCAGCGCTGTTCGCTTTCGCCGGAGACGTTTACACCGGTTTCGAGGCGCATACGCTGGACGATGCCGGCGTCGCTTTCGCCCAGGACCATGTGCGCATGTTGTCGGGGCTCTACGGCCTGCTTCGACCGCTTGACGAAATCCGTCCGTATCGTCTGGAAATGGGCACGCGCTGGGCACCGCGGCGCAAGAGCCTGACCGACTGGTGGGGCGGGCGCATCGCTGACCTGCTTCTGGCGCAAGTGGCGGAAGAGAGATCGGGCACCGTGCTCAATCTCGCCAGCCAGGAATACTTCGCCGCCGTCAACGGCAAGCTGCCGGGGGTGCGCGTGATCGAAGTGGAATTTCGCGAACCCGGCCCGGATGGCCCGCGCTTCGTGAGCTTCAATGCCAAGCGCGCACGCGGCATGATGGCGCGCTGGCTGTGCGAACATCACATCACCGATGCCGAGGCTATGCGCGGCTTCGACAGCGACGGATACCAGTTCGACGCGGATGAGAGCGAGGCCGACCGCTGGCGGTTCATCCGGACATGAGCAAGGTGGCCAAGGCCAGCGCCGTCATTATTGGCTCCTCGGGCGGAATCGGCGCGGCGTTCGAGGCTACGCTGATCGAGGAGGGCGCATTCGAGGTGGTTCACGGCTTTGCCCGGTCCAGAACCGGGGCGCAGCATATCGACCTGCTTGACGAGCCGAGCATCGCCGCTGCCGCCGCGCATGTCGCCAAAGGGCCGCCGCCCAGTTTGGTTATCGTCGCGACGGGCCTGCTCCATGCGGGTGAACATGGCCCCGAGAAGGCGCTGCGTGATCTTGACCCCGATTGGCTGGCGAAAGTCTATGCCATCAACGCGATCGGTCCTGCGCTGGTGGCGAAGCATTTCCTGCCGGTCCTGCCGCGCAGCGGGCGGGCGGTGTTCGCCGCGCTATCGGCGCGGGTGGGATCGATCAGCGATAACCGGCTCGGCGGGTGGTATGGCTACCGGGCCTCGAAGGCAGCTCTGAACATGATCGTGCGCAATCTCGCTATCGAAGAGCGGCGTCGCAATGACCGCACGATCGTCGTCACGCTCCATCCGGGCACGGTTGATACGGCGCTTTCCCGGCCGTTTCAGGGTAACGTCCAACCGGGTCGGCTGTTCGATCCTGAACGGGCGGCGTTGCAGTTGCTGGATGTGATCGAGGAACTGAAAGCCCCGGACAGCGGCAAGCTGTTCGATTTCGAAGGCAAGGAAGTCCCGTTTTGACAAGTTTAACCTGATCTCACGCGGAGATCAGCAGACCTTGCAACTGAGGCGCGCGCAGGGCATTATGCTGCAATGCACAATTCTTCTTCACGTGGTCGGACATGACAACCCAGAACGATATCCGCTTGAACATCATGGAGGCGATTGCCCGCAAGAAAGCGGTGTCGGCGCGCTACAACGGCGATGTGATCAAGCTGGCGCCGCATTTCCTGTTCGAGCGCCACGGCGAGCTCTTCGTTGGCGCATTGAACCTCAGCAAAGCGTGGCGGACCGAAGAAGACCGCAGGCTGGGGCAGTTCAAGCTGGCCGGCCTTGGCGATTCGAGCTTGCTGGACGAAAGCTTCGATGCGCTCCCGACTTACAGCCCGGATGTCCCGCGCGCAGGCGATACGCTGGTCCTGGCACTCTGATTCGGGCTGACAGCTAAGGGCGCTTCGGAGGCTCTTCCGCGTTGAGGCGCCTTGCGATGCGTATCGTCTGGATCACGAACAGCACGATCAGCAGCACTCCTACTGCGCCGACGAACAGATCGAACCCGGTCAGGACGTCGAACAGGATCGGCTCTGATCCTGCGGCGATCATCGTCAGGGTAAGGGCAACCAGAATGAGGCGAAGTTCGGTCGGTCCGGCGTTCAGATAAGACAGCTTCATCTCGTTTATGACGCGCACCGACAGAAACGCGTGGATCGACAGCAGAAGATACCCCACCAATGCGACGAGCGCCACTTCCAGCGCGACGTACCGGCTGAGACCGATGCCTACCAGAACCAGCACCGTGGCCAGCCCATCGCAGCTGTGATCCAGGAAATAGCCATAGCGAGGACGCTCGATCTTTCGGAACCTGGCAAGGCTACCGTCCATCGAATCCCCGAACCAGTGGACGACATAACCGGCAATCGAAAGCCACAGCCAGCCGTCGCCAATGTTGCTGCACAGATAGCCCGAGAACACCATAAGCGCACCGACCATGCCGATGGCAGTCAGCGAATCGGGTGTGACTGCCGGTGGCATGCGGCTGCACAACCAGTTCAGGGCGCGCCGCTCCAATCGCGCCAATAAATTTTGCTGGATGCGATCGATTTGTTTCGTTTGGCTGTTGATTGCGCGGGACTGTCCCGGATCGAGGTTAGACATTGGTTGCCTTAGGTTGAGGGCGCCCGCCTGATGAGCGTCACACGTCCTGATCTTGCCGCTCTAACCCATCTAACGTGTTGAGGCAAAAAGGGGCCTTTGGTGCCGAGCGGCGGTGCATTCATGTCGCCTGCGGTCAAGGAACCTTCGCCTGCAATCATTATCCCTGGCCAGCACGATCCTTGCTGACCAGCGATGCCACGACATGCCAACTGCCCTTGTCGCTCCGCTCAAGCGGCATACCGCAGGACTCGCAGAGCGCGACAACGCCGCCATGCTTGCGTCGCGCGAGCGAGACTGGCGAAGGCTTGTGCCGCCCGAAAAGGCAGAGGATCGACATAAGTCTGTTAAACGGCCTGCAAGCAACAAAGTTGCATTCCGTGCAAACTTCTATCGCGGTGACGCAAGCGCTGGCCTGCCAAACCAGCGTAAGACGGATATGCGCCGCACCGCCGCGCAGGATAACGCCATTTAGGGTATCCTGCGCGGCGGTTTGCGACGTTGTAAGCCTTATTCAGCACTTGCCTGCAACGCATCGGCAGGCCTGTGCTATCAGGCTGCAGCGATCGTCTTTTCCACGTCGGCGATGGAATGGCCGGTCAGGTCCTTGGCAATCTCTCCCTCCAGGATGGCCGACAGCGCCTTGTGATAGTGCTTGCGCAGCTCTCCCAGCGTGCGGGGGGCGGCGACAATGATCAGAGATTCGATCTTGCCGTCCAACACGCGCTTGTTCAGCATTTCTGCCGTTCCCGCGGCAAAGCTGTCCTCATCGAGCTGGCTTTCGGACGGATTGGCCGAACTGCTTTGGTGGCGACCACCGGAGCCCCGGTTTTCGGTCGAGATGTCTGCATCCGCCATCGCAGTCAGGCTGGGTGTCGCTTCGTCACCGCTGTTGCGGAAGAGGTTGAGCTTTTCGCCGTCGACGACAGCGATAATCGCGTCCTTGGGGATCTTCATGCGTATCTCTCCAGTTTGGTTACGAGCATGTAACGCCCGAGCAGCGCTCCGGTCCCCCAGGCGTTCATATTCATTTGCGATTTCGCGCGTCGGTGGCTGATATGGGGGCGGCCATTCAGCGGCGCAGCGGCACATTCATGCTTGCGCTGTCACGGCGGTCTTGGGGCCGGTGAAGCAATACAGCAGCACAACACCGGCGATCAAAACCCCAGCCACCGCCGGCGCGCGCCAATCCTCTTGCATCAGTCGTGCCGAAATCATCGCCAGGCAGACGCCGGCGCCAAGCGCGGGAACGATGATCGGCGCATTGAAGCAGCCGGGAATGTTGCCTTCGCGCAGTTTCAAGACGATCAGCGCACAGTTCACCACGACGAAGACAACCAGCAGCAGCAAGACAGTGGCGCCCGCGAGTTGCGCGATATCGCCGACGAACTGCATGGTCAGCACGACGGCGAGGATCACGCCGATCGCCACGTGCGGCGTATGATGCCGCGCATTCACTTTGCTGAACGCTGCCGGCAGCAGGCCCTGCCTGGCCATGCCATACAACAGACGCGATCCCATCACCGAGTTCACCAGCGCTGTATTCGATACTGCCGCGATGGTGATAAGGGTGAACCCGATCGCCGGGAACCACGGCGCGGCCCGTTCCATCACTACTTTGAGCGGGGCCGGCGCGGCTGCCAGTTCATTCCAGGGCACCACCGACACCGCAGTGATCGATACGGCGATGTAGATCGCCGACGCCACTACCATGGCGCCAATGATGCCGATCGGCATGTTGCGCTGGGGATGTTCGACCTCCTCGGCCATGTTGAGCATGTCCTCAAAACCGAGGAACGAGAAAAATGTCAGGATCGAGCCTTGCATGAGCAAGGCCAGCGTGACGGAGCCCAGCGGATTTCCGGCGGTCATCGGGGCTGCGAACAGGTCGACGTTCCCCCAGAAGCGCAGACCGACGGCGATCACCATCAGCAGGCCCAACGCCGCAACAACGGTAAATGCCGCATTGATCCACACCGAGGTGGTGATGCCGCGATAGACGATCGCGCTGATCGCGATCAGGAAAGCCATGCCGATCAGCAGGATTTCGGCCGGATTGGACAGGACCGAGAAGCCAAGGTGCAAGCCGGCGAAGGTGTTCACGTTTTCCGCCACTACCTTTGCCTGCGTCGCAATCGATGCAAGGCCAGAACACAGCACGATCAGTCCCACCACGTAACTCAGCCAGCGGGAGCGGTAGGCGCGCTGGGCGGCATAGGCGGCTCCACCCGCACGGGGGTATCGCGAAGCGATAGAGGCATAGCTGATTCCGGTCAGCAGGGCCGCAACCATCGCGAACAGGAAAGCCATCCAGACCGCATTGCCCATCGTTCCGGCTGCCTTGCCGATCAGCCCGTAGATGCCGGTTCCAACCATCGAGCCGAGGCCGTAGAGGAGGAACTGCCCGCCGCTGACGGAACGCTTGAGCTTTATGGCAGGTGCCGCTGTGGGCGCGGCGCCCGATCCGGAGTTCCCGTCCGGCTTCAACAATGGATGATGGACACAAGCGTGCCGGGATTGGCACTGGTCACTTCCACTGCGGCGTCCAACTGCGTTGCCAGGGCATTGACGATGCCGGTGCCAAGGCCCGGTACCGTCTGCTTATGGTCTCCCGGAAACCCTATGCCATCGTCGGCGACGGTCAGTGTCCAGCCTTTTTCCAGGGTATGAAAGCCGACGACGATGTTCCCGTAAGGGTGCGACTGGGGAAACCCGTGCTTGAGCGAATTGATCACCAGTTCGGTGACGATCAGGCCGATGCTGACCGACCTGTCGGCAGTCGTGATGCTGTCGTCCGCTTCGACGCGCAGCTTCAGCAGTTTGGGGTCGCCAACCATCGATGCGCTGATACTCGCGCACAGTTCGGTGAGATAGGGGCGAAGGGCAACTTTGCCGGTCGCGGTAGAGGCCAGTTGGCGCTGCAGCGTTGCGACCGACATGACCCGGTGATGTGCATCGCGCAGATGCGTGCGCGTTTCTTCCGACTGGACGCTGCGGACGCGCTGCATGAGCACGCTGGCAATGATCTGAAGGCTGTTGGCCACGCGATGGTTCAGCTCTTGTAGTAGAACGTGCTTTTCGCGCACCAGCGCATCCTTGTCGCGCTCGGCTTGCCTCACTTGCGTGACGTCGCTGACGGCTACGACAAGGCGCAGGGTATCATACGATTGCTGCTCCAGCACATGCGCATTCAGGATCAGACGCCGGACAGGCTCACCGCCGCGCTTCAGGTCCATTTCATAGGCATCGATCGCCGCGCTGCCTGAAGCGGTGGCTGTCAGCAGCGATCGCAGTTGCGGCACGTCCCATTCGCCATCGCCCAGCGACAGCATGTCGCGTCCCACAATGGTGTCGCAATCGATCGAAAAGCTGCGGCAGAATGAACCGCTGGCCGCCTTGACGACAAGGTGCTCATCCAAAAGAAGCAATGGGGTGCTGGATGACATTACGAGCGCCATGCCAAGGCTGCTGGCAGCCTCAGGTCGCAATCGCATAAGGAATTCCCAGGCCTGAAGCCCTTGAAATCCGGAGGCTCGCAAATCGAAAGCCATACCCGGCAGTTGTCGCGGTGCCGCGAAGCAAGAAGCCCCGTTCCGTTCGACTATAGCAGTTCCCAAGGGGCGCAGCACCATGAATTGCGCGACTGCCTGTCAGGTCGCGCGGACTTTTGCCGAGACCACCTCGTTCTGGAACGGTGGCCCCGAAAGGAAAGCTGCCACGTTCGCGAGTGTCGTCTCGGCGATGGCGGTAAGCGCCTCTTCGGTGAGAAAGGCCTGATGGCCCGTCATCAGCACATTCGGGAAGGTCAGGAGGCGTTGCAGAACGTCATCGTCGATGATCTCGCTGGACAGGTCATCGAAGAAGATGCCGGCTTCCTGCTCATAGACATCCAGGGCAACGCCGCCGACCTTGCGCTGCTTGAGCGCTTCGATCAGGGCCGCCGCGTCGATGAGTGCGCCCCGGCTGGTGTTGACGATGACCAGGCCGGGCCCCGCTGCCGCCAGCGCCCGCGCATCGATCATGTGGCGCGTTTCCGGCGTCAGCGGACAGTGCAGGGAGACGATCTCAGCCTCGCGCAGAAGCGCGTCCCTTTTAACATAGCGCACGCCGATATCGACTAGTTCGGAGTTCACGACCGGATCGCTGGCCAGCACCTCGCATCCGAAGCCCGCCCGCAGCGCCCGCGCAACCAATGCACCGATCTGCCCCGTGCCCACTACACCCACGACCCGGCCATGGAGATTGCGGCCCACCAGGCCGTCGAGCGCGAAGTTGTTTTCCCGTACCCGCGACCATGCGCGGTGGATCTTGCGGTCGAGCGACAGGAGCAGGCCGATCGTGAATTCGGAGACCGCGTGGGGCGAGTAGGCGGGCACCCGCACCACAGTGATGCCATGCGCTTCTGCCGCGACGAGATCGACGTTGTTGTACCCGGCGCAACGCAGCGCCAGCAGCCGAACACCGGCTTGCGCCAGGATTTGCAAGACTTCGCGATCGACCCGGTCGTTGACGAAGACGCAGACGGCCTGTTGCCCAGCGGCCAGCTTCGCCGTCAACGCGGTAAGAGGGGCTTCGATAAACTGCAGATCGAACCCGTGCGCAGCGTTTGCCGCAGTGAGGAACTGGCGATCGTAATTGCGCGTCCCGTAGATCGCGATGCGGATGTCTTCAGTCATGAGGCTCGGCTCCATCGGACGCGGCCGTCAGTGGCCCGCTGACGTCGATCCGGTTTGGACCGACCGTCCAACCGCGTCTCCTTATACCGCTTATACCGCGCGGAGGAGTTGCCGTGGTCTTTTTCCGTCCGGCAAGGTGTTGCGCAGGTGATCATGAACCGTATCGCGCGAAAACGGCTTGCTTATGAAGGTAGCGCGTTCCGGCATGTCACCCTGCTTGGGTAACAGGCGCCCGCTGGCGACGACGATCTCGATCTCGGGCCAGCGTTCGGCGACTGATCGTGCCAGCTCGAACCCGTCAAGCGATCCCGGCATCTCCACATCTGTGAACAAGAGAATGATGTTGTCGGCATGCTCCTCAAGCAGGCGCAAAGCCGCGTCACCATCGCCGGCCTCATAGAAGCGAAAACCTGCCTGTTCCAGGATATCACAGGCATGCATCAAAATCAGGGCGTCGTCGTCCACGACGAGGGCGAACGGGGTGGTTGTGATGCTCATGCCCTTGAAAGTATGCGAACATTGTTTTGTTTCCCGCTGATATGCAAATTCATCTGTGATGCCGCATTTGGCGGATAGAGCGTCAAATGAAGTACCGATCGGGGCATTGGGACGCCCAGCGCGGAACGAGGGGGCGCTTCGGCGGTTCTGCCTTCGAGATGCCGCAACGGAGGTCAAAAGTGAACGCAGAAACCGATCCCAATACGCTCCTGGTCAGTGCCAAAGTCGATGGTCTGGACGTTCGATCCCGCGACGGGGATCGCGTGGGTCATGTAAGCGCATTCATGGTCGACAAGCGGGATGGCCGAACCACCTACGCCGTGCTCAGCCTTGGAGGGTTTCTCGGGATGGGCAAGAGCTTCTATCCCCTGCCGTTCGCGCTTATGGCGTATGACGCGGTGGATGATATCTATGTGGTTACGGTCGATCGCCGTCTGCTGGAAGGTGGACCCAGTTGGGCCGCCAATGCGCCCGAATTCAATCAGGCCTATGCCGATCGCGTTTCCAGCTATTACCTTGCTGGCACCGCACCTATATCTCCTGAATGAAGCGCTCGCCCATCAGCATTGACCGACCAAGCGCGTGAGCGGAGCCCAAGGCAAAATCGCTTCACGCGAAGCTGTGTTGGTGGTCAATGCGCACTCGCGCAAGGGCGAGAGCCAGTTTCAGCAAGCGCGCGAGAAGCTCATCGCGATGGGCGTCAAGCTGATCGCAGAACATGCCATTCGCGACCCTGACGATCTGGTGCCGGCCGTTCGCGATGCCATTGCGGCGGGCGCCCCGATGGTGATCGTGGGCGGCGGTGATGGATCGCTTTCCAGCACTATCGACGAATTTGTCGGAAAAGACTGCATCTTTGCACTGCTGCCACTGGGGACCGCCAACAGCTTCGCGCGATCGGTAGGGTTGCCGCTTGATCTGGATGGGGCGATAAAAGCAATCGCCGAAGGGCACACCCGCCGGTTGGACCTGGGCGTGGTGAACGGTGATTACTTCGTGAACGCCGCCGCTCTCGGGATCTCACCGCTGATCGGCGCAACGATCCCGCGTAAGCTCAAGCGATACCTCGGTCGGATCGGGTATCTCCTATGGGCGCTATGGTGTCTCACGCGATTCCGTCCGTTCAAGGTCTATATTGGCGAGGGCGAGAGCCGGCGAAAACTGTGGTCCACGGAGGTGCGCATCTTCAATGGCCGCTTCCACGGCGGCGTCGAGATGCTGGAGGAGGAAGCGCTCGACGATGGCGAGATCGTCATACAGGTGGTCACCGGGCGAAATGTGCTTCGGCTTGCGTGGGACTGGCTGGTGCGTTTCACCGGGATCTCGAGAAAGGTCGAGACGACCGAGGAATTCCGAGGAAGCCGCATACTGCTCGATACCAAACCGCACCACAAGATCTCGGTGGATGGGGAGGTCGTGGCGAGAACACCGGCCGTGATCGAGAGCGCGCACAAGGTAATCGATATACTCGTTCCGGCATCGTTCCCTGACCCGGTGGTGAAGCGCTCATAAATTACCTGACGGCTGCGGCGTAGCGCTCCTTGAGATCGTCACCAATTAGCCCATCGACGGCGTGATGCAGATTGCACAATACGGCAAGATGCAGCCGGAAGCGCAGCATGGCATCATCGATTTCGCCGATGGACCAGGCATGCATCGCGGCAAAAATCTGGCTCGAGATGCAATCGACCAGAAGCGTCACGTTCTTGCCCTGTCTCAGGGCGCCGCTTTCGGAAATGTGATCGATGAAATGCCGGTAAGGCGCATCGCATTCGGTCTTCAGCGTCGCGCGGATCCCGCCCTTGTCTTCCCGCCCGAAAAAATAGGATGCAACGGCGGAGATATAGGGGCCGAGTGCGAGGATCTGCTCCCAGGTCCAGTCTGCGTAGGCGATCAGTTCGGGCACGGTCTCCGGCTTGTCCGAACGCTCGTTAAACAGGTTGAGGTGAAAGACTTCGGAAATCGCCTGTCGGACGATGGCTTCCTTGTCTCCCCAGATGTTGAAGATCGTTGTCGTGGTCGTCGATGCCTCTTCGGCGATCATCTTGACGGTAAAGTTGTCCAGCCCGTGCTGTGAAATGAGCTTGCGCGTCGCCGCGAGCACATCCGCACGCCGCTGCTGCATTCGGGCGCTGGAGTATTTCGTGCTGGAGGGTGCGGAAATGGACATCGAAGTTCTACTCATATTTCCCCTGAGGGATTTGCCGTGGGCCTTAGCCGCAGTCTGGCGGGACTGGGAAAATCGGGCCGCTGGGGTGTCTCTATGCGGTGCAAACAAAGCTGGGTCAAAATTTGACTCGACTCAAGATATGTGAGAACTTTCGATCCGGAACTAGGCCGGTCCCAAGAACCGGCGGTTGAGGAGCGGAAACGATGACGCAGCAGCCGATGCAGATCCTGAAGGATATGGCCCGCCAGACGATCAGTTATGGCCATGAAGACTCAACGAATTTCGCCGATCACATCATGTATCTCGATGCATCGGTGTATTACGATGAAGATCTGTTCGAAGATGAAATGGCAAAGATCTTCAAGCGAATTCCCATCATCCTGGGCCCTTCCTGCGAGCTTGCGCAGCCTGGTGATTTCAAGACGATGAAAGTATCGCGTTCTTCGATCATTCTGGCGCGCGGGAAGGACGGGGTTCTGCGCGGATTCATGAATGCGTGCCGCCATCGCGGCGTGAAAGTCGAGAACGAGCCTTGCGGCAACCGCGCGCGCTTTACGTGCCCTTTCCATGGCTGGACTTTCGGCGTGGACGGCAGCCTGATGGGGATTTCGGCCAAAGAAGATTTCGGCACGATCGACAAGGCGGAATACGGGTTGCGGCAATTTCCCGTAATCGAGCGGGCAGGACTTATCTGGGGCATCGTCAATCCCGATAGCGAACTTGATATCGAACCTTTTCTGAAGGGCTACGACGAAGTTCTGGCCATGTTCGGGTTCAAGGACTGGAAGTTCTTTTCGAAGCGCCAGTTCAAGGGGCCGAACTGGAAGCTGTCCTACGACGGTTACCTCGAATATTACCATGTGCCCGTCCTACATGGCGAATCCTTCGGGCGCGATACAACCAACCGGGGCGTCTATTTCACCTGGGGGCCACACCAGCACATCAAGACCCCGGACATGACCGCCGGCCATGTCGCCACGGAAACGCTGGGCTATATGGCGGCGATTGCCGATCGTCCGGAAGACCAGTGGGATCTGGAAACCCTGTCCTACGGTGTGTGGACAGTATTCCCCTGCGTCTCGATCGCCTCGTTCGGCGGCGGCGGGCGCGGCGTCATGATCTCTCAGGTCGTTCCGGGCGAAACCGTGGGTGAGAGCACCACATTCCAGTATTACATCATGGAAAACCTGCCCGCGACGCAGGAACTGGCAGACAGCGCCGAGGAGCAGTTCGCCTTCCTTCAGCAAGTGGTGGAAAGCGAAGACATCGCCCAGGCCTTTTCCGCGCAGGACAGTCTGAAAGGCAGCGGCATCGAAAAGGTGCTGCTTGGCCGTAACGAACTGGGCAACCAGAACTTCCACACATGGTGCAAGAAGATCGTGGATGCCGAGACGGATGCCGATCTGCTGGAACTGTACAGCAAGGCTTAGCGTGCAGCGTCGCTGGAGCTGACTATGCAGCGCAAGCCGGGGAGTAGGTAAGAATGATCAAGACCATGGTATTGCTGAAGCGCCGTCCAGACCTGTCGATTGCGCAGTTCCGGGAAATTTACGAGACCGGTCACGCCAAGCTTGGCGAACGGCTGCTCACCGGCAGAGCGGTGCGCTATATGCGTCGCTACCTTAACGGCATCCCCAATCCCGTGACGGGAGTGCCGGCGGAAACCGAATACGACGTTGCGACCGAAATATGGTTTGCAGATCGCGAGAGCTTCGAAGCGGCGATGGCGATGCTTGGCAAGCCCGAGGTCATGGCCGAAGTGGCTGCGGACGAAGCAACGCTGTTCGACCGCACACGCAACCGCTTCTTCACAGTCGAGGAATGCGAATCCCCGTGCGTCGCCGAAGCTGCCGCTAAGCCATAACCGCCTCCTTGGCCTCGTCGGCGATTTCCACGCCGTTTGTGATTCGCTGCACCATGCGATGGTAATGCTGGATCGCGGCGCTGCGGCGCAAGGTGCGGTCCTGCATGGGCATATCTGCTGATCCTCCGTTTATGCGCCCACGACTTGGCATTGCATATTAAAAATAGAAATCTAATATCAGAATATTAGAGCGAATTTCGGTTCATAAATGGCGATATCGGAGGCAATAAATTCCGATATTAGAATACAAACCTAGATAGAGAATTATTGTTGCGACTTGTGGGCCGCTGAGGCACAGTGCAGCCACAATGCCCTGGGTCAGGGTGACGTGGCAGGAGTTTTCCATGGATTTCCAACTCAACGCGGATCAGGTCGAGCTGCAGGAAGCCGCACGGCGCTTCGCGCGCGAAGTTCTGCCTCCGCTGGCGCAGGAACTTGAAGAAACGAACCAGGCGGTTCCGCATGACATGGTCAAGCGTTACGGCGAACTCGGGTTTCTGGGGATCAACGTGGACCCTGCCTACGGCGGGCTGGGCCTCTCGAACCTCGAGGCGCTGCTGGTGGTGGAGGAATTCGCCAAGATTTCAGGCGCCGTGGCATTCCCGGTATTCGAATCCTGCGCCGGACCGGTCAAGGCGATCGAGCGCTTCGGGTCCGAGAGCCTGAAGCAGCGGGTGATCCCGCCCGTTTGCCGAGGCGAAGCGATCATCGCGATCTCGATGTCCGAGGCCGAAGCTGGAACCGCGCTTACCGATCTGCGCACGCGCGGCACCATCGAGGGTGACACGGTGGTGCTGAACGGGTCCAAGCGTTGGTGCTCGGGCGGCGGACATGCCGATGCCTACCTGATCTATTGCCGCCTGTCCGATGCGCCCGGCGCGAAGGGCATCGGTGCGGTCTATGTCGAGAAGGACACGCCGGGTCTGAGCTTTGGCCGCCCCGAAACCCTGATGGGCTTTCGCGGCGTTCCGTCCAGTGACATCTACATGGAAAATGTTCGCGTGCCGCTCGACAATCTGGTGGTTCCCGCCGGCGGCTTTGCCAAGTTGATGGAAGCGTTCGATCTGGAGCGCTGCGGTAACGCTACGATGTCGCTGGCCCAGGCTGCGGCATCGCTCGATGATGCGCTGGCTTATGTTCAGGACCGCAAGCAGTTCGGCCGGGCGCTGGTGGAATTCCAGGCGGTGCAAATCCGCCTTGCCGAAATGAAGATGAAGGTGGAGGCGGCGCGCCTGCTCATCCATCGCGCGGCGACCAACGCGGCTGACGGGCACCCCAGCATTCTGGATTCGTCGCTGGCCAAATGCTACGCGAACTCGATTTCGCGGGAAGTGACCGGCGATGCGATGCAATTGATGGGAGCTTATGGTTATTCGCGTGAATTCCCGATGGAGCGGCGGTTGCGCGATGCCTGGGGCTGGGGAATTGCCGGTGGCGCGATCGACATCCAGAAGGTCAACATCGCATCAGCCATGGTCGGGCGGCGCTTCGATCAGCGCCGCGCCTGACCCCGGGCGAGTGGCCGCTGTATGAGCGATGAGGAACGGCGGCCGGCGGGCGTAGTGGTTCGCCCCGTCGTCAACGCAATCGCCATATTGCGCCATCTGGCTGATGCTCCGGGGCCGCATACGGCAACCACGGTTTCGCGGGCGCTGACCATCAATCCCAGCACGTGTTTCAATATCCTGCGCACGTTGCTGGGCGAGGGCGTGATCGACTTCGATCCCGTGACCAAGAGCTATGCCGCAGGCCATGGCCTCGCCAAGCTGGCGCGCAATCTGTCGCCGGATACCGGGCTTCAAGCCGCAAGGCCCTTGCTGCGCCGCATCGCGGACACTTATCGATTGACCGTATGCCTGTGGCACCGTGCCGATCCAGAACGGATCGTGGCAGTGCTGGTGGAGCCGGTCGCCTCCGACTTTCGCGTGCATTGCCGTGTCGGGCAGCGATTGCCCTTGCTCATGGGGTCGGCGGGGCGGGCGCTTGGGCCGTATATCGGGCTGGATGAGCCGGCACTGCGGCAGGCGTTCTCAGCGTTGCGCTGGGCGCGCCCGATCAGTTTCGACAGCTATTGGGCCGAGATGCAGGAAGCCCGCGCGCTCGGCTATGCGATCGATGACGGCCATTTCGCCAGTGGCCTCGTAACGATCTCCGCGCCCGTGCTCGATCGTTCGGACAACGCGCAATATGCGGTTACCGGGCTAGCCTTTCGCAGCGAGTTCGATGCCGATGGACGCAAGGCGCTTGGCGAGGATCTGGCTGCGCTCAGCCGCGAATTGCGCGACATCTTTTTCTAGCGGATCTTATCTCCCTGCCGCGATCATGCGGCGGCAGCCGCGCTGCCCTCGCGCAGCGCTTCCAGTCTTGCGGCCACGGCGCGCAGATCGTCGACGAACCGGGCATATTCCGCCTCCTTGTTTTCGGGCACGCGCAGCAGGAAACTGGGATGGACTGTGACCCACGTCTCGCCGCCGTCGAGCGCGCATTGCTGCGTTCCACGTACCGAGGCGATCGATGTCGTCTTGCCTAGCAATGCATGCGTGGCCGTTGCGCCCAGTGCGACGGTCAGCGTCGGCCTGACAAGCGCGCGTTCGCGATCGAGCCACCAGCAACAGGCGACGACCTCGCCGCTGTTGGGCCGCGCGTGCAATCGCCGTTTTCCGCGCGGCTCGAACTTGAAGTGCTTGACCGCGTTGGTCACGTAAGCGGCCCGACGGTCAATGCCCGCATCGCTGAGTGCGCGGTCGAACAACTGCCCCGCCGGTCCGACAAAGGCCTGCCCCGCCAGATCCTCCTGATCGCCCGGCTGTTCGCCGACGAACATCAGCCTTGCATCGACCGGACCTTCGCCAAACACCGTCTGCGTCGCGCAGCGATGTAGCGTGCAGCGCGTGCATTTCGCAGCGTCGGCGCGCAGATCGTCCCACTCCTGCAGCGGTGTTCGCGGACCTGACGGCGCGGGCACGGCGTTTGTGCGAGACTTTTCGACCATCGCGATTTCCCGGTTTCGCGCGCCCGCGATCATTTGCCTGATTTCGGACGTCTCAGGC
The DNA here is from genome assembly GCA_964502105.1 of uncultured Novosphingobium sp. Taxonomy (GTDB): domain Bacteria; phylum Pseudomonadota; class Alphaproteobacteria; order Sphingomonadales; family Sphingomonadaceae; genus Novosphingobium. Next base: position 176,968 of record CAZCUS010000003.1, on the reverse strand, counting down.
ATGTTCGCCCAGTATTTGCGCGGCATTTCCTTCAGCATCGCCCCGACCTTCAGCCGCGCCGGGTTGAAGATCGTTGTGTAATACCGCTTCCACAGGTCTTCCATCGGATCACCGGCGGGGGCATCGGACCGCACCATGCCGGGGCCTTCGCACAGCTTTTCGCGATCCCAGTGCAGCGACAGTGCAGGCGTCAGGATCGACCAGTGCATGGTCGTGAAACGATCGACGAAAAACCCGGCCACCGCGCGCACGATGTGATGGTCCGGTTCGAACCAGGCGACGAAGCGCGAAGGTGCCGCATCGTCGGTTACCTCGCGAAAGCGAACGAACGCGTGCATCTTGTGAATATCGCGCCGCACTGCCTTGGCCAGCATCTCTATCCGGCGCACCAGCGGGTCCGCCTGATCGGCCAGCGCGCCGGGACGGTCGCGCACGCGCACCAGCAGTTCGTAGAGCAGTGCGAAACGCTCCGGGTCACTATGGCAAATCGCCGATTTGGCCAGCGACAGGAGCGCGCGTGGCACCGACAGCGGGGTATTTGATGGTGCAGGTAAAGGTGCTGCCTCCGCTGCCGCAAACAGATCGGCGCTGTCGTTGGCGAGCCCCCAGGCAATTTGTGACGGTGCGACGCCGGCTTGCGCAAACTGTCGCGCGGCATCGCGCCAGCCGGTGAAATCATCGGGCGCGGCAAGGCGGGCAGCATGGATCATCCGGCGAACAGCTCAAGCTGCTCGTGCTTCGGTTTGACCCACGCACTGATATCGGCGCGATCAGCCAGCGCGATCGGGCTCCATCCTTCCGCCTGGATGAACGGGCGGACCTTGGCGATCGCGTTGGTCAGCCGCGCCACATCCTCGATACGCAGCCGCCGCCATCGACGCGAACTGATGATGTTGTCTATCGCGCGCAGACCCAGACCCGGCACGCGCAGCAATTGCTCACGCGGGGCGCGATTGACGTCGACCGGAAACAGCTCCCGCCGCCCCAGCGCGAACGCGAGCTTGGGATCGATATCGAGCGGCAGCATGCCCGTCAGATCGGTGGCTTGCGCCACTTCGGTGGTCGAGTAGCCATAAAAGCGGATCAGCCAGTCGGCCTGATATAACCGATGCTCTCGCAGCAGCGGCGGGCGGCGAAGTGGCAGCACCGCGCTGGCATCGGGGATGGGCGAGAACGCGGAGTAATACACGCGGCGCAGCGCATGCTGGCCGTAGAGCAGGCTGGCCTTTGCCATCACCTGCTTGTCGTTGGCATCGTCCGCCCCGACGATCATCTGGGTGGACTGCCCGGCAGGGGCAAAGCGCGGAGCATGGCGGTAGCGCTTTCGTGCATCGGTGCCATCCTCGATCGCGCCGCGCATCCCGGCCATTGCGGTGTCGATCTGCCGCGCATCCTTTTCCGGCGCGAGCCGCGCCAGCCCGGCTACCGTGGGCAGTTCGACATTGATCGACACGCGATCGGCGTAAAGCCCGGCCTGATGCACCAATTCCGGATCGGCATCGGGAATGGTCTTGAGATGGATGTATCCGCGAAAATCGTGTTCCTCCCGCAGGATACGTGCCGCCTCTACGATCTGCGCCATCGTATAGTTCGACGATCGGATGATGCCGGACGAAAGGAACAGGCCCTCGATATAATTTCGTTTGTAGAATGTCAGCGTCAGGTCGGCGACTTCCTTGGCGGTGAAGCGCGCGCGCCGCACGTTCGAACTCGCGCGGTTGATGCAGTAGTGGCAGTCGTAGATGCAGCTGTTCGTCAGCAGGATCTTGAGCAGGCTGATGCACCGTCCGTCTGGCGCGTAAGCATGGCAGATGCCCATGCCGCCATCGGTCGAGCCGATGCCTTTGCCCTTGCGACTGTCGCGCTTTTTCGCGCCGGAGGATGCACAACTTGCATCGTACTTCGCGGCATCGGCGAGAATCGAAAGCTTGCCGGCTAGATCGAGTTGTCCCATATGTTCATGGTATGTTCTCTAAACGCTTGAGTCCAGAGCGCTTTTGCAGGGCAACGCGTTAATCGGCCAGTTTGCCGAAGGGCAGCAGCCTTTGCGCCAGTGCGGCAGCAGCCTTGCCGTTGTTGTCGCGCAAGGACGGGAGGATGGCGGCTGCGGCGCGCTTCATGTGGGCGTCGAGCGCGGTCGGCGTTTTTGCAGAGGCGGCGGCTTCGGCCCAGCGGCGGGCCAGCGCAATGTCCTTGGGATCCTTACGGATTTGCATCATCGCTGCCAGCCCGGGATAGAACGCGCGATCACCGCCCAGCGTTACGGCGCGGGCCAGCGCGGCTTCACCGGCTTTGGACTTCGCGCCAAGCATGGTGCGCGCAATCGTCCCGCCAAGCTGGTCTATGGCGTCAAGGTGCCAGCCGGCAATCACCATCTGCGCTTCGGCGTCGCGCGGGTTTTGCGCGGCTAGTCGTTCGAAGATGCCGAGCGAAGTGCGGGCATCACCCCGGCTGCGGGTCAGCTTTGCGCGATAGCCGATAGCGATACCGCGCTGGAGCGTCGCCTCGCGGTCTCCGGGGCGGGCGGCGAGAATCTTGTCCGACGCGACAATTGCTTGCGAAACGAGCGCGAGCGCCTTGGGCTTGGACGCAGCCTGGAACGCGGCGGCGGTCAGCATTTCGCGCGGCGTTTCCGCCATGGCGCAGACCGGGGCGCCAGCGACCAGTGCGGCCACCGCAATCGTCATCGGACGGAACACAGACTCTCCTGAAACGGCTTCGAGCCGCACGATGGCCGAGTCGCTCGGGACAAGCCAGCGCTTATCGTTCAGGCGAATGTGAGGTAGATTTCTGCCTCGATCATCCAGTCTCCGCCGATCTTGCGCCATTTCGCAGTGTAGGTGCCGGAGGCGACAAATGCGCCGGTTTTCGTAATCCCCTGCCATTCGCCGTGTTCCAGCGCGATTGGCGCGACAGGTGAGGTCTCGATGCTTTTGGGCAGTCGCGCATATATCGTGCGATCGGGGGCGGCAAATTCGCGCTTCCACGCCTGAAGTTGCGCTTTGCGACCCGTGATGAGCGCGCTGTCCGTCCCTGCCACCAGCACTGCGTCCGGGGCGAGCAGCGGGCCTATAGCTGCGAGATCACCTGCGGCCAGGGCCGTGTTGAAGGCTGCGCGGCGCATGCGGATCGCAAGATCGGCACCGTCCATCCTGCGCTATGCCTTCGCCTTCAGCGTCACCCACACGTCGACCGGGGCAATGAACTTGCCCGGTGCCGGTTTGCCGACATCGATCCGCTCGGCGGTGACGAGTTCGCCCGATTCGAGATTGAACGAGGCCCAGGGCTTGGGCATCCGGCCGAAAGTCATCTTCTGGATGGGACGGCCGGTTGCGGTATTCATGATGGTGGCGATGATACTCATGCCGGGCTGCTACCGGCGGCGGGGCCGGTCTGTCCAGACCGTAGCCGTCGCCTCTCCCCAACCGGGAAAGTCAGGCCTCCAGCGGGGCGGTGGCAATGCCCAGTTCGGGAATGGCGACCGAACGCTTGCCGCTGAAATCGGTGCGCACCGCAATGAATCCGCTTTTCTCCAGGTATTCCAGCAGGCGGCGGATGCGGCCCGGTGAGGTAGTGCCGTAGATCCGGCCCAGTTCCTCGTCCTCCGGACACGGCGCATTGTCCTGCGCGGCGCGGGCGAGCACGAGGAAAGGCGCCAGCAGGTCGTCCGGCACCTCCTGTCCGGCGGCGACGATGTCTGCCCAGCTTTCATCAGGCGCGGTATCGGGTGCACCATTTACGCCAGCCACGGCGAAGGCGAAGCGGCGGCGAAAGTCGCTGATGTCGATACCCGTGGTGCCGATGCGCTTCAGCCGGCAGCGCATCGAGAAATCCTGATACAGCGTGGCTGACGAACGGAACGTCACATCGGGTTCGCCCGCCATGTCGGCAAGGATACGGGCCCGCTCCGCCTCGATGTCGATCGCCTGGGTCTGTGTCGGCGGCGGTCCGGTATCCGCACTGGCCGCAATGAGCCCGATCAGTTCGTCGGCGGGAGCGGGCGGCGCGACGGCTGGCGCGGGGGCGCGGACAGGCTCCACCACTTCAACTTCCACCGCATGCAGCAGCGTGTGCAGATCCTCGCTCGAGGTTTTGGGCGGCGGTGCGAGTGCATGGGAAACTGCCTGCGATCCGGTGCGAACCGCGCCGATCCTGATCGAGATCGGCCGCCGGCTGATCGCCGGGCCAAGCCCGAGGAAGCGCCCGCGCTCAAGATCGCGGATATCCTCGGCATTGCGCCGCTCCATGCCCAGCAGGTCGGCGGCGCGTGCCATGTCGATATCCAGGAACGTGCGGCCCATCAGGAAGTTCGAAGCCTCCGCCGCGACGTTTTTTGCCAGCTTGGCCAAGCGCTGCGTCGCGACGATGCCGGCCAGCCCGCGCTTGCGGCCCCGGCACATCAGGTTGGTCATCGCGCCAAGCGAGAGCCGCCGCACTTCGTCGCTGACGTCTCCCGCCACGGCTGGCGCGAACATCTGCGCTTCATCGACGATCACCAGCGCGGGATACCATTCCTCACGCGGGGCATCGAACAGGGCCGAAAGGAACAGCGCGGCGCAGCGCATCTGTGCCTCGATCTCAAGGTTGTCCAGAGCCAGCACCACCGAGGCGCGGTGCTTGCGGATACGGCTGGCAAGGCGGACGATCTCCGCGCTGGTATAGGCGCCGCCATCGATCACGACATGGCCGAACGGTTCTGCCAGCGTGACGAAATCGCCTTCGGGATCGATGACGATCTGCTGGACCATCGCGGCGCTTTCCTCCAGCAGGCGGCGCAACAGGTGGGATTTGCCCGATCCGCTGTTGCCCTGCACCAGCAAGCGGGTCGCCAGAAGCTCCTCGATATCGATCGTCACCGGCTGGCCGGTAGAATCATTGCCTATTTCAATCAGTGCGCTCACGCCTGACCGCATAGGGTCCGGGGCAAGGGTGACAAAGCCCTGTCGCGCCGTTTTCCAGAGGTCTGCGCTCGTTCGCCGCCTGCCAGCTGATTTAGTCGATCATTGGGTGCGGATCGGCGAGGGCGATTTGCCCGCTCAACGCCGCAGCGAGTTGCTCTTGGTCTAGCTTGCCCTCCCAGCGCGAGACGACAATCGTCGCCACGGCATTGCCGATGAAGTTCGTCAGGCTGCGGCATTCGGACATGAAACGGTCGACCCCCAGGATCAGCGCCATCCCGGCAACCGGCACAGACGGCATGATCGAAAGCGTTGCCGCCAGGGTGATGAAGCCCGCGCCGGTCACCCCCGCCGCGCCCTTTGACGAAAGCATGGCAACGCCAAGCAGCAGCAACTGATCGCCTAGCGTCAGATCGACATTGCACGCCTGCGCAATGAACAGCGCGGCCAGCGTCATGTAGATATTCGTGCCGTCAAGGTTGAAGCTGTAGCCCGTTGGCACGACGAGCCCGACGATGGCCTTGGGGCAACCTGCAAGCTCCATCTTCTCGATCAAAGCGGGCAGCGCGCTCTCCGAGGACGAGGTGCCCAGCACCAGTAGCAGCTCGCCTTTGAGATAGGCGATCAGCTTCAGGATCGAAAATCCCGCCATCCATGCCACTGCGCCCAGCACGCCGAGCACGAACAACAGCGAGGTGACATAAAACGTGGCCACCAGCTTTGCGAGGCTGGCAAGGCTTTCCAGCCCATAAGCGCCGATGGTGAAAGCCATGGCCCCGAAAGCGCCCAGCGGGGCCGCTTTCATTACGATGGCGACCAGTTTGAAGAAGGCCACCGACACGTCTTCGAGCAGTGCCAGCACCCGCTCGCCGCGTTCTCCCACCGAGGCGAGGGAAATGCCGAACAGGATCGCGACGACCAGCACTTGCAGGATGTTGCCGCTGGTCAGCGAGGACAGGAATGTGTCCGGCACCATGGCGCTGATGAAGCCGGTGATCGTGCTTTCGTGCGCCTTGGCGGAGTATTCGGCGACCTTGCCGGCATCCAGCGTGGCCGGATCGATGTTCAACCCGTCGCCGGGCCGCACGACATTGGCAACCACCATCCCGACCGCGAGCGCCAGTGTCGAGAAGAACAGGAAATAGGCGAAAGCCTTGGTCGCAACGCGCCCGACTGAGCCGATATCGCGCATGCCCGCGATGCCGGTAACGATCGTGAGGAAGATCACCGGCGCGATCACCATCTTCACCAGTTTGATGAACAGGTCGCCCAGCGGCTTCAGCGCTTCGCCGGTCTGGGGCGAGAAATGGCCCACCAGCACACCGGCTACGATTGCCACCAGCACTTGCACGTAAAGATGGGTGTACCACGGCCGGGGGGAGGTGGGGGCGGCGGGCTGAGCGAGCGGCGGGTCCAACTTCATCGGCCAGCCTATATAGGCTCGAAGTCGGATTGCTTGCGAAAAGTGCGAGGCGCTGGCTGCTGGCTTACCGGCCAATCAATCCCAGCGCATGACGGATGAAGGCGTCCCGGTCGGCGATCCATTGCGCTTCGGGTGGAAGGCGCGGGTCGGTGAAGGTCCAGCCCTCGCTCGAATAGGCGCGCTTGACGTTGCCGGTGGTGTTGAAGGCGATCGAGACGATGCGCTGCTGCGCTGGGGTGGTCTGATCGTTACCGGTGATCGTGGTGGTGCCCGGCAGCATGCCGGTGCCTTGCGGCCGCACTGCAAAGACATGGGGCTCGGTGCGAAAACTCTGGACCGAGGTGTTGAAGAACACCGAAAGATAGACCTGGTCCAGCGCGCCCAGCGGCGCGGCGGGCATGCGCCAGCCGGAATTCGCCAGCACGCTCCACGGGAACGCCTCCACCGAACCGTAAAGCATCTCGCTGCGCAGATCGACCAGCCCTTCACGCGGGGTCTGCGCGGGCGCCATGCGCTGCAGGCGCAGGTTGTTCGACCAGGTGAAGCCGTAGGCCGAGGCATCGATCAGCGGCATTGCCGAAGGCGGGGAGGCGTTCGGCTGGTTGGACACCGTGACGTCCTCATAAATGCGCAGGTACGCCTTGTCCTTGATCTGGTGCCCGCTCGCGACGTTCGACCACGCCTGCTGCCCATGCCAGACCGAATTGCGGAAATGCGAAACGAGCGTGCCGTTGATGTAAGTCGAATGTTCCTGATCGGGATTGGTCCCGACATTGCCGGCGATGTCGCTGTCCTCGATATACAGCATCGTCTGCCCGCTCGGCACGAAGATCGCGTTCTTGCCGCCGTGGATCTTCGAGCGGCGGACGACGGCGGTAAACAGCCCCGGTGCCGATGCGCCCAGCGCCTCGAAATGCAGCGCACCCATCGGCTGGATCGATCCGGGAAAATCGAGTTCGATGTCGCTCATCTCGAAATGGACGCGCTGGCGGCCAATATCGAACAATCGCATGTCGACCGTCGCCCACTCGTCGCGGGTGCGGAACGTGGCGCGCTGGCCGGGAATGTCGGAGCGGTAGATGAACTGCGTGCCCTGCAGCGATCCGACGATCTGCGGCTGCCATGGCGCGAATGGATAAACGCAAGGCTGGCCGGCGCCATCGCGCGATTCGTAGACGAATTCGTAGCCGCCCTCGGCCCGCCCATACAGCGACGCCGCATCGCGCCCGGCATAGACTTCCCGTCCCGCCGCGCGCGAGGCATCGCATTTGACGAACAACCGCACCGCCGGTTTTCGCAGGCCATCCATCGGCATGTAGAACGGGTAGGGACTATCCGCCTCGCGCGGGCTGGGCAGGGGTTGCAGGCCGCCGGATGTTTTTGCCTCGATAGCTTGAGCGACTGTTGCCGCTCCCGGAGATGCGCTTGAGGATGCACTTGGTCCCGTCACACCCAGAACCAGCACGCCGATCAGGGTCAATGTCGATCCGAAGCGAACGATTGCAGGCACAGACATCTCCTGCTCCCCGTTTAGAGCGTGGCCGGCGGCTGTCAAAAAAGGACGCCAGCTTGCGAATATACGGGATCTGGATAAGCGATGGATGTCTAAGGATGTCTAAAGCTGCAGCGGCAATGTGCACGAAAACAGCAAGGCGGGCTCCACGCCGCATCCGGAGATACGGCGCAGAGCCTTTCCTGGGAGGTTACTCGTCGATGTTGCGGCGGAAGGTTTCGGGCAGGAACAGCAACCCGATGACCACTGTGGCCGCTGCGATCAGGACCGGATACCACAGGCCGTAGTAGATGTTGCCGGTGGCCGCGACCATCGCAAAGGCCGTTGTCGGCAGGAAGCCGCCGAACCAGCCGTTGCCGATGTGATAGGGCAGCGACATCGACGTGTAGCGGATGCGTGAGGGGAACAATTCCACCAGCATCGCCGCGATCGGGCCGTAGACCATCGTCACCAGCATCGCGAGCGCCCACAGGATCGCGACGACCGCGACCTTGTTGATTTTCGCGGTGTCAGCCTTGGCCGGGTATCCGGCTTCGACAAGGCCAGCCTTCAAGCTGTCCTGATAGGCGGTGATCGCTGCGGCCTTGTCGGCGCTGGCAAGAGCGGTCGGGTCGGGAGCAGGGAAGCTGGCGTTGCCGATCCGGACCACAGCCGGGCCGGTGCCATCCTCATTGGCGTAGCTGGCACCGGTCTTGGCCATATAGGCCTTGGCGATATCGCAGCTTGAACTGTCGAACTTGTTCTTGCCGACCGGGTCGAACTGGAACGAGCATTCCTCCTGATTGGCGACGATCGTGATAGGGGCGGAGGCCTGCGCCTGCGCCATTGCCGGATTGGCTGCGGTGGTGAGCGCGGTGAACAGTGGGAAATAGGACACCGCCGCCAGCGCACAGCCGCCCAGGATGATCGGCTTGCGGCCGATCTTGTCGGACAGCCAGCCGAAGAACACGAAGAACGGCGTTGCCAGCGCCAGTGCGATGGCGATCAGGATGTTGGCCGTCGCGCCATCCACCTTCAGCGTTTTTTCAAGGAAGAACAGCGCATAGAACTGCCCGGCGTACCAGACCACGGCCTGTCCCGCGACCGCGCCGAACAGGGCGATGATGACCCAGCGCAGGTTGCCCCACCGTGCGAAGGCCTCGGTCAGCGGGGCCTTGGACGTGGTGCCTTCGTCCTTCATCTTCTGGAAGACGGGGCTTTCATTGAGCTGCATGCGAATCCACATCGAAATGCCCAGCAGCACGATCGAGATCAGGAACGGCAGGCGCCAGCCCCAGGCGGCGAAGGCTTCCTCGCCGAGTGCAAAGCGGAAGCCGATGACGACCAGCAGCGCCGCGAACAATCCGAAGGTCGCGGTCGTCTGGATCCAGCTGGTATAGAGCCCGCGCTTGCCCTCCGGGGCATGCTCGGCAACGTATGTCGCTGCGCCGCCATATTCGCCGCCGAGCGCGAGACCTTGCGCCAGACGCAACAGCACCAGAATGATCGGCGCAGCAACGCCGATGCTGGCATAGCTTGGCAGCAGGCCAACCGCGAATGTGGACAGACCCATGATGCCCATGGTGACAAGGAAGGTGTTCTTGCGGCCAACCAGATCGCCAATGCGTCCGAACACCAGCGCGCCAAATGGCCGCACTGCGAAGCCGGCGGCAAAGGCGGCCAGCGCGAAGATGAACGCAGTCGTCTCGTTCACGCCCGAAAAGAACTGGACGGAAATGTAAGTGGCCAGCAGGCCGTAAAGATAGAAATCATACCACTCGAACACCGTGCCGAGGGACGAAGCGGCAATGACCAGCTTTTCCCCCTGCGTGGCTTTATGGTGCTTGGGCATATCGTCGTATGTCGTAGCCATTGGCCTTCCCCTCGCTTATGTTCAGAACGTGTATTTCGCCGCCATTTCGACGCGGTCCATCTGCCCTTCGAGCCCACTCAACACCTCACGCTCAGCGTGGCGGTATTCAATGCCGAGATCGAGGTTTTTCACCGGCGACCAGAAGAGGTTGCCGGCAAGACTGTAGGCCGCGCGATTGGCCAGCCCGGGCAGGGCGATGCCGCCGGGATAGTCCGCGTGCTGGTAGCCCGCCATCAGCGTCGAGCGGACCGTTGGCGTCCAGCCCAGCTTGAGCGCGGCGAAGGCGGCGAAATTGTTGATGCGATATAGCCTGTCGCCAAGCGCTGCGCGGTCGTAGACCGCATCGGGGACATAGCCGAGGCCAAGGTAGCGGCCGATGCCCTGGCCGTAAGTAGCGTTGAAGCGGACATCGTGCCGCTTGGCCGGCCCGAATGCGATCTTGCCCCCGGTCGATACACCCCAGCCCAGCACGCTGTCGCCATCGCCGCCGCTGTGGGTGGAAAGCTGGCGGACAAGCCCGGCGACGTGGAAGTCGAGGCGGCTGTTCTTGTAAGCCAGCTTGGCGACGAAATCGGGCACACGGTCCTGATCGTTGTCTCCCAGAGCGGCGCTGGTGGTGGAAATGGTCTCGGTCTGCGGGTTCTCTGCTGCGAGATAGAGGTCAAGGCCCTGTCCCAGTGGCTGGCGATACTGCACCAGCATCTGGCGCACGAAGACCCCGCCTTCCAGCGGCCCGACGAAGTCGGTGGATTCAGGCAAATGTGCGGGATTCTGGAATGTCGTCCACTCCTGCCCGATCAGCCAGCGGCCATAGTTGAAGTAAGCACGGCGCAGTGTTGGCGTGTAGGGATTGGTTGCGCGCTGCGCACCTGCGGGCGCGGTCGCCAGCGCGAAATCGAACTCGATATGGCCCTTGAGATCCTGCCCGCCGATCGGTGTCACGGTGTCGAAGAACAGGCGGGTCTGGCGCGCATTGGCCATGAAATCGCGGCTCGAATTGGCGCCGCCGACCGGGATCTGCTGCGGCAGGTAGAATTCCTTGCCAAGCGACCCGCCCGGCACTTCGCCATCATCGTAGCGGGTGACGCTGGCAACGGTCTTGACGAAGCCGCCCATGCGAAACGTGGTCGATCCGACCTTGAAGCCATCGCTCGGCGCCTGCGGTCTGGCTTCGAGCGCGGCGACGCGAGTCGCGGTCTGCTCGCTGGCCTGAACCGCGCTGCTGGCCGCTGCCGCCGTCTGCGCCTGCTGGCCGCGAGCGTCGGACAGATCCGCGCGCAATTGCGCCATTTCCGCCTCCAGCCGGATCAGCCGGTCCTCCAGCGCCTTTTCCCGTACGTTCTGCGCCAACGCCGCCTGCGGGGCGGCGAGGGCGGTCGCGCCCAACAGCACGTACCAGTAACGGCGTCTGCCTTTCAGCATCGAACTCTCCTGCGTAGCCGGGATCGATCCCGACGATTGACTGGAGATGTCCCAAGGTTTTGCCGATGCGACCATCCGGACCATCGTTGCAGATCTACGACTTTGGTCTAAGGTTCATTGCGCGGCGTTTCAGGCTACGCTCGCCGCACAAGAGCGCCTGCAAGGCGTGCCTAATGGAGAGCAGAAATGGCCGATCCCGTCTATCCCGTTCCCTCGGACTGGGCGCGCGATGCGCTGATCGATGCACCGCGCTACCGCGCGATGTACGAGCAATCGGTCAGCGATCCGGACGGTTTCTGGCGCGAAGAGGCAAAGCGGCTCGACTGGATCAAGCCTTTCACGCAAGTGAAGGAGACCAGCTTTCACGAAGCCGATTTCGGTATCCGCTGGTTCGCCGACGGCACCCTCAACCTTTCGGCCAATTGCCTGGATCGTCACCTTGCCGAGCGCGGCGATGCGATCGCCATCCTGTGGGAACCGGACAGCCCGACCGAGGCGGAACGGCGCATCACCTATCGCGAACTGCATGAGCAGGTCTGCCGCTTTGCCAACCTGCTGAAATCGCGCGGCGTGAAGAAGGGAGAGCGTATCACGCTCTACCTCCCCATGGTGCCCGAGGCGGCAGTGGCCATGCTCGCCTGTGCCCGGATCGGTGCGATCCATTCCATCGTGTTCGCTGGCTTCTCGCCCGAGGCTCTGGCCGGACGGATCGAGGATTGCGACAGCCGGGTCGTGATCACCAGCGACGAAGGTCTGCGCGGCGGCAAGAAGGTTCCGCTCAAGGCCAACGTCGATGCGTCGCTCAAGCTGTGCTGCTCGGTTGACACCGTGATCGTCCTGAAGCGCACCGGCGCCGAGGTTGCGATGACGCCGGGCCGCGATATCGACTGGGCGACGAGCATTGCCGAGCAATCGGCCGATTGCCCGCCCCAGGAGATGGGCGCGGAAGACCCGCTGTTCATTCTTTACACCTCTGGATCGACCGGCAAGCCCAAGGGCGTGCTGCACACCACCGGCGGCTATTCGGTGTGGGTATCGATGACGCACGAATACGTGTTCGATTACCGCCCCGGCCAGATCTACTGGTGCGCCGCAGACGTGGGCTGGGTCACCGGACACAGCTATGTCGTCTATGGCCCGCTGATGAATGGCGGCACCACGGTGATGTTCGAAGGCGTGCCGAACTGGCCCGATCCCTCGCGCTTCTGGCAGGTGGTCGACAAGTTCCAAGTCGAAATCTTCTACGGCGCGCCGACCGCGTTGCGCGCGCTGATGCGCGAAGGTGATGACTGGGTGAAGAAGACTGATCGCTCGTCGCTGCGCCTGCTGGGTTCGGTGGGTGAGCCGATCAATCCCGAGGCCTGGGACTGGTATCACCGCGTTGTGGGCGAGGGGCGCTGCCCGATCGTCGATACCTGGTGGCAGACCGAAACCGGCGGGGCGATGATCACCCCGCTGCCCGGCGCTACTGCGCTCAAGCCGGGCAGCGCCAGCACGCCGATGTTCGGCGTCCAGCCGCTGCTGCTGGAAAACGAAGGCGCGTTGATCGAGGGCGCGGGTGACGGTTGCCTCGTTATCGCCGATAGCTGGCCCGGCCAGATGCGCACCGTGTGGGGCGATCACGACCGGTTCTTCCAGACCTATTTCACCACCTTTCCCGGTTACTACTTCACCGGGGACGGCTGCCGCCGGGACGAGGACGGGTATTACTGGATCACCGGCCGCATCGACGATGTGATCAACGTTTCGGGGCACCGCATGGGCACCGCCGAGATCGAAAGCGCGCTGGTGGCGCATCCCAAGGTTGCCGAGGCGGCGGTGGTCGGTATGCCGCACGATATTAAGGGCCAGGGGATCTATGCCTTCGTCACGACCAATACCGAGGTCGAGCCGGACGAAGCGCTGCGCAAGGAATTGGTGCAATGGGTGCGCCGCGAGATCGGGCCGATCGCGACGCCCGACATAATCCAGTTCGCGCCGGGCCTGCCCAAGACGCGCTCCGGCAAGATCATGCGGCGTATCCTGCGCAAGATCGGCGAGAATGACGTCGGCAATCTTGGCGATACATCGACGCTGGCCGATCCGGGCGTGGTCGACAATCTCCTGGCCAACCGGCCCCAATTGGCAGCGGCGCAATAGACACGATCCTGATCGCGGATGACCACCCGCTGTTCCGGCAGGCCTTGATCCTGGCGGTGGCGAAGGTCGCTCCGCGAGCACGGGTACTGGAAGCCGGCACGCTCGCCGCCGCGGCGCGCGCCGCAAGCGAGGCGGAAGGCCTCCGCCTGATCCTGCTCGATCTCAAGATGCCCGGCGCGGTCGGCTATTCGGGCATTGCATTGCTACACGCGGAAAAGCCCGAAGTGCCGATCCTCGTGGTTTCGAGCGCCGAGGGCGGCAAGGCGGCGGAAGAAACGCGGGCGCTGGGCGCAGTCGGCTTCCTGCCCAAGGACAGCGACCTGGCCACGATCGAATCCGCAATCACCCGCGCGCTGGCCGGGCGAGCGCTGTCATCTGCGCCGACAACGCCGGAAGATCCGATCCAGCGCGAAGTCGCTTCGCTCACGCCGACACAGCTGAAAGTGCTGCTGGCGGTGCTGGAGGGCAAGCTCAACAAGCAGATCGCCCATGACCTTGCGGTCAGTGAGGCAACGGTCAAGACGCACATGACCGCGATCATGCGCAAGCTGGATGTCCAGAACCGCACGCAGGCGGCACTGGTGGCGCGTTCGCTGGGGCTTGATTTAAAGCACTGAGGCGATCCCTCGACTTCGCTCGGGACAAATGGAGGTTGGGGGTGTCATCCCATCTCCCGACCCGTTCGTGTCGAGCGGAGTCGAGACACTCGCGCCAGAAAATCAGTGCCGCACTTCCCTCGCCAGAAACGCCACGATCACATCGGCCGCAGCGGGTTTGGCGATCACGGTAACCCCCTGGGCGTTCGCCCTTCGCAGCAAGTCCGCCGAAACTTCCGCCGTCACCAGCGCGGCGGGCAGGTTCGGCCACCGCGCCCGCAGGCCGGCGATCAGGCTCAACCCTTCGGCACCCGCGTCGAGGTGATAGTCGACCAGCGCGGCATCCGGCCTGCGCCCGGCCAGCCGCATCGCGCCGCCTGCATCGGTCGTGCCCACCGCGCGGTGGCCCAGGCTGGACAGCAGCGCCACCGTGGCATCGAGGATCATCGGATCGTTATCGACGACCAGCACGCGCAGCGCATCCGACGCGGCCATCGCCGGAAGCGCGTCGATCAGGTCACCATCGCTCGCCAAATCCTTGCCCGGCTCGTTCGCTGCGAGCAGCGACAAGCTGAACCGGCTGCCCTTGCCAGGGATCGAGCGGACCTCGATCGCGCCGCCCAGCAGACGCACGATCCGCTCGGCCAGCGCGAGGCCAAGGCCCGATCCGGCCGCCTCGACCGTGCCCAGCCGGGAGAATTCCTCGAAGATCGTCTTCACCTGATCGTCAGCGATGCCCACTCCGGTGTCGACTACATCGATGCGCAAGCGGCGACCGCGTCGCCGCACCCCGAGCAGCACGCCGCCGCGTTCGGTGTAGCGGATCGCGTTCGACAGGAAGTTCTGCAGCACCGAGCGTAGCAGCGCCGGATCGGTGTGCAAATGGCCGGTCAGCGGACCGATCCGCAGGCGCAGGCCCTTTTCCTTGGCCAGCGGGGCGAAGCCTTGCAGCAGATCGGTCAGCAATGGTTCCAGCGCGACCGGCTCAAGGCTCGGCTCGATACCACCTGCGTCGAGCTTGCTGATATCGAGCAGCGCGCGCAGCAGTCCTTCGGCGGCGACAATGGCGCTGTCGACGCGTTCCGCCAGCGCTTGCCCATCGGCATCGACTTCGCGCTGCAGGGCGGCGGTGAACAGCCGCGCCGCGTGAAGCGGTTGCAGCAGGTCATGGCTGGCGGCGGCCAGAAACCGCGTCTTGTCCTGCGTCGCCTCGGCAAGGCGGCGGTTGGCCGCGCTCAATTCGCTGGTACGGTCGGCGACACGGCTTTCGAGTTCGCCCAAGGTGCGGCTGAGCTCATCGCGGATGCGCGCTTCCTCGGTGATGTCGATGAAGCTGGTGACGTAACCGCCGCCGGGCATCGGACCACCCACGGTCTTGATGACGCGCCCGTCGTTGCGCCGGCGCTCGAAGCTGTGCGGCAGGCCCCGGTGCATGTGGGCTATCCGCTTCTCGACGTGATGGGTGACATCCTCCGAGCCGAAATCACCGAGGTGCGCATTGTGGCGGATCAGGTCGGCAATCGGCGTGCCGACGTGGAGCAGCCCGGGCGGGTATTCGAACACCTCTTCATAGCGGCTGTTCCACGCCACCAGGTTGAGATCGGCATCGACGACGCTGATGCCTGCATCGATATGCTCGAACGTGGCGGCCAGCAATTCGCGCGAGAAGCGGAGCGACTGGCCGCGCTCGCCCAGCAGGCGGGTGACATCGGCCAGGCTCATCTGCCCGCCGGCAAGCGCCGAGGCAACCAGCGCGCGGGCTGACGATATCCCGACCACCCGCGCGATCAGTTCGCGCGCGCGCTCTGCGGCCCGGCGATCGACTGGCACACCGCGGGCCGCGTCGGGGAACTCCTGCGCAGCCCGCTCCTCACCCACGAAGCTGGCGGTGAGGCGTGCGAGATCGGCAAGGTCGCTGATATTGCCCGGTCCGCGCAGCAGGCGGGGCAGCGCCGGCGTCTTCACCTTGCGCGCCGCCACCAGCGCATAGGTCAGCAGATTGACCCCGAGGCTCCAGACAACGCCGTGCACCAGCGGGGTGGCATTGCCGATGCCGAACAGGCGGATCGGATCGGCCAGCGTGCCCGCGACCATACCCAGCCATTCGGGCGGCAGCACCGATGGCAGCGCCAGCGTATAGAGCCACAACGCCAGCCCGACCGACAGGCTGGCGCGCGCGGCCAGTCCGTCGCGCCCGCGCCCATGGGTGGCAAGGATCAGGTGCGGGGTGAACTGTGCCATCGCGGCAAAGGCGACCAGGCCGATCGACGCGAGCGATTCCGATTCCGACGTCAGCAGCGCCCAGACCAGCGCAGCGGCGATGACCGCAATAATCGAGAGCCGTCGCACCAGCAGCATCCGCCGGCCCAGCGATCCCGCGCCGGTGTCGCCCACGCCCTCCCGCCGCAGCAGGGTGGGAAAGATCAGGTCGTTCGACACCATTGTCGCCAGCGCGGTCGCATCGACGATCACCATCGAGGCTGCCGCGCTGATCCCGCCCAGCAGGGCAATCGCCAGCACGCCGCTGCTGCCGCCGAGCACGGGCAGTTGCAGCACGTAGAGGTCGGGGGTGGTCGAGCCGGTCAGCAGGCTCGTGCCGGCAAGCGCGATGGGCAGCACCATGATTGCCATCAGCGCAAGGTAGGCGCTCAGCCCCCAGCGCGCCTTGCCTAGCGCGGCCGGATCGTGCGCTTCGACCAGCCCCATGTAGAACTGCCGGGGCAGCACGATGATCGCCATCATCGATATGAGGAAGATGAAGCCAATCTCGCTGGAAAGCCGTGCCGGGGCGAAGTTGCCGGACAGGATCGCCGCGCCGCGCGCCACCGCGTTTTCGCTGGCGTCCCCCAGCATCCAGATGGCGAGGGCGGAAACGATGGTCATCGCCGCGATCTTGATCAGCGATTCCAGACCGATGGCATAGACAAGGCCTTCGCTACGCCCCGCGAGTTCGAAGCGCCGGGCGCCGAACAGGATCGCAAACAGCGCCAGCAGGGCGGCGGCGGCGATCATCGTCGGGGTGGCGATCGGCGATCCCGAAACAATGGCGAGCGCGCCGCCGATCGAGCGGAATTGCAGCGCGACATAAGGGATCGTGCCCGCCAGCGCGATGATCGTCACCAGTCGCGCGACGCCGCCGTCATGCCCGAAGCGCGCGGCGATGAAGTCCGATACGGTGGTGGCGCGTTCCTCGGCCACCGCATGGGCCAGCTTGCGCAGGAAACGCGGCGCGCCGATCAGGAGGCAGATCGGCGCAAGGTAGATCGGCAGATACTGCCACCCGTCGCGCGCCGCGCTGCCCACCGCGCCATAGAATGTCCAGCTCGAGCAATAGACGCCCAGTGCCAGCGTATAGGCTACCTGGCGCAGCCCCGGATGGCGCGACAGCCGCTCACCCTGCCGTTCCACGAAAGCGGCCACGGCAAACAGCAGCAGGATAAGCGCAAGGACCAGAACTCCCGCAGGCAGCAGGCTCATGCAATCGGCTCCCCCTCAGCCATCACCGGAGCCTAGCGCATGACGCAGGAGCGACAAGCTTTTCCGGTGCTGATCAAGGGTGAGCAGGGTCCGGACCTTCGCGAGATCGAGGTGCGCCGAACCGGCCTAGCTGCGGGGCAGCAGGCCTGCCAAGAGAATGTCCACCATGGCCCGCGAAATCTCAACCGGAGTGAGATCGCCTTTGGGATCATACCAGCGCGCGGGCCAGTTCAACGCGCCCGCCAGCGTGAACGTCAGCAGCTTGGGGTCCTGCGGCGCGATCGAGCCATCGGCGATGGCATCGCGGATCAGTTCTCGCAGAGAACTGTCGATGCGACGCTTCAGCTCCTTGAACTGGATCGCGCTGTCACCGCTGAGAAACGCGGCATCGGTGCGGATCACGCTTTGCCCGAACGGCGACATGTTGATCTCGGCATAGCGTTCGAGGAAGTGGCGCAGGCGATCCAGCCCCGATCCTGCCTCGCGGTTCGCCTCGTCCACCGCCGTGATCAACTGGTTAAGCCCGAGCGTCAGGCACTCGAGCAGCACTTTGTCCTTGTTGCCAAGATAGTGGTAGATCGTCGGCTTGGTGATGCCGAGCGAGGCAGCGACATCGTCGAGCGAGGTTGCCTGAAACCCGCGCTCATTGAACATCTTCACAGCCGCCAGCAACACGGCGTCGCGTTTGGCCTCGCGGTCAAGCAGGCGCTGTTCGGCGGTGCGAAAGGGAGAGACAGGCCCAGCCATTCAGCGGTCGGCAAACGGTTCAGAACGCTGGCAAATGATGCTGCACCTATCAGATATACTCATTGGAAAATCCTATACTGGGCGGTATATGAATTCCCGACGTCTTGGAATCAAGGCGAATCCCCCGGATTGACGAATGATCACAGGAGAGAGTTTCCGATGCAGGTGAATGGAATTGCGGCAATCGTCACCGGCGGTGCGTCGGGACTTGGCGGCGCCACCGCTGCGTGGCTGGCCAAGGCTGGCGCGAAAGTCACGCTGTTCGATCTCAATGCGGATCTGGGCAATGCGCACGCCGCTGCGATCGGCGGCCATTTCGAGCGGGTCGATGTGACTGACGAGGCCGCCGTCGAAGCCGCACTGGAAGCCGCAGAAGCGATCAACGGCAAGGCCCGCATCCTCGTCAACTGCGCGGGCATCGGCCCGCCGGCGAAAGTGATCGGCCGCGATGGCAAGGCACTGCCGCTTGCTGACTTTTCCAAGATTATCACGATCAACCTGCTCGGCACGTTCAACGTGCTGTCGAAGTTCGCGGCACTGCTGCACGAAGCCGAGGCGCTGGAAGGCGGAGAGCGGGGCGTTATCGTCAACACCGCCAGCGTCGCCGCCTTCGATGGCCAGATCGGCCAGCCTGCCTATGCCGCTTCGAAGGGCGGCGTTGTGGGCATGACGTTGCCGATCGCGCGCGAACTCGCCCGCTACGGCATCCGTGTCACGACTATCGCGCCGGGCCTGTTCCTTACCCCGCTACTCGCATCGCTGCCGCAGGAAGCGCAGGATTCGCTTGGCAAGCAGGCGCCGTTCCCGAGCCGGCTCGGCCATCCAGACGAATACGCGATGATGGTCGAATCGATCATCGCCAACCCGATGCTCAACGGTGAAACGATCCGCCTCGATGGCGCTATCCGGATGGCGCCGCGATGAGTGCCGCCCCGCAAGCAGGCGCTGTTGTCGCCCTCGGTGCCACCCCCCGCGCTGTCGATATCGGCGCTCGTGTCGAAGCCTTCGTGCGCGAAGTCGTCGTGCCTTACGAGAAGGACAAGCGCCGCGATCACCACGGCGCGCCGACCGACGAGCTGGTCATGGAAATGCGCGAACTGGCGCGCGCGGCTGGCGTGCTGACCCCGCATATCCTGACGGACGGCTCGCATCTTTCGCAGGTGGAGACGGCCTATGTGCTGATCCGCAGCGGATTGTCGCCGCTTGGCCCACTCGCGGTCAACACCATGGCACCTGACGAGGGCAACATGTACCTTCTCAGCCATGTCGGTTCGGACCATCTGAAGAGCAAGTTTCTCGAACCGATGGTTGCCGGCAAGGTGCGCTCGGCATTCTTCATGACCGAACCGGCGCTGGAAGGCGGCGCAGGGTCTGACCCTTCGATGATGAAGACCACCTGCCGCCGCGATGGCAACGAGTGGGTTATCAACGGTCGCAAGGCGTTCATCACCGGTGCCGAAGGTGCGGGTATCGGCATTGTCATGGCGAAATCCGAAGATCCGGATTCGCTGGGCGGCGCGTGCATGTTCCTGGTCGATCTGCCCGATGAGGCGATCCACATCGACGCTATCCCGAACACCATCGATAACTCGATGCCGGGCAGCCATGCGACGCTGACGATAACGAACCTGCGCGTTCCGGCCGATCAGATGCTTGGCGATCCGGGTGAGGGCTTCAAATATGCGCAGGTCCGCCTGTCCCCGGCGCGCCTCTCGCACTGCATGCGCTGGCTGGGTTGCTGCATCCGCGCGCACGAGATCGCGACCGATTACGCCTGCCGCCGTGAGGCTTTCGGCAAGACCCTGATCGATCACGAGGGCGTCGGCTTCATGCTGGCTGAGAACAAGATCCTCATCAAGCAGTGCGAACTGATGATCGACTGGTGTGCCAGTGTGCTCGACACCGGATCGCTTGGCACGGTCGAAAGCTCGATGGCCAAGGTTTCGGTCTCGGAAGGGATGATGAAGATTGCCGACAACTGCGTGCAGGTGATGGGCGGCATGGGCGTGACCGACCTGACTATCGTCGAGCAAGTGTTCCGCGAAATCCGCGCCTTCCGCATTTACGATGGCCCCACCGAAGTGCACAAGTGGAGCCTCGCCAAGAAGATCAAGCGGGAATGGCGCGAGGGGCTGACGGAGAAGCCGGCATGAATGCCAAGGCGGGCGATAGCATAGCCGAAGCCAACTCGGGCACCACCCCGGTGCGCGAAGGCTACGGCTTTGACGTCGAGGCGATGGCCAGCTGGATGCGCGAAAACGTAGCGGACTTCGAAGGTTCGCTCAGCGTCGAGCAGTTCAAGGGCGGTCAGTCCAACCCGACCTACAAGCTGGTTACGCCAAGCCGGAATTATGTCCTGCGGCGCAAGCCGCCGGGGCAACTGCTGAAGGGCGCGCACGCGGTCGAACGCGAGGCCGAGGTGATCTCGAAGCTTGGCGCGGCGGGATTTCCGGTGCCTGCGTTCTACGGCATCTGCACCGACGACGCGGTAATCGGCAGCTGGTTCTTCGTCATGGGCATGGTTGAGGGTCGCATCTTCTGGGATGCGACGTTCCCTGACGTGCCGCGTGAGGAGCGCCCGGCCTACTTCGCGGCGATGAACGAAACGATCGCGCAACTGCATGGCTTCGATCCGGTCGCCATCGGTCTTGGCGAATACGGCAAGCCCGGCAATTACTTCGCCCGGCAGATCGCGCGCTGGTCGCGCCAGTATCGCGAAGATGTGGAAGCTGGCCAGAACGACGACATGGACCGGCTGGTGGAATGGCTCCCCGGCGCGATCCCGGAAGGCGACGAGACCAGCGTGGTCCATGGCGATTTCCGCTGCGACAACATGATCTTCCATCCCGCCGAGCCGCGCGTGCTGGCGGTGCTGGACTGGGAGCTTTCGACGCTGGGCCACCCGCTGGCGGACTTCGCCTATCACGCGATGATGTACCGCATGCCGCCCGATATCGTCGCGGGCTTGCAAGGTGCTGACCTGGCCGCGCTGAATATCCCGACCGAGGCTGATTACATCGCCGCCTATTGTCGCACGACAGGTCGCGACCGCATTGCCGACTGGGACTTCTACGTCGCGTTCAACTTCTTCCGGCTCGCCGCGATCTTCCACGGCATCAAGGGCCGCGTGATCCGTGGTACTGCCGCCAATGCCGAGGCCCGCGAACGCGCCAAGAGCTTCCCCCGTCTGGCCCGGCTTGCCGTCGAAGCCATGGAACGCTGCCGCTAACCCGATCCCGAAAGGTAATCACTGATGCCTACCGCCTATATCGTCGAAGCCGTCCGCACCGCCGGGGGACGCCGCAAGGGATCGTTGGCGGAAGTCCATCCGGTCGATCTCGGGGCAGCGATGATCAATGCCCTGCTCGATCGCAGCGGCATCGATCCGGCTGCGATCGAAGACGTTATCATGGGCTGCGTGACGCAGGGCGGTGAACAATCGTTCGCCTTCGGTCGCAACATCGTGCTGGCCTCGCGCCTGCCCGACAGCGTGCCCGCCGTGACCATCGACCGCCAGTGCGGATCGTCACAACAGTCGGTGCAGTTCGCGGCGCAGGCGGTGATGTCGGGTACGCAGGACCTGGTTATCGCGGGTGGAACCGAAAGCATGACCCGCGTGCCGATGTTTACCAATCGGCTGCTCCACGACCAGGCCGGACTGGGCGTCGGGCCATTTCCGCCTTCGGTGCTGAACCGTTATGGGATCAAGGACTTCAGCCAGTTCGCCGGCGCGCAAATGATCGCCGACAAGTATGGCTACTCGCGTGAGGATCTTGATGCATTCGCGCTCGAAAGCCACCGCAAGGCTGCTGCTGCTGCCGATTCCGGCGCGTTCGAAGCCGAAATCGTGTCGGTCATGACGCCCGAGGGTGAATTCCGCACCGACGAAGGTATCCGCCGCGACACGACGATGGAAAAGCTCGCTTCGCTCAAGCCGCTGGAAGAAGGCGGCAGCATCACGGCGGGCAATGCCAGCCAGATCAGCGACGGCAGTTCGGGTGTGCTGATCGCCAGCGAAAAGGCGGTGAAGGACCACGGCCTGAAGCCGATCGCGCGGCTGCATCACTTCTCGGTCAGCGCGGGCGATCCGGTGATCATGCTGGAAGAGCCGATTCCGGCAACACGCAAGGCGCTGGCCAAGGCGGGCATGTCACTGTCGGATATCGGGCTTTACGAAGTGAACGAGGCGTTTTCGCCGGTGCCGATGGCCTGGTTGCAGTCCTTGGATGCTGACCCCGCGCGGCTCAATGTCAATGGCGGCGCCATCGCGCTGGGGCATCCGCTCGGCGCGAGCGGCACGCGGCTGATGACGACGATGATCCACGCCCTGCGCGCACGGGGCGAGCGTTACGGGTTGCAGACCATGTGCGAAGGTGGTGGTATCGCCAACGTTACGATTGTGGAGGCACTATGAGCACCGAACTGGTCAAGGTCGAGCGTGAAGGCCACCTGACGATCATCACTCTCGACCGCCCCGAAGCGCGCAATGCCCTGAATGCCGAGGCCCAGCGCCAGATGGCGGCGGCAATGGATGCCTTTGCGGCGGATGACGAGCAGTGGGTGGTCATCGTCACCGCTTCGGGTGACAAGGCATTCTGTGCCGGGCACGACCTGAAGCAGCAGGCCGAGAGCGGGGATATGTACACGCCCTCATCGGGCTTCGGCGGGATGACCGCGCGCAGCGATCTGGCCAAGCCGGTGATCGTTGCGGTCAATGGTTCGGCATTCGGCGGCGGGTTCGAGATGGTGCTGGCCGCCGATATCGTCGTCGCGGTGGAAAGCGCGGTCTTTGCACTGCCGGAGCCACTGGTCGGCCTTGCCGCGCTGGCGGGCGGTATTCAGCGGCTGCCGCGCGTTGTCGGAACGCGGCGCGCGATGGGGATTCTGCTTACCGGCCGCCGGGTTTCCGCGCAGGAAGCGCTTGAATTCGGCATCATCAACGAGGTCGTTGCCGATGATGTGCTTGGCGCGGCGAAGCGCTGGGCCGATCAGATTCTGGCGTGCAGCCCGATGTCGATCCGTGCGACCAAGGAAGCGGTGCTGCGCAGCGAAGCCCTCGATACCGGCACCGCGATGAAGCAAGAATGGTTTTGGCCAGCGATGGTGGCGATGTTCTCGTCAAAAGACGTCCACGAAGGTCCGCGCGCGTTTGCCCAGAAGCGCAAGCCGGAGTGGAAAGGGCGCTAGTTCGCCGCGATCAACCGCCGCCTACCAATGGGTGCGGAACAGCTTCGAGGCCCAGCGCCAGCCTGTAGCGATCGCCGCGATACTGCGCGACTGTGCGTGCCAGTGGACGCTTGCCGACCGTACGCAGCAGGCGCTCAACCCGAAGCACCGGCGCTTGCGGGTCCAGCCCCAGCAGGCCCGCGACGTTGAGATTGGCGCCCACGGCCGAGACGATCTGCTGCCCGGCGATGATCGGCTCACCGCATTGCTTGAGCAGTTCGAGCAGCGGCGTCTCCGCCAGGCTGGCTTTGGAAACATAGGCCGCAGCCTCGATTGGCAACACGCTTTCGATCAGGCCGAGCGGCTCGCCGCCCGCCGATCGCATGCGGACCGCGCGGATGATCTCGGCGCCCGGCTCGATTTCCAGGATCGCGGCCACTTCGGGTGAGGCCTCGGCGCGGCCGAATTCGATGATCTTGACGACGGTTTCGCGCGCGAAGGCGATCAGCGAGTCGATCGTCCGTTCCGGATCGTCTTCTTCCGCGCGCGGTGCTGCCTTGTGGATGACGCGTGTACCGATGCGGCGGCGACGCTCGACGAGGCCGAAGTCGGCCAGTTCCTGCATCGCCCGCCGCGCGGTGATGCGCGAAACGCCGAACCGGTCTGAAATTTCGAATTCCGTAGGCACCGATGCGCCGAACGGAAGCGCGCCCGACAGGATCTCGTCCCGCAACGCGGTGTAGATCTGGTGATAGAGGGGCAGAGCGGCTTTCCGCTGGACCTTGGCTTCGTTCATCGCTCCTGACCACTGACGCAAGTCAGCGGAAATGTCACTCATTCTGCAAACGAATTCACCCAACCGGCGGGCATTATCCGCCGGTTGGGTACAAATGACCAATATTCTGGCAAGGTCAGGATCAGATTTTGGGTTCCGCCTGTGCGACTTCGACGGCTGCCGGTTCCGAGTTCTGGTAGCGACCGCCGATGGTATAGAAGCTGATGCACAGTGCATTGCAGACGGCGAAGAACACCGGAACCAGCGTGAAGCAGTAATACAGCGCGTTGATCGCCGATTCGGGCTGCTCGATGATCTGCCCACCCTTGGTCGGCAGGTAATTGGCGTAACTGAGGTAGATGCCCACCACCGCCACACCCAGCGCGAAAGTCGTCTTCTCGATCACGGCGATCACGCTCGACAGCATACCTTCGCGGCGCATGCCGGTGATGGCACGGTCATGCGCCAGGGTGTCGGAGAACATCGAGATCGACATCAGGATCATGCCGCCCGAGGCGACGCCGCTGATGACGCCCCGCCAGATGAAGCCCCAGTTATCAATTGACCGATCAGCAAACAGCCAGCTGAACGAAATCAACGCCATGCCGGCAATGCCAAAGAAATAGGCGTTCCGCTTACCGAAGCGGCGCTCCATCCAGAGCCAGAACGGCATAGAGAAGGCCGCCGCGATATTCTGGGCCAGCGCCAGCTTCATCTGGCCGGCATAGCCGACCATCAGCACGTTGAGCTGGAACAGCAGGCTGGTGGTGGCAACGCTGGCGAACGAGAGGAACTGGAAGATCTTGGCCGCGACGATCATCATGAACGGGCGGTTGGCGAACATCAGCTTGAGCGATTCCCAACTCAGCGCATGGCTGCCTTCGGCAACGTCGAGGTGGGGTGCCTTGGCGGTGCCGAAGAACGACAGCAGCATCGCGGAGCCAATCGCGAGGCCCATTGTCCAGCCCATGATCTGGTAGCCATTGGCATCGCCGCCGCCCCAGGAAATCAGCGCTGCGGTACCCGCCATGGCCAGCGTCTGCCCGAGCGAGACGAACACGGTGCGGACCGAAAGGAGCCGCGACCGCTGATATTTCGAGCCGGTCATTTCCGATGGCATCGCCATATACGGCACATTGAACAGCGAATACCCGGTCGAATAGATCACCAGCGCCGCGAACATGTAATAGACGATGTATTCGTCGGCCATCGCGGGCGGGGAGAAGATCATGATGAAGGAAATCGCCGAGACCAGGCCGCCGGCAAGCAGGAACGGACGCCGCCGTCCCCATCGTGAGCGCGTGCGATCGCTGAGCGAACCGATGACGAAATCGGCAAAGGCATCATAGAGCTTCGATAGCATCAGCAGATAGCCTGCGATCTCCGCGTCCTTGCCGAGCACGGTCGACATGAAGGCGGGGAAATAGGCAGTCACCCCGTTGAGCATGATCGACACGCCGACGGTCCCCACACCGAACCCCAGACAGAGCGACATCGGCAGGCGCGGGTCGCTGGTACCGTCCGGGTTATGGGTCGGTGCTTGTGGGGATTTGCTCATGCCTGGGTGCCCTCCTGCAGAAATGTGTCGATCGCGGCGGCTTTCGCCTCGGCTGTCGAGGCGACGGCGGCGGTAGTGCCATTCGCGACCAGCGCGGCCATCTCGTCGATAGCGGCATTGAGCACGGCGAGTTCGCGTTCCGCCTTCATGAACAGCACGCGACCCTTGATCAGCGGCAGGCGCTGCAAGGCGCGGTAACGGAACGCGGCGATGTAGGGCTTGGCATACGTGTCGAGCGCCTTGAGCACATCGAGCGCGCCGTGGTGCAGCGCTTCGGCCGGCGGCATGAAGCCGGGCAGGCGATGATCGGGATTGCGCTCGAAATGCGGGAAATACAGCGCTTGATCGCGAACGAAGTGGAACGCCCAGACCATGTGCGTGCCGTGATCGTCGGGTTTCACGACCGGAGCATAGTTGGCGATGATGCGATCGCGCGTTTCGTCGTCGTATTCCTTGATGCCATCGAAGATCGCGGCAGGCACCCGCTCGGGATAAGCGGCGGCGAGTTCGCAGGCGATCCGCGCGCCAGTATGCGATCCATAAGGAATGAACTGGTCGTAACCCAGCGCATCCATCAGCCGCACGACGCTGTCAGCGAAGTAGGCGATGTCAGGCTCGGCGACGGCGGGCGGCGGGGAATCGCCATTGCCCAGCGTATCGGGTGCGATGACCGTGCGGCCGAATGGGGCAAGCGCCTGCGCCAGCGGCGCGGTGGATCGCGAGGACGAGGGCGACGCGTGCAGCAACACGATGGGAGCCTTCGCCGGATCGCCGTGGACGACGCGGTAATGCACCTGTCCTTCGGCGACGCGGCAGAAAGCACGCTCCGGCTCGGTTCCGATCATACCGTTTCGACCAAGCCGAGGTGATCGCGCAGCGTTGGCCCCTGGTAGTCGCGTCTCAGAACGCCGCGTTCCTGCAGGATCGGCACAACCTTGGCGCAGAACTGCTCCAGTTCCTCGGGCATGAAGCCGGGTTGCAGGGTAAACCCGTCGCAGGCACCGGCATCGACCCAATGCTCGATGTGATCGGCCATCTGCTCGGGCGTGCCGACGAAGATCGAGTGGCCGCGCGGCTTGGTCGCGTATTCGTGGCAGTGCTGCGCCAGCGTCTTGCCGGCTTCGACGCTGGGCAGGAGGGCGGCGCGGACCACGCCGGCAGGGAATTCGCACGAAGCCAGAATGGTATCGAGCGGGATCGGACCATCGGCAGGGTGCTGCGTCAGGTCATAACCGATCGATTCGCTGAGGTATTCGATGCACAATGCGTCGTCGGCGTAATCCAGCATCATCTGGTGCTTGGCCCGCGCTTCTTCCTCGGTATCGCCAAGGATGAAGGCAAGGCCCGGCATGACGATCAGGTCATCGGCATTGCGACCGTGCTTCACGGCGCGAGCCCGCAAGTCGTTGCGATAGTCCTGACCCGATTCCAGCGTCGGCGCGGGGCAGAAGATCGCCTCGGCGCAATGCGCGGCGAATTCGCGGCCATCCTCGGACTGGCCGGCCTGCACCAGAACCGGGCGGCCCTGCGGCGCGGTCGGCATCTCGAGCGAGCCGGACACATCGAACCACTTGTCCTTGAATGCCCCGCCGCTGCCGCCTGCCGCTGCCGACCAGCCATGACTGGCGACATCGACGAAGCTCTGCGCCCGCTGGTAGCGCAGCGACTTGTCGAGGAGTTCCTCTTCGCCGAAGTTCCACGGGCTGTTGGGGTGCGCGGTGGTGACGATGTTCCAGCCCGCGCGGCCATTGCTGACATAGTTCAGCGCGGCGAACTTGGCCGCGACTTCAGCCGGTTCGGCATATGTCGTGCTGACCGTGGCGACGAGGCCGACGCGTTCGGTAACGCCGCCCATCGCGGTAAGCAGCGTGAACGGATCGAGCGTCGGGATCGCAAGTCGGCCTGGCGTCCGCCCCGCGGCATCGCGCCCCTGAAGCTGGTCGCCGAACACGATGGCGTCGAAGCAGGCGGCTTCCACGGTGCGCGCAATGTGTTCGTAATAGGATCGTTCGAACACCCGACCCGGCCGCGCCTTGTCATGGCGCCAGCCACCGGGGAAAAAGCCGATGCCTTGCAGGAAAGCCCAGAGGTGGACCTTGCCGTTTGCATTCGTGGTCACAGCACTGCTCCTTGTGCGTAGGTATTTACCGGGCGAGCAAGCCCCAGCGCGGCGCGGCTCATTCGGTCGGCGGCGTCGCTAGACGGCTTGGGTTCCAGCCCTTGCAGGGCATCGAGCGCGCCCGGGCCGTAAAGGTGGATGCCATCGACGGTGCCCGCTGCGACCGCTGCCAATGCGCCGTCGATCGCATCGCGGCTGGCGGCGGGAACCTTGAGCAGTCGAATCGCGGCATCGGCATCGGCCAGCGCTTCCAGCGAACCGATCGCGACGTCGGCGGAAACCGAACTGCCCTGCACGGCGTCGGCATCGCGGAACAGCAGCGGATAGCCCTGCGGGGGACGCGCGGCATTGAGCGGACCCATCGTCTTGTAGAAAGGTCCGCGATAATCGACGCGGCGCACCTTGGCGCTGTCGAGGTATTCGCCGCTTTCCTTGTTCAGGATCAGCGCGTCATCATCCCAGCTATCCCACAGCGCTTGCGTCGCGCGGATGAAGTCATCCTGCCGGGCGACGGCTTCAGCCGGATCGATCCCGGCAAGCGTAGCACCATAGGCGGTATCGAAGCGGGCGGCTTCGGTCGTCAGCGGCATCCAGCCAGAGTGGCCGCTGCTGAGGAAGTCGATCGCCGACAAGGCGCGCGCAACGTGAAACGGAATACTGTGCAATCCGGGCAAGCCGGCAACGACGCAGGGCGACTTGAGAATCCCAGTGATCCATGCGCTGTTCACGAGTGCCTCAAGCCGGGGCGGTGCTATCTGCCCGTACTCTTGCTCATGTGCGAGGATGACGAAATCGGGGCGCGCGGCTTCGATCTGCGCGCAACGGTCGCGGAACGAGCCGATCGGCTCGCTGGCCGTGCCGGAGGCGGCGATGTCTAGACTGAGGGACAGTTTCATGGGCAGTAATCCGTTCAGACAGTGATAACGTGGTCGGCGATGGGGTGGATTGGCACCGCCCCGTCGCGCGTAATCAGGACCAGGTCCTCGATATGGACCGAGCCGCCGATGCCGGTGGCCAGCGAGGGGCAATCGACGCTGAGGATCATGTTCTCCTCCAGCACCAGATCGAGCTTGCCGTAGAAGCCGCCCTGTTCGGAGCCCGGCTCGTCGGTGTGCATCAGGCCGACGCTGTGCGGGCCGAAGGTGACCGAGGTATCGGCGCCGGTCTTGGCCAGCAATTCGCGGCCGATGCGGCTGACGTCGGAATAGATCATGCCGGGGCGCAGCGCCTCGCGGATCGCTTCCCAGCCGCTGGTCGCCGCCTTGGCCTCGCGCTTGATGGCGGCAGTCGGCTCGCCGACGAAAACGGTGCGGGCATAGTCGCCGTGGTAGTTCTGGAAGTTGCTCACGCCGTCGAAGAACAGCGACTGCCCTTCGCGGATAATGTCGCCGCCGGGAAGGGGGGAGGATACGCGGTCGATGGTCATGAACACCGACTTGTTGCCGCGCCGCGCCGCCTCGACTTCGAACAGGCGGCGCATCTCGCGGTAGTTCGCGCCGGCGCGCACGGCGGCGACGACGGTATCGACAGCGGCGGCGTTGGACCATGCGCCTTGCCGCATCAGATCGAGTTCCAGCGGCGATTTCACCATGCGGATCCAGCGCAGCATATTGTCGCCGGGAACTAGCGCGCCGGGATGCGCGTGCGTTTCGCAGACTTGCCGGATGACCTGATGATCGTAAGCGATCATGCCGCCCCACAGGCCCATGCCGCGCAGCGCCTGCGCAAGCGCGCCGCCCGATTGCTCGAACAGATTGCCCGATGCCAGGATGCGGTCGGTTTCGGCGCGGCGGCGGCTTTCGACGCCGGTCATCGGGACTTGGCCCAGGTCGGCAAAGAACTGCGGGTTGGCGGTAGCCTGCGCCTCGCCCTCGGCATCGTCCGCTGCTTCGTAAAGCCAGGCGCGAATGTCGCCGCGCGAACCTCCGTCAGCGAATGTGTAATAATAGATGAAATGCGAAGTCACGATGGCGGGAGCGCCGACCTGACCGCGTGCAAGGATCGCAAAAGTCGTTGGCGGGTGGCCCAACCGGGTCGAGGCGATCTGCGGCCAGTAGCCGGTCATGTGGAACACGTTCAGCGGATCGCCGACGACGATCCCGTCGAGCCCGAAGCGCTCCATCACTTCCTGCGCACGCACGAAGTTCATGGGGCCGCCCTGACTGAGGCGGTTCAGGAGTTCGTCGCCAGCGGCCAATGCGACGTCGATATCACTCATAGACCGTTTCCTTGGTGTGCAGTGACGCAGCGGTCTGCGCGCGTGATGACCACGCATAGAGCAGGGCCGAAACACAGAACGCGGGCGCTGCCGTCCAGAAGATGCCCCAGCCGACTTTGGTATGGTCCATCAACACGCGCTCGGTGATGATCGCGACGAGCATCGGCCCGATGGCGTGGCCAAGCAAGGTGTTGACCAGACCGGTGAGCGAGACAGAGAAGCCACGCCGCTCTGCCGGGACAGCGGATTGCAGAAAGGCCAGCGTGGCGCTGCCGATCATCGCCGAACAACCGCTCTGCGTGGCTGCGAGGAAGATCGCGACATGCGCGTTTGGCGCCATCACCGCGAGCGAGGAAGGCACGGCAAGCAGCGGGGCGATCGACAGCATCCGCAGCAGCCCGCCGACTCCCGAACGCTTTACCACCCAATCGACCAGCGAACCGCCGATCAGCGGACCGGCAAGGCCGAACGCGATGGCGATTGGCCCGAAGATCAGCGAGACTTCCGCAGGGTTCATGCCGAACTGGCGGGAGACCATCACCACCTGCCAAGCGCCCGCGCCGTAGGCTCCGAGGAAGAACACGGCGAATGCCAGGTAAAGCCCGGTGAACTGCCGCCAGCGGCTGAACAGGTAGGACAGCGATTGCCGCGCCTGCTCGATGAAGCCGGGTGTTGGTGCCATCGGACCACGCACCGGTTCGCGGGTGAACAGGAATGCCATCCCGACCAGCGAACCGCCAAGCCCGCAGATGACGAACAGCAGTCGCCAAGGGGTGAGTTCCCCCAAGAGCGGCACGCCCATGAAGCTCCCGGCCGCTGCTGCATTGAGCAGGCCGCCAGCGATGGACAGCGCGACGCCGTTGGCGACGGCCTGCCCCATCAGGTAGATGCCGATCGGCCGGCCGCGCTTGCCCGGCTCGAACAGGTCGGCAATGAGCGAGATCGCGGCAGGGGCCAGTGATGCCTCGCCCAGTCCGACCAGCATGCGCGAGACGAAGAACGAGCCGAAGTTCTGGGCAAGGCCGCCGCCAACGGTGGCAAGGCTCCACAGCACGATGCCGAAGACGATCAGGTTGCGCCGGTTGGTCCGATCGGCCACCAGTCCCAGCCAGACGCCCATCGTGGCGTAGAACAGTCCGAAGGCAATCCCTTGGAGCAAGCCGATCTGCACATCGCTGATGCCCAGATCGGCCTTGATCGGATCGGTGACGACGCTGAGGATCATGCGGTCGATGACCGACACGATGGACGCCATGAACAGCAGGAACACGGTCAGCCACGCCTGCCAGCGTGGTGGCCATATCCGCTTATCCGGGGCTGGTATGGCGCCCGTCATGGTTCAGAGCAGTCCGAGCGGGCGGGCGCGGGTCTTGATGTAGTCACCCAGCCAGTCGAGGTTGCGGAAGCGCAGCGTGCCGCGTCCGACGGCGGAAGAAGACTTGGCCATGCCGGAAACTAGGCGGAAGCACTTCGCCAGCAGGAACAGTTCGCGGTATTCCTTTTCCGTCTCGGTGAAGGGGCGGACGCTTTCGTAACCGCGCTCGAACGCATCGCCGATGCTGGCGGGGAAGCCGTAGAACAGGTTGCCCCAGACGAAGTTCTGCACGTCCTGCATCAGGTAGTCTTCAGCGGTGCCATCGAAGTCGAGCAGCGTGATGACGCCGTCATCCGAGACATGGACGTTGCTGGGGTGGAAGTCGCAATGGCAGATGCCCATCGGCACGTCTTCCGACTGGATCGCTTCCAGCTTGGCGGAAAGACGTTCGGCGATGATGGCATAGTCGCGCAGGTCGTCGGGGCGGTCATAGACGAAATCGAGCAAAGCCGGGACCGTTGCCGAGAAGTCAGCCGCGTTCTTTGCGCTGTAGGGCTTGTCTCCGTGATATTCCTGGCCCAGCAGGTGCATCTGCGCAAAGGCCGCACCGATACGCTCGGCGGTTTCCTCGCTCAGATTGTCGCCGAACTTCTTGCCCGGTGCCCAGGTGTAGAGAGCCACGGCGCGGACGCCTTCGGGCGTCATGATCTTGAAGTAAAGCTCGCCCTCCCTGGTGTGGATTGCCACCGAGGCCGGGAAGTTGCGCGACTTGAGGAATTCCAGGAAATCGAGTTCCTCGCTCACGACATCGACATCGCGATAGGTCTTGCGCCACACGCGCAGGGCATAGCGCTCCTTGGCACCCTGAACGAGATAGACGTCGTTCATTCCGCGATAGAGCAGGAAAGTGTTGAACGGGCCTTCCAGATCGTAGCGGCGCGTGACTTCCGCATTGATGAACTCGGGATCGACCACCGAATGCGTGATCGCGGCGACGACGAGATCCTCGTTGTCGGTCGGGCGGGTTTCGGCGGCAAGGTTCATTTCGTGGTCTCCGTCAGAAAGGGGGCGCCGAAAAAGTCGCGCATGGCGGCGGCGAAAGCGGTCACCGCATCGGGCAGATCCAGTACATCGCGCTCGAACTGCGGCAGATCGGCAATGGTGTGATCGGGGATCATCCGCGCTGCGGCGATCGAAACGTCACGGATGACCTCGGCGGGCTGGATCAGCAGCGCCGGTTGCGTCACTTGCCTGAGGCGCTCGTAGTCGTAGCTCCAGACGCCGACATAGGCCCACGAGGATTTGTCGAGCGCGCGATACTTGTCCATCCACAAGCGCGCCTGATGCGCCAGCGGGATACCCTTGGTGCGCGAGGCGACGACGTAATCCCAAAGCTTGCGGCCCATGTCGAGCGCGACGGTCCCGGCTTCGTCGAGCACGGGCACGTCGTTCGCCTTGGCCAGCATGGCGGCCCGTTCCTCGGCCGACCGCATCGGCAGGCCCGTAAGCGCGATCTGGCGCACCGCATCGGGCCGGGCCAGCGCCATCTCCACCGTCAGCAGCGAGCCGGTGTGAAAGCCATAGACGTTGAACGGATTGTCCTTGCCCAGACCAGCGGTTTCGAGACTGTCGGCCATGGCGGCGACGTATTCGGCGATGCTGAGCGGTCCGGGCGGCGAGTCCGACATGCCATAGCCTGGCGTGTCGAAAGCAACGACGCGGCGGTCGGTTGCCAGCGCCTGCATTAACGGTTCGTATTCGAGCGAGGATGAAGGGTTCTGATGCAGCAGCAGCACGGGCAGGTGCTTGCCGTCCGCCCCAGCTTCTCGCAAGTGCAATTGGCCATAGCGGCCCGGCACATAGCGTTTCGTGATCGTGACCGTCACTGTCCTGCCCCTTTCAGATAAGCCCATGGGCGGTCCTGCCGGTCGCGTGCCTGCCAGGCATCTATCCGGTCCGACTGGGCCAGCGTAAAATCGATTTCATCGCGCCCGCTCAGCAGCATGGCAGCCGCTTCCTCTTCGATCTCGAAGCGCCAGGTCTCGCCGGTTTCCGATACGATGGTGCGGGCGGCAAGGTCGATCCGCATGGGCTGGCGCGTCTCGGCAATCGCGGCGGCGTCCGCCAGCGCGGGCAGCACGAAATTGCGAACGCAGTTGCGCTTGAAGATCGGGTTGAACGAGGGCGCGACAATTGCGCGAAAGCCATATTCCTTAAGTGCCCACACCGCCTGTTCGCGGCTGGAACCGCAGCCGAAGTTCGCGCCGCCCAGCAGGATCGGCGACCCCTTGTAGCGCGCGTCGTTGAGGATGAAGGCGGGATCGGGCTGGCGGTCAGCGGTGTAGCGGCGACCGGCGAACAGGCCATCGGCAAGGCCGTGCTTGCTGACCGAACGAATCTCGCGCGAGGGGATGATGATGTCGGTATCGACATTGTCTTCCACCAGCGGCACGGGCAAGCCGCTCACGATTGTAAGCGCGTTCATGCGTGCTCTTCCCGCAACCCGGCAAGTTCGCCGACGCTGGCGATCCGGCCCAGCACGGCAGACGCCGCCACCGTGGCAGGCGATGCGATATGCGTGCGCGTGCCCGGACCTTGGCGGTTCTCGAAATTACGGTTGGTCGAGGAGACGACGCGCTGGTTCGGGCCAAAGCTTTCTCCGCCCACGAAGAAGCACATCGAGCAACCCGGTTCGCGCCATTCGAAACCCGCATCGAGGAATACGCGGTCAAGACCCTCGGCCTCGGCCCGCGCCTTGACCAGACCCGAACTCGGTACACAGATGGCGCGCACGCCGGGCGATACCTTGCGGCCTTCGAGAACGTCCGCGGCGGCGCGCAAATCCTCATAACGGGCATTGGTGCACGAACCGATGAACGCGCCGTCGATGGGCAGGCCGATCACTGCGCCCGCCTCGGCAATGCCGATGTAGTCGAGCGTGCGTTGAAGCTGCGTGCTCTGGCTGGCGCTGTCGGTCGATGCGGAAGTCTGACCGAATGCCAGCGATTGCTGCGGATTGGTGCCCCAACTGATCATCGGGCTGACGTTCGCGGCATTGAACCGGTGCTCGGCATCGAACACCGCGCCGGGATCGCTTGCCAAAGCCTGCCAGTCTGCCAGCGCGCTGTCCCACGCTGCGTCGGTCGGCGCGTAGGGACGCCCTGCAAGGTAGGTGAAGACTTTCTCGTCCGGCGCGATGATGGCGGAGAACGCGCCCATTTCGGCGGCCATGTTGCACAGCGTCATGCGCGCTTCGAGTGAGAGCGCCGTCACGCCGCTGCCCGCAAATTCGATGACGTGGCCCTTGGCGCCCGCAGGCCCGAGCTTGGTGATGATGTAAAGCGCAAGATCCTTGGCGAAGGCACCCGGTGCCAGTTCGCCATCGATCGTGATCCGCATCGAGCGGGGCCGTTCCAGTCGCAGCGTCATTGTCGCCAGCGCGTGTTCCGCCTCGGTGGAACCAATGCCCCACGCCAGACAGCCAAGCGCGCCTTGCGTGCAGGTGTGGCTGTCCGGGCAGACGAGCGTGAGGCCCGGCTGGGCGACCGCCTGTTCGGCCGAGATGACATGGACGATACCTTGCCGCTCGTCACCGATATCGAAAAGCGTCAGGCCCGCACGCTTGGCGGCGTCACGCGTCGTGCGGATGAATTCGCCGCCGGTTGGCATGATCGTGCTGTCCCCCCGACCGGGCAGCGTATCGACGACATGGTCCATCGTTACGAAAACATGGCCCGGATCGCGAACCGCGCGGCCAGCAGCTTCCAATTGCGCCAGCGCTACGCCGCCAGTGCGCTCGTGCAGCCAGACACGGTCGATGGCGATCAGCACCGCAGTGGCTCCCGCCGCCTTTCCTTCCACGACCTGATGCCCTTCCCAGATCTTCTGGAAGAGGCTGCGTGCAGGAGGTGCGGGAGTGTCACTCATGCGTAATTGATATGCTTGTATAGCAATTAATAGAAGCGCTTTCTGTGACGCTTGCGGTGCTGACCGGGGCGCGCTTTGCGAATCTCCGACAGGCGGTCAGGGGGCGGTCGATGCGGGAACGGCAACTTGCGGCAGATCGTGCCGCATCGGCATGCGTTCTCCGTCGAAAGTGAGTGGCAAGCCTGGCAGCCGTGTCTTCGTTCCGTCCTCCAGCGTGACTTCGATCAGCCCACCTGCGGCAAGCTGTGGGTCGTCAAACAGATCCTGCGGCTTGGAAATTTGGGCAAACGGCAGGCCGATGCGTTCAAGGCGCGGCAGCAAATCCTCACGCGTCATCTTCCCCAGCATCGCGCGAATGGCGGGGAGGAAGCTGTCACGCGATCCGACGCGGCCGTTGTTGGTGTCCAGCGCTGGATCGGCGAGCAGATCGGCAAGGCCGAATTCCAGACAGAACGCGCGCCACTGGCTGTCGCTTACTACGCCTACGAAGACTTGTTCCTGTTCGTTGGCGGTTTCGAACACATCGTAGATCGCCCAAGCCGAGATGCGCACCGGCATTGGCATCGCGGGCGATCCGGTGACGGCCTGCTGCGCCATGTGCTGGCCGACGAGGAATGCCGTCGTCTCGAACAGGGCGCACTGGACATGGCTGCCCTGGCCATCGCGGTGGCGGCGTTCGAGCGCGGCGAGGATCCCGATCACGCCGAACATGCCGCCGGTCACGTCGATCACGGACGCGCCAGCCCGCAGCGGGCGTCCCGGCGGCCCGGTCATGTAGGCGAGGCCGCCCATCATCTGGGTTACTTCATCCAGCGCGGCGCGGTTTTCGTATGGCCCCTGCAGGAAGCCCTTGGCCGAGCAGTATATAAGGCCGGGGTTATCCTGCTTCAGCGCAGCGTAAGACAAACCGAGGCGATCGAGCGTGCCGGGCCGGAAATTCTCGATCACGATGTCTGCGGCGTTGCACAGCGCGCGCGCCGAATCGAGATCTTCCTCGTCCTTCAGGTCGAGGAAAACGGATCGCTTGTTGCGGTTATACATCGGAAAGTAGCCCGCGCCCGAACCGAGCAGCGAGCGGGTGCGATCACCGCCCGGTGGCTCCACGCGAGTCACGTCGGCGCCCAGATCGCCGAGGATGACACCGATGGTCGGCCCCATGACCATATGCGTGAATTCTACAACCTTAAGCCCCTCAAGCGGGAGCGCACGGACTGTCATCTATTTCTCCGAACGTCTGGACAACTTGGCTCATTTGATATAGCTACATAACAAATAAGCCAAGGGTTAAAGTCGCAAGTGTCAATCCTGATTAGCGAGGTCGGGCCGCGGGACGGTCTTCAGAACGTGTCCGCCATCATGCCGACGGCGGCCAAGAAAGCGTGGATCGCGGCCGAAGCCGCAGCAGGTGTAAGAGAGATTGAGGTTGGTAGTTTCGTGCCGGCCAAGCTCCTGCCCCAGTTGGCCGACAGCGCTGAAATCGTTGCGTTCGCTTGCAACATCCCCGGTCTGACCGTCGCAGCGCTCGTTCCGAATGCTCGCGGTGCGGCTAATGCGATCGCCGCTGGCGCGCACAAGCTGACGCTGCCGCTGTCGGTTTCGGAAACGCACTCGCTACGCAATCTCAAGCGCACGCACGCGCAAGTTATCGAGGAAGCGCGTCAGATCGCGGCGATGATTGCCCAACTGCCGGTGGACAAGCGGCCGCATTTCGAAGGCAGCCTTTCCACCGTGTTCGGTTGCACTCTGGAAGGCGCGCTTTCGGACGCGAACATCGCGCGTCTGGCCGAGGAACTCATGGCGGCGGGCTGCGACGAGGTCGGCCTGTCGGACACGACAGGCTATGCCGATCCGGTGTCGGTGCGGCGGCTTATCAAGCTGGTGCGCGGCGTTGTTGGCGATGCCGCGCTGACGGGTATCCATCTGCACAACACGCGCGGCCTTGGGCTTGCCAATGCGCTCGCCGCGCTCGACGCCGGTCTGGAAACGATCGACGCCTCGCTCGGCGGTCTGGGCGGATGCCCCTTCGCGCCGGGCGCGAGCGGCAACATCGTGACCGAGGATCTGGCTTTCATGCTCGATGCGATGGGGATCGATACCGGCATCGATCTCGACAAGCTGTTCGCTGTCCGGTCAATTGTGCGTGATGCACTTCCCGATGAGCCGCTCTACGGGTTCGTTACCGACGCGGGCCTGCCATTGGGCCACAAGTATGCGTCTGAACAAGAGGGCCTCGCAGCATGACCTTGGGAACCAAAATGCTGTGCGAGAACAGGACCGCGCGCCAGATTTTTGACGAGGTCATGGTCAATCCCTCGCGTGCCAAGTTCGGTTTCGGTGAGAAACTCGCGATCGTGAACGTCGATTTCCAGAATGCCTATACCAACATTGACGAGTTCAAGACGGCCTACGAAACCGATCCGCGCCAGATCGAATACGTCAACACCATCTCTGCGCTGGCTCGCGCGAAGGGCATGCCGGTGATCTGGACGCATGTCGCTTATGCCGAGGATGCCAGCGATGCCGGCGTCTGGGGCACGCGCACGAACACGCCCGACAGCCTGCAGAACATTAAATACGATTCGCGGCGGCACGAATTCGATGCGCGCTGCGCCATCGATCCGGCGGACACCGTCTATACCAAGCGCATGCCATCGGCATTCTTCGAAACACCGCTGCAAAGCCTGCTGGTGTGGCACAAGGTCGATACCGTGGTGGTCACCGGCGGCTCCACCTCGGGCTGTATCCGGGCGACGGCGGTCGACAGCCTTAGCCGCGGCTATCGCACGATTGTCCCTATCGAGACCTGCGCGGACAAGCACGAGAGCTATCACTTTGCCAATCTCACCGACCTGCAACTCAAATATGCCGATGTCGAACCGGTGCAGGTGGTGATCGACTGGCTGGAGGCGCGCTGATGCAGGATGGGGAGGGCGATCCGGGCCTTTACGGCTTCCGCCGCTGGCGCGACCGCGCGCCGATCCGCTGGCCGGGCGACAAGCGCGTCGCGGTCTGGGTTTCGCCCAACCTTGAATACTACGAACTTGATCCGCCCGCCAACCCGCATCGCAAGAGCTGGGCGAAGCCGCATCCCGATGTCGTTGGCTATGCCCACCGCGATTACGCCAACAGGGTCGGCCACTGGCGCATGGCCGATGTCATGAGCAAGCACGGTTTTCCCGGCTCGGTCAGCCTGTCAGTCGCGCTGTGCGATCACATCCCGGAAGTGGTGGAAGACGCCAACGCGCGTGGCTGGGAGTTCTTCAGCCACGGCATCTACAACACCCGCTACACTTACGGCATGGACGAGGCGCAGGAACGCGCGATCATCGAGGATTCGATCCGTACCGTCCGCGCCGCGACCGGGCAGGCGATCAAGGGCTGGCTCGCTCCGGCACTAACGCACACGCCGCGCACGCTGGATCTGATCGCCGAATACGGGCTGAGCTACACTTGCGATCTCTATCACGACGACCAGCCGGGCGAAGTCAATGTCGCCAAGGGCCGCCTGATCTCGATGCCCTACAGCCTTGAGGTCAACGACCACTACGGCTTCTTCGTCTACAACATGAGCCCGCGCGAATATGCCGATACGCTGATCCGCCAATACGAGCGGCTGGCTGCCGAAGGCGAGGCGGGCGGCACGGTGATGTGCATTCCGCTGCACAGCTACCTGATCGGCCAGCCGCACCGCATCGGCCCGTTCGAGGAAGTGCTGCGCCATATCGCCGCTGATGGTCGCGCGTGGATTACCCGATCGGGCGACATTGCCGATTTCTGGCGCGACGCCGTGCCTGCCGTTCCGGTGGCGGAGGCCGCGCGATGAGCCTCGATCCCGCCTATCTCGAATATCCCAAGCGCCAGCGCGGCATGGACCATGGCCGATACGGCTGGAGCAACATTTTCGAGCGCACACCGATCGCCTGGCCGGATGGCAAATCGGTAGCGGTCGCCGTGGTCGTCAGCCTCGAATGGTTTCCGATCCTGCCCGAGGACAAGCCGTTCCGCGCGCCGGGGCACATGCAAACGGCCTATCCCGACTACCGGCACTACACCTCGCGCGAATACGGCACGCGGGTCGGGTTCTACCGGCTGCTCGATACCTTCCGCGCGTTGTCGATCCCGGTCAGCGTGGCGATGAACGCCGCGATTGCCGAACGCTATCCCGAGATCGTTGCCGACGTGATCGCCGAAGGGCACGAAATTGTCGCCCACGCGACCGACATGAACGCCACCATCGCCAGCGGCATGGGTGCCGCGCGGCACGAGGCGATCATCGCCGACAGCTTCTCTGCACTGGAAAAGGCAAGCGGCACACGCCCGCAAGGCTGGCTTTCCATCGCGCGCTCGCAGGCGATGGATACGCCGGACCTGCTGGCCGCGCACGGCGCACGCTACATGCTTGATTGGGTGAACGACGAACTGCCCTATCGCTTCGAAACCGCGAATGGCCCCATCGTCAATCTGCCGCTCAATCATGAACTTTCGGACCGGCAAGTCATCACCGTGCAGCAGCAGTCGATGGACAGCTACGCGCAGCAGATCGAGGACGCCTGCGACTGGCTGACCGCCGAGGCCGCGACCGGCGGCGGGCGGATGCTGCCGCTGCACCTTACGCCTTACATCACCGGGTTGCCTTACCGCATCGATGCGCTGGCCGCCCTTCTTTCCCGCCTGTCGCAGCGCGATGCGGTGTGGTTTGCCACGTGCGGCGAGATCGTCGCGCAAGCTGCCCCGCAGATCGGCCTGCCCAAACCCAGCGAGACCCCATGACGCGTACACCCCTACCCAAGACGCCCAACCGCCTCGATGCCATCGACGGCAGCCGCCCGTTCGACGAGCAGGTGCTGGGCATGATCGTCGGTCTCGCCTCGGAAGTGACCGTGCTGCGCGCGCGGCTCGATGCCTGTGAGCGATTGCTGGTGGCGGGCGGCGCGCTGAAAAGCGGCGCTGTCGATTCCTTCGAACCCGAACCCGAAGCGCAGGCCCAGCGCGATGCGCTGCGCCACGCGGCGATGGAAAAGATCTTCCGCCCTTTGCGCGAAGGCGCGCAGGCCGAACTCGCAGCCGCTCAATCCGAGGGAGAGACCCAGTGAACCAGATTTCCGAAGAACGCGCCAAGCTCGATCATCCGCTGATCGCGGTTCCCAGCCATGACGAACTGGTCGAGCAATTGTTCGTGCGCGATCTCAAGACGTTCGTGCACAGCGATCTTGAAGCCGTGCAGTCCCGCATCGCGCGGGTCGAGGACAAGCGCTTGCCCGCCAGCGCGGCCAACAACCGATCCGACGCGCTGCGTGAGCGTATGGCCG
The DNA here is from genome assembly GCA_964502105.1 of uncultured Novosphingobium sp. GTDB lineage: Bacteria > Pseudomonadota > Alphaproteobacteria > Sphingomonadales > Sphingomonadaceae > Novosphingobium. The sequence goes on along the minus strand of CAZCUS010000003.1, from coordinate 136,514 downwards.
GGCACGAGAGTTTTCGCACCTGGCTGGCGATGAAGCGCGAGAGCCAACGGCAGCTCTGGGCCACGGTCGCGACCAGCGTCGAGCGGCAGGCGGATGACCTCGAGCGACTGGCAGAGATCGAAAACCCGCTCGGCTCGGTGCGAACCGATCCCGATTTCGCCGTCCCCGAGTATATCAGCCATGGCGACATTCACCTGATGCCCGGTGGCAATGCGCATGATGACGGTTCGCTGCTGCAAGGCGCGGTGATGGATCGCGGCGGCGCGGTCTATATGCTGGGCCGTAACGGCGGCATGCTCAATGACTTGCGGGGGCAGACCGCCATGGCGCATGTGCTGACGCGCTTCCCCGACATCCAGCCCAAGCGCATTCTCGACATGGGCTGTGGCATCGGCACCAGTTCAGTCCCGGCGGCGGTCTGTTTCCCCGATGCCGAAGTGCAGGCCATCGACGTCGGCGCTTCGATGCTGCGCTATGCCCATGCGCGCGCCGAGCACCTTGGTGCCGCCGTGCATTTTTCGCAGCAGAGCGCGGAGAAGACTGATTTCGAGGACAACAGCTTCGACATCGTGTTCAGTTGCGTGCTGTTCCACGAAACGTCGCAGGCGGCGGTGCTCAACATCCTCAAAGAGTGTAAGCGGCTGTTGAAGCCGGGCGGCCTTGCGGTGCACCTGGAAGTGCCGCTGCTGCATGATAACGCCGATACCTGGGTCGAGCTTTCGGGAGCGCTCGAAGCGCAATACAACAACGAGCCGAACTGGCGCGGCGCGTTGACCAGCGATTACCCCGGCCTGTTCGCCTCAGCCGGGTTCAGCCAGATTCAGGCGGGCTATCAGCCGACCAGCCCGGCAGCGCGGCAGGGGCCGTTTCGGTTCGGTCCGGAAAGCGAAGGCGTGTATCGTTCATGGTTCGTCGCCTCGGGTGTCGCATGATGCGGTCGATGCTGCTGGCAGCCTGTGCGCTTGGCCTTGCGGCCGTGCCTGGCGCGGCGCTGGCCAAGCAGGACAAGTCGGCGGCAGCCACGGTCAAGCGGGTGTCGCTTGCGGAACTGCGCAAGAGCCATGGCGCCCCGGATGATCGCTATGTCACGGTCAAGGGCGTGGAACTGCGCTACCGCGACGAAGGCACCGGGCCTGTCCTGCTGCTCAACCACGGCTCGCGCAGCACGCTTAACGCCTGGGACGGGGTGACTGCGCGGCTCAAGGATCGTTACCGCATCGTGCGCTTCGACATGCCGCCGACCGGGCTTTCCGGTCCACTGAGCGACGAGGCGAAAGCGGCTGTCGGTTCGCCGGAGGGGCTGGTGGCCGGTTTCCTCGATGCGCTGGGCATCGACAAGGCGAATGTTGCGGGCGTTTCGAGCGGCGGCACGCTCAGTTATTACTTCGCGGCGGCTTATCCCGATCGCGTGGAAAACCTGATCCTGTCGAACACGCCGTCCAACCCGGTGCCTGAACTCAAGGTCGAGACTCCGGCCGATCTGGAAGCCGCGACCGAGCGCGCGAAGCGCACCGGCGTCGAGGACATGGATTACTGGTCGGCTTATCTGGGCTCGCTGTACGGCGTGAAATCGCGTCTCAAGCCCGAGACGACCAAGTATTACTACGAAACCAACCTGCGCATCGCCGAACCCAACCCGCGCGGGCTGCATGCCCTGACCGCGAACAAGGACGTGACGATGGCCTATCTGGCCAAGGTCAAGGCGCCGGTCATGCTGGTCTGGGGCATGCGCGATTACGTGCTGCCGCCGGTGCAGGGCCGTGATCTGGAGTCGTATCTGGTGAATGCCAAGAGCCGGTCGTTCGTCGCACTGGACAGCGTTGGCCACTATCCGCCGATGGAATCGCCGGAAGCCGTGGCCGACCTGATCGACGCCTATATCCGCCGCGATCGCTGATCGGCGCGGGCGACAAACGCTTCAATTATCGGGGGGATATTCTGTGACGAAACGGATCGTTCGGGTGGTGGGCATTGTCCTGCTGCTGTCAGGGCTGGCCTTCCTCGGCTGGTTCATTCCCGCCAAGGCAGGCATGTTCGCCAGTGACCGCGAGGAGATGGTCGAGCGCTATGCCGATGCGCCCTCGCAGTTCATCACCGTCGATGGCGTGCCGATCCACGTTCGCGTGGAGGGTAATGGCGCGGGCAAGGCGTTCCCGCTGCTGATGCTGCACGGCAGCCTGGTCAACATGCACGAGTGGGACCCCACGGCCGAACGGCTGAAGAAGGACTACCGCATCATTCGCGTCGACTGGCCGCCCTATGGTCTGTCCGGCCCCAACCCCAAGGGTTACACCACGCCCGAGGCGGCGCGACTGGTTGCGCTCGTGCTGGACAAGCTGAACGTGCAGAAGGTCGGCGTGATTTCCACCTCGAACGGGGCCAATGTCGCGCTGTCGTTGAATGCGATGTATCCGGAACGTGTTGCAGCGATGGCGTTTTCGATCCTTCCGATCGAGCGCCCCAGCCAGACCCGCGATGTCGACTGGAAGGTCAAGACTGGCCTCGCGTTTCACGAAGCGGTGATGCCCGAGTATCATCCGCTGATCTGGTATCGCTGGATCCTGCACGACACTGGCCCGAAGGCTGGTTGGAACCCGCCGCAGGAACTGTCGCAGATCATGTACGACATGGGCAACCTGCCCAATGCGATCAGCAACCAGAAGCAGTATCTTGCCGACAATACGCGCCTGTTCAAAACCACCGACTATGGCGCGGTGGCAGAACAGGTAAAAGTACCGGTAATGCTGCAATGGTGCTGGGACGATACGGTGATTTCGCAAGGGCCGGAGGCGACGGTGCGCCGCTTCACCAATACCCAGGTCAAAGTCATCGAATACAAGGGCGTGGGCCACTGGCCGATGTGGGAAATTCCCGATCGCTTCGCCAATGACAACCGCGCGTTCTTCGATGCCGTCGGCGCGCAGATTGCTGCCGCCGCGCCTGCGCCGAAGCCCTGAGCCATGACCGACCGCCGCACTTTCCTGACGTTGCTGGCAACGCTGCCACTGGTGACGGGTGGTGCGAGGGCGGCCATCGCAGCGCCTTTGCCAACAGCGCGCATCCGGCAGTTGGCGGCAACACCGACGCGGCAAGTCGAGGTTTCGCTGTGGCCGGCCAGGGGGCGCCGCAAAGGCACTATTGCCTTTTCGCACGGGTTCGGCTCGTCGCCGCGCTTTTATCCTGACTTCATCCGCGCCTGGACCGGGGCTGGCTTTGATATCGTTGCGCCGCTCCATGTCGATTCGCGCGACCATCCTCGTGCAGCCGAATTCGCCAAGACGGCGTGGGCAGCACGGATCGAGGACATGCGCGCCGTCTCGGCCATGATCGGTGGCAACTATGTCGCGGCAGGCCACAGCTTCGGCGCGCTGACAGCGCTGGTGCTTGGCGGTGTCGAGGCGATCATCCCGCCCGGCATCGACGGCCCGCTGCACGATCCGCGCGCGCGGGCAGTTCTGGCGTTTTCACCGCCCGGACCGCTGCCCGCGCTGGTGCCCGAAGCGGCATTTGCCACGCTGTCGTGTCCCGCGCTGATCCAGACTGGCACGCAGGATCTGCTGCCTTCCGTGCCAGACAATCCCGAAAGCTGGCGCGCCCATTTCACGGCCTTTGCGCGGTCACCAGCATCGGGCGATCATCACGGCCTCGTGATCGATGGGGCGGACCACTATTTTGGCGGCCTGATCTGCGATCCGGCGCGCAAGGCGCATGACCAGACCGCGCAATTGCATCTTGCCGTGGCGGCATCGCTGGCATTTTTGCGATCCTATTCCGGCTATGCAAAAGACGGCCAGGCAGAGGCACAACCCGCTTTTCCGGTCAGCCCGCTTGCGCGGTATTACACAAGATAACAGTGCGTTACGGAATTGTTGCTACGGCCGCGTCCGGGTCTTCCGGGATGCGCCAATAGTCATGCGTCAAACCCCGGGATTGGTGCCCGGAGATAAATAACCGACTGTCGGACAAAATGTACAAGCCAATTCGTTTGCACCGTTTTGTCATAGATCAATACCAAAAGGGGCGGTCGCCAGATTCGGACCGTATGTGCCGAGGCTGGCAGCGACAGAACCCCTGACATCGGAGGAACCCAGGTTGACCCGCGCTCACCACTCTAAGGGGGGAAATATGAAGTATATCATGACCGACAATCGCAAGGCACTGCTCAAGTGCGGCGTCGCTATGGCCATCGGCTTTGTGCCTGCCGCTGCGCATGCACAGGCGGCCGATGCCGAGCCCAGTTCGGGCGACATCGTCGTAACCGCGCGCAAGACCGGGGAATCGATCCTCGATGTTCCGCTCTCCGTTTCAGCCGTGACCGCTGCCGATATCGAAAAGCGCGGCATCACGTCGATCAACGACATTGCGCGGCTCACCCCCAGCGTGAACATCAACAACAACGCGGCCAGCCGCAACGACCGTTCCGCGCAGCAGCTTATCATCCGCGGGTTCACGCCCTCTGCGTTTACCAATCCGACTGCCTCGCTGTTCATCGACGGCGTGCCGGTCAGCTCGTCGAGCGCGATCAGCATCATCAGCGCGCCCGAGCGTGTGGAAATTCTGAAGGGTCCGCAGAGCGCCTACTTCGGCCGCAACACGTTTGCTGGCGCCATCAACGTCGTTAACCGCACGCCCGGCACCGAATTCGGCGGTTCCGTTGCCGGCACGCTGGGTACCCGCGATCTCTATCGCCTGCATGCCGACCTTGAAGGTCCGCTGATCGGTGATTGGCTGCGCTTCCGCATCACCGGCGACCGTACCAACAAGGGCGGGTCGTATACCAACCGCTTCGTACCGAGCGAGAAACTGGGCGATCAGCGCACCGACGCCGGCACACTCACGCTCTATGCGGAGCCGGCTTCCAACTTAAAGATGAAGGCCTTCGGGATGTATTCCGAAGACCATGACGGCCCCTCGGCGCAGGCCCTTGTTTCCGCCGTCGAAGTGCGCGATTCGGCAGGCAACATCGTAGTGCCGAACCAGAGCACTTGTACGCTGAACGGTCTGGTGTCGGTGCAGCCCAATTCGGCCCGGCGTCAAAACCCGTACTTCTGCGGGATCGTGCCTTCGATCGATTTCAGCCGCCAGCCATCTTCGAACACCAAGGAAGACGAGTTCATCAAGAACTTCCTGGCCAATCCCGCCGGGCGCCTCGTCTCACCCAAGGATGGCGTGCAGGGCTACGGCCTGAAGCGCGGGTTCACGCATCTGCATTTCACCGCCGACTGGGAAGTCAGCGACGGTCTGACGCTTTCGTCTCTGACCGGGTACAACAAAGAATACTACTCGATGCTGGCCGACATCGACAACTACGGGTCGGAGAGCATTCCGAACTCGCCGAACCTGGTCGCGAGTGGTGCGCGTCCGTACTTCGACTATCCGTTCTACGTCGAGCGCATTTACAAGGACTGGTCGCAGGAATTGCGCGCCAGCTACGACGATGGCAACCGGCTCAAGGCGACCTTCGGCGCTAGCTATCTGCGCGCTTGGCAGCAGGGCGGTCTCGGCGGCGGTAACGTCCGGCTCGGCTTTCCCTCACAGGGAACCGGCCTACCTAGCGGCCTGTCGATCCCGAGCGGCGCCACCAAGGCCCGTACGATTGGTATCTTTGGCGGTGTGACTTACGAAGTTGCCGACGGCCTTTCGATCAGCGCAGAAGGCCGCTACCAGTTCGACAAGCTGTTCGCGTATGCAGCCCCGGCCGGCTTCAACGCCCTGAACGATGCCTTCGTGCCCAAGGGCTTCTATCCGGGTGGTTCGAAGCTGCTTTCCAAGCTGTACAAGAACTTCCTGCCGCGCGTGATCGTGCAATACGACTTCGCACCGGACATGATGGCCTATGCCTCGTTCTCGAAGGGCGTAAACCCCGGCACGTTCAACACCGCATTCCTGAGCTTCAACCAGGCGCAGATCGATGCGGCTGCCGAGGCCGGTCTTGCCATCGCGGTCGATCCGGAAAAGGTCACGAACTACGAAGTCGGCGTGAAGGGCCGCCTGTTCGATCGCAAGCTGACCTTCACCCTGGCGGCGTACTACGCCCCGTGGCGGAGCCAGATCAATCCGGTCACGATCAACTACGTCGTGGACGGCGTGCAGCAGATCCTGCGTGGTTCGGCCAACTCGGGCTCGGTGGACATGAAGGGCGTCGAACTGGAGGGTAACCTCGACCTCGGCGCGCTGGACATCAGCTTCGGTGCTGCGATCAACGACAGCGATATCAATAGCTTCTACAACGCTACTGTCATTCAGCTGACCGGCGTGACCGATTTCAGCGGCAAGCACAACCAGAACACTTCGCGGTACAATGCCAACATGGGCGTGATGTACACGCGGGAAATTGGCAATGTCGGCGACTGGTATGTCCGTGGCGACTGGTCCTACAAGTCTGGTCTCTATGACAACCCGGCTAACCTTGTCCGCACGCCCGATGCGCACTTCTTCAATGCGCGCACCGGCCTCGATACCGACAACTTCACGATCAGCGCATTCGTGAACAATATCTTCAACAACAAGACGCCGATCTCGATCGACTACGGCTCCACTCAGGCGCCGGGCTTCCCGTTCAGCGCTTACAGCTCGCGCGTGCTGCTGGGCCTGCCCGATCTGCGCACCTTCGGCGTGGAAGCCAAATACAAGTTCTGAACCTGGCCCCTCAGGCCCTCACTGGCCCGTCGCAGCGTAAGGCTGCGGCGGGCTTCTTTTTTGTCAGTGGGCACGGCAATGCCCGCTGTGGATGCATGAAAGCGCACCGCCGGGCAGGGCGGTGGTCGCAATCATTCAAGCACAGCGGGATCAGGGAGCGAGAATTTCCAGCACGGCGCGCTCGGCCGATTCCAGCGCGCCTTCCATGCCGCGCGCCGACAGCGAGGTGTGCTCGCCGCAGAAGTGGATAGCGCCATGGGCCTTGCCAGACGCCTGAGGCAGGCGCGTCGCCTGACCCGGCGCCCAGACTACCCAGTCGCCCTGAGACCAGAGATCGGTCTGCCAGGATTTGAAACCCGCCGCCCGTATCTTGCCTTTTGCAGCGGGCCGGATTCGTTCGATCTCCGACGTGACCAGTGCGCGGGCCTCGGTTTCGCTCAGGGCGTCGAGCGCTGCGGCCCGGTCTCCGCGCGCCCATGCCGTGAGGCTGGTGATCTGGCGGGGATCGCTGCCGCCGCGTGCCGCCAGGACGATGCCAGCGGCGGTATCGGTCCACATGTCGGGCGCGATGCCATCGGCTTCCCAGAACGGGTCGCTCACTTCGAAATGGACCTGGGTGATCTGCATTTGCGGTGCATCGCTGACCGCCAGCGCATGGTCGGCCGGTAGCGGTGGATCGAACGCAACCCGGCGCATCGGCGCGAGCGGCAACGCGCAAACGACATGACCGGCGCGAATGCGTTTGCCGCCCGCATAAGTGATGATGGCGCCGCTGCCATCGGCCTGTACCGTCTCTACCGGACAGCCGGTGCGCAGTTGCGCGCCCATCGTGCGCGCCATGGCTTCGGTCAGTCGCGAATTGCCGCCAGCTACCGCATATTCGCTTTTGCCGACCGTCAGCTGCTCGGCGAAGAACCGCGAGACGAACAGCCAGTTCAGCAAGCTGACTTCGCTTGCGGCTCGGCCCTGTGGCGGGTTGAGATCATAGGCCAGTGCGATCTGCGGGGGCGTCATTCCGCCTTCGGCGAGATAGCGCGAGACCGGAATGTCGAGCGCGGCCTGCGCCGGATCGCACCACGGTTCCGGACCGGCCATGGCGCCAAGACGCGCCATTTCGCGCGGGACCATGCCGATCAGCGGCACATCGCGCCGCGCATCGGCAAACGGATTGGCGGCAGCGACCGACCACTGTGCGGGAGTGAACACCTGTCCGCCCACAACAGTCGCGACACTGTCCGACCGCCGCTGGCTGACATCGTAAAGCGGCAGGTCCAGACCACGCGCCAGATCGAGCGCACGGCCATACCCGGCGAGCATCGAGTTGGCCCCGGCTTCGGGACTAGCATTTACCTGGTCCAATGAAAGGACGCGGCCCCCCACGCGGTCGCGCGCTTCGAGCACCACGACCTTGCGGCCATCAGCGGCGAGCAGGGCAGCGGCGCGCAGGCCGCTCAGCCCGGCGCCGAGGACGACGGCATCGACTGTCTCGATATCCGATGCGGCCAGCGCACGCGAGGACAAGGCGATGGCAGCGGCACCCGCCAGAAACTGCCGGCGATGCAGACGCACGTTCACGCTTGCATCTCTCGGGCCGCGCGGTGGATGGCGCGCCGGATGCGCCCATACGTGCCGCAGCGGCAGACATTGGTGATCTGCTCGTCGATCTCGGCATCGGTCGGGGTAGGGCTGGATTTGAGCAGGGCGGAAACCGCCATTATCATGCCGGGCTGGCAATAGCCGCACTGGGGCACCTGCTCGGCGATCCATGCCTGCTGTATCGGATGCAGCGATTCTTTGCCCGAATCCGCGCCGAGCCCTTCGATCGTCGTCACCTTCATGCCTTCGAGCGAACCGATCGGCACCGAGCAACTGCGCACTGCCATGCCATCGACTTCGACGGTGCAAGTGCCACAGACCCCGACGCCGCAGCCGAACTTGGTGCCTTTCAGGCCCGTCGCATCGCGCAGTGCCCACAGCAGCGGGGTTTCCGGGTCGAGTTCGAATGCGGTTTCGACCCCGTTTACGACGACGCTTACACTCATGACCGGACACTCATCATGGCAGATCGCGGGCTACGCGGATGCTGAACAGGCTGCTCAAACGATCCACCGGATCGCGACCGCGAAAGGTCGGACGCGCGCGCGTGACATTGGTTCCCCAGCTTGCCCCGCGCACCGATCGGCGCTCGCAACCCGGCGTTTCATAAGCCGATCCATCGCGCGGGCCATCCTTGGGATAGGGCATCACGTAGCAGTCCTGCACCCAGGTCCAGACATTGCCGACCATCTCGTTGACGCCGAAGGCGTTGGCGGCAAATTTGCCGACCGGGGCCAGTGCCGGATATCCGTCCGAGCATTGGTTGGCGCTACCTTCCACCCGCGATGCCGCCGGAACCGAGGCATCCATCAGGTTGGCAATGGCGCAGGCCTGCGCCGGATCTTCGCCCCAGGGGAACCGGGTGCGGCGGCCTGCCCGCGCGACATATTCCCATTCCGCCTCGCTGAGCATGCGGTAGGGTTTGGTCGTGGTCTTTGCCAGCCAGTCGACATAGGCGCGGGCGTCGTTCCAGTCGATGCAGACGACCGGCTCGTCGTCCTTGGGCGGTCTGCCCATGGCGGGATCGCGCCAATCGGCGCCCGGCACTTTTTCATAACTGCCGTTGCGCGGAACGATGCAGTCGGTCGCGGCGGTGTATCCGGTGGCGTCGACGAAAGTGCGGAACTGCGCGACTGTGACCGGATTATTGGCGATGGCAAAGCGACGGGCGATCTTCATCTCGCGCTCGGGCCCTTCGTAGCGGTCTTCCTCGCCGCCATCGGACCCCATCACGAATTCGCCCGCGGGGATGACCACCATTTCGGGGCAATCGCGGCATTCGGAAAAGCGCGATCCCGGCGCGAGCGCGACCCCGTCAGCTGGTGCCGGGGGCGTGGCAGCGGGGGCACTGGCCAATGCCAGAACGGATAGCAGCAGAGTCATATCGTCACCTCGAAACGGGAAGCGGCCAGGGGCAGGCGGCGGATGTGTTCACCGGTCGCGGCGAAGATCGCGCCGCACAGCGCAGGCGCGACGCCGGGCACGCCAGCTTCGCCGACGCCGCCGATCACATCGGGCGTCTCGATCAGATGCACCTCGATTTGCGGCATTTCGGCCATCAGCACGACCGGGTAATCGGCGAAGGTGCTTTCCACCACCGCGCCATCGCGGAACGTGATCTGGCCATGCAGCGCGGCGGACAAGCCGAACACGATGGCGCCTTCGATCTGGTTGATGATGTTGTCCGGGTCAATCTGGCGTCCGCAATCGAAGGCGCAGACAATGCGTTTGACCGTGAGCTTGTCGCCGATGACTTCGGCTTCAACCACTTGCGCGCAATGCGAATTCCAGCCGGTAGACAGCGAAATGCCGCGTCCGGTGCCTTTGCGCGCTTTTGTGCCCCAGCCTGCCTTGGCAGCCGCCAGCTTCAGCACCGCCAGCGAACGCGGCTCGTTGCGGGCCAGCCAGAGTCGGTAGTCGAGCGGATCGCGCTTCAGCTTGGCGGCGATCTCGTCAATCGCGCTTTCCGAGAAGAACCCGTTCTGCGATGCCGATACCGAACGCCAGTAACCGGTGCGGATGGGCGCATCGATTTCGACCGCGTCGATCCGCTTGGCTTCGATCGCATAGCCATCCGCAATCAATCCGCCGGTGACGGAATAATCCGCGAAGCCCGGAATGCGGAAGGCCTTCATCGTCATCAGTGGCTGGCCGCAGATCCGTGAATGCATCGCCTTGATCGACCCATCGGCGCCGATTGCGGCGCGCGTGCGGGTGGTCAGCGCAGGGCGATAATAGTCGTGCTGCATGTCCTGCTGTCGTGACCAGATCAGCATCACCGGAGTGCCCGGCATTGCCATCGCCAGCCGAACGGCCTGGTGCACGAAATCGCGCTCGTTCTTTCGGCCGAAGCCGCCGCCCAGGTAGGTGCGGTGCAGGGTGACGGCCTCGGGCGCCAGACCCGTGATCGCGGCCACTTCCGGCGGGACCATATCGGCCGCCTGAAGCGGTGCCCAGATTTCGCAGCGCCCCGGTTCGATCAGTGCGGTGGCACAGACTGGCTCCATCGCCGCATGGGCGAGATAGGGCACTTCGTAGCGAACATCGATTGTGTGCGGCGCTGCTTTACAGGCTGCGTCGATTTCCTCGACCGTGGCCCCCATGATCCAGTCCTTGCCCTTGCGACCGAGCGGGGAGGGCAGGATTGCGGTGCTTTCAGTCAGCGCCTTGTCGATCTGGCTGCGCAGCACGTCACTATCGACGCGCAGACTGGCCTCGACTTCCAGTTCGATGGCATCGACCGCCTTTTGCGCCTGCCAGTAGCTGTCGGCCACGACCGCCACGGCATTTTCCAACTGCACGACCTTGCGCACGCCGGGCATGGCCTTGGCAATGTCTGACGGGAAGCCTTTCAGCATCCCGCCCGCAACCGGCACATGCGAGATCGCGGCATAGACCATGCCGGGCAGCACGACATCCATGCCGAACACTGCCTTGCCGGTCACTTTCGCCGGGATATCGGGACGGGCCAGATCGCGGCCGATCAGCTTGAAATCGGCCGGATTTTTGAGCGAAAGGGTTTCAGGTATCGCAATCTTGGCGGCGTCCTGCGCCACTTCTCCGAAATCCAGAACGCGACCGCTTGCGTCGTGGTGCAGCTTGCCTTGCCTTGCGACGACTTCGGCCGCCGGAACGCTCCAGCGCGCGGCCGCGGCGGCAACCAACATGTATCGCGCGCTGGCCCCGACGCGGCGGAGCGGCTCGTAGTACGACATCATGCCGTCGCTGTTGGCGCTGCGCTGGCGTTTGCCGGGATTGGCGAAAGCCTTGTCCGCGCCCGAGAGCCGCACCTCGACGCGGTCCCAGTCGGCATCCATTTCCTCGGCGATGATCTTGGGCAGGCCTCCGGTAATGCCTTGCCCCATCTCGGCGCCGGGCGTGACGATGATGACGCGCCCTTCGCGCGTTATCTGGACATAGGCGCTGAGCTTTCCAGCGTTTGCCGCCGGATCGGTGGCTGGCGCATTTTCGGCCGCCAGTGCCGCGCCTTTTGCAGCAACAAGACTGAGCGCCAACCCGCCGCCAGCCGCGAGAAAGCGGCGCCGGTTGACTACAAGGATGCGCCCGTCAGCCATGCCGCAAGCCTTACTGCTGCAGCGATTTCAGGTAAGCGATGATATCGCTTCGCTTGGCGGCATCGGCAATGCCGCCGAAGGTCATGCCATTGCCAGGCACCACTTCGCGCGGTTTGGCAATGAACGCGTCCAGCGTCTTGGCATCCCAGCGCATGCCGCGCTTCTTGGCCGAGGCAAATGCCGCAGAGTAGGTGAAATTGCTGCGCGATCCAGCGGTAGAACCCACGATCCCGCGCAAATTCGGACCGATCTTCTTCGCTCCGTTCGGATCGACGCTGTGGCAGGCAGCACATTGCAGAAAAAGCACTTTGCCGCGCTGCGCGTTCGATTGCGGCGCTGTATCCTTGGCAAGAGCCGTTCCGCACGTGCCACCGATGATGACCAGCGCGATGGCGACGCCGGTGAAGGTCTTAATTGTCATATAAATAGACTGAGCAAACGCAGGTGCGATTGCGAGGTTCGACCGACGATTATCCGTCAGGCGGTGAGGCCATCATGGACGCAGTGCGAAGTCTATTTTCCGAATGCGCCCGAAACGCGCATCCGCTCTACATCTTCGGACGAATAGCCCAGTTCGTTGAGCAAGGCGTCGCGGTCGCGGTTTTCGCGCCACATCGGTATTTCCGGACGCTCGCAGTCGGCGTAGTGGGGAACGGGCGCGGGTTGTGCCATGCCATCGATTTCGATAAACGCATTCCGGGCCATGTTCTGGGGGTGCTGCGGCGCTTCGGCCATGCCTACGACCGGGGCGAAGCACACGTCATGGCCGGCGAACATCTGTTCGAATTCAGCCAGCGTCTGCCGGGCAAAGCGCGCGGTGAGCTTGTCGCGCATGGCCGGCCATTTGTCCTGATCGAGTTGGTCGGCGAAATCGGGATCATCGGCGAGGCCCAATAGCAGGCACAGGCGGTTGTAAAAGTCCGGTTCTATCGCGCCGATGGCTGCGTGGCGCCCGTCGCGGGTTTCATAGACCGCATAGAACGGGGCTCCCCCATCCAGCAGGTTTTCCCCGCGCTGGCCATTCCACATGTCGTTGTGCCGCAGCGACCAGATACCCGCCATCAGCGCGGACGCGCCTTCGGTCATCGCGCAGTCCACGACCCGCCCCGGCGCCCCCAGCTTTGTTGCCAGGATCGCCGAGATCATGCCGAATGCAAGCAGCATCCCGCCGCCGGCATAGTCACCCAGCAGGTTATGCGGTGGCAGCGGCGCACCACCCCGCATGCCGAGCGTGTCGAGGACACCGCTGACCGCGAGGTAGTTGATATCGTGGCCGGCGAGCATCGAATAGGGCCCGGTCTGCCCCCATCCGGTCATCCGGCCATAGACCAGCGCTGGATTTATCGCGCGCAAGGCATCGGGGCCAAGCCCGAGGCGTTCAGTCACGCCGGGGCGGAAGCCTTCGATCAGACCGTCTGCCGTCGCACAGAGCCGATGGACTATCTCGATGGCAGCGGGCTGCTTCAGGTCGAGCGATATCGTGCGGCGCGAACGCAGCATCACGTCCTTTTCGCCGTCGATCGGAACACCTGCGCCAAGGCCACTGGGCCTGTCGATCCGGATGACTTCGGCGCCATTGTCGGCCAGCATCATGCCGCAGAATGGGCCCGGACCGACGCCCGCCAATTCGATGATGCGGACGCCGGTAAGGGGTAGGGCGTCAGCCAACGCGGACCAACCGGTCATCGTTGTCAGCCATCGGACTGGCGGCTGGCGCAGCGTCGGTGCGGTATACCTTGATGCCGAACTCCGAAGCGAGCGCCTCAACTTCGGCAGTTCCGGCCAGATCGCCCGATTGCCCCAGCATATCCGCCCAGGCGATACCCAGCGCGCCCGATTGTCGTGCCGCGATCGGGAGCGCGATTTCGCTGAGCGGCGCGGTCTCGCCCTCAGGCAGCACGCGGGCCATGACCACGGTGACGATGACATGCCCGGGCGTGACGAAATCCGCCGGAGACGCGCCCCAAGCGGCAAGCGTGCGCAATGTCAGCGCACGTTCGGCTGCTGAGATCCCCGTGCCTTCGCAGCACCGCGCTTCGATATTGGCCAGCGTGATCGGACGGCCTGGACGCGCCGCCCCGCCGCGCATCGGCGGCAGGTCCAGCGCACAGGCCCTGGCGTAGGGCAAGGCAACCGCGATCAGGCCCTTTGCGGTAGTAGCCATGAAGTTGACGTGGTCAGCGTCGATGTCGCCCGCGTCGCGGAACAGGATGGCGCGGCCACGCCCGTTCCGCGCTTGCGGATCGAGGAGAATTGCAAATTCAGGCACTCGATTCTTCCTCTGGCGCGATCAGCCCCGGTTCCAGGACTGAACCTCGGGCAGAACCTTCTCGGCGAACAGGCGGATGCCGCTTTCGGCATTTTCCTTGCTCATCCCGCCGTAGCTCACCTGCACCGTGAGATCGAAATCGCCAAGGTCGCGCTGGCGCTGTTCCAGCTTTTCGAGGATCTGGTTCGGCGTGCCCCAGGTGTTGATATCGACAAACGCGTTACCCGCATCGGTCATGCCCAAGTCTTTCAGAAGGCTGGCGTTATTCGCATAGTCGCCATAGCCCTTCATGTTCTTGAAGTGATCGCCGGCCATTTCGTAGTGATCCATCACGGTCAGGTAATAGTTCGCCATGTGCTCGCGGGCGAGGGCTTCGGCCTTCTCGGCACTTTCGTCACAGGCAAGGAAATCGACGCAGATGGGCGGCTTTGCCTCGCGGCCATGGTGTTCCTTGAACAAGCGGCGATAGGTGTCGAAGTGGTCCTTCATCTGCGCCCATGGCTTTTGGGCAAAGCTCATCATCTGGGCGCCGAGCTGCGCGCAGACAGGGACTGAGTCCGAAGACATGGCGACAGCGTAGAACCGGTCCTTGAAGCTCGCCAGCGGGCGTGGGCGCAGTTCGGTGCGGACCTGCTGGTAATACTTGCCGCTCCATTCCGCGACGCCGGTTTCCAGCGCGCTCATGACAAATTCGGCGGACTCGTCGAAGCGGTCGCGGGCCGAGTTCATGTCGAGGCCAAAGGTCTCGTATTCGCGGCGGGCAAGGCCGCGTCCGATGCCGAACTTGGCGCGTCCGTTGCTCAGGTAATCGAGCACGATCATGCGTTCGGCGATGCGCATCGGGTCAAGATGCCAGGGCAGGATGACCGCGCCGGTGATCAGGCCGATCGTGCTCGTCTTGCCGGCGAGATAAGCGAGAAAAGCGACGTTATCGGGCGACATCGCGTAGTTCGAGAAGTGGTGTTCCACCGAGCCTACCGTATTGAAACCAAGCGGTTCCGCCAGTGACGCAAGGTGGAGATCGCGGTCCCAGGCTTCCTTGTCGCTGAGGCGATCACAGTAGTTCTGGAATACCATCAGAAGGCCGACTTCCATAGCACACTCTCCTTGTGAACGGCCGACTCGTCATGCGGTCGGGATTCGTTTCATTGACGTAAAATCTAACTTATTTGCTTTTCGCCAGCAAGTAAAAATCAGCTGACGATGGCTCTTTTGGAACGGTTGTCAGGCGCCGAAAATCCTAGTCCCGACGCTCGGCGAGGGTCTCCAGCGTACTGCGGCGATAATGCTGAAATACGGCATGAATGCTGAGCGAATCGTCGCTGACGAGCCATTGGTAGATCAGCCCGAAGATCAACGCGTTGAACTCAACGCCGTAGCTGACAGGATCGATAGACGGGCGGATCGTGCCGTCGTCAATGCCTTGACGCACCCACCGCTCAACGTCGCGGCGATACGCTTTGTGGCTCGCAGCAAGCATCTCACGAACATCGCCGTGGCTCGTCATCGATTCAAACCAGAGGATGTAGAGTGACTTCATGTCGTCGGAATAGCTGATGAGATAATGCTCTACCGCGCTGAACGCAGCCATCATCGCGGGCAGGCCCCGGCGGTTACCGACGAAGCCGCGCAACTCGCTCGCCCAGCGCCGGTTGAATTCCTGGACCATCTGGCTGAACAGCTTTTCCTTCGAGCCAAACCGATTGCTGGCAAGGCCACGGCTGTAACCGGCGCGTTCGCCGATTTCCTTGAGCGTGGTGTTATGAGTGCCGTTCTCGACCAGCAGTTCGCGGGCGGCCTTGAACATGCGCTCGTCGGAAAGCGCGGTGCGTTCAGCCTGGGTCATCCTGGGCTTGCGTGCGCCTTCGCTGTTTCCTGCTTCGCTTGCAGCTCCGGCGTCGCCGTTGGAAGTGTCAATCTTGGAGGCAGCTACTTCATTCATTCCCGATTTCCGTCATCCGAGATGTCGCCACCCGCTGGTAGGCGAGCCTGCCCAAACGCACCTCTTCCCGGATCTTCTTCTTGTCTATTTTGCCGACACTTGTTTTCGGCAAGTTTGTCAAGCGGCTCCAATATTCGGGAACCATGAAACGGGCGATATGGGCGGCCAGAAAATCACGTATGGCCGCGTAATCAGGATCGGTATCGCCGTCTGTCGCGATAACTGCGAGCGGACGTTCCTCCCAGCGCGGATCAGGCACCGCAATCACTGCCACTTCGCGGATACCGGGAAATCGGGCGATTTCGCGCTCAAGGTCGGCCGAGGAAATCCACTCACCGCCAGACTTGATCAAATCCTTGGTGCGATCGGTCACGTGGACATAGCCCAGTTGATCGATCGTGCCGACATCGCCAGTTTCGAGCCAGCCATCCGGGGTCAGCGGGGACTGGTCGGGCGCCGCATCGAAATAGCCAGCCGCGATCCACGGCCCGCGCAATTGCAGGCGACCCACGGTCGCGCCGTCCTCCGGCAGAAGCGTGCCATCATCGCCCACGATCCGCGCCATGACGCCCGGCACCGGACGCCCGCTTTTGGCGCGCCATGCCAGATCTTCGCTCTTCGCGGAGCCGCGCGGGGGATGAGAGACCACGCATATCGGGCTGGTTTCGGTCATGCCCCAGCCTTGCACGACATCGACGCCCCAGGTGTCGCGCACCCGCTCGATCAGATGCATCGATACCGCCGATCCGCCCGAGACGATCGCGCGGAAGCTCGAAAGGTCCATGGGCGCACGAGCGTGGAGTTGCAGCAGGTCGTTGAGGATCGTCGGCACGGCAGCAGTCACGGTCGGGCGCGTGGCAGCGATCAGCCGGGCGATCTTGTCGGGCTGGAGGTGCGGGCCGGGCAGTATCAGGTCGCTGCCCGCGAGCCAGCCGGAAAACGGCAAGCCCCAGGCATTGGCATGGAACATCGGCGGCAGCATCAGGATGCGGTCGGCATTGCATACGCCAAAGGCATCGACCGCGAGCGAGGCCATGCTGTGCAGGAAGATGGTGCGATGGCTGTAGACGACGCCCTTGGGATTGCCGGTAGTGCCGGAGGTGTAGCAGGCCACCGCCGCACTGTTCTCGTCGATCTCGGGCCACTGCGATATCGGGGCATGCGCGGCGATCAGGTCTTCGTAGCGATGCACCGTGCCGGGGAACCCGGCAATCTGCGGCAGCGCCGCTGCACCAAATACAATCACATGCTCAAGCCGCGACAGGCCGGGCAGGGTGGGAGCCAGCACATCGAGCAAACTGGCATCGACGATCATCGCACGGTCTCCGGCGTGGTCGATGATATAGGCGATCTGCTCGGGGAACAGGCGCACATTCACGGTATGCAGCACGAAGCCCATCGCGGGCACGGCGAGGTAGGCTTCGAGATGCGGGCGGCTGTTCCAGGCGAATGTTCCGATCCGGTCACCCGGATTCAGCCCGATCGCGACAAGCGCAGTGGCAAGCCGCGCAGCCCCGTCGGCAACATCGGCAAAGCTGCTTTCGCGGATCGTATCGCCATCGAAATCGATGACCTGGCTCGCGGCGAACAGGCGGCGACCGCGATCGACGATCATCTGCGTGCCCAGTTGATGGGCCATCATTGTTGCGTGCATGTGCGTCGCCATCAGCGGGCCTTTCCGTCGATGATCGCGGCGGCCTCTGCCAGAAGGTTGGGAACGTCGCTCTCCAGTCCTCTGGCATAGGCCGTATCGACCTTGCCTTCCCGGAACAGAACGTAAGCGCCTTCGACGATTGAGGCCAGCCGCCACGCGGAAAACGCAGTGAAGTACGTCAGTTCGGGCGCGGCGATATCGGTCGCTTCGCACCAGAGATCGGCGAGGGCCTGCGCCGGTATCGCGTCGGGCCGGTTCGAGAAGGCCTGGATCAAGGGAAAGCCCAGACCGGCGCTCGTATCGCGCTGCCAGAAGAACAAGGCCAGCCCCAGGTCGACGCGCGGATCGCCCAGCGTTGCCATTTCCCAGTCGATGATCGCGGCAATTTCCGGTTCGCGGCGGCGAGAAAGGCAGTTGTCGAGATGGTAGTCGCAATGAATGATGCTGGTGCGGGGCGGTGGCGGCACGTTATCGACCAGCCAGCCGGCGATCTCGTCGATCAGCGGCAGCGGACGCACGCCGGTTGCAGCGCGCACGGTGCGCCAGCGCTCGATCTGGCGCAGCACGAAGCCCTCGGGCCGGCCAAAGCGTTCGGGCAGAAGGCCGGTAGGATCGACGACATGCACTTCGGCCAGCGCCGTTACCAGTTCGCGGCCCAGCGCATCCACGCTCGACACGTCCTGCGGGTACTCGATCGGCACCGTGGCGGTGATCGATACGCCTTCGACCCATTCGGTAAGCGAGAAAGGCTGGCCCACGATCGAAGCATCGTCGCACCACGCGATGGCGCGCGGCACCCGCGCCTTGCCGGCGAGCGCCTGCAGCGCGGCATATTCGCGCGCGATGCCGGCGCCCGCCTTGTCGGACACCACGTCGGCCGGGGGGTGACGCAGGACGAGGCGACCGCTGGTGGTTTCGATCAGACGCGTAACATTGGCATTCCCGCCCGGTAGGCGAGGCCCGGGGTGGGCGTTTTGCAGCCCGAGTTCATCGCGCAGCCAGCCGACCAGCGCATCGTCGCGATGACCAAGGGATGCTGGCGCGGTCACAGGCCGCACATCAGCCCGCCGTCGGTCATGATGTCGGACCCGGTCATGTAACTCGATCCGGCGACCCACCAGCAGACATCGGCGATTTCTTCGGGCAGGCCCATGCGGCCCAGCGGAACCTTGGCCACGATGGCGTCTCTGGCGCGATCGGAGAGCCCGGCGGTCATTTCCGTGCCGACGAAGCCGGGAATGACCTGGTTGACCCGGATGCCCTTCGGCGCGAGTTCCACTGCCAGCACTTTGGTCAAACCGGCCAGTCCGGACTTTGCCGCGCCGTAGCAGGCATCTCCGGCAAAGCCGCGAAACCCTACGACAGCGCCGATGTTCACGATCGCGCCGCCCTGGCCCATGTGACCGAGCGCGGCCCGGATCACATGCAACGGACCTGAAAGGTTGGTGGCGAGGACCGCATCCCAGTCCTCGACCGCCAAAGTCGCTACCTTGCCGCCACGGTGCAGCCCGGCATTGTTCACCAGCACATCGATCCCGCCGAGTGCTTCCGCTGCCTGGTTGCAGACGGATACCAGGTTGTCGGGATCGGTAACGTCAGCCGTCAAGCCGATCGCGTTGGGACCGAGCCCCGCGGCAATTTCGGCAATGTCGGGGCTGCGGGCGAGGAGACAGACCCTGTCTCCTCCCGCGATCGCGCGGCGGGCAATTGCCAGCCCCAGTCCGCGCGACGCCCCGGTCACGAGCCAGCGACGGCCCCCTTCGGCTTGGGCACTCACTTGATCTTCTCCTGCAAAAATGACCGGATCAGAACGTCTGAGTTGCCGCGATACCCCACGAAGCGCGCGGCCGAGCAGCGGCGTAGCTCCACACGTTCTGGACATCGTAGCCGATGCTCCAGCCATCCTCGCCGGTCAGGTTCTTGCCGAAGACGCTGATGGTAGTTTTCTCGATCTGGTAGTTGATCGAGGCATCGACGATGTACTGGCCATCGTTGCGAATGTTGGGGTTGTTGAGGAACGTGATCTCGTGTCCGCCGATGTAGTGGACGCTGCCCGAGATCCAGGCTTTGCCCGGACCGATATCGGCCTCGTAAGTGGCGCCGAGGTTCCAGGTCCATTTCGGCGCGCGCCGCAGCTTGAGGAACGTCGCGTCTACCGGCGTGCCCGTGGAATAGATGTCGCCGAAGAAGTCCTTATACTTGGCGTCGAGGTAGCCGATGTTGCCGGTCAGCGTCAGCGCGTCGATCGGCTTGGCGGTCAGTTCCAGCTCGGCACCGTTGAGATCGGCCTTCGAAGCGTTGATCGTACGGTTTTCGCGACCCGTCGAGGTGCCGGGTGCGGGCACGTCGAGATCCTGCTGCATGTCCTTGTATTTCATCATGTAGACCGCGCCGTTGAGGCGGACGCGGTTGTCGAGGAACTGCGACTTGAAGCCGATTTCGAAGTTGTCGAGCGTCTCGGGATCGTAGGGCACGGTGGCTGCGTTCAGCGTCGCCGGACGGCCGTTGAAACCGCCGCCGCGATAGCCGCGCGAATAGAGCAGGTAGACCATCGCGTCGTCGCTTATGTCGTAGCTGAGGCTGGCCTTGGGGGTGAACTTCGACCAGTTCTCCTTGACCGGCTTGGTCATCACGATCGGCCCCTGCACCGAGCCGATCGGGTTGGCTTCCACCAGCGTGTCATAGAAGAAAATCGTGCCATCGTTGACGATGCTGGACTTCTTGTCGTGGGTATATCGCCCACCCAGGGTCAGCTTTAGCCGGTCGGTAAAGCGATAGTCGCCTTCGAAGAACGCGGCGTAAGACTTGTTCGTCTGGCGCACGGTCTGCGCGCTGGTGAGCAGTGCCGGGCCGGCGAAGCCAATGTAGTTCTTGAGGTCGATGCGATAGGCCGAATCCCACAGATAGGCGCCCATCACGAAGGTTAGCGGTCCGCCGCCACCCTTGCTGAGGCGCAGTTCGTGGGTCGTCTGGCGCCATTTTGCCGGCCGGTCGGTGTGGTAAAGCGTGAACGGCGCGGAATCGTAATCCTGATAGGCGTTCTCGTCGGTCTTGAGCCAACCGAAGATGTAGTTGATGTCGTAATCGCCGCCGAGGTCATAGCGCGCCTTGGCAATCGCCATGTCGAGCTTGAAAAAAGCGTCCTTTTCCAGACGACCGTTGCTGACGCTCGTGTAGCGGCTGCCCGAGGTCGGCACGCCCGGTGCAGGCGAGCACTGGGCATAAGCGACGCAGAACAGATCGGTCGGCTTGTTGATGGCGACGAGCTGCGGCGGGTCCTGCTTGGTCTTCTGGTGATCGTAGCTGGCGAACAGTTCGAGGCGGTCGGTCGGCTCGAATAGCACGGCGGCGCCCAGCGCATAGAACTCGGACCGCTGACCGGGCCGGTTGTAGAACGCATTGCGCATGTAGCCGTCGCTCTTCTCGTATGCGCCGCTGACCTTCAATGCGACCGTGTCCGAAACGCCGCCGCTGGCGACGGCTTCGAGCTTGTAGGTGTCGAAGCGCGCCGCAGTGGCACGCGCCTTGCCGGTGAATTCGTATGTCGGACGCGACCGACCCAGGTTGATCACGCCGCCGGTGGCATTGCGGCCGAAGGTGGTGCCCTGCGGACCGCGCAGCACTTCGACGCGGTCGATGTCGATTGCCTTGAGCAGCGCGCCCGAGGTCTGGCCGATGTAGACTTCGTCATAAACGATGCCGACCGAAGGATCGACCGACTTCTCCACTTCGGCCACGCCGATGCCGCGGATATTGACCGAAGCGACGCCGCCTGGACCCTGCTGGGTATCGTCGATGATGACGTTGGGCGATGCATTGGCGAAGTCGCGCACGTCACTGTCGAAGCGGCGGGCAAGATCTTCGGTCGAAAGCGCGCTGATCGAGGCGGAGACGTCCTGAATGTTCTCCACGCGCTTACGCGCGGTCACGACGATGTCGCCCAGGCCACCGCTTTGCGGTTCGGCCTGCGGTGTGGCGCTTTGTGAAACGTCCTGCGCGTAGGCGGGCAGCGATATCAGTGCGATGCAAGTTGCCGACGCGGTTGCGTAAAGCGCGGCCATCTTCCGAACGGTCATTGCAATAATCCTCCCCCAGGCGCGTGTTTTGCGCCGGTCTATCCGGGGCTTGCGTCGCGGGTCTTTCTTCGACCCATCATCCGCCAGCCATTCCCAATTCCCGCAAAGCGCCCGACTGCAAGCCGAATCGCCGTGGAGTGTTCGAAGGGATAACTAGTTTGTTCGCAGCAAGCAATATGCTAGTTTCTGGGCGCAAGCTTTCTGCCAGGCAATGTTGCGGAAAAACCTCAATAACCTTCGAAAAGTCGCCAAAAGTGGCAACTTTTCCGATTGCCGGTGCGCCGCCAATTTCGCTTCTGCTCCAATTTACACTTGTCATGAGCTAGTATGTTCGGCATCCCGTCCACCATCGCGAAAACGCAAAAAATCGGAGAGGTTGAATGTCGCAACGCATGTCAGGGAAAGTCGCGCTCATTTCAGGCGGCGCGAGCGGCCTCGGTGAGGCGCAGGCCCTCCTGTTCGCGCGCGAAGGCGCACAAGTCGTGATCGGCGATCTGCAGGAAGACCTTGGCCGCGGCGTGGTTGCAAAGATCGAGAGCGAAGGCGGGAGCGCGACTTTCACCACGCTCAACGTCACCAGCATGGATAGCTGGAAGGCAGCGGTGCAACTGGCGGTCGATACTTATGGCAAGCTGACCACGCTGGTGAATAATGCCGGCATCTTTCATCCCGGCGGCGTCATGACTGAGACCGAAGAGGGATGGTCCAAGATGGTCGCAGTCAACCAGACTGGCGTTTTCCTGGGCATGAAAGCGGCAGCGCCCGAACTGCTGAAGACGGGCAATTCCGCGATCGTCAATATCTCGTCGCTGTTCGGCCTGATCGGCAGTCCGGATGCGATCAGCTACCACGCCTCGAAAGCAGCAGTGCGCGTGATGAGCAAGGGCGCTGCGCTGGAATTCGCCAAGCAGGGCATCCGCGTAAACACGATTTTCCCAGGCCAGATCCGCACCCCGATTCTGGGTGACATTACCGAGGAGCAGGACGCGTTGATCAAGGCGTCGATCCCGATGGGCGAAGTCGGCGAACCGATGGACATTGCGCATGGATCGCTGTTCCTTGCATCGGACGAAGCCAAGTATGTCTCGGGCGCGGAGCTGTGGATCGACGGCGCGTGGTATGCCGCATGCTGAACCGTAGACCAGAGGAAGGTATCGCCTGATGGCCTGGGACTTCTCCACCGATCCCGAATTCCAGGAGCAGCTCGACTGGATGGCGCAGTTCGTGCGCGAGGAAATCGAGCCGATGGATGCGATCTTCCGCGGTCCGGCCGATCCCTTCGATCCGCATGGCGCAGCACGCCCGATCATCAAGCCGCTGCAGAAGATCGTGCAGGAAAAGGGCCTGTGGGCCTGCCACCTTGGCCCGGAACTGGGCGGCAAGGGCTTCGGGCAGGTCAAGCTCGGGCTGATGAACGAGATTCTCGGCCGTACCCGTTTCGCCCCCGTGGTGTTCGGCACGCAGGCACCTGATACCGGCAACGCCGAGATCATTGCCCGCTTCGGCACCGATGAGCAGAAACAGCGCTATCTCCAGCCGTTGCTCGATGGCGATATCGTCTCGTGCTATTCGATGACCGAACCGCAGGCGGGGGCCGATCCCGGCCAGTTCACCTGCAAGGCCCGGCTCGATGGCGACGAATGGGTGATCGATGGCGAGAAGTGGTTCGCCAGCCATGCCTGCATTGCCGAATTCCTGATCGTCATGGTCATCACCGATACCGAAGTGCCGGTGCATGAAGGCTCCACGATGCTGATCGTGCCGCAGGGTACGCCGGGCATGAATATCGTGCGCAATACCGCCGTCGGTCCCAAGGACGAGATCGGCAGCGGCGTGCATGGCTATATCCGCTTCACCGGGTGCCGGGTGCCGCGCGATTCGACGCTGGGGCCTGTCGGTGCGGGCTTCAAAGTCGCACAGTCGCGGCTTGGCGGCGGGCGCATCCACCATGCCATGCGGACGGTGGGCATGTTGAACAAGGCGTTCGACATGATGAACGAGCGCGTTGTCAGCCGCATCACCAAGGGCGAGCGTCTGGCCGACAAGCAGATGGTTCAGCAGATGGTGGCGGACAGCTACACCCAGATCCTGCAGTTCCGCCTGCACGTGCTGTATGCGGCATGGCTGCTCGACCGCGATCAGGGCTACACGCGCCCGGTCCGGCGCGAAATCTCGGCGGTCAAGGCCGCCATGCCCGGTGTGCTGAAGGACGTGGTCTACCGCGCGCTGCATCTTCACGGCTCGCTGGGCATGTCCAACGAAACCCCGCTGATGGACATGTGGCAATATGTGCCCGAGATGGGCATCGTCGATGGCCCTACCGAAGTGCACAAAGTCTCGGTCGCGCGCGATGTGCTGCGCCATGTGGAGCCCGCTCCCGGCGTATTCCCGACCTATTTCGTTCCCGATGCGCGCGAAGCCGCGCTGAAGAAGTTCGCCCCGTATCTCGAAGGGCGGAACCAGGATGGAGACGCAGCCTGATGTCCACCGATCTTGAAACCCGCATCGACCGGATCGAAAGCCGGACTGCGATGCACGAACTTGTCAGCGACTACTGCCACGGTTTCGACAAGCGTGATTTCGACCGCTTCCTGGCCATCTGGTGGGACGACTGCGTCTGGGAAGTCGGCCCGCCGTTCGGCACGTTCGACGGGCATGCCGGCATTCACAGGGCGATTTACGAAATCCTGTGGCCAGCGTGGAAAGCCTCGTCGCACTTCACCACCAACCTGGTGATCAAGTTTACCGGCACCGACACCGCCGATGGCGTCTGCGATGTCGATTGCATCGGCACCACGTCCGACGGTCAGGCACAGACCGTTGCGGCAACCTATACAGACAATTTCGAGCGCCGGAACGGCGTGTGGAAGATCGCCAAGCGGCATGTTCTGATGCATCATTTCAGTCCGCTCGTCGGCATCACGCTCGCGCCGCCTGCCTGATCGCCGCACTGGCGGCATTGCAACAGACTTGGGAGAGTCACATGCCTTATCTCGACACCGATGACGGTGGGAGAGTTCACTACGAGCACTATTCGGGTCGCAACATACCGATCGTGCTGATCCATGGCTGGGGAATGTCCACCCGCGTCTGGTATTCGATGGTCGAAGGCCTTTGCCGCGCAGGGCACGAGGTTGTCGCCATTGACCAGCGCGGCTGCGGCAACTCCGACCGGGATTTCGCAGATGTGTCGATTGCCGCCAATGCCCGCGATGTGCAGGCGATTGCGGCAAAGCTGGGACTGGCTCCGGCGATCCTCAACGGCTGGTCCCTCGGCGGTGCGATCGCGGCCGAAGCAGCAGGGCTGATGGGCCGCGCCGCGGCTGGACTGGTGCTGACTTGCGGGGCAACTCCCAGGCTTACGCGCGCGGATGACTTTCCCTACGGCGCGGAACCGGGCAGCTATGCGGGGCTTGGCGATGCGCTGCTGACCGGGCGCGCCGCCTTCTTCCGGGGCATCGCCGATGGCACGTGCGCCAAGGATGTGGGTCAGCCGACGCGCGATTGGCTGCAAACGATCTTCATGGAAAGCGGGCCGATGATCTACACCTCGCTCGCCGCAGCCGAAGGTCTGGACCAGCGCAGTCTACTTGCCGGACTCGACATTCCCGTGCTGGCCATTGTCGGTGGCAGCGATGTCATCGTTTCCCCCGATATCGGCAAACAAGCAGCGGCCTGCGCGAAGCATGGCGAGATCGCGCTGTTCGCCGAAAGCGGCCACGCCCCGTTTCTCGAAGAACCCGAAGCCTACCTTGCGGAGCTGCTGCGCTTTGCGGCGGCAAGCCAATCCGCACAGGCATGAGAGAGCCAAACCCATGATCGAAACGCTGTTCACCCCTTTTGAATGCAAGTCGCTCAAGCTGGCCAACCGCGTGTTGATGGCGCCGATGTCGCGTTACTTTTCGCCCGCCGGCATTCCGGGCGATGATGTCGCAGCCTATTATCGCCGTCGCATTGAAGGCGGTGTTGCCGGTGTCATCACCGAAGGCGTCGCCATTGACGCCAGCGGTTCCGTCGCTGCCGATACCATCCCGCGCTTCTACGGCGATGCCGCACTCAAAGGCTGGGGCAAGACCATTGAGAGCGTCCATGCAGCGGGGGGCGCATTCATTCCGCAGCTTTGGCATGTCGGTGGTTGCACCGATTTCAATTACCCGGACTCGCCGCACGATCCCCTGAAAAGCCCCTCCGGTTACGTCGGTGCCGAGATTGAGGGCGGCGCGCCGATGACGGACGAGGACATTGCCGATGCCATTGCATCGTTTGCGCGCGGTGCGGCCGATGCCAAACGGATCGGCTGCGACGCTATCGAGATGCACGGCGGGCATGGCTACCTGTTCGATCAATTCTTCTGGGATGTGACCAACCGGCGCAGCGACCAGTACGGCGGAAGCGACATCGCTGACCGCGTGCGCTTCGGGGTTGACGTGGTCCGCGCGACGCGGGAGGCCGTGGGCTCCGACTATGCCATTGTGTTCCGCTTGTCCCAGTGGAAAGTCTACGACTACGAGGCGAAAATCGCCCGTGATCCGCAGGAACTCGAACGCTGGCTGGCACCTTTGGCCGATGCGGGCGTCGACATCTTCCATTGTTCGGAGCGTCGCTTCTGGGAGCCGACGTTCGCGGGCAGCGACCTCAATCTTGCGGGCTGGGCGAAGAAGGTGACGGGTAAGCCGACAATCACCGTCGGCTCGGTAGCGCTTGATCGCGACCTTATGGCCGATTTCGTCGACGGCGTGTCCAGCCCGACGCTGGGCAAGCTGGAAGAACTGGCGCAGCGCTTCGATCGCGGCGAGTTCGATCTGGTGGCGGTGGGCCGTCCGCTGCTGTCGGATCCGGAGTGGCTCGAGAAAGTGCGAGCGGGGCGGTTAAGCGAACTGAAGCCTTATTCCAAACAAGCCCTCGAAACCCTTTACTGAGGGGCCGCGCCAAACCGCACGATCTGCACTTCGGGGCCACCGATATGCCCTGCGCGCGGGAGCAACGTCTTCACGACATGGCCCCGCGCGAGCAGTTCGGCGTAGCGGGCATAAGCTTGCGGATAGGACGCGCGGTCGTCGCGGTAGCGGCTCCAGTGCGACAGCACGGCATAGTCGGTGCGGCAGGTTTCCATCATGGCCGGATCGACGTGGCCAAGATCGACGACCGGGCTACCTGCGCGCTTGGTATCGACCTGGCCCGAGGTGACCTGCCCGGCAAGCATGGCTTTCGCATCGACGCAGCCTGCGGTGCCAAGCGGAAAGCGAATTTGCCATGGCCCATGCAGCAGGTCGATCGCGGCATGCTCGACCAGGATCGAGGAGCCGGGCGGCGCGTGTTGCCGCAGCCATGCCGAAGCGATCTGGCGGGTGTCGTGGCGACGTTCCTGCGAGCGGGCGTGATCGGCCAGTAGCATTGGCGCGAGCAGAAGGGCCATGATCGCGGCGCCTCCCCAAGGCTTGGCGCGGTTCCGGAGCTTGTCCGCAACGAAGCCCAGCGAGTAGGCCAGCCCCAGCGCGAAGAACGGCAACAGCGGCACCAGCCAGCGCTCCCAGACCAGGTTCTGCGCAGCAATCATCACCAGGAAAACACAGAAACCGGGGCAAACGCCGACAAGCCACGCGCTGTCGCGCCGCATCGCGCCAAACACGCCAAGAAGCGCCGCGAGCAAGCCGAGAATACCTAGGGACCCCGCCAACGGCCCACCGAAATACCATGCCAGATTGGCCCACAGGCCATGACCTGTCGCGCCCGGATGCACCGGCCGCGCCTCGCCGGACAAGTTCTGGATCAACGTGGCATGGTCGATCAGCAGGAAGGGCGAGGCGGCCAACAGCGTTGCCAGTGCCACAAAAGGCAGCATGACGACGCGCCAACGCTGGTCGGTCTGCGTGACCGCACGCGCCAGGCCCGCACTCAGCGGGCACAACAGGATCGCGGCGGTAGGCCATTTCGTGGCGACGGCAAGGCCCGCGAAGATCCCCGCCAGCACATAGTCGCGCATTCGCCCTTCGCGGTGGATGGCAATGGCGTGCAGCACGCACAGCAGCATGAACACGCTGGCCTGCACGTCGGTGCGGATGACCTGCGACCAGCCGATGTGCAAAGCGTTCACCGCCAGGAACAGCGCGGCGATCAGCCCGGCGCGCTTGCCCCACAACGTCTGCCCGATGCGATAGGTGAGCCACACGCAGGCGACGCCGTTGGCGACGATGAACAGCCGGGCCGGCAACATCGCGATGCCGGGATCGGCATAGACCGCTGCGGCGAAAGCACCGACAGACCCGAACCGCCCACTCGCGATCCCGATCCCGCCCACTGCCACCAGGATCAGCGCCAGGCAATAGAGCGTGATCGTGCCGGGATGGCCGAACCACTGCGGGTTGAACGACTGCCGTCGCAGCATGTCGATAGCCAGCAGCATGAACAGCGGCTCATCGGGATCGTTGAGCGCGGGCAGGCCGAAGCCGACCCCGTCGAGCCGCAGCAGCAGCGCCAGCAGCAGGATCATCACTATCGGGCCATGTTCGGCGATCCGCTTACGGGCTGATGCAGTCGGCTTCGTCATGGTTCGAACCCAAGACGTGGAGGAACGATGCAAACCGTAATCCTGGCCGGCGGTCTCGGCACCCGGATCGGCGAGGAAACCGCCGTCCGGCCCAAGCCCATGGTCGAAATCGGCGGCATGCCGATCCTCTGGCATATCATGAAGATCTATTCTGCCAGCGGTTTCAATGACTTCGTGATCTGCCTTGGCTACAAGGGCTACGTCATCAAGGAGTTCTTCGCGAACTATTACCTGCAGACGTCCGACGTCACGATAGACTTGCGCAACGGCAACGGCATGGAAATTCACAGCGCCCGCAGCGAGCCGTGGCGGGTGACGCTGGTCGAGACTGGCGCAGCGACGATGACCGGCGGACGGCTTGCGGCGATCCGGCCCTATCTCGATCCCGATGAGCCGTTCTGTTTCACGTATGGCGACGGCGTGGCCGATATCGACATCGGCGATCTCGTCAGCTTCCACCGCTCGCATGGCCAGCGCGCCACGATCACTTCGGTGTCGCCGCCGGGCCGCTTCGGCGCACTGGCGTTCGATGGCGACCGGGTGACCGGCTTCCGCGAAAAGCCGAACGGTGACGGCGGGCGGATCAACGGCGGGTTCTTCGTGGCCGATCCCTCCGTGCTCGATCTGGTCGAAGGGCCGGGAACCTCGTGGGAGGCAGAGCCGCTCGAACGGCTGGCCGATGATGGCGATCTGGTCGGCTACCGGCACGATGGATTCTGGCAGCCGATGGATACGCTGCGAGACAAAACCTATCTTGAGGACTTGTGGACTTCCGGGAGCGCGCCGTGGAAGCGCTGGTGAATTCCGTCTGGTCGGGCCGCCGGGTTCTTGTCACCGGGCATACCGGGTTCAAGGGATCGTGGCTGGCACTGTGGCTCGATGCGATGGGGGCCGAGGTCACCGGCTTCGCGCTGCCGCCGCCGACATCGCCAAGCCTGTTCGATGCGGCGCGACTGTCGCAATGCGTGCGCCACATAGAGGGCGACGTGCGCGATGCCGAGGCACTGCGCCGCGCCTTTGCGCGGGCCCGGCCCGACGTGGTGTTCCATCTGGCCGCGCAACCCCTTGTGCGTCTGTCCTACGAGGAACCGGCGGAGACTTATGCCACCAACGTGATGGGCACGGTCCATCTGCTGGAAGCGGCGCGGCAAACCCCGGGCGTGCGCGCCATCGTCGGCGTCACCAGCGACAAGGCCTATGAAAACCGCGAGTGGGACTGGCCCTATCGCGAGAACGACCCGATGGGCGGGCACGATCCCTATTCCAGCAGCAAGGGCTGCGCCGAACTGGTGATCTCGGCGTGGCGGCGTTCGTTCTTCCACAACGATGGTCCGCTTCTTGCCTCGGCGCGCGCGGGCAATGTGATTGGCGGCGGTGACTGGGCAGCGGATCGCCTGATCCCCGATCTGGTCCGCGCGTTCGAGAATGACGTGGCGCCGCTGATCCGATCTCCGCAATCCGTACGGCCGTGGCAGCATGTGCTCGAAGCGCTGCGCGGCTATATCCTGCTGGCCGAACGGTTGCTCGATGGTGAGCGCGGCTTTGCCGAGGGCTGGAATTTCGGCCCGTCTGACGATGACGCGCGGCCCGTCGCGTGGATCGTCGATCGCATGCGCGCAGGCTGGGGCGGAACCCCTCAGGCTGTGGCCGATACCGGGCCACGGCCGCATGAAGCGGGACTGCTGCGGCTCGATAGTTCCAAGGCGCGTTCGGCGCTCGGCTGGCGGCCAACCTTGCGGCTGGAAACTGCGCTCGACTGGATCGTCGACTGGCACAAGGCGGTGGGCAGCGGGGCCGATGCGCGCACCGTTACGCTGGCGCAGATCGCCGCGTTTCAGGCGCTCTGCAACTCCCGCGCCGGTTTGTCCGCCGCTGCCTGATCGCGCATCGGCGCATGCGCCAGCGTCAGCATGTTGCCCAGACGTAGCCGCAGCGGGATCGCCGGAATCGGCACTTTCGCAAGGTTCAGCCCCACCGCCTGCGCTGCCTGCCGCGCGAGGAAATCGGTCGGAAAGTGATTGCTGCTGCTCGAAATGGCGATGCCGTCGAACCCGGCGCGGGTGAGCAAGCGCTCCATCGTCGTCGGCGTGTAGAGTTGCGGGTGTTGCAGGCAAAACGGCGGCCAGCGCGTGCCGAGCACGCGGCGCAGCATCGAAGCCTCGTTGTGCGTGACGATGGCCAGCATGCCGCCGGGCCGCAGAATGCGCCGAATCTGCCGCACCATCGCCAGCGGCTCGATCAGGTGGTCGAGTACATGGACCATCACGGCAAGGCCGACCGAGCCGTCGGGCACGGCGGACAGATCGTTCATGTCTCCCGTCAGTGTCACCGGGCGGCCATCGACCGCCGCTGTCAGCAGATCGTGCACCGCGAAGTTAGGTTCATAGAGCCAGTAATGCCCGAACTTGCCGCGCTGCACCGCCTCGCGCACCATGTAGCCGATGTCCGGGCCGATCTCGAGGTAATCGCCGGTAAGCTCGGGCCCGGCGGCGATCGCGTCAAAATACCCCGCCTGCGTCGCGGCGACGAGATCGGTGGGCACCATGTCCATGTTCGGCGCCAGATCGGCGTAAAGCCCGGCCAGGGCCGGCTCGGTGAAATAGGTGGGGTTGTAGGCCAGATCGCAGCCGGCGCAGCGCAAGTAGGTGAAGAACACCTTCTCCTTGTCCAGCCCTGCCCAGAACGGCCTCAGCGTGTCGAGCGTCATGCCTTCCGCCGGACGATTGCTGGCGGCGTGGAAGTCTCCGCCGGGCAACCCGCAGATCGGGCAAGGGCGGAACTGGAAGTGCGGGGCAGTCATCATCGTCTCCCGTTTTCAGTGGCGGGTCTCGGAATCCCGGAAGGTTACGCGGGTGTGCCAGAACCAGCTCCCCACGACAGTGCAGGCAGTAAAGGCGAGCTGCGCCACGGCGGGCGGAATTCCGGCGCCGGTCACGAGGAGCGGCAGTGCTGCCCAGTTGAGCGCGTAGATAAACAGGTAAAAGCCCGAGAACGCGCCGAATTCCCGCGCGCTATTACCGCGCGTGCGAAACACGCCCAGCTTGTAGGTCGCATAGGCGAAGCACAGGCACACGACTTGCGCGATGCCGAGCGCCAGCAGGTAGTGCTGGTGCATCAGCGGGATCGACCAGACCAGCAGCGGATAGAATGCCAGCCCGAACGCGGTGTTCACCGCACCCGCCGCCAGGAAGCGCCAGCCGCGCCCGTCGTTTGCCACGGCGGCGGTCATTGCTCTTCCATCAGCGCGATGCGCATGTTCTCGCGCAGCACTTCGCGCGGCAGGAACGGCGACAGGTCTTCAAGCGCGGGCGAGGTTATGCGCCCGTCCGGGTGAGATTTCGCGCCGAGCTTGGGGGCGAACGATACGTTCTCGTCGACGAAAATCTCGCAGATCGCCGGGCCGTCCGCGTCGAGCGCCGCGCTGATCGCGCTGGCCAACTCATTGTGGCTTTCGGCCCGGTGATAGACAAAGTCGAACGCGGCGGCGACGCGGCTGAAATCGGGGAAGGTTACGTTGCTCTTGGGGCCGCCGCCAACCTCGACGCCGTTGAAGAAGTTGCGGTGCGTCTGGAAGATCGAGACGTAGCCGGAATTGTTGATCAGGAAGACCTTCACTGGCAGGCCGTTGCCCGCGATGGTCTGCAATTCCTGCAGGTTCATCATGATGCTGCCGTCGCCCGCGATGCAGATGACGCGCTGCTTGCCCTCGGTCGCGGCGCAGACGCCAATCGCGGCGGGCAGGTCATAGCCCATCGTTGCGCAGCCCGAATTGGTCCAGAGCCGCTGGCCGCGCTTGATATGCGCCGCCTGAAAACTGACGACGCAGGCACTGCCATTGCCGCAGACGGTGATGTCGTTCTCATCCAGTTGCGCGAACAGTTCATCCATCGCCACATAAGGATGCACCTGCGGGCCGTGGTCGCGGTATTCGGGCAGCACGGCGGGGAACCGCGCCACTCGCTCGCGCGACCATTCCAGCCATTCGCGATGGGTTTCGGTCGGCCCCGCATAGGCGGCATCGCGCAGCGCTGGGATCAGGTCGCGCAAGTCGGCGACGATGGGCAGGTCGGGCGAGACGTTGGGCTTTTGCAGCTCGACCGGATCGATATCGACCCAGATCTTGAACGCCTCACGCGCGAAGCTTTGCCAGTTATAGCTGACCTGCCGGATGTTGAGCCGGCTGCCCAGCACCAGCAACAGATCGGCGCTCTGCGTCACCATGTTGCCCGCGCGGTCGCCCACAGTGCCGGGCTTGCCGCAATTGAGCGGGTGGTCGGTCCACAGCGCGTCATGCGCATTCCAGCCGGTAACGACCGGAACACCCAGCTTTTCG
The DNA here is from genome assembly GCA_964502105.1 of uncultured Novosphingobium sp. Classification (GTDB taxonomy): domain Bacteria; phylum Pseudomonadota; class Alphaproteobacteria; order Sphingomonadales; family Sphingomonadaceae; genus Novosphingobium. The sequence goes on along the minus strand of CAZCUS010000003.1, from coordinate 103,883 downwards.
ATCAGCGTCAGGAACGCGGCATGCTCACCGCTCAATCGCACACCGCCGCCGGCGAAAATGACCGGGCGCTCGGCCTTGGCGATCCGGTCGAGGATCTGCGCAGCGGCTTCGGTCAGGTCGGTGCGTGTCCATGGTTCGTCGAGTTCGGCGGGATCGAAACCGGGCAGCAGATCGTCAGGATCGATCCGGGCGGCCTGTACGTCGAGCGGAATGTCGAGCCAGACCGGGCCGGGGCGTCCGCTGGTGGCGATATAAATCGCCTTTTCAAGATGATAGCGAATACTGCGCGGGTCGGTGACCATCGTTGCATACTTGGTGATCGGGGTTACGATCGGCTCGATATCGAGTTCCTGATCGCCGTATTGCCGCAGCGGCAGGCCGGTGTGGCGCACTGTCGTCTCGGTCTTTACCTGGCCCGAGATTACCAGCATGCCGATCGAATCGACATAGGCGCCATAGACCCCGGTGATGGCATTGGTGCCGCCGGGGCCGGAGGTGACATTGACCACCGCCAGCCGGTTGGTCAGCCGGTAATAGGCTTCGGCGGCCATCGCCAGCGCCTGCTCGTGATGGGTGAACGTGGTCTTGAGCGCAGGGTGCGTGCCCAGCGAATGGTTGAGGTGCATCGCCCCGCCGCCAGTCAGCATGAAGACGTCGCGGATGCCGTTGTCGGCAAGGCGCTGCGCCACCCAGTCAGAGAGTTTCACCAAGGTCATTCGGTCCATCCATTCGCAAGCGCGGTGCGCCGGATCGCCTCGTCGAGGCCGACCGTGGCGCGCACGCCGAGATCGCGGCGGATTGCCGCGGTTGAAGGCACATAGCGGCCGGGGTTCCAGCCGGGATCGGGCTTGCCCAGCACATCGACGCCCGGCCCGCCCAGAACCGTGGCAGTGCGGCGGGCGAGGTCGGCGATGCTCACCGCTTCCTCGGAACCGAGGTTGTAGGCAGCGCCCGGTTCCGCCACGATCAGCATCGTCCACAGCCAGACGGCAAGATCGGCGGCATAGAGATAGGATCGCACGGCCTGGCCCGCGCTTTCGACGCGGATCGTGCGCCCGGCCATCGCGTCGCGGATGAAGTTTCCGGCGGCGAAATGGATGTCGAGCGTCAGCATCGGCCCGAGCAGCGCGAAGATGCGCGCGGTGACGACATCCACGCCGAACTGCTTGGCGTAGATCGCGCAAAGCGTTTCGGCGGCGCGCTTGCCCTCGGCATAGGCGGACTTGGGATCGCGCGGATCGGGGCCGCCAAAGTAGTCCTCACCGACGTGCGACAGGTCCGGCGGCTGCGCGCCATAGACCGCGCCCGAGCTCATGAAGAGATAGCGCGCGTTGCCGCTGGCGCGCGCCAGATCGAGCGTGCGGCGGGTGCCGTTGAGGATCGTGTCGAACATGCGGCACGGATCGCGCGCCGTCAGCGCGGCGCTGGCATCGGTCGCGCCATGGATGACGTGGGTAAAGGGGCCGGACGGGAAGTCGAACGTGGCGGTGTCGCCCGCGACCAGTTCGATGGCTGAGGCGATGTGTGGTGCACGCGCGGCGAAGGCGGCGGGATCGCGGCTCAGCGCCACGATCTCGGTCTTTGCGCCGGACCGCACCAGCGCTTCGAGCATCCAGCGCCCGATGAAGCCGGTGCCGCCGGTGAAGAACATCCGCGCGCCGTCGAGCCGGTGCCACAGCGGCCCAAGCGCCTGCACGACCGCTGCGATATCCTCTTCGATGATGTCGCGTTCCAGAATCATGCCGGGGTCAGCCAGAGGTTGGGCCGGTGCCGCGCATGGGCGCGGGCGGCGAGCACGATGGTGTCGAGCGACAGCGTCCAGACGATCAGGATCAGCAGGCCGGGGCGCACAAAATGGCCCCAGGTCAGGCCGAACGCGGGATTGACGTCCCGCCCGCCAAGCCAGCTCTTGCTGCTGATCTCAAGGATGGAGGCGAGCGGCACATCGCCGACAAGGCACAGCAGATAAGCGCAGACGATGGCGATCACCGGCCCCGGCCGGCGGAACGGTTCGAGCAGCACCAGGAACAGCAGGAACGTCTGCGTGTATCCGCCCGGCGATTGCGTCGCGAGGTAAGCGCCCAGCAGCAGCGCGGCGATGCGATACTGCGGTATCGCGCGCGGTTGCACCCACGCCGCCGCCAGCGCGGCGAGCGCCAGAAGCTGCGTGGTGCTGATGGCGATTGGCACCAGCATCTCGATCGTCTCGATCGTGCGCGACGGCACGAAAGCGAGGAGCGGCACTTGCGAATCGCGCACGTTGAGCAGCGGCGCGTAGCTGGTCGAGTAATTGACCTCGTTCCAGATCTGCCCGCTCTGGAAGATTACCCAGTTGGCGGTGTTATCCGCCAGTTGCAGCGGCGTGCCCGATCCGACCCACACCAAAGTCAGGCAATAGAGCGCGATGGTGGCGATGCCCGCCAGTTCCAGTGGCCGCCAGCGACGGCGCACCGCCAGCGCCATAACCGGCAGCACGAGGTAAGGCTTGAAGTTGATCGTCGCCGCCGTTGCCAGTGCGCGCCAACGCTTCGATCGCAGCAGCGGTCCGTGGGCCAGGATGAAGCAGGCGAAGCAGGCCAGGATCAGGTTGCCGCGCTCCAGCGTGAACAGCAGCGGCAGGCCAAGGCCGAGCGCGATCGTGCGCATCGGCGCGGTGCGGGGATCGGCACGACGGAAGCTCAGCCACAGCAATACGACGTCGAGCAGATAGAAGCCGTAGATCGCTCCGCGCGCGAACCAGTCACAATCGCGCGCATGGAACGAGGATTGCAGGTAGCATCCCGGCATCGCGAACACATCGAGGAACACGAACGACAGCGGCGGATAGATGCTGCCCCATACCGTGTAGGCACCGGGGTTCTGTGCCCAGTAGGCGGTGTTGAACCAGTCCATGAACGTGTCGTTGGTGTCGAACACGAAGGGCTGCGGCAGGTAACCGTTGGCGCGGAAGAACAGCGCTGTCATGCCAAGGCTGGCCAGCACCGCCAGCGCCAGCGCGATCTCTGGCACCAGCGGCAGGATGCGCCGCGCGCGGATCATGCCGAAGACGCGTCGGTGGTGGGAAAGTTGATCCGCTCTTCCTCGATCACCAGCGGCACGTTGCGGCTGCGCTCGGCCAGCAAGCGGACTTGCTCGGCGATGAGGCCAAGCGAAAGCATGACCAGCGTGAAAGCGGCAGTGCCGACCGCCAGCCAAGCCAGAGTCACCGAGGGACCGCCCGCGACGAGCGCGATGGCAGCGCCGAGGATCAGCGCGAGCGTCATTAACCCAGCGAGGATCGAGACCAGCAGCGGCGTACGCAGCAGCGAGCGCGCCGATCCGGCGAGCGCGGAAACCGCGAAGGAAAACAGCGATCCGAAGCCGTTCTTGCTTTCCCCGGCGGCGCGGGCAGGGCGGTCGAACGGCAGCACGGCTAGGCGAAAGCCGCTTTCGATCACCATGCCGCGAAAGAACGGTTCCGGCTCGTTCCAGCGGGCGAGGGCATCGACCACCTTGCGGTCGAACAAGCCAAAGCCGGTCGCGCCGGGGATCACCGGATAATCGCCGAAGCGGCGCAGCAAGGCATAGCCGATCCGCCGCACCCAGCCGAGCGCGCCTGCCGAGGCTTCCGAGCGGCGCTGGCCGAGCACGACTTGCGCGCCTTCGCGCCATTGCCGCACGAAGGGGCCGATCATTTCCGGCGGGTCCTGGAAATCGGCGCACATCCCGATCACCGCCTGTCCGTGTGCCTGATAGATGCCGTGCGTTGGCGAGCGCATCTGGCCGTAATTGCGGTTGTTGAAGATCGCGCGGATGCAGCTGTCCTCGGCGCACAGTTCGCGGATGATCGCGCGGGTGCGGTCGGTCGAATTGTTGTCGATCAGCACGATCTCGTGGTCGAGCACGACCTTGTCGGCTTCCGCGCTCACCGCCTCGCAAATGGCGCGGACGTTGTCCTCCTCATTGAAGCACGGAATGACGATAGACAGTTCGGGCCGGTTCATATCCGGTTCCCGTTGCGGCTCGCATCGCGCTTCCCGATCAGCGGCAGCCGCAGGCCGGTCGCCGGAGCATAGACTTCGGTGAAGGCGGCGAGCAGCAGCACCAGCACCAACGCGGCGACGGCCGGGATGTTCAGCTTGCGATCGACATCGAGGCGCGGTGCCTCGATCATCTGCACGTCGGACGCGGTTTCCCCTGCCAGCGCCTCGACTGCGACTTCTTCCGAGGAGCGGGCATAGACCTCGTACAGCGCCTGCGCGAAGCGGTAGTCGCGGTAGAGATCAAGGTATTCGCCCGAGACCTGGCTGAGCCCGGCCACGTTCGGCCCGGCGGCATTGGTATCCGGGCGCGAGCTTTGGGCGATCTGGCCCTGCAGCGAGGCGATTTGCGCCTGCATCGCCCGCAGCTTGGGATTCTCCGGGCCAAGGAACCCGCTCATCGTCTGCAGTTCCACGCGCTTGGCCTGAAGCTGTGCCTGCAGGCCGGCGCGCAGCGAGAGTTCGGAACCGAGCTGTGCCTCGGGTGCGGCGAGATTGTTGCGCTGGCGGAAGGCGTTGAGCGCGGCCTCGGCCTTGCCGACGCGGTCGGACGCTTCGGTAAAGCGCTGCTGGACGATCTTGCTCTTGCGGGCGGTGCGGTCCGATCCGAGATTGGCGATCCGCTCGCTGATGACTTCGGCATAGGCCCGCGTCAGCTGGTCGGATTCCGTCGCATCGTGCGTGCGGACTTCGACTTCGAGGATACCGCCGGTCAGCGAATGCACATCGACCTTCTGCTTCATCGCCAGTTGTGCTGAGCGGTTGTCGCCATAGGCCTTCGGGCCGTCGAGCTTGAGCCGCGCGATCACGTCGTCGGTCACCTCCGCGCTGCGGGCGACGGCAAGATACATGTCGATCGGCTGCTTGGCCCCGCCCAGCAAGGCGGCAAAGCCCGAGAACTGGCTGCCGAACGCGCCGGTTACGCTGCCGATGCCAAGGCTGCTGGCGTCCTGCGGCACGAACTTGGTGCGCGCCACATAGGGCTGCGGGAACAGGCATAGCACGGCCAGGACCAGCGCCAACAGGGCGTAGGCCCAGCGGCGCTTGCGGTCGTCCGCCACGGCGGCGGCTAGGCGTTGACGCGGCGTCATTCGGTGATCGTCTTGATCGAGGCGGCAGCAACCACGCCGCCGAACAGCGTGCCGGTGATGTCGCGTAGCCGAGCCCAGAACTCGCCGCGATTGGCATCGATCGGTACAAAGATCAGGTCGCCGGGCAGGGCTGCGGCATTGAGCGTACTGCGTCCCCCTGCGATGACCGTGCCGTTGGCCCGCACGACGAAGATCTCGCCCTTGTCGCCCAGCTTCTTCACGCCGCCTGCCATGGTCAGGAAGTCACGGATCTTGCGGCCCCTGGCATAGGCAAACGAAGCGGGCGTCGGCACGGCGCCAAACACGCCAACGGTGGCGGGCTGCGGCGGCACATAGATCGTATCGTTGTTTTCAAGGATCAGTTCGCCGGGCAGGGTGGCGGAACCGGGGGCGATGTCGAACACCAGTCGTCCGGTCGGCTCGCGCTGGCGCATCTGCGATACCACCGACTGGATCATCGCGACGTTCGCGGGCTGGATCATCTGCTCGCGGTTGACCGAGGTCAGTGGCTGGGCGGTCAGCAGGAGTTCCACGTCCTCCAGCGCGCGCTTGTAGCTGGTGCGTTGCTGCTGCTTCACGCTCTCACGCGTGATCACGCTGGCATAGGGGTAGGCTTCGGTAGTCAGCCCGCCGGCTTCCGCGACCACCTGTGAAAGGCTGGTACCGGGCTTGAAGAAGTAGCGACCGGGCCGCGCCACTTCGCCGCTGATCGTCACCAACAAAGACTGCTGCTGCAATGGGCGGGCAATGCCGGCGTTGGATAGTACACGGATTATATCGCCGCGCCGCGCTGCGGTTGCTTGCGCGCTTTGGGCGGTGAGTTCGCGCCAGCCCTTGTCTTCTGCGCCGAGGGAATCGAGCACCATCAACCGGCTTCGGTCTGCGATGGTATTGACCCCACCGGCATAGAGCAGCGCGTCTGCCAAGGTCTCGCCCGGGCCGAGTTCGAAGATCGCCTCGTGGTTGACACTACCCGTTACCGCGACTTCCTCGCCGGCGGGGGCAATGTAGATCACATCGCCATTTTGCAGCACTGCGTCGCCGGTGCGGTCGCCCTTGAGCAGCAAATCGTAAAGGTCGAAATCGGACACGAGTTTGCCGCCGCGCCGTA
>CAZCUS010000003.1:0-97652 GCA_964502105.1 uncultured Novosphingobium sp. | reverse complement strand
AAGCTGCCGCCGGGCGCGGGGCCGCCTGCGGCCAGCACGGCGTTGACCAGCGTGCCGAGGCTGCCGACGGTGAACGAGCCGGGTTGGCGCGCAAAGCCGGTGACGAACACGGTGACGCCACGCAGCCGCGTGACGGTCGCCTCGATCTCGAAGCTGCGATACTGGCGGGATACCGCGCGTGCGACGACTTCGCGCAGATCGCCGTAACGCACGCCGCCGACCAGGACCGCACCCACCTTGGGGACAAATATCCGGCCTTCGTTGTCGATGGTCAGGCGCAGGTTCGTCGCCTGCACCGATCCTGCCAGCGCAAGGCGGATCTGGTCGCCGGGATTGAGCCGGTAGTCGGGCGGGATCGTCGCGGTGGGCGGCGCGGCGAAATCGCGCGCGCCGGGCACCAGCAGTTCCGTTCCGAAGCGCCGTAGCGGCTTGCCGGCAATAGTGGAGACGAAGCTCTCAAACTCGCTAGGGGGGCTAGGAGCAGTGAGCTTCGTCTCCTCGGTTTTCGCCGGTTCCTCCGTTTGCGCCTGCGGATAGGGCGAGGGGTCTGGATTGATATCCGCCGGTTCAAACGGTGAAACCTGCTCGGAAGGGATTGCCTGTCCCGAGCTGGCGTTGCCGAAACTTGTGTCGCCGGTAGTCTGCTGCCGTTGTTGCTGCGTCCCGCCGACGGGTAAGGAAAGCTGCGCGCTGGCCGGCGCAGCCAGAAGCAGCGCGGCCAGCGCAACCGCCGCCAGATGCTTCGCAGTTACAGTCATGCCGCACGTATCTCCGGAGCTGTCGCTTTGGGCGAGGCAAGACCGGCTTCAACACCAAGCAGCACGCGCGATCCGGTTTCCCAAAGCTCAGGATTGGCCGCGAGGAAAATGCCTTCGCCGGGGCCGCCGACGCGATAAGGCGTGCGGTCCCAGTGGGAGGCAACGCCGCCAGCTTCCTCAAGGAAGAGTGCGCCGGCAGCATGGTCCCAGGGCAGGATGCGCTGGAACAGGGCCATGTCATTTTGCCCGAACACGAGGCGAGGGTAGCTCTCGGCGGCGCAGCGCGGCACGCCGGTCACGGCAAGCCTGCGCTCCGCCCAGGCATGCACGCGGTCGCGGCGGGGGGCCGAAAGGAAGTGTGTGCCAAGCGCCGCGACGGGGCGCACCGCGCCGGTCGGGCGCGCATGCACCCGCTCGCTCTCGCAGAATGCGCCTTGGCCGCGCGCGGCATAGCACATCCGACCGTTGACCGGATCGTAGAGCCAGCCTTCCTGCGGCACGCCATCCTCGACCAGCGCGATCATCATGCCGAACGGCGCGCGGCCGGCGGCATAATTGCCGGTGCCGTCAAGCGGATCGATCAGCCAGACCAGTCCTTCGCCAACGCGATCGAGCAGGCCCGGGTCCTGCGCGACCGCTTCCTCGCCGACAATCCGCGCTGACGGGCAAAGCGCGGCGAGACCATCCGCCAGACGTCGTTCGGCTTCGATATCGACGCTGGTGACGATTTCCCCGGGGCTCTTCTCGGCGATGTCACGGGCAGCAAGCCGGCGGAAACGCGGCATGACCACGCTGACGGAAACGCCGAGCATCAGCGCCGAGACTTGCTTGCAAAAGGACACCGTTCAGGCCGCCAGGCTCGACAGGCGGGTGTGGGCGGCGGCGGCGCTGCGTTCCTGCATCATGCGGATGCGTGCGCTGTCCTCGTTCGCAATGGCGGAATAGTAGTCACGCTTGCTCTCCAGCCACGCCAGTTCGAAGGCTACGGCGTTGGCGATGCCTTCCTCGAAGCGGGCGGATTCGACCGCCGCGCCATCGAACACGATCTTGCGGGTTTCAAAGCGATCAAGCCGCAGCTTGCGGAATTCACGCAGGGCCGGCGCGGCTTCCACCGCGACCGAGCCGCCGACGACGAGCTCAAGATCATTTTCAGCGCAGGCAGCGGCGACCACCAGCACTGCTTCAGTAATGTCGCGCGCGTTTATGGCGCCGCGCGGCTTGCCGCATGACAGCGTGAAATCGACGCGACCGAAGACGATACCGTCCAGATGGGCCGCCGCGATCGGCAGCATCGCTTCCAGATTGGCGAGCGTGGACTGGGTTTCGAGATTGAACAGGAACTTCGCGTTATGCGCATCCTCGCCCCAGGTCTTGGCGCGCGCCTCGACGAACTTGGTCAGCGCATAAGGCGTCTCGACCATCGGCGCGATGATGTGATCCGCGCCGTAAAGCTTGGCGGCGAGAAGGTCCGACACCGCCTCGCAGCCGCCGATCTTCAGCGCTACGTTCAGGTCGGCACGGTGAGTCAGTTCGAGCAGCCGGAGCAGTTCATCCGGACGGGTGCCTTCGGCCTCGAACTCTGCCTTGACCGCGACGACGCCAAAGTCGTCCCGGCCCTTTTTCAGCATATCGAGCATCGCGCGTTCGCTGGTATTCATTAGTCTGGCCTCCCAATCCTGATGAGCGTTGCTGGCAGGGTTGAGACGGAGCAGCGATGGCGCTCCCGCATAGGAAAATGCCAAACCGCTCAGGAAAATCGGCGTGCGGAAAGTTTTGTCGATTGTCGTTGCGGGATCGCCGGAACGGCTCCGTCCTCACTGCGATGCCCGTCCGTCCCATGTTCCTTTTCCCGCCCGCAGTGTGGCTGATAATCGGTTCAGGCCCGGTTATCGCCGCGGCCCCGGCCGAACTGCCAAGCGGAGACAGCGAGGTTTTTCGGATGCGTATGATGGATTTGCAGGATTTCCTGCCCGATCAGAAAATGGTGCCCAGCAAAGAACGGCCATTGAGGGATGCGACCGTTTCGCGCCAACGCCGGATATCGCCAGCACGCGTCGCATCTCCCGCAGCGTTGCCCCGGCTGACGTCGCGCTTCGGCTATCGCGTCGATCCCATCCGGGGCGGACGGCGGCTGCACGCCGGCATCGATATTCCGGGTCCGCTGGGAACGCCGGTTAAGTCTTCGGCCGCCGGCACCGTGGTGTACGCCGCCTGGGCTGGCGGATATGGCAACATGATAGAGGTCGATCACGGCGGCGGGTTGCGCACCCGTTATGGCCACCTGTCGCGCGTGCTGGTGCAGCCCGGCATGGCCGTGGCCAATGGCGAGACGATCGCCCTGATGGGCTCGACCGGACGTTCGACCGGCAGCCATCTGCACTTCGAGGTGCGCGCCAATGGTCAGCCGGAGAATCCGCTTGCGTATCTTGGCGGCAATGCCGGTGTCAGCCCCGCAACTTTCGTCGAGCACACAATCATACGCACGGGACCGCTGGTGGGTACGGCTCCGCACGTCTCGGAATTCGCACGACGCCGCTTGAAAACGGCACAGGGCGCGGAGCCGGGGTCTTGAGATTGGTCCGAGATTCTGCGTTGACGCAGATCCACGCGCGGGATTTACCCGCCGGCAGCCCGGGGGCGGATCGCAGTCCGGGTTCGCGCACCGGGATGATCCCATTGTCGGAACTGGACACGGAACTACAGATCAGCGGCCTGCAGGGCGTCGTGATCAACGAACGCCACCGGCTGCTGCGTTTCCTCGCGGCGCGCGGTGCGGGCGAGGATGCGGAAGATCTGCTGCATGAGTTATGGCAGCGGGTGGCCAGCGCCGCAGCGCAGCCGATCGCCGACCCGATGTCGTATCTGTTCCGCGCTGCCGAGAATCTGATGCGCGATGTCCGCCGCTCCAAGGTGAGCCGCGAACGCCGCCAGTTCGATTGGCACGACACCGCGCCGACGGCTGAGGAAGAGCCGCTGGGCGAACGCGTGCTGATCGCGCGTGAGCGTTTGCGCACGGTGGAAGCCGTGCTCGAACAGCTTGGCCCACGCATTGCGCAAGTGTTTCGCCGTTATCGTATCGAAGGGGTCAGTCAGATAATCATTGCGCAGGAGATGGGAATAAGCCTCAGTTCGGTTGAGAAGGATCTCCAGAAGGCCTATCGCGCCGTCGCGCAATTAAAGGCGAAATTCGATGCGGAATGACTCCCACGGTTACGTCTCCGGGCTGGGGGGCGAGGACATGACCGAGAAGGAATCAGACGTCATGGACGCAGCCCGTCTATGGATGATCCGGGTAAACGATCCCAGTTTCAAAAACTGGGATGATCTTTCAGCCTGGCTCGAAGCAAATCCCCAACACCTCGCCGCATACGAAACCGCTTTGGAAGAAGACAGTTGGGCGGCCGAACTCAAGCTGGCTGACAAGCGCGCGCCAATGGCGGTGTCCGGCACAACAGGAGGCCCCGCCACGCCCGCTCGCCGCCGCCCCTGGCTGGCGTTCGGCGGTGCCATCGCGGCAGCGCTCGTGGGTATCGGCACCTGGACGACGCTCTCCAACGCGCCGGGTGGCACCGAGGTCGCCACTGCGCCAGGCGAGCATATGAGCATTGCCTTGTCGGACGGCACGCGGATCGCGCTCAATGGCGATACGCGCATCGCCTACGATCCCGAGCGTCCGCGCATGGTCACGATTGAGCGGGGCGAGGCGTTGTTCGAAGTGCATCATGATGCAGAGCACCCATTCGTGGTCGTGGCCGGCGAAACCCGGCTGATCGACGCCGGCACCGTGTTCAACGTGGTGCACGATGGCGGCGCGCTCGAAGTCGGCGTGGCCGAAGGCGCAGTGATCTTCGATGCTGCCCGCCAGCCTATCCGGCTGGAACCCGGCGATGCGCTGGTGCGCCCTTCGCCCAATGCCAAGCCGGAACTGCGCAAGGCAGATCCCGCCTCGATCGGAAGCTGGCGAGGGGGTCTTCTGCTCTATGACAATGCGGCTTTGGCTGCGGTGGCGCGCGATCTGTCGCGCAGCATCGGCAAGCCGGTGCGTCTGTCGCCCGGTACCGAGCGCCTGCGGTACAGCGGCACCATCGCGACCGAGGGCACCCCGCAGGAAGTGATGACCCGCGCCGCGCCGCTGCTGGGCGTGAGGGTCAGCGAAGGTTCCGACAACTGGGAGTTGATGCCATCTGATGGTTCGTCTCGCTAGGCTGCTCCCGCTCACAGCAGTGGTTCTGGCGTCTCCCGCGATCGCTCGCGAGGAGCGGATACCCGTCGATGTGCCCGCAGCCCGGCTCGACCAGGCCGTGCGCCAGCTTGGCCAACAGAGTGGATCGAGTATCGGTTTTCGCGATCCCGAAGTGGCAAAGCTGCGCGTGCGCGCGGTGCGCGGCAAGATGTCCGCCGGCGAGGCGCTTGTCCTCATGCTCCGGCAGTCGGGCGCGCGCGCGCGGCGCGTGGCTAACGATACGTTTCTGGTCGAGGTCGATCCCGACGCCCGGCGCTCTTCCATTCCAGCCCGCGCCGTCCCGGTGGAGCAACGCGCCGAGCCGCAGCAGTTCGAAGTCCCGGAACCGGTCGAGATCGTGGTCACCGGCACCAAGCGCGATATTCCGATCGGCGCTTATCCGGGCATGGTGCACATCGTTGACGGCGATCGCATTACCAGCGCATCGGGTCGGCGGGGTAGCGACGCGATCGAGGCTGCGGTCGCCAGTGTGATCTCCACGCACCTGGGGCCGGGACGCAACAAGCTGTTCATTCGCGGTATCGCGGATTCCAGCTTCGTCGGGCCGACCCAGGCGACTGTCGGGCAATACTGGGGCAATAGCCGCATCACTTACAGCGCCCCCGATCCCAGCCTCAAGCTGTTCGACGTGCGCCGCATCGAGGTTCTCGAAGGTCCGCAAGGTACGCTATACGGCGCGGGCTCGCTGGGCGGCATCGTTCGCGTCGTGCCGCGCGAACCGCTGCTCGATACGGTCGGCGGCAGCGTTTGGGGCGGCATGGAGGCCGTGCAGCACGGCAAGCCGGGCATGGATGGCGGCGCGGTGATCAACTTGCCCATCGTCGAGGGCAAGCTGGGACTGCGCGCGGTGGCATTTGGCTCGGTGGAGAACGGTTACATCGACGATGTGGGCCGTGGCCTCAGGGACATCAACGACGTCGAGGCCATCGGCGGCCGTGCCTCTTTGCGCTTCGATGGCGGCGATGGCCTGACCATCGACACCAGCGTGGTCGGCCAGCGCATTGACGGCAAGGACAGCCAGTATTCAGAGCGCGAGTTCGGCGGGTTGAAACGGTCGAGCCTGATGGCACAGCCCTATAACAACGACTTCCTGCTAGCCGACGTCGTTCTGCGCAAGAACTGGGACGAGATCGAATTCACGTCGTCGTTCGGCTGCGCCTATCAAGACGTGTTCGAGGTTTTCGAAGGCCCGGAACTGGCCAATTCGGCGGACGCCGCACAACTGCCGGAGAGCACTGCTGCCACGGCCCGCTACACCCAGTCCAATCGCGTCAACATGTTTACAGGCGAGGTGCGCCTCGCAAAGAGCGGGGGCGACGCCACCGGCTGGCTGATTGCGGGCAGCGTGCTGCGCAACGAAGCCAAAGTTCGGCGCGGGATGAACGCCGACCAACTGTTCAGCCCGCTGACTGGCGTGAGCAACGAAGTCAGCGAAGTGACCGGCTATGGCGAGGCGACCGTAAAGGTGGTGCCCCGCGTGAACGTGACGTTCGGCGGGCGGCTGACGCATTCGCGCCTGTCGGGTAATGTGCAGGATGTGGCGTTCCAGATCATTCCGGGCCTGTCGGCGCCCGTAGACCTGAGCTTTTATGAACTCGATACCAGCGCCCGGGCCCAAGCTGTGCAATTGGCCTACAGCCTGGACCCCGGCGCACGGGCGAGTCGAAGTGAGACCCGGTTCCTGCCGTCGCTGGCGGTTTCGTTCCAGCCATCGGATACGACCACTGTCTTTGCGCGCTATCAGGAGGGGTTCCGGCCAGGCGGCGTCGCAGTGCGCCGCGAGTTCGTCCAGCGCTATCAGGGGGACCGGGTACGGTCGGTCGAGGCGGGGCTGCGCTATCGGGGCGGCGCGCTCGAGGTCGAAGGCAGCGCTTCGTGGACCGACTGGCGCGACATTCAGGCCGATCTTATCGATGGCTATGGTTTTCCGACGACGACCAACGTCGGCAATGGCCGCGTCTTCTCTGTCGGCGCGTCGGGACGCTGGCGTCCTGCCCCGTCGCTGGAGATCGACGCGGCGCTTTATGTCAACCGCAGCGAGGTGACCGAGCGCACGGCGATCCTCAATTTCGTGCTGCCGACTGCGCGGCCGGATGCATTCACCCGGCTGCCCAACATTGCCGACATGACCGCGCGGCTGGGCGTCACCTGGGCAACGCCGATCGATGCGCGCCACGATGTCGAAGTGACCGGGTTCGGTCGCTACGTGGGCGATTCGACTTTGGGCGTCGGCCCGGTGCTGGGGCAGAATCAGGGCGATTACCTCGATACCGGGCTGGAGGCGACGCTGCGCGCGGGCGATGTGCGCTACAGCCTCTCGCTCACCAACCTGCTCGATGCCAAGGGCAACCGCTTCGCGCTTGGCTCGCCTTTTCAGGTGCGCGATCGCAACCAGATCACCCCGTTGCAACCGCGATCGGTTCGGCTGGGCGTGCAGATGGATTTTTAATCCGCCTGTCGCTCCAGCGCGTGCATGTCCTCGTCCGACAAGCCGAAATGGTGCCCAACCTCGTGGATCACGACATGGGAGACCAGTTCCTCCAGCACCACTCCGGTCTCGCACCACTCGGCAAGCAGCGGCTGGCGGTAGAGCGTGATCACTGGCGGTAGCTGCCCGGTCGACCAGATCGATTCGGCGTCCATCGGGCGGCCATGATACAAGCCGGTGAGGTGCCACGGGTCATCCAGACCGACGCTCGCCAGGGTTTCGGCATCGGCGAACTCCTCGACGCGGATGGTAATACCGTCGAGATGCTGGGCAAAAGGCGCAGGGATACGGCGGAACGCCTTCACCGCCAGAGCTTCGAAGACGTCATTTCCGGGGGCTTTGCTCATGCGTCCCGATATAGGAGGCGCATGGGTGCGCTCCAAGGAGCGCGACTACTGCACCTCCGCCATGACGCTGGAAGCCAGCTAGATTTAACGACCAGCGGCTCGTTCTTTACGTGGTTGGTTTTGCCGGAACAGGCAAGTCGTTTAGATCTAGCGCTCGTCAACCACACGGAAGCGACGTGTGCCGCCTGCAGCTGCGATTGCCGCCGCGACTTCGGGCCGTTGTCTAAGCTTATCAAGGCCGAGATCCAGCGCTGATAGCGGCCTGTTTGCGGGTAGGGAATCAAATTCGGAAAGCAGCAGCAGCATCTCGGGAATACGTTTGGGGTCTTTCAAACTATGGACGAGCATATCAGCGGCAGCGTCGTAGTCCTCCAAGCAGATCTGCACTTCGAGCAGCCCGCCGGGATAGTCCGCTCCTAATTTCCGGAGTTGCGCAAATTCCGCCAGCGCCGCGCTTCGCTTCCCGGTCTTTGCCAGCGCACAGGACTTGACTGTGCGCCACGCCGCCAGTCCATATTGCGTGATTGTGGGCCCAATTCCACCAAGAACGGCCAGAGCATCTTCATATCTGCCATCGGCCTCGTATCGGCTCGCAAGATTAATCGTCTGGCTCACATTCGTTTGGTTGCTCTCTCTCATTGCAATGCCACGACGCAAAGCCGCTTCGGCTTCGGCATCGCGGGCCAGTTGCCTGTAGGTTCTGGAAATATCGTTCCACCACCAATTCGCCATCGCATCGGCATCGACAAACTTGCTGTTCGTTTGCGCCGGATCCGCTTCCATGAGCGTCTTCAATGCATCCTCGGGTTTGCCCAAGCTGCGCTGCATGCGGGCGACGTCCAGCAGCACTTCTGTCCTGTCGGGATTTTTCCGCGCCAACGCGCGGTACCGCTCCAGTTCCGCCTCGACTGCAGCGCGCGAATTGAAGGTAGCAGGAAAAAGGTGGCGCAATCCGGGGGTCAGGCTGAGATTTCGCAATGTGCCGGGATCGGTCACGCGAGCAACAATCTGTGCCGCTTGGTCAGGTTGTCCGGCTTTGTTCAGGATCGTCGCATAGTCTGCAAGCATCCAGTCGATCGACCGGATATCATCGGAAAACTGGAATTCTGGGCGGCCGATGACTGTTAGCAAACGTAGCTGTAGTTCGTCCTGATTGCGTTCTTTCATTTTACGGTAGAATTGTTCGATCCACCGTACCGGTAGGTCCACCAGCAACTTAGGCAGACGGGCTTCCATTGTTTCAATGGTGCTGAGTGCGTCCTCATGGGAGCCACTGCGCATTTCCGAAAGAAGACGAAGACGCCACGCTACCGGATTGTCCCCTAATTTCGTCGCAGCCATCGCGTAGCTTTGGATGTCTTTGGGACGGTCAAGATAGTGCGCGCATAGGGCTACCGAGGCTAGGAAGTCGCCCCTTGCCTTTTCCGGCATCGCGCGAACAGGTTTGGAATCGAGCGTGGCGAAAAGCACGTTTGCGTTTCGCGCACAGCTTTCTGGATCGATGCTCTGCCCAAATGCGGCGAGCAAAGTAGGGGGATCAGTCGCTTCAGCCGCCATGCACTGAGAGCTTATCGCTATCGTCGGCAGGACTGCCGCAACCCACCAGTGTCTCACTTATGACCCCCGTCGAAACGCCCCCAGAGGCCTGCGTGCTAGACGTCCAGATTGGCGACGTTCAGCGCGTTCTCCTGGATGAAATCGCGGCGCGGTTCGACCACGTCGCCCATCAGGCGGGTGAAGATCTCGTCGGTGACGTCGGCGTCCTCAACCTTCACCTGCAGCAGGATGCGGTGGTCGGGATCGAGCGTCGTTTCCCAGAGCTGTTCGGCATTCATTTCGCCCAGACCCTTATAGCGCGCGATCGACAGGCCCTTGCGGCCGTTGGCCAGCACGGTGTCGAGCAGCTGCGTGGGCCGGGTTATCGTGCTGTCACCGGCGACGGGGCGCGTGGCTGCGGGCGCCTCTTCCTCTTCGTCTTCGCTAGCGGCCGGTTCCGGCTCGGGTGCCTCGACGGCAGCGGCGGCGCGCACGAGCCGCGCGGTGCCGCGATAGACATCGGCGAATTCGCCCGCCAGCTTTGACAACTTGCGCGCCTCGGCGCTGACCAGAAAGCTTGCTTCGATCGGGAAGGCATCGGTAACGCCGCGCCACAGCCGTTCGAGCAGAACCGAACCGTCCTCCAGCAACAGGCCGGACCAGCGCGCTTCAAGATCACCGCGTCCGATCCATTCGGCTGCTGCCTGAATCGCGGCGGCACGCTGCTCGCGCGTGAGGTCTTGATCGAGCACGCCCGCCAGTGCGATTGTCTCGATCACGGCGGGATCGTAGCGGCGCGGAACGAAGCCCATCAAGGCGCGCAGGCGGAGCGAATGCTCAACCAGTGCGGCAAGTTCCTGGCCGCCACGGGCGCCGCCCGCAGTTTCGAGCACCCGACCGGCGGTTCCGGCTTCCACCAGATAGCGGTCCAGCGCGGCGTTGTCCTTGAGGTAGACTTCCGAGCGGCCCTTGTTGACCTTGTAGAGCGGCGGCTGGGCGATGAAGAGGTGCCCGCCCCGGATGATTTCGGGCATCTGGCGGTGGAAGAACGTCAGCAGCAGAGTGCGGATATGCGCACCATCGACGTCTGCGTCGGTCATGATGACGATCTTGTGGTAGCGCAGCTTGGCGAGGTTGAAGTCATCGCGGATGCCGGTGCCCATCGCCTGGATCAGCGTCCCGACTTCCTTCGACGAGATAATCCGGTCAAACCGCGCCCGCTCGACGTTGAGGATCTTGCCCTTGAGCGGCAGGATCGCCTGGTAATTCCGGTCGCGCCCTTGCTTGGCCGAACCACCTGCCGAGTCGCCCTCGACCAGGAACAGTTCGCACTTCGAGGGATCACGCTCTTGGCAATCGGCCAGCTTGCCGGGCAGACTGGCGATATCCATCGCGCCCTTGCGCCGGGTCAGTTCACGGGCACGCTTGGCAGCCTCGCGCGCGGCGGCTGCGTCGATGATTTTCTGGACGATCGACTTGGCGTGGCCGGGGTTTTCTTCCAGCCAATCGTTCATGCGGTCGGCCATCAGGCTTTCCAGCGGCTGACGCACTTCGGACGAGACCAGCTTGTCCTTGGTCTGCGAGGAGAACTTGGGATCGGGCAGCTTGACCGACACAATCGCGGTCAGGCCCTCGCGCATATCCTCGCCGGTCAGCGAGACCTTTTCCTTCTTGAGCAGGCCCGATTTCTCGGAATAGTTGTTGAGCGTGCGCGTCAGTGCAGCACGGAACGCAGCCAAGTGGGTGCCGCCATCACGCTGCGGGATATTGTTCGTGAAGCACAGCACGTTCTCGTAGTACGAATCGTTCCATTCGAGCGCCACTTCGATGCCAACGCCATCGCGCTCGGACGAGATGGCGATCGGTTCGGCCAGCAGCGGCGTCTTGTTGCGATCGAGATACTTCACGAATGCCGCGATGCCACCTTCGTAGAACAGGTCGTGCTCGGCCACTTCCTCGTGGCGCTTGTCGCGCAGCACGATGTGGACGCCCGAATTGAGGAACGCGAGCTCGCGGTAGCGGTGCTCCAGCTTCTCGAAATCGAATTCGGTGACGTTCTTGAACGTCTCGGTCGAGGCAAGGAAGGTCACGCGCGTGCCTTTCTTGGTACCGCCCGCGCCATCGGAGGGCGCATCGCCGCGTTCGATCAGCGGACTGACGGCATCGCCATAGGCAAAGCGCATCCAGTGCTCCTTGCCGTCGCGCCAGATCGTCAGTTCCAGCCATTCCGACAGGGCGTTGACCACGGACACGCCCACGCCGTGCAGGCCGCCCGAAACCTTGTAGGCATTGTCTTCCGAGGTGTTTTCGAACTTTCCGCCCGCGTGAAGCTGGGTCATGATCACTTCAGCGGCGGAAACGCCTTCGCCGGCATGAATGCCAGTGGGAATGCCGCGTCCGTTGTCTTCCACCGACACCGACCCGTCAGGGTTCAGTTCGATGAGCACCAGATCGCAATGGCCGGCCAGCGCCTCGTCGATGGCGTTGTCGGAAACCTCGAACACCATGTGGTGCAGGCCCGATCCGTCATCGGTATCGCCGATATACATGCCGGGGCGCTTGCGCACGGCGTCCAGCCCCTTGAGGACCTTGATCGAATCGGCGCCGTAGGAATTGGTGTTCTTGCCGCCTTGGGGCGGGGTTTCGTCAGTGCTTGCCATGCCCAGCATATAGGCACGGAAGGGGCAGGAAGGAACCCGTTTCGCACGCTTCCTTCCACAAGGAAATCATGCTCCATTGGTGGCTGATCGTGGGGGGGCAGGGCATAACGGCCAAGCCGCAATCCTATCTCGCCCATTTGAAGACCCAGCCGCATATCCGCGAGGGCGCATATCGGCTGCCTCGATGCCCTCTGAAAATGGTTCAAGCCCGGGCGAGAATGATGGCTACATCCAATTGCAAGCCTTGCATGCTGCGGATGCGAAAAGGGCGGCTCTTGCGAGCCGCCCCTGTCAGTGTCTACGAGTGTTATCGGAGACGTTGGCGATTACGCCAGGGTGAGTGCGAACGTGAGCGCACTTACACCCAAAGCGGCGGCAAAGCCTACCGTACGGTGAAGTAGAGTCATCATTTTATCCCTGTTCTTTCCTGCGGGGCGGCACCCATTTTTTGTTTTTCCGGGGTCGCCCTGACGCCGGCCATTTAGGTAGGCGGAGTAACGATAACAAACGCAAACGCAACAATCTTGCTTGCAAGAAACGCAACTGCTCGAACGGATGATTTGCAGATCGAAAGCCTGGTCGCCTTTTCCCATGCGCGCCATCTGGACACCCATCGCGACCGCGACTAGTTCCCCGACATGAACGAACAGACGCAAGAACCGACCGGCAGCCAGACCCCGGAGTCCATCCTGATCGTCGATTTCGGCAGTCAGGTGACCCAGCTCATCGCGCGCCGCGTGCGCGAGGCCGGAGTCTATTCCGAGATCGCGCCGTTCTCCGCGGCAGAGGCCGCCTTCGCCCGGATGAAGCCGCGCGGCGTTATCCTCTCGGGATCGCCGGCCTCGGTGATCGACGAAGACGGTCCGCGCATTCCCCAGGCGATACTCGATAGCGGGCTGCCGATCCTGGGCATTTGCTACGGCCAGCAGGCGCTGATGCACCAGTTGGGCGGCGAAGTGCTGCTGGGCGATGCCGGTGAATTCGGCCGCGCCTTCATCGAGATTGCCGACGATTGCGCGCTGTTCAACGGCTTGTGGGCCAGGGGTGAGCGCCATCAGGTGTGGATGAGCCACGGCGACAAGGTGACCAAGCTGGCCAGCGGTTTCCGCCCGGTCGCTTCCAGCCCCGGCGCACCGTTCGCGGTCATCGCCAACGACGAGAAGCGCATCTACGCGATGCAGTTCCACCCCGAGGTGGTGCACACGCCGGACGGCGCGAAGCTGCTCAAGAACTTCGTCCGCCACGTCTGCGGCATGCACGGCGACTGGACAATGGCCGAGTTCCGCAAGACCAAGATCGACGAAATCCGCGCGCAAGTCGGCACCGGCAAGGTGATCTGCGGGCTTTCGGGCGGTGTCGATTCGGCGGTAGCGGCGGTACTGATCCACGAAGCGATCGGCGATCAGCTTACCTGTGTATTCGTCGATCATGGCCTGATGCGGCTGGGCGAATCCGAGCAAGTCGTCAGCCTGTTCCGCAACGCCTATAATATCCCGCTGGTGCACGTCGACGCATCGACGCTGTTCCTCAAGGGACTGGAGGGCGTCACCGATCCCGAGGCGAAGCGCAAGTTCATCGGCAAGACCTTCATCGACGTGTTCGACGACGAGGCGAAGAAGATCGGCGGCGCCGAATTCCTTGCGCAAGGCACGCTCTATCCCGATGTGATCGAGAGCGTCTCGTTCACCGGCGGACCTTCGGTGACGATCAAGAGCCACCACAACGTTGGCGGCTTGCCCGAGCGCATGAACATGAAGCTGGTCGAGCCGTTGCGCGAACTGTTCAAGGACGAAGTGCGCGATCTTGGCCGCGAACTCGGGCTGCCCGACATCTTCGTCGGTCGTCACCCGTTCCCCGGACCCGGCCTTGCGATCCGCATTCCGGGCGAAGTCACCCGCGAGCGGTGCGACACGCTACGCAAGGCCGATGCCGTCTATCTCGAGGAAATCCGCAACGCCGGGCTTTACGACGCGATCTGGCAGGCGTTCGCGGTGCTGCTGCCGGTCAAGACCGTGGGCGTGATGGGCGATGGCCGCACCTACGACAACGTCTGCGCGCTACGCGCCGTCACCTCGACCGACGGCATGACGGCCGACATCTATCCGTTCGATTCCGCCTTCCTCAGCCAGGTCGCGACCCGAATCATCAACGAAGTGAAGGGCATCAATCGCGTGGTCTATGACTATACATCGAAGCCGCCGGGCACGATTGAGTGGGAGTGATACCTGCTTATCGGGCAGGATGATCTTCGCGCGCTACCTGTTTGATCGCTTGCTTCAAAGGTTGGAACCCGCCGAACAGACCGCGCAGGTCCGCTCGGCGGTGCAGGACGTCGGCCAGGGTATATTGATCGAGCACGGCGAGGAACGCGCTCGTCGCTTCGTTCAATATGCTGGGCAGGGTGCAGGCGGGGGCAATGATGCACGAACTGCAATCGACCAGGTCAAAGCCCTGTTCCGTGTGACGGATGACGGCACCGATGCGGATCGCTTCAGCGGGCTGGCCAAGTTTCAGCCCGCCATTGCGCCCCCGCACGGTTTCCAGAAAGCCGGCCTGCCCCAGATCCTGAACCACTTTCATGAGGTGGTTGCGCGAAATTCCGTAAACGCTGGCGATCTCGGCAATCGAGGACAAGCTGCCTTCATCGCGTGAGCCAACATGCAGCAGGACGCGCACGGCGTAGTCGGTGTAGCGGGTCAGTTGCATCAACTATCCTTGGCGCAAGGTCGCGCGGCACCTAGGGCTCGCAGGCGTTTGGGATACGTCTCTCAGGCGAAAGCGGCAACCCTCAAAGATGCATTCCGGATGCACTAAATAAACCGCAGGTCCCGACCTAGCGGGCTCGCCGCCAGGGCCAGTCCGTCACCCCGCCGGTCCACAGTGCCAGCCAGATCAGCACCGGCTGAAATGCCAGTCGCGGCAGGTGGTAGGCCATGCCAAGGCCAAGGTCAGGCTTGGCCATGTCAATCAGCATGTGCTGCACATTTGCTGGCCAGACACACAAGGCATAGGCCGCCAGTCCCCACCCGGCGGCACGCCGCAGCGCCGGCGAAAATGGCTGCACCAGCCCGACCGCACCCAGCAGTTCGGCAATGCCGGTCAATACCACGATCGCCACGGGCCATGGCACGAGCGGGGGCATGATCGATACGAACGGGTGCGGATTGATCAGATGCAGCACACCGGCCAGCGTATAAAGCGCCGCCAGCGTTACCCGCGCTATGGGGCGCGCGTGCTTTAGCAGAATGCGCCCCGATCCATCAGATTACTTGGCCGCAAGCTTTCGGTAAGGCACGAATTCCGTCAAGCCGACAGTGCCGGTGAAGAAGAAACCCGGGCTGCGATCGTGCAGACGGACGATGTCCATCCGGCAGAGCTGGCTGGTGCGCAAATTGGTCACCAGTACGTCATTGCTGTCGAGCGATTCCGGGTTGGTAGGGCGATTGACGTAAACCGTCCTGCCCGAGCCATAAACCAGCGCGGTCTTGTCGATCACTTTGACGTCGCGCGTTTCATAAACCGGAAGGTAGGAGACGGGCTCCCCGGCTTCACGGCCCTCAAGAATCTTGGCAAGCTTCTGCTCGCCCGTGATCTTCGGCTTCGCTTGAACAGCAGGAGCGGCCAGCACGGCGAGCGCGGCCAAGGTCATCACGGCGATACGTTTCATCAGAAAAACTCCGGATTTGCTTTCACGACCCCTCGCGATTATGGTGGGTTAACATGCCGCCAATGAACCACGGCTGACCGCAGCCTTACGCCGTTCCGCCGACAGTCAGTCCCTCGATCAGCAGCGTCGGTTGTCCGACACCGGCTGGCACGCTCTGCCCGCCCTTGCCGCACACGCCAACACCTTCGTCGAGCGCCATGTCGTTGCCGATGCCCTTCACGCGGGTGAGCACGCTGGGGCCGTCGCCGATCAGCGTTGCGCCCTTGATCGGTGCGCCGATCTTGCCGTTCTCTACCTTGTAGGCCTCGGTGCACGAGAACACGAACTTGCCCGACACGATATCGACCTGACCGCCGCCGAAGCTCTTGGCGTAGATGCCGTTCTTCATGCGCGACAGAAGTTCGGCAGGATCGTCGTTGCCGGCGCGCATGAAGGTATTGGTCATGCGCGGCATCGGGGCGTGGGCGTAATCCTCGCGGCGGCCGTTGCCGGTGGGCTCCATGCCCATCAGCCGGGCGTTGAGCCGGTCCTGCATGTAGCCTTTGAGGATGCCGTCCTCGATCAGCACGGTTTCCTGCGTGGGCGTGCCTTCATCGTCGATCGAGAGCGAGCCGCGCCGGTTGGCCATCGAGCCATCGTCCACCACGGTGACGCCGGGCGCGCCGACGCGCTCGCCGATCTTGCCGGAAAACGCCGACGTGCCTTTGCGGTTGAAATCGCCTTCCAGGCCGTGGCCGACCGCCTCGTGCAGCAGCACGCCGGGCCAGCCGGGGCCGAGCAGCACGGTCATCTCGCCAGCAGGGGCATCCACGCTTTCGAGATTGACCAGCGCCTGATCCAGCGCGGTGTCGATCGCGCGGTTCCAGTTCTCGGGCTTGAACAGATCGTCATAGAGCCAGCGGCCACCCATGCCGAAATTGCCCGTCTCGCGCCGACCGTTGCTCTCGGCGACGATGTTGACGTTGAGCCGCACCAGCGGGCGAACATCGGTGGCGACGAAGCCATCGGCGCGCACGATCTCCACCACCGACCACGAGCCGGAAATCGAGCAACTGACCTGCGCGACACGCGGATCGCGGGCGCGGGCGGCGGCGTCGATCATCTCAAGCAGCTTCACCTTCTCGGCGAAGGGCACCAGATCGAGCGGCGAGGCATCGGTGTAGAGGTGGCGGTTGTTGCGGCGCGGCGCCGGGGCAGGGGTGCCGGTTGCCGGATCGAGCAGTTGCAGCGTCTCGCCCGCGCGGCGGATCGCATTGGCGGAAATGTCGTTGGCGTGGGCGAACCCGGTCATCTCGCCTGACACGCCGCGCAAGCCAAAGCCCGAATCGCGCGAATAGTCGGCGGTTTTCAGCCGGCCGTCATCAAAGCCGAAGCTTTCGGAGGCGATGAACTGGAGGAACAATTCACCGTCATCGCAGCGCGACAGCGTTTCGGCGGCAAGCGCCTGCGCCTCTTCGGGCGAAAGTTGGCCGTTGCGGTAAAGGAGCGAGCGATGATCGGGTATGGATGCCATGGCGCCGATATAGGGAGACATTCCGGCGGGCGAAAGGCGGGAGTGCGACGCAGTGAGCTTGATAGTCCGTCGCCCTTGCGAAGGCAGGGGCCCAACCAACCTTGCCTACGCCAACAGCCGTCGCGGGCTGGCGATAGTCCGTTTAGGCCCCTGCCTGCGCCGGGTCGACGGGGTTTGGATCAGGGAAGTGTGTGCCGCAGGAGCAAATCACGCCGTCGTGGCGTCGTCCGGCTCCGGCAGGTGACCCGGCGACAATTCGTGGATACCATGCGCGTGCGGATCGCTGTTGAGGACGAAGCGGCGGTCGCAATAGCCGCAATCGACATAGCCCTTCTCGTCGATCTCCAGCCACACGCGCGGATGACCGAGCGCGGCGGGGCGATAATTCCCGGCGGTACGGATATCGCTGGCCCCATCGCAGGAAACGCGGCGGGAATCGGTGTGGACGGTTTCAGGGGCTGTGCTCATGCGCTGGCGATTACCAAGGCTCGGCGCGGTTTTCCAGTTGGAATGCTAAAATCGAAAGCCGATGACGTCCAAACCCAAACCGTGAAGCTTTGCCCCCCTTTACCCCGCCGCGTTCCTGTCCCACATGCAGCGGCATGAGCAGCACGCCAGCCATTTCGATCCGCAATGTCGTCAAGCGCTATGCCCCGGCGGGCGGGGAGGCGAAGCTGGCCTTGAAGGGGGTGTCGTTCGATGTCCCCGAAGGCGGCATCTTCGGGCTGCTTGGGCCGAACGGCGCGGGCAAGTCGACGCTGATCAACATCATGGCCGGGTTGGTCAGGAAGACCTCGGGCGAGATCGATATCTGGGGCTTTGATATCGATCGCGATATGCGCAACGCCAAGCGTTCGATCGGCATCGTGCCGCAGGAGATCGTGTTCGATCCGTTCTTCACCCCGTTCGAAGTGCTCGAGATCCAGGCTGGGCTATACGGCATCACCAAGCTGCTGCGCCGCAGTGAAGACCTGCTGCGCGCGGTGCATCTGGCCGACAAGCGCAATGCCTATGCGCGCACGCTGTCGGGCGGGATGAAGCGCCGTCTGCTGATCGCCAAGGCACTGGTCCATGCCCCGCCGGTGCTGGTGCTCGATGAGCCGACCGCCGGGGTTGATGTCGAACTGCGCCGCCAGTTGTGGGAGCTCGTCACCGAGATGAACCGCGAAGGCGTCACCATCGTGCTGACCACGCACTACCTCGAAGAAGCCGAGGAACTGTGCGACCGGATCGCGATCATCAACCACGGCGAAGTCATCGCCAACAAGCCGACGCGCGAACTGGTCGGCATGGCGCGCGAGAAGGTAGTGGTGCTGACGCTCGACCAGGATGTGGTCGAACTCCCGTCACATCCTGGCTTTCTCAAGTGCGAACGCGCTGGCGAGCGGGTGGTCGAGATCACGTACAACAAGGACGCGAACAATGCTGGCGAAGTGCTGGCATCCGTGCAGGCACAAGGCTTTGCCATCGTCGATGTGACGACGCGCGAGGCGGATCTGGAAGACGTGTTCGTGTCGCTGACGTCTGAATCGCAAACGGTTGCCTGACTCGATTTCGCCCCCGTCAGCCGTCCAGTTTCCAGTCCTTGAGCCATTTACCGCGGCTGGCGCGGCGGATGCGGGCCTTGCAATGCACGCAAGTGCCGGTGAATTGCCGGCCATCCCATACCGCCTCACGGCGATCAGGCTCATGCCTGTTGAACAGGCATAGAGGAATTCGAAACGCCAACGCGATTTCCCTCGCTCTTTTCGAGAGATCGACAAGATATTGATTTATAATCTTTTATCGGCCGATCTTGAGATTCGTCCTTAGGCACTAACTCGCGCAAGCACATTAGCCGGAATACCGGGGTGCTGCAACGCACCATGAGCGAACTGGCGTTACTCCGGCGCAAAAACTTGCGGGATGCGATCTGCATCGGCAAGGAAAGAACCATGGAGAGCGATGTCGACGAAACGGCGCAGCATGCAAGCGCGCATTACGATGTAATCGTCGTGGGATCGGGAGCCGCGGGACTGACCGCGGCGCTTGCTCTTGCCGAGCGATTGAAAGTGCTGGTGCTGGCCAAGGGCTCGTTGACCGGCGGGTCCACGGCATGGGCACAAGGCGGTATCGCTGCGGTGCTCGATGCCGGCGACACTTTCGAAGAGCACATCCACGATACGATGGTCGCCGGTGCGGGATTGAACCGGCAGGAAACCGTCGAATTCGTGATCGAACGGGCGCCGCATGCGATCGACCGGCTGGTGGAGCTGGGCGTGCCGTTCAACACCGAAGGCGATACCCTGCACCTGACGCGCGAGGGCGGACATTCCCATCGCCGCATCGTCCATGTCAACGATGCGACCGGCTGGGCGGTGCAGGTGGCGTTGCTAAAGGCGGCAGAGGCAAACCCCAACATCACGCTGCTGCCCGGGCAGTCGTGCATCGATCTGATCACCGGCAAGCACGAGGCACGGTATTCGGGATCGGGCCGGGTCTGGGGCGTCTACGCGCTCGACGAGGAAAGCGGCAACGTGATGGCGCACGTGGCGCGCGCCACGGTGATGGCGACGGGCGGGGCGGGACGCTGCTATCTGTTCAGCACCGCGCCGCG
The DNA here is from genome assembly GCA_964502105.1 of uncultured Novosphingobium sp. Classification (GTDB taxonomy): domain Bacteria; phylum Pseudomonadota; class Alphaproteobacteria; order Sphingomonadales; family Sphingomonadaceae; genus Novosphingobium. The sequence continues at coordinate 77,844 of CAZCUS010000003.1, read as the reverse complement.
CGGCGCCACCGGCGATGGCATCGCGATGGCCTGGCGCGCCGGCGCGCGCGTCTCCAACATGGAGATGATGCAGTTCCACCCGACCTGCCTCTACAATCTGGAGGTCAAGAACTTCCTGATTACCGAGGCGGTGCGCGGCGAGGGCGGGCGGCTGCTGCACCCCGTCACCGGTCATCGCTTCATGCCCGATTACGACGAGCGGGCAGAGCTTGCCCCGCGCGATATCGTCGCCCGCGCAATCGACGACCAGATCAAGCGCTATGGCCTCGATTACGTACATCTCGATATCAGCCATCAGCCGCCCGAATTCGTGATGGAGCACTTCCCGACAATCTACGAAAAGCTGCTTGGCCTTGGCATCGACATGACCAAGGCGCCGATCCCGGTGGTGCCGGCGCAGCATTACACCTGCGGCGGAATTGTCATCGACCTTAACGGCAAGACCGATCTGCCCGGGCTTTATGCCGCCGGCGAATGCACCGAGAGCGGCTTGCACGGAGCCAATCGCCTTGCGTCCAACTCGCTGCTGGAATGCTTCGTTTTCGGCGAAGCAGCGGCAGCCGATATCCTCGATCACTGGGATGCCTTCGACGAACCACCGCCGATCAAGCCCTGGGACGAAAGCCGGGTCGGCGATTCGGACGAGGAAGTCGTAATCAAGCAGAATTGGACCGAGATACGCCGGTTCATGTGGAACTACGTCGGCATCGTCCGCACCACCAAGCGGCTTGAACGCGCGCAGCACCGCATCATGTTGCTGAACGAGGAAGTGGAGGAATATTACCGCCACTTCCTGGTCTCGACCGATTTGATCGAACTGCGCAACCTGCTGCAGACGGCGGAACTGATCGTGAAATCGGCGCTGCAAAGGCAGGAGAGCCGGGGACTGCATTACACGCTCGATCATCCCGATACGCTACCGGTGGCGCTCGATACCGTACTGGTGCCTTGACTGGCAGCTAAGGTGTGAAGGGCGACGCGGCCCAGAGGTCTTCGACCAGATCGAGTTGCCATTCGCTGATCCGCTCGCACGGTGGCCAGTCGTGATCACCCATCGCTGCGAAGGCTCGATCTCGCGCGGCGAGGCTGGGCCAGGGGGCGATGGCGACAAGGTCTCCATTATCGGCGCGGGTCAGGCAGGAGCCATGCCCGCCATGGACGCCGGCCTCCAGTGTGACCTGCCGCCAGACGGCATGGAATGCCGCCTCGTGCTCCGGCGCGACCCGCCAGCGGTAGATCGCAATGAAGCCTGTCGTGGCGAGCCCGGGCGCCACGGCCTCAGCCGATATTGAGCAGCCTGCCCAGGAAGATCAGCGCGATCGCGCCAAGGATCGAGGCCAGGCAGCCGGCGCGATTGAAGTCCTTGCTTCCCCGGCTGGTAAGGAGGCCGGCCAGCAGCGAGCCACCGATGCCCAGCAGGATCGTCGAGATCCAGCCCATGTTGACCGGGCCGGGGTAGAAGTACCGCGCCAGCGCACCGATGATGAGGCCGCTGATGATGGCACCGATGATGTTGAACATGGATGGCGACTCTCGTGTTATTGAGGCTTCGGGTTTGGAGGCCGGATGATGGCCAATCCGTGGCGTTTGGCAAGCCGGAACCATGCCTTTGACTGGCGAATCGCCCTCGAAGGAACACAAGGACCGCGACGAGATTCGTTTGCACCGGGTTCCAGTTTACAGCCAAAATGAAACCAATCGCGATGGCATGTTGGCAGGGAAAATCCGGGGAAAACAATTAATCCCGGCGCATCAGAAGTCGTGCCGAATCGCCGAGAATCCGACCAATCTGATTCTTTTGCGCTGTGGTGCTCGGATTGACTTACAGATCGTTAAATGATTCAACGGGCCACTACAGATTGGTAATGGTGGGGCTGCCAGCCACTAGAGATAGTGGTTTGGCAAAAGTCAGTAAATTTCGGGGCGTTCTTGCGCAAGGCCAGGATGTTTTGTGGGGAGTCTGGAGGTTTGCCTACCGTCTGCGGTTTTGATCAGGGGCTCGGCATGGACTTACAAGACGATCGGTCTTCGGACAATGAGGTGGAATTGGCGCTTTTGAATACCCATATCGGACCCGACCAAAACAACACAGAATCCTTGCATGCGGAGCCGGTAGCCGGATCGCGCACCAACGGCGAAATGGCAGTGCCTATGACCGAGAAAAGCGAAGCTCACGGCCTGATCGAAAGCGAAGCGGCGCAAGCCCTTGCGCGCGCCATGGCCGCACCCAAGGCTGAAGCGCGCCACTCCAAGACGATAGAGGATCGCCGCTTCACCATCGTGACCGATGCGTCGCGCGATGCGCTGCTGACCGATTTCGGCAAGGAAACGCTGGACGACCGCTACCTGCTGCCGAACGAGACGTATCAGGATCTCTTCGCCCGTGTGGCTGACGCCTATGCCGACGATCAGGGTCACGCGCAGCGGCTCTATGACTATATCTCGAAGCTGTGGTTCATGCCCGCCACGCCGGTCCTGTCGAACGGCGGCACCGGACGCGGCCTCCCGATCTCGTGCTACCTCAATTCGGTCGATGACAGCCTGGAGGGCATCGTCGCCACGTGGAACGAGAACGTCTGGCTCGCCTCGCGCGGTGGCGGCATCGGCACTTATTGGGGCTCGGTGCGCGGCATCGGTGAGCCGGTCGGCCTCAACGGCAAGACCAGCGGCATCATTCCTTTCGTGCGGGTGATGGATTCGCTGACGCTGGCGATCTCGCAAGGCTCGCTGCGACGCGGTTCGGCCGCGTGCTACCTCGATGTCTCTCACCCCGAGATCGAGGAGTTCCTCGAAATCCGCAAGCCGTCGGGTGACTTCAACCGCAAGGCGCTCAACCTGCACCACGGCGTGTTGCTGACCGATGCCTTCATGCAGGCCGTGCGCGATGGCGACGAGTTCCCGCTTCTGAGCCCCAAGGACGGTTCGGTGCGCGGCAAGGTCGATGCGCGCGCGTTGTTCCAGAAGCTGGTCGAAACCCGCCTGGCAACTGGCGAGCCCTATATCGTGTTCTCCGACACGGTGAACCGGATGATGCCCAAGCATCACCGCGATCTGGGCCTCAAGGTCTCGACCTCGAACCTGTGCTCGGAAATCACGCTGCCTACGGGCCGTGACCACCTTGGCAACGATCGCACGGCGGTGTGCTGCCTCTCGTCGCTCAACCTGGAAACCTGGGACGAGTGGCAGGGTGAGAAGCTGTTCATCGAAGACGTGCTGCGCTTCCTCGACAATGTGCTGCAGGACTATATCGACCGCGCGCCGGACGAGATGGCCCGCGCCAAGTATTCGGCCATGCGCGAACGCTCGGTCGGCATGGGCGTGATGGGTTACCACTCGTTCCTGCAGAAGAAGGACATCCCGTTCGAAAGCGCGATGGCCAAGGCGTGGAACCTCAAGATGTTCCAGTACATCAACCAGAAGGCCAACGAGGCTTCGATGCTGCTGGCCAACGAGCGTGGGCCGTGCCCGGACGCCGCCGACCAGGGCGTGATGGAGCGTTTCAGCTGCAAGATGGCGATCGCGCCCACCGCGTCGATCTCGATCATCTGCGGCGGCACCAGCGCCTGCATCGAGCCGATCCCGGCGAACATTTACACGCACAAGACGCTGTCGGGCTCGTTCGTGGTGAAGAACCCCTACCTGCAGAAGCTGCTTGCCTCGAAGAGCAAGGATTCCAACAATGTGTGGAATTCGATCCTCGAAAACGGCGGATCGGTGCAGCACCTAGATTTCCTCAGCCCCGATGAAAAGTCGGTCTACAAAACCAGCTTCGAGATCGATCAGCGCTGGCTGCTGGAATTCGCCGCAGACCGCACGCCCTACATCGACCAGGCGCAGTCGCTGAACCTGTTCATCCCGGCCGACGTCGACAAGTGGGACCTGATGATGCTGCACTTCCAGGCGTGGGAGAAGGGCATCAAGTCGCTCTACTACCTGCGGTCGAAATCAGTGCAGCGCGCGGGCTTTGCCGGCGGCGTCGAGGCGGACAACACGTCTGAGGCTCCGCAGTTCGTAATCGGTGAAACGACCGACTACGACGAGTGCCTAGCCTGCCAGTAAAAATGGGGCTGTAAATCGCCCCTTCATTTTCGAATGGCCAAGAGCCTTCGGATCACCGAGTGGAAGCGGTCTTTCGGGCAACCGGAAGGCCGCTTTCGGTTTTAGGGGCGCGGGGAAGGTCAGGCGAAGGTATGGATTTGTTAGTCCAAACCAAACCCATTTTTCCTGTCATGATTTGCGGATACGGCTACATCAGGATCCTAGGTTGCACTGGACCTGACGGAGTGATGGATGGCAACGCTTGCTGACGAAGCTGATTACGGGTTCCTTGTGGATGCACCTGATGAATACTCCTATCAGTTCTTAATGTACGTAGATGATGCGATCTTAGGAAAGTTTCATGTTCGTAACGATGTTGATTCCTACTATACCTATCTGCCAATGGGGCAGACCTATACAATCACCGCGCGCGGTGTGGATGGTGCGCCCCCACCATATTTTGAGGTTGAGGGTTTCGTATTTCCACTAGTTACTTCTAGATTTGTAGATAACAGTTCGGTTGCAACCTTTGTAGTTAATGACAACAACGGTATACTTGTATCGTTTTCTGGTGATATCGGCGATCTTTATACTGCGACGATGGTGATGCACGATAGCGGCGAGACGTCCGGAGTCGGCGAAACAATTCGTCTTGGCCAGAAGTATTTTGGTCTAATAGATTACGTAGGTGAGTCAGATCACTTTAGCCTTAATGTCAAAGCAGGCCATACTTATAATCTTAAGATCGATTCGACAGATGCCAATCTGGTCACAAATGTTTCGATGCTAAATAATCCAATGGATGCGAAGGTTCCGATTAAAATATTGTCGGACCATGGCGGATACATTTTTACCCCCACCGTCAGTGGGGTTGTCGACATCTCTTTCCACCATGCTTTCGCCGAGATCATCTCATCTTATGGTCTAGCGGTGACAGACCTCACAGCAGCCACTGGCAATCACGCACCACTCCCCGAAGTCATGGTCCAAAATCTCGTTGTCCTTGCAGGGGAGGCAAGGTCAGTGGTTGTCGACGCAATCGATCCGGATGGAGATCGGATTTCCTATAGTGCATCCGATGCCTGGTGGGGCGGCGGGACAGTGGCGAAGGCCGGTGAAGGGGAATTTGTCTATCGGCCTGACCGAAGCTTTACCGGGTGGGATCGCTTTGAGATCACGTTAAGCGATCCCAAAGGCGGGGCTGTTATCCAGGAAGTGAATCTTCTCGTGCTTCCTCGGTTAGGTAATGAAAACTGGCGCCTGGTCGCCGGCCATGAGTTCTCGGTCCAAATCGGTGGATCGGGAACGGTATTCGGCACGTCGGGTCATGACGATGTGACGGTGATGGCGGACTACGGGACGGTGGTTTTCGACCCCTCGTTCAATGATGGCGGCGACATCATTCGTTTGGCCGGAAGCTTGACGGACTGGAGCATCGCTCAGCGCGGTTCAGCGGTAGTGATGACCAACGGCTTTACCAGCGCGATCGTGCCAGTCGGACCTGCGGGAACGACACTGGTGTTCGGAGCCGTGGCAAGCGCCCTGCGATATGACATCGAAGACCGCAGCATTATGCTGGGCAATCAGGCCGTGACCGAAATGCTGTCCACCATAACAGTTTCGGCAATCGATGGGCTGGCTCCTCCGGTGCTCGGCTCGAGCGATGAGGGGCGTCTCCTCCTCAACCACACTGCGGCGGTGTCAGTCAGTGGTGATGTCGACGTTTTCGGTGGTAAACTTAACACGGTCCACATCAGCGGAGGAGCGGTTCGTCTCGATCCTTCGTTCAATGATGGAAATGATACAATCATACTCGAAGATCTCGCATCCGAATTCACGGTGAAATTGGAAGGATCCAGTGTCGTTTTTACAAGCGACACAATGCAGGTGACCGTGCCTGTTTCTCCTGCAGAAACCTCCATCGTAACTGACACGTTATCCGGAAACCTCCTTATTGATACGGCATCACAGAAGGTCTTTTTGGGCGACCAGGAAATCACTGGTTTTGCTTCTGAGCTGACATTCGCCTGAACCGACAAAGCCGAAAACGTGCGACTACCCCAGGCATCGGCATTTGGCATTTCCGCGACGGTGTTCCCCTGTATCGCGCCGCCTGCGAATAAGGCGCGATCGGTGGCATCCTGAATTCTCGGGGATTGTGGCGACTGCTTGGGCTAGATCACCCACCGCCGGCGGTTATCGCCTCCGACCCGGTAAAGTGGCAGACACCACACCTAGCGTCGCGCAAATGCGTGGGTCGCAAGATGTGGCAATCACGCCTGTCGACAACTCGATTTGTTCGCGCTTTCGCCCTCGCGATTTCCTGAATTTCCACTATCTCTGGTGGTTCACGCCCGGATGCGCGCAAGCGCGGACGCGCGGACCATTTTCAGCCGAATCCTCGACCGGAGTGTCACGATGTCCCTTCTCGAAGCCCGCAAGACCTACAAGCCGTTCGAATATCCCTGGGCCTACGAGTTCTGGAAGCGGCAGCAGCAGGTTCACTGGCTGCCCGAGGAAGTGCCGCTGGGCGAGGATTGCCGCGACTGGGCGCAGAACCTCTCGGACCACGAGCGCAATCTCCTGACCCAGATCTTCCGCTTCTTCACCCAGGCCGACGTGGAAGTGCAGGATTGCTACCACGAGAAATACGCGCGGGTGTTCAAGCCGACCGAGATCAAGATGATGCTGGCCGCGTTCTCCAACATGGAGACCGTGCACATCGCCGCCTACTCGCACCTGCTCGACACCATCGGCATGCCCGAAAGCGAATACGGCATGTTCCTGGAATACGAGGAGCTGAAGGCCAAGCACGATTACCTGCACACCTTCGGCGTCGATACGGACGAGGATATCGCCCGCACGCTTGCCATGTTCGGTGGTTTCACCGAAGGGCTGCAGCTGTTCGCCAGCTTCGCCATGCTGATGAACTTCCCGCGCTTCAACAAGATGAAGGGCATGGGCCAGATCGTCACCTGGTCGGTGCGCGACGAGACGCTTCACTGCGAAGGCATCATCAAGCTGTTCCACACGTTCGTGAAGGAGCGCGATTGCCTGACCAAGACGGTGAAGGAAGACATCATCGATTGCTGCCAGAAGACCGTGCGGCTGGAAGACGCCTTCATCGACCTCGCGTTCGAGCAAGGCCCGGTCCCCGGCATGAGCGCCAAGGACATCAAGAAGTACATCCGCTACATCGCCGACTGGCGGCTGAGCCAGCTTGGCCTGCCGGCGATCTACATGACCGAGGATCACCCGCTCCCCTGGCTGACCCCGCTGCTCAACGGCGTGGAGCACGCCAACTTCTTCGAAACCCGCGCGACGGAATACTCGAAGGGCGCCACCCGCGGCGACTGGAACACCGTGTGGAACAACTTCGACTCCCGCCGCAAGGCCAACGCGAACGACACCGCCGACGTGGATGACGGCAGCGAGCCGGACATGTTTGGCGGTGTGGCGGCGGAGTAGGGGGTATCGCTGTGGATGCATTGCACCGGTCTATTCTCGCAAAGGTTGCTGCAGCCGGTGGTGAGGTTTGGGGGCCAATTTTGATCGAAGGCTTCACCGATCAGCATTGTCTGAAGGCAGCAAAGGAACTTGTCGATAATGGCAAGTTGCGGGGGGAATTTCCGGCAAACCCTAATTATGAGACTGGGTATGAATGGGGCTTTGTGCGGCCTCGTTAATAAGTCTGGTCGGCGAAGTTATCTCTTCATCCAACCTTTTGATTCAGTGAAATACCCATACGGCCGAGCAATACGTCGCCCCTGCGCAGGCAGGGGCCTAACCGGACTGGCCTGTTCCGCGACCTTCTCTGGTCGGCGCGAGGTTGGTTGGATCCCTGCCTTCGCAGGGATGACGAGGGGCGTGTGATAACGAGGGCGGGAGTGTCGCACCGCTCGCATTCGTTTCATTCGATCAGTGTCAGGTCCTCGTAGAAGTCGCGCCAGTCGGGGTTGGTGCTGCGGATCAGGCGCAGTTTCCATTGGCGCTTCCATTTCTTCATCGCCTTTTCGCGCGCGATTGCGCCGATTATCTCATCATGGCGCTCGGCGTAGACCAATCGTGTCAGTCCATACTTCACGCAGAATTCCGATCCCGTGCCCTCGCGGTGCTGCGTCACGCGCGCGGGCAGGTTCGCAGTCACGCCAACGTAGAGCGTGCCGTGCGCGCTGTTCGTCATGATGTAGACCCAGCCGCCTTTCACGGAGCGATGTGCCATTTCATCGATCGGCTACTGTTTACTTTCAAGTTACCCGCCCCGGTTATCGTCCGCCGATGAGTAGCCCATTCGATCTGATCTCATTGCCAGCTGTTTTCGTGGCGCTCATCGTAGTCAACTTGATAGCCTTCGCCGCCTTCGGGTTGGACAAAGCGAAGGCGCAAGCCGGATCGCGCCGGATTTCCGAAGCATCCCTGCTGCAACTGGCCTTCATGGGAGGCACCATCGGTGCTTACGCGGGTCGTGCGGCGTTCCGTCACAAGACGCGCAAGCAGCCGTTTTCCAGCCACCTGCATACGATCGCGATCCTTCAGGCGCTTGCACTGGCGCTCGGCTTGGGTTGGCTTCTCGCTGGTTAGGCGATCCACGTGCTCGGGTTGGGCATCGGTTCGTGCTTCTGCGCATTCACGATGCTCAGCACGCTGCGGACCACCACCAGCACCATCGCGGCGGGGAAGATGACGAAGCCGATCAGCAGGAACATCAGCGGGATGCCCAGCGCGATGCCGATCAGGCCGATCCAGAAGGTGCGGATCAGGTATTCGTAGTGCGAGACTTCCCACGGCTGCGCCTGATCGCGCTGGGTGTAGGCGAGGACGACGCCGACGATGGCGGTCACCCCCAACACGAACGAGCCGAGATAGAGCAGGCTGATGATCGTCGGCTGATTGAAATCGAACCCGGAAGAGGCTGTGGCCGCCGGTCTTGGGGCGTGGTCCGGTCCCGGAGGTGGCGGCGGCGGGGTGCCGGCTTGCATGCCCGCTGGCGGACCTTCGAGGTTGCCGCGATCGTCCATTTGCATCGTCCGTCCCTCTTCGCACAGTGGCTGCGCACCGGGGTGATCCTATGGCGCGAGCGCGCGCTTGTCACGCGTCCAGTATCGCCTTAGCCTAGCCCGAGGAACAGGCCGGCCAGCGCGGCGCTCATCAGGTTGGAGAGGCTGCCGGCGACCAGCGCACGCACGCCAAGGCGGGCGATGACCGGGCGCTGGTTGGGCGCGAGGCTGCCCGTCACCGCCATCTGGATCGCGATCGACGAGAAGTTGGCAAAGCCGCACAGGGCAAACGTCACCACCGCCACCGTGCGTTCCGACAGGCCGGTTTCCTTGCCCAGTTCGATGAAGGCGACGAATTCGTTGAGCACGATCTTGGTGCCGAACAGACCACCCGCGTGCATCGCCTCCTGCCAGTCAGGCGTGGCGAGCAGGTAGAAGATCGGCGCGAAGACATAGCCAAGCAGCGACTGGAACGAGACGCCCTCGAACCCGAACATTCCGGCGATCCCGCCGATCACGCCATTGGCCAACGCGATCAGCGCCACGAACGCCAGCACCATCGCGCCGACCGCGACCGCCAGCTTCACGCCGGTCTGCGCGCCTTGCGCGGCGGCCATGATGAGGTTTGCCGGCTTTTCCTCGTCATGCTCGGTGCTGGTTGGCTCGTCGAGGTGGACGCCGGGCTGGTCGGTCACATGCGCGCGTTCCAGCGCGGCGGCCTGCAGGCCGGCGGGCGGCGGGGCGTGGGCGACGGCATCGTCGATTCCCTCGGGCGATACCGGACCGGGCAGGGCGCGCGGATCGGGCATCATCATCTTGGCCATCAGGATACCGCCCGGCGCGGACATGAACGCGGCGGCGACGAGATAATCGATGCGGATACCCATGCTGGCATAGGCGGCCAGGATGGTGCCTGCCACGCCGGCCAGGCCCACGGTCATGATGCAGAACAATTGCGAGGGCGTCAGCGCCGCCAGATACGGGCGCACTACCAAAGGCGATTCGCTCTGGCCGACGAAGATGTTGGACGCGGCCGAAAGGCTTTCCACCTTGCTGATGCCGGTAATCTTTTCCAGCGCGCCGCCGATCCAGCGGATCACCAGCGGCATCACGCCGAGGTAATAGAGAATCGAGATCAGCGAGGCGAAGAAGATGATCACCGGCAGCGCGGCGATGGCGAAGCTGTTGCCGCCGATTTCCGGCGAGGCAAGCGGGCCGAACAGGAAATTGACCCCCGCCTGCGCATAGCCGAGCAGGTTTTCCACCCCGCGCGCCGCGCCGCCCAGCAAAGACCGTCCGAACGGCACATACAGCACCAGCGCGGCGAACCCGGCCTGCAGCGCGAAAGCGGCGCCGACAACGCGCGGGCGGATGGACTTGCGATCGGAAGAGAGCAGTAACGCGGCGAGCAGAATCAGGGCGATGCCGATGAGACTGTAGGCAACATGCATCGGCCGCGGTTCCTTTGTGGCTTGTCGTCGGGCCAAGGCGGCCGCAGGAATTTCGGGGGGGAACCTATAAGTCCCCATGCGAGACGGCTAGTGCATTTGTGCCGGCATGGTTAGACGAAGGTCATGGAACCGCAAGCTCAGCCGCACAATCCGGCGTTTTCGATCCCGCGATCGTTGTTCATCTACGCACTGCTCTATGGCGGGCTGGTGGTGCTGGCGGGTGTGCTGGGCACCAAGCTGGCATCGCTGGGGCACTGGCCGGTGCTGGGCGACCTCGCGGTGGAATCGGGGATATTCGCGTTCCTGCTGCTGGTGGTGCTGTCCAGCGCGGTGGCGGAACTGCACGGGCAGGCGACCGCCAACCGGCTGGTGCGCTATGGCTTCATCCCGCTGATCGTATCGATGTGCCTGCTGTCCGTGGTCATCCACGTGGTGCCGCCCGCCGTGTTCTGGGGCGATCAGGAAGCCTTCGCCCGGCTGCTGGGGCAGGGCGCGCGCATGCAGTTTGCGGGCCTGATATCCTATGGCGTATCGCAGACGCTGAACGTGACGATCTTCTCACGTATGGCCGGCGGGCAAGGCAAGCTGCTGATCCTGCGTGCCTGGATCGCCAGCATGATCTCGCAGACGGTGGATACCGTGCTGTTCATCAGCATCTCGTTCTACGGCGTGGTCGATCAGGCGAGCGGCACGCCGATGCCGATCGCCGCGATCATGGAAGGGCAGATCATCTCGAAGCTGCTGCTCTCGACGATCATGGTCCCGCCGTTCATCTGGCTGTTCGTGCGGTTGGGGCGGAAGCTGGATGGACCAAACCACAATACACCACCCGCAACGATTCATTGAATTCCGATTAGCCCCAATCGGACCGGTATGCAGTCGAGGGTGCGTTGTTCAAGTAAACCGCGCTTTTGCGACGAAACACTTGCACAATCGGCATCCTCTCGCGAGAGAGGCGGCCATGTCGAATCCTCACGATCCCGCGCTGCTCGCAAGGGCTGCCACGCTTGTCGATGCGCTGCCTTATCTGCAGCGCTATGCCGGTCGCACGTTCGTCGTGAAATATGGCGGCCACGCGATGGGCGATCCCGAACTGGCTAACGATTTCGCCGAGGACATCGTGCTGCTCAAGGCGGTGGGCATCAATCCGGTGGTAGTACACGGCGGCGGGCCGCAGATCGGGGCGATGCTCAAGACGATGGGCGTCGAATCACGCTTCGTCGATGGCTTGCGCGTTACCGACGCCGAGACGGCCCGGGTGGCCGAGATGGTGCTGTCGGGCGTGATCAACAAGGAAATCGTCGGCTGGATCGCCAAGGCGGGCGGACGCGCGATGGGGCTTTCCGGCAAGGACGGCGGCCTCGCCATCGCCCGCAAGGTGGAGCGTACCGCGAAAGACCCCGACAGCAATATCGAGAAAGTCGTCGATCTCGGCTTCGTGGGGGAGCCTGAATCGATCGACATCAGCGTGATCGAGACGATCTCTGCCGCCGGCATGATCCCGGTGATCGCGCCGATCGCACCGGGCAAGGATGGCGAGACCTACAACGTCAACGCCGATACGATGGCCGGCGCGATTGCCGCCGCGCTGGGCGCATCGCGGTTGTTCCTGCTGACCGACGTGGCGGGCGTGCTCGACAAGCAGGGCGAGTTGCTGACCGACCTGCGCCCTTCGGATATTGCCACGCTGCGCGAGAACGGAACGATCTCCGGCGGGATGATTCCCAAGCTCGAAACCTGCGTCCATGCGGTAGAAGCGGGATGCGATGCTGCCGTGGTGCTTGACGGACGAGTCTCACATGCCATGTTGCTGGAAATATTTACGCAGGAAGGTGCAGGCACGCTGATCCGGGCTGACTAGTCGGGATCCAGGGGGCAAACTTGGCCACCTTTCAAAAATGGGGGAACTTCCAACTGAAGGGTGCTCGTTCGACTATGGGTCATCGTCCCGCTTTATCCGCCGTGCTTTGCGGTTGCCTGCTCGTGCTGGCATCGTGCAGCGATGGCGCCGATCCCGCAGCGCAGGCCACCGCCACGGCAGCGGCGATGGACGACCTCGTCGTCGATACGACCGGCGGTGCCAGCGATCCCATGGCACTGGCCTCTGACGCGGCCAATGCGAGTGCGGGGGCGCTCGACCCCGGTGCACTGAGCGATCGTCGTGATCCCGAGCGCCTCTTGCGCTACTACACCACCGCCATCCGGATGGGAGACTGGAAGTCCGCCGCGCGCGCCTGGACGCTCGACGCGCAGATGACGCCGGGAAAGCTGGAATCCCAGTTCGGCGGCAACGCCTCGCCAAAGCTGGCAGTGGGCAAGGGCGACACCGAAGGCGCCGCCGGCTCGCTCTATTACGAGGCGCCGCTCACTGTCGACTTCGCTGACGGGCGCGCATCGCAGCGCGGCACCATTGTCCTGCGGCGGGTGAACGATGTGCCCGGGGCGACCGAGCAACAGCTCAACTGGCGGATCGAGCGCAGCAGCATCCTGCCGCAATAGTGTCGCGCGCCGGCCTTGCCGCGCGCCGTCCCGACCGGTATCAGCGGGCCAGATTCTTCCGCGTGAAAGGCTGATCCTTGCTGTTTTACACCCTGTTCGAGATCATTGGTTATCTCATCTCGATCGTCGTCACGCTGGTGATCGTGCAATTCGTGCTGAGCCTGCTCATCTCGTTCAACGTCGTGAACACCTCCAACCAGTTCGTCGATGCCTTGTGGCGCGGCGTGAATGCGCTGCTCGATCCGCTTCTGCGACCGATCCGGCGGCTGATGCCGAACACCGGCTCGATCGATTTCTCGCCGCTGGTGCTGATCGTCGGTCTGGAGATCGTTCGCATTGTCCTGAAAAACCTCGCTTACGCGAATATGTAGGGCCAAAATGACCCAGGCAGATATCATCGACGGCAAGGCTTTTGCCGAGGGCCTGCGCGGCCGGGTTGCGCAAGTGGCCGCCAGTTTCGAAGCCGCAGCCGGGCGCAAGGCAGGCCTCGCGGTCGTGCTGGTGGGAGAAGACCCGGCCAGCCAGGTCTACGTCCGCTCGAAAGGCAAGCAGACCGTCGCCTGCGGCATGAACAGCTTTGAGCACAAGCTGCCCGCCGATACCGCCGAGGCCGATCTGCTGGCGGTGGTCGAACAGCTGAACGCCGATCCCGCCGTCGATGGCATCCTCGTCCAGTTGCCGCTGCCCGCGCACATGGACGAGCAGAAAGTGATCGCCGCGATCAGTCCGGACAAGGACGTCGACGGCTTCAACGTGATCAATGTCGGCCGGCTCGCCGTTGGTCAGCAGGGTTTCGTGCCGTGCACGCCGCTGGGGTGCCTGATGCTGCTGAAGGACCGGCTCGGCTCGCTATCGGGGCTTAACGCCGTCGTTATCGGCCGCTCGAACATCGTCGGCAAACCGATGGCGCAGCTGTTGCTGGGCGAAAGCTGCACCGTCACGATCGCGCACAGCCGGACGCAGGATCTGCCGGACGTGGTGCGCCGCGCCGATATCGTAATCGCTGCCGTCGGCCGGCCCGAGATGGTCAAGGGTGACTGGATCAAGCCCGGCGCGACAGTGATCGACGTTGGCATCAATCGCGTCCCGGCGGCCGAGGAAGGCAAGACGCGCCTTGTCGGCGATGTCGATTTCGCCAGTGCCGCCAAGGTTGCAGGCGCGATCACGCCGGTGCCAGGCGGTGTCGGGCCGATGACCATCGCGGTCCTGCTGCGCAATGCGCTGGTCGCCGCGCATCGCAATGCGGGGATCGCGCTCGACAAGGACGCGATTTGAAACGCGGCACCCTGGCTCTGGCAACGATCGCCGTTGCCATGGCAGGCACGGCATACGCGCGCGCGCCCCGGGCCATGCCGGGCGGGGCTTATGCGAATCCCAGCGCCATCGTCGCCGCCGAAATCGCGTTCAACCGCCGCGCGCAGGAAAAGGGGCAGTGGGCGGCATTCCGCGAATATGCCGCCGAGGACGCGGTGATGTTCGCGCCGGAACCGGTCAATGCCCGCACCTGGCTGAAGGGCAGGGCCGATCCGGCCTCGCCAATAAAGTGGCAGCCGGGCGAGATCTGGATGAGCTGCGATGGCACGCTGGCGCTGAGCAAGGGGGCGTGGCAGCAGCCCGATGGTTCGGTCGGCTATTTCACCACCATCTGGCGGCGGAACAAGAAGGACGAGTACGAGTGGATCCTCGATCAGGGGGACAAGCTGGCCAGTCCTGCACAAGTGCCTGAAATGATTGCAGGAACGGTCGCCGATTGCGGTCTCCCCCGGCAAGTGCCTTCAGGTGGCGCGGTTCTGGGCGCTTCGCCCAAGCAGCGCTTCCAGCCGGCTGCGCCGGGCGCTATGGTGCCGGGAATGACCGGCGGCGGCGCCTCGCTGGATGGAACGATGACCTTCAGCTATAGTGTCGACGCGGACTTTGGCCGCACGGTCACGGTCAGTCTGTTGAGGAACGGTACGATGCAGCAGGTTGTCGAAAGCCGGGTCGCGCCCGCGCCCGCGAAATGAACGGCGCGCTCTACGACCTGTTCGTTTCCGCCTTCGTCACGCTGTTCGTCGTGATCGATCCGCCCGGCTGCGCGCCGATCTTTGCCGGGCTGACCAATGCCGCCGCCCCGGAGCAGGCGCGCGCCATGGCAATCCGGGCCTGCCTGATCGCGGCGGCCATCCTCGTCGTGTTCGCGCTTTTCGGTGAGCAGTTGCTGGCCGCGCTGCACATCGAACTGAACAGTTTCCGCATCGCCGGCGGCATCATGCTGTTCCTGATCGCGCTCGACATGGTGTTCGAAAAGCGCACCCAACGCCGGGAGGAGCGCGTCGAGAAGATCAAGGCCACGCCCGAGGTTGAGGACGTGTCGGTATTTCCCATGGCGATGCCGATGCTCGCGGGCCCCGGCTCGATCGCGACGATGATGCTGCTGATGTCGCAAGCGGAAGGCACGCCCGCCACGCTGGTAGTCCTGGCCGCGCTGGCAGCGGTGCTGCTGCTGTCGATGATCGCGCTGATTGCGGCTCGCCCGCTGATGCGCATGCTGGGGCACAAGGTCGAGGCCGTCATCACGCGTCTATTGGGCGTGCTGCTGGCCGCGCTGGCGGCGCAATACGTGATCGACGGCCTGCGCGAGGCGATGTCGCTTTAGATTTCTGCTTCAGCGTGAGCTGAAGCAAGAACGGCACCGGCCCTCTCCCCCACCCGGCCTCCCAACAGGTTATGCTATGGGAGGCCGGGTGGGGGAGAGGGCCGGTGCCGCTTCGTGGGCGGGTTCAATCACCCCGATTTCACTGCAGCGTAACGGCGCCATCCTCGTCGGTGTCGCCGGTGCGTCCGAAGAACTGCATCAACTGGATCAGCAGTTCGCAGCGATCGGACAAGCCGGAGGCTTCGAGCAACGCTTGCTTCGATGCCGCATCGAACGGTGCGATTTGCGAAACGCCGTTGATCAGCGAAACATCGTCCAGACGTGAGACCTGATCCCAGTCCACGCTGTAGCCTTGCGCATCGGCGAAGCGCATCGCCTCGCGCTCGAAGCTGGCCCGCTCGACCGGCGCGAGAAACGGCTCTTCAGCCTCGGGCAGCAACTCTCCCTCGACCTGGCGAAACGGTGTCGCCACGTCGAGTTCGCGAAGCACGCGAAAGCGGGCTTCCCCTTCAAGGATGATGTTGAAGCGCCCGTCCTCCAGCGCTTCCACTTCGCCGATTCGCCCCAGGCATCCCACTGCGAACAGGGGCGCGCCTTCCTGTGGGCGCTGCGGCTGGATCATGCCGATCAGACGGTCGCGCGCCAGAGCATCGGTCACCATCGCGCGGTAACGCGGCTCGAAGATATGCAACGGCAATTGCAGGCCGGGATAGAGGACCACGCCGGGCAACGGGAAGATAGTGATGCGCGTCACGGTTCAGCCGAACAGCACGGTCGAAAGCCGCCTGCGCGTCGCAGACACCCACGGGTCTTCCAGACCGATCGCCTCGAACATCTGCAGCAGCTTGGCCCGCGCCGCCCCTTCGTTCCACTCGCGATCGGCAGTGATCATGGCCAGCAGCGTGTCGGCCGCGGCATCGCGCTCACCGGCAGCAAAGGCCGCGCCGGCAAAGGCGAACTGCGCGTCCATGTCGCTCGGGCGTTCGGCGGCAGCGGCGCGCAATGCTGCCAGTTCGCTGTCGTCGGGCTTGTCCAGCGCCAGTTCCAGCGCTGTGCGGGCACGCTCTATATGCGGATCGCTGGCAAGCTCGGGATCGAGTTCGGCCAGCGCGGCCTGGGCTTCTTCCGTCATGCCCGCGACTACCAGCGCGCGAATCAATCCCGCATGCGCCTCGGCATTGTCGGGCGCGATGTCGATGATCTGCGCGAAGATACCGACTGCGCGTTCGCCATCTCCGCTGGCCAGCACCTCTTCGCCCATCGCCAGCAAGGGCGTGAGATCCTGGGCCGGGGCATCGCCCGCCTGAATCGGCAGCTTTTCCAGAAGCTGGTCAAGCGTCGCCTTCAACTGCGATTCGCTGCGGGCATTGGTAAGGTCGGCAACCGGCTGTCCCTGGAACATCGCATAGACAGTAGGGATCGAGCGCACCTGGAACTGCGCGGCGATGAACTGCTCCTCATCGACATTGACCTTGGCCAGGATCACGCCCTTGTCGGCATATTCCGCGGCGACCTTTTCCAGCAGGGGAGTCAGGGCCTTGCACGGGCCACACCATTCAGCCCAGAAATCGAGGATGACGAGCTTGGTCATCGAAGGTTCGGCGACTTGCTGGCGGAATCTGTCCACCGCCTTCTGCTCGTCGAGATTGAGACCCATGCTAGCCAAGATGCGTGCTCCCTATGCGGTATAATGGTTTGCGGGCCAATTTGGGGGGCAGTCCCGATTTGTGAAGAGATAAAGCGCGGATCGGGCGAGCTTGCACATAATCATTCGAATAAATGCGATTAGCTCTTGCCGACCCGAAACACCGATGCTAACCGCGCGCCTCACCCCGGCTCCCCGCCAACGCGGAGGGCCACAAAACGTCTAGAGCGGGCGTAGCTCAGGGGTAGAGCACAACCTTGCCAAGGTTGGGGTCGAGGGTTCGAATCCCTTCGCCCGCTCCACGTTTTTTCGAAAAATCAGATACTTGCCCCACCGGGGCGGTCAGCCGGCCGGTTCTGATCTTTGCCGGTATCCCATCAGTTTGCCGGTATCCCACCAGTATGCCACGGATCTGCATCCGCATTTTTCGGGGAAAGCCTTCCCCTGAGCCGAAGCCGCGAGTAAAATGCGACGGTATCCGGCCCTGCTCGCCCTAGCGGATCGCCCTGACCGTCCTCGGCGGATTTTCCACATCGGTGACGATCCGGCGGGCCTGCTCGATAAAAGCGCGTCCGTTCTCGGTCAGCTCGGCCCCGCGCGTAGTGCGTTCGAACAGCTTGACGCCCAGCCGCTCCTCAAGTTGCATCACCCGGCGGCTCAGGGTCGGCTGGTTGATGTTCAATGCGGTTGCCGCGCGCGAGAAACTTTGCGTGTCGGCGGTCATGACCGCAAATTGGAGTTGGCGGATCTCGATCACCACCTTGACGATCAGGGATTCGGCGAACGATCTTCGGCGCCATGAATCCATCGTGGAGCACGATCAAAGTCACTCTGGCTGAACGACACTTCGTTGAAAATATACGGGTAGTAGAACCGCCGCAGCCGCTCATGAAATGCCCGGATCCGGTCCTGATAGGCCAGCTGCGCATCAAGGTCGGTGCGCGCGAGGCGATGGATGGCCACCTGGACTCCGACCGGGGGCAGGGACAACCCGACCCGTCTGGTCCATGCATCGCGGGCTTCAAGGCCGGCACGATAGGATCGGATCTGTTCCGCAACGCTCAGGTCACCCAGATGCTGGAAGGCGTAGTACCATTTCCAATGGAACCCACCCTCGATCGGCGCTGTGGCTCTCCATTCGGGGTGATGCTGGAAGAAGGTCTGCATCGTGGCATCCTTCGGCCTGTCCCAGCCACCATGGACGGCTTCGCGCTGCGCCAGCGTAAGCTCGACACCCTGACGGACGGGAATGGCCGAGTTGATGGCCAGCAGGGCGAGGCCAGGCAAGACAAGCGTGACGACCAGCCAGATCGCGGCTAGCGAGGCCGCATTAGCGACCGAGCCAAACCGGACACGTGAGACGAGAAGGCAGACAAGCGTCCAGAACAGGGCATAGGCGGCAGCAAGGCCGATGACGGCAAGCGCGGCGATGCCGCTGCCTGATAGAACCGCACCAATCGCAAATGGCACGATCAGAGCCGCGAAGATCAATCCGCTCCTGATTGCGATCCGCCGGCCCCAGAGGTTACGCTCAGAGCGTGTCATCACGCCGAGCAGAGTCAGTCGGCCAGCCTCGCGTTCGCCCGATTTAAGGTCGTGCAGCAGCGCGATGAGGAACAGTGGCACGAGGTAGGTGAGCACGAAGGCCCAGTCGAACCGACCCGGCAGGGCCATTTCCGCGTTATAGTTCTCGCTTTCGTGAATCTGCCCTTCGAGTGCCAGGGCCCGCACCCGCAGCACATAGGGCGCGACATCGCGTTGGCCCAGCGCCGCAAAAGCAAGGCCGGAGGGTGAATCCCAGGTCGCATGAAAGGTATAGTAGGCGGCATTCCCCGGATCGCCATCCTTCGACACCCAGGCAGCGACCGCGGCGACATCCGCAGCCTGTTTCGGCTGGATCCTTGCGATCACATCGCGCTGGTGGCTGACCTCCGCCATGCCCGCCCACACACTCGCTGCCGAAAGCGCGAACATGAGCAGAAGCAGGGGAAGCGCCAGACGCTGCCGAAGGAACAGGCGCAGTTCATGAAGCCAGAGCGACATCAGACAGCCTCCCCCAGACGGCGAACCGCAATGCGCAAGGCTGCCCCGGCAAGCACCAGCCAGAACATGAGGATGGCCGCTCCCGGCAGCGCGGCCTGCAGTCTTTCGGCCACAGTGGCGCCCCGGTAGGTAAAGTCCGGCACGTCATGCCAGTGTTCCGGTGCGATGCGCACCCGGCGGGCGGCGTCTGGATCACTGTTGCGGTTGCCATCATCGGCATAGGTCACCGCCTCGGCCTGGAGGCGGTTGAGCTGCTGGACGATGGCGAAGCGGTAGGCCTCTGCCTGTTGCAGAAAGCGGCGATGCCCGTCCAGATCGGTCCCTGAGAGCGCCATGGACAGGCT
Organism: uncultured Novosphingobium sp.; assembly: GCA_964502105.1. Classification (GTDB taxonomy): domain Bacteria; phylum Pseudomonadota; class Alphaproteobacteria; order Sphingomonadales; family Sphingomonadaceae; genus Novosphingobium. The sequence continues at coordinate 58,192 of CAZCUS010000003.1, read as the reverse complement.
GCGCATGGCGACGGCCGGGCTTGCCAGTCCAAATGCAAGCGCGGTCTGGCCCTGGCCGCGCTGCGCAGCGAACTGGTCGGCGGCATATTGGTCGAACAGACCGGACGTCAGCGTCTCGCCCTCCATGGCGAGAAGACCGCGATAGTTCACCGGCAGATCCTCGACCTTCGAAACGCCATATTGCGCCAGCACCTTCGCCTTGAACGCCGCGAAATGGGGGTCATCTGGATTATGGCTGTCACCGATGCGGTGAAGATCGCGCTGGATGGCGATATCTGTTTCAAGCCGGGTCGGCAGAGGTTTGACCGCAAGTGCGACGTCCGGCGCGATCCGGGGTACAAGGATCGTCGTAAGCGCCCAGATCCCAAGCAAGGCCATCAAGGCGGTGCGGGCATCCCTGACGAGTGCGGAAACCGTCACGATGCCGATGACCCAGAGACCGAGGTAAAAGGCATAGCCCAGCGTCATAAGTCCGCCGATCATGGACGATGCACCTTCAGCCGCGACCAGCCACACAAGTGAGAGCACCGCCGGCAACAGCATGAGCGCAGCCACGCCGCCAAGCGCCAGCATCTTGCCCGCCATCAGGCTCCTGACTGTCATCCCATGGGAGCGGAGAACCCGAAGCGTTCCCGCCTCGCGCTCGCGCGCCACGGCGCCGAAACCGATGAATATGAGCACGAGCGGTGCCAGCACCTGCAGGACGAACGCGGGCGTCAACTGGCCGAACCGCGCCAGCAGCGAGGACTGCCTGACGTCGCCGAAATTGGCGCTGTTCTGGCGGTGACCTTCGAGAAAGATTGTGCTGCCGGTGAAGGCATCGACGCCGGGATCAAATGCAGCGAGCGCGGGCAGCGGGCGGAAAACGAAGTGACCGTAATGCACCATGCGGTGGGGATGGCGCGCGGGTTGTCCGTCGAACTCCCGGTCAGCCTGCTGCTGAAACCGGATGCGGAGGTCGTTGCTGGCATCGCGATGGGCAATCGAGGTCAACGCCGCGATCGCTGACAGCGCAACGAGCATCAGCACGGCAATCTGGGCGACGCGGCTGCGGATCATGAGGCGGCATTCATTGACCGCGAGCAAGCGGGCGGCCGTCATGCCGCAGCAACCTCACCATAACGATGATGCAGCGCGAGGACATCGATGCCATCGGCAGGTCGCACTTCCTCGACGATCCTGCCGTTTGCAAGGAAGCCGATCCGGTCCGCGCAGTCGGCTGCGCCGAGCAGGTCGTGCGTCACCATGAGAATGGCGGTGCCGCGCGCCTTCAAAGTGCCCAGCAGCGCATTGAAGTCTGTCGTGGCGCGAGGGTCGAGCCCACTGGTGGGCTCGTCGAGCAACAGCACCGGTACATTGCGCAGCACGGCCATGGCGATAGCGACCTTCTGGCGCATGCCTTTCGAATAGCCGCTTACCCTGCGACCTCGTGCCTCGCGCTGCAGCCCTGCTGCATCGAGCCCCTCATCCATCGCAGCCTGATCGGGTTCGCTGCCTGCCAGCGCCATGAAATAGGCGATGTTCTCATAGGCGCTTAGCTGGTCGTAAAGCGCCACATTCTCGGGCAGATAGGCGATACGCTGCCTCGCAAGATCAGGCGCTTCGGCCGGATCGACGCCGGCCACTCGGACCGTGCCACCTTCGGGCTTGAGGAAGCCAAGCAGAACCGAAAGGGCAGTCGACTTGCCGGCGCCATTGCCGCCGAGCAACGCATAGATCTCTCCCGCAGCCACCTGCAGGGAAAGGTCGGTCAGGACCGCCCGAGACCCGCGCCTAAGCGCGAGATTGGCGATGGCGATCGTGGGGGAAGGGAAAGATTCGTCCGTCATGCATGCACTCATCCCGGCAGAAGTGCCGCTTGTCAATGCGACGTTATATCATCGTATTGACTCCATGGTGGGTCAGTCTAAAGGGCGCGTCAAGGATACACTGTATCATCTAATCCAGTTTTCGGTTCGGGGGGACATCGATGAAATTTGGTCACACTAGCGCATCACTGCTTGCAATCGGCATTGCTTGTCTTTCGCAGCCCGCATGGGCCGACGAAGCGGATAGTGCCGGCACCATCGTCGTCACGGCGCTGCGCGATAGCAACGCGAGCATAACCGGCGCTTCCACGAACCTGCAGCGATACCCCCAGAGCGTTCGCGTCATTGACGAAGATACCCTTGAGACCCTGGGTGCCGACCGCCTCAGCGACGTCATCGATCTGGCCGGCGGCGTGGCGCGGCAGAACGACTTCGGCGGGCTCTGGGACAAGTACTCGATCCGCGGCTTCGCTGGTGACGAGAACACCGGCCCGGACATCTTGGTCAACCGCTTTGGCAGCAATCTCGGCTTTTCGGCGCCAATCGATACGGCAACGGTCGAACGCTTCGAGTTCCTGAAGGGCGCAGCCGCCGCGCTTTCCGGGCGCGGCGAACCCGGTGGTTCGCTCAACATCGTCACGAAAGCACCAAAGGCCGAAGCCCATGGCGCGGCGAGCGTGAGCTATGGAAGCTGGAACGCGCTGCGCGTGACCGGGGATGTTGGCGGCCCGGTGACCAATAGTCTGGCTGTCCGCCTGATCGGCGTCGTCGAAGACCGCGACAGCTTCCGCGACACAGTCAGCTTCAATCGTGAACTGATCGCGCCTTCGATCTCCTTCACCCCGAATGACAGCCTGCGCGTGCTCTACCAGGCAGAATATATGCGCAACCGCTCGACCTTCGATCGCGGCATCGTTGCGATTGCCGGGAATGCCCGTGCGATGGACCGGTCCACCTTTGTCGGCGAGCCCAACGACGGCCGCATCGATCAGCGCATCTTCTGGCAGCAGGGCAGCATCTTCGCAGCCCTTTCAGACAGTGTCTCGCTGGAATTCGGAGCTTCCCATCGCGATGGCAGACTGACCGGGTTCGCCACGATGGTCGACTTCGGCGCACGCGGTCTGCAAGCGGATCTGCGGACGGCCGGCCGCCAGCGGCGTTTCACCGCCTATGGCTGGCAGGACTTGTCGCTGCGCGCCGAACTGACCGCGAAAGTCGAATTCCTTGGCCTCGATCATGATCTGCGCATCGGCGTCGACCGTGTACGGCACGGCATGGATGCGGAACTGCGCCGTGCAAGGGGAAGCGCTGCTGCGCCGATCCTGCTGATCGACCTGTTCAATCCCGTCTATGGCCAGCCCCTCCCGGCGACCGGCGCCTTCAACGATCGCTTCGTATCGTTCCGCAGTGAGAGCGTCTACGCGCAGGACCTTATCACGGCAGGCGATTTCACCCTGCTGCTCGGCGCGCGCTGGAACGCGTTCCGCGAAACGCTGACCGACAATCTCGTGGCAGGCCGCGTGCTGCGCACTGAAGACAAAGGCGTCACACCGCGCGTCGCCCTAACTTGGTCGGCCACCCCCAGCCTTTCATTCTATACCAGTTGGGGTGAATCCCTGCGCCTCAACCCATCCGATGGCACCAACACCTTCGATGCAGAGAAGAGCAATTCGGCGGAGATCGGTGCCAAGTTCAGTTTCCTGAACGGCGCCATCACCGGCCAGTCGGCGCTGTTCACGATGACCAAGCGCAACGTGCTCAACCCCAACGCCGTCGATCCGTTCTTCAAGACCCAGATCGGCCGCCAGCGTTCGCGCGGCTTCGAAAGCGAATTGACCGCCAATCTTTCGAGCGGACTCTTCGTCACCGCAGTCTACAGCTATATCGATGCAACGGTCAGGCAGGATCAGAGCGCGGTTCTGATCGGCACCAGGCTGTCCAACGTGCCCAAGCACCTCGGCAGCATCTACGCCAACCAGAAGCTGGGCCGCTTTGCCATCGGCGCAGGCGTCAGCCATGTCGGTGAGCGCGTGGGCGATCCCTTCGGCACAGCCTATCACCTCCCTGGCTACACAATCGCCCGCGCGGACGTCAGTTTCGCGATCAACGAGCAGTTCAAACTCCGTTTCGATCTCGATAACATCTTTGACACCTACTACATCGCCAACAGCTACGCGGATGTCTGGACGATGCCCGGCGCGCCCCGCAACTGGCGCGTGACCTTGAGCGGGCGCTTCTGATGGCAGCCTCAATGTCAGCCGAGATCCCGGTCGCGGCCTGCTGGACTGCGATCCGGCGGGCAGGTCGGCCGCTCGCGGTCGAGGCGCGCGACATCGGTCATCTTGCAGGGCTTGCCGATGACCTCGCTGTGTTGTCCCCCTTCGAACGGCGCAGCGAGGGACCGGTGAAGGCCGCCGTGGAGGGCCTGGGAGACATGCCCGAACCACTCGCCGCGGATATCCGCGACCTTGCTCACCGCTTCGCGCATCTCATGCGAGTTGACGAAGTGCGCATCCGGCTGGAGGCCATTGCCTCCAACGCCTGCCGCAAGATCCACTCGGACTATACCGATGTGCGTCTGATCACGACCTACTCGGGACCGGGCACAGACTACCTCCCGCAAGGACTGGCGCCATCGGAAGAGAATCTGGTGCGCTTGCCCGCCGGCCATGTTGCCCTGTTCAAAGGAAGGCTGTTTGCCGAGGGGCATGAGCCGTGCCTCCACCGCTCACCGCCGGTTGGCGACACCGGTGAGAAACGGCTGGTGCTGGTCATCGATACGCCGCTCGACGAAGAGCGGGCGCATATCCTGCGCTCCATGCCGGTAGGCGGTTGATCCGGTGCGACACCTTCTGGTCATCGGGGCACTGCTCGTGCCGTCCGAGGCGATTGCACAGCGCGCCAATGAAAACGCCACCACGGCTGCCGACGACGGCTTCGGCAAAAGCGTCGGCAGTGAATCCGTCGGCATCTACGCCAATGGTGAAGTTCGGGGGTTTTCGGCCTCGGATGCCGGAAACGCACGCATCGAAGGCCTCTATTACAACGAGTCAGGCTCCATCAGCGACCTGTTCCAGGCCGGATCGGACATCCGCGTTGGCCTGACGGCCTTCGGTCAGCCGTTTCCCGCGCCAACCGGAATTGTCGACACGACCTTGCGCCGGGTCACTTCGGATCGCCCCATCGTCACGGTCCGGCTCAACAGCGGCGAATATCTGGGAACCGACGCCACGGTCGAGGCCGCCCTGCCGCTCGCTGCCAATCTAGGCCTCTATTCGGCAGCAGGCTATTTCGATGACCGCTATGCCGATGGCGCTGGCGCATGGTTTGTCAGCTATGGCAGCGTCATTCGATGGCAGCCTGAACAAAGTACCGAAGTGACAGCGCTGTTCAGCCGCTACGACTATGGCGACGAGGAACAAGGCCCGGTGATCTATTCCGGCGGCGCTTACCTCCCCAAACGCATCGAGCGCCGCGTGTTCTTCGGGCAGGACTGGGGTCAGTGGAAAGGGCACAGCCAGAACTTTGGCGGGATCATCAAGACCCAGCAGGGGCCGTGGAAACTGGAAGGCGGTCTGTTCCGCAGCAGCTTCACCCAGGATGATTATGCCAGTGCCTGGTTTTCGGGCGTCGATCAGCAAGGCATCGGCCAGCGCTTCGTGCTTTCAGGCAAGGACCAGACCTTCGTGTCCTGGTCCGGGGAAGCGCGCGTGATCCGTGATTTTCGGGAGGGGCCGCGCCGCCACCGCCTGATCGCTTCGATGCGCGGGCGCAATGTTGATGCCCGCTATGGCGGGTTCGATCTGGCTGCGTTGGATGCCGGAGAAATCGGCGTTCCGGATCCCGAGCCCGAGCCGATCCGCAGCTACAGTACGCTGACCGACGATCGCGTCCGCCAGCGCGCCTGGTCATTGGGTTATGAGGTCGTCTGGCAGGATCGCGGCGAGCTCAATCTTGGCGTTACCCGCAGCGATTATCGCAAGACGATCGAGACTCCCGGGATCGCAGGATTCTCGCGGCATGATCGGGACTGGCTGTGGAATGCATCGCTGGCCTTCCACGTTTCAGGGGGGCTGACGGTTTACGGCGCCACGACCCGCGGCCTTGAGGAAAGCGGGTCCGCCCCAGGCAATGCCGCCAATGCCAATGAGGTGCTCCCGGCGCTGCGAACCCGCCAGATCGAGGCAGGTTTGCAGATCAAGCTGCCAGCCGGAATGCGGGCGGTTGCGTCATGGTTCGACTTGCGCAAACCCTATTTCGAGATCGATAGCCGCGACAATGTTTACCGGACGCTCGGTGAAGTGCGGCATCAGGGCTACGAGTTGTCCCTCTCGGGCAGACCGGCCAAAGGACTGAGTTTGGTTGCAGGCGCGGTCCTGATGGATCCCCGCGTAACCGGCGAAGCGGTCGCCGATGGTCGGCTTGGTTCACGCCCCATAGGACGTACCCGCACGCTGATCGACGCCAGTATCGACTGGATGCCGGCGTGGCAGGAGCGCATTTCTCTCGACCTGCGTCTGTTGTATGAAGGCAGCCGCGTCGCTGACGCGCGCAACCGGTTCTCGATCCCGTCGCGTGCAACTTTCGATCTCGGCGCGCGCTATCGTTTTCACCTTGGCCGTAGCCCTGCGACGCTGCGCCTCAAGCTGGCCAACGCAACGAATGTGTTCGGTTGGCGCGTGTTTGGCGGAGGCGGCTTCAAGACGAACTCTCCAAGGCGGCTGACGGCTTCAATCATCGCCGATTTCTGACCCGTGACGGACGGGGCTGGCCAATGCTGCTCGTCCTGCTCCCAAAGACACAGCCGTGCTCCTCGCTAGGCTTTGCATACCCAGCCACGCCAGGTGAAGGCGGCGTAAAAGAGATCGACGTCCTGAAACCCGGCGGCCCTCAATATGGCCTCATCTTGAGCCGGATCGAGCGTATTGAGGCTGGCTGCGACCGCAGCACGGGCGTTCCACGCCATGTCGGCGTCGAAGCCTGCACCGATGGCAAACCGGGCGTAGCGATCAAGCCAAAGGTCTCGCTCCGTCTGGCCTTGCGGAAAGGCGGAATGGGCCACGACGAAAGGCGCTCCCGGCCTGAGCCGTTGACGCAGCGCCCGTAGCGTCCGCTCGCGTTCCTCCGGGGCGAGGAAATGCAACGTGAGAAGGCAGGTCGCACCATCAAACGGACCGGCAGGAGCGTCATCGACCAGACCCTCGACCAACCGTATCCGATCCATGAATTCGTGTGCTGTTTGCCTGGCAAGATCGAGCATTTCGCGCGACGGATCGACACCGACAAAGGTCCACTGCGGATGCGCCGCCGCCATGGCGCGCAGTTCGCTTCCACCCCCGGCGCCAAGCGCGAAAATGCAGGCGTCATCGCGCGCCGCTTCCGCAAGCAGCTGCGTTGTCATCTGCAACAGTGCATCAAGACCGGGGACGAAGCGCCGAGGCCCTTCGAGATACTGTGCCACCATCTCCGGCTTGGCGAAATGTTCCTGCAGTGGATCGGGCGTCGAATCGCCGTTTGTGCTCATGACGTCAATTGCTCCGGACAAGCCAGTTCGAACCTACCAAGTGCTGGCGAAAAACGAACTGCACCGCTGTCGAAGGCAGCGTTGATTGCGCCTGATGCGGCAAGCGCACCTGGAGACCCGACGGCAAGCTGCCCGTCGCCACCGGCCAGCCAGATTTCGTCCGCCAGTTGCAGCGAGAGGTCCAGATCATGACTGGACAGCAGGACGATGCTGCCGCTCTGCCGCGCATGATCGCGGAGCATCGTCATCATTTCCACGCGCCCGGGCAGATCCAGAAAGGCGGTAATCTCGTCGAGAATCATGAGACGCGGTGCCTGTGCGATGGCCCGTGCTATCATCACGCGCTGCCGCTCTCCGTCTGACAGGCTGTCGAACATTCGGCCCGCAAACAGACTTGCCCCCGTCTGCGCCATCGCCGCCTTTGCCAGGGCGACGTCCTCCGCGCTAAGGCGGCCATGCCAGGCGGAGAAAGGCGCGCGGCCGAGCAGCACGACATCGTCGACGGTAAGGCCCGGACTTGCGATCCGTTCCGTTAGCACCAGCGCGATCCGCCGCGCACGCTGTGCAGGTGTGAGAGCCAGCAGGTCGACGTCGTCGAGCGTGACACCGCCGCTGAGCGAGGGCTGCAGCCCGGCAACACTTCGCATCAATGTCGACTTGCCTGCGCCGTTCCGCCCCAGCAGGCAGATGAACCGCCCCGGCGCCGCACCGACACTGATGGGTTCGAGCACGCCCCCGCGCGCGCCGGCATAGCCGACAACCAGCTGATCAAGCTGCAGCATCAGCCTTGCCCCCGCATGGCCGGAGAAAACAGGAGCAGCCCGATGACGACTGGCGCGCCGATGATCGCCAGCACCGCATTGAGATGCAGATAATGCTCTTCCCAAGGCAAGTGGAGAATAAAGTCAGCCGTCAGGGCCAGTAACGCTCCACTTAACGCTGCAGGCAGCAACAGCGGCATAATTCGCGCTGATTTGGCGATGGCGCGCGCGAAGTGCGGGACAATCAGCCCCACAAAACTCACCGGACCGCACAAGGCTGCCACCGGCGCTACAAGGACGACGACCGCCAGCAAGGTCAGCCGCCGCAGCCGCACTACGTCCGTGCCAAGGCTGCGCGCATAATTCTCGCCGAGCAGCAGTGCGTATAGCCCTTTGGCGTTCACCAAAGCCAACAGGCTACCTGCCGCCGCAGGCGCCAGCAGGAGCCACAGATCGCCACTCGTCACGCCAGCAAAATTGCCGTCTGCCCAGCCGGAATAGACACGCCCGCCCGCGCGATTAGCAAAATGCATGACGACGCTGACCAGTCCTTGCGCGGTGAAGCCGATCATCAGGCCGACCACCAGCAAGGTAATCGCGCCCACACGTCGCGCCAGCGCGCCCATGGCCGCAGCCGCCAGCGCAATGCCCAGCGCCGCGCCGATGGTAAGGCTGACACCTTGTAGTTGGGCGATGAAGGAAAGCGCCGATGGTCCGGCATAAGCGGCGCCAGCGACCAGCAGCGCCACACCCATCTGTCCTCCGGCAACAAGTCCCAGCGACCAGGCATCCGCCATCGGATTGCGGAACAGGGCCTGCATCAGCACCCCTGCGATGCCGAGCGCTGCTCCGGCAACCAGTGCGGTCAATATACGGGGCAGGCGGATTTCCGCGACGATCTGCGTGACGATCGCATCGCCGCCGCCCGTCAAACCGGTCAGAACATCCCCGGGTGCGACGATCACCTGCCCATAGCTGAGCGACGCCAGGCCGAGCGCGAGGATGGCTGCAAACAAGGCGATGGAGAAAGTCGCGACCCTGACAGACATGCTCATGGCGCTGCCATCTGTCGGTCGGGCCGGATGTAGGTCCATTCTGCCGTGAATCTTTCCGGATGGAGCATCCGCGCCATATCGGCGAGCTCAAGGTCGGGGCGAATCGCCGCGCGTTCGTAATAGTCGTAGGCATCCTGCTGCGGTTTCGTCATCCCGTCAGAGGCAAACAGGCAGCTTTCCCGGACCGCCCGGAACTGCCGCAACAGCGCCGGGTCGGGCGGGAGCTGCGAATGGGTATCGCGCCAGATCCAGCAAGCGGCGTCGCGGCCGCGTTGCAACAACGTTTCCGTAGAAATGCGCTGATAATTATCGCGGCGTAGGTCGTCGGGCTCGGCCAGCAGATTCTTTCCGCCTGCATCGCGAAGGAGCATCGCGTCACCGCCGCGCACAGTCGCCATCCAGCGATCCCCGCCACTGTACCAGGCCGACATCACGTTGACCGGTTCTGCGCTTCGTAGCCTTTCGCGGATGCGTGCAACATTGGCGCTCACAGTGCGGACATAGTTCTCGGCCTGCTCTTCGCGTCCCGTGAGGAGGCCCAGCAGAGTCATGTAATCAAGGCCGCCCATATAATGGGGTTCATTGTCGATGAAGATAGGTAGCACCGGGATGCCCATCGCCCGGATGCGCTCCACATGCTCGGAATACTCCAGGTTTGCCATCGCCATCAGCAACACATCGGGCCGTGCGGCTACCAGGGTGTCGAGATTGGGCGGGCTGTGCCAGCCGTACCCGATCTGCTGGATTGCACCGCGACGCGTTCGCTCCCGGATGCTGTCATTATAGGATTTGAGGCCACCGACAGCGACCAGCCGATCATCGATGCCGAGCGCTGTCATCGCCGCTTCCATCGACCCGTAGTTGGTGGCGATCCGCATTACCGGTATGCGTACAATCTGCGCGCCGGCGAGGTCGCCGGTCAATTCCGGGGCGGCCTTGGCGCGAGGAACAAGTACTAGCCGCGCATGCTGGTCTGGCCCCTGCGCTGCACCGCCCCATGTCGGCACCGCCGACCGGATGTCGACGATATGATGGCCGTCACGCGCAACGATGGAGAAGGTGCGGGCATGGGGCAGAGCCATAGCCCGTCCGCCCTTAATGGCGGGCGCGGTCGACGATTGCGGATCGGCCGAGCCACAGCCTGTCGCCGCGCAGGCAGACGCCAACGCCATGGCAAGAAGGCTGTGCCGGACGGTCGACATCAAAAGCTCTGTCGCATCGTCACACGGAACTGCCGTGGCGGGCCTGGTGTCGCGTAGTTCGGTGTCGTGGTGCCGCCGAACAGCGATTCATACTGGGTGTCGAGCGCATTGAGCAATGTCAGGTCGAGGCTGAAACCGCGCCATGCCGCAGGAGCGATCCGAGCGTTCAGCGTTACGAGCGTATAACCACCGCCATCGACGCGGTTGTCCGCCGTGATCTTGTAGTCGTCATACCATTCGAGCACGCCGCGCGCCGAAAGCCACGATGCAATCCGTTGGTCCACGGCGAGATAAACGATGTTGGGCGCAATGCCGGTAGGCGTCTTGCCCGACAGGTCGCGTGGCCCGGAGAATTCCTGAAGCACATAATTCTTCCAGCGCGGCGCAACGTGCGTGTAGTTGATCTGCACTTCGGTCCCGTCATGCGGGCGTATCTCAAGTGCAACCTCGACGCCCTTGCTCTCGTACCGATCGCCATAAGTGATGAGGTTGGAAGGGGCGGTGAAGTCCGTTTCGGCTGCTGGATTGGGGATGACCGAACGTCGGTTGCGCTGGATCGAATAGAAACCGGTCAATGCAAAACCGAGCCTGTTGTCCAACGCTTGCCCCTTCCAGCCGATCTCGAAGTTGTCGAGCGTGGTCGGGCGTTGCTCCGGGCGGGCATATTGGTTGGCGTCAAACTCGAACGTCGGGCCAAAGTTGGAGTTAAACCCGCGACCGTAGGAGGCGTAAACCTGCCCGCCTTCATAGCGGAACGATAGCGCAGCCTTGGGTGAGAAGGCGCTGGCCTCGGCAACCTCGTTTGATCCAGGCGACTTGTCAGGGATGGGAAAGAAGCGGGCTTTTCGCCTGAACCGGTCATAGCGGCCACCCACCGTCAGGAACATCTGGTCGGACAGGCGGATTTCATCCTGCGCGAAGGCAGAGAAGTAGGTCGTGCGCAAGCGGCTACGGCTGAGCGGGTCGTCAACCACGAAGCACGGGTGTCCCGCATTGACGACCCCTCCGTTCACAGAGTCGATCTCCACCGAATAGAAGGTGAAGCCGCACTCGGGCGTGAAGCCGTTCTGGCCGGACCACAGATTATCGACGCGGGTTAGTGCCGTCTCACCCGTGATCCCAGCTACAATCTTGTGCCGCCCGGAAGTATAGCGCGCCGTCAGCTCGCCATAGGCGACGTCGAACTTGCTGGCTCCATAAAAGCCATTGATGCCAAACACACCGCGATCGGGCGCGAAGGCAAAGGGATCGAAGAAGTTCAGGCGATTGTCGAAATCGAATTTGCGATACTGGCCGCTAGCCGTCAGCGTCAGCGCATCGCTGGCTACATGCTCAATCCGTATGGCGCCGACACCTCCTTCGACTACGGAACGGGGGTTACCGTAACCATTGAATGCCCGGCGACCGCCATTTACCGGCAAGACTTTTCCGTTCGCGTCGAGCGGGAATACGCTTGGCGTTTCCGAACGGCGGTCAAGATAGCTGCCATATGCGGACAGTGTCGTGCGGTCGCTCAGCGACCAGGACAGCTTTGCAAACAGGTTCAGTTGCCGCCGCGCACCGTTCTCGCGCCAACCGCCATAATCCTCATAGGATGCAATCGCGAGCAGGCCGAGATCAGACCCGATCCGGCGGGAAAGCGACAGCTCGCCTCGGTAATAGTCGTCGCTACCGCCACTGGCAGTCACCTGCAGGCTTTCCGCCACGGGATCTCTCGTGATGTAGTTGACTGCCCCATAGAGAGCACCGCGACCATAAAGCGCAGACGCTGGCCCTTTTACGATCTCGACACGCGAAACGGCCGGATACGGTACGATACCAAGCGCGCCCTCTTCGTTGAGATCGAACGGCATGCCATCGATCAGGGTGAGATAGCCTTCGGTGCCGTTGGACCCACGGATGGAGACGAACGGAAACTCGTCGCCTTCTCCCTCACCCCGGCGAAAGGATACACCGGGCACGCCTCGAAACTCGTCCGTGCCGAATGTGAATCCGTCGCGGCGGAGCGCGTCCATATCCTTCACGGTTACATCGGCCGGAACATTCTGGAGAAGCTCGCTTGTGCGCGTTGCCGTAACGACGATGTCATCGGTGCGCAGGCCCCCTGCGTCTGCGGAAGCAGGAGTTTGGGCCTGCGCTATTGACGAGCAGGACAGGCTGAGCAGCAAGAATGGCTTCTTCATGGACGATGTGCCCCCGCATAGTTTCGTGTTCACGCCAATCAGCAGACGCGCGGCGCCTGAGTCATGGTATGTTGTATCATATCCTTAACGATACTGAGCGGCTCTATCAAGGTGCGACAGAACGAGAATACAGAACCCGATGCGCACGGTTAGGAACTGATCGGAGGCAGTCTCCGGGTATTCGCGCTCGGGACCGGCGGCTAAAGGGTGGCCGTCGGGTCGATCACGCCCAGCTAGCCGCCGTGCGCTTTTTCACTTCCGACCGACGCAAATCAAGGGAACCGGGAGAGTTGTTCCGCCCTAGCGAACGGAGAGTTGCCACGTGCGTCCGTCCTTGCCATCGGAGTGGCGAACTCAACCCAAGAGGTTCGCCGATCGTGGACCGCAGCGCCCGGCTCAGCATCAGGTTTCAGCCAGGCATAGCGTTAAGGCAGGTTCCGCAGCGCCCATGGACTTCGATGAGCGGTCGCATCGGAGCAAAGCCCTGTTCCGATGCAATCGTTCGAACCGACTGCCCGACACTGTCCTCATCGAGATGCGCAACTGATCCGCAGGCGTCGCAAATCAGGAAGATACAATCGTGCGTGCAGCCAGGATGCGCATTAGGGACATAGGCACTGCAGCTTTCGATCCGCAGCGCGATATTCTGAGCGACGAACAGGTCCAGAATGCGGTAGATGCTATTGGCAGCAACCCTCCGTCCGAGCTTCTGGCTTACCAGCGCGGCGACATTATACGCGCTGGAAGGGGTTTTTAGCTCACACAGCGCGCCGAAGACTGCAGCGCGCATTTCGGTCCATTGTTCACCGTGCGCTTTCATAACCTCGGCAGCAGCCGAGGATATGTCCCTGCCGTGAGGCAGCGCATGATGATGCTCAGACACAGTCATGGTTCCGATATGATGGGCGAAACGTGAGAGAACAACACCGGAGAGCCATTCAGGCATATTCGTGCGTCGCAGGCCCCCAGACCGGAAAGGGATCGTCAAGCTCTTGCCAGGCCTCGGGCTGAAATTGTTCAGCCGGCACCAAACATGCGTCGAGCGCCTGCTGGATCCGCTTCTTTTCAATACCAATCCCGATGAATACCAGCTCCTGGCGCCGATCGCCCCACTCCTGGTCCCACTTACCCGCGACATCTGCCTCGAAGCTTCCGTCGTCAGGCCACTGGTTCTTGGGGACAGCCGCCCACCAACGCCCCAGACGGGCCGTCGTGGTCTGGGCACCGGCGACGGCAAGTTCCCCAACCCAGTGCGGCCTTGTTGCCAGCCAGAAGAACCCCTTGGCACGCACCACGCTCGCAAGGCCGTCGCCAGTGAGGAATGCATAAAACCGCTCGGGATCGAATGGCTGCCGCGCGCGATAGACGAAACTCTCGATGCCATATTCCTGCGTTTCAGGAACATGGTCCTTGAAGCCGTAGAGTTCCTTGAACCAGAGCGGATGCTGCTTCGCCTGCTCCTCGTTGAACAGTCCCGTGCCAAGGATAAGATCAAGATCTAGGCTGCCGCGGTCGACTTCGACGATCCGAGCCCCGGCGTTCAGCGAGCCGACCAGCTTGCGCACAATCGCAAGCTGGTCGGGAGCGACAGCGCTGACCTTGTTGATGACAATCACATCGGCGAATTCGATCTGCTCCACGAGCAATCCGACCAGGCTGCGGGTATCCTCCGGGCCGAGCGCTTCGCCTCGCTCACCAAGAAAATCCTGGCTGGAATAGTCTTTGAGGATGTTGGCGGCATCCACCACCGTGACCATGGTGTCCAACCTTGCCACGTCGCCGAGACTGATACCCTGCTCGTCCCGGAACGAGAAAGTCGAAGCGACCGGAAGCGGTTCGGAAATACCCGTACTTTCGATCAGAAGATAATCGAACCGCCCGGCCTCCGCCAAAGCGCGGACTTCCTTGAGCAGGTCCTCGCGCAAGGTGCAGCAAATACAGCCGTTCGTCATCTCCACCAAGGCTTCCTGGCTCCGAGCCAGAGCTGCATCCCCGCCTTTGACAAGCGCGGCGTCGATGTTGACCTCCGACATGTCGTTGACGATGACGGCTATGCGCCTGCCGTCCGAATTTGCCAGGACGTGATTGAGCAGGGTGGTCTTTCCCGCTCCAAGGAAGCCCGAAAGCACTGTTACTGGGAGCAGCTGATCGGATGCGGTCACGACAATCTCCTTGCGAATCATGCGACGTTATAACATCACCTTACTACAAGTGAACCGAAAGGCTGATGCTATCGTGCAAAAAAGGGACCTTGGGGCATTGATCCTCCCCGCAATGCGCACCACGCTGCGTCAGAGACAAACATGACCAGTTCCATCGAGCTTGGATCGACCGCGCATTTGCCGTCGCTCGCGCTGATGTTCCTTCTTGGCCTCAGACATGGCCTCGACCCGGATCATGTCGCAATGATCGACAACATGGTGTTCGCCGTGGCCGAACGGCACCCGCGCCTTGCGCGATGGACAGGAAGCCTTTTTGCCTTCGGGCATAGTCTGGCATTCGGCGCCATAGCGCTGGCAGTGTCCGGCCTGTCGGTTGCGATCAGGACACCCGAATGGTTCGGCGGCGCCGTCGACCTGATGGTCTTCATCATGCTCGTTGTGATCGGGCTCACCAACCTCGTGCGGCTGCTCCGCCCGGGCGAGTTCAGGGTTACCGGCTGGCGAAGCGTGGTCCTGCGAAAGGGCAATGCCATTGCCATGGGGCCGGTTGCCATCATACTGACCGGCGCGCTGTTCGGCCTTGTTTTCGACACCGTCACCCAGGCAGCTGCATGGGGCGCTGCGGCAACGGCAAGCGGCGGATTGACTGCTACGTTGGCACTGGTTGCGAGCTTCGCGTCAGGCATGCTGATCGTCGATACACTCGATAGCCACATTGTCGTGCGCGTTCTCCGTTCCATGAACAAGGGCGGCGTCGAGCGATTTCGGCGCGCGACCGGCTGGCTGATTGTCACTCTTTCACTGGGCGCTGCCGCCTACATGGCGATGACTGCGGGCGCAGTCCTCGCGGCGGCATCAGATGCGGCGCTGACTGGCGCTGGCATAACGGCCTTCGCTGCCTTTGCCGCGCTGCTCGCATACACACGGCTGCGCCGTACAGTACCGACATCTCCATTCCTGGAACATCAATGAAAGGATTTCTCCCCGTGAACAGCCGCGCCGTCGACTACCCAGGCACCTTGCCGGAACGACCAGAATGAGCCTTTTTCTGCCGGGTACACAGTCGCTTATTCCCGTCTCGGTTCTCACCGGCTTTCTGGGCAGCGGTAAGACAACATTGCTCAACAGGCTCGTGCATGACCCGGCGATGAGCAGGACGCTGATCGTTATCAACGAGTTTGGCGCCATCAGCCTCGACCACGAGCTTGTTGCTCCGGCCAACGAGGACCTCGTCGTCGAGATGATGGGGGGCTGTCTGTGCTGCACGATACGCGGCGATCTTCTGCGCGTGCTGCGCGACGCCCCCTTTCGTTTCGCCCGCGATGGGAAGTGCTGGTTCGACCGCCTCATGATCGAGACCACCGGGCTTGCCGATCCCGCGCCGATTCTCCACACACTGATGACGGACGATCACCTTCAGACGCTCTACCGGCTCGATGGTGTTATCACCACGGTTGATGCCGCGACTGGGATGGCGACCCTGGATAGCCAGGAAGAGTCGCGCAAGCAGGCCGCCGTTGCCGATCGTCTCATTCTGACGAAGACGGATCTCGTTTCAGCGGATGAAACAAGCGAACTGAAGCAGCGCCTTGCAGCACTCAATCCGGCTGCGCCGATCATTGAAGCTGTCAACGGAGAGGTGGACGCATCGCAGCTTCTGGAAGCCGGCCTCTACAATCCCGAACTGAAGTCCGACGACGTGATCCGCTGGCTTCGGGAAGAAGCCTATGCGGCGGATCATCGGGGGCACGGCCATCATCACGATCACCATCATCATCATGACGTGAATCGCCATGGAGACGACATTCGCGCGTTCTGCCTGACATTCGAGGAGCCGATCGCTGATTCCGCCTTTGATAGCTGGCTTGGTATCCTCACGGCGTTCAAGGGGCCGGATGTCCTGCGGATCAAAGCTATCGTCAACATTGCTGGCCTTGACCGGCCCCTCGTTCTGCATGGGGTACAGCACATCCTGCACACGCCGGTCGCGCTCAATGCCTGGCCAAGCGAAGATCGGCGCACCCGGATGGTCTTTATCGTCAGAGACATGTCGGAAAGCGATCTGCGCGGGAGCTTGGCGCTGATGTCCCTCGGGGCTGGCAATGTCCGTCTTGATGGCTGGCAAGGTGACGATGGGCCGCCAGGCCTCATCCCGGATGGCCCCAGCTAGAGGTGTTCAACGCCTACGCGCTAATGCCGCCGGAAACTGTCAGAATGACCGTCTGCACAAATTGCCATGGCGTAGCGCCAATTTGCAGCGGCACTCTTAGCCAGTTCATCGCCCGTGCGCTTGCCCCCACAGGCTTTATTGCAGACCGGACCGTTGTGGAGGTTCTCGGTTTCTGCAGCGGCTGCGATGCCGGTCGGTGAGCCGTCAGGTTCCACCCATCTGCGCTGCTCTTACACGCGAAGGTTATATGATGGCCAACGGCTGGACTTCTTCAGATCGGCCTGCAGTCCTGCCATGACGCTGACCATCACCGGACCAGGCTGGAGAAGCTGAACCAATCAGACGAGACGAGCCATCCCGTCGGTCAATAGTTCGCCGACCGGGTTAACAATTGCACGATATGTTATAACGTCTCTGAATGTTCAAAAGTTCCCGAATCTGGCTGGCCACACTTGCTCTCGTCATTCCCAGCACGACACAGGCCCAGGCACGGCTCCAGTGTGTTCCCTTTGCCCGTTCCCTTTCCGGCATTGCCATCAACGGTAACGCGAGTACCTGGTGGGACCAGGCCACAGGTCGCTATCAGCGCGGACATGCGCCACAGATTGGCGCCGTTCTCTCGTTTGCAGCGACGAGGGCAATGCCACTCGGGCATGTTGCCGTTGTCAGCAAGATCATCGACGATCGCCAGATCCTGTTGGATCATGCGAATTGGTCACGTCCCGGCCTGATCGAACGTCAGGCTCTGGCTGTCGATGTCTCGCCGCAGGGAGATTGGAGCGCTGTAAGGGTCTGGTATAGCCCCAATCGCTCGCTTGGTTCGCGCATCAATCCCACATTCGGTTTCATCTATGGAAGCCCGGTTGAACAGCCCGAAGCCTTCCATCTCGCGTCAGTCGAGGAACCAAAGGGACCGTCCCTGCTTCGCTCAGGCAGTTAGTAGTCGGATTTATAACGTACAAACTCTGCCACCCAGTCCCTAAACGGCTGATTGCATGGCGCCATCTCGGCAAGTCACCACAGGGGCCACTGCTTATCGTCGCGCCTAGGCCCTATTGTCAGAGTTTGGCGAAAATCCCTTTCAGACTGACGCGGCAATCTTCGCCTGCGTATGAGCCATCAGCTTTCGGCAGCCGGGTTGGCTGCCCAGTCTTCGAACCCAGCCATCAGATCGTCGGGAGGCACTTCGCGTCCCGCTTCGTCAATATACGCAACATGGATTTCCGATCCGTCGGACCTTCGCATAAGCTTCATCGGCGGTGTGCGGCCCTGGCCGACCCAGCGATCGGACCACTCACGCATGGCCAGGAAGGGCAGGCGTAGCGCCTCGCCCATCTCGGTGAGGCAGTATTCCTTCCGGGGCCGGCTGCCGTCCGCCTTGTAGTCCTCCTGGGTCATCAGCCCCGAAACGACGAGGCGCTTGAGCCGGTCGGCCAGGACAGTCCGCGGGATTCCGATCTCGGTGTGGAAATCGTCATATCGCCTCACCCCGAACAGGGCGCTACGCAGGATCAGCAGCGACCAGCGATCCCCCAGGAAATCGAAGCTCGCCGCCAGCGTGCAATGGCTGATGTGGATCGGGGACTGTCGGCGAAACGGAGGTGTGGCCATGCGGCCCACAATATCTGGGTTGCAAAAACAAATCCAGCCTCTATGCCTAGGTATCAAATATGGACTCAGTATCGATGTGAGGAGGCACCGTCGTGAGCGCAATGAACCTGGCCATTCTCTGGCCAACCGTGGCCCTGGCAGGGCTGATATTCGTCGTCTGGTCCATCCTCCTACGGAAACGCTTCGCCCATATTGCGGCCAACCAGCCCACCGCTGCCGACTTCGCCAATGCGGAAGCTGTCGGCCGTTACTTTCGTCCCGTCGAGCGGCCCGCGCAGAACCTTGCCAACCTGTTCGAGATGCCGGTGCTCTACTTTGCGCTGGTGCCGCTGCTGATGCTGACGGGCAGCGCCTCTGCCGCGCAGGGCGCTCTGGCGTGGTTCTTCGTTGCGCTCCGGGTGGTGCATAGCGTCATTCACATTGGCCCCAATACGGTTCGGACCCGAGCCCGCGTCTATATCGCCTCGAGCATCGCGCTGTTCGCGATGTGGGTGGGCTTCGTCATCGACCTCCTGGCTATTACCGGATCTGGCGCATGAACTTATCGAAGGGCGACGCCCAGCAGCCCCATGTCCTCATCATCCATGAAGTGGAAGACTACGAGAAGTGGAAGGCCGTGTTCGACGATGCAGCCGTGATCCGGCGCGAAGCCGGAGAGATCGCCTATCAACTGCTGGCCTACGACACGGATGCCCGTCAGGTCGTCCACTTCTCGCGATGGACTTCGCTCGATGCGGCTCGGGCCTTCTTCGAATCCCCGCAGCTCGTCGAAATCCGGCGTATCGCCGGCGTTCACGCGCCGGAGTTCCGCTACCTCAACCAGATCGAGGCGGGGTTGCTATAATGCGCAAGAACCCGTTGGCCGGTCATCAAGGAGCATCGCGATGATTTCTCATGTCTTTGTCGGCACAAATGACCAAGGTCGCGCCAGCGACTTCTATACACCGATCATGGATGAGCTGGGATGGCGCCGACGGCATTCCGAAACCCCCATACACCTGGTGATCTGGAACCCTGCGGCGTCGACCCGCCCACTGTTCGTGCTGGGCCCGCCCTTCGATGGCCATGCGGCCGATCCGGGCAATGGCGGCATGGTGGCGCTTCTGGCGCCTGATCGCGCCACGGTCGATCGCGCATATGCCATCGCGATGACCAAGGGCGCGACGTGCGAGGGCGCACCGGATTTGCGGCCACAGTATCACGCCGACTATTATGGTGCCTATTTCCGGGATCTCGACGGCAACAAGATTTGCATCGCCTGCCATCAGTCAGAGAGTCCTGATATTTACGCGAAGGTCGATCGCGTGACCAATTCTCATCCAGAACCCCGCCGCGCCATGGACATCGCACCGCGCACCAAGCCGTCCAACTACCCGCCGCAGTTCGCCGCGCGCGTTGCAGGCCGGATCAAGCGCCAGTTGGGTGATGTCTTTGGGCTGTCGCGCTTCGGGGTGAATCTCACGATACTGCCGCCGGGGGCGCAATCCGCACTGTTGCATCGGCACACGGAACAGGAGGAGTTTGTCTATATCCTCTCTGGTCGTCCGACTTTGCGGACCGATGCGGACGAGGTTCCGTTGGAGCCCGGGATGTGCGTGGGCTTTCCAGCTAATGGTGTCGCACATCACCTGGTCAACCAGACCGGCGAGGAGGTTCACTATCTTGAAGTGGGCGACCGGTGTGTCACCGATCAAGGCGAATATCCCGAGGATGACCTTGCCGCCGCATGGTCCGAAACCGGCTGGCGCTTCACCCATAAGGATGGAGTCCCGTGGTGAGAGAAGTCGGCTGGCCTATCGACGAACAGACCAGCGTCACATGACCACGCAGACTTGGATCAAGCGCTGCGCGGATCACATCTCCTTTGTCCGACGCGCCCAGCAAGTTTGCGCATCCAGATAAGCCATTCGACTAATCTGCTCATGGAGAGCGGTCACTTTCCAGCAGGAATAGCGGCGCTCTTGAGGATCAGCGGCAAGAAGCGGGATGGGACAAACGGTCACAGGGAAGGCAATAGCGAGGCCCTTAACTTGTCCAAGGCCCGAAAATGCCAGCATTTTTTGGCGTCCAGCCGATGCAACCCAATTTGACCCAAGTCATTGAGCAGCCGCGAACTATGCCGCAAGTCGCGCAAACCGGATGACAATCGGCCTTGCAAGGAATAGTGGCGCCCTGGATGTCTGTGATGCGTGCCCTTCTGCTGCGATACCGCGCCTTGGCCCTGCTGGTGGTCATGGCGGCGCTGTGCATGAAGGTCATTGTGCCAACCGGCTTCATGATTGGGCAGAATTCCAAGGTTTTGACCGTCCAGATCTGCGACGACGCCTTCGGCAATCACGCAGTGAAGCAGATCGCCATTCCGATGAAAGATGGCGGAAGCGACTCAGGCCAAAAGCAGGGCAAGGGCGAATGTCCTTTCACCTCGCTGTCGATGGCCTCGATGACAGGTGCCGATCCGGCGCTCCTCGCGCTGGCGCTGGCCTTCATCCTCGCGCTCGGCTTTGCGCCTGCTCGTCTCACGCTTTCCAAGCGTGTATTCCATATTCGTCCGCCACTGCGCGGACCACCGGCGCTCGTCTGACAATCTGAACTGATTTGTCGGACCAGCCGGTCCTGCGCCCATTTTGCGCATGCACCGGCTTAGCCGGAGCATATTTCCGTGTACGAACTGTTGTGCCGTTCATCCGAACGGCCCTGGGCACCCCAGCCTGAAAAGCTGGATTGCGTGCCCGACCGGGGCGCTTCGAAGCCCCTTATCCTGCACATGCAGGAGAACCGCTCACACCTGACGCAGGAAGCGCGGGTCTGTTTCAGCGTCATCGCCCTGCTGTTCATGGTGACCAGCATCGGGCCGGCATTGCATGGCCAGTGGCTGGTCCCTGCTTTCTCGATCCTTGCGATGGCAGGTCTTACCTTCGCACTCGAACGGCATGGCAAATCCCGGCCTGCCAGCGAAACCCTCGAACTTGCCGATGGCAGGGTACGGCATCGTGACAGCGCCGGG
Organism: uncultured Novosphingobium sp.; assembly: GCA_964502105.1. GTDB lineage: Bacteria > Pseudomonadota > Alphaproteobacteria > Sphingomonadales > Sphingomonadaceae > Novosphingobium. The sequence continues at coordinate 36,712 of CAZCUS010000003.1, read as the reverse complement.
CAGCAGATCGAACTGCCCGCGTTCTGGATGCGGCTTGCCGCGGAAGGTCGAAGCCCATCCGATCTGCGCCTGTTCCTGCGGGGACGGGACGGATCGATCGAATTCGGGCGCTGCCTCAGCCTCGATGAACGTCGCGCCGTTGCCCCGCTGGTGGCAGCAGCCCTCGCGCAGACGCGGGGGAGCTGAACCATGGGCATCCTTTTCGTTTCCGCTGAACGGCACCGCCAGTTGCAGCACTTCCGCCGCCGCACCTGGCTGCTGATTGCCTTGTGCATGTTTGCACGCGGCACGGACGCCGCGTTCGGTCTCGGCCTCATTGAAACCACGCATCAACTTGCGGCTCAGGAAATTCCGGCCTGCTCCGCCAACACGGAGCATCGCATATGATCGGCATTTCATCCAAGACGCTGGCTTTGGGCGCCGCTTTCAGCCTGATGGCCACCGCCGCCGTGGCTCATGGCTATCGGGCTGGCCCTCTGTCCATCCAGCATCCCTGGTCGCGCGAGACGGCTGTCGGGCAGGCAGTGGGCGGCGGTTTCCTGACCATTGCCAACAGTGGAGCACGCGAGGACCGCCTCCTTTCCGGCACCACTCCGGTCGCCGCCGAAGTCCAGCTTCACACCATGACCATGGACGGCGGGGTGATGCGGATGCGGCAGGTGACCGGTGGCATCGCCATTCCGGCCAAAGGCGCAGTCGAACTGAAACCTGGCGGCTATCACATCATGTTCATGGGCCTGAAGCGGCAGCTTCGCCAAGGCGAGCGCGTACCCGTGACGCTTCGCTTCCAGCGCGCTGGCAACGTGGCCGTTCAGTTCGTCGTGCAGCCGGTCGGCTCGACAGGTCCGATGGAGGCCAGGCATGCAAGCCACTGATCCCGACCCCATTGCGCCCGCAGAAGACGAGAGCAGTAGCTCGCCGCGTTGGATTATCTGGCTACTCGTGCTTCTCGTCGCGGGTGGGCTGGGCCTGGCCTTACTCCCGCGCGAAGGCGGAAAAGCAGGCGATCCTGCCAGCGGCTACGCGAACGCTTTCGGCGGGCCATTCTCGCTGACCGCACCGGACGGTTCGACGGTCACGGAGAAGACGTTGGCGGGCAAGCCCTATGCGATCTTCTTCGGCTTCACGCGCTGTCCCGACGTCTGCCCCACTAGCCTTGCCCGTATGGCGCGGGTGAGGAAGCAGCTCGGCCCGGACGGTATGAAGTTCAATATCGTCTTCGTCTCGGTCGATCCGGGCCACGACAAGCCGGCCGATCTTGGCAACTACGTCGCGCTGTTCGGCACGCCGATCCTCGGCCTGACCGGGACCGATGCCCAACTTGCACAGATCAAGAAGGGCTACGGCGTGTACTCGGCCAAGGTGCCGCAGCCGGGCGGCGATTACACCATCGACCACACCGCCGCGATCTACCTGATGACCGCCAAAGGCGAGTTTTCCGGGACCATCGACACCCAGGAATCCGACGCGACCGCGCTTGAGAAGGTCAAGCGCCTGATCGCGTGAACCAATCCAGAATTGAACAGGGAAACATCATGAGGACTTCACTTGTCGCGCTCGGTGCAGCGCTTGCCGTTACGGCACCGGCCCATGCCGAAACAGCAGACCAATCCACGGGCTGGACGCCATCCGAAATCGTTGTCACCGCGTACAGGGACGATGGCTACAAAGTCACTGACGCAGCCTCGCTACGCACGCCTGTGCCGATCCTCGAAACGCCGCAATCGGTCCAAGTGTTGACCCGGACGCTGATCGACGAACAGAACCTGACCACGCTGTCCGAAGCCCTGCGCAACATTTCGGGCGTTGTCCCCGCGCAACCGTCCGAAGCTGTGCTGATCAAGCCGATCGTTCGCGGCTTTTCGTCTGAAATCTATGTCGATGGACTGCCACAATATGGCGACGCCTCGACCTATGACCCCTCCAGCCTTGTCGGCGTTGAGCGGATCGAGGTCGCGAAGGGACCGACTTCACAGCTGTTCGGCGGCGGCACTGGCGCACCGGTTGGCGGCCTGATTAATGTGATCACCGCCAGCCCGGAACAGCAGGCCCGCTACAGCGCGGCTTTCCGCACTGGCAGCTTCAGCACGATCCAGCCCTCGGTCGACATCAACCAGCCGCTCGGCAGCAATGTCGCGGCGCGCGTCTCGGCGGAATATGTCGATGCCGATGATGCGATCGATGCGGTGACGAACAAGCGCATCACGGTTGTACCGTCGCTGCGGATCGGCTTCGACGATACCAGCCTTGTCCTGCGCGTGAACTACAACCGCATCGAGCAGCTCGAATATGCCGGGTTGCCCTTTGCGATGATCGGCTATCCCGGCGTTGATCCGTTCCGCTTCTCCGGCGCGAAGGACGCTCCCCATACGACCATCGAGAACGTCGTCCTCACCGGGGTCTTCACCCATCGCCTGTCCGACAGCCTGACCGCCCAGCTGCGGGTGCGCAGTTACAACAACACGGTGAACGAGAACGGAAGCTTCCCCTTCTTCGCCTTCTACCCGCCCACCGGCTCGATCTATCCGATCGTTACGGCCCGCATGCCCGGCACGAAAATTCGCGAAATGACGTTCGACGGCAGCCTGACGGGGACGTTCTCGACCGGCGCCATCGGGCACGTGCTCATCGCTGGCGCGCAGTATGACAATGTCGATTACCGCGGCACGATGGGCTTCAATCTCGTGCCGACGGGCCTGCTCGACTATGCGGACCCCGCCAGCGATGTACCGTTTGGTCCGACCGACTTTCCGTATGATTCCTACTCCAACACCTACCGGACCATTGGCCTCTATCTGCAGGACCAGATCACGATCGCAGATCGCATCCATGTCCTGGCCGGACTGCGGTACACGCGGCTGGAAAGCACCGAGGGCTTCAACAACTTCTTCAGCCCGAAGCACCACTTTAACCGTGTCGATCCTCGTGTCGGCATCACGTTCGATGTCGCGGATGGCGTATCTCTGTTCGGCGGTTATGCAACCGGCTCGCGCCAGTCGATCTTCTTCAACCCCGGCGTAACGCCGACCACGCCCGAGACCTCGGAAAGCTGGGAAGGCGGTCTCAAGTTCGCGCTACGCAAGGCCGGTTTGTCCGGCACGATTGCGGCTTTCCACCAGACCCGCAACCATGTGCCGCTTACGGATCCGTTCGGCGTTCTGGGCACGCGCCAGATCGGTCAGCAGCGGTCCAAGGGCATCGAAGCCGATGTCATCTGGGAGCCTGCCAAGAGCTTTTCGCTGCTGGCCAGCTATGCCTACACCCGGGCGCAGGTCACGAAGGACGACCTGACAGGCAATGTCGGGCAATATCTCAGCCGCGTACCGGAGCACAGCGGCCGGATCGCGGCCCGCTATCGGTTCCTCGACGGTGCGCTCAAAGGGTTTGGCCTTGGCGCCGGGATGACGGCCGCATCGGGCGCGTACACGACGCTCCCCAACACCGACAAGACCGGCAGTTATGCCGTCTTCGACGCGCAGGCCAGCTACGAGACCGGGCCGTTCAAGGTCAGCGCGACCGTCACCAACCTGATGAACAAGCTCTACTTCCAGCCCTACCTCTATCTCAACCAGTCGGTCGTCCGGCCGGGCACGCCCCGCTCGGCCTTCGTGACGCTCAGCGTAAATTATTGAGGAACCCGAACATGGAAACCAACCGCCGCACCCTCCTCCAAGGCATGACCGGGGCCGCCCTGCTTGCGCCTTATCTCGCGATCGAGAAGGCCATGGCCGCGCAAGCCACAGCGACCGCCAATCCTGGCGATGCCGAGCAAAAAGCCATGGTTGACCAGCACATGGAATCGATGAGCCGGGTCTTGGGGCCGGGCCTGTGGGGACAGGAACATGTCGCCATGTTGCTCTATCCCAAGTTCACGGCGCTCGATCTTGTTGGGCCGCATTTCTTCTTTGCCTCCATGTATGGAGCAAAGGTCCATCTCGTCACTACCGAGAGCGATCTGTCCCCGGTCATGTCCGATCTGGGCCTCGCAATCCAGCCGACGGTGACGATGGCGGACGCTCCCAAGGACATCGACGTCCTGTTCATGGGCGGCGGCACGGAAGGCACGCTCTCGGTCATGGCGCGTGCCGATACGATGGCATGGATCAAGGACCGGGCATCGCGCGCAAAGCACATCACCAGCGTGTGCACCGGCTCGATGATCCTTGCCAAGGCCGGGCTTCTGAAAGGCAAAAGAGCGACTTCGCATTGGCTCGCCCGCGATGTCCTGGCGGATTTCGGGGCGATCCCGGTGGATGAGCGGGTCGTGCGCGATGGCAATATCCTCACTGGTGCCGGCGTATCGGCCGGGCTCGATTTCGCCATAGCGCTGGTCGAGATGGTGCGTGGGCGCGCTTATGCCGAGGCACTGGTCCTTCAGGCCGAATATGCGCCAGACCCGCCCATCAAAGGCGGCACGCTTCCCACCACATCAGCCCCCGTCGGTCAGATGATGAACGAGATGGGCCTGCCCGTCGCCGCCCAGTTCCGGGCGATGGCGAAGACCTGAACCCCGATTTTTCAAGACATCCCGTATTCAAGGAATTCGTAGTGAAGACTTCGATTATGCCCTAAGCCGGTAATTTCGATATTTCTCGAATGATAGTTTGACTCGCGTGCGCACCTCGCTATTTCGATGGTTCTCGAAGGATGCAATTTATGACTGATCTGGAACCGCAGGACTGGGCCGTGGATGCGCTCGGCGCGCTGGCGCATGAGACTCGGCTCGCCGTGTTCCGCATGCTGGTGAAGGCCGGGCCGGACGGCATGATCGCAGGCGCCATTGCCGAGCATCAGGGCGTGCCGCCGTCGACGATGTCGCACCATCTGGCAACGCTGGAGCGTGCCGGCCTCGTCCAGTCCGAGCGGGAAAGCCGCCTGATCCACTACCGCGCCGATTACCCCGGAATGCGCCGCCTCCTCATGTTCCTGCTGCAGGATTGCTGCCAGGGCGCGCCGGAAATGTGCGGTGATCTGTTCGCCCAACTTAATTGCAATGCACCCCAATCCCTAAACGCTTGAGGTTCCCATGGCCGACAAAATCTACAACGTCCTGTTCCTGTGTACCGGTAATAGCGCGCGCTCGATCCTGGGCGAGGCAGTGATGAACAAGCTCGGCGCAGGCCGCTTCAGGGCGTGGAGCGCGGGAAGCCAGCCCAAGGGTGAGGTCCACCCGATGGCGCTCTCGGTGCTGAACGGCATGGGTTACGAAACCGCCGGCATGTATTCGAAGAGCTGGAACGAATTTTCCAAGCCCGGCTCGCCCGAGTTCGATTTCATCTTCACCGTTTGCGACAGTGCTGCCGGGGAAACCTGTCCCGTCTGGATCGGCCACCCGTTGACCGCGCACTGGGGCATCGAAGACCCTGCAGCAGTTGAGGGCGAAGGCCAGCGCCAAGCCTTCCTGCAGGCACTGCGCTATCTGACGAGCCGCATTTCGCTGTTTCTGACCTTGCCGATCGCCAGCATCGACGCCCTGGCGATGCAGCAGAAACTCAAGGAAATTGGCGAGGGCGAGGGTGCCAGCAGCGGAGCGAGTGCATGACACATGTGAACGACTTCGGCGACATCGTGATCTATCACAACCCGGAATGCGGCACGTCGCGCAATGCGCTGGCGATGATCCGCAATGCCGGGATTGAACCGCACGTCGTGGAATATCTCAAGACGCCGCCGTCTCGCGCCTTGCTGGAAAGCCTGATCGCCCGCGCCGGGATCGCCCCGCGTGCTCTTTTGCGGGAAAAGGGGACGCCCTATGCTGAACTGGGGCTGGGCAGTGCGGACCTGACCGACGCGCAACTGATCGACGCGATGATGGCGCACCCGATCCTGATCAACCGCCCGCTGGTGGTATCGCCGCTGGGGGTGAAGCTGTGCCGCCCTTCGGAAGAGGTGCTCGATCTGATCCCGGCGGGCCAGCGCGCCGCCTTCGCCAAGGAAGATGGCGAACAGGTGATCGATGCCAGCGGCCACCGCGTGAAGCAGGAAGGCTGACCCATGGCAAACGCAGTGCCTGACGCACCGGCAGCATCGCCGCTGGGTATTTTCGAACGCTGGCTGTCGCTGTGGGTGGCACTGGCGATTGTCGGCGGCATCGTCCTTGGGAATATCGCTCCGACTGCTGTTGCTTCGCTTGCCGCGCTGGAAGTGGCATCGGTCAACCTGGTCGTGGCGGTGCTGATCTGGGCGATGATCTATCCGATGATGGTCGGCGTGGATTTCGCCAGCATCCGCGACATTCGCAGCAAGCCGCGCGGGCTGATCATCACGCTGGTGATCAACTGGCTGATCAAGCCGTTCACGATGGCGGCAATTGCGGTGCTGTTCTTCGACTATCTCTATTCGGACCTGATCCCGCAGGATGATGCGCAGCAGTATATCGCCGGCCTGATCTTGCTGGGCGCGGCGCCGTGCACGGCCATGGTGTTCGTGTGGTCGCAGATGACCAAGGGCGATCCTGCCTATACGCTGGTGCAGGTATCGGTGAACGATCTGGTGATGATCGTCGCGTTTGCCCCGATCGTCGCCTTGCTGCTCGGCGTGACCGATATCGTGGTGCCGTGGGAAACCCTGCTGCTTTCGGTCGTCCTGTATGTAGTGATCCCGCTGGCCATCGGCGCCTTGACGCGGCGGCGCGTGATTGCGGCGCACGGCGGAGATGAAGCGGCGGTCGATGCGTTCACCGCGCGGCTCAAGCCCTGGTCGGTGATCGGCCTGCTCGCCACGGTGGTGCTGTTGTTCGCGTTCCAGGCGGAAACGATCGTATCGAACCCGCTGCTGATCGTGCTCCTTGCCGTGCCGATCATCATCCAGTCTTACGGCATTTTCGCGGTCGCCTATGCCTGGGCCTTTGCGTGGAAAGTGCCGCACAACATCGCCGCGCCCTGCGCAATGATCGGCACGTCGAACTTCTTCGAACTGGCGGTCGCGGTGGCCATCGGGCTGTTCGGCCTGTCGAGCGGGGCCGCGCTGGCTACCGTGGTCGGCGTGCTGGTGGAAGTGCCGGTGATGCTGTCGCTGGTGGCCTTTGCCAATGCCACGAGGGACCGGTTCACCGGGAATGCGGCATGACCGGTAGCGTATCGCACCATCGCCTGCGCCATCTGGCGGACCCCGAGCATCTGCCCGCGCTCAAGCCCGAATATACGCACCGTAAACCTGCGGCAGGGCTGGGCGTGCTCGATCCGCCACCGCGCATCCTGCTGCTTTATGGCTCGCTGCGTGAGCGTTCCTATTCGCGGCTCGTCGTCGAAGAGGCGGCGCGTCTGTTGCAGTTCTTTGGCTGCGAAACGCGCATTTTCGACCCGTCCGATCTGCCGTTGCCCGATCAGGTTGAAAGCGACGATCATCCCGCCGTACACGAACTGCGCGCGCATTCGTTGTGGTCCGAAGCGCAAGTGTGGTGCAGCCCCGAACGCCATGGCCAGATCACCGGGTTGATGAAAGCGCAGATCGATCATTTGCCGCTGGCCTTCAAGGGCATGCGCCCGACGCAGGGGCGCGCACTGGCGGTGATGCAGGTCAGCGCCGGATCGCAATCGTTCAACAGCGTCAACACCTTGCGCATACTGGGCCGGTGGATGCGGATGTTCACGATCCCCAACCAGTCTTCGGTCGCCAAGGCCTATGACGAGTTCGATGAAGCCGGACGCATGAAGCCATCGAGCTATTACGACCGCATTGTCGATGTGGTGGAGGAGCTGGTGCGGTTTACCGTGCTGCTGCGACCGCACGCAGATCAGCTTGTTGATCGTTATTCCGAGCGCAAGGAACGCCATGAGCCGATCGCAACGCCGGTGGAAGCGGCGGGCATCGCCTCGACATAGCCAGGCAGGGCCGCTCGCATTTGTCGGGAATTCGTATTCGAATATGGCGGGCGCCTGTCCGGCGGACTTGTTTTTCCTGAGCGGCTCGGCCAACCAGCAAATCGCTGGAGCATGCAGATGACCGAAGACGAACTGGCGGCATTTCTGCTGGACAGCATTGCCCGGCACCAATCACGCGGCATCGTCTATGGCGATGCTGCCAGCGGCAGTGCCGTGGTCCACGGCCGGATCGATCTGGCGGCGGTGGCATCCGATCTTGGCGCGATGCTGGCGATCGATGGCGCCGCGCGCTCATGGTCCGGCTGGTTTGCCAGCCGCGTCCACGCGCGTCGTCGCCGCGAGGCGGCGCAGGATCGGCACCTTGCCCAAGTGCAAGAACGGGAAGCGAGGTCCGCGGCTGCGCTGGAGCGGCTCCGGCTGCGGGGCCAACGCTCGCACTGAGGCGGGCGCCGTCCCGGCAGCGAGTTCAGTTCAATACGGTGATCGAGATACGCCGGTTGCGCGGGTCTGACGGATCGTTGGGGATCAACAATTCGCGATCGGCCACGCCTTCAATACGGCGAATGCGCGTTTCGCCAATGCCCTGGCGCATCAGTGCCTGGCGGGTAGCCTCGGCGCGACCGGCAGACAGCGACCAGTTGTTGCCGCCCATGCCCTGCCGCCACGGCAGCGCATCGGTGTGGCCGCGAATGGTCAGGCCGCCGATATCGGTGCGCATCGCACCGGCAATGCCGCCAAGCAGCGCAGTCGCATCCGGAGTGAGGATCGTCGTGCCGAGGCGGAACATGGAGAAGTCCGCATCGTCTACCAGATCGATCTGCACGCCTTCGGTCGTATCGACCATGCGCACCTGCTGCGCGAGCCGGCGCAACGTCGCATTTGACTCGAGCACCTTCTGGATCGCCTCGCGGGTATGCGCGGTGTGCTTGATCTTGCTGCCACCCTCCTTCGGGCCGCCGGTAGCGTCGCGCGGAATGGTCAGGGAGCGCGTGCCGGTCTGCCCGGCCTTGTGCGGATAGTTGTCGGCGTCGGTCAGCGATGAACCGCCCAGCAGGCCGGCAGCGGAACCCGCGCTGGCGTCCTTGTTCTTCACCAGCGTGGGGGTGAAGTAGTCGGCGATGCCCTTGCGCTGCTTTTCGGTGGTGGCGCCCAGGATCCACAGCAGCAGGAAGAAGGCCATCATTGCGGTCACGAAGTCCGCGTAGGCAACCTTCCATGCACCGCCATGGTGGCCGGCGGCGACGACGGTGATTTTCTTGACGATGATGGGTGGCGGCAGTTCATTTTTGCCGCGCTTGGCTGCCGCCATGTCAGCGACCCCGCATCGCGTCGAGCAGTTCCGACAGTCCTGGACGGAAGGCGTGGCCCAGGCCGGAGCGGGCGCTTTCGACCACGAGCGGCTGCGGCCAGCCATGGAGCGAGGCGATCACGACCTGCTTCACCGCGTGGAAGATCATCTCATCCTGTTCCAGCACCTGTTTCAGGCGACCGGCCATCGGCGCCACGATACCGTAGGCGAGCAAAACGCCGAGGAAGGTGCCGACAAGCGCCGAGCCGATCATGCCGCCCAGGATCGCCGGCGGCTTGTCGATGGAGCCCATGGTTTTCACCACGCCGAGAACGGCGGCGACGATGCCAAGCGCGGGCAGGGCGTCCGCCAGCGTCTGCAGCGTGTGCTGAGGCTCGTGGGTCTCGTGAAAATGCGTCTTCATCGCATTGTCCATCACTTCCTCGACCGCGTGGACTTCCAGCGTTCCGGAGGAAACGACGATCAGCGTCAGCGTATCGCAGATGAGGTTGATCAGGGGCTTGTTCGACAGCAAGCGCGGAAATTCGGCGAACAGCGAGGAAGAGCCGGGATCCTGCACGTGCGATTCGAGCGCCACCGGGCCTTCGGCGCGCAGCAGCTTCATCAGACGCGTGGTCAGGATGATTACGTCAACGTGATCCTGCTTGTTGTGCTGCGGCCCCTTGAAGACCTTCTTCAACCCGCCACCAAGCGCCTTGATCTCATGCATCGAGTTGCCGGTCACGACAGCGCCGATGGCGGCGCCGCCAATGATCAGCATCTCGTGCGGGATCGCGTGCATGACAGGGCCAAGGGCGCCGCCGGTGAGGGCAAAGCCACCGAACACCATCACTAGCAGGATGACCACACCAATCGCAGCGTACATGTCTCAATTACCCCCGTAATGCACTGTGCCGCGCATCAGCGCAGCAGGTCGAACAAGCTCAGCCCCATCAGCTTGCTGAAGCTGGCTTGGCTGGCCTCGAGGACCGTCAAAGTTTCCTGCAGATTGGCCACCGCTGTCGCGATGTCGGTGCCGCCGATATCGGCCTGCTCGCCCACGCGCGATTCGCTCAGGTTGACCCGGCGCTCGGTGGTCAGCTCGATCCAAGCGAGCCGCGAGCCGACCACTGTCTGGTTGGTCGTAACCGATTCCAGACCGGCGGCGAGCGCATCCAGCGTGGACCGGGCCGCGCCGGCGGGATCGGCAACGCCGCCCTGCATGGCATCGGACAGGGTCTTGAACACCGCCATAAGGTTGGTTGGTGTGCCGTTGACCGAGAAATTCAGAAATTCCGGCCCGGTCAGTCCGCGCGATACGGTCTGGCCTTCACCCAGGGGCAATTCGCCTGCGTTCGCGGTGCCGACGTAGACGGCGTTGCCGGAGGCGTCGAGTTGATAGGCTTCGGCCGAGCTTTCCCCACCGAACAGGGCGTGCCCGTTTGTGTCGCGAGCATTGGAAAGGACGAACAGGTTGTCGCTGATGCCTTCCATTTCCTTGCCGATGGCAGCGCGCTGCCCAACGGTCAGGGTTTCGTTTGACGCCTGCAGCGCCAGTTCGGTGGCGCGGGTAATATAGTCGGCCAAATCCGTCAGCGTGGAATCCGTCAGGGCAAGGTCGGCATTGGCCCGGTTGGCGTTGGCCACGTCGATGTCGGACAGCCGTTCCAGCCGCGACAGCGAGCGCAAGCGGGACGCTGCGACCGGATCGTCGGAGGACTTGGACAGCCGGTTCTGAGTGCTGATCTGCGTCTGGATCGATTCAGCCTCCATCCGCAGCGACGTCATGTCACGGCGGGCTCTTTCGAAGAAGGCACTGGTGCTGGTCGAGACGGTGGACATGGCTAACCTCAGTTGATTCCGAGCAGGGTGTCGAAGATATCGTTGGCGACCTGCATGACGCGACCGGAGGCCTGGAAGGCCTGCTGGAAGCGCACGAGATTGACGGCTTCCTCGTCCAGATCGACGCCTGCCTGCGACTGGAGCGCGATAATGGCGTTGCTGGCGATGGAATCGAGGGCGTTGCGCGTGATGGTGCGGCCCGAAACCGCGCTCGATACGTCGAACAGCAGGTCGTCGAGCCCGGTGGCCGGGTTCGCTGTGGCAAGCCCTTCGCGCAGTGCGATAAGGTTGGCGGGGTCGCGGCTATTCGCTCCGGCGCCGGTGGGAGCGGTTGCCAGCTTGCGGCCATCGCTCTGGATCATTGCCATGTCGCCGGCGCCCGTGCCCGAGAACAGCGGTTGACCGACGTTGCCGTCCAGATCGACGCCCGATGCCTGCGCCGTGTTGACAGCGTCGATGACGCTGGTCGCGATAGTGTCGAGCCTAGTGCGCACTTCGGCAAGCTTGGTCAGCGCCTGTGACTGGCCGGCAAGGCTGCCCGAAGCCGGAGCCACGGCGGCGCTGTTCAATGTGAAACCGATGGTGCCATCGGCTGCGGTGGTCATTGCCATCGTGCCGGAGGTGCCGCCGCTGACGAGTTGCGGCCCGGTGGTGCCGCCGATCCGCACATCGGCGGTGTTGTCGGAATTGATCGTCGCGCTGATATCGACGTATTCGCTCATCTTCTGGAGCAGGGAATCGCGCTGGTCGAGCAGGGTCGATTGGTCGCTCGATGCATCAGCGGCACGGGTCAGGCGCAAGTTGATGCGGCCCAGTTCACTCGCCAGCAGGTTGACCTGATCGACGCCGTCGCTGGCTTCGAAGCGCAGGCCCTTGCCCACCGAATCGAGGCTGCCCGAAGCGACGTTGAACGTCTCGGCCATGGTGCGCGCACCTTCCATCACCGATGCGCGCAGCGAGGTGTCGCTGGGATCGGACAGGAGTTGCTGCAGCGTGGCTTCGAATTCGACCACCGAATCGTAAACCCCGGTCTGTTCGAGCGAGGCTTCGATGTTCTCCAGGCCCGAAAGCTCGGCATCGGCACGCGCCAGGTCGGCGCCGGTGCGGCGCACTTCCGACTGGCGGAACAAGTCCGCATTGCGCACCACGCCCGAAACCCGCACGCCCGAAAGCGAGATATCGCCGATTGTGCCAACGCCGCCCGAAGCGGAAACTTCGGCCAGCCGGATGCTGCGGCGGACATACCCCTCGGACGAGGCATTGGTGATGTTCTGCGCGGTGACGTTCAGCGCCGCGCTGGCGGCGCGGGTGCCGCTGCGGCCGATCGAGAGAAGGTCGGATGCCATGGTTTATCGTTCCTTGGCGGTTGTAGCGGTGCCGGCCGCAGGCGCGCTGGTCGGCGGCAGGAGCCGCGCAAGCTGCGCTTCGATCTGGGCGGCAAGGCCCAGCGACCCGGTCTGCGCCGTGACATCGGCGAAGTGATCGTCCTGCATCTGCCGGAACGTCTCCATCGCCTGGCTGCCGAACATGTCCTCGCCAAAGCTGGTCTTGCGCGCGGCTGCCAGCATCTGGCGCACGAAGATCGCCTCGAACTGCTTGGCCGCGCCAGCGAGCTGCTCGCGGTCGGTTCCCTTCGACGAGGCAGTCAGGCTGAGCGAAGCCGGAGTGGCTGCAGATGCAATGCTGGTCATATCACCGTCATCTCCGCCTTGAGCGCGCCCGCCTGCTTGAGCGCTTCGAGGATGGCGACGAGATCGCCCGGCGTGACGCCCAGCATGTTCAGGGCATCGACGATGCTCGACAGCGAGGCGCCGGGCTTGAACAGCGCGACGCTGCGCTTTTCCTCGTCGGTGGTGATCGTGCTGTTCTGCTCAACCGCGGTTTCGCCGCGGCTGAAGGGCTGCGGCTGGATCACGCGCGGGTCTTCCTCGATCCGCACGGTCAGCTTGCCGTGGCTGATCGCGGCGGGCGACAGGCGCACCGCACTGTTGATCACGACCGTGCCGGTGCGGCTGTTGACGATCACGCGAGCGGCGGTTTCCGCCGGATTGATTTCGATCATCTCGATCGCACCCATGACGCTGGCGCGGGTGTCGGCATCGGCGGGCAAGCGCAGCGCAAGCGTTGCACCATCGTCGATGCTGGCGGTGCCGGGCAGCATGCGGTTGATCGCATCGCGCACGCGGCTGGCGGTCAGGAAGTCTGCATTGAACAGGTTCCAGCGCAGCGTTTCACTGCTGTTGAAGCCGGTATCGACCGCGCGTTCGACGCTGGCCCCATCGGTGATGCGGCCCACGGTGGGAATATTGATGGTGACGTTCGAGCCGTCCTTGGCCGTAACGCCGAGACCGCCAACGGCCAGGTTGCCCTGCGCCATCGCATAGATCTGGCCGTCTGCGCCGTAGAGCGGCGTCATGATCAGCGCCCCGCCGCGCAGGCTCTTGGCCTTGCCGATGGTGGAGACGGTCACGTCGATCCGCTGGCCGGGCTTGGCAAATGCGGGCAAGTCAGTGGTGATCATCACCGCCGCTGCGTTCTTGAGGCCGGGCGAGATGCCGGGCGGCAACTGCAAGCCCATGCGGCCAGACACGCCCTTCATCGCCTGCGTCAGGTATTCAAGGTTGTCGTCGCCCGTGCCGGGCAGACCTACGACGATGCCGTAACCGGTCAACTGGTTCGAACGAACGCCCTGGTACTGGCCAAGATCGCGCACACGCTCAGCGTGGGCGAGGCTGGGAACCAGCGCCGTCAGGGTGATGAGGAAGCAGAGAAACGCGCGATACATGGTGTCAGGCTCTCAGAAAGGGGAGATGATATTGAAGAAGCGACCCAGCCAGCCTTGCTTGCTGGCATTCTGCAGCGCGCCCTTGCCCGAATACTCGACATGAGCATCGGCCACGCGCGTGGACAGGATCACGTTCTCCTGATCGATATCAACCAGGCGAACGATGCCCGAAAACCGGACCCATTCGTTACCCTGGCTGAGCAACATCTGCTTTTCCCCTCTGACGAGCGCCGTGCCATTCGGGCGCACCTCGGCGATGGTGACGGCCATTGTCGACGAAAGGGTACTCGTCTGATTGGCCGTTCCCTGCCCATTGAACGACGAAGAGGACGAAGCTTTAAGCGCATCGGCGCTGAGGAAGGAGAACGGGCCGGTGGTCGGCGGGACCAATCCGATGTCTCCACCCTTCTGGCTTTTCGAATTCACCGTCTTGGAAGCGGTGGTGCTTTCGATCAGCCGGATCGTTACGGGATCGCCTACCCGGCGGGCGCGGTTGCCTTCGTAAAGCGGCGCATATCCGGTCGAAACCTGGAAGATTCCGCCAGTGGCGGGCAGGGGCGCGGGCTGCATTTCCGGCAGCGTCGGCTCGTAGCCCGAGAGCTTGTCCTTCTTCTTGGCGAAGGCGGGGGCACTCGTCAGCATCGCGACGATCGCGGTGGCGGCCAGCAGATTGCGGGGTGAAGCGATCATGATGATTACAGCGTCTGGTTGGCGTTGCGGAGCATTTCGTCGACCGCCGAGATCATCTTCGAGTTGATCTCGTAGGCGCGCTGGGTCTCGATCATGTCGACGAGCTCCTCGACGATGTTGACGTTCGAGCCTTCGAGCATGCCCTGGCGGATGTTGCCCCGGCCGTTCTCGCCGGCGATGCCGATCTGGGCCTGGCCGCTTGCACCGGTTTCCAGCATGAAGTTGTCAGCAGCGGGCTGGAGCGCGCCGGGATTGACGAAGCTGGCGATGGTGATCTGGCCCAACTGGGTGGCATCGGTCTGGCCGGCGACGGTCGCCGAGACCGAGCCGTCTGCCGAGACCGAAACCGAGGTCGTGCCTTCCGGGATCGTGATCGGCGGCTGCACCGCATAGCCCTGCGTGGTCACAAGCTGCCCATCGGACGAACGGGTGAAGTTGCCGGCGCGGGTGTAGCCGAGCTGGCCGCCGGGAAGCTGAACCTGGAAATAGCCGTCGCCATCGAGCGCGAGGTCGAGCGAGTTGTTCGTCGTCGCCAGCGTGCCCTGTGTCTCGATCCGCGTGGTCGACTGGACGCTGACGCCGGTGCCAAGGTTCATGCCGGTGGCATAGGTCGTCTCGTTCGACGACTGCTGGCCGGCAACGCGCGCGTCCTGATAGGCAAGCGTCGCGAAGTTGGCGCGGTCGCGCTTGAAGCCGGTGGTGCCGACGTTGGCGAGGTTGTTGGCGATGACGCGCATCCGGGCGTCCTGGGCTTCCAGACCGGTGCGGGCGACGTGAAGTGCGGAACTGGGCATTGGTTATCCTTCCTCAGCTATCAAGGCGCATCAGGCGCGAGCTGCCTTCGTCCAGTTCCTTGGCGGTCTGGACGAGCTTGGTGCGAAGATCGAAGAGGCGCTGGGCCTCGATCATCTCGACGAGTACTTCCGTGGTCTTGACGTTCGACTGTTCAAGCGCGCCGGAGATCACGCGGGCATCCTCGTTGGTCGGCAGCGCGCCGCCACCAACGACGCGGAATACGCCGGCCAGATCCTTTTCGATCTTGGTGCCGGTGGTGCTTACGAGCTTGAGCTTGTCGATCTGCTGCGGCAGCTGGTCCGGCACTGCCGGATCGGACACCATGACACCGCCATCGGGCGCGATGGAAACGTCGCTCCCGGGCGGAACCGTGATCGGTCCATTCTGACCGAGCACGGGAAGGCCTTCGCCGTTTTCCATCAGTCCCGTAGCAGAGATCGAAAGGTCGCCGCGCCGGGTGTACGCTTCCTCGCCGTCCAGCGATTGCACGGCGAGCATCGCATCGCCCTGCATGGCGATGTCGAGATTGCGGTGCGTGTCGATGACGGCGCCTTCCCGCATCGACGCGCCCTTGACCTCGGTGCGCGTCATTGCGCGCACGTCGACTTGCGGGCCATCGATCGTGATCGGCGTCGCCTGCATGATCTCGGCGCGGAACCCGATGGTCTGCGCGTTCGACATGTTGCTGGCGATCATCCGTTCGCGCATCATCGAGGCATTCATCCCCGATACGGCGGTGTAGATCAGGCGGTCCATCTGGTTTCAGCTTTCCGGTTTCAGCTATTGGGATCAGGTGCGCAGGTTGATCACGGTCTGGGTGATCTGGGTCGCAGTATCGATCGCCTTGGCGTTCGCCTGGAAATAGCGTTGCGCGGTGATCAGGCTGACCAGTTCCTCGGCGATATCGACGTTCGAGCGCTCGAGGGCACCGGCGAGCAAGCCGCCGTAAGCGCCGTTGTCCGGCTGGCCATACGTTGCCGTGCCGGACAGGCCGGTGCTCTCCCAGTTCGACGAACCGACTTGCTTGAGCCCCGAGGTCGACGGGAATGTGGCCAGTGCCACGGTGCCGATGTCGACATTGGAGCCATCGGCATAGGATGCCTTTATCGCGCCGTTGACCGCGACAGTGATGCCGGCAAAAGCTGCGCCTGCGGTATTGGTCGCGGGGATCGCGGTTGCCCCGGGAACGGCGGTGGCCGGATCGGCGCCGGGCGCGAAGAACTGCAGCTGGTTGCCCGAAGCGTCGCTGATGAAGCCGTCTTGGTCGATCGTGAAGGCGCCGTTGCGGGTGTACATCGTGTCGCCCGAAACAGGCGTCTTGATTTCGAAGAAGCCGTCGCCGGTAATCGCGAGATCGAGCGCCGAACCGGTCTGTTCGATCGGGCCGATGGTAAAGTTCTGCGTGGTCGTTTCGACCGTCGAACCGATGCCGGTGCTGTTCTTCGCATAAGCGCTGGTGGCAACGATATCGGCGAAATCGACGCGCGACTTTTTGAAACCGGCCGTTTCCGAGTTGGCGATGTTGTGGGCAACCGTGTTGAGTTCGGTCTGGGCGTTCTTCAGGCCGCTCAGCGAAGTGTAGAATGACATGGCTCAGTTCTCCTGCGAAGTGGTGTCGGCGCTCGTGCCGGATGCGGTTTCGGTGGTTGCGGTCGATGTGTCGGTCGCCGTTTCGGGCGTGGTCGCGTAGCCCTGCGCCTTGAGCACCGCGTCCAGCTTGGTCGCGATGGACTTGAGGGTTTCGCCCATCTCGGCAGTGCCGGCGAGCGAGGAGAACTGCGCCATTTGCGCGAGCATTTCCTTTTGATCGACCGGGTTGAACGGGTCCTGCTGCTGCATCTGGACGGTCATCAGCTTCAGGAAGTCGCCCTGGTCGAGCCCGCCGAGGCCGGTCTTGGCCGTCGTCGTTTTCGCCGAGCTGGTGCCGGTCACGGCACTGTATGCAGAAGTGGTGGTCATTTCAGCCTCATCGTTTCGAGCATGAGTTGCTTGGCGGTGGAGAGGGCCTCCACCAGGTTCTGGTACTGGCGCGAGCTTTCGAGCATCTCGACCATCTCGGCATTCTCATCGACCGGGGTCTGCCAGACGTCGCCATTGGCGTCGGCAAGCGGATGATCCGGGTTGTGCTGGCGGATCGCCGCGGCGTTCTCGCGCACCACGCCTTGCACTTTGACCGAGGCAAGGCCGGTGGCCTTGTCGAGGTCTTCGGCGAAGACGGCGCGGATCGGGCGATAGGTTTGCGCTTCGCTGCCGGAAATGCTGCCAGCGTTGGCGAGGTTCGACGCGGCGGCGTTCATACGTATAAGCTGGGCGGACATTCCGCGCTGCGCTACGTCGAACAGGGTCATCGGCTGGCCCATCGTCAGTCGCCCCGGATCGCGCGGGTGATCGTGTCGGCCCGGCCGCGAATGAAAGACAGCGTCGCCGAATAGCCGACTGCGTTTTCCGAGAAGGCAAGCTGCTCGTTCTGCAGTTCGACGGTGTTGCCGTCCAGCGAGGGCATCACCGGCACGCGATACTGCGTAGCCGCCTCAGTCGCCTGGTCGCCGTTTGCACCGTTCATGCGGGCATTCAGCGCGGCGGCGAAGTTGATGTCTTTCGCCTTGTAGCCGGGCGTCGCCGCATTGGCGATGTTCGACGCGATCATCCCCATGCGCTGCGAGCGCAGTTCCAGCGCCGCTCCATGAATTCCGAACAGGCCTTCGCTCATCGATCGTGCTCCGTAATATCCTACCCACGATATTAGCAAGGACCGTGCCAACTGTAGGGATTCCGGGGGTTTGCCTTATCCCGGCAAGTCAGACGGCAAAGCGTTGCCGGAATGCGGCAAATGTCGTCCGCAGGCTGAAACAGAATTTTTGCCGCCGTTCTCCGTACCGAAGGAGAACCTCGTTCAATGGATACCATGCACCTGCTCGATCCGGTTTCGGCAGCCATCGTGGTCGGCGGCACCTTGCTGGCGACCGTGCTGCGCTGCGGACTGGATGACAGCCGCGCCGCGATATTCGCCATCGCCGGGCTGTGGCAGCGCCGGTTCGATAGCGGCAAGGCACGCGCCGCGCTTGCCCAGCAGATCCGCGAGATTCAGCAGGACGGCCTCCTGCGTGCCGAGGCCCACCACTCGGGCGACCGCGAGTTCGACGACGCGACCGATGCGCTGATCGGCAAGCGTTCGATCGGAGCGCTGCACGCGACGCACGACGGCCACCGCCGCCGTCGGATCAAACGCAATCAGAGCGCGATCCAGACGCTGGTGCAAGCGTCCGATCTCGCGCCGGTGTTCGGCCTGGCCG
Organism: uncultured Novosphingobium sp.; assembly: GCA_964502105.1. Classification (GTDB taxonomy): domain Bacteria; phylum Pseudomonadota; class Alphaproteobacteria; order Sphingomonadales; family Sphingomonadaceae; genus Novosphingobium. The sequence continues at coordinate 18,196 of CAZCUS010000003.1, read as the reverse complement.
GCACGCTGGTTTCGCTCAGCCAGTTGCCCTCGCTCGATGGCACCGCGACGCAGTTCATGGGGTCGATCTCGATGGCGGTGCTGACCACGCTGTATGGCCTGTTGCTCGGCAACCTGTTTTTTGCGCCGCTGGCGCGCATCGTCGAGCGCGCCGCACGCGCCGAGGAGCGCGAGCGGCAATTGCTGGTCGATTGGCTGGAAGATCAGGTTGCGCCGGTCATTCCCGGAGCAAGGCCGATGGCGCCGGTCTTCTCAGAAGCGCGGCCGATGGCCGTCGCCGCCGAATGATTATCGCCCGGCCCGGCACCGGCTGGCAGACGCTGCTGGCCGATCTGTCTATGATCCTGTTCATGATCACTGCGGCGGCGCTGTCCAAGACGTCGCTCGATGCCAAGTCGAAAGCGCCGATTGTCAAAAGCGCGCCGACCGAGGCCGAGGCGCGGCCTTCGCAACAGGCCGAGCCGCTGGCAATCTACGTCGCCGAACCCGACGCGCCGCCGCTGGTCGAATGGCTGGCGCAGCAACCGCGCGACGATCGCCAGCAGCTGACCGTCACAGCGCGCTATCGTCCCGGCGGGCAGGCCCAGGCGATTGCGCTGGCGGGCAAGCTGGCTGCCGAAGCCGGACAGAACGGCGCAATCGCGCGTATCGTTGTCGAACCGGGGGAAGGGCCGACCACCGTCGCGCTCGCCTTCGATGTGGCGCAACTGAAATAAGGTATGTGGCACATGACTTGCAAGGATCGGGCGATAGCCAGAATACCAAAAGGAATACGCCATGAGCTTTGCGCTAGGCCTGATATTCGCCGCATCGACACCGTTTGCCGATCTCAACGCCATCGACCGGGAAGTCGCCAGCTTCACTGGGGTGCCGATGGGCGAGGCCGGAGGGGCAACCGTGCCGGTGGACCGGCGCTTGCGCTTGCGGTCCTGCAACAGTCCGCTGGCGCTGAACTGGCGCACGGCGACCCGCGACAGCGTGGTGGTGCAATGCCCGGATACCGGGGGCTGGCGGCTGTTCGTGCCGGTGAAACGCGGCGGGCCGCAAGCCCAGGCGGAAACGGCTGGTCCTGCGATCAATCGCGGGGATGCGATTTCGATCGCGGTCAGCGGCGACGGATTTACGGTTTCTCAACCCGGAGAGGCTATGGAGTCCGGGCCGATCGGTGGCTGGATACGCGTGCGCCCGGCGCGCACCACACGGGCAGCCGGCGAACCCATGCGGGCGCAGGTTGTGCGCCCCGGTCTGGTGATGTTGCCGCTGCCCTGACAGGGTTTGCCGGCATTGGCGGCACAAACTTGCCGCCTGCGGTCTTAAAAGGTGAAAACAGCTACCGTTCTAAGGTCCAGACAAGACCAAGGAGCGGCATCATGCCACCGATTGAAGTGGGACCAGTTGGCGCGGTAAGCGCGATCAACGCACGGTTAGCCCGCAAGGCGGGCGGCGAAGCCTCGAGCAGCGGCGATAGCGTTGCTGCTACGGCAAAGCAGTCGGCACCCGTCGTGGAAAAGAGCGTTTCGTTCGATCTGCACTCGGCTCCCGTCGATACCGATCGGGTCCAGCTGATCCGCAAGGCCATCGAGAGCGGCAACTACCCCGTTTTCCCGACAAAGATTGCCGACGCGATCATCGCGGCAGGCGTACTCCTCAGGAGCGGCAAGTAATGAATTCGACCCAGCTTCGCGACATGCTTCGGCAGATGCTTGCCGTGCTTGAGACCGAGCGGCAGGCACTTGCCGGTCTGGACCTTGATATGATCGTTGGCGCGGCGAATGACAAAGGCCGCTTGTGCGATGCCCTGGAGGACGGTGCAGACCTCGAAATCGACGAGGAATGCCGCGGCATGCTCGACGCGGCCAAGCGCATGAACGAGGTAAACCGCCAGGTTCGCAACCTTATCGCGGCCAATGTCAGCGCACGCCTGAACGTGCTGACCGGCAGCCCGCAGCTGTATCGCGCGGGCCCCCGTTACTCGTACGCCGGCGGACGCGCATAATCCCTGACTAAACTGGCACGGTCCTTGCTGGAGATATCCCGGTAGATTTAACACCGGGAACAACAGTTGAGCGACGCGCAATCGATTGGACCAACAAATGGTGGCGGCACGCAAGTGCGCGCCGCCATTGCGCGTGCGGCCCAGGCAACCGGCATGGACTTCAACTACCTGCTGGCGCAGGCGAAGCTGGAGTCCAGTCTCGACCCCACGGCCAAGGCGCCGACTTCGAGCGCCGCAGGTCTCTATCAGTTCACCAAGGGCACATGGCTGGAAACGCTGGACCGGCATGGTGCCGATCACGGCATGGGCTGGGCTGGCAATGCAATTGCCGGCGGCAGGGTCAACGATCCGAACATGCGCTCGCAGATCATGGCGCTGCGCTACAACGCCGATGCTTCGGCGCTGATGGCGGCGGAGCTGGCCAGCGACAATCGCGCGCAGCTTGCCACAACGCTTGGCCGTGAGCCGGATTCGGCTGAGCTGTATCTGGGCCACTTCCTTGGCATCGGCGGTGCCAGCACGTTCCTTTCCGCGCTGAACAGCGATCCCGCTCAAAGCGCGGCCGCGCTGTTGCCCAAGGCGGCAGCGGCCAATCGCGGCATCTTCTATGGCGCCGGCGGCGCGCCGCGCAGTGTCGCGGGCGTTATGGACCTTCTGCGCAACAAGGTTTCGAACGCGATGGAAGGCGGCGACGCCGGGATGTGGGCAAGCCAATGGGCGGGCGTTTCGGAATTCGCCAATCCGGAATTCGGGAACGCTGCCTTCGCATCCTATGGACAGCCGCAGCAGCCGCAAATTCCGCAGGGCCCGATCGCGCGCGAATTCCATGCGGCGGCCTCGAGCATGCCGCAAGTCGCGACCCGGTCAATGGCCGACACGCTGCAATCCTCATTCGGAAGCACGGGTGCCGCCGGAATGCCGGCGCACGTCCGTGACGCATATGCCAAGCTGGCGAGGTTTAACCTGTGAATTTGTTCGCCAAGATTTCCAATCCTTCGGCGTTGGCGCTGCCTGCGGGCATCCTGACGCTGATCGTGCTGATGATCGTGCCGGTCCCGGCCTTCATCCTCGACGTCTCGTTCGTGCTGAACATCGCGCTGTCGGTCGCGATCCTGATGGCGGCGATGAACGCGCAAAAGCCGCTCGACTTCTCGTCCTTCCCGTCCGTGCTGCTGTTCGCCACCTTGCTGCGCCTGGCGCTCAACGTCGCTTCGACCCGCGTCGTGCTGGTTCACGGCCACGAGGGTGAGGCAGCCGCAGGCAAGGTCATCGAGGCGTTCGGCGCGTTCCTGATCGGCGGCAACTTCGCCGTCGGCCTGTTCGTCTTCATGATCCTGATGATCATCAATATGGTGGTGGTCACCAAGGGCGCGGGCCGTGTGTCGGAAGTCTCCGCGCGCTTCACTCTAGACGCCTTGCCGGGCAAGCAGATGGCGATCGACGCAGATCTCGCCGCAGGGCTCGTTACCGGTGAAGAGGCCAAGGCCCGCCGCCGTGAAGTCGCCACAGAGGCAGACTTCTACGGTTCGATGGACGGTGCCAGCAAGTTCGTGAAGGGCGATGCGATCGCCGCGCTGCTGATCCTGGGCGTCAACATCATTGCCGGTTTCTGCCTGGGCATGATCAGCCACTCGCTTTCGGCGGGCGAGGCCGCGCAAACTTATGTGACTTTGGCGATCGGCGACGCGCTCGTCGCGCAGGTGCCATCGCTGCTGCTCTCGATCGCGGCTGCCTCCATCGTCACGCGCGTGTCCGACACCCGCAACCTGACCGGCCAGATCGGCGGACAGTTTGCAGCGCCGAGCACCTGGCTGCCGGTTGCCGTCGTCCTTACCGCCATCGGCTGCATTCCCGCGATGCCGCAGACGATCTTCTTCCCTGCCGCCGGGCTGTCGTTCTGGCTGTGGCATTCGCTGAAGAAGCACGCCAACAAGCCGGCCGTCATCGAAGAGGCTCCGCCCGTGGCGGTCGATCCCGGCAAGATCGTGCTGGAGGATGTTTCCGACCACACGCTTGTCACTATCGAACTGGGTTATGGGCTGGTGCAACTGGTCGACGACCGTCGCGGTTCGCCGCTGGTGTCCCGGATCACCGGCGTGCGCAAGCAGTTGAGCCAGGCCTTCGGCTTCATCGTGCCGCAGTTCCGCGTACGCGACGCGCTGGACATGCCGCCGCACGAATATCGCATTCTGTTGGGCGGCGTCGTGCTGGGCAGCGCGATGATTCGCGCCGACAAGACGCTGGCCATCGACGCCGGCGAGGCGCGCGCCAATCACTCGCTGCGCGGCGAAGCAACCGTTGACCCCAGTTTCGGCTGCCCGGCGTTGTGGATCGAGACGTCCGCGCGCGATCAGGCGATTGCCGAGGGCTTCCTTACTGTCGACGCCGGCACGGTCATCGCCACGCACCTCAACCAGTTGCTGTCCGAACGCCCGCAGGAACTGCTCGGCCCGGATGAAGTGAAGGCGCTGCTCGATGCAGTGAAGGAGCATTCGGCGGGTCTGGTGGAAACGATCCACCCGCAGCCGCTCTCGCTCGCCGCGATTACTCGCCTGCTGCGCGCGCTGCTGGAAGACGGCATTCCGATCTCGCACCCGATGCCGATCCTGTCGAGCCTGAGCCGCGCGGTGCAGCAGACCGTCGATCACGACCGTCTTGTCGAATTGCTGCGGGCCGACCTTGGCGCGCTGATCGTCGGGCGGATTTGTTCGCCGCACGAGCGCCTGCCGGTGCTGACGCTCGAAGCCGGACTGGAGCAGGCGATCGTGCAGGGCATGCACGATCCCGCCACCGGCCAGCCGGTGATCGAGCCTGACCTCGCGCGCATGATCGGCGAGCATATCGCCAACATGACCGACATGCGCGGACCGCAAGCGATCCCGCTGACCCTCGTAGTCCAGCCCCGTGCCCGCCGTGCGCTCGCCGCGCTGCTGCGCCTGCGCGTGCCGACCTGCCTGGTTCTTTCCATTGCCGAATTACCTGCCGCCCAACCGATCGAGGTCATTGACGTGATCGGCGCGCAGCAGGCCCCACAGCAGGCACCCGGCCTGCCTCACCCCGACTCCATCGACCCAGCCGAAAGCATGGCCGCATGAAGCAAGATCAAACTGCGTTCACCCGTTCCACCCGGCAGGCCCGGCGCATTGCCGGTGCCTATAGCGGCGATGTCGCCGACCGGGTCCGACGATTCCTGCCGATGGTCCGGCGATTGGCGTGGCACGTTCACGGCTCGGGCCGCCCCGGCATCGAGCTGGAAGACCTGATCCAGGCAGGCCTCGTGGCGCTGACCGAGTGTGCGCAAAAGCACTCCGGGCCGACCGAGGATGGCTTTGCCGCCTACGCCAAGATGCGGGTGCGCGGGGCGATGGTCGATCTGATCCGCCGCACTGTGCCGATGTCACGCGGCGCGGTCGAACGCTCGCGCCAGATTCGTGAGAAGGAGGTCGAGCTACGCGGCGCCCTCGGACGCGATCCGGCATCGCATGAACTCGCCGAGGCGATGGGTATCGACGAATCCGAATTGGCCGCGTTGCGCGATTCCAGCATGCCGCTGCGTTTCGAATCGATCGACGAAGTCTATTCCGACCAGGATCTGGCCTATGCCGCCGACTTGCCCGACAGCTTCAGCCAACTGGCCAACGAGGAACTGCGCGGCGCGGTGGTGGACGCGATCACCGACTTGCCTGAACGGCTGCGGCTGATCGTCCAACTCTATTTCGTCGAGGAACTGAACCTGTCGGAAATCGCCGAAGTGCTGCAAGTCAGCATCCCGCGCATCCATCAGTTGAAGGCGCAAGCGCTGGGCAAGCTGCGCGAGTCGCTGGAGGGTATGGCCGAGATTTTGTGAGACGGCGCTGACAAGGCAACCGTCTCCAACCGTCGCCCCTGCGAAGGCAGGGGCCGATCTGACCGTGAAAAGACGCGCAATTCGCGCGTGCGGAAAGCTTAGTTAGGCCCCTGCCTTCGCAGGGGCGACGGGATCGGGCCAATTGCCCTCAAGATCCCGACTGCGCCCCCCGATCAGGAAGTCAGCGCGCTGTCCGCTGCGATCATGCCCCAGACACGTTCGCCAGTGGACGTGTGCAGCTCGAACGGCAGAATCATGCCTGACGCGCCGACGAACGAGCCGTAGATCGTGCCGGTATAGCCATTCGTGCCGGTGAACGTACCGGCCTTCAGCGTTGCACCTTCGGTGGTCAGCGAGGCTGTGCCGGTGATGAACTGCGTGGTCGAGCGGCCCGTCAGGTCGATGAACGGTCCCTTGCCTTCCGGATTGTCGATGGTGACGAACTGGATGGTGATCGTCGCTTTCTTGTTGGCGGCATCGAGCGCCACGGTGCCGTGGCTGACCAGCAGCAGGCGTTTGGCCGAGTTCGAATCGCGGGCAAGACCGTCGGCATAAGCGAAATAAGTCTTGGTGCCGGTTGTCGGGATGCCGCTGGCGGCAAAGCCCGCGCCGAAGAAGCAGACCCCTGCGGTCGCCGCTGTCGAGCCGGTCACCGCCGTGTCTGAATACGTGCCCAGCGTTACGGTTGGCGCCGGGAACTTGTCCTTGCGAATGAACTCCAGCTGCTTGAACGGGCTGGGTTTCAGCCAGGTGAGCGCGTGGGCGTTTGCTTCGACGCGGTTTGCGGGCAGGAAGTTGACCGCTGTGTCGCTATCGATCGAGACGTCGAAGGTGTCTGCCGCCTTGTAGAGAATCTTGGCGGTCTTCACCGCAGTATCGGTCGATCCGGTGATGTTCGACAACAGCCCGGCATCGTTGCGCACGGCCGTACCGCCGCAGTTCATCAGCGCATTGAGCGTGGTGTTCAGCGTAGTCGCGCCCGCAAGGTTGGCATCGCTGGGGGGAGCCGGCGTTGGCGTGGGGGTCGGCGTGGGCGTTGGGCTTGGCGTCGGCGTTCCCGTGGGAGTCGGGGTCGGCGTCGGCGTATTGCTCGAATCGTCGCCGCCGCAGGCCGTCAGCAACAAAGCGCCGGTAAATACCGCCGCTGATGCGAGCAGTCGTGTCTTCATTGCCGTGTAACTCCCATGCCTGCGGGCTGCTTATGCGCGCAAGGTGTTGAGCCCGCGTCATATGGTCCGACCGGCATCAGTGCAAGCCGCTCACGCTCAGCCCGACGTGAACCTGCCTGTCAAACGCCAGTTGTCAGACGGGTGTCGGAGTGGCAGCGAGGGTCCCGTAATGCGCATCGATCAGGAAATTGCATGAGCGTCGTCGCTGCCCGGCTCTACAGGAACGGCAAGGCCGTCGAGACGGTATCCCTCGACGGCATCCCGCAACTGGAGGCGCCGGGCGATTTCGTCTGGATCGGGCTGCTGGAACCGGACGAGGCCGAACTGCGCATGGTGCAGGAGAATTTCGGGCTGCACCCACTGGCTATCGAAGATGCGTTGAAGGCGCACCAGATGCCCAAGGTCGATGTCTATGGTGAGCAGTTGTTCGTGGTAGCGCGCACGGCCCACATCGAACACGACAAAATCCTGTATGGCGAAACCGCGATCTTCGTGGGTGAGCACTACATCATCTCGGTTCGCCACGGCTCGGCGCGGGCACATACCGAACTGCGCGCCCATCTCGAAGCCTCTCCGACCCTGTTGAGTCACGGGGTTGACTACGTGCTGCACGCGATCCTCGATTTTATCGTCGATGGCTATCTGCCCATCGTCGACGAGATCGAGGAAGACGTTCTGCATATGGAGCAGCAGGCGCTCGACACCTTCCTTGGCCGCGATTCGATCACCCGGCTGTTCGGTCTTCGGCGTGAACTGATCCGGTTTCAGCGGATCATGGGGCCGATGTCGGAAATGGTATCGCGCATCGTGCACCTCGAACTGCCGTGCCTCGATGCCGAGGTTCGCCCCTATTTCCAGGACGTGCTCGATCATGTGAAGCGCGTGGAAGCGCGCGTCGGGACCTTGCGCGAAGTGCTGACATCGGTGTTCGAGGTCAGCAACCTGCTCGAATCGCAGCGGCAGGGCGCGATCACCCGCCAGCTTGCGGCGTGGGCCGCGATCCTCGCGGTGCCGACGGCGATTGCTGGCATCTACGGCATGAATTTCGAGCACATGCCGGAGCTAAAGACGCAATACGGCTATTTCGTCGTGCTGGCCGTGATTACAGTGCTGTGCGGTGCGCTTTACGTTAGGTTCAAGAAGCTGGGCTGGCTTTAGCCGCGAGCATGCCGGCGGTCAGGACCTGCGGCAATTGCTCGGCCTTGCCGCCGTTCGCCGGATGCCAGACATAAAGTGGCACGCCGGCAGCGCCTTGCGCGGTGAGATAACGGGTGATTTCCGGATCGCGGCGCGTCCAGTCGCCGCGCAGCACGATCACGCCCGCCTTCTCGAACGCCGCGCGGGTTTCCTCGCGCTCGATGGCGACTTCCTCGTTGACCTTGCACGTCAGGCACCAGTCGGCGGTGAACCACAGGAACACGGGCTTGCCGCTGGCGCGTGCCTTGCTCAGAGCGCTCTCGCTGTAAGCGCGCGCCTTGAGGATGCTCAGGCTCGGCGCATTGGTGGGCGCAAGGACGGTGCCGGGCAGCAGCAGCGCGCCCAGCGCGACAAGAACAGCAAGCGGCAGCGCGACGCGGGCGGCGGACTTGCCACGCCGCTGGGCGAAACCTCCCCACATCAGGGCCGCAACCAGCGCCACGCACAGCGCGATAGCGGCGAAAGCGAAAGTCGCGCCGCCTGTGCGCCATGCCAGCCACGCCAGCGCCAGCGCGGTCAGCCCCATCGGCAGCGCCATCCAGCGGCGAAAGGTGTTCATCCAGCCGCCGGGCCTGGGCATGCGTTTGCGCAGCGGTGGCACCAGTGCGATCAGCAGGAAGGGCATGGCGATGCCCAGCCCTAGCGTGGCAAACAGCAGCAGCGCGGGTGCGACCGGAAGCAGCAGCGCCGCGCCCATCGCGGTTGCCATGAACGGACCGGTGCAGGGCGTGGCCACGAAAGCGGCGAGTGCGCCGGTGGCAAAGGCTCCCTGCGGCGATCCGCTGGCGGCAAAGCCCGGCACCGCGAATTCGAAAGCGCCGAGCAAGTTGGCAGTGATGCCAACCGCTAGCAGCAGCAGCGCGGCGACCACGAGCGGTTCCTGCAACTGGAAGGCCCAGCCCACTTCCTGTCCCGCCGCGCGCAAGGCCAGCAAAACGCCGCCAAGTGCGAGGCAAGCCACGACTACGCCAGCGGTATAGGCCAGTCCCTCGGCGCGGGCGTGGGCTTCGCTTGTCCCCGCGCGGGCAAGGCTCAGCGCCTTGAGGCTGAGGATCGGAAACACGCAGGGCATCACATTGAGGATCAGCCCGCCCAGCAAGGCGCCGAGCAGGAGCAGCGGCAGGGGCGGCAGGGCGGCGGCGGTGGCGTCACCGGCAACCGGCTCTCCCCCTTGCGGCACGGTGCCCGGCTCGGCGCGGATAGCGATGCCGTTGCCCCCGCCATCCAGCCGTAGTACGCCGGAAAAGCGGGGGACTCGCGGAGCGGCGGCGAATTGCGGGCGTTGCAGGGTGACGATCAGCAAGTCGCCCTTGCGGCGGTATTCCTGCGGCTTGGCGTAAGCGGCCACCTTGTCTTCAGCGACGAACAGGTGCGGGGCGGCCAGCTTGACGCTCGCGGGCAAGGGAATGCCCAGCCGGATCGTGTTGCCGGAGATCGCGAACTGCGCGGGCGCATCGAGCGGTGCGGGCAGGCGGCGCAGCCAGCGGTCGATATCGTAGCTTGCATCTTGGCCGTTGGCGGCGATCCGGACGGTTGCTTTCAGTTCGCCGCTTTCGGGCACACAGATTTCGTCCGTGCAGGCAAGCCACTGCGCCTTGACCGCAATCTCCATGACACCCGGCTGTGCATCGCGCGCAATCGTCAGCGGCACGACGACGCCGAACGCACCGTTGTAGACGTGGTTCATCAGGCCAGAGATGGTCAGCGTCTCGGGCACAGGATAGCGCGGCGCGCCGATGGTGACGCTGTTTGGCGCGGTCCAGTCCAGGGTCATGCCAAGGCCGGCATCACCGGGATTGGACCAGTATCCGTGCCAGCCCGCTTCCGGCTTCATCGCCATGACGAGGTCTATCCGCTCGCCGGGGGCGGCGGTGGCGGGGGCTACCAGCCGCGCGGCGATGTGAGTCGCTGCGCCTTGGTTCTGGGCATGGGCCGGCGCGGCAAAAAGCGACAGCGCGGCAATCTGCCACAGCACCGCAACAAGCAGGCGATAGCAGAGCTGTCTCATGAAACTCCCGTGTCCAGCAGCGGACTTGGCCTTGCGCGGCGTGCGCAATAAGGCCATCGACGCTCTGCCTCTTCCGCGATGACTTTTCAAGGAATCCCCATGCGCCGAATGCTCGCAACCCTTGCTCTCGCCACGGCCATAACCGTCGGCGCTCCCGCCATGGCTGATGAGCAGACGGCACCAGCGACCGTGCCCGAGACAACCGCCGTCCCCGCGCCGACGACGAAGCCGACCCTGATTGTTGCGATTGCGGTCGATCAGTTTTCCGCCGATCTGTTTGCGGAATATCGCGCGCATTTCACCGGCGGCTTCACCAAGTTGCTGAGCGGCGCGGTGTTCCCATCGGGCTACCAGTCGCACGCAGCGACCGAGACTTGCCCAGGCCACTCCACCTTGCTGACCGGCGCGCACCCTTCCAAGACCGGGATCATCGCCAACAACTGGACCGTCCCCGGCATCGGCCGTGAGGACAAGTCGGTCTATTGCGCCGAGGATGAAACCGACCCCGAGAGCACGTCGCGCAAGCCCGTGGTGTCGTTCAACCACCTCAAGGTGCCGACCATCGGTGACCGTCTCAAGGCGATCAACCCGGCCAGCCGCAACGTGGCGGTTTCGGCCAAGGACCGCGCCGCCGTGATGATGAGCGGGCACAATGCAGACGCCGCCTATTGGTGGCTCAACGGGGCGTTCACCACGTACAAGGGCCGCCAGCTCGATGCCGCCGCCGTGGCCGAGAACGAAGCCGTGACCAAGGTGATTGCCGCGGGCAAGCCGCCGATGGAAGTTCCGACATGGTGCGCCGCGCGCGACCGTGCGGTGCCGGTGAAGGACTTCACCATCGGCACTTTCCGCTTTCCGCTGAAGCCGGGTGACGCCAAGGCCTTCGGCCGGATGCCTTACATGGATGCGGCGACGGGCGACTTCGCCATCCGCCTCGTCGACCAGTACCAGCTTGGCAAGGATGCCGTGCCCGACGTGCTCTCGGTCAGCTTCTCGGAGACCGATTACGTGGGCCATGCCTATGGCACGGAAGGTCTCGAGATGTGCCTGCAAATGGCGCACCTCGATGCGACGTTGGGCACGTTCTTCGCCGAACTCGACAAGCGCGGGCTGGATTACGTCGCGGTGCTGACGGCCGACCACGGCGGCTTCGATGCGCCCGAGCGGCTGGTCCAGCAAGGGTATCCCAGCGCGGTGCGCCTCAGCGCCGATCTTTCGGAAGAAGCGCTGTCCAAGGCTGTCAGCGCCGAGACGGGCGTGGTGCCAAAGTCCAGCACGCTGTTGTTCGTTGCGGGTGGTTCGGGTGATATCTGGCTGGCCAATGGCCTCAGCAAGAAGCAGCAGAAGAAAGTCACCACCGCGCTCATCGCTCGCCTCAAGGCGCACCCGCAAGTCGAAGGCGTGTTCACTGCCGGGGAACTCGCCAAGGTGCCGGTGCCCAAGGGCGCGCCGCAGGACTGGACGCTGATCCAGAAGGTGCGCGCATCGTTCGACCCTGAACGCTCCGGACAGGTGCTGATGATGACCAAACGCGGCGTGATGCCCGGCGATCCGAACCCCGGTTATACCGCCACCCACGGCAGCCCGTGGGATTACGATCGCCGCGTGCCGATGCTGTTCTGGCGCAAGGGCCTTGCCGGGTTCGAGCAGCCCGATCCGGTAGAGACCGTGGACATAGCCCCGACGCTGGCCGCGATCCTCGATATCGATGTGCCGGCAGGAGAATTTGACGGTCGCTGCCTCGACATCGACGGCGGAACCGCCGATATATGCGGGAAATGACGCAAGACACCACAATCGATACGCGCGACCTCGTCATCCTTGGCGGCGGTCTGGTCGGGATGACGCTGGCGCTCGCTGCCGCGAAAGCCGGCATTACCAGCCACGTTGTAGATCGCGCCGATCCGGCGGATCTCACTGCCGAAGGTGCGGACGGGCGCGCTTCCGCGATTTCGACCGCGAGCTGGAACCTGTTCAAGAATATCGGCATCGCCGATGTGCTCGAACCGCTCGGTTGTCCGATCGAGGCAATCGCCGTCACCGACGGCATGAAACCTGGCCGCATCGATTTTCGTCCGACGCCGGAAGAAGGCACGCTGGGCCGGATGTTCGCCAACCGCGACTTGCGGCTCGCGCTGTTCGAAGCGGCGCGACACGAACCGGCCATTGCGTGGCACACCCGCACCGAGCCCGTCCATCGCACGCGCGGTCCCTATGGCGTCGAGGTCGAACTGACCGATGGTCGCTCGCTCAAGGGCAGCCTGCTGGTCGCAGCCGAAGGCCGCCAGTCGCCAACGCGCGACGAGGCGGGCTTTTCCCTGGCGAAGTGGGATTACAAGCACCGCGCCATCGTTACCGGGCTGTATCATGAAAAGCCGCACGAAGGCGTAGCGTGGGAGATATTCTATCCTTCCGGCCCGTTCGCGCTGCTGCCGCTGCGCGATGCGCCCGATGGCCGCCATCGCAGCGCGCTGGTCTGGACTATCGACGAACGCGATGCTGCGGGCGTCACCAAGCTGCCCGACGCGGTATTCGTCAACGAGGTTTCCAACCGGATGGGCGGGGTGTTCGGCAAAATCGAATTGTTGGCGCCGCGCATGTCCTATCCGCTGCGGTTCCACCATTCGGGCAAGCTCACCGATGCGCGGCTGGTGGTAATCGGCGATGCCGCCCATGGCATGCATCCCATTGCGGGGCAGGGCCTCAATCTGGGCCTGCGCGATGTCGGTGCGCTGGTGGAAGTGCTGGGCGAGGGGATGCGTCTTGGGCTCGAGCCCGGCGACGCGCAGATGCTGGCGCGCTATGAGAAATGGCGCAGCCTCGATACCTTCATGGTCATGTCGGTGACCGACGGATTGAACCGCTTGTTCGGCGTGCCCGGTCGCCTGCCGAGCGCCGCGCGCCGTTTCGGCATGGGCGCGGTGCAGCGCATGCCCGCACTCAAGCGCTTTTTCATGGATGAGGCGCGGGGCGTTTCGGGCAAGCTGCCGGAATTGCTGCGCGGCTAACTCAAGCTCGTTCGCGCAAATGCCCGACCAGGCGTGGCACATCGGCCAGCGCGCGCAGTGCGTCGTTGAGGTGGGTACAGCCTTCCGGGCCGCGCAACTGGCCCAGAACCTCATTGCGAATAGCGTCGAGGCGGCCCCCGACCAGCCGCTGCGCGTTGTGGATCGCGCCCGGGCATTCCGAGAATGGCAAGATGCGTGCTTCTGGCGCGATCGATCGGATTTCCAGTGTCTCGATATCGGCGCTCACTTTCAGCAGATATTCGTGCACGGCAATGCGCCCGCCGTCGCGCTGCATCGCGCTATCCTGAAATGCTGAATCGATACGGATAAGGCCCGCTGCCTCATCCCGGATCACATCGATGCGGCGCGCGCGACGGAAGGCGGGGCCATCGCTGGATGGCAGTTCATGCCAGCCGAGCGGGTCCGCCGGGTTGCGGATATCGCCGGCGTCGGCGTTGGCGATGCTGCTGATTGCCACGCCGGGCTGCACGCCGGTATTGCCGCGCTGCAGGCCCCAGCACACGTCGATGCGCTTCTCCATGTCGCCTCGGGCGATGGGCTGGGTGATGTCGGCGCCGATTGCTGTTCGTGTCCATTGCCCTCTGGCAAATGCCGAAACGAGGGCAGTACCCGAGATATCGTCGAGCAGCAGGTAGAGAGGATCGGCGCGCTCGATCATATCTGGAATGATCTCGCGCAGGATCATCCGCAAGTGCCCACCGCCGCGCTCGCCCACCAACCGCGCCAACGCGTCGGAATGGGTCGAGGTGGTAATGGCGGTTATGGTCTTGTCGGCGGCAAGGCGGGCATCGAAGCGCCCTTCGGCAATCGTCGTGCCGGGATCGCCGGCATTACGGGTAAGGTAATCGCGCGCAGTGCCGATAAAGCGGCGATCGCCTTCGATCCCATCCGGCCAGGAGACATCGATGCTGGTCGTGCGGCGCACGGAATCGGCTGGTCGTGGTGGGGCGGGGTTGGCCGTCTCACGCGGCGGCGGAGGAATATCATGCAATGACATGCGATTGACCGTGTCCTTAATGCGTGCGGTTATCAAGTCCGGGTGCCGCTTCAGCCGCAGCAGCAACCAGCCCTTTCGCAAAATTTGCACCACCGTGGACCTTTGCTTGCGATCGTGCCACGATGTGCGCGTGACCGTTTATCCCGGCCTCGAACTCTCCCCCGACACGCTCGATCTGGCCGCATCCGTGTGTATTTCGCGATGGGTGCGCAAGTTGACCCCGTCTGCGGTGCTGAAATCGCGTGGATGCCGAGGCTCAGCGCCAATCCGGCCGCCGTGGTGGTGCAGCGGGTGCTGCCTAGCGTCGCGGCAGAGCAGGGGAGCGCGTGGATTGCGGATCTGGAGACGCGGCTGCGCGCGCTGCATGCTCCGCTGGCGCGCATCTATCTGGATGATGCAGATACGCCGCTCGATCCGCTGCTGTTGGCGGCGGGTTACACGCCTCGCGCTGAAATCGCCTTTGCCGGGATCGCCACCGCTCCAGCCGAAGTGCCCGGGCGCCGCATGGTCGCGATCACCAATGCGGCTGGCTGGGCGCGTAAGCGCGATTTCCACGAACAGGTCGAGGAAAATCCGGATGGGCACAAGACCGCGGCGGCGCAATGGGTCGCCATGGAACGCGCGAAATGTGAGGCGGGCAGCATGTGCGCCTTCCTGTGCGAGGAAGACGGCGAGACCGTTGGCGCCGTCAATCTGTTCCGCTCTGGGCATCTGATGCGGCTTAAAAACGTCGTCACCCACCCGGCCAGCCGACGCTCGGGCGTAGGCCATGCCATGGTCGCGCATGTGTCGCAGCAGGGGCTGGTCGAGGGGTGCCGGGGAATGTGCGTCTTCGCGCTGGCCGGGCACGCTGGCGAAGCCATGTATCGGGCGGCGGGATTGCATTCGGTCGGCGAACAGATCGAATGGAGCCGGTCGCTTGTCTGATAGTCTTTTCGCGCTGATGCGGCGCAAATATGGGATCGCTTACGATGTCCGCTGAGCAGCAGAATGCCGAAATCGGCCGGATAGCCATGATCTTTGGCAGCGATGCGCAATCAGATGTACAGGTGACTCCCGGAACCCAGGTGACGGCAAGTGGCATCTCGGACTTCAACAAGCTGTGGACGCGAGACGGCGCCCACCAATACGCGATCCACATCACCCCCAACTACTTCCGCCAGCCACGGCGGCCCCGGCTGGAAGCCTTCGATTGCATCGTCAATCTCGTCACCGACGCGGACCAGAATCCGAAGGTGCTGGAGGTGGCTGACCGCCTGTTGCGCGATTACAAGGGGAGGGTGATCAATCGTCCGGCTCGCGTGGCGAGAACGACGCGCGACGGCGTAGCGCGTTTGCTGCAAGGCATTCCCGGCCTGATCGTCCCCCCGGTGGCGCGGCTGCGCGGGGGACGGCCACCATCGGTCTACCTCAGCCAATTGGACAAAGCGGGCGTGCAGTTCCCAGCCATCGTGCGCGCTGCGGGCACGCATACCGGACGGGTGATCGGCGTTTTCCGCCAACCGCAGGACGTTCTGCCCGCTCTGGTCGGCAAGCGCGATTATTACGCTACCCGGTTCGCCAACTTCCGCAGTCCGGATGGCCTTTACCGCAAGTACCGCGTGTTCATGGTCGACGGGAAACCCGTGCTGCGTCATATGCTGGCAGGTGATAGTTGGGACATCCATGCGGCAAACCGCAACGCGTTCATGGCCGATCGCGCCGACCTGCAGCTTGAGGAAGCCCGGCTCATGGGAAAGGGCTTCTCGCCCAAAGTTCGCGACATTTTCGCCGCAATTCATCAACGTATGGGCCTCGACTATTTCGGCATAGATTTCGCGCTGACACCGGACGAGCACGTGATCCTGTTCGAAGCCAACGCGACGATGAATTTCTTCCCTTTTTCCGAACTGCCCTGTTTCGACTACGTCGAACGATGCCGCTCTACCGCAGAGAATGCGGTCGACGCGCTGCTTTACCCGAATTCGCAAGGCGTTTCCGCCTGACGGTGATTATCCGGGTGGCTTGATCTGCGGTTGCCACAAGGCGGGCCTCCCCCTAAATCCGGGTCTGCGATCCGCTCGACGGGAGCGGTCCGGCGGGACCGGGCGCGAGGAACGGGGACATAACGCGATGGGCTACACCGATTTCCTGAAGCAGCAGTGCTATATCGACGGCAAATGGTGCGATGCCGATGGCGGCGCAACATTTGAGGTGGTCGACCCCGGCTCGGGCCAGGTGCTCGGCACTGTCCCCAAGATGGGCAAGGCGGAAACCACGCGCGCGATCGACGCAGCCGAAGCCGCACTGCCGGCATGGCGTGCGAAGACTGCTGGCGAACGCTCCAAGCTGATGCGCAAGCTGTTCGATCTCATGATGGAACATCAGGACTCGCTGGGCGAACTGCTCAGCCGCGAGCAGGGCAAGCCTTTTGCCGAAGGCAAGGGCGAGATCGCTTATGGTGCCGGCTTCATTGAGTGGTTCGCTGAAGAGGGCAAGCGCGCTTACGGCGATGTGATCCCCAGCCACGCTGCTGACAAGCGGATCGTCGTGCTCAAGCAGGGCATCGGCGTCGTCGGCGCGATCACGCCGTGGAATTTCCCCAACGCGATGATCACTCGCAAGCTCGGCCCGGCGCTGGCGGCGGGCTGCACCATAGTGATCAAGCCAGCTTCGGCCACGCCCTATTCGGCGCTGGCGATTGCGCGACTGTGCGAGATGGCGGGCATTCCCGCCGGTGTGGTCAATGTCGTGACTGGCAGCGCCGGGCAGATCGGCAGCGAACTCACCGGCAATCCCAAAGTCGCCAAGATCACTTTCACCGGATCGACCGAGATCGGCCGCGACCTGATGCGCGAATGCGCCGAGACGGTGAAGAAGTGCTCGATGGAACTGGGCGGCAACGCGCCGTTCCTCGTTTTCGACGACGCTGATGTCGATGCCGCCATCGAAGGCGCGATGATCTCCAAGTTCCGCAACGGCGGCCAGACTTGCGTGTGCACCAACCGGTTCTACGTGCAGGACGGCGTCTATGACGAGTTCGTCGGCAAGCTGGCAGATCGGGTAAACGCGATGAAAGTCGGCTACTCGATGGACGAGGGTACGCAGATCGGCGCGATGATCGACGAGAAAGCCGTCGAGAAGGTCGAGGAGCACTTGCAGAACGCCGTTTCGGGCGGTGCGACAGTGCTGGCCGGTGGCAAGCGCAGCGATCTTGGCGGGACCTTCTTTTGCCCGACAGTCATCTCAGGCGTAACGCCAGACATGAAGCTGGCCCGCGAGGAAACCTTCGGGCCACTGGCCGGCGTGATCCGCTTCAAGACCGAGGCGGAGGCGATCCACATGGCCAACGATACCGAGTTCGGCCTTGCCAGCTACTTCTACTCGCGTGACCTGAGCCGCGTCTGGCGTGTCGCCGAAGCGCTGGAGGCCGGTATGGTCGGGATCAACACCGGATTGATCTCCACCGAAGTCGCGCCGTTCGGCGGCGTCAAGCAGTCGGGCCTCGGTCGCGAAGGCTCGAAGTACGGGCTGGAAGACTTCCTGGAGGTCAAATACCTCTGCATGGGCATCGAAACCGCGTCCTGACCTGAGCGCCCGATGGCGGGCGGCTGTGTTCAAGGGAGTGCGAACTTCCACAGGGCCGCCCGGGCGATCGGGCGGCCTTTTTCATAAGATTGATGCGAAGCGCCCGCGAAGGGGGGGCGATTCCCATTCTGACCTCGAATCCAGTCAGTCGCTGCGGAAATTGAAATTATTTTGCCACAATTTCGCTGCGAAGAGGGCCATACAACGTCTTTCGAGGACCGTATGGCATCCTCGATCCTGCCGTTAAATGGCGCAAAACCGGGGGTTATGGAGGGGCAAGAAGGAGATCTGCAGCAGGTTTGAGGCGCCCCGAAGAACTTTGGATTCAGGCCTTGACCGACTCGTTACCCCTCCATATATGCCGCTTCACCGGAGGGAACGACGCTT
>CAZCUS010000002.1:212736-334871 GCA_964502105.1 uncultured Novosphingobium sp. | reverse complement strand
AAGCGTCGTTCCCTCCGGTGAAGCGGCATATATGGAGGGGTAACGAGTCGGTCAAACGCTTTTTTCAAAAAACTTTCACAATCCACCTAATCCAAGGATTTCCGCGCCTTAGCCTCTTTTGGCATGCTGAAGGCCTTCAAAGCGGTCAGATCGGTCCTGCCCCTCCCGTCCCGCGTTCCGCCGCACACATCACGCTTTGTTTACCCTGTTCCGCTAAGCGCGGTTGGGTGAGCGACGGGTCGAGCGCCCATGGAAATTCCGGGAATTGCGTAAGAATGACAACACCGGCGATCAGTGTCGCAATGAGCGTCTACAACGGGGAACGGTTTCTCGTCGAAGCTGTCGAAAGCGTGCTGGCGCAAAGCTTCGGCGATTTCGAGTTCCTGATCCTCGATGACGGTTCGCGCGATGCGACCCCGGAGATCATCCGCCACTATGCTTCGCGCGATGCGCGTATCCGGCCGATCATCCGTGAGAACCGGGGCCTGATCGCCAGCCTCAACCAGTTGCTCGAAGCCGCGCGTGCGCCGATCATAGCGCGCATGGATGCAGACGACATCTGCCGCCCCAGCCGTTTCGAGAAGCAGTACGCCTTCCTGACCGACAACCCGGACTACGGTGTCATCGGCACCTGGACCGAGGATATCGACGAAACCGGCGGCCCCTATTCGCTTTCCGGCAAGGACCACCCCACCAGCCATGACGAATTCCTGCGCGCGATCGAGACCGGCTCGCCTCTGATCTGCCATCCCGCCGCGATGTTCCGCCGCGATATCGTCCGCTCGGTCGGCGATTATCACGCCGCCTTTCGGCATTGCGAGGACTACGACCTGTGGTTGCGGCTGGCCAGCGTGACCCGGCTGGCCAGCATTCCCGAGCGCCTGATGCGCTATCGTCACTACGAGAACCAGGTGTCCAGCCGCCACGCCACCGAACAGCAGATCGGCGCGGCGGTATCCTATATCGCCTATCGCGATCGGCTGGCCGGCCTCCCCGATCCGACCGCCCAGCTCGACTGCCTGCCGCCAATCGATGCGATGGATGCGCTGTTCGGTCGCGAGGGTGTCGCGCGCGAAGTCCGCGCCCGGGTCGCGCCCAACCTGCTATACTCGCGGTCCGGCCTGCGCGACGAAGGCTTCGACCTGCTGTGCCGCTTCATCAACGAAGGCGGCAAAAGCGAAGGCATGTGGCGTGTCGTTCCGCGCCTGCTGCGCTTTGGCGAACCGGTGCGCGCGGTGCGTCTGGCGACGACGCTGATTACGGCCTGATGCCCGAGCCCATTCCGGATCCTGCGCCACCCGCCAGCCGGCCCGCCATGTCGGTGCGGGGCGCGGCGGTGTGGGCGATGGCGGGCCAATACGTATCGTTCGCGATCCAGTTCGCCAGTTCGGTCGTGATCTCGCGGTTCTTCCTGACACCTTCGGAAGTCGGGCTGTTCTCGATCGCGCTGGCCGCCGCGCTGCTGGTGGCGATCCTGCAGGACTTCGGTCTTGCCCGCTACATTTCGGGCTTGCCGGTGATCGACCGCGAGGAAGTGCGCCGCTGTTCGTCGGTCGCGCTGCTGTTTTCACTCGTCGTCGCCGGTGTCATCGCCCTGCTCGCCTGGCCGCTGGCAATGGCTTACGACCAGCCCGAACTCGCACCGATCCTCGGCATCATCTCGACCAGCTATCTGTTCCTGCCGCTCGCGGTAGTGCCGATGGCGCTGATGGCGCGCGAGATGCATTTTCACCGCCATTTCGCGGTCAACGTCGGCGGCGCAGCGGTTCAAGCGAGTGTCGCGGTGGGGCTGGCATGGCTCGGCCACTCAGCCTACGCGCTGGCCTGGGCGACCGTCGCATCGGGGCTTGCGCGCGGATTGATCGCGCAAGCGCTGCGCCCTGCCCCGCCATGGCCGCTTCGTTTCGACCGGCTGCGTACCGTCATCAGCTTCGGCACGCGATCGAGCGCGCTCTATCTGACCGGTGCGCTCGGCACCCGCACGCCGGATCTCATCATCGGCAAGCTGCTGACGCTGACAGCGGTCGGTCTCTACAGCCGCGCCGCCAGCCTGTCCGACCAGTTCCGCACGCTGATCTCCGGCGCAATCGGCAGTGTGTTCTTCCCCGCCTTCGCGCGCATTCGCGATCGTGGCGAGGATCTTGGTCCGCCATACCTGCGTGTCTGCGCGGGCTATTCGGCGGTGGTTTGGCCGGGCATGGCGGGCCTCGCCCTTGCGTCAGAACCGATCGTGCGACTGCTCTATGGCGATGCCTGGATGGGCGTCGCGCCGCTGCTTTTGATGATCTCGCTGACCGAGATCCTGCTGATATCACTGCCACTTGTCAGCGATCTGCCGATCCTGCTCGGCAAGATGAACCGCCTGCTGGCCTACAACATGATCGATACCGCCTTGTCGCTGATCCTGCTTGCGGCGGGCGCATGGTGGGGCGGGATCGAGGGTGCTGCGGCCTCGCGACTGGTCTATGCGGTGCTGTGGCTCGCGCTCTACTGGGGCTTCATCTACCGGCTCGTGCGGTTCGATCGCATGGCGTTGCTGGCGATCTACTTGCGCAGCACCGGCGCGACGCTGGCCGCCGTGGCCCCGCTGGCGCTGACTTATCTCTTGTGGAGCGGGCCGGACACCATCGGCTTCCCTGCCCTTGTCGCCGCGACTACGGCCGGCGGGCTGTGCTGGCTGGCCGCGCTGGCGCTGCTGCGCCATCCCGCGCTGGTCGAGATCCTCGGGATGATCGAGGCGATTCCGTTCCCGCAGTTCATAAAGCGGCTGATCCCGGTCGTCACACCATCCGCCATCAGGCCCGCCCCATGACCCCGCCCATCGCCCTCTCCCGATGCGCGCTGCCGGCTGGCGGCACCTTGCGCGAACCGCCCCGTCCGCACCATTTGCGCAACGCGGCTTATGCCGACCAGTTCGACTGGGACACGCTGTTCTACGATGTCTACCGCTCGGGCCGGCACATCGTGTTTCAAGGGCCGCCGCTGCTCAACTTGCGCCAGCTCGTCGAAGCCAGCCCCTATTTCGCCAAGCGCCTGCGCGGGCTGTTTCCGCGCGCCCGCCTGATCGAGCGCAACCGCAGCAGCGAATATTGGGTGCGCGACTATGCCGACCGGGTGACGCTCGACGGCCCGCTCGGCCGGTTCGACGTGGCCGTGCAGCCCGATGGCGCCGACCTGTTCGCCGGGCGGCGCGTGCTGCACACCTTGTCGAAGAACAACGACATCGCCTGGATTCTCGACTGGGTGCGGTTTTACGTAAACGTGCACGGCGCCGATGCAGTGCTGCTCTACGACAATGCTTCCACCGCCTATTCCTCCGACGATCTGCGCGCCGCGCTGGCCGAAGCATTTCCCGGCCTGCCCGCCGTGGTGGTCGACTGGAAGTTCCGCTACGGGCCGCAAGGCGGCATGGCCGGCGCCGTAGATGGGCAGGAAACGCCCTGGGATTCGGACTATTGCCAGACCGGATCGATGCAGCACGCGCGCTTCCGCTTCCTCACCAAGGCACGCAGCGTGCTCAATGTCGATATCGACGAGCTGGTACTGTCCAGCAGGGGCCGCCCGATCTTCGCCGCCACCGAGGCTTCGCGCGGCGGCTTCATCAAGTTCGAAGGCAACTGGATCAGCGCAACGACGCCGCATGGCGTGCCGCGCGATGGAGGCCGTCACGCCGACTTCTGGCTGCTCGATTCCCACGAGGACGACTATTGCCCGCCGAAGTGGTGCGTCGTTCCGGCCAAAGCCGATCGGGTGAAGACCTGCTGGTCGGTCCATAACCTGTTCGGCACGCGCCGCAATCGCCGGATATCGGACGAGTTCCGCTATCGCCACATGCGCGGGATTTCGAACGGGTGGAAGGAAAACCGCTGGGACGCGGTGCCCTACGATCCCGTGCGCTTCACGCCCGACGAAGCGCTTCGCGGTGCCTTCGCCGCCGCTGGAATGGCCGCCGCTTCGCACCCGGCAGACGCAGTGCCTGAGCCATGCGAAAACGTGGCGGCGCTGGCGGGAAAGTGATACTCTCGGCCCTTCCCGGCACATGACCGGGCGAGTGGGAGTAGGTCGATGTCGGGAATTGCCGCAGCGCTGTCTCTGCTGATCGCCGACCCGGTAATCCTGGGTGCGGACCAAATGCCGCTGCCGGGTAACACCGAAGTGATCCAAGCGCGCGATGATGGCCATGACCGAATGACCGTGCCGGTCGCGGTAGAAGGCACTGGCCCTTATCGTTTCCTCATAGATACCGGATCGCAGCGCACAGTCGTTTCGCACACCGTGGCCAATTCGCTCAAGCTCGCGCCCGGCCCGATGGTGCGTGTGATCGGCATCGCCGGTTCGGGCGAAGTCGCCACCGCGCAGGTCGAAGAGATCGCCTTTGGCGAACAGACGCTGTTCGGCCTCACCGTGCCGCTGCTGGAAGACCGCCATATGGGCGCGGACGGGATCGTCGGCACCGATGGTCTGCAGGGGCGGCGCGTGCTGCTCGATTTCGTCAACGATACCATTGCGATAGGTGACGAACAGACGCTGGGCGGCAACTTTGGTTATGAGATCGTCGTGCGTGCGCGGCGCAAGTCTGGCCAGTTGATCATGACCAACGCGCTGATCGACGGGGTGCGTACCAACGTGGTGATCGATACCGGCGCGAGTGTCTCGATCGCCAACCGCGCGCTGCAGCGGGCATTGCGCGAACGACAGGCCGGTCAGGCGCAGATCAACAGCGTTACCGGGCAATCGCTTACCGCCGACATGGGCTTTGCCAGCGAACTGCTGATCAACGATCTCAACATCCACAACGTACTGCTGGCCTTTGCCGATACCCCCGCCTTTGCCGAACTCGATCTCGACAAGCGCCCGGCGCTGTTCCTGGGCATGCGCGAACTGCGCGCGTTCAAGCGGGTCGCCATCGATTTCGAGACGCGCAAGGTGATGTTCGACGTTCAGCACACGCGCGCCCGTATCGAATCGCAGAGCGATTTCTCGCGAGTCAAATAAACAGCGCGCTTCCCCTTTCGGGGCTGACGACTACATAGGCGCCATGCCGCCAGATACCGCCGTCCGAGACCCCGCCGCCCGCCACGATGGCTGGCGCACGATCAAGCGCTTCCTGCCCTATCTGTGGCCGTCGGGCGAAGGGGGCCTGCGCGCGCGGATCGTCGTATCGATCGTGCTGATCCTGCTGGCCAAGGGCATCACGCTTGCGCTGCCGTTCTTCTACAAGCGCGCGATCGACGCGATGACGCTGGAAACCGGCGCGGTGCTGGGCGTCGCGCTCGCCTTTGTGCTGGCTTATGCGCTGGGCCGCTTCGCCTCGGTGCTGTTCGACAATATCCGCAACATCGTGTTCGAGCGTGTCGGACAGGAAGCCGCGCGGTCGCTGGCCGAGGATGTGTTCGCCCGGTTGCACCAGTTGTCGCTGCGTTTCCACCTGGGCCGCCGCACCGGCGAAGTAACCAAAGTGGTAGAGCGCGGCACCAAGAGCATCGATGTCATGCTCTATTTCCTGCTGTTCAACCTCGCGCCCACGGTGATCGAACTGATTGCGGTCGGGGTGATCTTCTACTTCAATTTCGGCCTCGGCCTGGTCGCGGCAACCGCCTTCGCGGTCGTTGCCTATGCCGGGGCGACAAGCTGGATCACCGAATGGCGATCCGCCTTGCGCGAACGGATGAACAAGCTCGACGGGCAGGCGATGTCGCGCGCGGTGGATTCGTTGCTGAACTACGAAACCGTCAAGTATTTCAATGCCGAAAAGCGCGAGATGGCGCGCTATTCGCAGGCCACCAGCGCTTATGCCAAGGCGGCGGTGACTTCGGAAAACTCGCTGGGCCTCCTCAACATCACGCAAGCGCTGATCGTGAACCTGCTGATGGCGGGCGCGATGGGCTATACCGTGTGGGGTTGGTCGCAAGGGCGGATGACCGTAGGCGACCTTGTGTTCGTCAACACCTATCTGACGCAGCTGTTCCGCCCGCTCGACATGTTGGGCACCGTCTACCGCACGATCCGGCAGGGCCTGATCGACATGGCCGAGATGTTCAAGCTGATGGACACCGCCGTCGAAGTGAAGGACGCGCCCGGAGCGCCAGCCCTGCTGATCCGGCAGTCGTCCGTCGTTTTCGACAACGTGGTGTTCGGTTACGATCCGGATCGCACGATCCTGCACGGGCTGTCCTTCGAGGTTCCGGCGGGCCAGCATTTTGCCGTCGTCGGTCCCTCGGGCGCGGGCAAATCAACAATCGCGCGGCTGCTGTTCCGCTTCTACGATCCGCAGTCGGGCCGCATCCTGATCGACGGGCAGGATATCGCCCGGGTCACGCAATCCTCGCTGCGGGCACAGATCGGTATCGTCCCGCAGGATTCGGTGCTGTTCAACGATACCATCGGCTATAACATCGCTTATGGCCGCGATGGTTCGACGCAGGCCGATGTCGAAGCGGCGGCAGATGGCGCGGCGCTGATGGGACTGATCGAACGCTTGCCGCAGGGCTTCGCTACCGAGGTCGGCGAACGGGGACTGAAGCTGTCGGGCGGCGAGAAGCAGCGCGTCGCGATCGCGCGGACATTGGTGAAGAATCCGCCGATCCTGCTGCTCGACGAAGCCACCAGCGCGCTAGACACCCGCACCGAGCAGGACATCCTCGCCACGCTGCATCGGGTTTCCGAAAACCGCACCAGCATCTCGATCGCGCATCGCCTGTCGACGGTGGCCGACGCCGACCGGATTCTCGTGCTGCAGGATGGCCGGCTGGCCGAAAGCGGCAACCACACGGACCTGCTGCGCCGCGACGGCCTCTACGCCGAAATGTGGGCGCGCCAGTCCGCCGAGATCGAGGAACTGGGTGAAGCGGCGGAGTAGCTCACTTCACCACGTCAGCGTCCTTCCACACGACAGCCTGTGCGGCTTTCATGCAGTTTTCGGCGGTGTCCCAACTGATCGTCGGCGAACCGTAAAGCCGCCAGCCCTGTTCGAGCGCTTCGGACACACGCTCGCAAAAGGCGCGGTCGTCCTGGCCGGTGAGGAGGCGGTAAATCGGGCGGTCATCAGGTGGAATGGACATGCGCGCAGCCTAGCGCAGCAAAAGCGCTATTGCGAGTGGCCGGTTACCTCCCACGGCATGACCCAGCCACCCGGATCAAATCCTAAATCGAAGTGAAGTCCGGCTTGCGTCGCTCCAGAAATGCGCTGACTCCTTCGCGGCATTCGGCGGACATTGCCGCCGCGCTGATCGAGCGGACTTCGCGCGCCAGTTGCTCTTCCAGCGTGCCTTCATAGCTCGACAGCAGCAGCAGCCGCGATCCGGCGATCGAACCGGTTGCCATCCTCGCCAGCTTCCGCGCCTGCTTGTGTCCGGCATCGGCCAGATCTGCGTCGTCGACAACCTGCGTCACCAGCCCCATCGCCTCCGCCGCCTCGGCATCGACCATACGGTTACCGATGATCATCTCCTGAGCGCGGCGCATGCCGACAAGGCGCGGCAAAAGCCAGCTCATCCCGCCATCGGGAGTCAGGCCGACGCCGCCATAGGCAGCAAGGAAAGTCGCCGATCTCGCAGCGATCACGATGTCGCCGCTGATCGCCAAGCTCAGCCCCGCGCCAGCCGCCGGACCGTTGATCAGCGTCACCAGCGGCTTGGGCATCCGCATGAGCAGCAGGACCGCCTCGTGCAGCGCGCCGGCGAGTTCATCGAGATAACTCGAAATGTCTGTGGCTTCCGAGAAGCCGCTAATGTCGCCGCCACCGCAGAACAGCTTGCCGGCGCCGGTCATCACGACGCAGCGGATCGCACTGTCGCCGGCGCAGCGTTCGGCGATATCGCGCAGCGCATGGGTTAGCTGCATGTTGATGGTATTGCCCGCCTTCGGGCGATTGAGTGTGATGGTGGCCACGCCATCATCCACTGCGAGCAGGACAGCGTCATCGCTCACGGGCGAGAACCCGCCTGGCTGGCTGGCGGCGCTTCGTTGTGCATCGGCAAACCTCTCATTACGCATCGTCCGCAGGCGCGATGTGCGGCTTATCCATGTCGATGCTACTGCCTAAATGCAACTGGGTTCCGACGGGCTTTCCATGTTCGCGATCCCTGCACGGCTTGCCCGCCTTGGGTGCCATGCTAGTGTAGCCGGGCAACGAAAGAGCGCGCATCAAGAATGTTGGAAGACCTGCCGTCCACCGCGTTTGCCGGCGAATCCGTAAAGCTGGTCATCTGGGATCTGGACGACACGTTCTGGAGCGGGACGCTGCTTGAAGGCTCGATCAGGCCGATTGCTGAAAACGTCGATCTGGTGAAGGCGCTGGCAGCGCGCGGGATTATCTCTTCGATCGCGTCGAAGAACGATCGCGATGCCGTTGCCAAGACCATGCGGTTGCTGGGCGTGTGGGACTACTTCGTGGCACCCGCCATCAGCTTTCAGTCCAAGGGCGGGCAGATCGCCGCGCTTATCGCAGCGTTGCAACTGCGGCCCGCAAACGTGGTGTTCATCGACGACAATCCCTCGGTACTGGCCGAAGCCGGGTTCACTTGCCCCGGCCTGATCTGCCTCGACAGTCCGGCGAAGCTGGCAGCGGCGATGGATGAGCCGGCGCTGCGGGGTTCCGACGATGCCGGCCTGACCCGGCTGACGCAATACCGCCAGTTGGCCGAGCGCCTCGATCTGAAACGCGCGACCGACGCGAGCGACGAGACGTTCCTGCGCCAGAGCGGGATTTGCGTCGAGATCGACTATGCAGTGGAGCCGCAACTCGATCGCGTGATCGAACTGATCAACCGGTCGAACCAGCTCAACTACACCAAGCGCCGGGTCGAGACCGATGAGGCGCAGGCCGAACTGCGCGAGAACCTGCACAAGTTCGGATTTAACGCCGGGATCGTCCGGGTGTCCGACAAATACGGCGATTACGGCATAGTCGGCTTCTTCCTGACGCTGGCGACGCTGCGCGGATACGAGTTGCAGCACTTCGTATTCTCGTGCCGGATCATGAACATGGGCATCGAGCAATACGTGTTCGACTACCTCAATCGGCCCGAGATTAATGTCGTCGCCCCTGTCGCCAACCCGATCGCCAGCTTTCCGGTGGTGGACTGGATCACCGAAGGTGCCGCGCAAGCAGCGGTCTCGACACTGCGCAACTCCCGGCTTGTGCTGATCGGCGGCTGCGACATGCTGCAGCTGTCGACCTATTGCTCGATGCAATCCGTGGAATTCACCAACCGCGACGAGAAAGGCCTGATCAAGCGGCTGGACGATCCGTTCTTCCTGCTAGAAACCGATATCGAGAAAGTCCGGCGTAGCCGCATCCGGCCTTTGATCCCCGCATTCAACGCCGATGACATGCTGGAACTGGGTGCCGCCCTGGAAAGCGCCGATGCGCTGGTGGTCTCGTTCTACCGGATGATGGAGATCAATTATTTTCGCGGCAGCGACGATCTCATGATCCGGCTGGATGAGGATGCGGTGACCGCGATCCTGCGATCCGAGCGTGCCTTGTGGTTCATCCGCAATTTCAGCTTCGTGCAACTGTCCCATCAGGAGCGCAACGATCTGGTGCGGCGATCGCTGTGGCGGCTGGCCGAGCGAACCCCGCCGGGCTGCAAGATCGTGGTGTTGCTGGAGAACCTGCGCAAGCAGGAAAACAATCCCAACGCGGTGCATTTGCGCACCCTCTATAACACGCTGATCGAGGAAGTGTGCAGCGCCAGCCACAAGTTCACCGCGCTCGATATCAATGCCGTCACCAGCGAGGAATGGGTGTTCGACGATGGCTTCCACATGAAGCGGCAGGGCTATTTCGAACTGGCACAGGCGGTGAAGAACGTGATCGGCGAACCGGTCGATCCCGGGGTATAGCCAGCGCGGTGCATTGACTGCGATCGCCATAAGAACATAAAGTGAACAAATGCGATTCGCCCGTGTCCTTGAAACCGCTGATCCAACGATGCAGCCAAAGCCCCCGCCTTCGCGGTGGGCCAGCGGCATCAGTTCGCTGGACGAGGCTCTGGCGGGCGGACTCGCTTATGGGCGAGTGCATGAGATCTATGCCGCCGAACCCGACGATGCCTGGGCGGCGGCAGGCTTTGTCGTGGCACTGATTACGAGCATGCGCCGGGAAGCCCGCACCGCATTGTGGCTGCGCTCGCGCGCTTCGGTGAAAAGCGGCGGCATCCTGCAGGCGAACGGCTGGAACGAACTGGGCGGCTTGCCGGGAGACTGCCTGTTCGGTGTCCTGGCGGATACCAAGGCGCTGCTCCGCACCGCTGTGGATGCCATGCGCTGCGGGGCCTTGGGCGCTGTGGTCGTCGAAGGCTGGGGGCGGATGCCCGAACTGGACCTGACGGCCAATCGCCGGTTTGCGCTCGCTGCCGAGAAATCGGGCGTCTCGCTGCTTCTGCTGCGCGTCGATGCGACGCCGGTGCCGAGCGCCGCCCAGACCCGCTGGCAGGTGGCGTCCGCCCCCTCGCACGCGCTGCCCGGCCAGGCCCCGGGAATGCCGACTTTCGATATCGAATTACTTCGCCAGAAATCAGGGCCAAGCGGCCTTGGCTGGCGGCTGGAGTGGGACCGTGACCGACGCAAATTCCGGGACTCGGCGCTATCTGGCGCTGTGGTTCCCGTTCCTGTCCGCCGACCGGTTGCGGATACAGGATCCGGACCACTTCACCAGAACGGCCGACACGCAGCCTGACACGCCGCTGGTCTTCACCGCCAAGGTTCGCGGCGCGGTAACGCTGTGCGCGGTCGATCCGCGCGCGCAGGCGCTGGGTATCCTGCCCGGGCTGACGCTGGCCGATGCCCGCGCGCGCCAGCCAGACCTGATCGTGGCCGATATGGATGCCAGTGCTGACCGGCACTGGCTTGACCGGCTGGCGCAGCGCTGCGTGCGCTGGTCGCCCTTGGTCTCGGTCATGCCGCCCGACGCGATCGTGATCGACATCGCCGGGGCCGCGCACCTTTTCGGCGGCGAGTCCGGGCTGGCGGCGCAAGTGGAGGACGATCTGGCCGGCATCGGCATGACCTGCCGTCTCGCCACCGCCTGCACAGCGGAAAGCGCCTATGCGCTCGCCCGCCATGCCGCCCTGCCGGTCGACGATGAAGCCCTGGCGATCCGCGCGCTGCCGATCGCCGCGCTGGAACTGAACGACGATGCCAGCCTGGCCCTGCGCCGCGCGGGGCTGAAAACCGTCGGTCATGTCGCATCGCGACCGATGGCCAGTATTGCCGCGCGGTTCGGGATGGAAGCAGTCACCGCGCTGCGCCGCCTGACCGGCGAGACACAGGCGCCGATTGTCCCGCTGCCCCCGCCCGCACGATTCCGCTTCGAGCGCCGCTTTGCCGAGCCGATAGGCCATCAGGCCGCTATCGCCGCGTCTTTCCTCGACCTGCTGCGCGAGGCCGCTGGCGTTCTGCAGGCCCGCGATCTTGGCGGGCGGCGCTTTGCCCTGACGCTTCATCGCAGCGACCGGACTCGGCACCGCCTCGCCATCGAAACCGGCATGCCGACGCGCGATCCGGCGCTGGTGCTGCGCCTGTTCGATGAGCGGATCGGCACGCTGGCCGACCCGCTCGATCCCGGCTTCGGCTATGACAGCATCACCCTGGTCATTCCCTCAGCCGAACCGCTTGCCGCCAGCCAGCCCACGCTTGATGGCGATGAGGCTGACCAGTCTGCGCTGGCCGAACTGATCGACCGGCTGAGCACCCGGCTGGGGCCAGGCAGCTTGCGCCGGCTCGTGCCGCAGGACAGCCACATCCCCGAACAGGCGCAGCTTGCGCTTCCCGCGATCGAGAACCGTCCCCCCGTCCGCTGGCCCGCGCCGCCGACGGGTGAACCGCCGATGCGCCCGCTGTTCCTGTTTGATCCGCCGCAACCGGTGGACGTGATCGCCGAAGTGCCCGATGGCCCGCCCCACCGCTTCCGCTGGCGGCGCAAGCTGCATGAAGTGCGACTTTACGAAGGGCCGGAGCGGATCGCGTCGGAATGGTGGCGGCGCAAGGGCGGCGAGGATGCCGGCAAGGCCGGGCTGACGCGCGATTACTACCGCGTCGAGGATGTGCGCGGGCGGCGGTACTGGATTTTCCGCCACGGCCTTTATGAAGAAAAGCCCGATCCGCGCTGGTATCTGCACGGGCTGTTCGCGTGACAGCGCCCGCCTTTGTCGAGCTGGTCGCCGCGACCAACTTCAGCTTTCTGCGCGGGGCATCGCATCCGGCGGAAATGGTGGGCTGCGCGCATGGCCTGGGCATGGCCGGGATCGGGATCGCCGATCGCAACACCGTTGCGGGCGTGGTCCGCGCACATATGGCCTGGAAGGATCTTGGCGCAGCGCAATCCGGCTTGCGCCTGATCGTCGGCGCGCGGCTGGTGTTTGCCGATGGCACTCCGGATATCATCGCCTATCCCGCCACCCGCCACGGCTGGGGCCGGCTTACGCGGCTGCTGACGCTGGGCAATCGCCGGGCCGAAAAGGGCGACTGCATCCTCCACCTGCCCGATCTGCTGGATCATGCCGAAGACCTGCTGCTGATCGCCACCGGGACGGACGAGGCGGTGCTGCGACAGCTCGCATCAGCCCGCCCCGGCGCGGTGTGGCTGGCCGCGACGATGCACCGCGCCGGGGCGGACGCGCGGCACCTGGCCACGCTGCGAGCGCTGTCGGCCAGCACCGGTGTGCCGCTGCTGGCGACCAACGATGCGCTGTACGATCACCCGGACTCGCGCGTGCTGCACGACGTGCTGGCCTGCATCCGCGAAGGCGTGACGATCCGCACCGCAGGCCGCCGCTTGCTCGCCAATGCCGAGCGTCATCTGAAACCGCCGGAGGAAATGGCGCGCCTGTTCCGGGGCTGTCCCGAAGCCCTGCATGCCACGACCGAACTGCTTTCGCGCATCGCCTTCACGCTGGACGACTTGCGCTACGAATATCCGCACGAACCGGTGCCCGATGGCTGGACCCCGCAGGGCTGGCTGGAACACATGGTTCTGGAAGAAGCCCGCCGCCGCCATCCGCAAGGCATTCCGCCCGCAATGCAGGCGGTGATCGATGAGGAGTTCCGCCTGATCGACAGCAAGCAATACGCGCCCTATTTCCTGACCGTGCATGACATCGTGCGCCATGCCCGCAGCCTGTCGCCGCCGATCCTGTGCCAAGGGCGCGGCAGCGCGGCCAATTCGGTGGTCTGCTATCTCCTGGGCGTGACCTCGGTCGATCCCATTGCGAACAAGCTGCTGTTCTCCCGCTTCCTGTCCGAAGAGCGCAACGAGCCCCCCGATATCGACGTGGATTTCGAGCATGAGCGCCGCGAGGAGATCATGCAGTATATCTATGCGCGCTATGGCCGCGAGCGGGCGGGAATCGTCGCCACCGTTATCCATTATCGCCCGCGCAGCACCCTTCGCGAAGTCGGCAAGGCGCTGGGCCTGACCGAGGACGTCACCACCCGGCTGGCCAGCACGATCTGGGGCAACTGGGGCGACGATGTGCCCGATCGTAATGTGGCCGAAGCCGGGTTCGATCTCGCCAATCCCGAAATCGCCCGGCTGAAGACGCTGGTGGACCGCTTGCTGAATTTTCCCCGCCACCTTTCGCAGCATGTCGGCGGGTTCGTCCTCACCGAAGGCAGGCTCGACGAAATGGTGCCGATCCACAACGCCGCGATGCCCGATCGCACATTCATCGAATGGGACAAGGACGATATCGATGAACTCGGCCTGATGAAGGTCGATGTGCTGTCGCTCGGCATGCTGACCTGCATCCGCAAGAGCTTTGACCTGCTGCGGGCGTGGAATCTGGGTGATCACGATCTGCAGAACGTGCCGCTGGAAGACCCGGAAACTTATGCGATGCTGCGCAAGGGCGACAGCATCGGCACCTTCCAGGTCGAAAGCCGCGCGCAGATCAACATGCTGCCACGCATGAAGCCGAAGGAGCTTTACGACCTTGTGATCCAGGTCGCCATCGTCCGCCCCGGCCCGATCCAGGGCGGCATGGTCCACCCTTATCTCCGCCGTCGCAACGGGGAGGAGGCGGTGGTCTTTCCCAGTCCTCGCCCCCCGTATCCCGCGGACGAACTTTATGGAGTGTTGGGCAGAACACTGGGCGTCCCACTGTTTCAGGAACAGGCGATGAAGCTGGCGATTACCGCCGCCGGCTTCACCCCCGCACAGGCCGATGGCCTCCGCCGCGCGATGGCGACGTTCCGCCACATGGGCACGATGCATCACTACCAGTTGCAGATGATCGAAGGCATGGTCACGCGCGGCTATGAGCGTGACTTTGCCGAACGCTGTTTCGAACAGATCAAGGGCTTTGGCGAATACGGCTTTCCCGAAAGCCACGCGCAGGCATTCGGCTGGCTGGCCTATGTCTCGTCATGGCTGAAATGCCGCCACCCGGCGGTGTTCACCTGCGCGCTGCTCAACAGCCAGCCGATGGGGTTCTACGCCCCGGCACAACTGGTCCGCGATGCGCGTGAGCACGGCGTGGAAGTGCGCGTGATTGATGTGAATGCCAGCGACTGGAATTCCACGCTTGAGGGCGAACAAGGCTCCACTCTGGCATTGCGGCTCGGCTTTTCGCGGATCGACGGATTCCGCCAAGCCTGGGCCGAGGCGACGTCTGCCGCGCGCCTCTCCGGCCCCTTCGCTTCGGTGGAGGACGTCGCCCGCCGCGCCGCGCTGCCGCCGCAAGCCTTGCGCAAGCTGGCCGATGCCGACGCTTTCGGCTCGCTCGACCGCAACCGCCGCGATGCCTTGTGGGAAGTGCGCCGCACCCCGCCCGACCAGTTGCCGCTGTTTGCCTTTGCCGAAGCCCCCGAACTGGGCAAAGAGCCCGACGCAGCCCTTCCCGCCATGCCACTGTCTGAGGAGGTGGTCGCCGATTACCAGACCACGCGGCTGTCACTGAAGGCGCACCCGATGCAGTTTCTGCGTGAGACCTTTGCCAGTCAGGGCGTGCTGTCCTGCGCCGAAATCAACAACGCGAAGGATGGCCGCAGGGCGCGCACCGCCGGCGTCGTGCTGACCCGCCAGCGCCCCGGCAAGGGCAACGCGGTGTTCATCACGATCGAAGACGAGACGGGCATCGTCAACGCCCTGCTCTGGGCCCGCGACATGGAAAAACAGCGCGCCGCCGTGATGACGGCGCGCCTGATGCTGATCGAGGGTGTGATCCAGCGCAGCACCGAAGGCGTGGTTCACCTGATGGCCCGACGCATTCACGATCGCACATCGCTGCTGCGCCGCCTGTCGGACGCCGAGCCCGCCGCCGCCAGCACCGATCCGGCCTACAGCCCGCCCGCCGCCGGCCGACACCACGGCCACCCCCGCAACATCCGCATCCTGCCAAGGTCGCGCGATTTCCACTGAAATCGCGTCGATCCCGGCAAACAGCCTCTCAGCAGGCCGCTCCGCCGCACGCTTCAACGCAAGTCGGCATCCTAGCCAAGGATATTGTAGCGCGACATCCTGTCGTATTCGACCCGGGCCGCGTCTGCGATCGCGCGCAATTCGTCGGGCAGCGGCGATGGCGATGCTTCAACTGGCCGATCGAAACAAGTGGCGCGTTCCACCACATCATACCACGCGGGCGCCCACACGCCGTCGCTGGCGCGCTTGCCGGCGGGCCAGTTCAGCATGCGGTCGCTGAAGGCGATGCCCAGCACTTCGCATAGCCGGCTCAATGCCACGCGCGGATCGCGCAGGACGTCAGCGGAATCGATGACCGCCGGCGCCTCGCCCGTGCGCTGCGCCACCCGGTCGAACAATTCCGACTGGCGGACCACACCGATCGCATCGAGATCGATCACGGCGTGCTTGCGCACGTAGGACGCGATCACCTGCTCCGGATCGCGGATCAGGAACACGTTGGCGCAGGCGTCCATCCAGTCGAGCCCAAACGAAGGCAGCATGTGATGGCACATATGCTTCTGGTACCAGACAGGCTCCGGACCTTCGCCATCACTGACAAGTTCGGCCGCGACCGCGCGCCAGTCGTTGGGCTGGGATGCCAGTACCTCCGCCCGCATCGGATGCTCCAGACCGGTCGCGGCAAGGAACGCGGCATAGAACGGCTCGTCGCACACTTGCGTGTCGGCGCGGTTTTCGAACGCGCGCATCATCGCGGTAGAGATGTTGCGCGGGCCGGACCACATGGCAATCCGCAGCGTGGAGTTCGTCGCCATCAGACCAGCCTGTGCGCCATGGCGTCAGCATCTTTCAGCCGCGCATAGCTGTCCCGCAGTCGGCGCGTGACCGGGCCATCGGGAGTTAGCGCCCGCCGGTTGATCGAACGCACCGCGGTCAGCCCGCCCAGCGTGCCGGTGACGAAAGCTTCATCGGCATGGTCCAGTGCCGCTAGCGGATGATCGCCCTGGCTGACGGATATGCCTTCGGACGCGCAGAGCGACAGCACGTTGCGGCGGGTTATGCCGTTAAAAC
The DNA here is from genome assembly GCA_964502105.1 of uncultured Novosphingobium sp. Taxonomy (GTDB): domain Bacteria; phylum Pseudomonadota; class Alphaproteobacteria; order Sphingomonadales; family Sphingomonadaceae; genus Novosphingobium. The sequence continues at coordinate 318,436 of CAZCUS010000002.1, read as the reverse complement.
AATAGGTATCGCCCGATGTGTACACGGTGCCCCTACTGACCCAGAACAGGTTGGTCGCGTTGCAACTGGCGATATTGCCGTGCGGATCGAGCATGATCGCCTCGTCAGCGCCTTTATCGATCGCCTCGAACAGCGCCATGATCAGGTTGAGCCGGCTGTGCGAATTGAGCCGCATGTCGAACATGTCAGGCCCCGTAGTGCGGGTCGCGACGATCTGCAGCGCCAGCCCCGGCTGCGGCACGGCGGGCGGCGCCTTGAACTCGGCGGTGCAGGCAATCGTCGCGCGGCCCAGGGCATTGCGCGGGTCCTGATTGATCGTCGCCTTGCGGCCGCGCGTTACCATGAGGCGCAAGTGCGCCCCGTCCTCCATCGCGTTGGCCAGAAGCAGCCGGCGCAGTTCGCCGATCAGTTGCTCACGGCTCAACCCGATATCGATGCGGATACGTCCCGCGCCCCAATAGAGCCGGTCGAGATGCGCATCGAGGAACAGCAGCGCGCCCTTGTGCAGCCGCAGGCCTTCCCACACGCCGTCACCCATGCCGAACCCGGCATCGAACAGCGAGACTTTGGCCTGGGCGGCAGGAACCAGTTCACCATCGAGATAAGCGAGCACATCGGCATTGCGGGGGTCTTCAGCGAAATCCTGACTACCCGCCATTTCCTGTATCTCCCAAGCGTGTGACCGGTGGGGCTGCATGCCATGCCCACGCGCAACACCTGCATATCTGTCCGGCGCGGTCAACGCCGCCGCGTTGGCTCAGCGCGTCTCGAAGCGGACCATCGCGCTCTGGATCGAGGCGACCGGCTGGCCAGAAGCATCGCGCGCGGCCACGGGACGGTAGTCCTTCGCCAGATGTTCGCAAGCCGATGGTCCCAATGCCTCAACGATCTGCATGCGGCCGCGCCGTTCGGGCATGGCCGAAGCGCAGTTGCTGATCGCTCCCGCGCTGTCGACCATGAACGCGACGCGGGCATAGGCGGGGCTGGTCACGCCTTCGGGCAAGCGATCCACCGCGACGGCGAGCTTCGCGCGATCAGGACGGCTAGAATTCTCGCCGGGCATCAGGAAGCTGGCGACCCCGTCATGCACGCCGAACACCGGCCGGCCCATGTCGTCCTTTGCGGGCAGGAAACGCGCGCGCTTCATCACCAGTTCGCACACCTTGTTGTCGAGATCGGTCTGCCCTGCCGGCTCGCATCGCAGCGCGGTCCCATCGGGCGAAACGACGATGCGATACGCAATGTGACCCCGCTCCGCCACCGCAAGAGCGGTCTTGGGACTTTCCCGGCTGGTGAACCACGTGTTCGCCTCGATGGGCGCCGGCGCGACGACGGCCGCCCCTGCGACGATAAGCGATACCATTCCAGACATGGCGATTGCCCCCCATTTCCATCCCGTCCGTCGAGCATGGCCCAAACCCTGCCCGGAAAACAGCAAAAGGAGCGGCAACGCACGCTGCCGCTCCCCATGCCGTCCATCGGCTTGCTCAGAACGCGTAGTTCAGGCTCAGCACGCCCGAGCGCGTCGGCGCGGGCTGCGCCCAGCTACCGCCAACCGCGTTGCGCACGGTCGTCACGTACTTCTCGTTGGTGAAGTTCTGCACGTTGATCTGTGCCATCAGACGATCGGTGACCGGATACGACACCATCAGGCGGTGGATGGTGTAGCTCGGCACGCGGTAGAGGATCGAGCCGCCGCCCTCGGCGCCCGCCAACGTTGGCGAGTTCAACGCGAAGCTGCCCTGGTAGGTCAGGCCGTAGCCCAGTTCCAAACCGAACGGGAAGCGATAGGTGGCAAACAGGCTGCCCGAGTGCTTGGGCGTGTTGACCAGTTCCGAACCGGCGATGGGATCAAGGAAGACGGAGCTGTTGCCGCAAGGGTTGGTCGTGGCATTCGGGTCGGTCGGCGTGGGTGCCGGGCGCGGGCCGGGATTGGCCAGACAGAAATCCGAAACACCCTGCCGCACTTTCGACTTCAAATACATGTAGTTGGCAGAAATCGTCAGGTTCTCCAGGATATTGCCTGAAGCACCGAGCGAAATGCCTTCCACCCGCTGCTTGCCGTCGAGCACTTGGTCGCTCAGCGTCGGATCGTTCGAGGCGACGCGGATGCTGTCGCGATCGTTGCGGAACGCGGCGGCGGTCAGCAGCAGCCTGTTGCCGAACAGATCGGCCTTGGCACCGATTTCGTAGTTCTTCGTCGTCTCCGGGTTCACGTTGCAGGTCGCGGCCGAGCATGTGGCGTCGACCGATGCCTGCGACGGATTCTTGGAGGTGCCCGTCGCGATATAGATGCTCGTATTCGGGGTTGGCTTGAACACTGCGCCAATGCGGTACGAGAACAGATTGTCGTTCGTGCGGAACGGGCCGGTCGAGGTGGTCGGATCTCCCAGCCGGTATGCCGGAGCCGTAGCGGTCGCCGCAGTGTTCGCCGTTGCATAGCTTTGGCTGCGGTTCTTGCCCTTGTTCTTTTCATAGCGAATGCCGCCGTTGAGTTCGAACATGTCGCCGAACTTCGCGGTTTCGAACAGGTAGGCCGCGTAGCTGGTCTGCTCGCCGCGATCCTTTCTGCCGAGAATGAAATTCACCGGGCCGGTATAGATATTGCTGCCATAGCTGAAGCCAGCCGGACCTTGCACGACCGCACCGGGGTTCGAGATGCTGACGAACGGAAGCGTTGGCGAGGTGCCGTCGGCATTGCGCGCCGAGTTGCCCAGCGTCAGGTTATACCCCAACCACAGGGCCGAAACGCCGGCAACCATGTTGTGCTCGATGCCGCCGGTCTTGAAATTGGCCGTAAGGTCCAACTGGTTATAAGCGGTTTCATTGGTGATGAAGCGCTGCACGCCGCGTCCGCCAGTCGGCAGGTAATAGCCTGCGGGCACGGTGATCGCCGCAGCACCGGTGCCGCTGACGCAGGCTGCGCCGGCAGTCGGAATGCTGTTGACCGCCGTCGGCACGATAAGCGGCTGAAGTCCGGTCGATCCCAGGCAGAAAGTGCCGTTGGGCTGGCTGGTCACAGTGTTCTGGCGGATGTTCTCATATCGCGTCAGATTGCGGACCGTGACGCTGTCGCTCAGTTCGTGGCTGAAGATCGCCTGTAGCGACTTGGTTTTCGAGTTCTGCTGATCGAGATTGGCGAAGCCGTAATAACCGCTGCGATCGAATTCGGGCAGGAAACCGCCCTGATTGGCATAGTAGCGCAGGCCGTATTGCGGCATCGCCCTGTCATCCAGGTATTCGCCCTGAAGCGTCAGGCTGGTCGGGCTGTCGATGCCGATGGTGATCGCAGGCGCGATGCCCCAGCGTTCGTAATCCTCGACATCGCGGCCGGGCACATCATTGCGGTGATAGACGGCGTTGACGCGCACCGCGATCAGATCGCTTACGCGCTGGTTCACGTCCGCCGTCGCGCGGTAGTAATTGTCGGTGCCGATGCCGGCCGACAGGAAGCTCTGGTCATCGGCGACCGGGCGCTTGGTCACGAGGTTGATCGTTCCTGCGACCGAGCCACCACCGTTATAGACCGAGTTCGCGCCGTTGGTGACTTCGACCTGCTCGATATTGTAGGTTTCGTTGCGATTGCCAAATCCAGCCGAACGCACGCCATCCACGGTCACGTCGTTCTTGGCGTCCTGGCCGCGCAGGATGATCCGGTCGCCGTAGCCGAAGCCGCCCTCGCCCGCGCCGAACGTGATGCCCGGCACCGTCTGCAACACGTCGCGCAGCGACAGCAGATTCTGCTGCTGGATGCTCTTGCTGCTGATGACGGTTATGGTCTGCGGCGTGTCCACCAGCGGGGCAGTGTACTTCGGAGATGCCGCGCGTTCGACCTTCACGGGCGATTCCGTTATGGCGGTATCGGTCACGGTCATGCCGCCTAGTTTCTGGCCCTGCTCCGCCTCTTGTGCCCCGGCGGAGGTCGCGACGGCGATGGCACCGACGCAAGACAAGGCCAGATACGCAGGTTTCCCGGCGGACGATTTCGACATTGCAAACTCCCTGTTACATACCGTGAAAGTGTGTCACGCCTGCTATTGCGAGACGTTCGCATTGTCAATCGTTGTTGATAATCATTTGCAATTGGCTGTTGGCGCCGCCTTTTCAGAGGCACGCAGATGGGCGTCCGGGCGCAAAAGTGCCCCATTCAGACAGGATGCCCGCATGTAAACGTGTCGCACAGGACGCCGATCAAGTGAGATGTTCGCCGCCTATCAGGCGGGCGATAGCCCGTCAGGCATGGCGGGAGCGAGGTCGTGCCTTTGGCGCAGGATCGCCGTACGGCATGTGTAGCGGTGGGCGGCTATTACGCCTGTTGAGCAGCCAGCACCGTTTCGCGCAATTCGCGTTTCAGGATCTTGCCGCTGGCGTTCCGGGGGAGGCGTTCTTCGAAATAGACCTGCTTCGGCGCCTTGAAGGCGGAAAGATGCGCATCGCAGTGCGCCAGGATATCCGCCTCACTGGCACTGTGGCCTGCGCGCAATACGATCACGGCCGTCACGGCCTCGATCCACTTCGGATCAGGCAGGCCAATTACCGCCACTTCGCTGACCGCCGGATGGCGATAGATCGCTTCCTCGACTTCGCGCGATGCGACATTTTCACCGCCCGACTTGATCATGTCCTTCTTGCGATCAACGACGGTAAGATAGCCTTCGGCGTCCATCACGCCCAAGTCGCCGCTATGGAACCAGCCGCCGGCAAAGGATTCGGCAGTACGCTCCGGGTCATGCCAATAGCCGCTCAGCAACTGGGGTGAGCGGTGAACAATCTCGCCAATTTCTCCCGGCTGGACATCGACCATGTCGTCGTCGACAACACGTGTCTCGACATGCAGCGTCGGTCTGCCTGCGCAACCCAGCCGGGTTTCGTGTTCCTCGGGAAACAGGATCGTGGCCAAGGGCGCGATCTCGGTCTGGCCGTAGAGGTTCCACAGGCGCAGTTGCGGCAGCCGCTCGCGCAATTCGCGCAGGACTTCCACCGGCATGATCGACGCGCCGTAGTACCCCTTGGTAAGTTGAGTCAGGTTCTGCGCGTCAAGGTCCGGGCAGCGCAGGATCGATATCCACACCGTTGGCGGCGCGAAAAACGATGTCGCCTGGTGGCGCTCCAGCAAGTGGACGATGTTCTCTGCGGTTGGCAGGCTGGTGATGATGTTGCGCGCACCCACCTGGAGCGCCGGGCCGATCATGCAGTCAAGCTGGGCGCAGTGAAACAGCGGCATCGCATGCACCGCCACGGTATCGGGCGTCCATTCGCAATCGATCACACAGCTCTGGTATTCCCACAATACCGCATCGTGACACAGCATCGCGCCTTTGGGGCGCGATTCAGTGCCGCTGGTATAGATGATCTGCAGCAAGTCACTGCCGCCGCGCGTTTCGAGCTGCCGCCCGTCATCGCATGGCAGGTCATCCCATGAAGGCAGTCCTTCAGGCGCGGGGGCGCTTTCACCATCAATGCCGAAAATGGTGCCAACGATGCCATCTGCAGCCTGGGTGGCGATATCGACCGTGGTCGTATCGACAAACAGGAGTGCCGCACCGGAATGGTCGAGGATGTAGCGCACATCTTCGACATTCAGCATGAAGTTGATAGGCACCAGCACGGCATCGGCCCGCGCCACGGCGAAGCGGATCGCGATGAAGGCATGGCTGTTTCGCGCCATCATCGCTACCCGCTGCCCCGGTTCGACGCCGGCTTTCTTCAGGCCCGCAGCCAGCCGATCGACCAGTTGATCGAACTCGGCATAGCTCCAGACTGTGTCGCCGCAGGCTATCGCCGGGCGATGCCTGTGCCGCGCAGCGGAGCGACGCAGCATCCCGGAAAGGGACTGTAGCTGCGCGCCCGCCGGCACATCGCCCGAACTCGACTTCTCAAGCACCATGAACCGCTTACTTCCAACGTACTTTCAGCGAGACACCATAGGTTGCCGGCTGGCCGGCCGCCTGCGTGATAACATCGTTATACGAGATGATGTTGTCTACGTAATACTTGTTGAACACGTTCTTCGCCCAGGCCGATACCGTGAGACGGTCCCCCGGAAAATCATAGCCAACCCGCCCGTCGACCGTGGCATAGCCGTCGATCTTGAACGGAATTCGCTTCGTCCACCGGTTCACGCCATTGTCCGGGATCGCCAGCGTGCTGCCGCCTACGTACGTATCCGCGCTGCTGCGATAGCTGACACTGGCCCCAAAGAACACCGTGCCGTCGTTCGCGGTAGGAACGCGGTAATCGAAGTCACCCGCGAGCGTCCACTTGGGCGCAAAGGGCAGACGGGCTCCAGCGAAGTCGGTTTCGACACCAAACACGCTGACACCGGCGTAGCGATCGACCTTGCTCTTGAGATAGCTTCCCGAGCCGGTAAGCGTCATCCCGTCGGTCGGGCGGACCACCACATCGGCCTCGACCCCGAAGATGTGCGACTTGGGCAGGTTGTCGAGCCGCTGGAGCAGGCCGAAAAGGCCCGTCGCCACCGTGCCCTGGATCTGCTTGTCGCGGTAATCCTGGTAGAACACGGCACCACTCAACTGGACGACGTTGTCCAGCATGCGGGTCTTGAGGCCGGCCTCATACGACGTCACGGATTCCTGGGTAGCCGGCAGCAATTGCGATTGAAGCGACGCGGTGATCACCGGGAAACTGCCCGCCTTGTAGCCGCGCGAGACGTTCGCATAGACCAAGGTGGTAGGCGTTGCCTTGAAGTCGACGCCGGCTCTCCACGAGACGTTGTCTTCCGACAGCTTGTTCAGGAAAACATCGCCCGGCAGGTTGGCCGAGTTGAGCGTGTAGCAATCGCCCGGGCCAAGGATGACCGACTGTCCACCCACCAGCTGCCCCAGCAGTTCAAACAGCTCCGACACATTCCGGTCAGCCACCGGATCGAGGTTACACATCGAGTTTTTGTTGACCGACTTGGTGTAGCGGGCCGCACCCTTGAGCGTGATCTTTTCACCAATATCGTATTCACCGCTGGCAAACACCGCGTAGTTGTTCATCTTGCCGCGGTTATCGACACCGCTGATATGGATGAAGTTGGTGCCGGCATTGCTCAACGAGTTATCGCCGTAGGTTATGTCCTGGTATTCATCGACCTTGCTGTGGTTGTAGTTCGCGCCAATTGTCCAGCGGAAGCTTGAGCCACCACCATTGGACAGCCGCAATTCCTGGCTGAAGTCATTGATCGTCCCGTCATCACGCGGGTTGCCAATCAACTCGTACTGCGAACCATCGAGATCGAACGCCATCTCCTGCTTGAGGTGGTTGTAGGTGGTGATCGAGGTCAGCTGGATTTCGTCGCTGACGTCCAGATCGGTGCGCAAGATCGCCTGGAACAGCTTGCGATTGCCACGCGGTTCGGCGCTTTCGGTCGCGGATTGCACAGCGTTGCCAGGACGCCCGGAAATCGACCAGTTTGCGGCGCGCGAATTGCGTGGTGCCAGCGGCGCGTTGAGTTCCTCGAACGTCGGCGCAGTAGGCGTTGAGGGCAAGGAGGCGACAAGCTGAAGCGCCTGCGGTTCCGAGCGATCGACCGAACCATTGACGTTCAATTCGAAACGCAACCGATCGGTGGGTTTCCATGCCGTGATAAGGCGGGCGGCGAAGTAATTCTGCTCGCCGTTCTTGTCCTTGCGGGTGAAATTGTACTGCCACGCGTTGCGATGCGCGGCATCGATGGCAAGGCGCATGCCCAGGTTTTCACTGATCGGACCACTGATATAGGCCAATCCGTGCACTTCGTTGAAGCGGCCGTAATCAAGGTTGAAACCTGCTTCCAGCGCTTCCGTCGGCTTGGCAGCGATGTAGTTGATCGCACCGCCGGTGGAGTTCTGGCCAAACAGCGTACCCTGCGGCCCCTTCAAGACCTCGACACGTTCAAGGTCGTACATCGAATGGCCGGCGAGAACCGGGAACGGCATCGGCGCCTGATCCATCGATATGCTAACCGCTGGATACACACCCAGCGCGTCTGCGTTGTAGCCCACACCGCGCAGGGTAAAGACCGGCGTGCCATGCGTGGAAGGTGCCAGCGCCATGCCCGGAATGGTTTGCACCAGTTCCTCTGGCGTGCCGATATTGCGGTTTTCCAGCATCGTTGCATCGAACGCCACAATGCTGGCGCCGACTTTACTAATGCTTTCGTTGCGCTTGTTGGCGGTGACGATGATCTCGCCTGCCATCTCAGTCGAATCATCCGCAGCCCAAACTGGCTGCACCAAGCTCACACTGCAAATTGCTGCAGATGCGAGCAAGTAAACTCCAGACGATTTCGGCAAACCCCCCTCCTATTTTTGGCGATGCTTTTTGGATCAGCCCAGCTGATGCCGTAACTGATTTGGATAGTTGATCTATCTTGGTCTCGGTTTGGCGAAGATGGAGATTTCTGGCCATGTCCCGGCCTGCCAAGTTCTTGACGCAATATGCCAGACATGCCTATTCCTGCGTATATAATATAAAAATGACCAGGAGAGGTTCGCCCACATGAACCGCAATGTGCTCTTTGCTGCGCTGCCGGACCTAAGCGCCCGGATCATGCGCAGCACGCTCACCAAAGAGCTGAATGTAAATTGGGAAATGTTCTGCCGGGACAGCAAGTTAAAGCCTGTCCGGCTTGATGATGGAACGACCGAGCTTCTCGCGCAGGACGAGTTACTGCTGCAGGAAGGATTCGCCGCCCTGACGACGCAGCATCCGAATCTGTGGTGCAGCACCGGGCTCCAGTACCGGTCGATCAAGTACGGGGCGCTCGGCTTGGCGATGATGACGGCCCGAACGCTTGCCGAGGCATTGCAGATTGCGTGCCGCTATCAGGCGCTCACCTATTCGTTGATCAACTACCGGTTTGCTACGGCTCCCAATGGCGCTTGTGCGTTGATCGGCGATACCGAAGGCACGCCTGCGCATCTTCACGACTTCTCCCAGCATCGCGACCTTGGTGCGATCATGACGCTGATCAACGATCTGACGGCCGGCGAAGTCGTGCTGGAGCGCATCACCGTGGCAGCGCCGCCACCCCCCAACTGGGCGGCGATCAAGCATCACTTCTATTGCCCGGTCGAATTCGATGCCGATCGCACGCAATGGATCTGCCTGCCGGGCAGCACCAGCCGGCCGCTCCCACTCGGCGACATCGATCTGCAGACCATGTACAGCTCGCGTTGCGATGACCTGCTGGGCAAGGCGCATGCCAACACATCGGTCAGCTTGCGTCTCACTGCCCTGCTCAGTGCGCGGGGCGAGGATATCCTCAGCGCCAGCGAGGCGGCACGCGAACTCGCGCTTTCCGAGCGCACCCTGCACCGGCGGCTTGCCGAAGAAGGAACGCGCTTTTCCACCATCGTCGATGATGCGCGGTATCAGCGGGCACGCGAACTGCTGGCCGATCGCCGCATGACGATCGAGGGCATCGCATTCGCGGTCGGCTTTTCCGAACCGTCCAGCTTTTCGCGCGCATTCAAGCGGTGGTCGGGTCAGGGCGCGCTGGAATTCCGCCGCCAGATGACGCGGTAACAAAAAAAAGGGGGCGAAACGCCCCCAGGGTGGGATTCAGTTACTCTCAAATAAGGTGGACCGCCCGGCCGCATAACCGGACGGTCCCAGGGGGTAACTCAGGCTGGCTCGTAACCGAGGATCGCCTTTACCTCCATGAATTCGTGGAACGCGTGCTCGCCCCATTCGCGTCCATTGCCGGACTGCTTGTAGCCACCGAACGGTGCGGCAAAGTCCAGCGGCGCGTAGTTCAGCGCCACCTGCCCTGCCCGGATCCGTGCGGCAACGGCGCGACCATGCTCGATATCGCCCGACTGCACATAACCCGCCAAGCCGTATGGCGTGTCGTTGGCGATATCGATCGCCTGTTCCTCGTTGTCGTAGCCGATCATGACCAGGACCGGGCCGAAGATTTCCTCGCGGGCGATGGTCATGTCGTTGGTCACATCAGCGAAAACGGTGGGGCGCACGTAGAAGCCCTGATTGAGCCCCTCCGGCTTGCCCGGACCGCCTGCCACGAGCGTGGCGCCTTCCTCGATGCCCTTTTCGATCAGGGTCTGGATGCGGCCCCACTGGACGTCGGAAACCACTGGCCCGAGATTGACCTCGTCCTGCGGGGCGCCGATTTTCTGCTGCGCGATGGCATCGCGGGCGGCATCGCTGGCTTCGGCCATCTTTGCTGACGGCACCAGCATGCGGGTAGGTGCGTTGCAGCTTTGCCCGGCATTGACCATCATCGCCTCGACACCCTGACGCACAGCAGTCGAGAGATCGGCGTCTTCAAGGATGATGTTGGCCGATTTGCCGCCAAGCTCCTGATGCACGCGCTTGACCGTAGGTGCCGCGTTGCGCGCCACTTCCACGCCCGCCCGGGTCGATCCGGTGAACGAGACCATATCGACTTCGGGGTGCGAGGAAATCGCTGCGCCGACTGTCGGCCCATCGCCATGGACCATGTTGAACACGCCTGCGGGAACGCCCGCCGCATGCATGATCTCGGCGAAAATCTGTCCGCTGAACGGGGCGACTTCGGATGGCTTGAGCACCATGGTGCAGCCCACTGCGATCGCCGGGGCCACCTTGCAGGCGATCTGGTTCAGCGGCCAGTTCCACGGCGTGATCATGCCGACGACGCCGACCGGCTCCTTGACCAGACGCGTGCTGCCCATGCCGGTAGTCGGGTCGAAGTTCGCCAGCGTCGCACGGGCGATCTCGAAATGCGCCAGTCCCAACGGCACGTGCGCTGCGGACGCCAGCGCAGTCGGCGCGCCCATCTCTTCGGTTACCGCATCGGCCAGATCCTGGGCGCGCGCCTTGGCTTCGGCCAGGATCGCGTCGAGCAGCTCCAGCCGTTCGGCGCGCGAGCTTTGGCTGAAGCTGGCAAACGCCTTGCGCGCGGCCATTACGGCCCGATCAACGTCAGCTGCACTGCCCATGCTGATCACGCCCGCGACCTGTTCCGTCGCGGGGTTGATGACGTCAAGTTGCTTGGCCTGCGCGGGCGCGACCCACGCGCCATCGATGTAGAAATTGAGATATTCTCTCATGGCAAAGTTTCCTCTCCATTGGCCGATGCGGCCCAGATTAAATCGGTAAACAGCCCGGTCACGCGCCGTACTACGGCATCGCCAGTGGGCATCGCCTTTCGCATCGTCGCCAGGCCATGGATCAGGCCAGCCGCCTCGACGAAGTGCACCTCCACACCTTCCACCGCCAGCCGACCGGCGAGTGCACGCCCTTGATCGCGCAAGGGATCGAGCCCGGCGGTGAGCACCACCGCAGGTGGCAACGATGCCGGAAGGTTGTGCAACGCGGGCGAGACGTCGGCATTGGCGGCATCATTGCTGTTCGGCAGGTAGTCCACGATAAAGCGGTCCATCAGCTTGCGATCCAGCAAGTAGCCTTCGGCAAATTCCTTGTAAGAGCCTTCGTCCGGACCAGTGCAGTCTCCCACCGGATAGATCAGCAACTGGGCCAGCACGGCCTTCGAGCCCAGCTTTGCTGCCACATGAAACGCGAGATTCCCGCCGGCACTGTCTCCAGCGACGGCGATGCCGGTGACCGGGGCTTCCAGTTCAGGCGGACTAGCGGCAACGAACTGCGCTTCAGCAAGGCAATCGTCATGCGCCGCCGGATAGGGATGCTCCGGCGCGAGACGATAATCGACCGCGACGACCCGCAACCCGGACAGGCGCGCTATCCGCGAGCAAAGCGAATGGTGCGTGTCGAGATCACCGATCACCCAGCCGCCGCCATGCAGATAGACGATCACCGGGCCTGCCTCGACCTTTCCCGGGAAATAGGCGCGCAGATCACACCCGGCCCCGGCGAAGTTCGTGATCCGCACATCGGGGTCGGCGGGATCGTCAAACATGTCGCCAAGCACTTGGTAGACCGCCCGGGCATCGGTGGCGGGCACGTCCCCCAGATGCGGTCCTTCCATGGCAGCGAGCGTTTGCAGCAGCGTTGCGGTTTCGGGGAGAACGAAGGGCTGGGTCATTTGGAGCCTGCCTTTTCCTGTTGTTGCAGCAGCCTGGCGCGATGGACGACGTAAGCCCGCAGATCTTCGACGTCCTTTGGCGACAGGAATTTGCTGAAGCCGATCATGCCGCGATCCTTGAGCGCGCCATCATGAACCACCGCCTTCCACGTTTCTGCGTCACCGAGGAGGCCAGAGCGGCGCACGTCCGGAACGACGCCGCTCGATACCGCACCCGGGCCATGGCAAACCCAGCAATCACGGGCGAACAACTGGTCACCATGCGCGATCTGCGCCGTAGTGAACTTGTCAGCCGGGGGATTGGCGGGAACGACCACCATCTTCTCGATCTGCGGCATGGCAGCCTTGGCACCAAGCTTGAACACATAGATGCGTCCGTTGGGCCGGGGTCCGGGATTGTCGTTGAACGCCGAGGTCAGGGCATATGCGCCGCCGTAGCCCGCTGCTACGGCGACATATTGTTCACCGCCCTCATCGAACGTGACCGGCGCAGCCATGACCGGCATGCCGACGTTGGTGGTCCACAGCACCTTCCCGGTATCGGCGGCAAACGCCCGCAAATTGCCTTTGGTGTCGCCCTGGAACACGAGATTGCCGGCGGTTGTCAGCAGGCCGCCATTCCACGGCTCGGAATAGTCAAAGCCCCACGCCTCGCGCTGGCGGATCGGATCCCACGCGATAAGCCGCCCGCTGAGCAGCTTGCGCGTGGCGGCAAATCCCGCGGCATCGTCAGGTGCGGCATCGCCAGCGCCATCGATACCGAGATTCCAGCGACCGTCGCGGACCTCGAACGCCTTGGGATCCTTGTAGCCGAACAGGGCATGGTTGGCCGGGATATAGGCAAGGCCGGTCTTCGGGCTGAACGCCATCGGTTGCCAGTTGTGCGCGCCAAGCGCGCCGGGAACGATCACCTGCGCGGCCTTTTCATAGCGCGCGTCGGGCGCTTCGATGGGCCGTCCGGTCTTCAGGTCATAGCCGGTCGCCCAGTTCACATCGACGAAGTTCTTGGCCGAGATGAGCTTGCCGCTGGTGCGGTCCACGACGAAGAAGAACCCGTTCTTGGGTGCCTGCATCAGCACCTTGCGGGGTTTGCCGTCGATCGCCAGCGTTGCCAGGGTCATCGTCTGGGTCGCAGTGAAATCCCAGCTTTCGCCCGGTGTTTCCTGATAATGCCAGCGGTAGGCACCGGTATCCGGATCAAGCGCGACGATCGACGACAAGAACAGGTTGTCGCCCTTGCCCTCGCTGCGGACCTTGTGGTTCCACGGGCTGCCGTTGCCGACGCCGATGTAGAGCTGATCGAGTTCCTGATCGTAAACGATCGAATCCCAAACGGTGCCGCCGCCGCCGGTCTGCCAGTACTTGCCGAACCAAGAGGGCTTGGCTTTCTCTTCAAGGATCTTGTCGGAAACCGCGTTGTCCGGACCGGCAGCGGGATCGCCGGGAACGGTGTAGAAGCGCCAGACCTGTTTACCGGTTTGCGCGTCATAGGCCGTGACATAACCGCGTGCGCCCAGTTCGGCGCCACCGTTGCCGATCACCACCCTGCCCTTAACGATGCGTGGGGCGCCCGTGATCGTGTAGGTCTTCGACTGGTCTACCGTGACCACCGACCACACCGGCTTGCCCGTCTTGAGGTCGAGCGCGATCAACCTGCCGTCGAATACGCCGAAGTAAAGCTTGCCATCATAGATCGCTGCGCCGCGGTTGCCGACGTCGCAGCAGCCCTTGGCGCCAAATTCGCCGGGCACTTCAGGGTCGTAGGTCCACAGCAGCTTACCGGTCTTGACGTCCATCGCGTAGACCTTGGACCAGGCCGTGGTCGCATAGAGCACGCCCTTGTATTCCAACGGGGTGGTTTCCTGGGCGCGGTTGGTGTCGAATTCGGCCGACCATGCGAGCCCCAGCCCGCTGACGGTCTTGTCCGAGATCGCGGTCAGCGTGCTGAAGCGCTGCTCATCGAACGTGCCGCCATACGTCACCCAGTCTCCGGGATCCTTGGTGGCGGTGAGCAATTGCGCCCAAGCCTTGTTATCGTCGGTTTCGCCGGAAACCGCCTGCGTGCAACCGCTCAGAGCTCCCGCCATCATGAGTGCGGCCAGCATGGCCGAATTTCCGAGTTTGGTCACGTCCCCTCCGTGGGTTGCCGCCTGGACTGTTTGACCATGACGGCGTTGTTTTGCGCTAGCCCCAAAGGGCAAGCCGTTCAGCGATAGGCGAATTCGGCCCCGTCCAGATCGATGGCCGGGATATCCTCGGCTTCTTGCCAATAATCCTGCGTGTGCCGCCACTCGGGCCGCTCGCCGAGGCGTTTGGGCAGCTTGTCGATGTCGCGCATCAAATAGTTGGGACTGAAGTTGTCCTCTTCGATCCAGGGCAGCAGCGGATCGTTTTCGGAACCAACTGGCTTCACCACCTCGACTTGTTCGGCGCCGGTTTCGTCCATGTGCCGCAGAAGCCGGGTAACAAAATCGCCGAGCAGATCGACGCGCAGCGTCCAGGCGGCGCGGAAATAGCCAAACACCCACACCAGATTGGGCACGCCGGTAAACATCATGCCGCGATAGGTCGCGGTCTTGCCCCAATCGACCGGCTTGCCATCCACTTCGAACGCGATCCCGCCCATGACCAGCAGATTGAAACCCGTCGCCGCGACGACCACTTCCGCCGGAAGCACATCGCCCGATTCCGTTTCGATCCCTTCGGGCAAGAAGCGGGCGATCTTGTCGGTGACGGCGGAAACCTTGCCTTCGCGGATCTTCACGAACATGTCGCCGTCGGGAACGAAGGCAAGCCGCTGCTGCCAGGGGCGATAGCTGGGCGTGAAGTGCGGGGCGAACTCGAAGTCCTGGCCCGCATACTCACGCATCATGAACTTCAGTTCCTCGATCACCTTCTCCGGCTCCTCGCGCGAGCGGTGGTCGAGTTGCTTGAGGTTGTTCAGGTAATCGAGCCGCATGACCCGATGGACCGTTTCGTCATCCACCCCGATTTCGCGCAGCCGGTCGGCAAGATCGCTGCGGTTGGGATAGCAGAAGAAGTAAGTGGGCGAGCGTTGCAGCATCGTCACGTGCGCCGCCTTGTCGGCCATCGCCGGGATCACCGTCGCGGCCGTTGCGCCCGATCCGATGACGATGACTTGCTTGCCTTCATAGTCGACCTCATCGCGCCAATGCTGCGCGTGGATCACTTCCCCTTTGAAATCTGCCATGCCGGGCCATTCCGGCATGTAGGGGTTGGCGTGGTCGTAATAGCCCTGGCACATCCATAGGAAGTTGCAGCGATAGGTCCGCGCTGGCTGGCTGTCGGTGGCGCGGGTTTCGACCGTCCACTTCTTGTCCGCGCTGGACCACGAGCATTTTGTAATGACGCTGCCATAGCGGATGTGCTGGTCCAGACCGCTGTCGTGGATCACATCGTCAAGATATTCGCGGATCGCTCCAGCGGTCGCGATCGGCGGGCCGACCCATGGCTTGAAGCGATAGCCAAAAGTGTAAAGATCGGAGTCCGAACGCGCACCGGGATAGGTGTGCGTATGCCAGGTTCCACCAAACCCCTCCTTGGCTTCCAGCACGGTAAAGCTCTTGCCCGCGCACTGCGCCTGAAGATGATAGGCACTACCGATACCGGAAATCCCCGCCCCCACGACGATGACGTCGAATTCCTCGCAGTCGTCGCTCCGAACTGGGGCCTCGCTTTCGAGAACTGCTCCCACCTTCCACTCCCTCTTTGGACGCACCTGATTTTGGGATCGCCCCAATTGTCTTGATCTTGGCGCGGCACCTGCCCTGGCTCCACATCTCGGCGCGCCAAGAATTTGCCCGTTCCGGCCAGCTATCCGGCGCGGCCGGACGTTTGGCATCGGCGGCCAAAAAACTGGCACCTCAAGCCATGGCTGGCGCTGGCGATATTCGGCAGCATCGACAGACTAAAATACGCCGGCGCCCGATCCTCGGGACAAGCCACGGCCCATCATTGTGCTTTCGGGAGAGATCATGTGGCAACCAGCATAGACGGCACATCCGGATTTTCGATGCCGCTTGGCGCCTCGCTTTATCCGCCCCCGCCGCATCACTTTCATGCCGCCAAGATGGCCTATGCCCGCTACGAAGCGGATCCCGAAGCTGTGGCAAGCATGCTGCCGCCCGGTGTCGTCGCCGATGCCGCGGCACCGATTTGCGAACTGTGGGTCTGCGATTACCCGTCGACCACGTTCGGCCCCTATCTGGAAGCCTATATCCATGTCCGCGTGAAGCTGGACGGCACCAACTACTGGTTCCAGCCGCTGATCTTCACCAACCGCGAACCGGCGCTGGCGGCGGGTCGCGAAATCTGGGGCTATGCCAAAAAGCTGGCGACGATGGATTGGCGCGAAGAGGCCGAACAGGTGATCTTCACGATCGAGCGGCCGCTGGGCAAGCGCCTGGCGACCTTCACGATATCGCGCGATCGCCTCGCGTCGCCCGAAGAGCAGGATCCGCTACCGATCATCTCGCTGCGCTATCTGCCAGCTTCGGAAGCCGGGCGCAAACCGGCGGCGGCGGAACTGGTGCGGATGGATGTTGAAGGCGCGTTCCATACGACCCCGCTGCTGGGTGACGTATTGTGGGCCGGGCGCGCATCGGTGTCTTTCGATTCGCCCAGCAATGTCGATCCGTGGCACATCTTCAAGCCGGTCAAGATGCTGGCAGGCTTCGTCCAGACGGTGAATTTCAGCCTGCCGCTGGGCAAGGTGGTGAAGGACTACCTGGCGGAAACGTGACGGCGGGGCCAAGGCTTCCTTGAATGCGACCGAACACCGCGGAGAGAACATGACAAACCGGCAATGGACTCTGGCAAGGCGTCCCGATGGCGCGGGTGACATCGATTGCTTTGCCTACCGCGAGACCTCCACCCCTGACGGTGCGCCGGGTCAAATTCTGGTCCAGTGGGAACTGCTGCTCTGCGCGCCGACGATCCGCAACTGGATCAGCGGCAATCGTAACAGTTACTATCCTACCGTCGAGATCGGCGAAGTTATCCTTGCGCCTGCACTGGGCCGGATCGTCGAGAGCTACCGCCCGGATTTCCCCGTCGGGCAACGCGTATGGGGTATCGGCAGCTGGCAGGATTACCAGTGGATCGACCCGGCGGAGGGCTTCCAGATCATTCCTGAGGAATTTTCCTCGGTCGATGCCATGGGGGTCTATGGGCTGAACGCATTGACCGGCTACTGCGGACTGATCCGCTATGGGCGTCCGCAGGTGGGCGACACGCTCCTGGTCTCAGGCGCGGCGGGGTCGGTCGGCTCGATCGTCGCGCAGATCGGTCGTATCAAGGGCTGCAAGGTGGTTGGTATCGCCGGCGGCCGCGAAAAGCTCGACTGGCTGCGCAACGACTGCGGGATCGAGCATCTGATCGATTACAAGGCGGACGACGTTGGCGCGCGCATCGACGAGCATTTCCCCGAAGGCGTCGATATCTATTTCGACAACGTCGGCGGCGAAATCCTGGAACTGGCCGCCGCGCGCATGCGTCCGATGGGGCGGATCGTGCTGTGCGGCCAAATCGCCAGCTACGATGACGGGCGGCCCATCGTTGCGCCCCCGCTCGACATGATGCGGATCATCTACGGCGAAATCGCCATCAACGGCTTTCTCATCACCCGCCAGAGTGACCTGATACCGCAGGCGCTGGCAGACCTGCAGGGCTGGAGCGAGCAAGGCCTGCTCGCCCACCGCGAAGATGTAAGGCCCGGCATGCGCGAAGTGCCGCAGACCTTTTCCGCACTGTTCACCGGCGCCAACACCGGCACACTCCTCGCCCGGATATCCAGCCGCGACGGCGAAATCCTCTAGTCAGATGCAGACGTAACCCCATCCGGGGCACGCCCGCCCAACCCATCACAAGGAAACCAACAGCATGACCAGCGTTGCGAACTACGGCGACAGAGGCCTTTCGGGCCAGACCATTTTCGTCAGCGGCGCAGGCGCGGGTATCGGCCGCGCCATTGCCGAGGGGCTTGCCGGTGCCGGTGCGCATCTTGCGCTGATGGACCTTGAGCTCGATCCGATCGAGGCGCTGGCCGAAACATTGCGCGGCTCCGGGCTTCGCGTGAGTTGCCACAAGGGCGATGTCGCGAACCCCGTAGACGTCAAAGCGGCGCACGACGGGGCAGTGGCGCATCACGGCAGCATTGACGGCGGCGTCAACAATGCGGGCATCCTCGGCGCGACGGCCCCTCTGGGCGACTATCCGCCGGAAAACTTCGCCCGCGTCATGGAGGTCAACGTCATGGGCGTGATGCACTGCATGCAGGCACAGCTGGCGGTGATGACCCGGCAGGGACACGGCGCTATCGTCAACATCGCGTCCGCCGCTGGAATCATCGGCTGGGCCGGTCACAGCGCCTACGTGACGAGCAAACATGCGGTCGTCGGGCTGACCAAAACGGCTGCGCTGGAATATGCGACGCAGGGCATCCGGATCAATTCGGTATGCCCTGCCTTCATTTACACCAATCTGACCGATAACCTGTTCCAGACGCAGGGGATGCACGATGCTGCCGTTTCCAGCCATCCCATCGGCCGCCTTGGCGAACCGCACGAAGTCGCCGAAGCGGTGATGTGGCTGCTATCATCGCGCTCGTCCTTCTCGGTGGGCAGCAGCCTCGTGGTCGATGGGGGTTCCACCGTCGATTAAAGGAAGCTCCGGAACCACGCTGCACGGCGCTCGTTTCTGCGCCATGCAAAAGACATTCATAACCGCGATTTCGCTACTCACGCTTCCGCTTATGGCGGCAGCGTGTTCGCCTCGATCGGACGAGCAAAGCTCGTCCATTGCAACCGAGGCCGCCGCGTCGGAGAGCTTTGGGGCGACCGCCACGCCCATTGCCGATCTGGAAACGCCAGACCCGATGGCGTCGGCGCGGGTTCTGGCGCTGGAAGGCCTGGGCGATCTCAAAATTGGCCAGCCGCTTCCGAAGAACAGCACCTGGGCGGTACGTGGGGCGCAGACCAGCGAGGAATGTCGCACGGTCAGTTCGCCCGAGTATCCGGGCGTCTATGGCATTTTGTCTGACGACAAAATCGAGCGCATTACGCTGGGTCAGCGGTCTGACGTGAAACTGGCCGAAGGCATCGGTGTCGGCGCCACCGAAGCCGATGTAACGAAATGGTTCGCCGGATTTCAGGAAGAACCGCACAAGTACGAAGACGCCCCGGCAAAATACCTGACCGCGCCGAATGCGCAGAGCGGCAGTTCGGCACTGCGCTTCGAAATCGGTAGCAATGGCAAGGTGGCGATGATCCACGTTGGGATCATGCCAGTGCTGGCTTACGTCGAGGCTTGCGCCTGATTACGTCTAGTCGAGGATTTCCCGCACATTGCGGGCCAGAGCATCGATCAAAAACAGCGGGCGATAAACGCCGGAAATCCCGAATCAGCTTGATCCGGAATCGATGATCATCGATCTGATGCGGATCTAATTTTGATGCTCGGGGGCTATGGAAAACCAACTTCTCGAACGGCTTACGGAACGGCAGCGCGAACTACTGGAACTTGTTTCGAACAAAGTGACCACGTCGAAGGCGCTGGCGGTTGAAACCGGGCTCGCCCCCGGCACGATCGACAACTTGCTCCAGAACGCCGCTCAGGTTTTGCAAGTGCGGGGACGGGCCGCCGCCGCTCAGCGATTTCGCGAGCTTCTGGAGCCCAAGCATGCCGTGGGCGAGGCAGTCACCTTGCCGGCGTTCATCCCCGAGATGTCCGTCTCCGAAGACGTTGGCTCCGATATCGAGACAGAAGAACTGGCCCGGCCTCAGCCTCCAGCCCACGATGCCCCGCAGATCAACCGCAGCCCGCGACCGCGCAGGTCCGTGTTGCGGATCGTCGCTATCGTTCTGCTGCCGCTCGGAGTCCTGGTGCTCTTGTGGCAAGCGTACATATCGATGCGTGGCTACCCAGGTTGCACGGCCGCCAGGTATCTGCGCGCGGCGCCCATCGCGTCGGATGAGACCGGCTATGACCGTTCGCTCGATCGTGACGGCGACGGGATCGCCTGCGAGTAGCGGCCACCCTTCGCGGACTTCCGATGCTGTCATGTCCGCTTCTCATGTTCGGCGAAAATTCTCACGTCCGTCTCACGTGAGAACGGGCGGTGTTGTCGCAGCGCGGATTTCCAACCAGTTTCGAATGGCCGGCAACAAGCTTCGGATGAGAATCTGAGGCGGCTATTCGGTCGGCTTCAGTCCGAATTGCTCGAACGATCATCAATCAAGGGGTGTGGGATCATCGATTCCGCAGATGGAAAAGTCATGTTCAACACGATCAGTGCACCGCCTTTCGCCGGGCAGGACTTCAGGATGCACTCGCAGCCCACGCCGCATCTATCGGGAAATGAGATGGCCGATCTCAAGATCCAGATGCAGCGTCTCGCCGAAACGATCCTGCAAACTCTCGGTCCGATGGAGCCAACGGCGATGGCGGAGATGCGCGCCGTGGAGCGACCTTGCGGCAAGGCGGTCGCGCAAGTCAGGAAGCTGCATGAACTGTCCCAGGCCGCCGAAGACCTCTATCGGTTCCGCCGGTCCCGAGATGCGCTGCTTCCGTCTGCGCTTCTGGGAGAACCGGCATGGGACATGCTGCTCGATCTGTTCATCCACGAAGTGGAAGGGCGAAAGATCAGCGTGACCAGCCTTTGCCTGGCGTCCTCAGCCCCGTCGACCACCGCGCTGCGCTACATCGACCTGCTCGAAAAGCATGGTCTTCTATCCCGCTCCAAATGCGCGACCGACCAGCGCGTGACTTTCGTGCACCTCACCCGCACCGCCATGATGAAGCTGACCGACCTGCTCGAGCAGCGCTGCTGAGCCGAACCCCAAGTGTCTCACCGCAGACCGGCACCCGTTTGCAGCCGCTGGCCGCCTGGGCGGCTAGGCCCAATATTTCGCGAGCCATAACATATGTTGTTTGGCCGAAGGCGCAGTTGTGACCTTTGCACCCGCTATGGAAATGGTGCGCGGGGAAAATACGATGAGTGAGTTGGCGGGGTGCCGTGTGCTCGTCCTGGACGACGAGATATTGATTGCCCTGATGGTCAGTGATCACGTCGAGGAACTGGGATGTGAACTTGTCGGCCCGGTCTCGACCGTGGCAGATGCGCTTGAACTGGTGAGGGGCGACACGATCCAGGTTGCCCTGATTGACGTGAAGGTGGGCGCCGAAGCCAGTTTTCCCGTCGCGGATACGCTGATCGAACGGGG
The DNA here is from genome assembly GCA_964502105.1 of uncultured Novosphingobium sp. Classification (GTDB taxonomy): domain Bacteria; phylum Pseudomonadota; class Alphaproteobacteria; order Sphingomonadales; family Sphingomonadaceae; genus Novosphingobium. Next base: position 297,202 of record CAZCUS010000002.1, on the reverse strand, counting down.
CATCCCCTTCGCTTTCATGACCGCTTACCCCGAAAGCGACATCGACCGGCTCTATCCCGGCGTGACGGTCATCACCAAGCCTTTCCATATCGGTTACCTTCGAGGTGTGTTGGTCGATCTGGTTTCCAGGGCGTAAACCGCTGCAGGCACAGCAACATTGCCGGATACTCAGCGTTGCGTTGCAGTTCAGCAAAAGGGTGTTCAGATGCCGCGGTTCTTTTTTCACGTGAGTAATGGCCACGGCTTGGTTCCCGATGACGAGGGGCTGGATCTCGAAAGCCAAACAGCCGCCAAGACGATGGCGATTGATTCGATACGCTCAATGGTGTCAGAAGACTCGCGAAACGGCGTGATCGATCTTACGGGGCGCATCGATGTGACCGATGGCGACAAGAATCTGCTTACCACCGTCCCTTATTTCAGTGCATTCGCGGTAAAGATTCCCGAAGACAAGGCCGATACATACATATGATCGAGCGTCTGCTGCTCAAACTGAATTTGCGCGATACTCTGCCGGATGCCGAAATCGCCGCATTGCGCGACGCGTTGGATTCGCCAGAGACGGTGGCGCCGAAGATGACGGTCGTTCGCCGCGGCGAACCGCTGAACCGTTCGATCCTGCTGCTTGATGGGCTGATGTGCCGGTACAAGGATCTGCGCAACGGGCGCCGGCAGATTACCGCGTTGCACGTTCCCGGCGATTTCCTTGATCTTCACGGATTTACCCTGAAGCAGCTGGATCATGATGTGATGTCGCTGACGACATCACATCTGTGCTTTGCGCCGCATGAGAAACTGACCCGCATCACCGAGACGTTCCCGCACCTAACGCGCATGCTGTGGTTTTCCACCAACCTCGATGCAGCGATGCATCGCGAGTGGGAATTGTCGCTGGGGCAACGCAGCGGTGCTGCGCGTGCAGCCCATCTGCTGTGCGAACTTCATACGCGATTGAAGATCGTGGAACTGGCAACGGACGAGGAATTTACCCTCGCCATGACCCAGACCGAGTTCGGCGAATGCCTTGGCCTGACCGTCGTCCACACCAACCGCGTCCTGCGGGAACTGCACAAGGACGACTTGGCGACATTTGCCAAGGGCAAGGTCACGATCCACGATCTGGAGCGGTTGCGGGCATTCGCCGAGTTCGATCCGACCTATCTCTATCTCGGGCGCTCACCCCGCTGACAGGCCGGATCTTACCCGCTTAGTCCGGGTTTTTGTCGGCCAGTGCCGCACCGTCGTCCTCTTCCTCGAACAGCAGCGCCGATGCGCCAGTAGCTGAGAGGCGGACCTTCCCGTCTTCCACCGCAGCGATCAAGCCTTGCGAGATGTAGTGGTGGTGATCGCCATGCGATCCGCTGTCCGCCTTCGTCATCTTGATGCGCTTGCCCTCGACCTTGTCGACGGTGCCGATGTGGACGCCATCGGCGCCGATGATTTCCATATGCTCTTTGATTTGCGATAGATCGGTCATTGCACGTCTCCTGTTCGTGCAACCCCAACGTTCCGCCAGCCGAATAGCTTCCCGCGCTCGAAGTTAAATCGCGCAAGCGGTGGCCTCTCGCGTCGAACGGTTGCGGCTTATGCAGCTACCCGCCGCAAGGCGCGTTGAGCCAGCATTGCTACAAGGAGAATGCGACATGCCATTTGTTGAAGCGCGCGATGGAACCCGTCTCTACGTCAAGAAATGGGGCGAAGGTCCGCCGGTGATTCTGATCCACGGCTGGCCGCTATCGGGCGACAGCTGGGATCCGATAACCAACTTCCTGGCCGACAATGGCTTCACCGCAATTGCCTATGACCGGCGCGGTTTTGGCCGGTCGGATCAGCCTTCCGGTGGCTATGATTACGATACCTTCGCGGATGATCTGGCCGCAGTGCTCGATGAGCATGCTAACGGCCAGAGCGCGGCGCTGGTCGGCTTTTCCATGGGCGGCGGCGAGATCGCCCGATATCTGTCGCGCCATGCCGGCAAGGGCGTGAGTCGGGTGGCGTTGGTCAGTTCGGTTGCCCCGTATATGCTTCAGACCGACGACAATCCGGATGGGGTGCCGCAATCGACGTTCGACCAGATCACCGCCGGACTCCTTGAAGATCGCGGGGAGTTCCTCGCCGGCTTTTTCAAGGATATCTACGGCGTGGGTTGGCTTGATCGCCCGGTCAGCAGCGAGGTTCTCGACCTGTCATGGCAGATGGCCATGCAGGCCGGACTTCGCCCAACGCTGGCTGCAGCCAAGGCCTTCGCCACGACCGATTTCCGGCCGGACCTCGCCAGCTTCACCATGCCCACGCTGGTGATCCACGGAACCGCCGACAAAACCGTGCCGATCGACGCGACCGGCCGCGAAGTCGCCCGCAAGGTGCCGGGTGCCCAGCTGATCGAATACGACGGCGAGGCGCACGGCGTGTTCGCCAGCCAGACCGCCCGGCTGCAGGCTGATCTGCTCGCATTTCTGCAAGGCCGCCCGGTCGAGGACAATCAGGCGATGATCGACGCCGTTACGGCGCAAAGCCTGTCTGCAGAACCGCTCTGATTTGTATGTTCATGTGGGGCGGCCATCACGGTCGCCCCACATGATCACCGACGCGATGACGCCGTCTTGTCGCGGATGGCCTTGAATTCGGAACCCTCTTTCCAGGTGGGCCAGGCGTTCGAGTTCGCCAGATCATCGGCGATTGTGCCCACCAGTTCGATGTCCTGCACCGCACCGGCAAGGTTCCAGCCAGGCTCCCAGGCGTCGCAAGCCTGATGGTAACATTCCCCGGTATAGGCATCGATCCAGGCCTGCCCTGCATCGCGCCCACCATCGACCAGATCGGACGCCCCGGCGATCCCCATCAGCAGCATGACGGGTACGCCGCGCTTGGCGAACGAGAAGTGATCGGCACGATAAAACAGGCCGCGTTCCGGCAGGCTTTCAGGCGTCACTGTGCGCCCCTGAGCCCCCGCCACCCGCGCCATGTCATCCTCAAGACTGGCCTGCCCCTTGCCGACCAGAACCACGTCGCGCGCTTTCCCGGCAGTCTGCAGGATATCAATCGCCAGATTGGCGACGGTCTTATCGAGCCGAAAGACCGGATTGGCCGCATAATACTCGGAACCCAGCAGGCCGCGCTCTTCCGCCGTCCATGCGGCGAAAACGACGCTGCGCTGCGGCGGCGACCCGGCCTTCATATTGCGCGCGATCTCGAACAGTCCGGCAATGCCGAGCGCATCGTCATTCGCGCCCGCGCGGTACTTGCGGCCCTGCGCGTCGGGTGTGCCCTCGCCATAGGCATCCCAGTGCGCGCCGATAGTGACAGTTTCGTCCGGTCGCTTGGCTCCCACAATCCGTGCGAGCACATTGCGGCTCTCGACCGTTTCGTGTTCGACAGGGACAGCGGCATCGAATGTCACGTTGCCTAGCGTCACCGGACGAAATCCGGGCGAACGGGCTTGCTTGCGCATCTTGGCAAGATCGTGACCGGCGGAGGCGAAGAGTTTGCTGGCCGCATCGCCAGCGATCCAGCCTTGCAGCGCCAGTGTGGTGATATCTTCGGGCTTCCTCACGATGTCGTAGTTCTCGCCGCCGGGGCTGACGACGACATTCCAGCCATAGCCCGCGCCGTCGGTGTCATGGACGATCAGCGCGCCGACCGCGCCCTGCCGCGCGGCTTCCTCGAACTTGTAGGTCCAGCGGCCGTAATAGGTCATCGTCCTGCCGCCGAACTTGCCGGCAACCAGTTCGCCGGGAGCGGCCGAGAAGTCCGGGTCATTGACGAGGAACACCACGACCTTGCCCTTGAGGTCCACGCCTTTGAAATCGTCCCAGCCGCGCTCGGGTGCCTTGACGCCATAGCCGACGAAGACAACCGGTGCCTTGTCGATCTGCGCGGCGGCATCGGGCCTTAGCGTTGAGACATACACCTGCTGCCCTTGCGATACCGGCATCGCCCCCTGCGGCGTGCCGAACGCCATGGCGCCGGCGCCAAGCTTCGTGTGCAGCAACGGCACCACCTGCACCCAGTTGCCGTCAGGTCCAGCCGGTTCAAGCCCCAGATCCTGAAAACGGGCGATGAGATAGCCGATCGTGCGATCCTCGCCGCGTGTTCCTGGCGCCCGGCCTTCGAACACGTCAGACGCCAGGGTTCGCACGTCCTTTTCGAGATTTGCAGGATCGACTTCAACCTTGGCGAACGCCGGGGAAGCCATTGCGATAAGTGCGGGGAGGCACGCGATTTGGCGGAAATTCATCACCGCAGTCTAAACCCTCAGGCGACGAGGGCAACCGCCATGGCCAGCTCGGGCTAGCTGTCCGTTTCTGCGGAAACATTATTTTGTCGGGCTGGCACCGTTTGGCCGCCACGCGCATTGTGCGCGCATGCACCATTCGATTGCCTTCGTCGGCGCTGGCCCGACCACTATCTACACATTGCACGCGCTACTGCAGCATGCCGGGCGCCCGTTTGATCTGACGATCTTCGAAGTTCAGCCAAGCGTCGGCCGCGGTACGCCATACCGCCCCGGGTGGAACGATCCGGCCATGCTGTCGAACATCGCCAGCGTTGAAATCCCGCCGCTGCAGCAGTCGCTGGTTGAATGGCTGGACGCGCAGGGCAATGATCGCCTTCGAGAGCTTGGCATCAAGCCGAGCGAGATCGACGAGCGCACCTTCTACCCGCGCGTCGCGCTGGGCGAGTTCTTTTATGACCAGTTGCAGGCCCTGATGCAGCACGCCGAGGCGAAGGGCATCACGGTGACGGTGCGCACCCGGTGCAAGGTGCTGGATGCTCTCAGCGAAGCGGATGGCATGACGCTGATCGTCCAGCCGCAGCGAGGCGAGCGGTTCGAGCAGAAGTTCGACCATGTCGTGCTGGCGACCGGGCATCAGTGGCCCGCCGAACCCGAGGTGCGGCCCGGCTATTTCCTGTGCCCCTGGCCAGCATCGGCGCTGGCGCAAGTGCCGCCCTGCCAGATCGGCATTCGCGGATCCTCGCTCAGCGCGATTGACGCCGCCGTGGCGCTGGCTGTTACCCATGGCGAGTTTATCGAGGCCGCTGACGGCACCATATCCTATGCGTCGGCCCCGGATACCGACGATTTTCACATGACCATGATGTCGCGCAAGGGCCTGCTGCCCGAAGCGGACTTCTATTTCCCGATCCCGTACGAGCCGCTGGCGATCTGCAATGCTGAAGCGATCGAAGCGCTGATCGCTGGTGACGACAACGACTTGCTCGACCAGGCGTTCCTGCTGTTCCAGCGCGAATTGCAGGCGGCGGACCCTGACTATGCGGCGGATATCGAGCTTGAGCAGCAGACGCTTGAAAGCTTTTGCGACCGGTACTTTGCGCAGCGGATCGGCGCCGATCCGTTCGAATGGGCGCAGGACAATCTGCGTGAGGCCGAAGCGAATTACAGCGGCGAGGTCACCGTGCCATGGCGCTATGCGATCCTGCGGATGCACGAGGTTATCGAATTGATCGTGCCCCATCTCGATCAAACCGATTTCCGCCGTTTCGCCAAATACCTCAAGCCGGTGTTCGTCGACGATTATGCGACCGTTCCGCACGAATCCATCAGGCGGATGCTGGCACTGCACAGCGCGGGAAAGCTCACCGTTATCGCCGTCGGCGATGATTACTGGGTAAACAGCCATGGCCCGGAAACCGGCGCCGTGCTTCACCTCGACGGCGAGCGCATGCATTTTCCGGTCTTCATCGAAGCCACCGGGCAGCGCGCCTTGTCGGCCAAGGACTTCCCGTTTCCGTCGCTGCTCGATCAAGGCATCGTGCGCGATGCCGCGACAACCGAGCGCGGCCCATCGCGGGGCATCGTCATCGATGATCAGTTTCACCCGGTGTCCGACCAGATTCCCGAGGACCAGCTGTTCTGCCTCAGCCTGCCATTCATCATGGGTCGCCATCCCTTCATCCAGGGGATCACCAGCTCGCATGAGATGGGCCAGGTCGTCGGGCCTGAGCTGGCGGCGGCGATCGAGCGTGACCAGCAGCCAGCGACCATCGCGGCGGAGGCGACACGGTGAAGCTGTTCGCAGTCTACATCGGTGGCGAGATGGCGGGCGCCAATATCGAACTTCACGACATGCGCTTCATCGCCGCGCCATCGATGCGGCACACCCACGACGAACTTCGGCGGCAATGGTGGGGAATACCGGAAAGCCTGCACATCGATTGCTGGGCGGAAATCACGCATGCCGATGGCTACAAGGTGGAACTGAAGCCCGAACCGTTTCGCGGCCGGGAGAAGCTCTATTTCGTCAACCTGGGCGGTTACGATCCCGCCGAATTCGCCGAGCGACACCAGAATGTCTTCGTGGTGGCGGACAGCGTCACCAAGGCCAAGGCGCAGGCGATGCGTGCGGTGCAGGGTTGGAACGAGTTGCACCGCGACGAGATGTATGAAGCCGAGCAGGCCTTTTGCCTTAACCAAACCATCGATCGCGAGCGCCTGTATATCCACCTGACGCCCGGAGGATCGGACGAACCGCTGTCGTTCAGTTGCCGATATAACCCGATCGGCAAGAAAAGCTGATCGGGCGAGGCTATCATTTTGGTTGCGGGATCGAACCCATCTGCCATTCGTTGCCGCAGTGCAGCAAAAAGCAGAAAGCAAATCATGAACCCGGCAAAAGACGTGATGGCCCTATGGCAGTGGCCGTTGACCTTGATGCAGACCCAGGCCCATTTTTTTGAGTCAGTCATGGCCATGCCGGTCGTGTTAGAGGCGCGTCTGCCGATGATCGCGGACTCCATGCGATCCCCCGCTACCGCGAATTCAGCAGAACTGAGCCGGATGGTGACGGAAAAGACGGCGGCGTTCGATCATTCGCGACGTTCGCTGACGGCTGTCGCGAACAAGGTCAAGAAAGCGAACGATGACAATATCCGCGATCTTGGCAAGCTGAGCAGCGGCAGCATGATGTGGCCTGCGGACTACATGAAAATCGCCGAGCGAAACCTGAGTGTATTTGCGGCGCTGGTCGCATCCCCGGGTGAGGCGCTTGCACCGATCCACAAAAGCGTGACTGCGAACGCCCGGCGATTGCGCAAGTAGATCGGATGTTCACCGACAGGCAAGTGGTTGATCGCCCGGACAAACTGCGGGTAAGGCCACGCATGAGCATTTTTCCTCGCGCAGTGTCGCGCCTCTCGCACCTTATCGTCATGACCGCGCTGGTCGCACCGCTTCCGGCAATAGCGGCTACCAAGCCGCCCAGACCGGTTGCGGCCACGACCGACGTTATCGCGCTTCCGCTCAATCCGGTGCTGCCGGCCGGACAGCGCCTGTGCGCGGCCAAAACTGCATCGGGATTGGGCTATACGATGCTCCGCCCCGCCGAGGGCACACGGCCCGCAGAAGCCGATTTCGTGCTGGTCAACTATATCGGATATCTGGCCGCGACCGGAGCCGTGTTCGATCAGGGTGTGCAATCCGCGTTTCCGGTCAACGGTGTAATTCCGGGCTTCTCCGAAGGTCTGAAGATGATCGCCAAGACCGGCATCGCGCGGTTCTGTATCCCCGCCGCGATGGGCTATGGCGATCAGGCATCCGGCCCGATCCCGGCCAACTCCGATCTCGTCTTTCAGGTCGAACTGATCGACTTCAAGACCCCGGCTGAGCTGGAGGCGATGCGCCAGCCCGCCAACTCCGAGCCCGCGCCACCAGCCGCTACCGCCGAGCCGGCAAAGCAGTAACGCCTCTCATGTCCGATCGGCTGAAAGTCATGCTCCAATACGCCCTGCCCAAGCAGGGCCTGACCGTCCTTGCCGGCCGGATCGCGGGCGCACGGGGCAGATCGATGACCACCCGGCTGATCCGCTGGTTCGTGGCCAAGTATGGCGTCGACATGAGCGAAGCCGCCGACCCGGCGATCTCCGGCTATGCGACCTTCAACGACTTCTTCACGCGTCCGCTCAAGACCGGTGCCCGCCCGCTGGCGAGCGCCGATTTCGTCTGCCCGGTGGACGGCGCAATCAGCCAGTTCGGTGCCATCGACGATCATCACATCCTGCAAGCCAAGGGGCACCGCTTCACCACGGCGGATCTCGTCGGCGGCGATGCCGCGCTTGCCGCCCGGTTCCGCCACGGCAGTTTCGCCAACCTCTACCTGTCACCCAAGGATTATCACCGGCTGCACATGCCCTGCCGGGGCAAGCTGCTGCGCATGATCCACGTGCCCGGTGCGCTGTTCTCGGTAAACCCGGTAACGGCGCGCGGCGTGCCGAACCTGTTCGCCCGGAACGAGCGCGTCGTGTGCGAATTTGAATCGCAGGAGCATGGCCGGTTCGTGATGGTATTGGTCGGAGCCACAATCGTGGGCAGCATGGCCACCGTCTGGCACGGCGTGATCAACGCGAAGCGTACGGGCAAGATCTCCGAGTGGCATTACGCCGATCGGGACATCACGCTGGAACAGGGCGAGGAAATGGGCCGCTTCCTGCTCGGCTCCACCATCGTGATGCTGTTTGCGCCCAGCACCATTGCGTTTAACCCGGCCTGGCAGCCGGAACGCCCGGTGCGGCTTGGCGAGATGATGGGCAACCGCCCGGTCTGAGCGCCGAGCGGTCGAAGCCCTTGCCTTTTCGATGCCGGGGCTGTCAGGTGCCGCGATGACTCCCCACACTCGCGCGATTATCGCCGCTTCGGCGTACGCCTTCATCACCGGCAAGAAAGTTGCCGGCCTGCATGACCATTCGACCACGCAGGATCTGCGGATTGCCGCAGAGGCGAAAGGCCAGCAATTGCAAGGCCATGACGGCGATCGCGCGGCGAAGTTCCACGGCGTTCTTCCCGAGATATACAATGCCGGCGCCAAGGCTTCCTTCTCGCTCGAAATCGATGGCGAGACTGCGCAGGGATACGATCGCGCTTCATCGAGCCACTACTCGCTTACGGTAACGGGTGAGACGGCGCAGCTTTACGACCACAGCCAGAACGCATGGTTTGCTTTCAGCGTTCAGGTGGTCTGACCGCCCTGACCCAGGAATCCAAGTCATCGGCATAGTTGAAGTTGGCGATTTCGATGTCGTCGCCGACAGGATCTGCGCCAATCGCCTGCGCCCAGGCGCGCACCGCGTGGCGCGACGTTTCCGCCAGCCATGTGTCGAGGTGATCGGCTGCGCTCGCTGGCCACAAACCCATGAGGGGATGACCAGGCACGAAACTCGGCCGCTGCCGGCCGGCAAGGTCGCGCAGCAGGCCAGGCGGGATCTCCGGAGTGTCGCAGGCAACCGATAGCACCCACGCATAGCCGTGCCCGGCGGCGTGATGCAGCGCCGCATTCAGCCCGCCCAGTGGCCCCATCCCCGGCTCTGGCCGGTCGGCGACGCAGATGCGGTCAGCAAACTTCCGACCGCAAATGACGATGTCCGGCGTCACCTGCATCAGCGCTTCTATCGAATATTCGATCAAAGGCTTTCCGAATGCCTCGACCAAAGCCTTGTCCTGCCCGAACCGGCTCGACTTTCCTCCCGCTAGCACCGCGCCGAGAATCGCTGTCACACGCGGGTCGCCCGCAAGAGGCTGTCCGGACGCGCCAGCACCAGCAGTTCAAGGCCAGCCTCGGCTGCGCGGCGCACAGCCAAAGTTGTCGGCGCGGAAATCGTCACTAGCGTCGGGCAACCTGCCAGCACCGCCTTCTCGACCAGCTCGAAGGAACACCGGGAGGACAGCAGCGCGAACCCGCCATCCCATCGCCGATCCTCGCGCGCCATAGCGCCGGTCAGCTTGTCGAAGGCGTTGTGGCGGCCAACATCCTCGCGCGTCATTTGGATGGCACCGTCCGGGCCGCACCACGCCGCTGCATGGGCAGCGCCCGTCACTTGGTTGAGATGCTGGTGCTGACGCAATTCCGCAAGAGCGGCGAAAACCGACGCCGGCAAGGCGGGCGCAGACGGCGCTAGCCTGGGCAACGGGCGCAGCGCCTGTTCCAGATTCTCGATGCCGCAAAGGCCGCACGACGATTCGGAAGTGCGATGACGGACCCGGTCATACAGCCGCGACGCACAGGATTCGGCGAGTGTTACCCGGACGATCACGCCGTTGCCGGTATCATACTCATCGACGTCGAGGATATCCTGCGGGGTGTCCGCCAGTCTTTCGCTCAGGGCGAAACCGAACGCCAAATCCTTCAGGTCCTGCGCCGTGGCCATGAGCACCGCATAGCCGACACCATTGATTTCCAGCGCGATCGCCGTCTCTTCCGCGACCATGCGAGTAGACTGCGCGATGGTGCCATCAGCCGCTATCCGTTCGAAGGTGGCAGGTTGCGCCCCCGTTGCCGAAAAATCAGAACCTGTTTCCGGCATCACGCCGCCTCGACCGGTTCCGCCCGTGCCTCAGCTAGCTTTGACAGGGTGACCCGCACTGACTTGTAGGCAGGCGTGCCGCTCACCTTGTCGAAGTCCTCAAGCGGAATGAGCGCATTCGCTTCAGGATAATACGCCGCGAGCGAACCACGCGCGATCGCGTGCGCCACCAGCGTGTACCCCTGAAGGCAGCGCCCCGGCCCGGCATGGACATCGACCCGGTCGCCATGCGCAAGCCCCAGCTTAGCCAGATCTTCGGCATTGGCGAAGATCACGTCACGCCGCCCGGTGATTCCGCGATAGCGATCGTTCAGCCCGTAGATCGTCGTGTTGTACTGGTCATGACTGCGGATCGTGGTGAGCAGCAGGACGCTCTCCACGCCGGCATCGCCGGTTATCGGATGGACAATGAACTGGGCCTTGGCGGAAGGCGTGTTCCAGATTCTGTCACTCGCGCCAACGGTAAGGCGAAAGCCGCCCTTGCGCCGGACGCGCGTATTGAAATCGCGGAAATCCGGGAAAACCGCCTCGATCCCGTCGCGGATGCGGTCATAGTCGGCGATCAGCCAGTCCCAGTCGATCGCGGTGTCCGGCAAGGTCGCCTTGGCGATGCCCGCAACGATCGCGGGTTCAGAGAGCAGTCCGGGCGCGGCGGGCTTGAGCATGCCGCGCGACGCATGGACCATCGACATGGAATCCTCGACCGTGATCCACTGGTCACCTTCGGCCTGCACATCGAGTTCGGTGCGGCCAAGGCACGGCAGGACAATTGTCTCCTTTGCCAACAGCAGACACGTGCGGTTGAATTTGGTGAGGATATTGACCGACAGGTCCAGATTGCGAAACGCCGCGAAGCTCGCCTCGGGATCAGGCATGGCAACGGCAAGGTTGCCGCCCAGCGAAATCAACGCGCGGGAGCGACCGTCGCGCATCGCCTGGATCGCTTCGACCGCGGCATGCCCGTGGGCGCGCGGGCTTTTGATCCCGAATTTCCGGTCGAGCCGTTCGAGCATGGCCTCGCCGGGAATTTCGGTAATCCCTACAGTCCGGTCACCTTGCACATTGGAGTGGCCGCGCAACGGGCAGATGCCTGCGCCCGGCTTGCCGATATTGCCGCGCAGCAAAAGCAGATTGGCCAGTTGCTGGACGTTGGAGACGCCATTGGCGTGCTGGGTGATGCCCATACCGTAACACAAGATCACGCGCTCGGCGCGCCAGTAGGTTTCGGCCATGCTGGTAATCGCGGCCTGCGTCAGCCCGGAACCCTGGACGATGTCCGCCCACTCGGTCTGCGCAATATCAGCCTGAAGCGCATCGAGACCAAGCGTGTGCTCAGCGATGAACTCGCAGTCCAGCAAGCCTGCGCCACCAGCTGCAAGGTCGGCGGCATCGGCCTCGAACAGCGCCTTCATCATGCCTTTCAGCATCGCGCCGTCACCGCCGACCTTCACTTGGTGATAGGCTGAGGCAAGCTGCGTGGCGTGCGTCGACAGCATCTCGGAAGGATGCTGCGGCGATTTGAAACGCTCCAGGCCGCGTTCCTTCATCGGATTGGCGACGACGATGGGCACGCCGCGTTTTGCCGCGTCGCTCAAAGTCGTCAGCATGCGCGGGTGGTTCGTTCCCGGATTGTGCCCAACGCAGAAAATTGCGTCGGCGAGATCGAAATCCTCCAGCGTGACCGTACCCTTGCCGACGCCGATCGACTTGGGCAGCCCCACGCTGGTCGCCTCGTGGCACATGTTCGAACAGTCGGGGAAATTGTTGGTGCCGAACGCGCGGGCAAGGAGCTGGTACAGGAACGCCGCCTCGTTGGAAGCACGTCCGGAACAATAGAATTCGGCGGCATCGGGCGTAGCAAGGGCCTGCAGCCCCTGCCCTATCCGGCTGAAGGCTTCGTCCCATGTCACCGGCACGAAATGGTCCGTCCGCTCATCATAACGCAGCGGGTGCGTCAGGCGTCCGGCGTCCTCGAGCGCATGATCCGACCATTCGAAGAGTTCGGTTGCGGTGTGACGCGTAAAAAATTCCTGATCGACGCGCTTTGCGGTCGCTTCCCAAGTGACCGCCTTGGCGCCGTTCTCGCAAAATTCGAACGACGAGGTCTTGTGCGGATCAGGCCAGGCGCAGCCGGGGCAGTCGAAGCCCGTGGGCTGGTTGACTTGCAACAGCGCGCGCGTGTTGGCCGACGCCCCCATCTGCTCGCGGACCGCCACCGCCACGGCGCGCAGCGCGCCCCATCCGCCAGCCGGCCCATCGTAATCCTCCACGCCGGGGACGCCCGGTTTATCGGCGGTCATCTCGTGATTGTCATCAGCCATGGCCGGGCACCGCCCCGCCGGTCGATTGGGATAGCCAGTGTAACATATCCTGCTTGATAACCCCTTGAGACAGGATTGTCGCCGGAAGATCGGCCTGCTGCATGCATATCCTAACGGCGATCCTGCGCTGGAACCAAGTCAATCGGGCAGGGTTGTTGCGATGTCGGGGGGCGACAAAGAGGTAACCATGACTTTCCTGAAAGGTTTTACCGCCCTCACCGCTGCCGCAGCCGCCATGGCTTTGCCAGGTGTTGCTTTGGCCCAGAATGCCCCCGAAGAGATCATCGTCACTGGACGATATGACAAGGTTCCCGACAATGTGCAGAGCCTGTCGCAACCGGTCAGCTTTGCCGATCTCGATCTGAGCACCAAGGCCGGCAAGGACGAGATGCGCCGCCGCGTTAGTCTAACCGCGCGCTTTCTGTGCGACAAGATGGGCGAAAGCTCCACCAGCAGCGCTGTTGTGCCATCTTGCCGTGATGCCGCAACGCGCGATGCGATGCAGCGACTGGGAACGGTGGAACAATCGTTCGCTCCGCGTGGTACTACGTGGGTCGCCCCGCCGGCTTGGGCCGCGCCCTACCCAGCAGACTGGGCAACGCAGTATCCGTGAATCTGCGCACTCGCCGATCGCGCATCAGCCTCCACCGGAACCCCCGCGTGGAGGCTGATCGCACATGAAGCAGCGCAGCGGCTTATCTCGGGCCTTACGCTTCCTGGTTTTCGCAGGAATACTGGCGCTGGCCTGGCATCTCGGGACCGGCTGGTTGAAGCGTCATCCCGAGCACGATCCTTGGGCACCGCTGAACTTGCGACAACCAGTTGGCTGGACAACGGGGAACAAGCTTGGCGCGCTACGCAGCGATCCCAGTGAATGCCGCGCGGTACTTGAGAGAAGCGACATTGCCTTCGAGGTGCTGGACCCGGTTGGCGAGGACGAGTGTCGGCGCCAGGACAGGACTCTCCTCACCGCTGCCTTGCTGTCGCCGGGTCGCACTTCCACCACCTGCTCTGTTGCCGCTGCCTTCGAGTTCTGGATGTTCCATGGCGTGCAGCCGGCAGCCAACGAGATTCTTGGCTCGCCGGTCGCACGCATTGAACATCTCGGCGCGCATAGCTGCCGCCGGATCAATGGCAGCCAAACGGGGCGATGGAGCGAACATGCGACCGGAAACGCGATCGATATAGCGGCATTCGTTCTTGAAGATGGCCGCCGGATCAGCGTGCTGAACGACTGGCAGGACGCAGGCAACAAGTCCGTCTTCCTGTTGCGCGTCCGGGACAACGCATGCGATGCCTTCGGGACGGTTCTGTCGCCGGACTACAATGCTGCTCATGCTGACCATTTTCATCTCGATCAGGCTGCTCGGGGTTATGGCGGGTTATGCCGATAACGTTGCCTGAAAACATCGTGAGGTCAGCGATCCGTCGCAAAAGTCGGGAACTTTCAGACACTTCCAAACATTGCGAGAGGCAAAAATGGGAGTGTGACCGATGCCAAAGAGCCGGGAAGTTCAGTCTAGCTGGGTTAATCCTACTGTGTGGCCAGAGCAGCCTGACCCGATGCTGCCACGGTCAGCGATTTTTCACCAGACTCTGGACGTTTTCCCCGCGAACCCGAACGCTGGCAGACCCAATGGCAAGTCGGCCGCAACGCAAGGCGGGCCGAACACGCGGTCCTGAAAACACGGGTGGGGAGGCGACCTTACAATTGCGGCGCCGGAACCCTATATCGTTACGATCGCACGCACATACCCTGTAGGCGCTTGCGGCTGAGAGACTCATGGTGCTTTCGCTTACGTAGTGGAGCTGGCTCATGGACCTCAATCCCCTTAACTTAGAGCAACATTTCGGGCTGATCACAGCTGGTTCAGCTAGCGGCACGCTGCCGCTGGCAACGGTTTGCGAAGGAATTTCGCTTTGACCGAACAGAATCCCATTCGGCGCAAGATGTTCGTGAAATCGGGCACGCTCCCCAAGCTCTCACCTGAAAGCATGAAGCGGCAGGGTCTGATTACACATCTCGCCTATTCGCTACTCGGCGATTCAGCCGAAGCGATCCAGTTTCTCAACCAGAGTAACCCGACACTGGGTGGCAGGCCGCTTGCGGTCGCAACCGCCAGTGGCCCGGGCTATTTGCTGGTCGCTGACGCCATCAGACTGCTGGCAAAGCCGCATGTCGGCCGGATCCAGTGATACATGCGGTCAACATCGCGCTGCGCGAGAAGAAGATGACGATCCTTTAGGAGACGCTAGATGTCCGCTACCAGTGCCTCGTCCAAGAGTGAACAAACTGCGTTCGCGGACAATGATCAGTTGTCGGCCTATGTAAGTGCGGCGAGCGTCATCCGAGAAGATCCGGGCCTGTCCACTTTCTCCACGTACCGCGCAGACCAAGTCAGCATGACCTCGGCACTGTTGTCCGGTGGCGACTGGCATTGGCGCCTGACGGCAAGCTCTGGCGCTATCCTTGCCGACTGCGGCGGCTATCATCGGGAAGGGGATTGCCTCGCCGTGATCAATGCCCTTCGCACGAACGCGCATACCGCCCGCCTATCATTTCATCACTAATCGCGCACAGGGCGCGAGTACGAAAGGGAATACTTATGGCTAAGAGCCAACGCAAAAGTTCGAAGGAACCGCGCAAGGAGAAAAAACCAGGGCCACCCAAGGCCAATGCTTCCAACCCTTCGCTCAAAGGGACCGTCCAGAGCGACCCCAAACGCTAGACACTTAGGATTGGCGGGAGCTGGTAATGAAGGCGCGGGGGTTAAGCAGCCCCTAGACCCCCATCATGCCAGCGGTTGATGCGCCATCGATGGCGTATTCCGAGCCGGAAATGAAGCCGGCCTCGTCAGACGCGAGAAATGCAACCAGAGCAGCTATTTCCTCGACTTGCGCCATCCGGCGCATGGGCGACATACTTTGGTAGGCAGAGCGGGCAGCCGCGCTGTCAGGCGACTTGTCGATGATTGCACGGATAAGCTCGGTTTCAACCACCCCGGGCAGGATCGCGTTGCAGCGGATTTTCATGCCCTCATTGGCACAATGCATCGCGGTCGATTTCGATAGCGCGAGCACCGCTCCCTTGGTCGTCGAATAGGCGACGAAGTTGCCCATCGTCTTATAGGCGCTCATCGAACTGTTGATGATGATCGAGCCGGTCGGGCCACCAGGATTGTCGCGCATCAGGCGAACGGCGGCCTGCGCAGTCAGCATCACTCCGGTGAGGTTGACCGCTAGCAGTTCATCCCATGCACTGATGTCGATGCGCTCCACGCTGCTGTCGCCGCGCTCCATGCCGGCGTTAGCGAAGGCGATGTCGAGCCGGCCGTGATCGCTGCGCACCATGGCGTCGAAACGCTGCCAGTCATCGGGCGATTGCACGCGGCTCTTGAAGAAGATCGCCCCGGTCTGTCCGGTGATTTCTGCGGCCGCCGCCTCGTTCGAGCCGGTGAAGATCACCGCGGCGCCATCCGCTGCCAGCCGCGCGACCGTCGCCTTGCCGATGCCGGACGTCCCGCCGGTTACCAGCGCGACCTTGCCATCCAACTTGCCCATGCACTCAAATCCTCTCGCCAAGACCCGATACGGTCTGATCCGCTATCGCAGTAGTGATCTTGGCCTTGTTAGGGCATTTTGCACCCTGCCAGAAATGGCAGGCGATCAGACCGCGACCGGAGTTCCGGTAGCGCGGCAGATCGCGGCGGTGTCGAAGTAGTAAGGCGTGATGCCGCTGAACTTGTCACCGCGCAAGTGGAGCACCTCGCACAGCGGCATTTCCAGCCGCTCACCGTTGTAGCGCGATGTGGCGTGGAACGACAGGATGACGATGACATTGTCGGCGGAAACCGTGATGTCCTTGTGCTCCAGCGACGGGTCTTCCCAGAACGCAAAGACTTTGGTGAACAGCTCCTGCAGCGCGCCCTTGCCTTCGTAGACACCGCCGAACGGCAGGCTTTCCGCCTCGACGATACGGAAATCGTCGGTCAGTTGCTCCGCCACCTCATCCCACTTGCCCTGCGCGGTCAGCGCATAGAGGTGTTCCACCATTCCCTTGATCGCGGCGTAACGGGCGGAGTCCATTGTATTTCCCTCTCGATGGCCGGGCGCCCTCCTGTGAAGGGCGCCCGAGGTCCAATCAGAACTTCGTGGAAACCTGCACCATCACGGTGCGCGGCAAGGTGCCGAAGCCAAGCTGATCAGCGTGGGCCGATACCAGGCCGCCCGATGCGCCGCCGGTTGACGGGCCATCGACCGAGCCGGTGACGTAGAAACGGTTGGTCAGGTTCTTGCCGATCAAGGCGAGCTGCCAGCGGTCATCAGCCACGCCGAGGCGAATGCCCGCGTCGAGCGTCACATAGCTGCTCTGCTTCGAATCCCGATTGCCGAAGCCCGATGCCAGATACGAGTCGCTGTAACGCGCATCGGCATTGAACCCGAGCGTCATGTCCGATCCGACTTCCATGTCGTACGCGAAACCCAAGGTGCCGGTCCATTCGGGCGCGACCGACAACGGCTGTCCCTTCAGGTTCTGACGCTGCGCTGTGCCGATCAGCACGTTGCACCCTTCTGCCTGGCTCTGCCCGGCATAGCAGGGCGCATCAGGGAAGTTGGTGTAGCGTGCGCGGTTGTAATTGATCGAGCCATGAAGGTTGAGCCCGTAGATGCTGCGCGGCGCATATTCGAATTCCACCTCGACACCCTTGGTGCGCGCATCGGCGGTCAGCGTCTGGAACGCGAAGATCGGCGAGTTGAAGAAGTCGACCTGAAGGTTGTTGTAGGCATAGCTATAAATGCCAAGGTTCAGGCGCAGCTGCCGGTCGAGCAGCGTCGTCTTGATGCCGCCTTCGAAGCCGCGTGCCTTTTCTGGCTCGAAAGTCAGGTCTTCGAAGGGAACGTTTGACAGCTTCGAGTTGATGCCGCCGTTCGAGAAGCCGCCAGACTTGTAGGCTGTCTTGTAGGCTGCATAGACGAGAACCTCGTCGCTGGGCTTCCACGTGACGGTGGCTTCCGGCGACCAATCGCTGAAAGTCTGGTTCGCGGTGACGACGCCAAGACCATCGGGGTCGTTCTCGGGGCGGAAAATCGTGGTCAGACCCGGATTGTTGTAGGGCTGTGTGAAGAAGCTGTCCTTGGTTTCATGCGTGTAACGCACGCCGCCGGCAACCTCGACCGTCGGGAGCACCTTCCAGGTCAACTGCCCGAACGCGGCGATCGTCTCGCCGTCGGTGAAGCTGGTCTTGCGGGTGGCAAGGAACTCGTCTTCAGGAGATGCCGCGCTGTTGGTCAGCCCCGCCAGAATGATGTACTGATCGAAGTCCCGCTTGGTCTTCTGGTACAACGTGCCGACCATCAGGTTGATCGGCCCATCGAAGCTGGTGAGCGCGCGCAGTTCCGACGAGAACGCATGATAAGTGGAATTTTCGGTCGCCCAGTTCGACGCTGCGCTGGACTGGAAGTCGCAGGCGCAGGCCCAGCGGTTGTTGTTCCAGTTGTAGTTCGTCACCGAGGTCAGCGTAACATTGTCGAGTTCGTAATTGACGTTCGCTGTGACTGCCCAGCTCTTGTAGCGGTTGTACAGGCTGCCCTCGTCATTGACGTAAGGGACCTGCCCGCCGAACGCGGCCGGGATATTGTTCTGATGCGTTACGAAATCGCGCTCGCAGGCATAGCCATTGAGCTGGCTGACCCCTGACGGGCAATTGAACGCGACGTAGTTCCAGCTGTTATTGTTCGTCTTGTTATACGTGCCCGATGCGCGGAACGTGGCGGTCAGGCGCTCGGTCGGCTCCCACTTCACGGTCAGGCGGCCAAGCAGTTCTTTTTCGCCTGGCTGTTCTTCCGGCGCGGGAAGCGAGACGACGTTGCCGGCAACGCCGGTCGCCACATCGAGCGTGGCGTAATTGATCGGCTGCGAGATGTTGCGGTAGTAGCCGCCATACATCTTCGATGCGCGCACGGCGAGACGGACGCCAAGCGTGTCGGACAGCGGTCCGGAACCGATCGCTTCAAGCTGGACCTGCTGCGCCTTGAACTCGTAGCGCGCCGCTGCCTTGAACTCAGGGGTGTCGGTCGGCTCGGCGCTGCTCAGCGAGATCACGCCGGCAGTCGCGTTCTTGCCGAAGAACAGCGCTTGCGGACCCTTCAGGATTTCAACGCCGCCAAGATCGAAGAAGCCTTCGTTGATGATACGGCCCTGACCGTAATAGACGCCATCGACCACCACCGCGACCGACTGCTCGATACCGATCGAGGTCGAGGACGAACCGATGCCCCGCAGCGTCAACTGCGCGCCCGATCCGTTCGAAGCGCGGCCGACGTTGAGGTTGGGGGTGCGCGCCGCGATCTTCTCGATCGAGGTCAAATCCTGCTTGGCGATAAGTTCAGCGGACAGCGCGGTCACAGCCACCGGAACGGACTGGGCGGTTTCCTGCCGCTTGCGGGCGGTAACGATGATATCCTGAAGGCCGCCCTGATCGGCCTCAGCCTGATCGGCGGAAGTCGTTGCAACGTCCTGCGCGAGCGCGGGTGCGGCGAGCATCATCGTGAGGCCAATGGCGCTGGCGGTCAGATAGGTGGATTTGCGGCGCGACTGTGACGTCATCGGTATGTCTCCCTAAGAGTCCGCGTCGTAGTTGCGCGGCCTTGTTCGCATGCTCGGGGCAGGAGCGGCGTCGATTACGCCTCCCCTGATAGCCGTCGCTCAATGCAACGGCGCAGGTCTGGGATCATACTGTGAGAACAGACAGGTGTTGCGCGCAAGCCATGCGTCGACAAGGATCAATACGGAAACAGCCGCGCGGTGGCCGTGTAACCAGATGGGATGAGGATATGCGAAGCAATCGACTAGAAGGCAGGATTGCGTTGGTTTCCGGCGGATTGCGCGGGATTGGCGAGGCGATTTCACAAGCACTGGCAGACGACGGCGCGCATGTTATCGTCACCGATCTCGACCCGGCGGACTCCCCTGCAGTGCCGGCTATCCTCAATACTATCGGAAATTGCAGTTACCTGACCCTCGACGCAACGAGCGAGGACGCTTGGCAGGCAGCCCGTGCACAAGTCGAGCAGGATTTCGGCCATCTCGACATTCTGGTGAATAATGTCGGCGGGGACCTGACCGGCAAGGTGCAGGACCTTGAGCTGCAAGCCTGGCGGCGATTGATGACGCTGAATGTCGACACCGTGTTTCTCGGCACCAAGACATTCCAGCCGCTCCTCGCCAAGGCCGGTGCCAGCACACCATACGGTTCAAGCATCATCAACATCAGTTCGATCATGGGTCTGGTCGGCATGGGCGAAGTCTCAGCCTACAACGCCTCAAAAGGTGCGGTGCGGCTGTTCACCAAGTCCAATGCGATTGAATTTGCCGATACCGGCGTCCCGATCCGCGTCAACAGCGTCCACCCGGGCTTCGTCGAGACGCCACTGCTGCGGCAAGGCATGGAGCGCTGGGCAGCGCGGGACGGCGGCACGGCCGACGAGAAAATCGACGCTGTGGCCCAGACCACCCCGGTCAAGCGCCTGGCCCAGCCGATCGAGATCGGCCGCGTGGTTGCCTTCCTCGCCAGCGATGACGCCAGTTACATGACCGGCAGTGAAGTCGTGGTCGATGGCGGCTGGACGGCGCGCTGAATTGCCCCTCCCGAAAGGAATTATGACATGAGCATTTTCGATCTTGGCGGCACCGTCGCCCTCGTTACCGGCGCCACCGGCGGCATTGGCCGCGCGACCTGCCAGGCGCTGGCCGAAGCCGGCTCCACCGTGATAGCGACCGACCTTGCCGAATCTGCCGAAGTAGCGGGTGCGGCCAGCTATCGCCGCCACGACGTGACCGACGAGGCATCATGGGAGGCGCTGATGGCAGCGATCGAGGCGGAGCATGGCCGCCTCGATATTCTCGTCAACAATGCGGGCATATCGGTCACCAATGCCATCGCCGATTCCTCGCTGACGGAATTCCGGCGGTGCATGGCGATCAACGTCGAAGGCGTGTTCCTCGGCACCCGCGCGGCGCAGGCACTGCTGGCAAAGAGTGGTGCGGATCGCAAGGGCGGCTCGTCGATCGTCAACCTCTCGTCGGTGGGCGGGCTGCGCGGCGCGGCCTACATGGCGACGTACTGCGCCAGCAAGGGCGCGGTGAAGCTGTTCTCCAAGAGCGCGGGTGTCGAGTACGCGATGCTGGGCCTGCCGATCCGGGTCAACAGCGTCCATCCCGGCGGCATCGACACCGACATGATGGACACGATCTATGCCCGCTACGTCGAAGGCGGCCTGTTCCCCGACTTGGCCACCGCCCGGGCTACCGTGTCCGCCGGGCACGCCATGGGCCGGATGGGTGAGCCTGCCGAGATCGCGGCGGGCATCGTCTACCTGAGCACGCCTGCGGCGAGCTTCATGACCGGGTCGGAACTGGTGATAGACGGCGGCATGACCGCGAAATAGTCCACTAACGTGGAAGCGGCACCGGCCCGCTCCCCCACCCGGCCTCCCATCAGGCTACACTTGTGGGAGGCCGGGTGGGGGAGTGGGCCGGTGCCATACCCGATCAGCGTAGCTGCATCGGAGCAATCAGGTCTGGTGGATGATCGTGAAGCTGCGGCTCTGCAGGAACCACTGCCCGTCGCGCTTCACCAGCTTGTCGTTATAGCAAGCCCGCGCGCGCTTATCCTTCAGCGTGCCGGGTTCCTCGTAGATCTCGGAGATATACGCCCGCGCATCGGCGGTATCGCCGTTGACATGGATCATGCCGATGCCGACCAGGAAGCTGAGCTTGGGATAGTGCGGCATGGCATCACGCCACAGCTTCACCACAGCCTCCTTGCCTTCGACTATGCCCAGTTCGGGATAGTGCGACAGATCCCAGTGGCTATCCTCCACCCAGAGCGAGGCCCACAGTTCCTCGTCCACGCGGTTGACGGCATCGGCGTAAGTCTCAAGCACTTCGCGGATCGCCATGCGATCCTCTAGCGATCCGGTGAAATTGGCGGTCATGCCTTGTCGCTCTCCTGGGGTTGGTTTTGTCCGCACAGGCTAAGCCCGCATGCGGCATGGGTGACCTGCCGGAAACAGCAGGTCATTGATATTCGTCGCGCAGCAACCGGCGCAGGATCTTGCCCGATGGATTGCGCGGCAAGGTCTCGCGGAAAACTACCGTTTTGGGAATCTTGTAAGCGGCGATCCTCTCTCGCGCCCAGGCGATGAGAGCCGCCGGATCGGGCTGTTCACCCTCGACTGGCACCACGACGGCCTTCACCGCCTCGCCCCATTTGAGGTCGGGCACGCCGATCACCGCCACGTCACTGACTTGCGGATGGCTGTAGAGTGCGTTCTCCACTTCGGCGGGATAGACGTTCTCGCCGCCGGTGATGATCATGTCCTTGATGCGATCGGCCAGATAGAGATAGCCATCCGCATCCATCGTGCCGGCATCGCCGGTGCGCAGCCAGCCATCCGCGTCCATGACTTCTGCCGTGGCCTCGGGACGATTGTGATAGCCGATCATGTTGCAGACCGAGCGAGTGGCGATCTCACCCACTTCGCCGCGCGGCACTTCGTTGCCCGCTTCGTCGACGATGCGGATCTCGACACCAGGGAGTGCCTGGCCGACCCCGCGCATCCGATCGTTGCCATCCGGATCATGATCCTGCGGCGACAGGCCGACGATGGTTCCGGCGGTTTCGGTCATGCCATACATCTGCGCAAACCCGCAGCCGAACACCGCCATCGCCTGCCGCATGAGATCAAGCGGGATCGCCGATCCGCCATAGCAGATGGTGCGCAGGAAGCTGAAATCCGCCGTTGTCGCGCCGGGGTGGTCACACACAATGCGCAGCGCCGTCGGCACCATCATGATCTTGGTGATCCGATGCGCAATCATCAGCTCGAACACCTGATGCGGATCGAACTCGCGCACCACCACGCCCTTGCCGCCATGCTGCAGCGACCACAGGCCCCAGCCCGACCCGCTGATGTGGAACACAGGCATCGCGATCAACGCGACATCGTCGGCGCTCCAGCGGTTCCATTCGGGCATGACATCCGTCGGGGTGTCCTGCCGCAATGCCAGGAGACTGCGGTTCGTCAGCAGCGCGCCCTTGGGGTTGCCGGTGGTGCCGGACGTATAGAGTTGCAGCACGGGCTCATCATAGGCCGCATCGCGGCGCGGATCGGCATCGTGCTGCGCATCGCGCCAAGCCGGGGCATCGATTAGCCCGTCTGCCGGCTCGGTCGTCAGGATCGTGTAGCCTGCATCCGCTGACAGGCGGTCCAGGAATTGCGGATCGGCGATCACGGCAACCGGCTGGCTATCGCCAAGAATATAGGCAACCTCGGGCGGCGCCAGTCGCCAGTTCACCGGCACCAGCACCACCCCGGCACGTGCCGCGCCGAGCCAGACCTCGAAGTAGAAATCACTATTCTTGCCAAGGAAGGCGATCCGCTCGCCCGGCGCAATGCCCATCGCGATCAGGCCATTGGCGATCTGGCTGACGTGCCGATCAAACGCTGCGAAGCTGGTCTCGCGACCTTCGAAGATCAGCGCCGTCGCCTCGGGGCGCTCGTGCGTATGCAGGCGGGCCAGATCGGCCAGGACAGGCTTGCCCATATCAAAATCTCCCTCCCGGACTCTATTGGCTTCCTGATAGGACAGGCAGCGCGCATGCGCCCCTGTCAATAACGAGGGGTGCGACACTGACGGAAACGCCAGTGCAGAATGTGCCATGCGCCTCTAAGGTGCAGATGAAATGCGCAACCGCGCGCACGCGGTTCCGGCAAAAACACAGGAGCGATGTCATGGATCTGGGTCTCAAGGGCAAGAAGGCGATACTGGTCGGCGCGAGCCATGGCATAGGCCTTGCCACCGCCCACGCGCTGGCTGCCGAAGGTGTCGATATCGCGCTCTGCTCACGCTCGCAGAGCAGCGTCAACGCGGCGCTGGCTGCGCTGGAAGGTTACGGCGTCAAGCTGGTAGGCGGCGCGGTCGACGTGACCGACGCCGAGGCCCATGCGGCATGGATCGTATCGGCCGCCGAACAACTGGGCGGCTGCGACATCTTCATTCCGTTCACATCCGCCAACACCGGCGTGGATGACGAAGCCGGCTGGCGCACCGTGTTTGAGGCGGACAGCCTTCCGCTGATGCGCGGCGTGCAGGCCGCCCTGCCCTTCCTGCAGAAATCCGATGCCGCATCGATCGTCACGATTTCCTCAACCGCCGCTTTGGAGGAGTTCATGGGACCGGGCGCCTACAACGCGCTGAAAGCGGCAACCATCAACTACACCGCCGCCCTTGCGCAGAAGTATGCCGCTGAAGGCATTCGCGTGAACTGCATCTCGCCGGGTCCGGTCGAGATGGAAGGACGCGCCTGGGACCAGATCAAGCAAGGCATGCCGGAGTTTTACGAAGGCATGCTGAAGCAGATCCCGTTCGGCCGCATGGGCACAGGTGAGGAAATCGCCAAGGCGATCGCCTTCGTCGCGTCGCCCGCCTGCCAATACATGACCGGGGCCAACCTGGTCATCGATGGTGGCTTCACCAAGCGCGTGCAGTTCTGAGGACGGAGGGCCGCTCCATGACCGAACCCAAGCGTATCGATTGCGTCCTGATCGCGGGCGGGCTTTATCACGACATCGACTTTGCCCGGCTGGAACTGCTCAAGTTGCTGGCCGAGGACGAGCGCGTCCGCACCCGCGTGTTCGAGGACTATTCGAATGTCGAGGCGATCACGCAGGCGGATATCCTGATCACTTACACCTGTGATGTGGTGCCATCGCTCGCGGCGCAGGAAGCCTTGCGCGCATGGGTGCGGAGCGGCGGGCGCTGGTATGCGCTGCACGGCACGAATTCGGTGCTGCGCCTGTTCGAAAATGGCCTCTACGGCAGCCCGCGCTGGGCACCGCTGTTCATGGAAACGCTGGGCAGCCAGTTCATCGCCCACCCGCCAATTGCGCCCTATGAGGTCACGGTCGCTGATGCAGACCATCCACTAACCAAAGGTATCGATCCGTTCGAGACGACGGATGAGCTGTACCTGATGGAAACGCACGGCGATCTGCACGTGTTACTCGAGACCGAGTTCGGGGGCGATGCCACCGGCTTCGACGAGGATAAATGGGAGCACGCCAAGCACCCCGTTCTCTACATCAAGAAGCAGGGCGAAGGCGCGGTCCTCTACAACACGCTGGGCCATTGCCGCGGCCATTACGACATGCAGCCGCATCTCGACTGGTGGCCGACGGTCGATCGCTGCGCTTGGGACTTGCCGGTGTTCTACGAACTGCTGCGCCGGGGCATCGCCTGGGCAAAGGACAAGGGCGGCAATTAAGTCGCCCTGCCTTTTCCTTTATCAAACCAAGGGCTTGACCGGCGTATGCTCCATGCCCGGCGCTTCGTCGGGCACGGCCACCTCGATCCAGCCGTCATCGGTTTCGCGCCAGTCAAACAGCTTCAACGGCTTGTAGCCCGCCCCGCCCAGACATTCGCCATCGGCCAGCTTGAAGCGCGCGCCATGCAGCGGGCACATCACCGATCCGCGCCGCACACGGCCGCCCGGCGCCAATTCGGCAGCCGCGTGGGTGCAGCGGTTGATGATCGCATGGACTTGGCCTTCCTCGCGGCACAGGAAGATCGGCCAGCGATTGACGATGAAGGGCAGCATGGCCTTTTCCTCTATTTCGGAAGCCTGCACGACCCTGTGAAATGTCTCGCCCATCGCTGTAAATGTTCTCCTGTCCGGTGCGTAATTGCCATCAAGCCTGCCATCTGGCGGGCCTGCATGCATCACACAATTAACGCTTTTCATAGCTGTGATGAAGGCCGGTAACTGCGCATGAGGGAACAACGAACAAATCCGGGAAGGTTGCAAGGCATGAACAGATTCTGGCGGCTTGATGCCTATCCGCAAGGCACCGACTTCGCATCGGGCATCGCATTGGCCGAAGAGCCGATCCCGCAGATCGAGGATGGGCAACTGCTGGTCCGCAATCTGTGGCTCTCGCTCGATGCCGGCACCCGCATGTGGCTCACCCCGCGCACCGACAGCTACATGGACCCGACGCCGCTGGGCAGCAAGATCGTCGGTTTCGTGCTGGCAGAAGTTGTCGAATCGCGCCACGCCGGGTTCAAACCGGGCGATATCGTGCGCGCTTACGGACAATGGGCCGACTATTCCGTGCTCTACCCCGCCATGGGGGATATCTGGGTCGTCCCGCAGATCGAGGACATGCGCCAGCACTTCGCAGTGCTCGGTCCCAATGGCTGGACTGCCTATGTCGGCCTCAACGAATATGGCCGTGTCCGCCCGGGCGAGATGGTCTTGGTTTCGGCAGCCGCAGGCGCAACCGGGCTCCTCGCCGCGCAGTTCGCGCGCCAGATGGGTTGCCGGGTGATCGGCATCGCCGGTGGGCCGCAAAAATGCGCGATGCTGATCAACGACTACGGCCTCGCGGCTGCCATCGATTACAAGCACGACGATGTTGGCGGAGCGCTCGCTCGGCTCGCGCCCGATGGCATCGATTGCTATTTTGATTGCGTGGGCGGCCCGATGCTCGATGTCGTGCTGCAGAACATGGCGATGAATGGCCGCGTCGCGATCTGCGGCCTCATCTCCACATATGACAGCGAGGAACGGGTCGGCCCGAAGAACTTCGACCTGATCCTGATGAAGCGCCTGACCGTCGCGGGCTTCTTCTCGCCCGATTTCTATTTCCGCGGCGAGGAAATCAACCGCCTGACCCGCCCGTGGCTCGAATCCGGTGCTGTCGGCATGCCCTTCGATGAGACGCAAGGCCTGGAGAACACGCTGACCGCTTATGGCAAGCTGTTCTCGGGCGGAAACATCGGCAAGGTGATGGTCAAGCTGGCTGACTGACACCTGATCCAGCACGGCTGGATCAGGTTTCCGGATCCGTCAAAATTTACGCGATCATCGCCAGATACCGTCGGATTTCCCAGTCGCTATCGCCCAGCAACGAGGCAAGCAACAATGCACGCTTGAATGCCTGACCGACCAGCAGTTCCTCGGTGGTGCCGATGCCGCCGTGGAACTGGATGGCATCCTCCCCGAGCGCCGTGGCGCTTGTGCTGATGTAGGCCTTTGCACCGGCAATCGCCGCATCGCGGGAGGGATCGTTCGCTGGCAGTGCCGCCGCGCGGTAAAGATGCGACCGGCTGAGTTCGAGCAGGCTGTAATTATCGGCCATGCGGTGCTGGATCGCCTGGAACGATCCGATGGTCTGGCCAAATTGCGACCGCGTCTTGATGTAATCGAGCGTAGCATCGAACATCATCGTCATCACGCCGAGCAATTCGGCACAGATGGCGAGGCGCGCGTTGCCCAGCATGGCATCCAGTTCATCCTGACCGCCATCCATCATTTCCGCCGGGGCATCCGACAGCGCCAGCGTGCCGGCAACCGAGCCATCGGCCATGCGATAGCCCGTGGCGCGCAGACCGGACGCATCCGAAGCGACGAGGAACAGACCGGTCGCGCCATCAGGAAGACTTGCGGAGACCACGAAAACATCGGCAAACGCGGCAAGCGGAACCATGTGCTTCGTGCCGGTCAGCACCCAGGCGTCACCCGCGAGCGTTGCCTTTGTGGTGATCTTGCGCTGGTCGAAGCGGGCGGCGTGCTCGCTATGGGCCACTGTGGCGATGGTCTCGCCCGATGTGAGGCGGGGCAGCCATTCCTCGCGCTGCGCAGGCATTCCTGCCTTGTCGATGATGCCCCCGGCCATCACGATCACCGGCAGCAACGGCTCAACCGCAACCGCCCGGCCAACGGCATCCATGATCGTGATAAGCTCGATGTTGCCGCCGCCAAAGCCGCCGAGATCTTCCTCAAACGGGAAAGCCAGCACACCCATATCGGCAAGCATCGCCCAGCCCTGCGGGCAATAACCGCGAGGCTGGCGAACATAGGAAAGCCGCTTCGGCGCGTCATAACGATCGGTCGCGAACCGGTCGATCAGGTCGCGCAGCAGGCTCTGTTCCTCATTGAGGTCGAAATTCAAGCTGAAATCCCCTCAGGTTCCCTAAACCCGCCTGCCGGTCCCGCTCTGGGGAGGTACGGCGGGCAGCACATTTTGCGACTATGACGATACGGTGAAGGCCTGGGGCAAAGTCACTGAGCTTTTAGCTAGTTTTGAATCTCGCCCCGAAACAGAACCTGTCACTAGTCGCAGGTTCCGCGCCGCTTGCGGGCAGGTCGGATCAGGCGTAACCTCAAGCCATGGAGAGCATAGACCTTTTGGAAGTCTGCGCCGATCATGAGGGGATAGAGGCAAAAGCCGGGACCCAAGTGAAATCGGACAGGCGTGTCCCCACCGACATCGCGGCGCCAGCGGATATTCTGCCAGCGGCGCAGGCCCTTCGCGATATGGCCCGTGAAATCGGGAACTTCCGCGTCGCCGCCTGCGCGAATATCGCGTCGAAAATGCCGATGTGCGATGCCGATGGCAACGTGCTGGCACATACGGTGTTTGGCTGGCCCGAATCCAAGGAGCAGTGGTGGAAGAAGCCGCTGCTGGCGCTTACCTCGCCGCTGCCTTACGCCTGCCGGTATGAGAGCGACCCATTCTGGGTGAATGCCGCAGGCATCTATACCCGCGCGCCCAATCCGCTGCTGGACCAGATCGACCTGTCGCACTTTGACCAGTTGGTGAATGCACCTTCAGTCATCGTTGTTCCGGTTCACTTGCCCTTCGGCCAGATCGGCGCGGTGAGCTTTTCGCCGCTCAACAACGGGCGTGAAAATCTTTCCCGCGAATTTGACCTTCACGCGGACGATCTGGAATATCACGCCCGCCGGTTCATCAGCGGTTATTCGCGAGTGACCAGCGTCCGCCCGTGGATCCCCAAGAACTGCCGCCTGTCGAAGCGCGAAGTCGAGTGCCTGCGCTGGGCTGCCGTCGGCAAAACCGACGTCGAGATCGCGATGATTCTCAGCCGCAGCTGCGCCACGGTTCGCTTCCACATTCACAACGCCGCCACCAAGCTGGAAGCAGTCAACCGCAGCCAGACCGTGTTCAAGGCGACCCAGCTCGGCTACCTCGGCAGCGTTGCAGCGGTATCTACCGGACATGCTCCCGAGCCCTTCGCGGGCATTCCCGCGCTTAGCTGATTGCACCACTGCGCAATGAAAACCGGCCTCGCCACCCTGGCGCGGGCTGGTTTTTCTTTGCGATTCCGGTGCGCTAACTTGCGAACCTATGCTTTCTTACAGAAGCCATTGGCCGGTTCCATTTCCATAGTCGCTCCTCAAACAAGATAATGAGGAGCGGAGTCATTCCAGCCAGTTCAGTCCCCGATGGCGTAGCGATAGCCGATGGCCTGTTCACGACGGGACCAGAGCCGCGTCTGATCGGCGGACGTGACCGGGAAACCGGCAGAATCGTATTCCCCTGCCCGGCCGGAGACCGCCATGATCCGGTCGAACTTCCCCGCAAGGGACGCATCTGGTCGTGGACCATCCAGCGCTTCCGCCCCAAGACCCCGCCTTATGCCGGGCCTGCCGAATTCGAGCCGTTCGCGATCGGTTACGTCGAACTGCCCGACGCGGTGATCGTCGAGACCCCGCTGACGGGCATTGCGTTCGACGCGCTGGCAATCGGTATGGAAGTCGAAACGGTGCTGATTCCGCTCACCGACGCCTCGGGCCACACGGTGCTGACTTACGCGTTTACCGCCAGCGATAGCGCGAAGGAGAGCGATCATGGCTGATGTGTTCATTGTCGGCGTGGGCATCCATCCCTTCGGCCGGACCGACGGCATGTCCGGGCTGCAGCAGGGCGCATTCGCCGTGCGGCAGGCGTTGCATGACGCCGGCCTCGACTGGCGCGATATCCAGTTCGGCTTTGGCGGATCGGACGCGGCGGGCAATGCCGACACTCTCGTCAACGAACTAGGCCTGACCGGCTTGCCCATCATCAACGTCAAGAACGGCTGCGCTACCGGCGGCTCGGCCATGATCGGGGCGTGGCAAGGTGTCGCGTCCGGCCAGTATGACCTTGGTCTCGCGGTCGGGTTCGACAAGCATCCGCGCGGCGCGTTCAACGCCATGCCGGCTGAATACGGCCTGCCGAACTGGTATGGCGAAGCGGGCATGATGGTGACGACCCAGTTCTTCGCCATGAAATTGCAGCGCTACATGGCGGCGCACGGGATCACGAGCACCGCGCTAGGGCGCGTGGCCAACAAGGCGTTCGACAACGCCGTCCACGCCGATCACGCCTGGCGGCGGGCACCGGTCGATCTCGATACGATCCTCAATAGCCAGATGATCAATGATCCGCTGACCAAATACATGTTCTGCTCACCCGCCGAAGGCGGCGTGGCGCTGATCCTGGCGAGCGAGAAAAAGGCGCGTGAGTTGGGCCGGACCGAAGTTCGCATCAAGGCTGCCGCCATACGCACGCGCCCGCCAGGATCGTTCGAAGTGTTTGCCCCCTCGCTCGATATCGAACGCGGCAGTGCCCCTACCCTGCTCGCATCGGCGGCTGCGTTTGAAATGGCTGGCCTCGGCCCGCAGGATATCGACGTCGCCCAGCTTCAGGACACCGAATCGGGCGCCGAGATCATGCACATGGCCGAGAACGGCTTTTGTGCGGATGGCGAGCAGGAAGAGTGGCTGGCCAACGGCTGGTCGCGAGTCGACGGGCGCTTGCCGATCAACACCGATGGCGGATGCCTCGGCTGCGGCGAGCCGATCGGCGCATCGGGCCTGCGCCAGGTCTACGAGAACACGATCCAACTGCGCGGTCTGGGTGGCGGCCGACAAGTTCCCAATGAACCCAAGACCGCATACACCCACGTTTACGGCGCGCCCGGCGTTTCCGGCGTGACCATCCTCCAGCGTTGAAGTTTTTATGGACCTGCATTTTTCTCCTGAAGACGAAGCCTTCCGCGACGAGGTCCGCGAATTCCTGCGCGACAACCTGCCAGATCACCTTCGCGAAGGCATGCGCGCGACACCGACCGTTTTCGTAGAGCCCGATATCGGCCGCGACTGGCAAGCCATCCTGCACGCCAAAGGCTGGCTGGCCTATAACTGGCCCGCCGAATGCGGTGGCACCGGCTGGACGATGACGCAGCGCTATATCTTCGAGAAAGAATGCGCGCTGGCCGACGCGCCGAGCCTGCCGGTGCTCAGCCTGAAACTGCTTGGCCCGGTGATCTGCCGCTTCGGCACGCCCGAGCAGAAAGCGCAGATTCTCCCGCGCATTCTCGACGGGACCGATTACTGGTGCCAAGGCTTCTCCGAGCCAGGTTCCGGATCGGACCTTGCCAGCCTCAAGAGCAAGGCCGAGCGCAAGGACGACCATTGGCTGGTCAACGGGCGCAAGCTGTGGACCACCCACGCCCATCATGCGACGCACATCTTCTGCCTGCTGCGCACCGATCCGACGGTGAAGCCGCAGCAGGGCATCAGCTTCATCCTCATCGACATGAACCAGCCGGGCGTCGAAGTCCGCCCGATCAAGGGGATTGCCGGCGATCATGAGGTCAACGAGGTCTATCTTGACGATGTTGTGGTTCCGCTCGACAATCTCGTCGGCGAGGAAGGCGGCGGCTGGACGATTGCCAAATTCCTGCTCGAAAACGAGCGCGGCGGCGCATGTCATGCGCCCAAGCTGCTGGCTGATCTCCAGAAACTGCGCGAAGCTGCAAAAGCCGAACCTGATGGCCTTGGCGAAACCATGGCGCAGGATTCGTCGTTCATGGTGTCCCTCGCCCACACGGAACTCGCTGCCCAAGCCCTGGAAATGACCGAACTGCGTATCCTGGCAGAGATGGCCAAGGGCTTGCCGCCGGGGCCGCAGACGTCGCTGTGCAAGATGGTCGCCTCCACCTTGCGCCAGCAGGTGGATGGGCTGGCGGTGCGCCTGTACGGCTACGCTGGGCTGGCGCTGGAAGAGGAACGGCCTCTCTACGGCAACGAAAGCCCCGAGCCGGTCTATAACAAGGCAGCCCAAATCGCTGCGCCGCGTTACCTCAACAGCCGCGCCTGGACTATCTTTGGCGGCACCAACGAAGTGCAGCGCACGATCATTGCCAAGACGGTCCTTGGCCTTTGAGCGCCGCAGCCATTCAGAATTCTTACGGGAGACCCATGACATGCAATTGAGCCGCGAAGCGCTGTTGCAGGCCTATCGCCAGATGAAGACGATCCGCATGTTCGAGGAGCGCCTGCACGATGAAATCGCGCTGGGCGAGATCGCCGGCTTCACCCACCTCTACGCCGGGCAGGAAGCTTGCGCCGTGGGCGTGTGCGAACTGCTGGACGAACAGGATTTCATCATTTCCACCCACCGGGGCCATGGCCACTGCATCGCCAAGGGCTGCGATGTCATCGGCATGATGAAAGAAATCTACGGATCGAGTGAAGGCCTGTGCAAGGGCAAGAGCGGCTCGATGCATATCGCCGATGTGAACAAGGGCATGCTCGGCGCCAACGGCATCGTTGGCGCAGGCGCACCGATCGCGGTTGGCGCAGGCATCACCGCCAAGGGCACGGGCAACGTCTCGATCGCCTTTTCCGGCGATGGCGCGTGCAACCAGGGCACTACTTTCGAAGCAATGAACATGGCCGTGGTGCTGAAGCTGCCGGTGATCTTCGTATTCGAGAACAACCATTATTCCGAGCATACCGGCGAAGCCTATGCCGTTGGCGCAGAGAGCATGACGGTTCGCGCCGCCGCATTCGGCATGAAGGCGATCAAAGCCAACGGCATCGATTTCTTCTCGGTTTACGAGGCGATGCGCGAGGTGATCGAATACTGCAAGGCAGGCAACGGTCCCGCCTCGGTCGAGCTCGATACCGAGCGCTTCTATGGCCACTTTGAAGGCGATCCGCAGCGCTATCGCGGCAAGGGCGAACTCGACCGGCTGCGCGAGGAGCGCGATTGCCTGAAGGTGTTCCGCACCAAGGTGACCGAGGCCAAGCTGCTGGAAGGCACCGACATCGACAAGCTCGATCAGGAAGTCACCGACCTTATCGACCGCGCGGTGGCCGAGGCGAAAGCCGCCGACCGGCCGACCGCAGATCACGTCCTTGAAGACGTTTACATCAGTTACTGACGCGAAGGGTCAAGCATCATGGCAAGCAAGATGATCCGCGACGTCATTCGCGATACGATCGATGAAGAAATGGCGCGCGATGACAGCGTGATCATGCTGGGCGAGGATATCGTCGGCGGCATGGGGTCGGCTGGCGGACCGGAAGCCATCGGCGGCATCTGGGGCACCTCGGGCGGCCTCTGGGCCAAATACGGCAGCGACCGGGTGATCGACACGCCGATCTCCGAAAGCGCGATCATCGGCGCGGCGGCAGGCGCAGCGCTGACCGGCAAGCGCGCCATTGCCGAGATCATGTTCGCAGACTTCATCGGCGTCTGCATGGACCAGATCTGGAACCAGGCGGCCAAGTTCCGCTACATGTTCGGCGGCAAGTCCAAGTGCCCGCTGGTCATCCGCATGCCTTATGGCGGCGGCTGGAACGCGGCGCCGCAGCACAGCCAGACGATCCACAACTTCGTCACCGCCATGCCGGGGCTCAAGGTCGTGATGCCGACCACGCCTGCCGATACCAAGGGTCTGCTCACGCAGGCGATCCGCGACGACGATCCGGTGATCTTCCTGGAGCACAAGGCGCTTTACGGGGTGAAAGGCGAAGTGCCGGACGGCGAATACCTGATCCCCTTCGGCCACGCCCGGCAAGTGACACAGGGCGACGATATCACCATCCTTGCCACTGGCATGATGGTTGGCTTTGCCGAAAAGGCAGCGAAGGAGCTGGCGCAGGACGGTATCGGCTGCGACGTGCTGGACCTTCGCACCACCAGCCCGCTCGACGAGGAAGCGATCTTCGACAGCGTGGAGCGCACTGGCCGCTTGCTGATCGTCGACGAAGCACCGCCGCGCTGCTCTTTCGCCACCGACCTCTCATCGCTGGTCGCGCAAAAGGCGTTCGCCTCGCTGCGTGCCCCCATCGAGATGGTCACCGCGCCGCACAGTCCGGTGCCGTTCGCCCGCGAACTTGAATCCGCCTACCTCCCGTCGCCCGAGAAAATCGTGGCAGCGGCGAGCCGGCTCATGACGTATCGGCGGGGATAATCACCATGGCCAATCTGCGTGCTTTCGCCATGCCCAAATGGGGCATCGAAATGACCGAGGGCGTCGTTGCCGAATGGATGATCGAGGAAGGCAAGCCCTTCAAAAAGGGTGATATTCTTGCCCTGATCGAGACCGACAAG
Source organism: uncultured Novosphingobium sp. (assembly GCA_964502105.1). Lineage (GTDB taxonomy): Bacteria > Pseudomonadota > Alphaproteobacteria > Sphingomonadales > Sphingomonadaceae > Novosphingobium. The sequence continues at coordinate 263,309 of CAZCUS010000002.1, read as the reverse complement.
ATCACCAACGAAGTCGAAGCCGAAGCGGACGGCATGTTCCCGCGCCTGATCGCCCGGACGGGCGAGACTTATCAGGTCGGCGATCTGATCGCCGTGCTGACAGAAGCTGACGAAACGCCCGCTGTCGCCGATGTCGATGCCTTCATCGCGGGCTTCTCGCCAGCCGATGCCAAGCCGGCATCCAAGGCAGCGGCGCCCGCTGCGACGAGGGTGGAGCATGATGTCCCGCCTCCACCGCCTCCGGCGAAGACGATTGTGGCGGTCCCGGCAGATGCCAACATCAGCCCGGCCGCGCGTGCCTTCGCCGAGGAGAACGGCGTCGATATTTCCGGCATCACCGGCACCGGCCCCAAGGGGCGGATCAGCTTTCAGGACGTGCAGCAGGCCAGCCTCCCCCCGGCTCCCGCCGGCAGCAACGGCGCGCCTGTCGATCTCACGCCTGTCGGCAACAAGCTTGATGCTGCTTACGCCAGCCCGCTGGCCAAGCGTCTGGCGGTTCAGCACGGGGTCGAACTCGGAAACCTGATGGGCACCGGGCCAAGGGGCCGCATCTGCAAGGCGGACGTTCTGGCGAAAGTTTCGCCTGAGGCGGAAGCGCCCGCCGCGCCTGCACCGGCTCCGGCGGTGGCTTTCGCAGCGCCGGCTGCGGGCACGACGGACGTGATCAAGATGTCGCCGATGCGCAAGGCGATTGCCAAGGCGCTGTCGCACAGCAAATCGACCATCCCGCACTTCTACTTGCGCTCCAAGGTGCGGATCGACCCGATCCTTGGCCTGCGCGCCCAAGCCAAAGCGGCAACGGGCGAGGCGCCGAGCATCAACGACTACATCGTGCGTGCCTGCGCGCTGGCGCTTGTCCAGCACCCGGAAGTGAACATCCAGGTGCACGGCGATGAGATTCACCGCTTCGGCAGTGCCGATATCGCGGTAGCTGTTGCCACGGACAAGGGCCTGATCACGCCGATCGTAAAGGGTGCCGAACGCCTCTCGGTCGCGGCGATTTCGCGCGAAGTGAAGACGCTGGCGGAAAAGGCCCGTAACGGCAAGCTGGGCCCGGACGAGTTCCAGGGCGGCAGCTTCTCGGTCAGCAACCTGGGCATGTTCGGGATCGATCAGTTCGATGCGATCATCAACCCGCCGCAGGGCGCGATCCTCGCGGTGGGTGCAGGCACGCGCCAGCCCATCGAGATCGGCAATGCGCTAGCCTTCGCGACAATTGTGGAACTGTCGCTGTCGTGCGATCACCGCGCCATCGACGGCGCGGTCGGTGCGGACTTCATGCGTACGCTCAAGAACCTGATCGAGGCGCCCGAACTTCTGATCGGTTAACAGGATGATCCTCCCCCATCGGGGGAGGGGAGCATCCGCAGGATGGTGGAGGGGGTGTTGTGCCACGGCCTGCCCCCTCCGTCAGCGCTTCGCGCTGCCACCTCCCCCAAGAGGGGAGGATCGGCAAGCAATGTTCATTCCGGCAGGTGACGGTCCAGCCAAGCCTTGCTGGTGCGCATCAATTCGGCAGCCCGGGCATTGAGATCGGGGAAGTCATCGCGCAGCGCTTTTGAGCGTTCCTCGATCCCGATTGGCAATCCATCAGGCAGTGCGGCGAGCAAGCCGGCCAAATCGAGACCGCCCTGCCCCAGCGGCATGCGCCCGTCGATGGCCTCCACCAGGATTGCTTCCCCATCGGCCGGATCGGCTCCGGGCATGGGCGCATCGCACAACTGCGCATAGCTGAGCCACGCGCTCGGCAGCGCGGCGATATCGGCCAGCGTGCCGCCCGAACGGGTCCAGTGCAGCGCATCGATCAGAATGCCGCCCGCAGGCAAATCGATCTCGCGCAGGATCGCGGCGGCCTGCCCAATGGTCTTCACCTCAGTGAACAGGCCGAATTCGAGGTTGATGCGGATGTCGCTGCCCGCGTGTTCCATCAGCGCCGCGAGCTTGTCGCGGGTTGCGCCCGAATCAGGATCGCTGCTGACGCACAGCACATTGCGCGCGCCCAGTTCCTTGCCCACATCGACAATCCGCCGGTGCGCTGGATCGAGCGGCCCCGGTTTGATCCACACCACCTCGATATCGAGTAGCGCCAGGCCAGTCGCAGCCAGCGCGGCCTTCACCTCGCGGGTGGTCGCATCGGTCCACTGGTCGGGCTCGATCCACATGCCGCCGAAATCGAAACCGGCATGGGCCGCTGCTTCGACCAGTTGCACGGGCGTGGCTTCGGGTATGATGCCAGAAGCCATAGCGATAGGGTGGTTGCGGGCCAAGTCAGCCCGCCTGCGCCATGGCAGCCATGACCGAGGCTTCGATATCGGCCTTGGTCGGATTGGCGCGCAGCGTCAGCCCGCCGTTCACCTGCAGGTTCTCGCCAGTCATGAAGCACTCGTCGCTGGCAAGCCACACGCAGGCAGCGGCAACATCGGCCTTGGTGCCATAGCGCCCCAGCGGATAGCCTTTGAGGAAGGCGTCCGTCACCCCCGGCACGGCGGCCGCTTCCGCGGTCATCGGGGTATCGGTCAGGCCCGGCGAGATGCTGTTGATGCGGATGCCCTGCCCGCCGAACTGGTTGGCAACGCTGCGGATCAGATGATCGGTGCCCGCCTTGGTGGCCATATAGGCGTCGTGATCGTGGAACATGATCGTCGCGGTGGCGGAACTGATCTGGATGATCGAACCGCCGCCCGGCATCGCCGGTATCAGCGCCTGCAGGAAATGGAACGGTCCGCGCAATTGCAACGCGTACATCTTGTCCAGCTCTTCCTCGGTGGTCTCGAGGAAAGGCTTGAGCAGGCCCCATCCGGTGGCGTTGACGGCGATGTCGATACCGCCAAGCGCAGCGCCGGTCGCCTCTACCATGGCCTGGATGCTCGCCCGGTCAGAGAATTCGCAATCGACCGCGACGCCGCCGATCTCTTTTGCAAGACCGTCGAGCACATCGCGGTTACGGCCTGCCACGGCGACAGATGCGCCCTCCTCCGCAAAGCGTCGGGCGATGGCCTGGCCCATGTTGTCAGTGCCTGCCGCTCCGACGACCACTGCGCGCTTGCCTGCCAGCCGCCCCATCAGACGAACTCGTCCGCGCGCGGCGTGCGCCGCAGCGCCTGCCCGGCGGTCACATCGATGCGCTGACCGGTGACGAAAGCCTCGTCGCTCGCCAGCCACAGCGCGGTATTGGCGATATCTTCCACCGTGGGGAAACGGCCCAGCGGCATCTCCTTGAGGAAGGCGTTGGTAACAGCTTCCATGGCGAAATAGTCCTCGGTCATGGCGCTTCTGGTGAAGCCCGGCGCAAGGCTGTTCACGCGGATACCACGCTCGCCCAGTTCGTTCGCTGCGACCCGCACGATGACATCGGCCCCGCCCTTCGATCCGGCGTAAGCCGCCTGCCCCGGTGCCTGCACCAGCACGGTGAGCGACGAGGCGGTGATGATCGATCCGCCATTGGTCATCGCCAGAGCCATCTGCTTGATGAACAGCCCGGTGCCGACGAAGTGCACCTCCGCCTGCTGGCGGAAGTCCTCTGCGCTCGTTTCCAGGATCGGCCCGCCGCCCGTGACACCGGCGTAATTGATCGCCACGTCGAGCTGGCCGTAAGTGGCGATTGCGGTTTCGGCCAAAGCCGCCAGTTGCGCTTCATCGGTGATGTCGCAGGCGACCGCCGTGGCGCCGAGATCGGCTGCGACTGCTGAAACCGCGTCCAGTCGCCGCGCCGCCAGCACCAACTTCGCGCCTTCTGCCGCAAACCGCCGGGCGGTCGCCGCGCCCATGCTGCGCGGATCGGACGCGCCCAATATGATCGCGACCTTGCCGTCGAGACGTGCCATCAAACTCTCCTGCGTGTTGTCTTCAATATTCTTCGCTGTTCAGCACCGCGAACTTGCGGAACGAAAAGCCCCACACGCCGCCCCGCTTGCGGTAGCGATCCTCGTAACATCCATGGACGCGCAGCCGCTTGCCATCGGCGGTACGGGCAATCTCGCTGCTGTACGACCGTCCGCTCGCGGTATCGCCGTTTATCTCGACCGCGCCTTGCGACACCGACATGACGACGAACGGATAACCCGCCATCGCCTCCCGCCAGGCCGCGACGATAGCCTCACGACCCTGCACCGGCTCGGGGCCGAACAGGAACCATTGCGCTTCCTCGTCCCAGCTCGATCCCCATAGCGCTGCGTCGCGCTGGTTCACGCCGTCGGCGTAGCGGGCCAGCACATCGTTGATCGCAACGCGATCCTCGACCACGCTCATCACTCGACCGTTTCAGGCAAGGGGCCGTGGATTCCGCAGGCGTCATTCAGCAATTCATGGAACCGCTGAATGCGCTTTTCCTGGCCTGAGATGATCCCGCCCAGATAGCCCTTTGAATGCAGGCCCTGCTGCTGGCCGACCGCGACCGACATGTCTTGATCGGCAACGTAACCCAAGGTCTTGGAGCCATAGATCACGACCTCGCGCTCAGCTGGCGCGAACGGCACCACGCCCACCGGCGTGATCACTTCGTTGCGGCCTTCAACTGGCGGCATCAGATACCAGTGATCGAAGATGCATTTTTCCGGATCGGTAGGGTGCGGTTCCGAGCGCAGGATCTGGAAGCCGTCCGGGCTCATGGTGATCGTCGTGTTGGGCCACAGCGTGTAATGGTAATAATCCGTCAGCTGGCTGTCGGTCATCGTATCGAAATGCCGGAAACCGCGCTCCGGACCCAGCGCGCGCTTGGCCTGTTGAATTGCGCGGCGGGCTTCGGTCGCCCGGTCGGTGAAATCGTCTGGATTCAGCTCCCATTCGCGCAGCGTATCCTCGATCAGCGGCTGCATTGCATCGGGATAGTCGAGCCGCTTGGAAGGATGGCACCCCTTCTGAACCATGCGGTTATGGCCGCTGGGATACATCTCGAAGCTGGTGTCGGTGTATTCGTCGTCAATGAAGCTCGCCAGTTCCGGGTGGAGCGTGGGGAGGTGATAGCTCTCGTTGAAGTTGTCGCGGATGATCTTCCAGTTGCACGGGATCTCACAGCGCACGTCGAGCACGCGGGTCATCGATTCCATCTGGTATCCGGCAAGCTGCTCGGGCAGCGGTGCCAGCCAATCGAGCAGCGGCGTCGCGTCCTTGTCCATGTTGAACCACACGAACGGCCCCCATGTGGCGCAGGCGATCTCGGTCAGGTGCGCCTTGCCGCAAGGATTGCCATTCGGAAAATCCTCGGCGTCCTGTGCGAACAGCAGCGTGCCGTCCTTGCCGAACTGCCAGCCGTGGTACGAACAGGTGATCCGTTCGTTACTGCCCATGTCCGACCAGAGCAGACGATTGCCGCGATGGATGCAGGCATTGAAGAACGCGCGGATCGAGCCGTCTTCCTGGCGGATCATCATCACGCTGTCGCGCATCAGGTTATGCGTGACCCAGTCGCCCGGCTCTTCCAGATCGGCGAGCATGCCGCCGATGTGCCAGACTTTCGAGAAGACCTTGTTCCATTCGGCGCGAGCCCAGGCCTTGGAATAATACCGTTCGCCGGTGATCGGATCGCCGCGCACCGGCGGGTCGAAATCGGCCAGGGTCCGTCCCAGAAAGTGCTCTTTGGTCACCCGTCTCTTCCTTTGTTCTGAACGCTTTTTGCGCGCGCGTGCACGCGGGGTCTTGAGCCTAATGTAAGTATCGCTGCGCCAACGCCTACTCGGCTTTCTGCTAGGGCGGTGCTCCGGGACGTCCAGCCTATCACAAGTGCAAGTCGCCGCGAGGAATCTCCGACCGTAGGACGGGTACAACGCCCATGAGGCGACGGGAGAATTTTTGTGACGGGCAGCCTGACCATCGCCGATCTTGCCAGCCGGCAGGCGATTGCGCAGCGTTTGGCCGAGCATGGTCGCGGGCTTGATCGCGCGGACGAAGCGCTGCTGGCCGGCTGCTATCATCCTGACGGCTTCGTGGATTACGGGTTCTACAGGGGGCCCGCGCCCGATTTCGCCGCGATGCTCGGTCGCCCCCAGCCTGGCCAGCCGATTACGTTGCATCGCACGGGACAAATGTGGATCGCTCTGGAGGGCGAAGAAGCACAATCCGAAAGCTACGTTATCGCGCTTGCGCAAAGCCCGGACGAAGACGGCACGATGATGCAGCGCGTTATTTGCGGGCGTTATCTCGACCGTCACATGCGGCGCGACGGGATATGGCGCATGACGCACCGCCGATACGTGATGGACGTTAACGCCAATTGGCCCGGCGCGACCGCCCCCCTCCCGATCCAGCCACTCGCCCGACATGTGCCGGCAGGTGGGCGTGGCGCGGCCGATGCCGGGCAGATGCTGCTGACGCTGGGGGCGGCACGAAACAGACAACAGACAAGGGATCAAGGAGAACAGGGTATGAATGACCCGGACGCAGCGGCGATCGATGCCGTTCTTTCACGCCAGCAGATCGCGGATCTTACGATGGCTTATTGCCGAGGCGTAGACCGCGCGGACGAGCCGCTCCTCAAGTCCATCTTCCACGATGACGGCGTGATCGTCAGCGGTGCGTTCAATGGGTCTGGCCAGTTGTTCGCGGGTGAAATCTGCAAGATCGTGAAGGCGGTGTTCAACCAGACATTCCATTCGATCGCCAACCAGTGGATCGAAGTGACGGGCAACGGAGCTATCGGCGAGACGTATGTCATAGCCGTCTCGACCATGACCAACGACGATGGCAGCCAGTCGGAGATGCTGACGGGCGGGCGCTATCTCGATCGCTTCGAGCGCCGCGACGGCGTGTGGAAAATCGCGGAACGCACTTTCGTATCGGACTGGAACCGGATCGACGCAACGACACACAGCGACGCCGGGCTCTACGCCTCGCTCGATCTGCGCGGCAAGCAGGGACCGGACGATCCGGTCTATGCACTGTGGCACTGACACGGAGCGACACGACCATGGATCTTGAAGCCGAAGTTCGTGACCTAGCCGCACGCCGCGATATCCAGAAGGCGCTGTTCGCCTACATGCGCGGGCAGGACCGGCTCGATCACGCCTTGCAGATGACCGCATTCCACGACGATGCCGATGTCGATTGCGGTCTCGTGCGGGGCGGTCCGCAAGCCTATACCGACTTCGCGCAGGGCTTCCTCGCAACGATGAAGGGCAGCCAGCACCTGATCGGGCAGATGGACATCGAAGTCGATGCCGAAGCCGGCACCGCCAGCGGCGAGATCTATTTCTTCGCCTGGCACCGGCTAGTCGAGGACGATGGCGATTTCGACCTGTTCATGGCCGGTCGCTATATCGACGACTATGCGTGCAAGGAAGGCAAGTGGCTGATCCAACGACGCCGCGAACTGATCGACTGGGCACGCAAGGACGCGCCGAGCGACAGCTTCATGGAAGGTATGCCGCTGGTCCACTTGCCCGGCCCGCGCGGCCAGGATTTCAGCCAGACCCGTGACTGGGCTTCTGGCACATCGGGAAGATAAGACATGACCACCAACCGCCGCTTTCTGCTTGCTCAACGCCCCGATGGACTGATCAAGCCAGACGATTTCGCGCTGGTGGAAGAGCCGGTGCCGACGATCGGCCCGGACCAGATTCTTGTGCGCAATCACTACGCGTCGCTCGATCCTGCGATCCGGGGCTGGCTGGATGACGTTCCCAGCTATCTCCCGCCGGTCGAACTGGGTGATGCGGTGCGGGCCACCACCGTTGGCGTAGTCGAGGCGAGCAATCTGGAAGGGTTCAAGCCGGGCGACTGGGTCATGGGCCTGAACAAGATCGAGCATTATTCGGTCGCTACCAAAGGCGGCTTCACCAGCCCGATCGATCCCACGCTGGTGCCGTCTGTCACCAATTACCTTTCCGTCGTTGGCGCGGTCGGGCTTACCGCCTGGTTCGGCGTGCAGGATGTCCTGAAACCCAAGGCTGGCGAGACGCTGCTGGTCAGCGGCGCAGCGGGTGCGGTCGGCTCGATGGTCGGCCAACTGGCCAGGCTGGCCGGTGCACGGGTGGTCGGCATTGCGGGCGGCCCTGCAAAATGCGCGCGTCTGATGAACGACTATGGCTTTGACGCAGCCGTCGATTATCGCGGCAAGGATGTGGCGCAACTGAGCGCGGCCATCGGCGCTTCCTGCCCCGACGGCATCGATCTGGTGTTCGAGAATGTTGGCGGCATCGGTCTTGACGCCACGCTTGAGCACATCAATCCGCACGCCCGGATCGCGCTGTGCGGGCTGATCTCCGAATATAACGGCGAACCGTACGGCACCCGCAACCTGTGGAAGCTCATCGCCCGCATGGCGACGATCCGCGGCTTCCTCATCAGCGAATTTCTGGACCGCTTCGCCGAAGGCGGCATGGCGATGGCGAAGCTGGTTAGCGAAGGCAAACTGCGTTTCGACGAGCACATCGACGAAGGCATAGACAACGCCTATCCCGCATTCCTGCGCCTGTTTGAAGGATCGAACCAGGGCAAGATGATCCTCAAACTGATCTGATCTTGGCATCGCCCTCGCGAAAGCGGGGGCGTTGCGCTTACAGCTTCAAAACCTGTTTGCCCCGATTCGCTCCGGTAAACAGCCGCCCCAGCGCCTCGGGCGCGTTTTCCAGACCTTCTGCCACATCCATCTGCCAGACAATCCGCCCCGACTTTGCAAGCACGGCAAGACGATCGCGGATCGCGGGCCATTCCGCTTGATGGTCAAGAATGATGAACCCGCCCATCGTCGCGCGGCGCAGGATCAGGTTGAAGTAGTTGCTCGGCCCGGCGATCTTGCCGTCCTGCTCGTAGCGGCTGATGCCGCCGCACAGCACGACGCGCGCACCGATGGCCAGCCGTCCCAGCATGGCATCGAGCACGTCGCCGCCGACGTTGTCGTAAATCACATCGATGCCCTTGGGCGCGAGCGACTTCAGCGATTTGGCAACGTCGTCCGCCTTGTAGTCGATGGCGGCATCGAACCCGGCCTCCTCGACCAGCCAGCGGCATTTTTCCGCGCCGCCAGCGATGCCGATCACGCGGCATCCGGCGATCTTGGCCAGTTGTCCCGCGACCGAACCGGTCGCACCCGCCGCGCCCGAGACCACTACCGTATCGCCCGCCACCGGGCGGCCAATGCGGTGCAGCCCGACCCATGCGGTCAGGCCGGGGATGCCCAGCAGGCCGAGCATCGCCTCCGGCGGCAGGTCTGGCTGGCACATATCGAATTCGGCCCCGTCGCTGACCAGATATTCGGTCCAGCCGGTCATGCCCGTGACCATTGTGCCGACCGGCCATTTGCCGTCGTTGCTTTCCACGACTTCGGCAATGCCCATGCCGCGCATGACGTCGCCGATCTCGATCGGTGCGACATAGCCGCCGAAGTTCTCCATCCAGCCCTTCTGCGCCGGTTCGAACCCCAGCCAGCGCGTTGCCAGGAGCATCTCGCCAGCGCCGGGCACGGGCCGCTTGACCTCGACCATGGCGAAGTCGCTGGAGGCAACTGGCCGGCCGATCGGACGGTCGGCCAGTGTCAGTTGCCGCATCATCCGATGCGACCCTCGATGTATTTCATCAGGGTGTTCTGGAACTGGCGGATCTGGATTTCCTGATAGTTCGCCAGCTGCACTTCGCCATTGGCCGAGCTTTTCAGCCCCTGCTGCACGAACGGCAGGTTTTCCATGTCCTGCTCGAACACGTCACCCAGAATGCCGATCTCCGTAGCGGCGGTCCATTTTTCGTCTTCGGTCAGGAAGTGCATCTCCGGGGCCTTCGGCCTTTCCGCACCCGGCGGAACGCGGGTCAGGATGCGCACTTCCATCAGGCAGTGATCGACATCGTGCCATGGCCGCCACCGATAGACGATGTTGGGCTGGAAGCCGGCCCACGGGCTCCAGTTCGGAAATGCGTTATAAAGGAGCGCATCCATCATCTCGCTGTCGGACGCGAAGCTGACATCATGACCGAACATGCGCGTCGTCGTTTCACGCAGGCTTTCGCCCAGCGCGGCGCGGGCTGTGGCGCCCTCAGGCACCTTGACCGCGAAGCCACCGGCGGCCGCTTCCTTGTCCTCATAGTTGTCGGACGAGCGGCCGTTGTATTTGACGAACTCGTCAACGATCCACTGCTGCTCCTTGCCCTCGGGATCAATATGCGGAGACATCGTGCCGAACGGCGTGACCGTGAGGTTCACGTGATCGCCGTAGATGTTGTACATCGAATTGGCATCGCCAGTGAACGGCAGCAGCTGCGGATGCGTGACCACGGTGTGCCAGCTTTCCATGAAGGCCTCCATCACCACCTTCCAGTTCGCGGGGATGACCTTGCCAACCCACAGCGCGGTGGCACATTCCTCATGCTTCCAGCGCTTGAAGTGCTCGGGCATCGGCGCGAGGTATTCCTCGATCGTCGGCCCTTCCTTCGCCTCTCGGATGAAGATGTAACCGGCCCAGAGGCCCACTGAGACCTCGGGCAGTTGCATCTTGTCGTCGGAAAGATGCGAGAAATCCCAGCGGCAGGGAATGTTCTTGATCGAGCCGTCATTGTTCCAGGTGAAGCCGTGGAACGGGCACTGCATCTCCGCCGTCCAGCCGTCTTCCAGCTTAAGCTTGCGGCCACGATGCAGGCAGACGTTGTAGAAGGCTTTGATCGAACCGTCTTCCTGTCGCATCAGGATGAAGGATTTTCCGACGTTCTCGTAAACGACATAGTCGCCGGGCTCGGGCAATTCCTCTTCACGCGCGGCGAACTGCCAGACATTGGGCCACATCTTCTGCTTTTCCAGCTCGAAGAAGGCCGGGTCGGTATAACGCATCGCGGGGATCGGGTCAGACCCGAGATTCTCGTAGACGTCCTGATAGAGGAACTCGGGCACCTCGTTGGTATCGGCCAGCGCCAGATCGCGATAGGACGTTCCGGGGCAACGCGGCAGCGGCTCTCCCGTGATTTGCGGGGGGGCTTTGATCTGCGGATCAGCGTCAGCCATGATATTGATTCTCCTCTTCCTTGCCCCGGTTTACCGCAATCCTGATAGCCTATGACCTATGGATTGCGTCAGGCGTTCCCAGGGCATGTGGGATAACCTAGCGGTAATGACAGGGCAGGCCGCATCGTCTGCTTCCCTATCATCAGCACCTTACCAGCCGACAGTGATCGGCGGGCGGAGGGATATGAACGGTACCAATCGCAGGATTACGCTGGCACGCAGGCCGACCGGGTTACCCGCGTCGCAGGACTTCCTGCTGGTGGAAGATGCCATGCCGAGCGTCGCTGAAGGCACGATGCTGGTGCGCAACCGCGTCTTCGCGATCGATGCGGCAATCCGTGGTTTTCTTGATGATCGCCCGAGCTATCTGCCGCCATTGCAGCTTGGCGAGACGATCCGCGGCATGGCGCTGGGCGAAGTAGTGGAAAGCCGCGCGCCGGGGTTCGCACCGGGCGATCTGGTGCGCTCGCTGTCCGGCTGGGCGGAATACAGTGTGATCGGCGCGGACGCGCTGGGCCTGGAAAAGTGCGACTGTCCGGACCGCGATGCGCTCTCGCTCTACATGGGCACGCTGGGGCCGTCGGGCCTGACAGCCTATGTCGGCCTATTCGCCATCGGCGCGATCCAGCGGGGTGACACGGTAGCGATCAGCGCGGCAGCGGGCGCGGTCGGCAATGTCGCAGGACAGATCGCCAAGCTGTGGGGCTGCCGCACCATCGCCGTTACCGGCGGCGCGCAGAAGGCGGCGCTGTGCCGCGATATCGGCTTCGACGAAGTGATCGATTACAAGGACGGTGGCGATCTGGGCGAGCAGATCGCGCGTGCCGCACCCGATGGCGTCAACGTCTATTTCGACAATGTCGGCGGCGAAATTCTGGACGCTATGCTTCCGGCGATGGACGATCATGGCCGCATCGTCGTTTGCGGCATGATCGCCAATTACAACAACGCCGATGAGCAGTATCCCATCCGCAACCTCTGGCAATTGTTGGTCAAGCGCGCGACGATGCGCGGCTTCCTGACCTATGATCATCCGGAGTTTGTTGCAGAAGCGCGGGAGCGTATTGCGGCATGGGTACAGTCCGGTGATCTCAAGCCCCTGGAGAATGTCAGCCATGGGCTGGAGGCGACGCCGGATGCGTTGATACGATTGATGAGCGGTGCGACGACGGGCAAAACCGTCGTGTGCCTGCCCTGAGGAGAGACAATGGGCTATCACGAGACAATTGGCGACGAAGCGGCGAAGATGCTGCAATTCGTCGAGACCGGCACGACCGACAGCGCGCCCTCGAGCATGGAAGTGCCAGCCAGCACTTACATCGACAAAGCCCGGTTCGACCGCGAGATGTCGGAGATTTTCCTGAAGGTTCCACTGCTCGCCGCGCTGACTGCCGAGATACCCAATCCGGGCGATTACAAAGCGGTGGATCTCATGGGCAAGCCCGTGCTGATCACGCGCAAGAGCGATGGCAGCGTCGCCGCGATGCTGAACGTATGCACCCATCGCGGCATGATCCTGAAGCCCGAGGGCCTCGGCAACGCCAAGCGCTTTTCGTGCCCGTATCACGCCTGGACATACAGCAATGATGGCAAGCTGCTGGGCGTAGCCGAGCCGCAGAAATTCGGCCCGGTGTGCAAGGAAGATCGCGGTCTTACGCAGCTTCCCTGCGCGGAGGCGGGCGGGATCGTCTGGGTCAGCCTCGACCCCGGAGCCAAGCTGGATATCGCCGCGCACCTTGGCGGCATGCTGGACGATCTGGAGGCTTACAACCTCAAGGACTACCACTTCTGCGGATCGCGCCGGATCTACGGTCCGAACTGGAAGATCGCCTATGACGGTTATCTGGAAGGCTACCATTTCGCGGCCGCCCACCCCGAGACGATCCATCCGCGCACGTTCAGCAACATTATGAACTTCACCGCCTTTGGACCACACTTGCGCGTCGGCTATCCGCAGGTCCGCATCAAGGAAGCACTGGGCGAATTGCCGCGCGAAACATGGGGCGAGCACGAAAACGAGGGCTACGACTTCGTTCGCACGATCTTCCCCAACGTCAGCATATTCTTCGCGCCGGAAATCACCCAGGTCGCACAACTGATCCCTGGCCCCACGCCGGAAGAGAACAGCACCAACCTGCTGTTCATTCGCCGCGAGCCACCCAAGGACGCCGAAGACGCTGCAGCGATCGAAGGCATGATGGACTGGCTGCGCGACGTAGTGAACGTGGAGGACTACGGCGTGGGCCTGCAAGTGCAGAAGGGCCTGGCATCAGGTGCTGTCCCGAACATCCTGTTTGGCCGCAACGAGCGCGGGAACCAGTATTTCCACCGCTACGTCGACTATTACCTGAGCGACGACCCGCACAAAGTCCCGCCGGTTCTGTAGCGCCTGATTGAGGTCACCGTTAAGAGGCCGCCCGTTCCCTTTCGGAGCGGGCGGCCTCTTCGGTTTTTGACCTTACTTGGGCTTGGTACGCAGCTCGGCCGTCTTGCTGCGTAGGTATTGGCGCAGATCGTCCATCTGGCTGGCGCTGAATTCCTCGAAGCGCGGCATGCCGTTGGCCACCAGTGCCCCGTCCTTGACCACCGTCGTGAACGCCGCACTGTCGAACGGGATCGGCGACGCGCGCAGATCTGGCGCTTGCCCGGCGGCGATCACATCAACGCCGTGGCACACCGCGCAATGGAGCGCATAGGTCATCATGCCGCGCGCCTCCGCAGCCGTGTTGGCGACAAAGTCGTTGTCCTCCATCGGCGTAAGCGGCGTAACGACCGAGTTGGGCAGCGTCTGCTTGCCATCGAGCACGAACGTCAGGATGCGGCGCGCCTGCGTGCGATAATCGATGCTGACGGGCAGCAGAGCGCCGAATGCCGCGCCGCTGGTGCCCATGCCGGTTATCACCGTAACGTATTGCTTGCCCTTCACCCGATAGCTGATCGGCGGCGCGGTGACGGGCGCCTGCGCGGCGAAGCTCCACAGCAACTTGCCGTCGTCCGCTCCATAGGCGTTGAACTGCCCGTCGATCCGGCCCTGGAACACCAGATTGCCGGCGGTCGTCATGATCCCGCCGTTCCACGGACCGGGGGTCGGCACCTTCCATGCCATGCGCTGATTGACCGGATCCCATGCCATCAGCGAACTTGTCGCGTTGGTCGGCCCGGCATCCTTGACCACGAAGTTCGGGATCGCTGCCCCGTCCACCGCGCTGCCGGGCGCGCGCTTCCAGTTTTCGCGGGTAATGCCAACATCATTGTAGCTGGTCGCCATCTCGATAGCCGGGATATAGACCAGACCGCTGCGGGGGTTGAACGCCATCGGCAGCCAGGTATGCGCGCCGACCGGGCCGGGCCACATCGTGAAGGTCTTGCCATCAGGGTAGCGCGCATCGGGGTCTTCGATCGGCCGGCCAGTCTTCAGGTCGATGCTCTTGGCCCAGGTTACCTTCACGAACGGCTTGGCCGAGATCAGCTTGCCATTGGTGCGATCGATTACGTAGAAAAAGCCGTTCTTCGGCGCGGTCATCATGACTTTGCGCAGCTTTCCGTCGATCGTCAGGTCGGCCAGCTGCATGTCCATCGCGGCATTGTAGTCCCAGCTTTCGCCGGGATTGACCTGATAGTGCCACTTGTACGCCCCGGTATCGGCATCCAGCGCCACCACGGAGGCCAGGAACAGGTTGTCGCCCGTGCCCATGCTCCGCACCTTGTGGTTCCATGGGCTGCCATTGCCCACCCCGATCAGCATCGTGTTGGTGGTCGGGTCATAGGTCATCGCGTTCCACACGGTGCCGCCGCCGCCGTATTTCCACCAGTCCCCGGCCCAGGTCTTTGCCGCCATCTCCATGGCCTTGTTCTCGAACCCGTCCGCAGGATTGCCGGGCACGGTGTGGAACCGCCACAACTGCTTGCCGGTCTTCGCATCATAGGTCGTGACGTAGCCACGCACATCGCTGACATCGCCGCCACCGAAGCCGATGATGACCTTGCCGTTGAAATAGCGCGGCGGGCCGCTGATGAAGCTGGCATTGTCGATCGGCAGCGTGCGCTGGCTCCAGACCTCGTTGCCAGTGGCGGGGTCCAGCGCGACAAGGCGACCGTCGTGCGTGCCGACGTATAGCCGCTTGTCGCCATAGGCCAGCCCGCGAATGCCCCAGCCTTGCCGCAGCTTGCGGCCGGCGGCTTCCGCCGCGCCGGTATCGTGCTCCCACAGCAGCTTGCCGGTCTCAGCATCGATCGCCCGCACCACGCTGTAGCCAGTGGCGGTGTAGAGGATGCCATCGATGGCGAGCGGCGCGGATACGCTGTTCTGCTGCGGCAGATCCATCGACCAGGCAAGACCCAGTCGCTCGACATTGCCACTGTCGATTTCGGTCAGGGGGCTGAAATGCTGCTCGCCGGCAGTACGGCCAAAACCGGTCCAGTTATCGGGATCGGTGGAGGCATCGACGTCGCTGGCAATGGCTTGCGAGCAGCTTTGCAGCATCGGCGCAGCCGCACAGAGCAAAGCTGCCACACCCAAGCCGGCGGTCCACCGAATCCGGCCCAATTCACGCATTTTATACCTCACCCGATAATTTTCATCTGCCACGCTAGGCGCGATCCCATAAAACCGCGCCTCTCAAAGCTGTTAGTCTTCACCGGGACCACGGCCCGCTATCCTGTGTCGCAGAAGCCCCGGAGCGGGGTGGGAGAGACGCAATGTCGAACGGTGCGACGGGCAAGATCGTGCAGAATTGTTATGTCGTGCGCGATCTGGAGGCCGCTTGCACCCGGTGGCATGAGTTGTTGGGTATAGGCCCCTTCGTGGGCGGCGTTGAAGCGATCCTGAGCGGCCATCACTACCGCGGCCAGCCCGCTGAACCGATCCGACTTCGCGGCGTGTTCGTCCAGTCCGGCGATCTCAATATCGAACTGGTGCAGATCCTTTCGACTGGCCCAAGCGCTTTCCACGACATGTTTCCCGATGGCGGCGAAGGCCTGCATCACGTCGCCATGTTCTGCGACGATTACGAGGCCGAACGTGATCGGCTGGTCGCTGCCGGGTGCCCTGTCGTCAGCGAGTTCGAGGCTGTCGGCGCAAAAATATGCTATGTCGATGCGCAGGAAACGCTGGGCCACTTCATCGAACTCTATCCTGAACACCCCACGATCCGCGCGATGTATGCGCAACCTGTCGAAGAAGCCCGCAACTGGGACGGTCAGAACCTGATCGTCCCCTGGCGCTGAGCCCCCTTTTTCTCTGGAGCCTCCTGCAATGATTGACCTGAACCGTATTCATCACACCGGCATGATCGTCGAGGATATCGACGCTGCACAGGCCTCGCTGGGGCAAAGCATGGGGCTGCAATGGGCACCGGTTCGCGACTTCAGCCCCTTCCCGTTCTGGACGCCTGAACAGGGCTTGCATGAGGTCAACGTCAAGGCGACCTATTCGATCGGCGCGCCGCATCATTTCGAATTGGTGCAGGGCACCGGCCCGTTCTACGATCCGCACAGTGCCCCGGATGGCCGCCATATCGGTGTCTGGACGGACGACCTGCCCGGCGAGGTCGAGCGGCTGCTCAGCGCCGGCTGGCACATCGTCGCGGCCGGGGCTGCGCCGGAAGATGGATACGGGCCAATCTGCTACATCGCGCCGCCAATGCCGGGCCTTTTGGTGGAACTGATTTCCACCGTGCTGAAACCGATCATCGACGAGTGGCTGGGCGAATAAAGCCGCGATTCATCCCATCGTGATCGGGCGGATCACATCGCGACCGTCGAAACCGGCGGCCGCGTCCCGGACGAAATCGTAGAAGCCGGTCAGCACAGGGGCCGCTTCATAAAGTTCGATCATGTGGCCGTAGCGCGCAACGGCATCCATCATCAGGAAGCGGAAACCGTCGTTCATCTCCGCTTCCAGCGCGGTGGCAAAGCCGGCCTGCTCACAGGCGGCCTGCGCCTGCGCCAGATCGTCCACGATCAGGGCGACGTGGTGCAGACCCTCGCTGCCGGGCGCGAACATGTCGCGAAACGCCGATGGGCCGCCGTTGTTCTGCTGCACGAACTCGATCATCAGGTCGTTCCATTGGCCATAAGCGGAACTGTGGTCGAGATGCGCCTCGACCCCGCGATGAAGGCAGCGGCGCAGGGGGATATTGTCGGCGACGAAATAGGGGCCGGACCCAAAGGTCGCCGCATGCGCGCGAGCCGCCTCCCGGACATCCGGCACGAAATAAGCGATCTGCCGAATCGGCAAGTTTGCACCCAACATCGCCGTCACCGCCTTCCGTCCTGGGCGATCACGCTTGCGGCATGCCATGCCAGCGCCATCACCGGGCCATTGGTATTGCCCGAAACCGGCGCCGGCATGACCGAACAATCGACCACGCGAAGCCCTTGAACCCCGCGCACCCGCAGCCGGTCATCGCAGACCGCCGCATTGTCGCTACCCATCCGGCAGGTCGCGACCGCATGGGTTCCGCACAGCGACAGGCGCCGGAAGGCAGAGAGGATATCCTCATCGCTGGTGCAACTCGCGCCGGGCACGAGTTCCTCGCTGACATACGGCGCAATGGCAGGCTGTTCCATGTAGCGGCGCATGTAGCGGACCATTGCGATCGCCGCGTGCTCGTCCTCCGGCGTGGTGAGCCAGTTCGGCGTAATCACCGGCGGTGCCTCAGGATCGGGTGAGCGCAGCCTGATCTCGCCCTCGCTCGTCAGGCGCAGCAGCTGGCCATACATGGTCAGGCCCGGCATGCGCTCTACGTCGGCCAGCGGCACCGGGAAGTTGTCATCGCCGCGCGCGAACGTGAAAGCCCCCATATAAAGCTGGGCATCCGGTCGGCTGACTTGCGGCTCGGTGCGCACGAAAGCGCCCACTTCGAACGGACCGGTCGCCATCGGGCCTTTGCGCGTCGCATAGTATTGCAACACGCTGCCGATCAGGCCGAGGCCATGGAAACGCCGGTTGTTGCCGGTGCTGTTCTTCAGACGATAGGGTATCGAAAAGCCCAGATGATCGCGCATGCGTCCGCCCACGTCGGGACTGTCGCATACCACGTCAACGCCGACATCCTGCAAGACCTGCGCGGGTCCGATACCGGAGAGCTGCAGGATTTTCGGGCTATTGATCGTACCGGCCGACACGATGACCTCGCCATCACAAGCGAAGGTTACCGGACGCCCGCCCTGCCGGCCGATCACACCAGTGGCGACGCCTTGCTCGATCCTGAGCTTCTCCACCAGAACGCCGGTTTCAATCCGCAAGTTGGCCCGCCCGCGCGCCTTGCCCAGAAACACCACCGACGCGCTTTGCCTGCGGCCGTTCTTGATATTGTGGGCGTAGTAACCGACGCCTTCCTGATCCTCGCGATTGAGGTCTTCCTTGCGGGTCAGGCCCATCTGTTGGCCCGCGCCGATCAATGCCTCGGCCACCGGATAGCGGAACTTGCCGGTGCTGATATGCACGGGCCCGCCCGCGCCGCGCTGGTCGTCCGCGCCGAGTTCATGGTCTTCGATCGCGATGAAGGCGCGCTTCATGGTGTCCCAGCCCCACCCGGTCGCGCCGCGTTCTTCCCACTCGGCATAGTCTTCGGGCTGGCCGCGGACATAGATCATGCCGTTGATCGAACTCGATCCGCCCAGAACCTTGCCACGCAGCCACATTTCGGTAGCGGGCATGCCCGGCTCGCGCGGCTGATCGACGGGGAAATGCCAGGCATGGCCCGGATCGAGCACCAGCTTGCCCATACCCTTGGGCATATGCACGAGGTAGCTGCTGTCCGCGCCGCCGGCTTCCAGCAGCAGAACTGTGTTGCGTGGATCGGCCGAAAGCCGCTCTGCCAGGACGCAGCCTGCCGACCCGGCGCCCACAATAATGTAGTCGAATGACTCGGCCAAGCACCTCTCCATTGTATTTCCCCGTATCATCGCGGAGCTTCACGCCGTGTCAGCTAGTTAAAGTCGGAGGAACGGAACACGCCGGGCAGATACGACCTAGCGGTTCGACTAGCTTGTGAGACTAGCGCCCCTCGCCGTAATTCCCGCCTCAACTAGAGCCGGTTCGCCGGAACATTCAGGGTGGGAGATTACGATGACGAAGGCGAAACTAACGCACTTTCCGAAAGCCGCTTTCCAGGGCTGCGCATTGTCGGTGCTGGCGATCGCCAGCCTGAGCACACCCGCGCTGGCGCAGGATGCCGCGCCGCAGGCCGCCGAAGCCGATGCCGATGTGCAGGTTCAGGACATCGTCGTTTCCGCCCGCCGCCGCGATGAAACTCTGCAACAGACCCCGATCGCCATCACCGCCATTTCGCCGGCCCAGCTGGAAAGCAAGGCAGCGATCAACATTGGCGACCTTCAGGGCGCCGCACCGAACGTCCTCATCACCAATCAGAACTCGGGCGCAGCAGCGGCCAACGTCTCGATCCGCGGCTTGACTTTCGCCGACGTCGAGAAGTCGTTCGAGCCGACCGTTGGCGTCGTGGTCGATGGCGTGTTCATCGGCACCAACACCGGCCAGTTCTTCGACTTCTTCGACATCAACCAGATCGAAGTCCTGCGCGGGCCGCAGGGCACGCTGTTTGGCCGCAACACGATCGGCGGCGTCATCAACATCCGCCGCACCCGCCCGACCGGCGAATGGGGCGGCAAGTTCGAAATCAGCTATGGCAACTATGACAGCTGGGCTGGCCGCGCGGTCGTCAACGTGCCGATCATCGACGGTGTGCTGGCCGCCAAGGGGTTCTACTTCCACAACCAGAGCGATGGCTATTATCGCAACGCCATCCGCAACAAGCGGGTTGGTAAGAGCAACAACGAGAACTTCGGCGCCAGCTTCCTGTTCACGCCGTCGTACAACTTCGACGCGCTGCTGACGCTTGAAAAGCAGGTCCAGGATTTCGAACCGGTCAACAGCAGCATCTCGAACAGCAGCGAAGCCTTCTGTAACCAGTCGATCCTTGACGCGGTTATCGGTGCACCCGGCCTCGTCGCCGCCGCGCCGGCCAACCAGTGCAACCGCAATACGACGACCGATCTCTACACCGTATTCGGTAGCCCGACGGACTCGCACTACACCGCGCCTGCCGCAACGCTGGAAATGAACCTCGATCTGGGCGGCGTGAAGCTGACCTCGATCACCGGCTATCGCAAATCCGACGAAGACCAGACGCAGGACTTCGATTCCACCAGCGCCAACCTGTATTACGTTCGCCGCGTTCAAGATTTCCGTCAGTTCAGCCAGGAGCTGCGTGCTGCCGGCAAGTTCACCGACGGGTTCGACTATGTCGTCGGTGCCTACTTCTACGATTCGAAGTATAACCTGACGCAGGAAACCACTTTCGCGACCTTCCCCGCGCCGACCCAGGTCGTGACCGGAACCTCGCAGTCCTACGCCTTCTTCGGTGACTTCAACTGGGAAGTGATGGACCGGGTCCGCCTCTCGTTCGGTGGCCGCTGGACGCATGACGAGAAGTCGAACTTCAACTTCGTCGCGCCGAACCAGTTCCCGAAGGCCAAGTTCTCCGGCAGCAAGTTCACGCCCAAGATCGGCGTCGACTTCCGCCCCACCGAAGACCTGATGGTCTATGCTTCGTGGTCGCGTGGCTATCGCTCGGGCGGCCTCTCGGGTCGTGGGCAGACGCTGATCTCGTCGACGACGCCCTATGGCGCGGAAACCGTCGACTCCTACGAACTCGGCCTGAAGAGCTCGATGTTCGACCGTCGCCTGCTGTTCAACCTGGCTGGCTTCTATTCGAAGTATAACGACCTGCAGCAGAACACCACGATCCCGATCTCGGGCGGCATCGGCAACGAAACCGTTGTCACCAACGTCGGTTCGGCCTCGATCAAGGGCATCGAAGCGGAACTGACCGCCAAGCCTGTGACCGGCCTCACGCTCACCGCCTCGCTCGGCCTGCTGCGTTCGAAGTTCAAGGACTTCATCACCCAGGCTCCGGTCGGCGGCGTGCTGACCACGTTCGACTATTCGGCCAACAACCTGATCTACAACCCGCGTGAAACCTTCTCGGCCACGGCTGACTATGTCGTCCCGGTCGGCTTCGGTGAAGCTCGCTTCAACGTAAGCTATCGCAACATCGCGCCGTATGATCAGCAGATCTCACAGGGCCCGACGACAACGGGTGCAGACGGCGTCATCGTCGTCAACGGCAACGATCCGCGCGTGCGTTCTGACCGTCAGGGCCTGCTCGATGCCAGCGCCACGCTCGCCTTCGACCTCAATGGCTACAAGGCACGCATCACGGCCTATGGTCGCAACCTGGCCGACGATCGCGGTCCGAATGCGGCCCTGACCGTTGCCGGCCTGTTCTCGTTCTCGTCGGCTCGCGAACCGCGCACTTACGGCCTGCAGTTCGGCTTCGAATTCTAAGAGTCGTCCCAGACCCTCCCTTGGCGGGCGGCGCATTTCTCGCGCCGCCCGCCATTTTTTTGTGCGGCGTTAGCGTGCCCAGCCTTTGGTGGCAGGCGCGATGGTATCGAGAAACGCAGCGGCACTGGCGCGATAGGCCTCGCGAATGTCCGGTTTCATCCGGTCCCAATTGGCATACATCTGCACCATCCGGCGATTTTTACGAAAGCGGCGTTCATGCCGCGCCAGAAAATCCCAGTAGAGCGCGTTGAACGGGCACGCGTCGGGGCCGGTCTTCTGCTTCACGTCATACCGGCAGACGCCGCAATGGTCTGACATTCGGTTGATGTAAGCGCCGCCGCCGGCATAGGGCTTCGTCGCCAGTCGGCCACCATCCGCATGCTGGCTCATGCCGATCACGTTGGGTAGTTCCACCCATTCGTAAGCGTCGGCATAGACCACGAGAAACCAGTCGGCGACCTCCTGCGGCCGCACGCCCGCCAGCATCGCGAAATTGCCGAGCACCATCAGCCGCTGGATGTGATGGGCATAGGCATTGTCGCGGGTATTGCGGATGGCCTCTGCCATGCACAGCATTTCGGTTTCGCCGGTCCAGTAAAATTCCGGCAAGGACCGTTTGGCCTCAAGCGCATTGGCCTGCGCCACGTCCGGCATTTCCAGCCAATAGTATCCGCGAACATATTCCCGCCAGCCGATGATCTGGCGGATAAAACCCTCAGCGGCGTTCAGCGGCACATGGCCGGCTTCGTGAGCGTCAGCAGCGGCCTGCGCGACCTCTATCGGGGTCAGCAGACCGAGGTTCAACGCGGGGCTGAGCCAGCTATGGTAGAGCCAGTCCTGCCCCGTCACCATCGCGTCCTGATAGGTGCCGAAATCGGGCAGCGCGGTGCGTACGAAATGTGCCAGTGCCCGCCGGGCCTGCGTTGCCGTGACGGGCAGCGCGAATTTTTCGACCCGCCCGAAGTGGTCCGGAAATCGCTCTTCAACCAGCGCGATCACTTCGCTTGTGATGTCGTCGGGCGTGAAGTGCATAGGTTCGGGATAGTTCAGCCCGCGCTTGGGCGGCGCGCGGTTTTCCTTGTCCAGATTCCAGGTGCCACCTTCGGGTTGACCATTCTTTGTCATCAGCAGGCCGGTCTTGCGCCGCATTTCGCGGTAGAAGAATTCCATGACCAGCTCGTTGCGCGCTTGCGCCCATGTCTGGAATTCCAGGATGTCGCAGACAAAGCGGTCGTCGGCCAGGATGTCCACGGGCAGATCAAAGCGCGCGGCCCAGCCGTCGATCATCTCCCTGACGCGCCACTCGCCCGGCTCGACAATGCGGATGGCGCGGGGTTTGTGGCGGGCTACCGCGCGTTCGATCTCGCCGGTGAAGCTGCCGCTGTTTGCCGCATCGTCAAGCCGCACATAGTCGACCGTCCAGCCCGCCGCGCGCAGTTCCTCGGCAAAGTGGCGCATCGCGGCGAGGATCAGCGCGATCTTGGCCTTGTGATGCTTCACGTAGGTCGTTTCGTCCGCCACCTCCATCAGGAACAAAACGGCATCGCCCTTGTCGACATCGCGCAAGGAAGCCAAATCGTGCGAGAGCTGGTCGCCCAGAATGGGTATGAGAAGGGTCATGCGACCATCCCAACGCCCGCCGACGGCAACAGCTGCATCGCGATACGGCGGCATCGTGCTAAGGCGCAATCCCTATGGCTCACAAGAAGCTCACCCTTCCGACCAAGATATGCGCCGCTTGCGGCCGACCGTTCGCGTGGCGGAAAAAATGGCAGCGGGACTGGGAGAATGTCAAATACTGCTCCGACAAATGCCGGGCTGCACCTTCAGCCTGACCCGTCAGGGGATGATACGGGCAAATCGCGCGGCACCCGCCTTCGGGCTGTCGCGATCGCGCGAAACGACGGCAGCGGGTGGGCTGTCGTCAGCAGCAGACAGATCGCCAATGTCTCCGAATATGGCCTCGATGCTGCTTACGCAGAGCCGGGCGTTGTCATCCGCCAGGCTGTAATAGACCTGCTTGGCTTCGCGCCGTGTCGCAACCAGTTCGCCGCGCCGCAATTCGGCGAGTTGCTGGCTCAGCGCCGGCTGGCCGATCCCGGTCGACGCGTCGATTTCGGCGACGGAACACTCCCCCCGCAGCAACAGCGACAGGATCATCAGCCGCTGGGGCTGGGCAAAAATCTTGAGCTTTTCAGTCGCGCGATCGGCCTGTTCCCGCGATCCGTGGATGGCCATCATGGCGCGGTGCGACAGAACCAGTCTGCCCCTTCCACCATCTCGTCCGCAGGGGGGAGCAGCATCGCACTTCCCGGAGTCCATCCCGCCGGTGCCAGCCTGGTTCCATCAGCAGTAGCCTGCAGTGCAGCGAGCAATCGCAGCATTTCTTCCACCGATCGGCCAACGGTCATCGGATAATGGGTGATGGCACGGATGATGCCGTCGGGGTCAATGAAATAGGTCGCGCGTACGGCGGAGCTGTCCGTCGCATCATCATCCAGCATGCCGAAAGCGCGGCCAATCGCCATGGAGGGATCTTCCACCACTGCAAATGGCACGCTGACGCCGAACAGGTCATCGATGGCGCGAACCCAAGCCTGATGCGCATAAAGGCTATCCACTGACAGGCCCAGCAACGTGCAGTCCATCGCGGCAAATCGATCATAAGCCTTGGCCAGTGCGACAAATTCGCTGGTGCAGACCGGCGTGAAATCCGCCGGGTGCGAAAAGAAAATGACCCATCTGCCGCGAAGCGCTGAAAAGCGCAGGTGGCCCTTTGTAGTGCGCGCCTCGAAATCGGGAGCCTTGTCGCCCATCCGCAGCGCAACGGCCCGGCTCGGCCCGGGTTCAGCCGTCAACAGTTCAGTATTCGCCATATCCATAGCTCCCGCGATGCCACAAACCATCGCTTGACGCAACTCAATTACATGATTACATGGATAATGTAATTATTAAATTGAGGCGAGTCGATGATGGCTGACACGATTATCCAGGCGATCTCCAGGCAGGTGAGCGATGCACCCCGCCCCGTGGTCCAATCCTTTTTCGACGAGGCGACTTTCACTGCGAGCCACGTCGTCCATGACCCCGCGACGATGCGCGCCGCGATCGTCGATTCCGTGCTCGATTTCGATCCCGCAGCGGGTCGCACGTCCTTTGCCTCGGCGGACGCGATCATTGCCTATGTCGAGGAAAACGGCCTCGCCATCGACTGGCTGCTCGAAACCCATGCCCATGCCGATCACCTTTCGGCAGCGCCCTACCTGCAGTCGAAGCTGGGTGGGCAGATCGCGATCGGACGCGCCATTCTCGCCGTGCAGAACGTGTTCGGCAAAATGTTCAACGAGGGCACCGAATTTGCCCGCGACGGCTCGCAATTCGACCGATTGTTCGATGATGGCGACATCTTCGCGATCGGTTCGATCCCGGCGATGGCGCTTCATGTGCCGGGCCACACCCCGGCCGATCTGGCCTATGTCATCGGCGATGCCGCTTTCATTGGCGATACGCTTTTCATGCCCGATTATGGCACCGCTCGCGCGGATTTTCCCGGCGGCGACGCCCGGACGCTGTACCGCTCCATTCGCCGCCTGCTGACCCTGCCCGGCGAGACCCGGGTGTTCCTGTGCCACGATTACAAGGCGCCGGGCCGCGACCAGTTCGTCTGGGAAACCACGATCGCCGCTGAGCGCACCGCCAACGTCCACGTTCATGACGGTGTCGAAGAGGACGCCTTTGTGACAATGCGCGAGGCGCGCGATGCGACGCTCGACATGCCGCGTCTCATTCTGCCGTCGATCCAGATCAACATGCGCGGCGGCCACCTGCCCGAGGCCGAAGACAATGGCGTGCGGTATCTCAAGCTGCCGCTGGACGTGCTGTGATGGGTGATTTCATCATACCCGGCTTCCCGCAGGCGCTGCCTGTTCAGGGCTTGATCGGCGGCCTGATGATCGGGCTTTCCGCCGCGATCATGCTGCTGGGCCTCGGCCGCATCGCGGGGATCAGTGGCCTTGCCGCCCGCGCCATCGGCATTGCCGATAGCGGGCCGCCCCGGCACATCGCCTGGATTTTCATCGCCGGCCTTCCGCTCGGCGCGTTCCTCGTCACGCAGCTTCAGCCGGTTCAGGTTACTTTTCCGCCTTCGGTGGTTCCGTTGTTGATCGGTGGGCTGATCGTCGGGTTCGGCACACGCCTTGGCAGCGGCTGTACCAGCGGTCACGGCGTATGCGGACTTTCGCGCCTGTCGCCCCGGTCTATTGTCGCGACCGCCCTGTTCATGGCCAGCGGCTTTGCCACCGTCGCCGGGCTCCGCGTGGCGGGGTGGCTGTGATGCGCATCGTCATTGCCCTGCTCGCAGGCATGCTGTTTGGCGCGGGTCTGGCCGTGTCCGGCATGGCCGATCCAGCCCGCGTTCAAGGTTTTCTCGATCTGTTCGGCGGCTGGGATCCCACGCTTGCCTTCGTCATGGGCGGGGCGATCATACCCATGGCCGTCGCCTGGATGGTTCAACGGCGCATGACGCAACCGATTGCGGCAGAAGCCTTCACCTTGCCCAAGACCAGCATGATCGACCACCGCCTGGCGATTGGCTCGGTCCTGTTCGGCATCGGCTGGGGGGTCGCGGGCCTTTGCCCCGGTCCTGCTGTAGCCGATCTGGTGATTGCCCCCCTTCCCGCCGGCATTTTCGTCATCGCGATGATCGCGGGAATGGCGCTGCATCGCCTGCTGCCTTCGCAGGCCTGATTCAGGAATTACACCATGGCTTTCAAGCAACTGACCCCTTCCCTGTCCGTGTCCCCCCAGCTTGAGGCCGCCGATGTCGAGGCCGCTGCACGGCAGGGCTTTCGCGCGATCATCGACAACCGGCCCGATGGCGAGGAGCCCGGCCAGATCACCGCCGCGCAGATGGAGGCGCTGGCGGCCGAGCACGGCATGGGATTTGCCCATGTCCCGGTCATCCCCGGCAAGGTCGGCGAAAGTCATGTCGCGGCCATGGTCGCGGCGCTGCACCGCCTGGAGGGACCCGTGCTTGCCTATTGTCGCACCGGGACACGATCGACCACGCTCTGGGCCTTGTCTCAGGTCGGCTCGCAGTCGGCGGGTGAAATTCTCAGAGGCGCTTCTGCTGCGGGCTATGACCTCAGCGATCTGCGCCCCCGCCTCGAAGTTGCCAGCATCGCGCCACAGCCACCTTCTAGCAGCAAGGCGGATGTGGTGATCGTCGGCGGCGGATCCGCCGGGTTGGCTGCGGCAGCGTCCATTCTGGAGCGCAACAACGCGCTTGATATCGTCGTCATAGAGCCAAGCGACGTGCACTATTATCAGCCCGGCTGGACCATGGTCGGCGGCGGCGTGTTCGATGTTGCCGATACCCGTCGCCCCGAAGCGAAGGTCATGCCTGCCGGTGTCCGTTGGGTAAAAGGCGCGGTAGCTGCATTTGCGCCTCACCTCGATCAGTTGACCCTTGAGGACGGCAGCGTCATCGGCTATCGCACACTGGTTGTCGCCCCCGGCATCGCCCTGGATTGGGGCGCGATCGACGGTCTGCCAGCGACGCTTGGCGGAAACGGCGTTACGTCCAACTATAGCTATGAAACGGCTCCCTACACGTGGGAACTGGTCCGGAATATGCGCGAAGGCGTTGCGCTGTTCACCCAGCCGCCCATGCCCATCAAGTGTGCCGGCGCGCCGCAAAAGGCGATGTATCTTTCCTGCGATCACTGGCGCCGCAACAATGTGCTCGGCAGTATCGACGTTGGATTCCACACCGCTGGTGCCGTGCTTTTCGGCGTCCCGGAATTCGTGCCGCCGCTGATGTCCTACATCGAACGGTATGGCGTCGATCTCAATTTTGAATCGACACTCGTCGCGATCGACGGCGCGTTGAAGCAGGCGACGTTCCGCAGCAAAACGGGTGAAATCACGAAGAGCTTCGACATGATCCATGTTACGCCGCCGCAAAAAGCACCGGCGTTTCTGGCGCAAAGCCCGCTGGCGAACGAGGCCGGCTATGTCGATGTCGATCCCGCGACGCTGCAGCATGTCCGCTACGACAACATTTTTGGCCTGGGCGATGGCGGTTCGACTCCGAATGCCAAGACGATGGCCGCCGCGCGCAAGCAGGCCCCCGTGGTCGCCGAAAACCTGCTTGGCACGTTGGCGGGCAAGGCACCCACCGCGGTCTATGACGGCTATGGCTCGTGCCCGCTTACGGTCGAGCGCGGCAAGATCCTGCTCGCCGAGTTTGGATATGGCGGCAAGCTGCTGCCCAGCTTTCCGAGCTGGATCATCGAAGGCACCAAGCCGCAGCGCTTGTCCTGGCTGCTCAAGTCCGAGGCTTTGCCCTGGATATACTGGAATGCGATGCTCAAGGGCCGAGAATGGATGGCGCAGCCCCAGTATCGCGCCGCATCGTGATGCTCGACACCGCCCAATATGTCCTGGGCGCCCTGTCCGGCGGCCTGGTCGGCTTCACGCTGGGGCTGGTCGGCGGAGGTGGGTCGATCCTGGCCGTGCCGCTCATGGTCTATCTCGTCGGCGTACCAAATCCGCATGTGGCCATTGGCACCAGCGCGCTGGCGGTGGCGGCGAACGCGGCGGCAGGCCTTGTCAGCCACGCCCGCAACCATACCGTCAAATGGCGCTGCGCCTCGCTTTATGCTGGCGCAGGCATTGCGGGCGCCTTAGCCGGGTCGACGGCCGGCAAGGCGTTCGATGGCCAGAAGCTGCTCTTCCTGTTCGCGATCGTGATGGTGATCGTTGGGATAGTGATGCTGCGAAGTCGCGGCGATGCCGGCAATCCGGGCGCTGAATGCAACCGCGAAAAGGCCCCCAAGGTGCTGGGCTACGGTCTTGGGACAGGGCTTTTCTCGGGCTTTTTCGGCATTGGCGGTGGCTTCCTCATCGTCCCGGGCCTCGTTGCCTCGACAGGCATGCCCATCCTGAACGCGATTGGCTCATCCTTGGTCGCGGTGACGGCCTTTGGCCTTACCACGGCACTGAACTATGCCTTTTCGGGGCTGATCGACTGGCCCCTGGCTGCCATCTTCATTGCCGGTGGATTGGTGGGAAGCTTCGGCGGCGCGTTGGCCGCAAAAAAGATGGCAGGCACTACCGGCCTTCTGACGACAGTGTTCTCGATACTTATCTTCGGTGTCGCCGCTTACATGCTATGGAAAAGCGCTGACGCCTTCTGGGGACCATTGCATGTTTGAACATCTCGACCCCGTTATGCTGGCGCGCATACAATTTGGCTTCACGGTCAGCTTCCATTTTATCTTTCCGTCATTTTCGATTGGACTGGCAAGCTATTTGGCGGTTCTGGAAGGGCTTTGGCTCAAGACCGGCAAAAGCGTCTATCTCGACTTGTTTCGCTATTGGCTGAAGATCTTTGCCGTCGTGTTCGCCATGGGCGTCGTGTCCGGTATCGTGATGTCCTACCAGTTCGGCACCAACTGGTCGGTATTCTCGACCAAGGCGGGGCCGGTCATCGGCCCGCTTATGGCCTATGAAGTGCTGACGGCCTTCTTTCTGGAAGCCGGCTTTCTGGGCGTGATGCTGTTCGGAATGAACAAGGTGGGGCGAAAGCTGCACTTCACGGCAACCTGCATGGTGGCGCTGGGCACCTTCATATCCGCCACCTGGATCCTGAGCGTCAATAGCTGGATGCAGACCCCGACCGGGTTTGCCATCAATGCCAAGGGCCAGTTCGTGCCTGCCGGCTCCTGGTTGGCGATCATCTTCAACCCCAGCTTTGCCTATCGCCTCGTCCACACCGTCATCGCCTCCTATCTCACGACATCGTTGGTGGTGGGCGCAGTCGGTGCCTGGCACCTGCTGCGGGATCGCACCAACCCCTACGCCCGCAAGATGTTTTCCATGGCAATGTGGATGGCGGCGATCGTCGCGCCGATCCAGATTTTCGCCGGCGACATGCACGGCATTAATACGCTGGAGCATCAGCCTGCCAAGGTCATGGCGATGGAGGGCCACTTCCAAAGCCATCCCGACGGCGCGCCGCTGATCCTGTTCGGAATTCCCAACAGCGCGGAAAAGCGTGTCGATTACGCCGTGGAAATTCCCAAGGCATCCTCGCTGATCCTCAAACACGATCCCGATGCGCCGCTTGCCGGTCTCGACACTATCCCCGACGATCTCGAACCGCCGGTGGGCGTCGTGTTCTGGGCATTCCGCGTCATGGTCGGGCTCGGCTTCGCGATGCTGGGCCTTGGCATGTTCAGCCTTGTGGCGCGCTGGCGCAAATCGCTTTACGACTGGCCATTGCTGCATCGCCTTGCGATCGTCATGGGGCCAAGCGGCTTCGTCGCGGTGATCGCGGGATGGATCACCACCGAAGTCGGCCGTCAGCCTTACACCGTTTATGGTCATCTGCTGACCGGGGAGTCGCACTCGCCGCTCGCGGCACCTGCCGTGGCCGCATCGCTGCTGGCATTCGTGCTGGTCTATTTCGCCGTGTTCGGCGCGGGCGCCTGGTATCTGCTGAAACTGATGACGCGGCCGCCACATGCACAGGAGAGCGATCCACCCTCCGCGCCAGTCCGATCCGCAGGCACCACACCCGCACCCGCGTTCGATGGCACTCCAGACTCAGAGGGGTCATAAGTCATGGTCTACAACCTCGACCTCACCGTCATCTGGGCTTTCATCATCGCCTTCGCCGTCTTCGCCTATGTGGTGATGGACGGGTTCGATCTGGGCATTGGCGTCCTCTTCCCGTTTTTTACCGTTGGCGGGGAACGCGACCAGGCGATGAATTCGATCGCGCCGGTGTGGGATGGCAATGAAACCTGGCTCGTTCTGGGTGGCGGCGGGCTGTTTGCGGCCTTCCCGTTGGCCTATTCGATCATTCTGCCGGCAACCTATCCGCTGATGATCGCCATGCTGCTCGGCCTCGTTTTCCGGGGTGTCGCGTTCGAATTTCGCTGGCGTGATCCCGCGCATCGCGCGTTCTGGGACTTTGCCTTCACGGCAGGGTCCGTCATCGCTGCTTTCGCGCAAGGCGTGACGCTCGGCGCCCTGCTGCAAGGCATCAAGGTTGCCAATGATGCTTATGCCGGCGGCTGGCTCGATTGGCTTTCGCCCTTCAGTGTGCTGACCGGCGTGGGTGTCGTCATCGCTTATGCGCTGCTCGGCGCGACCTGGCTTATCTGGAAAACCGAAGGATCGGGCCAACAGCGCGCCTATAAGCTTGCCGGCATTCTGGGCGTGCTGACCCTGCTTGCCATGGCGGCCGTCAGTGCCGCGACGCCATTTCTGGTGTTCGCTTATTGGCGGCACTGGTTCGAAATGCCCGGCGTGCTGCTTACCGCGCAAGTGCCGATCCTGGTGCTGGTTGCAAGCTTCTTCTTTTTTCGCAGCCTGCGCGCCGGTGCGGAGCGGCTCCCGTTTCTTCTGACCCTGTTGCTGTTCCTGCTGGGCTTCGCCGGTCTCGGGATCAGCATGTTCCCCTATGTCATACCCGATCAGGTGACGATCTGGGACGCGGCGGCGCCTGAACAGAGCCAGATTTTCATGCTGGTGGGAACCGTCATCATCGTGCCGATCATTCTCGCTTACACGGCCTGGGCCTATTGGGTGTTTCGCGGCAAGGTGGGCGAGCATGGCTACCACTGATGGATGACGCGCCCTTGTGGAAGCGCCTGGGATGGATGGCTCTGATCTGGGCGGGTAGCGTGCTCGCGCTGGGCGCCGTCTCGCTGATCCTGCGCTACTGGCTGAAACCTTAGCGTTTACGCAGACACGGGTGCCCCCGTGAACCATTTTGCACGTCAGGCGTTCGGACTTGTTGGTACGAAAGGTCTGACAAATGCACAATGAAAGCATCGAACGTGAGTTCCGGGAGCGCATACGGGACAGCGCCTTCCCCTGCCTCGGTGCAAAATCCGCGCTTGCCACGGGAAGTCTTCACGTCGTCAACGCCGTGAGCCTGACCAGCGCCTGGAACGACGTGGAAATCCATCGCGAACTCCTCAAATGGTGTGACGAGTATCGCGAAGACAGCACCGGGCTACGCAGTCTCGCGGTGGTTTTTGACGGGCCGCATGATCTCAGTGAAAAGCAGTTCGAAGCCGCAATGTGGGAGCGCATCCAGTCGTTCTCCGACAAGGATGCGTGGCTGGGCCTGCCCTACGACGATGCGGTAAGCGCAGATCCGGACGATCCGCATTTCTCCTTGAGCTTTGGCGGCAGCGCCTTCTTCGTCGTTGGCCTGCATCCGCACGCCTCCCGCCCGGCACGGCGCTTTCCCCGACCCGCCATGGTGTTCAATCTGCACGATCAGTTTGAAAGTCTGCGGGAGGAAGGAAAATACGAAACGATGCGTGCGCGCATTCTGAAGCGGGACGAGGCATTGGCGGGCGATATCAACCCGATGCTGTCCCGGCATGGAGAGACCAGCGAGGCGCGGCAGTATAGCGGTCGCGCTGTCGATCCAGCCTGGAGTTGTCCGTTCCGGGATCAGCGGGCGTGACGAACCGCATCGAAATTCCGCCCCGCAGCGGCACAGCCTTTCGCCTCGACGCGGGCAGCACGCTCACGGTCTGGGATCCGATGGGCTCCCAGGTCGCGGACTTGCTTGCATTCGGGCGCGAGGATGTGCGCGAGGTCATCTCCAATGGCCGGACATTCGATTATGAGGAAACCATCCGGTTAACTGCAGGGAACCGGTTGTGGAGCAATCGATCACGCGTGCTGCTGGAGATTAAGGAAGATACGGTGGGCACCCACGACTTTCTTCTTACACCCTGTAGCGAAGCGACGTTCCGGCATTTCTACCCCGATAAGCCGGTTCATCGCGGCTGCATGGGCAACCTTGCTTCCGCGCTGGCCATGTATGGTATCGAGGAAGACGACATTCCCGTCGCCTTTAACCTCTTCATGAATGTGCCGGTGAATGAGGCTGATGGCGGTATTTCGGTATTGCCGCCGGTGAGCAAGGCCGGGGACCACATTACTTTGCGGGCGCAGGAACACTGCATAATCGGACTCACCGCCTGCTCTGCCTATGCTTCCAACGGAGGCAGCTTTAAACCCATCGAATATGCGATCAATTATGAAAATAGGTTTTAATCCAGATGGACTTTAAATTATAAATACCAATTCTATACTATAAATATAAGTATATAGACGTACTAATTGCTATGTGGAAAAAATAGAACGCGCGTGTTCATTGGCACCACTGCTAGCTATTCGCCGTTATATTGCTATATTCTGTGCCCCCCTGCATCCGCTGTGGGGGCTAAACAGCGTTGGATAAACAGGCCGCGGTCGGCCGCTCCGCTGTCTGGTCTTAATGAGCAAGGAGCCCCGTTCGATGCTGCAGAAGTCGCCGAAATCCTATTTAGAAGGCGCTGTGCGGCTGCTGAAAGAATCGGATGCCTCTGCGATTCCGCCGGAAGCGACACGGATGGCGTTGATTTGCACCGACGGGCAGACCCCCGGTAATCCCATCGTCTTCGCCAATGATGCAGCGCTGGCGCTGACAGGTCTGGTGCGCGCCGAAATCCTTGGCGGCCAGATCGATACTGTCTTGCGCAATACCGCCGACGCTCGTGCCCTGGCATTGATACAACAGGCGATAGCCACTGGCAGCGAAGGCACGTGGGAATTGCGATGTCGCCGGGTCGACGGGACCGAATTTTCTGCATTTGCCCTTCTCAGCACGGCGCGCGATGATGATGGGGCTGTGCAGCAGAACTGTCTCGCGTTGGTCGACTTAGGTGCCTACCTGGATCATCTTGTCATTCAACGCGATGAGCTTCGTACGATCTACGAAAACGCGCCCGGCTTCATTGCGACAACGCACGGACCAAACCACTGTTTTTCATTTGCCAACGCCAGCTACAGGAAGTTTGTCGGCCGTGATCGGCTGGAAGGACTGGCCGTCGCCGAAGCGCTGCCCGAAGCGGCCGAGCAGGGCTTCGTCGCGATCCTTGACGAAGTGTATCAGACTGGCGAACCCTTCCTGGCCCACGGAATGCCGATAGAAGCGTTCGATCCGGTCTCCGGCACGCTCAAGATGCGCTACTGCGATTTCATCTACCAACCCGTACGCAATGTGGATGGCGAGATCACGGGCCTTTTCTGCGAGGGTTACGATGTGACATCCCAGCGCGAGGCGAGCGATGCCCTTGCTGTTTTGCAAGGCGACTTGATCCACGCTTCGCGTGTCAATACGATGGGGACGATGGCGGCCACACTGGCCCACGAACTCAATCAACCGTTGAGCGCGATTTCCAACTACACGGCCGGTCTTCGGCAGCTAGGCCTTCCGCCGCAAAATGCAGGCCAATTCGACAAGGCGATCAAGGGGATCGAAGACGCTTCGCGACGCGGCGTAGAGACCATCAGGGTCTTGCGCGAGCTGACGCGGCGACGCGAGCCTGCCCGAATGGCGTTCGATTTGAAACCCGCGGTCGCCGAGTGCGTGAAGCTCGTAAAAGCCTCGCCCCTGTCTGATATCCGTCTTGTTGATCGGGTCCCGAAAGGCATGACGATGATGGCGGATCGCATTCAAATTCAGCAAGTGCTGATCAACCTGTTACGCAATGCCTGCGAAGCGGTCGTGGCATCGGATCGCCGTGTGATCACGATCAGCGCGCGTGAGGAGGGGAATATGGTGGTCGTGAGCGTCAGCGACACCGGCCCCGGGGTTCCGATCGAATCCGCGCGGAGCATCTTTTCGTGGTTCGACTCGCTGAAGAAGGGCGGCATGGGACTGGGCCTTTCGATCTGCCGGACAATCGTTCAATCGCACCGGGGGCGGATCTGGCTGGAAAACAGTGATTCCGACGGCGCAGAGTTCTGCTTCAGCATTCCGCTGCGCTCACCGGATCAGCCTTCGAATTCCGAATAGTATTTGTCCATTGGGAGGCTCGGTGGGGCCGTGACTTCCGCGTTCAGGAAGGTGCACCGGGCCCCGCCGCGAACTCCCACATCAGGTCGTGGAGCCATTCTGCGGCGCGTCGGCGCTGGCGCGGTGAAGGTTCGCTCAACAATCGCGTCACGTGTCGTGAAACGAATTGCGAAGGGCCGAAATACGCGAGGCTCCAGTCCGGGAAGCGCCGTTGTTCAAGCGCGTGACGATCGACTACCAGAACATCGGTATGCCTTGGATCGCGGCAAATGTCCGCCATCAAGATATCGATGGATTCCTCAGGCCCCTCAAGCACTTGTGCAAAGTGTTCGCCCGTGAATAGCAGCGCGCCGGTGATGCCGAGTGTCAGATTTCGGGCAACCGAGGTAGCAACGATTTGCTCGACGCCTTTCGCTGCATCACGCGGCGATAGCCCGCTGCGGCTGATGTACAATAATGACGATAACATGATCGCGCTCTGCCTAAGCTGGTCGGCTCAAAGTTAGGCTACGCAGCTTCCCATCAGCAGCCATCACGCGGCTGCTTGGTGGGAATAATGCGCGATGATTCCGGGCACATGTTTAGGGCCCTGCGCGGCGCTGAACAGAAAACCCTGGCCTATGTCGCAGCCGTGTGCCTTCACAAATTCCGCCTGTGCGAGGGTCTCGATTCCTTCCGCGACGGTTTCGATGCCAAGGCTCTGACCAAGGCCGATAAGCGCCCGGACAATCGCGCTATCGTCGACGTTGATACCGATGCCGCTCACGAACGAACGGTCGATCTTCAACACGTCGACGCGAAACTGCTTGAGATGGGTCAGCGCGGCATAGCCGGTGCCGAAATCGTCCAGCGCGACGCGCACCCCGCACTCGCTCAGGATCGAAAGCGCGCGCGCGACGTGATGGGAACCGCGCCCCAGAAACACGCCTTCGGTGACCTCCAGCTCGATCATGTCCGGCCTCAGGCCACGCATTTCGATTTCGGCCAGCAGGCGTTCGGCAAAATCATTCGCGTAAAAGTCAGCCGCGCCCGTATTGATGGCCACGTGGCCGAACGCGAGGCCCCTGTCGACCCATCCCCGAATATCGTCGAGCACACGCGAAAGCATCTGCCGGCTGATGGCCAGCGCAAGTTCTCGGTCGGCAAATGCCGGCCCGAAAAACTCGGGCAACATCGGCGCAAAGCCCAGCCGGCTGCAGCGGACCAGGGCCTCGAAACCGACCAATACGCCGGTACTGAGGTCGATCTTGGGCTGATAATGGGCCACGATGCGCCGGTTTGCGATGGCCTCTCTCGCCACCGCGAGCATCCGGGTATCCCGCTCGAACTCCTCGGCCATACTGGGGCAGAAAGTTTCTACGCAACCACGGGCGCGCTTGGCCACAGCCAAGGCAAGGTCGCTGCATTTGGTAAGCTTTTCGGCTGTGTTGGCATGATCGGGAAAGACCGCCAGGCCGATGCTGGCACGACAATCCACCATCCGGCCGCGATGTTTCATCGGCTGCTGCAGCCGCTCGTTCAAAGACCGGACGATCATCGCAATCTCCTCGTCGCGATCGATACCGGACAGCAGCACGCCGAATTCGTCGCCGCCCAGTCTTGCGACGGTGTCCGTCGCCCGCACGACCACGCGAAGACGATCCGCGAAACTGCACAGCAGGGCATCGCCGACATCGTGACCCAGCGAGTCGTTGATCTGCTTGAAATGATCGACATCGACCAGCATCAGCGCCACGCGCGTGCCGTCCCGCTCCGCATCGCGCATGGCTGCCACAACGCGCCGCCGAAACAGTTCACGATGCGGAAGGCCGGTCAGGCCGTCGTGCTCGGCGACATGCCGCAGCCTCTCGGTCAACTGTGACTGCGCCGCCACCTGCGCGTCGCGTTCGATGAGAGCGCTGCGCAACTCCAACAGGGACTCGACCTGGGAAGCCAGAACCTGCAGGGTCGCCTGCTGAACTTCGGTCAGCCCTTGCGGGCGCGGCTCGGGATCGAAAACGCACAGCGAAGCGATCGGCGTGCCGTCGGCGGCTAAAATCCGCATGCCCGCATAAAAACGGATGTGCGGCGCTCCGGTGACCAGTGGATTGGCGGCAAAACGCGGATCACAACTCGCGTTTTCGACGACAAAGATCGTCGGGGATTCAATCGCGTGCGCGCAAAACGACACGGCAATGGGCGTTTCGCACTGGTCGATGCCGCACTTCGCCTTGAACCACTGGCGGTGGTCGTCGATGAAACTGATCGCTGCCGAATGCGTGCCGAGAACCAGCGTGGCCAACATGGCAATATTGTCGAAGTCGGACTCAGGCTCGCTGTCGAGTATCTGGTAGCGGCTCAACGCCCTGCGTCGCCGCAACCGGGCCGCGCGGCCCTTTGGCGGGGAACGATAGCCACCAAGCGAAGGGGTATTGCGGGGTGCGGCTCTCATTGACCGTTGCCGTGACATATCGACGGTCTATCCGCCGGTGACGCTCCTCGCCATGATCGTCGGAAAACGTCCACCGACTGCGATTGATGCTTTGCCGGGCGGCCAAAGCGCGTATCCTTGTCGGCGCGGAGTGCCGCGTGGCGCGCTACCAGCACATCAAGAGAGCGAAGGGGTGAACAGTGCCTGGCGATGGCAATGCGGATCAGGTGGCTAGCACGAATGCCCAGCGCCAAGCTTACATCATCGACGACGACAACGACGTGAGGAAATCGCTGCATTTTTTGCTCGCAGCGAAGTCTATCACCGCATGGCCCTTCGCCACGTCGGTCGATTTCATCGATCACTTGCCGGACCTGCAGCCCGCGCCGGTCCTGCTTGATATCCGAATGCCTGACATTGATGGTCTGCAAGTGCTGTCCCTTCTCAGGGAACGGGCGGTAACGTGGCCGGTGATTGTGATCACCGCGCACGCTGATGTCACGATCGCGGTGCGTGCGATGAAGCTGGGCGCGATCGAGTTCCTGGAGAAGCCCTTCGCTCCCGAAATGCTTGACCAGGCGCTCGACCAAGCTTTCGGCATACTTCGCGAGACCGAGCTTGCGCTGCGTGCGCGCAACGATGCTCGTCGACTGATCGATGGATTGTCCAAGCGCGAGCGGGAGATCGTGACGATCATGCTGGAGGGAGTGCCCAATAAGTTGATTGCACACCGGTTGGGCCTCAGCACCCGCACCGTGGAAATGCATCGCGGAAACGCGCTTGCCAAGCTGGGAGCGAAAAGCATTCTCGAAGTCGTTGCGCTGATGGAGACCGCCGATCTGCATACATCCGTTGCGCCGTTGCAAAGTTAGATCGGGAAGCCTCGCGGGGGTCATTTTCATTTTTCCGACTCTCAACTTTTCCGCAGCGACCGCAAGCCGGGTAAAGTACTCAGTAGTCAGCTTCTTTTTCGATTTTAGCGCTCGAATCGCAGAGACTGCGGGTGGAACCAAGGTCCTCGGTGCTGAACGGCTCAGTGAGCATGACCCCGGCGAAGTTATCTTTCGACCAGCGAACCACGCCGCGACGCTCCAAGCCCGAGGGCAGCGTGACTTTGACATGCAGGCCCTCGGTGAAGGTTCCATCATTTCGCAGTTTCATGCCGCGCTGTGAGATGTCCGACACTTGGGTAAGGCGAATACCATTCTCGCCACGTGTCACGGCCGAGATCGATACGGGCAGCCGGAGGGAGCGGGAAGTGCCCTGCTTCGCGGATTGGGCCAGATCCGCAAGCAGCGCGGCGCAATCGATGCTCCGGTCAAATTTGAGCCCGCAATCATCGCCGTCTGTCCACACAACTCGTCCACTCAATGAAACGCCTTCGGCAAGTTCCAGTGTGAGCGCGTCGTCCAGCATGACGGGGATTTGCAATCGCAGGCGAACCCCATCATCTGAGATATTTCTGACCCGGGCCAGGCCGTGGTCAATTTCCGAAATCGCGCGTCCGACGCGCATGATTGTGTGTACGCGGGGTGCGGCCCGCCGATCGGAATTGTGCGTAGCGTCATTGTCGTGCGATGCCGGTACTTCGCTGTCGTAAATGATGCGCATGAAATCCCCTCTCTCTGGGCCTGAGCCGTGTGCGGCAGATTTTTTCCGTATCCGATTGGTTTGCATCTCGAAGGACAATGGGAAATCTGTTGATGCTACGGGAATCGCGTTAACCATTACGAAACTGTTGCTGTCATTCGGATGCGGAATGCGCCGATCGGCACAGCAATCCCCCGTTTGAACTCGCCTTGCCCTCAAAAAACTCGGGCGATGCGCACGCTGTTACCGGCTACTTGGAGTCACAACCACCAACAGCCACGCTCTGAGGTAGGACCCCGCGCAATTTATATTGAAGTCAGCCCGGATCAAAATTGATGTCAGCTCGGATCGAACAGATTGTGGCGACGATTGAACTCAACGGGAAATAGCGGGGAGCTTCAGCGAGTATCACCCAGCTTCGCGGGCGGCGGACCAAACCCGTGCTAGCCGCGCAGGCAAGGTGATACTCAAGCCTTCATAACGGACCGACACGGCCCTTACCGCGCAAGTTACGGACGCGTCCGTGACGATTGCATGGGAGAAGCGTCCTTTTTGTCCAAGTGTTTCTTCAGAAAATAGCCGCCGACGGTTGCAGCGACGAGACCGAGAGGTCCCAGCCTGCGGATCACCGCTGCTGCACCAACCCCCAGCAACGCGCCTCCGGCTCCGTTAACGCCGCCGACCTGCTTTGCGAGGCGTTCGCCTGCAACAGCACCAATAATCTTGCCAATCATATTGCGCTCCTTTCGCAAGATAAAGCTGCGTGGACCTTCAAGGTTCCTGTGCGGGTTGTCCATGAGACCGAAAAGCGATTGCTGGGGGAAGATCGGTCCATGTCCCACACGATATGTTAATGGGCTGAACGTAGCCTAAGCGCGTGGAAATGCGACGAATCTGTACGGGCTGCCGGGATGGCTCCGACTTCGAGATCCCGTTTGCGATGGCATTTCAGCCCATCGTGGACACCCTTACCGGCAAGCCCTTTGCATATGAGGCACTCGTCAGGGCCGTCGATGGCGCCGGGGCAGCCAGTGTTTTGTCGCGCGTGACCGATGACAATCGCTATGCTTTCGATCAGGCCTGCCGCGTGAAGGCCATCGAAAGTGCCATGTCTGCTGGCCTGATGAATACCGATGCGTACTTGTCGATCAATTTCCTGCCCAACGCAGTATACTCCCCGCTCGCCTGCATCCAGCTCACGCTGCAAACGGCCAAGGTCACAGGGTTACCCATCGATCGCTTGATTTTCGAGTTTACAGAGAACGAGCACATGGGATCGCCCGAGCATGTCTCATCCATAATCGACACCTACAAGGACATCGGCTTCAAAGTCGCTATCGATGATTTCGGTTCTGGCCATTCCGGGCTGGACATGTTCGCACGCTTCATTCCCGACGAGATCAAACTCGACATGGCATTGGTCCGCGGGGTCGATAGCGACCGCCGCCGGCAAGCCATCGTCCGTGCCGTCGTTGGAATGTGTGAAGAACTGAATACCCTGCTGATTGCCGAGGGCATTGAAACACAAGGTGAAGCTGAAATGCTGCGATCGCTCGGCGTCAGGTATCACCAAGGCTTCTGGTACGCCCGCCCTGCGCTCGAACAACTACCTATGATCAACTCCGAGTATGTGAACTAAGGCGAATTGCCCCTTCAGACGGCTTTCGAGTTGCAGCAATTTGCAGCAAACAACGAAGATCTCCCTTAGACCATAGATAGAGCTCGGCGAATGGGCGTATCAATCGCCCGCTTGACCATCCTGGGCACTCGAAATATGCAGTGCCACTACAAATATATATAAGCCCATCAAAGGGATGCAACTCGCCATCGCGTGGGACAGGAACTGCCTCTGACAACATTCCTTGGCCGCGCGTATGCTCGATCCCTATTCCGGTGATTGTGGGAATTAAATGGTAGAGAAGGACGACGGCGCCGAGGG
Organism: uncultured Novosphingobium sp.; assembly: GCA_964502105.1. Lineage (GTDB taxonomy): Bacteria > Pseudomonadota > Alphaproteobacteria > Sphingomonadales > Sphingomonadaceae > Novosphingobium. The sequence continues at coordinate 223,203 of CAZCUS010000002.1, read as the reverse complement.
GGCAATCATCCGCCACGCCGCGGATGACCGACCCTCCGGCTACTACAAGAAAATGTATGAAAGAGCTTCCAGCCTCGGCAAGATCGGGGTCTGGGAGTGCGATCTGGCGACAGAAGCGCTGACCTGGACGGACACGGTGTATGAGCTATTCGACTTACCAAAGCGGTCCACGCCCAGCCGCACGACTACGCTTGCACTCTATGAGCCGAACTCTCGCCGCGAAATGGAGGCACGCCGCGCCGAAGCTATCGCGAACTGCTCCACCTTTTCGGTCGATGTGGCTATTCACACCGTGCTGGGCAATTCGCGCTGGATCAGGATCACTGGCGACGTCGAGCGGGAAAACGGCCGAGCAGCTCGAATCTATGGCACCAAGCAAGACATTACCGCCGAGAAAGAAGCACAGCTTCAGATCGCCGCCTTGCAAACCAGCCTCATTCACCGATCCCGCGAAAGCGCGATCGATGCCATGCGGTCCACGCTTGCCCACGAACTGAACCAACCGCTTGCGGCGATAGCGGTTTACGTCGGCGCGTTGCGAAATGCCCTGACAGCCGATGTACTGGATCCCGCCGCCACGGGTGAAATTCTCGGCGCCATCGAACGATGTACGTCGAGAGCCGGAAGCATTTTGCGCGACGCGGGGCGTCTGTCCGCAACATCGCAACGCGGGCCGAGCACATTCGATTTATCAGACGCGGTTCGTGATGCCTGCCAATTGGCTCTTGCGGATGCATCCGCCAATCTCAAGATAACCTATGCCTTGCACCGCGGCTTGCACGGCTTTGGAGATCCTATCCAGATCCAGCAGGTCGTCATAATCCTTGCGCGAAATGCCTGTGAAGCCATGGAAGGGCTTGAGCGCGAAGAGATTGAAATTACCGCAACGGAGAACGCAGGCTTTGCAGAGGTTTCGATTTGCGATTGTGGCGTCGGGATATCGGATGATGCGACCGGTTCGATCTTCGATGCATTTGTAACTACAAAGCCCGGCGGCACCGGCATTGGCCTGTCGATCGCGCGAACTATCGTCGAAGCACAAGGCGGAAAGCTGACAGCACAAAACAATCCCGCGGGTGGGGCCACGTTCTGCTTTTCGATACCGATGGGCCCCCAGTAACTGGTTCCGGCCCGCTGATATTCCGGAATTCGTGGCTTATCGCCGCCCTTCCAGATAATCGTTGAGCACCTCATGGAAAAAGCGCACCCGCGTTTCCTGCGCGGCGAGATAGGCGTCGGTGTAACCTTGCGACCGCATGCCGCGCTGCTGCCCCTCGGCCAGCATCATGTCCTGATACACGATCTGCCCCTCCAGATCGGGAATACCCCGGCCATTGTCGAACACGCGGCGATCCCGCTCGGCCTCGACCATCGGCTTGCGGCCCGCCATGATGCTCTCAACCTCGTCCTGCCCCGCAACCGGCCACGCCATGCACCATAGATCGAAAGTGCACTTGTTGGGGTCGTCGGGATGCGGCTCGGTGCGGAAGAAGATGATATTGTCGGGCAGGAACGAAATCGTGACGTTGGGGAACAGCACGGTATGCGGGCTGTCGGTCAGTTCCTCGTCGTTCATATGCTCGTAGTGGAGGAAGCCTTTTTCCTTCCAGTTCGCCCGCTTGGCGGCCTTGAGGTCGAGCCAGCCCTGCATCGCTTTGGTCTCGAAATCGGGATAGGCGTCGGGATCGATATCCCACTGGCGCAGGATATGATCGAAGGGATGATCGACGCCCTCGGGCAGGCGGTCGGTTAGCGACGGGCGCATCGGCTGCACGGTGCGGCCGTGCCCCTGTGGGTACATCTCGTGGCGCGAGCTGTCGACGTCCTGGTCGATCCACGGTGGCACCTGCGGATGCGCGGTGCGGGTGTGGTAGCTTTCGGAGAAATTGTCGGTCGCGAACTTCCAGTTGGTGTTCAGCTCGATCGTCATATTGACGACGCGGACCAGATTATCGAGCGGGTAGTTCTTGTAGATCTCCGGGATGGGGTGGAGAAATTCCATCAGCCCCGGCGCATCTGGGCTCATGCAATACCACACAAAGCCGCCCCAGGTGTCGCAACGCAATTCCTTCAGCTTCAGCTTGCCGCACGGGTTTCCCTGCGGGAAATCCTCTGGATCCTGCAGGTCCTTCAGGACGCCGTCGGTGCCCCACAGCCAGCCATGATAGGGGCATTCGAAGCCGTTCATAACGCTGGCCGAATTCCCCACCAGCCGTTGCCCACGATGGCCGCAGGCGTTGTAGAAGGCCTTGATGGAGCCATCGTCCTGCCGCACGCAGATGACGCTTTCATGCAGGAAATCATGGACGACGAAGTCGCCTGGCTCCTCCAGTTCGTTGACGCGGCCGGCGACGTGCCAGATGCGCTTCCACATATGCTCCCACTCACGGTCGGCGAAGTCCTTGGACCAGTAGCGGTCACCCGTGATCGGATCGCCGCGCAGATGGGACGCGTCGCGCCCGTCCAGCGTCAGCGGATGCAGTACCGGCAGTGCCATTCATCATCCTCCATTGCGATCGGGCGCTGCGGCCCGACTGGCATTGGGTTGATCGTTTGGGGGATATGGCATTGGCGGCAACTAGCATAACGGCAAGGTTTGCCGGCGAGCGGCCCGACCGGAGGCCCAGCGCTTTGACAATGCTCGCGGCTTATGACCAAGGGTAGGCTATCAGCGCTTTGTCGATGCCAACCGGGCCCACTTCAGGCTGATCTCCAGCAGACAGGATCATTCATGTCCAATATCCGCACCGCCAACAAACGGCACAAACGCGCCATTGTTACTCTGCATGCCCGCCGCAATGCAGCCAAGAAGGCGTCGATCGACAGCACCCAGCCGGTGGTGGCCGCGAAGAAATCTTAAGTTTCGCGAATCCTATGGGGTCCGATTTCGCAGAGTCGCCCCATAGCATTTCCCACGGCCCCTCATCGCTTTTCTAGATTTATGGCGCAACCAGACTCACGCTTGATCGAACTTGGCTGGAGACCGTTTTTCAGCGCGCAGCTGTCTGCATCCGATGACGCGGGCTTGCGCCCTTTTCGGGTCATGGCGGTCCATCGCGGCAAGATCGCAGTGGCGGGAGCCGGGCCAACCCGGTTTGTTGCTCCCTACATAGCCGATGCGCCAGCTGATGAAGCCCATGCCACCGTTGGCGACTGGTTGCTCATCGACGAGCAAACATCGCAGATTTCGCGCATATTGCACCGCGAGAGTCTGTTCACCCGGCGCACCCCGGGCAGCGACCGCAAAGTGCAGCTCATTGCCGCCAATGCCGATACCGTGTTCATCGTGGCATCGTGCAATCAGGATTTCAATCTGGCCCGAATCGAGCGCTACCTCGTCCTTGCGCGCGACGTGGGCGTCGTCCCGGTGGTCGTGCTGACCAAGGCGGATCTGACAGACGCTCCCGACGATTTTACCAGCAGCCTGCGCTGGCTGCAGTCGGACATCGCAGTCGAAACCGTCGATGCACGGGAGCCAGCGAGTGTCTCACGGCTCGCGGCCTGGTGCGGCACAGGCAAGACCGTTGTCCTGATGGGTTCATCCGGTGTCGGCAAGTCGACGCTCATCAACACCCTCACAGGAACGGCCGAAATTGCCACCCAGGCCGTGCGCGAAGGCGATGGCAAAGGACGTCACACGACCACTGTGCGAGAGATGCACCGGCTTGAGCATGGCGGGTGGCTGATGGATACGCCCGGTATGCGGGAACTCCACCTGTCCCAGGCCATCGACGGATTGGCCGAGGTGTTCGACGACATTGTCGAGCTGGCCAGCGCCTGCCGCTTTTCCAACTGCTCGCATGAAAGCGAACCCGATTGTGCCGTGCGAACGGCCCTGGCAAGCGGTAGCCTTGATCGCGTCAGGCTTGATCGCTGGCGCAAACTCACTTCGGAAAATGCACCGCCCGTCGGGCAAGCCAGGCAAAAACGGCGGACACAAGGGCCACATGATTGAGCGGACTGCTCGTGCCGTTGCGAGCTTTGCTCAATATCCTTGAGAGACAGTTCGAAATCCTCAGGCGTATTCCCTGCCCCCCTCCACGTGTCGTCGTTGTACCTGAAGCGTGGCACGTGATGTCTATCAGTGCAGCGACGGCACTTTCGGTTCCATCAATTCCGATCAGCTCAGCTTGCGATCATCAAGGCCCAGGCTACGCCCGATGATTTCTTTCATGATCTCGGAAGTGCCGGCGAAGATGCGCGTGATGCGCGCGTCGGCATACATGCGCGAGATTGCGTATTCCTCCATGTAGCCGGCCCCGCCGTGAAGCTGCACGCAGGCATCCATCACGCGGCCTTCCAGTTCGCTGGCGATCAGCTTGGCGGATGAGGCATCCTCGGGTGTCAGTTCCTGCGCATTACGCAACAGCACACACTGGTCGACGTAAGTCTGGGCGACATCGAGTTCCGCGCGCAGGCCGGCAAGGATGAAACGTGAGTTCTGGAATGTACCGATTGGTCGTCCGAAAGCCTTGCGCTCCTTCACATAATCGAGCGTGAGGTCAAACGCGGCCTGAGCCGCGGCCAGGCACGCAATCGCCGCGACAAGACGCTCCTGCGCCAGCAGGCGTTGCAGATAGCGGAAGCCCTGGCCCGGCTCACCGATCAGGTTGCCCTGCGGGATGCGCACGTCATTGAAGAACAGCTCGGCGGTATCCTGGCTTTTCAGGCCCATCTTGGCCAGCTTGCCGCCGCGTTCGAAACCTTGCATCCCGCGTTCGACGAAGAATAGCGAGATACCGTGCGGCTTGTCCGGATCGGTGCGGGCAGCCACCACCACAAGGTCGGAAAGGATGGCATTCGAGATATAGGTCTTCGAACCATTCAGCAGCCAGTGATCGCCCATGTCGACCGCGCGGGTGCGCATACCGGCAAGGTCGCTTCCCGCAGAAGGCTCGGTCATCGCCACCGCGAGGATCGTCTCGCCCGACACGACACCGGGCATGAAGCGCGCCTGCTGCTGCTCATTGCCCAGCTTGGAGATGTAGGGAGCCACCAAATCGCTGTGCAGATGGATGTAGAAGCCCGGATCGCCGTGGCGCATGTTCTCTTCGATGATCACCTGCTCGAAGCGAAAATCGTCCACGCCCGTGCCGCCGAACCGTTCCTCGGCCCATGTGCAGAGCAGCCCCGCCGCGCCCGCTTTCAGGTAGAGTTCCCGGTCGACGATGCCCTGCTCGCGAAAACGCGCGGCGTGCGGCGCCACTTCGGCCTGCATGAAGCGGCGCACGGTTTCGCGGAACTGGTCGTGCTCCGGCTCGAAGATCAGACGTCTCATCAGCGGTCGAAGCCCCTTCCCTTGGCACTCATCTCGCACAATTTCTGTGTCACCGCGAGTCGCGCGCCATACTGCTGCATTCGCCTAAGTTCGCGGTGTTGACTGTTTCGATCAGATAGAGTGCAGCCAGCCCAGATCGCTATGCCCCGGATACGTCAACGCACCACGTCGCTTCTTGAGATTGATTAGCGCCTCCGTCAGACTGTCAAATGCGGCACATAGGTGGACCATGATCAGGTACGGACAACTTAAGCTCAAAGCGCAGATATTCTGCGGCGATGAACCGGCAATCGGCCCGGGCAAAGCGGATTTGCTCGAAGCAATCGATCGGGAAGGATCGATCTCTGCCGCTGGTCGGGCAATGGGCTTGAGTTATCGTCGCGCCTGGCTGCTGGTCGACAGCATGAACCGTTGCTGGATCGAACGACTGGTCGAGACGACGGCGGGCGGCGGAGCGGCCAAAGGTGCGCGATTGACCGCCTGTGGACATGCAGTTCTCGATGGCTATCGAGCGCTCGAACGACAGCTTGCCGACGCCGCTGCGCAGGGCAGCCTTGAACCTTTGACGGCGCTTCTGCGCGACACGCCAAAACCAATGAGTGCGCCAACAGCCTCACAGACCTGACGATCAAAGCCGCTTGCCCCATGCCTTTGCCGGCAAGGCCAAGCGGGTGTCAGGCAGGCAGCGTGGGTTGGTCAATGCCCGACAGCCATCATGAGCATCGCGGCCGCATTGCCCGTGATCGACACAGCACCCTTGCGCATAGCTTTCAGGGCAACTCTGCGATCAAAAGGGTCAGCATCGGCTCTCCGCTTGCAGCAACCTGCAAGGTGTAACGCCCTGGCGTCAGCGGAAAATCCACCATCTTGCGAATACCCGAGCAATCGGGGCCATGACCATGCGCGGTGGATGAAACGGGCGACTTGCCCTTCAAGACATCGATCCATGCTCCAGAGCCAAGTGCCACCCTATAGGTGCCTTGGCGCTCAACCGTGAAATCGAACAGGCCGCCATAGTCTACCGAACCACCGGGTTTTGCGGGGCGCGTCAGGTAGTGGACATCAGCAGTTGGCTTCAGTGCCGCATCGATCGCCGAACCGATCGCTAGCGTTGCTGCGGGAAGGCCTGTGACATCGCTGGCCGCCATAATCGGCTGACGCGAAGACCAAGCTGCAAGTTCAGGCGGCAACATCGCGGAATTATCAGCGCAACCAGCGCCAGTCTCTTGCGCGGCGGCGTTTGATGAAGGCGACGCGAGCGCGATTGCTATCAGTGCTGTGACGAAAGCCGGGCGCATCTCGCGTTTCCTCCAAACCAAGCGATGTATATGCGTATATATAGCGGATCGCCAAAGCACAAATGCTGGCGCACTCTGCTCCCACACGGCTAGAGGCTATGAAATTGGCGTCGGATGAGATTGCGCCTGTCTTTCGACCGAGCAGGCCGGGTTGACGCTACTTGCCGGCATAGCGGTCTGTCGTGCGAATGAGACGGTCAAGAATGCCCGGTTCCGAGAACGCGTGTCCTGCGCCCTCGATCAGATGGAAGTCCGCCTCCGGCCAGGCCTTATGCAGCGCCCAGGCATAATGCGCGGGGCAAGGCATATCGTAGCGACCGTGAACGATCGTGCCGGGTATGTCGCGCAGCTTATAGGCATCGCGCAATAACTGACCCGGCTCCAGCCAGCAGTCGTTAACGAAATAGTGTGTTTCAAGCCGGGCAAAAGCCAGGGCAAAATGACCGTCGTCATGCTGCGCGGTCGTCGCCGGATCGGGCAATAGCGTGATCGTCTCGCCTTCGAACAGGCTCCATGCCCGGGCAGCGGCGATCTGATCCTCAGTCGATCCGGTCGTCAGGCCGCGGCGATAGGCGGTCAGCATGTCACTGCGCTCTGCCTCAGGGATCATCGCGACAAAGCGCTCATACTTGTCGGGGAATAGCTGAGACACGCCGAACTGGTAGAACCATTCAAGTTCGGGTTTCGTACAGGTGTAGATGCCGCGTAAAACGAGCTCGCTCACCCGGTCCGGATAGGTCTGCGCATAAGCCAGCGCCAATGTGGAGCCCCACGATCCGCCGAAGACGAGCCACCGGTCAGCGCCGACCAGTTCGCGAAGGCGCTCGATGTCCGCCACCAGATGCCATGTGGTGTTGGCGCCGAGACCCGCATGCGGGACAGACTTGCCGCATCCGCGCTGATCAAACAGCAGCACATCGTAAAGCGTGGGATCGAACAGGCGGCGATGCATCGGCGATATCCCGCCACCGGGGCCGCCGTGCAGGAACACTGCCGGCTTTCCCCCCGGCGTACCGCACCGCTCATAATAGACGCGATGGCCATCGCCCACGTCGAGCATTCCGGATGCGTAGGGTTCGATCGGTTCGTATACTGTGCGGAACATCAATGCCTCTTTGACCATCGGAGCGGCAGCTATTCTGTTGCGACCGCACCATCATCGGCTACGTCGCACGGTCGCACGACAAGGCCCAAAATTGATGCGATCAGCGTGTTCAGACTCGCGAGATAATTGCTGGCGATAGCTTTTTACAACCCGCTGACCATGTGCCCGCCATCAACCGTGAGCACGGATCCGGTGATGTAGCGCGAAGCATCTGAGGCGAGTAGCAAAAGCGGTCCGTCGAGGTCAGTGAGCTCGCCCAACCGGCGTTGCGGAATGCGGCGGATCATTGCCTTGCCAGCTTCGCTGTCCCAGAAATCAGCATTGAGCTCGGTTGCGACGTAGCCGGGAGCGATGGCATTTACACGGATGCCATAGCGCGCCAATTCCAGCGCCAGCACTTTGGTCAACTGGATCACACCGGCCTTGGACACGGCATAAGGCAGCACGCCACCACCCTGACGCAAGCCGAGGATCGAGGCGATGTTGATGATCGTGCCTTCACGGCCGGCCTCACGCATGGCGCGGGCCGTTGCCTGAGTGAGAAGGAACAGGCCCTTGAGATTGGTGTCCATCACCGCGTCCCAACTGGCAGCGGTCTGTTCCAGCGCCGGACCTTCGGTAGCGAGGCCTGCGTTGTTCACCAGGATGTCGACCCCGCCCAGCACGTCAGCCAGAGCGTCGATATCTCGCACGTTCGTCAAGTCGAGGCGGATGCTGTTGCAGGACCCGCCCTGCGAACTGATCCATTCCACCTCGCGCGCCAGCGCCGCTTCCCGGCGGGCCGTGAGGATCACATGCGCGCCTGCCTTGGCTAGCACGCGCGCAAAATGGGCGCCCAGGCCGGACGATGCCCCAGTGACGAGCGCAGTCCGTCCACTCAAATCCGCGATAATGTCTGCCATCGATCAAACCCTTATCAAGGGATCACCGCCGTTGGCGAATGGAAATAGCGGCATGGCTATATGTTTGCGTGGGCTTGGCATCACCCCGCTCTGTCACCCGCCTTAACGGCCGGGGCAATCCTTGTGACAATGCCGGTTCATGCAGTCTCCGTTTGAGCATCACGGGTGCGTCGTTCTTGAAACGCGAGGGGTGCAGGCCCGCCGGTAGCCCAGTCTATCAGCTCGATGCTGTGAACGACCGGCACGGAAGCCCGCGCGCCTATCTGCATCGCGCAGCCTATATTGCCGGTTGCGATCACATCGGCTGCCAGGCGTTCAAGGTGTGCGACCTTGCGATCGCCAAGCTGGCCAGCGATTTCCGGCTGCATGATGTTATATGTGCCCGCCGATCCACAACACAGGTGCGCTTCGGCGGGTGTGCGCACTCGATACCCGACCCTTTCAAGCACAGCTTTCGGAGCTTCAGTAACCTTTTGCCCGTGCTGCAAAGAACAGGCAGCATGGTAAGCCACGGTCAGGCCCCGGTCATCCCCACGAGGAAGATCGACATCAATCAGAAACTCGCTGATATCGCGGGCCATTGCAGCAACGCGCTCCGCCTTTGCGGCATATCTGGGGTCGAGCCGCAACATATGGCCATAATTCTTGATCGAGGTGCCGCAGCCTGAAGCTGTAATAAGGATAGCATCAAGCCCCTCCCCTTCCATCTCGCGCGTCCAGGCGTCCACATTCGAACGGGCCGCCGCCAGTGCGGCGCCCTCCCGGCCCATGTGATGGACCAGCGCTCCGCAACATTGCTCGCCCGGCGCAAAAGCAACCGTATAGCCAGCGCGGTTGAGCACCCGCACCGTTGCCGCCCGGATTTCTGGCTTGAGCACGGGCTCGGCACAGCCCTGCAGCAGCGCGACGCGTCCGCGCGGCGACGGCAACGTCAATGACTTGGTTACCGGGGATGCCGCAGAATGGCGAGGCGCCAGCGCCAGCATCGCCCCAAGCGGTTTGAGCGTATTGGACCTATCTGCCAGATGCTTCAACGGTCGCGCCAGGCGCGCGAGGGCCAACGCCAGACGGAATCGCCGGGGGTAAGGCAACACGGCTGCGAGCAGAGCGCGAAACAGGCGCTCCTGTAGGGGGCGTTTGTAACGCCTTTCGATATAGGCCCGCGCATGATCGACCAGGTGCATGTAGTTCACCCCAGACGGACAGGTAGTCATGCAGGAAAGGCACGACAGGCACCGATCGATATGCTTGACCACCGCCGGCGTCGGCTCGGTTTCGTTCTCCAGCATGTTCTGCATCAGGTAGACACGCCCGCGCGGACTATCCAACTCATCACCCAGCAGCACATAAGTGGGGCACGTCGCCGTGCAGAATCCACAATGCACGCATTTGCGGATCACGGCCTCCGCCGCTGCGGTAGCCGGGTCCGCAAGTTGCTCGGTCGTAAAGTCAGTCCGCATGGATTTCGTCCAGAAAACGGCCAGATTCAAATATTCCGGCGGGATCGAAGGCGCGCCGCACTCTCTCTTCGATTGCGGCCACGCCGTGTTTCCGTGGGTGTTGCATCGGGACGGCTGCGCGAACATCGGAAGACGCGCGAATGAGCATCGCGTGCCCGCCCGCAGCCTCGACCGCACTGCGAAGTTCTGCGGCGTCGCCTTCATAGGCAAGCCAGATCAGGCCGCCCGCCCAATCGAGCAACCACCGGGCACCACGCACTTCGAACCGATCGATAATGTCCGGCGCTTGAGAGGGCGGCACATTTATGCGCCATAGCGTCGGTGCTCCGGCTAGCGGTGCCACCGTGCGAATGGCCTCCCAGACCGCGTCCGCTTCAGGTTCAGGCAGCAGGGCTGCAACCCCATGGTCGCGTAAGATATCAGG
>CAZCUS010000002.1:0-212726 GCA_964502105.1 uncultured Novosphingobium sp. | reverse complement strand
CATCGCGCGACCACCGAGGGAGCAAACCCCTGCAAACGAAAGACCGTAATCGCCGGCGCGCCAGCATTTTCTTGCAGATGTGCCGCAGCGGCGACTTCCGCAGGACTGCCCATTGCCTGGGACATAGCGCGGCAGGCCTGCTTGTGATCAAGCCCCTCTATCGCAATACTGCGGATCACTCTGGGCCTCGGCAACACCTTGAGTGTCAGCTCGGTCATCGCCGCGAGACGGCCCCAGCTTCCTGCCATCAGTTTGGGAAGATCATAGCCAGTTACATTCTTGACGACCTTGGCACCGGCAACGAACCGCTCACCCCGACCAGAGACAGCGGTAAAGCCAAGCAGATGATCGCGCGCGCCGCCCATCGTCAGGCGCTGCGATCCCGCCACGCCCGCTGCGACAATACCACCAATCGTCGCCTTGCCGGTTTCGCCACCCAGCAGCGCGCCATGGTCGAATGGATCGAAAGCCAGCATCTGACCTTCGCTCTCAACGAGCCGTTGCACTTCCAGCAGCGGCGTAGCGGCCCTCACGGTAAGGACCAGTTCGGGCGGATCATAATCCACCACGCCCGCAAAACCCCGCATGTCGATGATCTCGGTTTCCCGGTCAGCGCCGATCCGTGCCTTGCTGCCACCTCCACGAAGCTCGCAATGCGCGCCGCGTGCCGTAACGTCAGAAACAAGCGCAATAAGTTCCTGCTCTGTTGTGGGTTGATGATGTGTCATTAGAACCGCGGTAGCTCCGGAAAGGGCACTGCCCCCTTGTGAACATGCATCCGGCCCAGCTCGGCGCAGCGGTGCAGGGTAGGGAAAACCTTGCCTGGGTTGAGCAGCAGCCCCGGATCGAATGCACATTTGACGCGCTGCTGATGATCGAGATCGGTCTGCGTAAACATCTCGGGCATCAGGTCACGCTTTTCAACGCCGACACCGTGCTCGCCGGTCAGCACACCGCCAACCTCAACGCAAAGCCGCAATATGTCGTTGCCGAACTCTTCCGCACGCTCCAGCTCGCCCGGCTTGTTGGCATCATAGAGGATAAGCGGGTGCAGATTGCCATCGCCGGCGTGGAACACATTGGCGACCCCCAGACCATAATGTTCGGACAGCACCGCCATGCGCTGCAACACCTCCGGCAGGCGACGACGCGGTATTGTGCCATCCATGCAGTAATAATCCGGCGAGAGACGCCCGACTGCCGGAAACGCAGCCTTGCGCCCTGCCCAAAATGCCTGCCGTTCCGCTTCACTCGTCGAAATGCGTGACGTTACCGCCCCATTCTCGTTCGAAATTCGCGCAATTTCTTCGATCAGATGGTCGCATTCCGCCGCGGGACCATCCACCTCCACGATGAGAAGCGCGTCGACATGCAGCGGATATCCCACATTCACAAATGCTTCCGCAGCGTGGATCGCGGGCCGGTCCATCATCTCCATGCCGGCGGGAATGATGCCCTCGGCGATGATGTCCGCGACGCACTTGCCCGCCCCTTCAACGGTCGAAAAGCCAAGGAGCACGGCCCGCGCGGTTTCCGGCTTGGGCAATATGCGCACCGTCACCTCGGTAACGACACCCAGAAGGCCTTCGGAGCCCACCATTACCCCAAGTAAATCAAGCCCTGCCGCATCCAGGTGCCGCCCACCAAAGCGCAGCACATCTCCGGCCATCGTCACGACTTCGATGCCGAGGACGTTATTGGTGGTCAGCCCATACTTGAGGCAATGTACGCCGCCGGAATTCTCCGCCACATTGCCGCCGATCGTACAAGCGATCTGGCTCGATGGATCAGGGGCGTAATAGAACCCCCGCTCCTCTACGGCGCGTGTGATCGCGAGATTCGTAACCCCGGGCTGAACCACGGCAAGACGGTCGTCGTAATCGATCTCGATCACGCGATTGAAGCGCATCATTCCCAGCAGCACAGCATCCGCCAGAGGCAACGCGCCGCCCGACAGCGAGGTGCCCGCGCCGCGTGGCACCACCTTCACCCCATTGTCGTTGCACCAGCGCAAAACCGAAGAGACCTGCGCCACCGTTTCAGGCAGCACCACCACCATCGGTGGCTGACGATATGCGGTTAATCCGTCGCTCTCGTACGGCCTCAATTCTGCGGCCTCGCTGATCACCCCTTCGCCCGAAACGATACGCCGCATTGCCGCGACGATATCATCGCGCCGCGCCAGCGTATCTGCATCAGGTAGGGGCATTTTTAATGTCACTGCTCAGTTTCCTTTTCGCACAACGAAAACGGGTGTGCGCCTCTAAACGAAGGCCGACGCTGCATCAAAATGGACGCCGTCGAGCGGTAGTGCGATATTTTGGTGGGGCAGGCTTAGGTATTGCCGCCGGTAAGGCATTATAACCGCAAAAAACTCTCCCATGACAGAGCAAGTGTTCAGCGACAGCCGTGCATGCCGCCGTCAACCGGCAAGATCACCCCCGTGAGATAGGCGCCTGCGCGGGAAGACAAGAAAACGCAGGCGCCAGCAACGTCTTCCTCCTGTCCGAGACGGCCCAGCGGAATTTTGGCAGCCATTTCGTCCAGCGGCAGCTGCCGCGTCATCCGGGTCGAAAAGAAGCCCGGGGCAATCGCGTTGACCGTAATGTGGAATGGCGCAAGGTGAGCGGCAAGCACCCGAGTGAGGTGATGCACCGCCGCCTTGCTCGAGCTGTATGAATAGGTTGGTCGGGGCTGAATAGAATGGCCGACCAGCGAGCCAAGGTTGATGACCCGCGCCGGATCGTCCTGTGTCGCGCTGGCCTTCAAAAGCCATCAAATCGGGCCACCCTTCATCGGGGACTTCCCGATAGGGGCTCCAAAGACCTTACACGCTAACGGAATGCTTGTTCCGGCTCAGTGCGGTCCCAAGGCCAGGCAGGTGTACCTTAGCGCCCGATGCCGCGCCGGTCGCTTAAAGGATTTAGGTCGCTGCGCCGTAATCGGCGAACAGCATTGTTCGCTCTCTTCGGCGCGGCGGTCACCTCCGGTGACGAATGGAAATAGCGGCATGGCTAGATGATTTGCGTGAGCGTGGCATCGCCTCGCTCTATCGGCCCAGCTTAACGACCCGATGCAATCCTTCTGGCCATGCCCCCCGTGATATCCGCCTAAAAGCGCAGATAGACACCGCCGCTGATGACCCAGGGGTCAAGCTTGTGCTTGGTGGTAAGCACTTCGGCACCTGTCGCCGACTTCACGTGCAGCGTCGTGCTGATGAAGTACTTCTTCGCATCGAAGCTGACGCCCATGCCGGAACTGTTGACCGGGATATCGACGCCGCCCTGGAGCGCAATTCCCAGTTCCTCGCTCATGTGCATCTTGGCCGCGCCCAGCGTCCGGGCGGTTGCGCCGGGCTTTTCGCCAAAGATCATGAACAGCGCAGGCCCCGCGCCGACATAAGGGCGAATGGGTCCGGCATCGAAATGATACTTCAGCGTAACTGTCGCCGGCAGGATCAGCACGTGATCGACGATCGAGGCTCCCTTGAGAGCGCCATCGCCATTGACGTGGTGCTGGGTCAGACAGCAGATCGTCTCCACCGAGACTGCCGGCGTCGCATAGTATTCGATCGCGACCGTCGGCACGATATTGTCATTGGCCTTGGTCTGACTGCCTGCCGGCAATCCGATCAGATCGGTCCGGGTCTTGGTGATCTTGCCGTCTGGCAGGACGCCGGTTGCCAGCAGTTTGACCTGCCAGTGCCCTGCCTCATCGGCTGCCAGTGCCGGCGCAGATAGTGTGGCTGTAGCCATCGCAGCGGCCAGAATAGTCAGTTTACGCATAATCCCTCATCCGTCGTCGCAGTGTCCGCCCCACGCGGACCAGGGTATTTGCGACGTCGGGTGTGCTGTCGGCCGCCCGGTGCGGCAATGCTTTGATCCTGCGCAATTTCCAGCCCTTGGGAAAATTACGGATACGCGCGCGATTTGATCGCCGTCAAAGCTGCTTGGCGAAGGGGGCCCCAGAGGCGGGTCGCGATTCCATCGCTTCAGAGGGAATACTCATGGATACGGTTCTCATGCGCGCCGGCTGGTGGTCGGCCGCGATGCTTATTGCCATCATGGCTTGCGCTGCGGCAGTCGATCCCGGCTTTGCCGTGCACATGGCAATCATCGCGATCGCCGCCTTTATCGGGCTGGCTGTTTCGGTTAGCCGCACTGACTACGCAGCTATCGCACGCGGGATCATTCGTACCCCCGCCGATCCCGGCCGGTATGATGACGACCCCATTCGCTGGGGTGTGATTGCCACCGTTTTCTGGGGCATGGCCGGCTTTCTGGCCGGGCTCTTCATTGCGCTTCAGCTGGCCTTCCCGGTGCTTAACCTCGGCCTTGAATGGACGACCTTCGGGCGCCTTCGGCCGCTGCACACGTCCGCCGTCATCTTCGCCTTCGGCGGCAACGCGCTGATTGCGACAAGCTTCTATGTCGTCCAGCGGACCTGCCGCGCAAGACTGGCATTTCCGGGTCTCGCCCGGTTCGTGTTCTGGGGTTACCAGCTTTTCATCGTACTGGCGGCCACGGGTTATTTGCTCGGCATTACCCAGTCGAAGGAATATGCCGAGCCTGAATGGTATGTCGACTGGTGGCTGACGCTGGTCTGGGTCGCTTACCTGGCCGTCTTCGTCGGCACGATTATCAAGCGGTCCGAACCGCACATCTACGTGGCGAACTGGTTCTACCTCGCGTTCATCATCACCGTGGCGATGCTGCACATCGTCAATAACCTCGACATGCCGGTCAGCATGGTCGGATCGAAGAGCTATCCGGTCTGGTCAGGCGTGCAGGGCGCGCTGGTGCAGTGGTGGTACGGCCACAACGCGGTCGGCTTCTTCCTGACCGCCGGTTTCCTCGCGATGATGTATTACTTCGTGCCCAAGCAGGCCGAACGGCCGATCTACAGCTATCGGCTGTCGATCATTCACTTCTGGGCGCTGATCTTCCTCTACATCTGGGCCGGCCCTCACCACCTTCATTACACGGCGCTGCCCGACTGGGCGCAGACGCTGGGCATGGTGTTCTCGGTGATGCTGTGGATGCCGAGCTGGGGCGGCATGATCAATGGCCTGATGACGCTCAACGGCGCGTGGGACAAAGTCCGCACCGACCCTATCATCCGCATGATGGTGATGGCGCTCGCCTTCTACGGGATGAGCACCTTCGAAGGTCCGATGATGTCGATCAAGTCGGTCAACAGCCTGTCGCACTATACCGACTGGACCATCGGCCACGTCCATTCGGGCGCGCTGGGGTGGAACGGGATGATCACCTTCGCGGCGATCTACTATCTCGTCCCCCGTCTGTGGGAGCGCAGCCGCCTCTATAGCCTGCGCTGGGTGAACTGGCATTTCTGGCTCGCGACGATGGGTATCGTGTTCTACGCCTCCTCGATGTGGGTGGCGGGCATCACCCAAGGCCTGATGTGGCGCGAATACGGCGCTGACGGCTACCTCGTGAACAGCTTCGTCGAGACCGTCGCAGCGCTCCATCCGATGTTCATCCTGCGCGCTCTGGGCGGGCTGATGTACCTCGCCGGCGCCGCGATCATGACCGCCAACGTCTGGCTGACCATCGTTGGCAAGCTCCGTGAGGAAGCGCCGATGCGCCAGGCCGCCTACGACCCGGTCGCCGACCGGCCGCTCGTCGCCATGCCCGCCGAATAAGGGACTGCTGCCATGACCACCACTTCGCCCATGCTCGAGGGCCACAAAAAGCTCGAACGAAACGTCACGCTGCTGGCCTTCTTCGCCTTCGTCGCGGTGGCCATCGGCGGCATCGTCGAGATCGCCCCGCTGTTCTGGATCGACAACACCATCGAGAAGGTAAAGGGCATGCGCCCCTACACGCCGCTCGAACAGGTCGGCCGCGACATCTATGTTCGCGAAGGCTGCTACGTCTGCCACAGCCAGATGATCCGGCCGTTTCGCGACGAGGTCGAGCGCTACGGGCATTACAGCCTCGCTGCCGAAAGCATGTACGATCACCCCTTCCAGTGGGGGTCGAAGCGGACGGGGCCAGATCTTGCCCGCGTCGGCGGCCGCTATTCGGACGAGTGGCACGTGCAGCACCTTAGCGATCCGCGATCGGTGGTGCCTGAATCGATCATGCCGCCCTATGCCTTCCTGGCTGACCGCGATCTTGACGCTGGCGACATGACCGCGCGCCTTACAGCGCTTTACCGGGTGGGCGTGCCCTATTCGAAAGCCGACCTCGCCAAGGCCGACGACGATCTCAAGGCCCAGGCCGATCCCGAGGCCGATACCGCCGACCTGCTCAAGCGCTATCCCAAGGCGCAGGCCCGCGACTTCGATGGCAATCCATCACGTCTGACCGAAATGGATGCGCTGCTCGCCTATCTTCAGGTTCTGGGCACGATGGTCGATGTCAACGCGGCCGCAGCGCAGGAGGATCTGGCCAAGGAGAAAGGCCGGTGAGCATGCACTCCACTTACGATGCGTTGCGGCACTTTGCCGACAGTTGGGGCCTTGTGGCGATGTCGGCGGTGTTCGTGATCCTGGCGGCGTGGCCGTTCCGTCCAGGTAGCCGCAACCGGAACGAGGCCGCGGCGCAAATGATCTTCGAAAGCGATGACCATGACTAAGCGAATCGACGAGCCCACCGGCATCGAAACCGTTGGCCACGAGTGGGACGGTATCGAAGAACTCAACAATCCCCTGCCGCGCTGGTGGTTGTGGAGCTTCTACCTCTGCATCCTGTTCGCGATCGGGTATGTGATCGTCTATCCGGCGATCCCGCTGGCTAACAAAGGCACGGAAGGACTGTGGGGTTGGTCCAGCCGAGGTCAGCTGGCGCAGGAAACCGCCCTCGCCCAGCAGCAGCGCGCCGATACGATGGCGAAGCTGGCGGTGACGCCGATCGACAAACTGGGTGACGATCCCGCGCTGATGCAGGCGGCCGTATCGGGTGGGCGTGCGGCGTTCCGCGTCAATTGCGTCCAGTGCCACGGCGCCGGCGCCGCCGGTGTCGCGGGGCTCTATCCCAATCTGAACGATGACGACTGGCTTTGGGGCGGCAATCTTGCCGAACTTGAGCAGACCATCGCACATGGCATTCGCCATCCCGGAGACGAGCAAACCCACACCAGCATGATGCCTTCGTTTGGCCGGGACGCCATTCTGACGGCGGCGCAGATTGAGGATGTGACCAGCTACGTCCGCACGCTTTCGGGCAATGAGAAGCAGAGTGCCGCCTCGGCGCGGGGCGGCGAGCTGTTCGCGGTCAACTGCGTTGCCTGCCATGGTCCCGACGGCAAAGGCATGCGCCAGTTTGGCGCCCCGAACCTTGCCGACGCGATCTGGCTCTATGGCGGCGACCGCGCGGCGATCGTCAAAAGCCTGACGAACGCGCACGCCGGCGTCATGCCGGCCTGGAACGGCAAGCTCGATCCGGTGACGATCAAGATGCTCGCGGCTTATGTGCATTCCCTGGGCGGCGGCGAGGATTTCAATCCTGTGGCCAACGCGCCGGAGCCTGAGGCCGTGACCAATGCTCAACTCTGAGCCCGCCAGCGCTGCGCCCTTCTACGAAAAACGACGCTCGGTCTTTCCCAAGGCTGTCAACGGCACCTACCGCCGGATCAAGTGGTTCTGGATGGGCGTCACGCTGGCGATCTACTACATCACGCCTTGGCTGCGCTGGGATCGCGGGCCTTACGCTCCAAACCAGGCGGTCCTGGTCGATCTCGCGCATCGCCGCTTCTACATGTTCGGCATAGAGATCTGGCCGCACGAATTCTACTTTATCGCCGGCCTGCTGATCATGGCCGGGATCGGGCTGTTCCTGGTGACCAGCGCTGTCGGACGGGCCTGGTGCGGCTACAGCTGCCCGCAGACCGTCTGGACCGACCTTTTCCAGCACGTGGATCGCCTTATCGATGGCGATCGCAATGCCCAGCTGCGATTGCAGAACAGTCCCTGGACGCTCGAAAAGATCGGCAAGCGCCTGCTCAAGTGGTCGATCTATCTGTTCATCAGCTTCTGGACCGGCGGCGCCTGGATCATGTATTTCGCCGACGCACCCACTCTCGTACGCGACTTCTGGTCAGGCGACGCGGCACCGGTCGCCTACACGACGGTAGCCGTGCTGACGGCAACGACATTCTTTCTGGGCGGGCTCCTGCGCGAGCAGGTGTGCATCTACATGTGCCCGTGGCCGCGGATCCAGACCGCAATGCTCGACGAAAAATCGCTCGTCGTCACCTACAAGGACTGGCGTGGAGAGCCGCGAGGCAGCGTGAAGGCGGCAAAGGCATCGCCGGTTCCGCTGGGCGACTGCGTAGACTGCAACCAGTGCGTTGCCGTCTGCCCGACAGGTATCGACATTCGCGAGGGTCCGCAGATCGGCTGCATCACCTGCGCGCTCTGCATCGATGCTTGCGATGGGGTCATGGCACAGCTCGACCGCCCACGACGGTTGATCGATTATGCAACGCTGCAGGGCTGCGAAGATGAAAAGAACGGCGGGCCGCCCGAAAGCTTGGCCAGGACGATCTTCCGACCGCGCACGATGATCTATTTCGGCGTCTGGTGCGCCATTGGTCTGTCGCTGCTCTTCGCTCTTGGCGTGCGCCGGCACATCGACATTTCCGTTGCCAAGGACCGCAACCCGGCGTTCATGCTGATGAGCGACGGCAGCATTCGCAATGCCTACACCATCAAGCTGCGCAACATGCAGGGTCGGCCACGCGAAATGGAGATCGCGCTTCTCGGGCTCGATGGCGCGACGATGTGGCGCGATGACATGCCCAAGTCCGCTGCCGCGCGCAGCTTGCGGCAACAAGTCGCGGCAGACCAGACCGGCGCGCTGCGCATTTACGTCACCGCCCCCGCCGGTACGCCGGCGCAGGATTTTGGCCTCACAGTCCGCGCGCTGGATGCCGAAGGCGGTAGCGACAGCCACGAGACTCGCTTCAACACACCGGGAGATGAAGAATGAGCACGCACGTCACGGGTCGGTTTACCGGCTGGCATATGACGGCAATCATCGTGGCATTCTTTGCGGTCGTGGTTACGGTCAATCTCTTCATGGCGCGCATGGCGAGCGCGACGTTTGGCGGCGTTGTGGTCGATAATTCCTATGTCGCAAGCCAGCATTTCAACCGCTGGCTGGATGAAGCGGCGACGGAAAAGGCGATCGGCTGGTCCGCCGAAACGATCCGCACCGAAGGCGGCGGGTTGTCGGTAACGGTGACCGGGCTGCCCGCGGGTCCGGCCTTGCTAGTCGCGGTTGCGCGCCACCCACTGGGCGGCGAACCGGATCAGCAGCTGACATTTGAGCGACAGGCGGATGGCCGCTTCCTGTCGCACCAGAGCCTGCCGGCCGGCCGCTGGCGGTTGCGGCTCGAGGTCAGCGCCCAGGGGCGCAAGTGGCGCACCGAAGGAGATGTCCTGTGAACGCCGTCGTTCCGATCATCGCTGCGCCACTGCGGGAGGATGTGCTCGTCGTTCCCGGGATGCATTGTGCCGGCTGCATGGCCAAGGTCGAACGCGGGCTGGAAGCGCTGCCCGAAGTTGCTCACGCCCGCGTCAACTTGTCGGCGCGGCAGGTTCGGGTCTCGCATGATCCGGCTCTGACAATTCCGGATCTTGTCCAGGCGCTCGATGCGATCGGGTTCGCCAGCCAGCCTCGCGGCGAGGAATTGGCCCCGCCGCCCTCGGCGGTAAAGCCGTTGCTGGCGCCGCTTGCTGTCGCTGGCTTCGCGATGATGAATGTCATGCTGATGTCGGTCAGCATCTGGTCCGGCGCCGATGGCACCACGCGCGAGATGTTTCACTGGTTGTCGGCGCTGATCGGCGTTCCCGCCATAGCCTTTGCCGGGCGCCCGTTCTTTGCGTCCGCATGGAAAGCGCTGAAGCACCTGCAGACCAACATGGATGTGCCGATTTCGATTGGCGTCATCCTCGCGACCGGCCTCAGCCTCTACGAGACCATGACGGGCGGGCATGCCGCCTGGTTCGATGGCACGCTGATGCTGCTTCTTTTCCTGTTGGTCGGACGCGCGCTCGACGCCGCGATGCGCGATCGCGCCCGCGCCGGCGTGGATGCGCTGCTGCGCCAGGCAGCACCGGGCGCGATGGTCGTCATGCCCGACGGACAGGTATCATGGTTGCCAGCACGCGAACTCACGCCCGGTCTGGTCATACGCGTCGCGGTCGGCGAACGGCTTGCCGCCGACGGCGAGATCCTGATTGGCGACACCGCGATCGATCAATCGCTCCTTACCGGCGAAAGCGCACCGATCGAAGCGCGCGCCGGCGATGCCGTGCACGCTGGAACGCTCAATCTCAATGCTCCCATCGACGTCCGGGTCAGTGCGACGGGCCACGATACGTCCCTGGCGGAAATCGCGCGGTTGATGGAGGCGTCGGGCCAGGCACGCTCGGCCTATGTCCGGATCGCCGACCGCGCATCGCGTTATTATGCCCCCGTGGTCCATACGCTGGCGCTGGCAAGCTTTGTCGGTTGGATGCTGGCTGGCGCCGGGGTTTATCAATCGGCGGTCATCGCCATCGCGGTCCTGATCATCACCTGCCCATGCGCAATCGGGCTGGCTGTGCCGGTTGCACAGGTCGTCGCCTGCGGCGCGCTGATGCGCCAGGGCATCATGGTCAAGGACGGCAGCGCTCTCGAACGGCTGGCGCGTGTTGACCGGGTGCTGATCGACAAGACCGGATCGCTGACCATGGGCAGGCCATCGCCCGATCCCGCCGCGCTCAAGGCGCTGGGTGCGGAAGAGGCGGCAATTGCGCTCGCGCTGGCGTCCCACAGCCGGCATCCGCTGTCGCGGGCGCTTGTCAAAGCTCTGTCCGGCTTCAACCTTATCCCTGCCGTGATCGATGAGGTCGTTGAAACGCCAGGTTTCGGAGTAGCGGGCCGCTGGCGGGGGGCCGCGGTCGCGCTGCGCCGGCCGGAGGCAGCCTGGGCGACAGCAGTCGCGCTTGCTGTCGCCGGCCGGCCTATCCGCCTCATTCCCTTTGCCGATCAGTTGCGGCCTGACAGCGCCGAAAGCCTGACGCGTTTGAAAGCCATGGGTCTGCAGTGTTCGATTCTGTCAGGCGACAACGGGCGCGCTGTTGCCGAAGTCGCGCGGGCGACGGGCCTTACCGCCCAGTCCAGCGCCAGTCCCAGCGACAAGTGCGACGCCGTCTCGCGCCTCCAGGGAGCGGGCTACAACGTGCTGATGATCGGCGACGGGCTCAACGACGGCCCCGCCCTGGCAAGCGCCGATGCGTCGATCGCGCCGGGTTCAGCCAGCGATGTGGGCAGGCAAGCCGCCGACCTTGTGTTCCTCGGCGATTCGCTGCTGGCGCTTCCCCGCGCGGTCATGGCGGCACGCCGGACGATGCGGATCGTCCGCCAGAACTTTGCGCTGGCAATCGGCTACAACATGCTTGCGGTTCCGCTGGCGATCATGGGGCAGATCACGCCGCTGCTTGCTGCGGCTGCGATGTCGACCAGTTCGCTGATCGTCATTGTCAATTCGTTGCGATTGACGAGGGCGGCAAAATGACCGGCATTGCGATCCTGCTGCCCATCGCGCTGGTCATGGGTCTTTGCGGACTGGCAGCGTTCTTCTGGGCGTTGCGCCGCGGGCAGTTCGAGGATCTCGAAGGCGCCGCTAATCGCATCCTCATCGATGAGGATGGTCCGAGCGACTCATGAACATTGCCGCAGCCTTCGGCATCCTGGCGCTGCTACCAGCAGCGGCGAATGTGGCCACATCTGCGCCGCACGAAATCGTGCTGACCATCTGCAGCGGCGACTCCGATCCCCGGATCGTCGTCGTGCCCCTGACCCCGGGAGCGCCTGAAGGCGGCGGCAAGCCAGACTGCGCGAAAAAAGGCTGTCACGCTGCGAATTCAAGAAGAAGATCCGGTTGCCAATTTGATACGCCGCAATGAAGCGGCCCACCTGCGGTGCGATGTAGCCTGCATGTGGCCTTATCATCCCGACCTGCTATCGACCCCGGTTCCCCGGTATACCAGCTATCCGACCGCAGCCGAATTCGGCCAGAGCGTAAACGCGACAGATTTCACCACCGCGCTGGAAAGCACGAGTGGCGATGTCTCGCTCTATGTCCATATTCCGTTCTGCGAGTCGATCTGCTGGTACTGCGGTTGCAACACCAGCCGGACCAATCGGCGCGAGCGGCTCGAAAGCTATCTCGACGCCCTGCACCGCGAGATTGCTCTGGTGGGCGCCCGGCTATCGCCCGATGCAAGGGTCCGGCGGATCGCCTTTGGCGGCGGCAGCCCCAATGCCATTTCGCCGACCGATTTTGTCCGGCTCATGCTGTCGCTGACCCAGGCGTTTTGCCTCGACGATCCTGTCCTATCGATAGAACTTGATCCCAGAACGATGGACAAAGCCTGGGCCGGCGCGCTTGGCGGTGTCGGCGTCACGCGCGCCAGCCTTGGCGTGCAGACGTTCGAACCCACCCTTCAGGAAGCCATCGGCCGCGTCCAGCCGGCACACCTGATAGAGAATTGCACGACGCTGCTGCGCAAGGCAGGCGTAACGTCGCTCAACTTCGACCTCATGTATGGCCTGCCGGGCCAGACCAATCGCGATCTTGAGGCAACGCTCGATCGATCGACGGCGCTGGGAGCCGATCGCATCGCGCTGTTTGGCTATGCGCACGTCCCCCACCTCATTCCCCGCCAGCGGCGCATCGACGGCAGCGCGTTGCCCGATCAACATGCGCGCTTTGGCATGGCCGCTATGGGACATCAAATCCTGGTCGAGGCCGGATATGCGCCCGTCGGGTTTGACCACTTCGCCCTGCCGGAAGATCCGCTGGCCCACGCCGCCATGTCGGGCCAGTTGCACCGGAATTTCCAGGGCTTTACCGACGACGCCGCCGCCGTCGTCATCGGACTGGGCGCTTCCGCGATCAGCAGCTTTCCAACCCTTCTCGCGCAGAACGAGAAGAATACCGGACGCTATCGCATGATGATGTCGCAGGACCGCTTTGCGGTCGTATGCGGAACGCGCCGGTCACGCGATGACCAGTTGCGGTCGGACATCATCGAGCGATTGTTGTGTGATGGCCATGTCGTGATCGGCGACACCATCATGGCAGATGCCGCTTACCGGCTCGTACCGTTTATCGACCGGGGCGTGGCAAAAATCGACGGCAACCACGTGAGCTTGGCAAGCGACGGACTGCCCTATGCACGGGCGATCGCGGCGATCTTCGATGCCTATCGCGGAGGATCGACCGGCCGTTTCTCCTCCGCCGTCTGACACAGACGCGCCCGGCGGCGCGCAAACGTAGCCCGCACTGCGGGAATTTACGGATATCGGGAGTGCCCGCGCCGTTCGATAGCGTTTGCGACCAACAAAACGGTGGGACGTCCAGAGTATGAATTCCTGTGCAGACTGTACGGTTCGTGAAACTGCGATTTGCCAGTCACTGAACGAATGTGACCTTGATGAACTCAACAAATTTGGTCGGCATCAGGTACTGAAGCGCGGACAGACCGTGCTGTGGCAAGGCGACGAATCGCTGCTGGTTGGCAACGTTCTGGAAGGCGTGCTGAAGCTCTCCGTCTCGACTATCGACGGGCGCGAACAGACTCTGGGGATCATGTTTCCCAGCGACTTCATCGGGCGCCCGTTCGGTCCCCGCACCAGCCATTCGGTTGTCGCACTGACCGACGCGCGCATCTGCACGTTCCGGCGGACCGCCTTCGACGATTTCGCGCAGCGCCATCCCGATCTTGAGCACAAGCTGCTGCAACGCACGCTGACCGAACTCGACCGCACGCGCCAATGGATGCTGCTGCTTGGCCGCAAGAGCGCCGGCGCGCGGGTATCGGCCTTCCTCATTGAAATGAGTTCGCGATACGCGAGCAGCTGCGATTACGCGGAACGATCAGGCCCCATCCGCTTCGAACTGCCCCTCAGCCGGCAAGACATCGCCGATCTGCTGGGTCTGACGATCGAAACCGTGAGCCGCCAGATCACGAGTTTGCGCGATGAAGGTGTCATCGAAACGCCCAACCGGCGCACGATCACCATCCTCGATCACGATCAACTGGAGGCGCACGCTGCCGCCGTCGCGCATTAGAGCGCTGCGGGCCTTTGCGCTGGGCGGAACCGCATATCCCGCAAACCCTGTCACCGCCTGGGCTCGGCTTCAAGATTCCGTTCAAGAAGCTTGAGGCGATCGACGATCGAAAAGAAGAAGGCGGTCGACCATCCGATCAGGATGATGCCGCTGGCGCCCTCGATAGCGCCGAGAATGCGGTATCCGGCCGGCAAGACCACATCGCCATAGCCAATCGTGACGTAAGTCGACACCGAGAAGTACAGCGCGTTCTCAAGGGTCGGAAAGGCGCCAAGCCAAAGATAGAGGGCAGCCCAGGCCCAGATCTCGATCGAATGAAGCGCAAACAGTCCGAAAGCCGCGAGCAGGATAGCCAGTGAATTGAAGAAAGCTGCTCTGATTCGGTTAGCTGCATGGCGATGTCCTCGCAGCACGGCAAGCAGGACGGCTAGCCCAACGAGGTGAACCACAACGCTCGCACCGACGAACAGTGTCGCGAGGGCAAGTTGCGTCGGCAACGTCATTGGAACCTCCACGACAACGTTTCCCGGCATCGTGCACGAGAACGCATACTACCCCGTGACCCGCGCGAGCGCGCTTAACAGCGAGTGTTCCCTGAAGGGCTTTTCCAGGATTTCGCAGAAGCCGGCGTCCTGGGCCCGAGCCGTCAACTCGGCCGAGCTATACGCTGACATCAGCATGGCAGGGCCTTCCCAACCTAGCTGGCGAAGCGCTTTGAAGACCGCGATCCCGTCTGTTTCACCCAGGCAGAAGTCGGCGATCAAACAGGACGCTTCCATCACCGCCGGGTCAGCCAGCAAGGCTGCCGGGCTGGCGTAGGCCCTTACTTCAAAGCCAAGCGCCTGCAGCAAAAGCTGCAACGACCGCCGCGCACCGTGATCGTCTTCCAGAATGACGACGATCGCGCGTGGACGGGAAGGGGCTGACGACTGTCCATTCATCGTTGGAGATCCTCGTTACCGGGACCTCGCTGGCAGACATTCCCGCCGCGGTCGTTACGTAATCATCCGGGTGTTTCAGCGCCCCATCCCTGCGGCAAAGGCAATGCGCAGCGCATCGGACAGGCTGCGCACGCCCAGCTTGATCATCAGATTGGCCCTGTGCACTTCGACAGTGCGCGGCGAGATTTCGAGATCGTAGGCGATGGTCTTGTTCGGCAAGCCCTTGGCAAGTCCTTCCAGCACATCGCGCTCGCGGCCTGTCAGTGCGCCAAGGACCTTCTCTGCTTCCGCAGCGCGCATTTCCGCGTTCGAAGCAGTGGCAATGCGCTCGAACGATTCCGCGATAGCGCTCAAAAGCGCGGCCTTTTCGAAGGGCTTTTCCAGAAAATCGACCGCGCCCGCCTTCATGGCGCGGATTGCGATGGAGATGTCGCCGTGACCGGTCATGATCACGATCGGCATCGTCACGCCGCGTTCGGACAGCAGGCTTTGCACTTCCAGCCCATCGATTTCGGGCATTCGGATATCGAGCAGGATACAGCCATGTTCTGCATGCCGGACCTCTTTGAGAAAGGCCTGACCCGAAGGCCAGGTCTCGACCTGATATCCGGACGTCTTCAGCATGAAGCTCACCGATCGGCGGATCGAGTCTTCGTCATCAACGATGTGGACCAGTTTAGTCGCAGTCATACCACATCCTCTGTCTGCGCTCGCTGCAGCGTGAAATGAAACTCGGTTCCGCCGCCTTCGCGTGGCTCCATCCATATCCGTCCACCATTCGCTTCCACAATGGTCCGGCAAATGGACAGGCCAAGGCCCATGCCTTCGTTCTTGGTACTTACGAAGGCGGTAAAGAGCTGGTCGACAATCCGGGGCGCAATACCCGGCCCGGTGTCAGCCACGGTTACCCGCACGAAACCCGGCTGATCGGCCTGGGTGCTAACCTTGAGGCGCCGCACCGGGCTTTCGCCCATCGCCTCGCAGGCATTGCGAATGAGATTGATGACCACCTGCTGGATCTGAACCTTGTCGACGAACACCGGCGATGCATAAGGATCGAGGTCGAAGTGCGTTTCGACATTACGCTCCCGTGCAGCCATGAGTCCGAGAACCGACGCCTCGTTGATCAGGGCGGGCAAAAGCTCGACCGACTTTTCCACGTCGCCGCGAGCAACGAAGTCACGAAGGCGGCGCACGATATGGCCGGCGCGCAGTGCTTCCTTCGCGGTCTCGTCGAGCGCTTCGCGCATCAGTGGAAAATTGTCCGGATCGGGCTGAGCCAGCATGTCCCGCACCGTTTCAGAATAGTTCGCTATGGCGGTGATGGGCTGGTTGAGTTCGTGCGCAATCGTCGAGGCCATGGTGCCCATCGCGCTCACGCGTGAAACATGAATGAGCTCGGACTGAAGCGCCTCGAGCCGCTCCTCGGTCCGTTGGCGTTCGGTCAGATCGCGGATAAAACCCGTGAACAGCCGGTCGCTCCCAGTGACGGCCTCTCCGATCGACAACTCCATAGGAAAGGTGGTGTGGTCCTTACGCTGGCCAAAGACAATGCGGCCGATCCCGATTATCCGCTTTTGCCCGGTCTCAAGATAGCGATTGACATAACCATCATGCCGTTCCCGGTCAGGCGATGGCATCAGCATGCTGACGTTCCGGCCGATCGTTTCTTCCTCGGTATAGCCGAACAAGGTTTGCGCAGCGGCGCTGAAGGACATCATGAGGCCAGCCTCGTCGATCACAACCATGGCGTCGGGAATGGTCGACAGAACCGACCGGAGCAGGCTTTCGCGAGAGCGCAACTGCTCCTCGCCGGCTCTTCGCTCGGTGACGTCGCTAACGACCTTGGCAAAACCGCGCAGGCTTCCGTTCGCGTTCCGCAAGGCCGTGATGGTGATCGAAGCGAGGAATTCGGAGCCGTCCTTGCGGAAACGCCAGCCTTCCGCTTCCAGCTGCCCTTGTGTGGAAGCCGCATCGAGCATAGCCGATGGCTGCCCCTCCGCGATGGCATCTGCCGGGTAGAAGAGCGAGAAGTGCTTGCCTATTACCTCATCCTTGCTCCAGCCGGTCAGGCGCGCGGCACCGCTGTTCCAGATCGTCACATGGCCCAGAGGATCAAGCAGATAAATGGCATAGCGGCGGGCTCCGTCGATCAAGAGTCCGAGTTCTTGGGCGACACGCTCGGCGTCGAGACTGCTTGCGAGCGCGTGGCGGTGCGACCGCGCCGCCGCGCCCGCCAGCAGGATGATCCCGGCCGCCGTCACCCCAAATACCAGTACCTGTCCGATATCGCTCGCATTGACAGGGGCAGAGCGAAGAAAGTGGATGCCGAAAGCGCAGGAAAGAAGCGCCGCAAGCACGGCCGGGATCTGGCCGCACCGCAGAACCGCAGCCAGCACGACAAGGGCAAACAGCTCGAATGCAGCACGGTCGCCCAGCCAGGGATCGAGCAATTGGCGAAGGCCAGCCGCGCACAACACCAGAAGCGCAGCTTCTAAATAACGCAATCTCGCCGGACGCTCCCACGCCAGCCTGTCTTGACCGGCTCCCACAATCATCGTCGGCCGCTCCTCACATGCCTGCGCTTTCGCATAGGCCCATACATCATCACGACGAAGCAGATAACCTCGGGCGACGAGTGTAGATACCGGAACGGTCTGGGCGGCGTCGCCCTGGATTTACGAGCCATTCGGCCCCGCTAGCAGCGATAGGCTGCCTATTGCCACATTCCTTTGACAACTCGCCTTGCAATAAGAGCAACGGTCTTGTGGCTTATTTCACCTTGCCGAGCATGGCGGTCATGCGCTTGGCAGCAAATGGCGGCAGCTTGACCGCGCGAGCCGCTGTCAGATCGGCCGGCGTTACCTTGCCCACTTGCACCAGCGCGACCATGCCCATCGAATAATGCGGCAGGCACTTGATGCCATAGAGGCCAGGCTTGGTCACCGTCATGGTGACCTCCTTGTTCATCGCGCCCTTCATCGGCGTGGCACCGGCAGGAAGCATGGTGGACATCGTTTCGGCGTTGTGCGCCGCGTCGGTGGGCTTGAAGCGGATCACGTCGCCCGGCGCAGCCTTGATGAACGACGGTTCGAACACCATCGCCCCTTCGGCGCCCTTGTTCTTCATATGAACGAGGATTTCCTTGGCCGAGGCAGCAGCCGGCAGCGAGGCAACGACAACGGCAGATGCCAGTGCCGAGCGGATGAGCGCTATGCGCAGCGACATGGATATTCTCCCAACAGTATTGCTTCTCCCGACAGGTGCCGGAGTCACGGCGGGTTTCGGCGAAATCAGCCACGCTCACAATTGGTCTTTGGTGCTAGGTCGCGATCACCGTTCCGGCGTCGCATCGACCAGCGGCAGGCCCATGTCCTTCCAACCATCGGTGCCCTCGGCGAACCATGCAACGCGGGTGTAGCCCGCCGCGCGCAGCCGCCGCGCCGCGTTCCAGCTCATCCAGCAATCGGCCAGGCAAAACACAACGATGCGGCGGCTTCTGTCCCCGCCCATCAACCGCGCCATGCCCCGCTCCAGCCACGGACCGATGCCGGGCGCCAGCACGCCGCGGCCGGCCTCCGGGAACCAGTGCGCGCCGGGCAGACTGGCGCGCGGGACCGCCAGCCGCCACGATCCGTCATCCTCGCGGTGGCCGCCCTCGGCCGGATAGACGTCGATCAGGATCGCATCGCGGTCCGGCGTCAGTTGCGCGACCGCCTCGCCCGTGATCCGGCTGACGCCGTCGGGCGGTGCCGGCACAGGACTGCGGTAATGGTCGATGCGATAGCCCTCCGCGCCGAACATCGAATCGTCTGCCACCTGACCAAAAGCCGAGCCGGGAACCAGCGCCAGACTTGCTGCCGCGATGACTTTCCACATAGCCCACTTCTCCTGCCATGCAGTTGATGCACAGACCAAAGGTGCAATGGTAGCGGCCACGCCGGCGATGTAACCATGGACTTTGGGAGAAGGACATGAAGCCGCACACCCTGATTGCGATTTTACTGGCGATGGCCCCGGCGACGGCGCTGGCGAACGCGCGCTATCCCGACGATCCGCTGAAATCGCCGATGTGGGCCGCGCACGCGCAAACCATCTTCGGCGAAGATCCGGTGCGCTTCGATCCGCGCGTAAAAGTGCTGTTTCCCGCCATCGCCGAAAACCAGCGCAGCTTCCCCGTCGCGATTGATGCGCGCGGCATCGAAGGCGTTCGGCGCATTGTGATCTTCGCCGATCTCAACCCCATCCCCATCGCCGTGGATTACCGCCCGCTCGCCGCCGCGCCCTACATCGCGACGCGGATAAAGCTGGATCAGCGCACCCCGGTGCGCGGCGCGGTGCAACTGGCCGACGGCCAATGGCTGGTCAGCGGTGGATGGATCGATGCCGCCGGTGGCGGCTGCTCCGCGCCGCCACTCAGCCGGGTGCGCGGCGACTGGGCGCTGCATCTGGGCGAAATACGCGGCGCGGCGCTGACTACGCCCGAAAGCGGCATCACGCGTCTGCGCGTGGTTATACGCCATCCGATGGACACCGGCTTCGTCGAGAACATCCCGACCTATAATCTCGAGCACCTGACGGTGAAATCCGCCAAGGGCGAAACCTTGGCCGAGATGGACATCTGGGCGTCGGTGTCCGAGGATCCGGCGATCACGCTGATGCCGCGCGCCAACGCGGGCGATGCGCTGACCATCGATGCGCAGGACAGCAACGGCCGGGACTACCTTGCGCAAATGACTGCGGCACCGCCGCAGCAATTCGCCGCGTGGTGATGGTTTCGCGCCGGACAATACTGGGCGGCCTCGCGCTGGCGCTGCCCGGTGTCGCCGCGCTGGCGTCTGATAATGTCTATTCGATCGCGCCCGTGCCGATTGCGGACGGCATCTGGATGGTGGCCGGAACGGACGCGGCGATCCTGCCAGCGAACGGCGGCGCCATCGCCAATATCGCGATCATCGATACCCCCGCCGGCACCGTGCTGGTCGATAGCGGGCCATCGCTGCGCTATGGGCAGGCGCTGAAAGCGGCGGCGCAGAAACTCACCGGGAAGCCCGTGATCCGCGTCTACGTCACGCACCTGCACCCCGATCACGGCATGGGCATCGACGCGTTCGACCCCGCAGTGGTTGCCGCGCTGCCCGGCACGATCGCCGACATGAAGCGCGACGGGCGAGGCTTTTCCGATGCGATGTATCGCCTGCTGGGAGACTGGATGCGCGGCACCGAAATCGTGCTGCCAGGCATCGCCATCGCCAGCGCTGACGAAACCTTCGGCGGTCGCAGGCTGCGCCTGATAGCACTGTCGGGACACAGCAGCGCCGATCTCGCGCTGCTGGACGAGCGGACCGGCCTGCTGATCGGCGGCGACCTCATATTCCACAACCGCGCGCCCAGCACGCCCACCGCCGATCTTGCCCGCTGGCGCGAGAGCCTGGCCACGCTGGCACAACTGCCGCACAACGCCGTGCTGCCGGGGCATGGTCCATTCGATGCCACTGGCACCGCAGCCATCGCTCAGACCCGCGACTGGATTGACTGGCTGGACGAGACTCTGCGCGATGCCGTGCGTGCCGGGCTGGACATGGTCGAGGCAGGCGAACTGCCGATCCCGCCGCGCTTTGCCGGTATGGCGGCGGCGCGCTATGAACTACAGCGAAGCGTCTCGCACCTCTTCCCGGCCCTGGAAGCCAGTCTGCTGCCGCGCGTGGACGGCTGAAGCTAAGGCTCTATCGATAGGGCTCGCAAGCGATCCCGTCGCGATCGCCATCCATCTCTTCGCGATAGCCAGGCTCTCCACGATAGATCGGAGCGGTCCCAGCCTCTCTCGCGTCGTTGCACCCAGACCAGTAGTCGCCCCCCTGCGGCTGGCGGACACGCACCAATTGCATGGAGACGGCTGCCGAATGTGCGCCGGCGATCAAGGCTTGTGGCCCACCCTCGGTTAATCCAACGCCCAAAGCGCCTCCCACCAGAATCACGCCCAACAACGGCATGAAAAGAGAAGTTGGGCGGCGGGTGTCGCGTGACGGAGTGTATCGATGGTGGCCGCGGCGGCGACCGCCTTGAGCACTGGGAGGCCTGGAGGAAGTTGGCTCGTGATAGCGCATGCTCGACTATTACGTGACGAGCGTAAAGGAAACCCTGCCACCCTGCTCGGCCTTTACCCCCACATGCGCCGCAGCACGCCGTCCCTTAGAAGGAAATGAT
Source organism: uncultured Novosphingobium sp. (assembly GCA_964502105.1). Classification (GTDB taxonomy): domain Bacteria; phylum Pseudomonadota; class Alphaproteobacteria; order Sphingomonadales; family Sphingomonadaceae; genus Novosphingobium. The sequence continues at coordinate 191,484 of CAZCUS010000002.1, read as the reverse complement.
GGCGCAGCGCCGCCGCGATGTGGATCAGCGCCAGCCCGCCGAAGACCAGCCCCAGCGTGCCATGCGCGCCATGTGCGATGTTGTACATGGCGTCGCCCTTGGTCACCGCGAAGCGCGGCACATCGAACAGGCCGAACCAGGTCAGCGGGCGCTCGCTGGCGGAGGACATCACCCAGCCGGTCAACGGCAGCACCAGCAGCAGCACATAGAACACAAAATGCATGGCGTGCGCCGCCCCCTTTTCCCACGCGCGCAAAGCGCGGGGAAGCGTGGGCGGGCGATGCGTCAGCCGCCAGGCGATCCGCACCAGCGTGAGCGCGAGAATGGTCAACCCGATTGCCTTGTGCACCGGCATAGCCGCAGGGAACACTGGGCGCAGGGCATCGTGCAGGATACCGATCAGGATATTGGCAATCACCAGCGCGGCGATGGTCCAATGCAGCGTCCGTGCGATGCGGCCATAGCGTTCGATCATGCCCTCGCCCTCCAGATGGCCTTACCGTTCAAAGCGAAATCCGATCCACAACGTACGCGGCACGCCCAGATCGATCGAGCCCGCAGCATTGCGGGTGACAATCCGCACATCGGTCAGGTTTTCCCCGCGCGCGATCAAAGTCATGCCGTGGCCGATAGGCAGACGCGCATTGCCTTCCAGCGTCACGGCCCCTTTCAGCGCATCTGTCCGCAGATCGTCCTCATACTGGCGCGAGACGTAGTGGATCGTTCCCGAAAGCGACGCGCTGGTATCGCTGCCGGGTGTGAACGTCAGCGTGCCGCTTGCCGCATGGCGCGGGCTCTGCGCCGGCACGAGCCCGTCGAACGGCTGTCCCGGTGCGTCGACGGTGGCGTGGCTATAGGCATAGCTTGCGGACAGCGCGACGTGATCGAGCCGCGCTGCAGCATTTAGTTCCACCCCCTTGGCCCCAACCGCGCGCACGTTCTGGCGCTGGCGCAAGTTGGCGCCGATGGTCACGTTGGCGATGGCATCACCCAGTCGATTGTAAAATGCAGTGGCGGACAGGGAAACATTCGGCAGCGGCGTAATGTCGATGCCCGCTTCGGCACCTTTGAGCTTTTCAAGATCGAGCACGGCGTTTGCCTGCGTCGTAATCGGGAACACCACGAACGACCGGTAAAGCTCGTTGGGTGTCGGCAGGCGAAAGCCGGTGTAAGCGGCGGCACGCAGTGCCAGCGCATCGCTGGCTTGCCACAACACCCCCGCCCGGCCGCTCGCACGCCAGCCGTCGCGATCAGGGAAGCGGCTCTGCGCACTGGGGACGCCGGCCGCGTTGCGCGCATCGAAAAAGCCGTTGCCGATCGACCAGTGATCGGCCCGAACGCCGCCGGTCAGCACCAATCCATCGCCAATCGCCCAGTCGTCCTCCACGAACACACCGCTGACGTTCTGCCGCCCGCCCGCGTGCCGCCGCGCGGTGAGTACGCCCGTGCTGGCGTTGAACGCATCCTCATGCATGTCGCCGCTGGCAAAGCGCGTATCCGCGCCCATGCGCAGCAGGTGCGCGGACCCTACCGGCGGACGCAGTTCGATCTTGCCGCCGATTCCGGTCGAGGGCGTATTGCGCTGGTCGAGCGATTTGCGGAACGTCGTCGCGGAAATCACAACGTTGGTGAAATTGCGCGCCTGCACATAGGCCAGCGCATCCACGTGCCAGCGCCCGCGCGAAACGAGGCGGATGCTCGCGTCCTGCCCGTCGCTGGTGCTATCCGCCCGGGCAAACCGCAAGGTTCGGGCATCGCGAAAGACCAGCCCGCGCACTTGCACTTCCGTGTCGGTCGAGAGCGGCGCGACCGCGCGCAAGTTGGCGGACCAGCTGTCGTAGGCAGCAGGCACCGTCGCGGCGACGCGCTGGCTGGCGGGTGTCGTCTGGAAGCCATCGCCTCGATCCCAGCGGCCGGAGACGGAAAGGTAGCCTTGGCCCAGATCCTGCGTCGTCTCGCCAGACAGCGCGGTCGCGTCCTTGCTGCCGTAGAACGCGCTCGAGGCAAAGCGCGGCAGATCGTCGTGCGCGGCGCTGACCAGTTCGATCGTGCCTGCCACCGCACCGGCCCCGAATGCCCCGGCACCGCCGCCGCGCGTCACCCGCAGCGCCGATAGCCGTTCAGGCGCAAGCGCGGTGAACGGGATATAGCCGAAAAACGGATCGGCCATGGGCACGCCGTCCAGCAGCACCAACGTGCGGCTGGAAGCATTGCCGCCCAGCGCGCGCAATGTCGCACCCTGCGCGGAAGGGTTGGCCGAGCGGCTGTCGGACCGGCGGAACTGCTGGAAGCCCGCGACCTGGGCCAGCACGCTCTCGATCCCGCCCGATCCGGCTGCGACAAGACGGTCGCGCCCGATCGTTTCCGATCCATAAGCGGGCGTGCCGGGAGACAGCGGCAGGCCCTCGCCGGTAACGATGATCACGGACTTGCCATCCGCTTCCGTGTCTTCGGCCCATACCGGGGTCGGCGCGGCGAGAATCAGGGCAGGCAGCAAAGGCAGGCAACGCATCGAAATCTCTCCCGCGCCTGCTCTCCCTCGCATGCGAAAGGGGCGGCGTTCCCTTCGGTTAGGCCGCCGCCCCTGCAAGAGGTATTGGTCTTTAGGTTGGCCTAGAAGAACATGATCGCGCCCATCGCCAGAGTGTCGGCCTCGGCTTCGTTGCTATTGTGCGCCTCGGATTTGGTGTGGATGTATTCGCCGATTAGCGTGACCCAGCTGGTCAGGCCATAGCGTCCCTGCGCCACCCAGCTGCTGTTGGTATCGATCAGCGTTGGATTGGCCAGCCCGTCCGCCAGGTTGGCGTAGTCAAGGTGGCTCTCGCCATAGCTGCCACCGACCGAGAACTTGCCGAACGTCGCCATGCCTTGAAGGTAGAAGCCGTCGCTGTCGCGCTTGTTGCCCAGTGCATCGGTGTCGAACAGGTTGAGCGCGGTAGTGCCGAGGCCTGATGCCTTGTAGTAGTATCCGGTCACGGTCAGCGGGCCGTAGCCCAGCTTGGCCCCCAGGTCGAAGCCGCTGCCGGTGTATTTCGCACCATCCACGCGGTGATGCTTCTGGGTAATGCCGGAAAGCCATGCGCGCGCGCTGAAATCGCCGAACTTGCCGTCATAGACCAGCTTCGCCTGGAAGCCCGGCGAATTGCTCGTCTCGCCAGGACCGGTCAGCGATTGCAGCGGTTCGAACACGCCCGCCGTCACCTGGAAACCCGAAAGGTTGGGCGAGGTGTACGTAATCTGAGGCTGGAAGTCGGTATAGATATAGCCGACGCCGATTCGGCCCAGCGACGTGTTCGACGGCGCAACATTGCCGCCGCTCGAACCGACCGAAAGCAGCGTGATGTCGTTGAGGATGCCCTCGGACCCGAACAGGCCGATGTCGCGGCCCAGCTTGAACTCGCCCAGGCCGGGGCGGCCGACCGTCAGGTAGGTCTGGCGGAAATCGATGCCTGCGGTTTGCAGCGCGGTGTTCTGGCCGCCGCTGTTGGCGCCGCCGCCATTGGCATACGTCGCGCTATTGATTCCGGGATAGAGCCCGAAGTGCGCGCCGACATCCCAGCCGCCTTGTCTGGTGGTGACGTCGAACTTGAGATAGCCCGGCAGCAAGCCGTTACGGATCGCGCTGGTGTTGCCGCCGATCGGCACCACGCCGCCGGTGACGGCGGTGTTTGCCCCGGGGGTCTGCCCGTTCTCGTGCGTGTAGAAGCCGTTGATCTGGCCCGAGACCTTGAAGGTCACGCCGCCCAGCTCCATGCCGACACCGCTTTCGCTCATATGCACGATGCGCGTGTCGTCCAGCGCGGCTGCGGGTGTCGTCTGCGCGGTGGTTACGGCAGCGGGCGCTGCTTCCGCGCTCTCGGTGGCCAGCAGCGACTGGTATTCCTCGTCGTTGAGGATCCCCTTTTCGTGCAATCGCTGCAGCAGCGCCGCATTCGAACCGGCCAACGCCGGCGTAGCGCCCAGCGTCAGCCCAAACGCCGTCGCCGCGCTCGCAAGGAGCACCCGCTTGTTCATATCACCCTCCCGTTTTCTGCGCCGGTTATCCGGCCCACGGAGAGTGCGTCGGCGCGGGTGTCGCCGAAATTGGACTTAGGTTCTCGTCCTTTGGGTCGGTTGACGAAGCGAAGGTCTAGGGCGCGACGACCGCGCCCCATGGACCCGATCCGGCCGCCACGGTTCCGATCACCTTGGCCGCTGCCAGATCGACCACGGTGACATCATCCGAAAGTCCGTTCGCGGTGTAGGCACGCGCCCCATCGCCGCTGATCGCCAGATGCCACACCCGCTTGCCGACCGGGATATACGCCCGCACCTTGCGGCTTGCCACGTCCACCAGCGCGATGTGATTTGCCCGGCCCAGCGCGACCACGGCAGTCTTGCCATCCGGCGTGAAACGGATCCCGCAGGGCAGCACCTGATAGTCCTTCACGCCCGGCGGTGCGAAGCGGATCGTCTCGACAATGTCCCGCGCGGCGACATCGGCGATCTGCACCACCCCGCCCACTTCGGCGGCGATCCACAGCTCCTTGCCATCGGCGGTGAATTCGACATGGCGCGGGCGCAGTTCGGTTTCCAGCGCGCCGACCATTGTTCTGCTCGCGGTGTCGATCCAGTTGACGACGTTCTCGTCCTCGGAAGTCACCACCACCCATTTGCCGTCCGGACTTTCCGCGACGCCTTCGGGCTCCTTGCCGACATCGACCTGGAAGGCGACGGTGCGGCTGGCGATGTCGATAGCGGTCAACGCCGCGTTGTCCTCGTTGGCGACAAACAGCAGCTTGCCGTCGCGCGAGGGGAAGAACTGCTCCGGGTCCTCGCCCGAAGGAAGATTGGCGATAACCTTCCCCGTCGCGCGATCGATCATCTGCACCGCGTGGTCGTTGCTGGCGCAGACGAACAGGTACTTGCCGTCGCGCGATACTGCGATGCCACGCGGGCGACCGCCGACCGGCCACGTCGCGACTGGCTGCATGGTCGCGGTATCGATCACGCTCACGCTGTTGTCGCGCTCGTTCGAGACGTACAGCGTCTCGGCGCCGGCCTGCGTGGATACCAGTATCGAGGCGAGCGCGGCCGCTGCTGCCGTCAGGGCGATCATCTGCTTCATGGCCGCCATCCTATGCGCGCCCGTCCCGCAGCGGCATAGTACCAATGGTCAATGGGCGATGGTGCCCAAGACCCTGTAATCGGGAGTGACTTTGAAATGCGATAAATGAGGTCCGGGATGAGGAATTTGGGTCGGATGGCAGCCTTGGCCGCCGCCACAGTTGCAGTCGTATCGTTTTCCTCGTCGCTGCTGGCCCACGGAAACGTCACGCCGCAGGCCGTGGACACCACCGCCCTGCCCGATATCGGCGAGGCATGGTTGCAGCATAACCCCTTTCGCGACAACGCGACGGCCATAAAGATCGGCGAATCCGCCTATGGCCAGAACTGCGCGCGCTGCCATGGCCTTGAGGCGGAGAGCGGCGGCATCGCGCCGGATCTGCGCTATCTCGAAATCGGCGACACCGGCGATGAATGGTATATCGAGCGCTTCCAGCACGGGTCCAGCCACGACGGAAAGGTCTATATGCCGCCGATGGGAGAAGTTCTGGGCCAGAAGGCCGGCTGGGCCATCCGCGCCTGGCTCGAAACCAAGCACCAGGAATGAACGGTATGCACAATCGGCGGACGTTCGTGATGCAGGCGCTGGCGATGACTGCGCTGGGCCTGATGCCCCGCGCCGCGCAGGCCGCGCCGCTGGCCAAGGTGAAGACGCTCGGCGCGCTGCGGGTCGCGCTTTACAAGGACAACCGCCCATGGTCCTGGCGCAGTGACGGCAAGATCATTGGTATCGACGCCGATATCGGCACCGCGCTGGCCAAGCAACTCGGCGTGCGTGTCGACCTGGCCGAGCTTATCGCCGACGAGAGTGTCGACGATGATCTGCGCAACGGCGTGTGGAAGGGCGGCTTGCTCGGCTTCCAGCCCGCCGACGTGATGCTGCACATCCCCTTCGATCGGGCCTTCGCCGCGCGCAACGATCAGGTGGCGATCGTTGCGCCGTATTATCGCGAGAGCTTCGAATTCGCCTGCCTCAAGGGCGAAATTGACTGCAATGCCGCGCCCACGCAATATCGCGGCCATCCGCTCGCTGCGGAGATAGACTCCATCCCCGACTTCTACCTGATGGGCCTTGGTGGCGGCACGCTGGCCAAGGATGTCGTGCATTATACCGGCGGCACCGATGCCGTGGCAGCGATGACCGATGGCCGCGCCCACGGCGTCCTTGCCAGCCGTGCGCAGATCGAGACCGTGCTGGCCGAGCGCAAGCCGACCAACGTCGCCCGGCGCACGATGCCGCTCCCTGGGTTCACTTCGCCTGGCTGGGATATCGGCATGGCGGTGAAAGAGAACAGCCGCAATCTGGGCGATGCGATCGAGAGCGTGTTGAGCGCGATGGTGGCGACGGGGGAATTGCAGGCGATTTTCGCGCGCTATGGTGTCACTTATCGGGCTGCGCTAGCGGCATAGAGCGCGAACGGATTTGCGAGTGTGTTCGACGCATCCCGACGGCCTCACCTACCAGTCCCGCAAATCCCCGACCCAAGGTCCAATTGTTCGGTTCACCGCTCCTCATAAGCTGTTCGTCGAGGCGCGGGCTGCGCCCGGCAACAGAGGGAGGATTAGGATGAAAGGACGTTTCACGCGTTCGCTGGCAGGGGTGGCCGCAAGCGCCTTGCTCTATACGATAACCACGCCCGTGCTGGCGGCTGAAAAAGGCCCGACCGACGCGGACCTGATGGGCGATGCCGCTTCGACCGGCGACGTGCTGACGTATGGCATGGGCCCGCAGGGGCAGCGCTTCAGCCCGCTGGACGCGATCAATGCCGCCAACGTGCAGAAACTGGTCCCCGCTTTCGCCGCCTCGCTCGGCGGCGAGAAGCAGCGCGGACAGGAGTCGCAGCCGATCGTGTATGACGGCACGATCTACGTCACCGGCAGCTATTCGCGCCTGTTCGCCTTCGACGCGCGCACCGGCGAGCAGAAGTGGAAGTACGAAGCGCGCTTGCCCGAAGGCATCATGCCGTGCTGCGACGTGGTCAATCGCGGTGCCGCGATCTATGGCGACAAGATCATCTTCGCGACGCTTGACGCGCGGCTTGTCGCGCTCAATCGCAACACCGGCAAGGTTATCTGGAACAAGCAGATCGCCGACTATCAGGCCGGCTACAGCGCCACCGCAGCGCCTATGATCGTCAAGGGCATGGTCATTACCGGCAACTCGGGCGGCGAATTCGGCGTCGTCGGCGCGGTGGAAGCGCGTGACGTCAACACCGGCGAACTGATCTGGCATCGCCCGGTGGTCGAAGGCAACATGGGCACCCTGCGCGGCAAGGACAACGGTATCACCGGCAAGCTCAACGCCACATGGGAGGGCGACCTCTACAAGACCGGCGGCGGCGCGACCTGGCTGGGCGGCACCTATGATCCCGAAACCAACCTGATCTTCTACGGCACCGGCAACCCCGCACCGTGGAACAGCCACTTGCGCAAGGGCGACAACCTTTACACCGCCTCCACGCTCGCGCTCGATCCCGAGACGGGTACGATCAAGTGGCACTACCAGACCACGCCGCACGACGGCTGGGACTTCGACGGCGTGAACGAGTTCATCCCGTTCGATGCGACGATCAACGGCAAGCCGATGAAGCTGGGCGCAAAGGCCGACCGCAACGGGTACTTCTTCGTGCTCGACCGCACCAACGGCAAGTTCATCAGCGCCAACAAGTTCGTTATGCAGACCACGTGGGCCAGCGGCTACACCAAGGACGGCAAGCCCATCGTCATCCCGGCGGGGCGTCCCGGCGCGGCGCAGGGCACTGAAAAGGGCACCTCGGTGTTCTCCTCACCCAGCTTCCTCGGCGGCAAGAACTGGATGCCGATGGCGTACAGCCAAAATACCGGTCTGTTCTACATCCCGTCGAACGACTGGGGCATGGACATCTGGAACGAGCCGATCAGCTACAAGAAAGGCGCAGCCTATCTGGGTGCGGGCTTCACCATCAAGCCGATCGCCGAGGACCACATCGGTGCGCTGCGCGCGATGGATCCCAAGACCGGCAAGATCGTGTGGGAATACAAGAACAAGGCCCCGTTGTGGGGCGGCGTGCTGACCACGGCGGGCAATCTCGTGTTCACCGGCACCCCCGAAGGCTACCTCAAGGCATTCGACGCCAAGAGCGGCAAGGAGCTGTGGAAGTTCCAGACCGGATCGGGCGTCGTCGGCTCTCCCGTCACCTGGGAGCAGGACGGCGAGCAATATATCGCGGTGATGTCTGGCTGGGGCGGCGCGGTGCCGCTGTGGGGCGGCGAGGTTGCCAAGTCGTTCAAGGACATCAACCAGGGTGGCTCGCTCTGGGTGTTCAAGATGCCCAAAGGCTGACGGCGTAACGGTACAATCGCTATCACATAACCTCTAGGACTGGCCGGGATGATTGTAATGGGGCGTGGCAACTATGGCGCAATGGGCGGCGGGAGGTTTTCCGCCACGATGATACCGCTTGTTGCCATGCCCCCGAATATGTCCGATCCCCTCCCCGGAAGACCTAACACCATGCAGAGTGGAAGCAACGAGCCGCAAATGGAGCGGGTTCTTATCATCGACGATCACCCGCTGGTCCGTGACGGCCTGCGCAGCGTAATCGCGGTCACTTTCGACGGATGCGACATCTTCGAAGCGGCCGGGCTGGATGAGGCGCTGGAAACGCTGGCGGAACAGAACAATTTCGACCTGATCCTGCTCGATCTCAACATTCCTGACGTGAAGCGGCTCGACGGCCTTAAACTGCTGCGCCAGCGCTATCCGATCCTGCCGGTGGTGATGGTTTCCGGCGAATTCGATCGCACCGTCGTGCGCGAAGCGCTGGCGGCGGGCGCGGCCGGCTTCATCCCCAAGTCGATGAAGCGCAGCGCCATCGTCGATGCCCTGCACCGCGTCGTCTCGGGCGAAATCTACATGCCCGATGCCCTCGGCGAGGCCGATCCTGTGAGCGAGGAAAACGAGAAGATCCGCGAGAGGATCGAAAGCCTTACCCCGCAACAACGCGTCGTTCTCAACCACCTTGTTCACGGCCGGCTGAACAAGCAGATCGCGCACGACCTTTCGGTGTCGATGACAACGGTCAAGGCGCACGTCTCGGCGATTCTGCTGAAGCTGAATGTGTTCAGTCGCACGCAAGCAGTGATCCTGGCGAACCGCGTCCATTTCGACGGGGATTGATCCAGCCGCTCTTTCGTCTGCAAGCGAGAGGGCTTTCCTTCCCTAGGGCAGCATCGTCCTCAAAAGCGCCCTGAGCTGCGCGGGCTTCACCGGCTTGTTCAGCAGCGGCGTGCCGCTTTCCGCCAGTTGTGCTTTCAACGGCTCGCCGCGATCGGCGGAGATCATCACGGCGGGCACTGCCACACCGTAGTGCGCCTGTAATCTGGCAATCGCAGTGTCACCGGTTTCGCCCTCGTTCAGATGGTAGTCCGCAAGGATCACGTCGGGCCGTTCGCCTTGCGGGAACTGTCGGAGCGCTTCCTCATAATCGCCTGCGGCAGAGACCTCGCAGCCCCAGCCGCCCAGCAAGGTGCGCATGCCGGACTGGATCTGCCGCTCGTTGTCGATCACCAGCACGCGCAGCCCATGCATCGAACGATCTCGTGGAGCGGCCACCCCGTCTCCGCCCGCATCGGCGATCGGGTGGCCCAGCGGCAGCGTGATCGCAAAGGTCGATCCCATGCCCGGCGCGGAACGCAGGACGATTTCATGCCCCAGCATGTCGGCGGCACGGCGCACAATGGCCAGGCCAAGCCCCTTACCCTGACTGCGCGTGTCCAGCCGGCGAAATTCCTCGAAGATCAGCGATTGCTGCTCCTTGGCAATGCCCCGGCCGGTATCGATCACCTCGACCGTGATCTGATCGTCGTGGGCGATGCAGGTCACGCGTACGCTGCCGCTGGCGGTGTAGCGGATCGCGTTGGAAATGAAGTTCTGCAGGATGCGGCGCAGCAGGCGCACGTCGGTCTTGGCCCACAGGGGTTCGGTCTCGATGCGGAAGGCCAACCCCGCCGCGCGCGCCAGGGGAGTGAATTCCACGTTCAGCGTTTGCAGCAACTGGTCGATGCGGAAATGGCCGATCTCGGGCTGGATTGCACCGGCATCGAGCCGCGAGATTTCCAGCAGTGCTTCCAGCAGGTCTTCCACCGATTCCAGCGCGGTCGCGGTTTGCGACACCAGCGCGCGGGTCGGCAAGGCCAACCGCTTGTCGCCCAGCGCCGCGACGAACAGGCACGCCGCGTTGAGCGGCTGGAGCAAATCGTGGCTGGCGGCAGCGAGGAAACTGGTCTTGGACAGGTTCGCCTTTTCCGCCGCCGTCTTGGCCTCCGTCAGCGCCGCCTCGATCATGCGACGCTCGGCCACTTCGCGGCCCAGTTGCGCGTTCACCGCAAGCAGTTCGGCGGTGCGTTTCGAAACGCGGCCCTCCAGCGTCTCGGCGGTTTCACGCAACGCCGCCTGCGCTTTGAGCATATCGGTTACGTCGGTAAAGCTGAACACCTGCCCGCCTTGCCCCGTGCGGGTCGAGCGGATTTCGAAGCGGCGCTCGCCCGCCGGGCACAAGTGGCTGACGGGGGCCAGGTGGCTCTCGTCGTCACGCCAGTCCAGGCAGGCATGGTCCCGCATGCCCATGTGCACGCGGCACCAGTTGAGCAGGCCCTGATGCGTGGAGATCACGCTGGCGGGATCGTCGTTCAGCCCGAGCAGCCGCCCCAGCGCGCCGTTCCACGCCGAAAGCCGCCCATTGCTGTCAAACATGCAGACGCCTTCGGACAGCGTGTCGAGCGTCGATTGCAGCACGAGGTTGCGCTCGGCCAATTCGCGGGCACGGGCGCGGGCGTCTTCGGCCTTGGCTTCGGTGATGTCCGTGTAGATGCCGACGATGCCGCCCTCGCTGGTGCGCAGCTCGTTGATCTGCACCCAGCGCCCGTCAGCCAGCGCTTGTACGTGGCCGCCATCGGCGATGCCGTGGCGCGCCAATCGGTCGGATACCCAGCGGTCGGGCGCCACTTCCGAACCCGGCGGACGGCCCAGTGTGGCAGCCAATCGTGCGATCTCGGAAAAGGCGATGCCCTCGCGGATGTGCGGGGTGAGTTCGGGCCAGAAGCCCAGATACGCCTCATTGAACAGCACCAGCCGATCGTCCGCGTCGAACAGGACGAAGCCTTCGTTGATCGAATCGATCGCGTCGCGCAGACGCATCTGCGCCGCATCGGCAGACATGTGTGCGGCGGCGAGATCGGTGTTCGCCGTGGCCAGCTTGCCCAGCGCATCCTCGAGCTGACTGGTGCGATCTCGCACCATCGCTTCCAGCGAGATCGCCGTCTCGAACATCGAGAAGGCATTGGCCGACAAATCCATCGAGCGCTCGACACGGTCCATCAGCGCCGCATTGATCTTGCGCAGCTTGCGCACTTCCTCACGCAAGGCGTCGACTTCGGCCACATCTTGGCGCTGCGCCTGGTTCATTGCCCGATGGCGAGGCCGCTGAAGGTCTGGTTGACATGAAGCGCGTGATACTGCTCGCCATAGGTATTGAACCCGACCACGCGGTGCCGGCGGTAGAGCTGCGAGACTTCATGCGCGATCTGTCGCTGTTCGGCGTCGATCCGGTTGAGCACGCAGTCGAACGCGATGATGCGGTCCACCGGACCGATGGCTTCGCGGATGTTGCCGAACAACTCCTCCATGCCGGCGATGCGGTCCACCGGCTCGCCCACCGTCAGCACCAGTCCTTCGTCGATCGCGCAGTAGAACGTCAGGCTGCCATCAGGATTGGCGGTCTGGATCGAGCGGACGTGATATTCGCCGCCCGCGCGCACCATCGGCGGGTGCGCCGCGAAGAATTCGGTGCCCAGCGCCTCGCCCGCATGCCCGGCAAGCCGCAAGTATTCGGATGCCGCCGGTTCGGCGTTGATCTCGGTGACGATGCGTTCCTGCGGCAGCGCGCCGGTGATCACCATCTTGCGATCGCCGGGACGATAATGCTGCGCCTTGAAAACGTGCAGCGGTTTGGGGGTGGAGAGGATCGCGACTACCGCGGCGCGCTGGTGAAAGGCGCCGCCCTCCAACACCACCGTCCGCCGGAACGCCAGGTCGTCGCCTGAAGAACCGCCGATCAGCGGGATCTCGCCCAGCGCGTCCTGAATGGTCATCGTCAGCATTTCTTCCGAATGCGACAGGCCATCGACCAGGAACAGCGCGACATGATTGACCTTCTCGCCGAGCCCCCGGCTGTCACGCTCGGCGTCGGCCGCCAGTTTGCGTACGGCGGCGCGGGCGGTGGCGGGGTCGAAGTTGTCGAGATCGAGGAAGCAATGCGAAGACAAATGGAACGCGGCCGCTGGAAAGCCGATGATGCTCAGACTGCCGCGATCATAGCCATCCTCGGTCAATTCGCCCGAGCTGGTGCAGCCGATCACGCGCACGCCCTCGGTATTGCAATTGATCGCGCTCGCCAGGCGATCGAGATCGAAGCGATCCGAACAGAACACGATAGCGCCCGCCAGGGGCTCGCTACCAAACTGGCCGACAATCTCCTCCATCGCGGCGAACGGGCTATCCGCATGCGACGCGGCGAATACCACTCCGGATTTTACCAAGCTCTGCACCAAAGGCCCCGTCCCTCTGCTTTATGTTATCGCGGGATCATGGACGGTACTCGAGGTGTTTGTCATCCGAAACCAGCCGTTGACGAGCCTGCCGGATGGAAATGAACAGGATTACGATCATCACCGGGGCAAGCAGCCCCAGAACCAGCGTAACCTGCAGTTGCGGCCATTGCTTTTCCAGCGCTTTCAACGGATAGCCGATCAGCCCCAACAGGTAGTAACTGATCGCAACCGAGGACAGGCCTTCCACCAGATGCTGCAGCCGCAACTGCATGCGCGCGCTGCGGTCCATCGAGGCAAGCAGGCGGCCGTTCTGGTTCTCGATATGCGTCTCGATCCGCGTGCGGAGCAATGCGGTGAACTGCGCAGCGCGGGCGTTGAGCAGCGCCAGCCGGTCGGTGAGCGCGGCGCACGTGTGGATTGCCGGTTGGAAGCGTCGCTCGGTGAAATCGGCCAGCGACTGGTAGCCCGTGATGGGCTCAGCCGCGAGTTGCTCCAACCGGTTGGCAACGATGCGCGCATAGGCGGCGGTGGCGCTCATTCGATAGCCGCAGCGGCTGTCGATCGCCAGCAGCCGCGCGGACAGGCGCGTCAACGTGGCGAGCAGCACATCGTCGCGATCGTCGCCATCGGACAGCGCGCGGCCAACCTGATCCAGCCCGGCTTCCAGTGTGTCGAGATCGGCCCAGGCAGCCCGAGCCACCGGAAGCCCCAGCAGCGCGAGATTGCGATAGTTGCCCAGTTCCTGCAACGCTTGCACGCAGCGGCCCAGATCGGCGAGCGGCATCGTTCCGCCAGACACGACCATGCGGCCATAGCCATCGCCATGAATGCGAAAATCGGTCCAGAGCCGAGCACGCTCGCCCGATGGGCTGCGCACCCGGCACGTTACCAGTTGCGCCGGAGTGAAATCAGCCGACGCCACCGCCTCTTCGGCATCGCCATCCTGCGCGACGACGATCAACCGGCTGGCGCGAACCACCGCACCGGGCAGCGCTTCGATGACGCGACTCTCGGCGGGCGAACGCCACTCACGGGAAATCTGGTCTTCGGTCAGCACGAGCGTGGCGGTGCTCGCCTCACTGTGCCGTTCCCAGCTTAGCCGGACTTGCGGCGCAAGCATCGTCTCGCAGTGCCGGGCGGAGTCATCGAGATCGGGCCACAGTGCGGCGAGCGCGTCCGCCTCGGCATCGCGTTCATCAACGATGCGCACGATCTGGATGATACACGCGGGGACCGTGAAGGCCGGGAACCGCCGCAACTGCATCTCGCCCACCACTTGCCGGCGTAGCGGATGATCGGTCAGCCCCGTTCGCGCTTCGGCCGCCTCGGCAGCCAAACCATCAAGCGCCACGGGCCGGCTCTCCGGCGAACTCCAGAACGGCGTATTCCTCGTCGGTGAACAGGCGCGAGCGGATGATGAAGCGTACCCCTTCGGGGCTTTCGAGCGACATGCCCGCACCGCGCCCTGGCACCACATCGATCGTGACCTGAGTGTGCCGCCAGTATTCGAACTGCGCCGCGCCGATCCACACCTGAACGCCATCGGCCACTTCACCCAGCAGCACGTCCTGCGCGCCGACCTTGAACTCGCCCTTGGGAAAGCACATCGGCGCTGACCCGTCGCAGCATCCGCCGGACTGGTGGAACATGAGCGGGCCGTGCCGCTTGGACAGGCTGGCGATCAGCGCATCGGCGGCGGCGGTGGAGAGTATCCGGGGTGGCACCATGCTGTGGCTCGCATTTGCAAACGGGGAAAGTGGCGGGCACCTGATTTGCGCGGGGTGCCCGCCACAGCCGGACGCGCTTGACGAGGACATGTCGCGCGCCCGGGGTAGTTCTTGTCAAAAGAAGCCGAGCGCCTTGGGGCTGTAGCTGACCAGCAGGTTCTTGGTCTGCTGGTAGTGATCCAGCATCATCTTGTGGTTCTCGCGCCCGATGCCCGACTGCTTGTAACCGCCGAAGGCAGCATGCGCGGGATAGGCGTGGTAGCAGTTGGTCCACACGCGGCCGGCCTGGATGCCCCGGCCCATGCGATAGGCGCGGGTTCCGTCGCGGGTCCATACGCCGGCGCCAAGGCCGTAAAGCGAGTCGTTGGCGATCTCGAGCGCCTCGGCCTCGTCCTTGAACGTCGTGACAGCCAGCACCGGGCCGAAGATCTCTTCCTGGAACACGCGCATCTTGTTGTGCCCCTTCAGCACAGTGGGCGTGACGTAGTAGCCTTCTGCCAGCTCGCCGCCATGCGATGCACGCTCGCCGCCGGTGAGCACTTCGGCGCCTTCCGCGCGGCCGATGTCGATGTAGGAGAGGATTTTCTCCAACTGGTCGTTCGACGCCTGCGCGCCGATCATCGTCGCTGGATCGAGCGGGCTGCCCTGCTTGATCGCTTTCACCCGCGCGATGGCGCGCTCCATGAAGGCATCGAAGATGCTCTCCTGCACCAGCGCCCGGCTCGGGCAGGTGCAGACCTCGCCCTGGTTGAGCGCGAACATCGCGAAGCCTTCGAGGCACTTGTCGAAGTAGTCGTCATCGGCATCCATCACGTCGGCGAAGAAGATGTTGGGGGACTTGCCGCCCAGTTCCAGCGTCACCGGAATCAAGTTTTCCGAAGCATACTGCATGATCAGGCGACCGGTGGTGGTCTCGCCGGTGAACGCGATCTTGCTGATGCGCTTGCTCGAGGCGAGCGGCTTGCCCGCTTCCACGCCGAAGCCGTTGACCACGTTCAGCACGCCCGGCGGCAGCAGATCGCCGATCAGTTCGACCAGCACCATGATCGACATCGGCGTCTGTTCTGCGGGCTTGAGCACCACGCAGTTGCCGGCGGCGAGCGCAGGTGCCAGCTTCCACACCGCCATCAGGATCGGGAAGTTCCACGGAATGATCTGGCCGACCACGCCCAGCGGCTCGTGGAAGTGATACGCGATGGTGTCGTGATCGATCTCGCTGATCGAGCCTTCCTGCGCGCGGGCGCAGCCGGCGAAGTAGCGGAAGTGATCGATAGCGAGCGGAATGTCGGCATGCGTCGTCTCGCGGATCGGCTTGCCGTTATCGATCGTCTCGGCCATCGCGATCACATCTAGATTGGCTTCCATGCGGTCGGCGATCTTGAGCAGGATGTTCGAACGTTCGGTCGCCGACAGCTTGCCCCAGGCACTCTTCGCGGCGTGTCCGGCGTCTAGCGCGGCCTCGATATCCTGCGCGGTGCCACGCGCCACCTGGCACACCACTTGGCCCGTCACCGGCGAGATATTGTCGAAATACTCGCCCATCGCGGGGGCCACCCACTTGCCGCCGATGTAGTTCTCGTAACGGTCGCGGATCAGCGTTTTACCGGCAAATTTTTCCAGCGCCTGTTGCAGCATCATCATTCTCCTGGGCTCGATAGGCTTTGCGATAGTTGCTGAAAAGATCGGCCCGCACCGTGCATCAGGCAATTGCACCTTCGGTCGAACCGGGCACATTTTCGCTGCTCTGGAAGCGCATCGGAACCACTCCGTCGCCGACCCAAAGTATGAGATATCGCGCGTCCTCCCGATGCTAGTCGCCGCAAAGGGAAGCAGCAGGCTGCGACTTGGGAGGGACAGAAATGGGATTCAACTGGCTGGCGATCGGCGCGAGTCCTATCGCATTGCTGGCGTTGCCGGCGACCGCGCAGGTCAATCCTTCGCGGGTGCTGCCGGCGGAGATCATCGTCACCGCCCCCACCCCGCTGTCTGACGTCAGCGAGGACGCGCTGGCCTTCCCTGCCCAAACCGCAAGCGACGAGGAAATCGAGGCGAGCCACGCCAGCAGCGTAACCGATTACCTGCGGCGCATGAGCGGCGGCGTGTTCGTGAACGATATCCAGAACAATCCGCTGCAGCCCGATATCAATTATCGCGGGTTCACCGGATCGCCATTGCTCGGCACCGCGCAGGGCCTGTCGCTCTACATGGACGGCGTGCGGCTGAACCAGCCGTTCGGCGATGTGGTGAGTTGGGACCTCATCCCGAAATCGGCGATCCGCTCGATCAGCCTGGTGCCCGGCTCCAACCCGCTGTTCGGGCGCAATTCGCTGGGCGGCGCGCTGACCATACGCACCAAGGACGGCGCTTCGGACCCCGGCTTCGAACTGGAAGGCAGCTACGGCTCGTTCCGCCGCCGCACGCTGGAAGCCCAGGCCGGCGGCAAGACCGACAGCGGGTTCGACTGGTTCGCCGCCGGAGACTACTTCAAGGAGCGCGGCTGGCGCGATTATTCCCCGTCAGAGGCGGTGCAACTGTTCGGCAAGCTGGGCTGGTCCGATAAGGCGACGCGGATCGACCTGTCGGGCAGTTTCGCGGACACCGATCTCAACGGCAACGGGTTGCAGGAAATGCGCCTCCTGGATGCCGACCGCAGCAGCGTCTACACTTATCCCGACAACACGCAGAATCGCGCCTATTTCACCAACCTGACGGCACAGCACAGCTTTTCCGACGCCCTCTCGTTTTCGGGCAACCTCTTCTGGCGCAAGATCAGATCCCACACGTTCAACGGTGACATCAATGACGATGCGCTGGGCCAGAACCTCTACCAGCCCGACGCCGAGGAAATCGATGCGCTGGACGAGGCGGGCTACAGCGGGTTCCCCACCAGCGGCGAAACGCAAGGCAACACCGCGTTCCCCAAGTGGCGCTGCATCGCCAACGTGCTGCTCAACGCCGAGCCGAACGAGAAGTGCAACGGCTTCGCCAATCGCTCCTCCACCCGCCAGCGCGAATGGGGCGCGACCGCCGAACTGACCTTGCGCAGTCCCTTCGTGGGCGGCCAGAACGCGCTGACGCTGGGCATCAGCTATGTGCGCAGCCGCGCGCATTTCCTCCAGTCTTCGCAGTTCGGGTACCTGACGTCCGATCGCGGCGTCGTTCCGGTGGAAGGACCGGGTGCCTTCGCCGATGGCACGCAGGACTCGGAAGAAGCATTCGATGCCCGCGTCGATCTTACCGGGCGGACGAGCAGTTTCAGCGCCTATGCGCTGGACTCGCTCGATGTGGGCAAGCTGCACGTCGATCTTTCCGCACGCTACGATCGTACCAGCATCCGCAACCGCGACGCGATCTCACCGGGCGGCGGCACCGGCTCGCTCGATACCGACCAGCGCTTCGAGAAACTGAACCCGGCGCTGGCGCTGCGCTATGCGCTGTCGCCCGCCGTCTCGATCGACGCTGCGGTCGCGCAGACCAGCCGCGCACCGTCCGCCATCGAACTGGGTTGCGCCGATCCGGAAAGCCCCTGCCGCCTGCCCAATGCCCTGGCCGGCGACCCGCCGCTGGCGCAAGTGGTGGCGCGCACGATCGAGGGCGGGTTCAGCGCCAGCACCGGCGGCATCCAGGCTCGCCTCGGCGCGTTCCGCACGGTCAGCCGCAACGATATCCTGTTCGTTGCCGACGATACCTCGGGCTTTGGCTACTTCCGCAACTTCGGCAGGACGCGCCGCCAAGGCATCGACGTCGACCTTTCGGGAACGGTTGGCCCAGTACGCTTGTCAGGACACTACACTTTCCTCGAAGCCACCTACCGGAGCGAGGAAGTGGTCGACGGTTCGGGCAACAGTTCGGCCGAGCACGAAGCGACCGGTTTCGAGGGCGAGATCGAGATCGAAAAGGGCAACCGCATCCCGCTGATCCCGCGCCACATCGTGAAGGCTAGCGCATCGTTCGATCCGGTCGAGACAGTATCGCTCAGCTTTGACATGATCGCGGTCTCGGGCGTCTACGCCCGAGGTAACGAGAACAACGCGCACGAGCCCGATGGCACCTGTTACCTCGGCAAAGGCAAGACCAGCGCCTACGCCGTGTTCAACGCTGGCGCCGAAGTGCACCCCGTGGCCGGCCTGACCGTGTTCGCACAGGTCAACAACGTGTTTGACAAGCACTACTCAACCGCCGCGCAACTGGCCGCAACAGGCTTCGACGCGCGGGGCAACTTCGTTGCACGCCCCTTCGCCGAGCCAGTTATCGATGGCGAACGGCCGCTGGTTTCCTCGACGTTCTACGCGCCCGGAGCCCCGCGCTCTGTGCAGGTGGGCGCCCGCTTCCGCTTCTAAACCTGCGCCGTTGGGCGAAACATCGTTGGTGCGTTTGAATTGGCGGTATCGAACCTAGAGTTCGGCCCCGCCAAGGATTGTTCAACGCACCACAAGTACCGGGATATCGCTTTTCGCAAGGACCTCGGACGTTTTGCTGCCGAGTATGAGCCGCCCCACTCCCCTGCGCCCGTGAGAAGCCATCACGATGAGATCGCAGTTGCGCTCCTGCGCGGCGGCGATGATCGCTTCCGCAACCGGTGTTTCAGGAACATGCAGTCTTTCGGCGGATACGCCATGACGTTCAGCAGCCAGAGCAGCACTGGCAAGAATCGCTTCTGCAGCTTTCTTCTGCCCCTCGGCATATTCCGTCATTGCGGTGTCGCTCCAGGAAAAGTCGTACCCGACCCCGCTGGAGTAAACCGGGAAAGGCTCCGTCACGGTGATGAGGGTCGCTTCGACGCCAAGCTTATTCGCGAGAGCAAGGCCATGTTCCACGCCCTTTCCTCCGAGCTCCGATCCGTCCGTTGAGATGAGTATACGGTTATACATATGAGACCCTCTACCAATAATATGTTGTTTCATCGCTGACAATTCGTTGCCGAAATGTTGCTCTATAATGCCGCGACACCACTGAATGCCGATGAAAGCGACGGTGCTATCCAAGCATAAACGCATGTTATCACAGTTTCACTTTCGGTGCTGCACCCTTGTAGTCAATTATCCGGCGTCCACTGATCAGCATGTCCAGCGCTGAAGCTGCTCTTGCCGACGACATGGACTTTGGAATCGGGCCAAAATGGCCGGAAAAGTCTGCCAGATGACGGCAAGCGCGGAGAGGCCGGTCATCATCGGCGTCCAGTATAAATGACAAACAGCTATTCCTGCGCGGCGATGCCCGAGGCGGCAGCATGGGCGGCGGCCATAGCTCGCTTTGTCCGCAGGCCGGCACGCCCTATGCGATCTCGGTCAACCCTGGCTGGCGGCTCCCGCTTGCTGGTCTGTTGTGCAACCACCCGCCTTATGGTGGCATTCGTCCCATCGACATGCGGACCGGCCCGACCGTCAGGGATCGCCCGTTCGGCACCACGCGCAAGAACGGCCCCTGGGGCATCCCCTCGATGCTGCCCGCTAGCCCCGCGCTATACCGAAATTTGCCCTTCGATCGCTCCTGCATCCAGTAGCGGTGCCGCATCGAGCGTGCTGGCTCCCAGAATTTCGCCGAGCCGCTCCAGAGCGGCCAGGATCATCGCCTGCTCCCAGTTGGGCAGCGCCGTGAACCGGTCATTGAAGCGCGTGTGCAACAAGTCTGGCGCCTTGCCAATGATACCCCGCCCGGCTTCGGTGGAGTGCAGGATGATCTGTCGCTTGTCCCCCGCGCTGCGCCTGCGTGTGACAAGCCCCGCTGCTTCGAGCCGGTCGACGATATTGGTGATTGTCGCTTGGCTGAACTGAAGCGCGCCGGCAAGCACGCTGGCGGTCGTCTCAACCCGTTGCTCGATCTCCTGCAGAACGAGCAGCTGCGATGGCGTCAGCCCCGTTGCTGCGGCGAGCTTGCGGCTGCCCAGATCCGATGCCCGAAGGATACGGCGAAGCGCCTTCAGCGCCTGAGCGGTCAGTTCCGATTCCATCCTGCCTGATTATTCGAAAAATCAGGCTTTTGCCATCGACCCATATGCTTCACTTATCGAAGTATATTTCTCCATCGGCAAGGCTGCAGCGCAACCACTTGCTTGCAATTTCAGAGCGTAATCCCTAGCTGAGGGCGCGAAGAGGTTGGGATTTCCAATTCCATCCCGATGAAAATATTTCGGAGACTGAAGCATCTTTGGGGCAAAATCAGAATCTAAGCTGCCGGTGAGGCAGGATGAGGCGCGCCAAGCGGGAATCGAACTTAGACTGCCGCGTGCCGAAGACGGTGCCCAGATATCGGGCTTGATCGCTGCTTCTCCGCCGCTCGATCGCAACTCGGCCTACTGCAATTTGCTGCAATGCACGGACTTCGCTGACACCTGTGTCGTGGCGGAACGCGCCGGGCAGGTCGTGGGATGGATCTCGGCATACCGCCCTCCGGCAGCCCCGGAGTGCATATTTGTCTGGCAGGTCGCGGTCGATGAGCGCGCGCGCGGCGAAGGGCTGGCCCTGCGCATGCTCGACGCCTTGATCGCCTTGCCCGCCGCAGCCGGTACGACCGCGCTCACGACCACGATCACCCACGATAATGCAGCGTCATGGGCGCTGTTCCAGGCATTTGCCCGCCGCCACGACGCGCAGCTTGTCCGGCAACCCCGTTTCGAGCGCGACGCCCATTTCGGCGGCGCGCACTACACCGAGTGGGAGGCGCGCATCGCGCCGCTTCCCGCAACCAGATAAACGCCTCAGGAAGGACCTACCATGACCGCATTTGCGGAACCCAGCAAAACCATGCCCGACATGGGTATTTATGAACGCCGCGAATCCGTCGTTCGCAGTTACTCGCGTGCGATCCCACGCCAGTTCAACCGTGCGCAGGATGTCTGGATGCATGATGACAGCGGCGGCAGGTATCTCGACTTCCTGTCGGGCTGCTCAACGCTGAACTACGGGCATAATCACCCAATCCTGAAACAGGCGCTGGTCGATTACATCACTGGCGACGGCATCACCCACGGACTGGATTTCCACACCGACGCCAAGGCGGAATTCCTGTCGGCGCTGGAGGATGTGATCCTGCGCCCGCGCGATCTCGATTACCGCGCCATGTTCACCGGGCCGACCGGCACGAACGCGGTAGAGGCAGCGATCAAGCTGGCGCGCAAGGTGACGGGACGCGAGATGATCATCGCGTTCACCAATGGCTTTCACGGCATGACGCTGGGTGCGCTGGCCTGCACCGGAAATGCCGGGAAGCGCGGCGGCGCCGGCGTTCCGCTCAGCCATGTCGCGCATGAGCCTTATGACGTTTATTACGGCCCCGAGGTCGATACTGCAGCATTGCTTGAGCAGCGCCTGTCCGATCCGTCGAGCGGACTCGATGCGCCTGCGGCAATTCTGGTCGAGACGGTCCAGGGCGAAGGCGGTCTCAATGCCGCGTCGCCCGAATGGCTGCGTGCGATTGCCCGCATCGCCAAGGATCACGGCGCACTGCTGATCGTCGACGACATCCAGGCGGGCTGCGGACGCACCGGCGGCTTCTTCAGTTTCGAGGATATGGGCTTCACGCCCGACATCGTAACGCTCGCCAAATCGCTGTCGGGCATGGGCCTTCCGCTTGCTCTCACCCTGTTCCGTCCGGAACTCGATATCTGGTCGCCGGGCGAGCACAACGGCACCTTCCGTGGGAACAACCATGCGTTCGTTACGGCGGCCGCCACGCTTCGGCATTTCTGGAGCGATGATGCCTTTCGCACCGACGTCGATCGGCGCGGGCAGTATCTCGAAACGCGCCTCACGGCGATTGCTGCCCGGCATGGTCTGACGACCTGTGGGCGGGGCATGATGCGCGGCATCAATCTTGGCTCCGGCGAGGCGGCCTCAGCCGTGACACGCGCATGCTTCGAGCGCGGGCTGATCATCGAGACCAGTGGCCCGCATGACGAAATCGTCAAGGTCCTCGCCCCGCTCGTGATCGACGATGCGGTGTTCCGTGCCGGCCTCGACATTCTCGAAAGCTGCACCCGCGAGGTGCTTTCGCCGACGCTCAGCGTCGCCGCGTAACCAACAGGAGAATTCCACATGATCATTCGCAATCTCAAGGACGTCCGTTCCGGCGACAACAATGTCCGGTCGGACGGCTGGACCAGCGCTCGCATGCTGTTGCGCGACGATGGCATGGGCTTTTCGTTTCACCTCACCACGATGTTCGCCGGCTCCGAACTGAAGATGCATTACAAGAACCATCTGGAGGCCGTGCTTGTGCTGAAGGGGACGGGCACGATCGAGGATCTGGCGAGCGGCGAGACCCATGAACTGAAGCCTGGCGTTCTCTATGCGCTCAATGAGAACGACCAGCATATCGTTCGTCCCGAGACCGATATCCTGACGGCCTGCGTCTTCAATCCGCCCGTTACTGGGAGCGAAGTCCATGACGAAAGCGGGGCCTACCCCGCGCCTGCCGACCCCGTGCCCCTGGCCCGGTAAGGAGACTGACCTTGGCGACAGATATCTATCCGTCCCGATGCGCTGCCGAAACCGAATTGCTGGCGCGCCGGGACCCCGTGGTTCACGCCGAGTGGCATGCTGATGCTCCCTTGAGCCGGGAACAGGCAGATGGCTTCGAGCGTGATGGCTATCTCGTGCTCGAAAATGTGTTCGATGCCGATGAGGTGGCAGCCCTTCAATCCGAAACCGCGCAGTTGCTGGGCGATCCCTCTGCGCTCGATGATGAAACGATCATCACCGAGCCGGGTGGGCGTGAAATTCGCTCGATCTTCGAAATCCATGCGCAAAGCGCGGTGATGGCGCGGCTTGCGGCAGATGAGCGGCTGGCCGATGTCGCGCGGTTCCTGCTTGGCGAACAGCCGCTGGGCGTTCCGGGCGAGGTCCAGGGCAAGGAATTTTACTGGCATTCGGATTTCGAGACATGGCACACGGAAGACGGGATGCCGCGGATGCGGGCGCTATCGATGTCAGTGCTGCTGGCGGAAAACACGCCGCATAACGGGCCGTTGATGCTGATTCCCGGGTCACACAAAATGTACGTGACCTGTGTCGGCCAGACACCGGATGATCATTACAAGCAGTCGCTCAAGAAGCAGGAATATGGCGTTCCGGATGAGGACAGCCTGACCGAACTGGCGCATCGCCATGGCATCGTTGCCCCCACCGGCAAGCCGGGCACGGTCATCCTGTTCGACTGCAACATGATGCACGGGTCGAACGGCAACATCACGCCATTCCCGCGTGCCAACGCGTTTCTGGTTTATAACGCGATGTCGAACCGGCTGCAGGCTCCCTTTGCTGCCCGGGC
The DNA here is from genome assembly GCA_964502105.1 of uncultured Novosphingobium sp. Taxonomy (GTDB): domain Bacteria; phylum Pseudomonadota; class Alphaproteobacteria; order Sphingomonadales; family Sphingomonadaceae; genus Novosphingobium. The sequence continues at coordinate 167,794 of CAZCUS010000002.1, read as the reverse complement.
GGCGCGGCCGCACTTCGTTGCCGAGCGCAACCCACAGCCAGTCGCTTCGGCGGCGGGCAAATTCGTGGAGCAAAATGCATGACCGAGCGTCATAGCGTCGAGAAGATCGGCGGCACATCGATGGCTGCCACAGCCACGCTGTTCGACAATGTCCTGATCGCAGGCCGTAGCGGTGCCGACCTTTACAACCGCATCTTCGTCGTTTCCGCTTATGCCGGGATGACTGACCTGCTGCTTGAACACAAGAAGAGCGGCGAGCCAGGGGTCTACGCCTGTTTTGCACGCAATGACGGCGCCATGGACTGGCGAGCGGCGATGGAGCGGGTGCGAAGCGCCATGCTTGAGCGCAACGCCGCCATGTTCGCGCGTGAGGACAGCCGTGCGGAATGCGATCGCTTTGTCGACCGACGGATCGAGGCGCTGCGCGAATGCCTGGTCGATCTTGACCGGCTGCGCTCGCACCGACGCTTTTGTCTGAAAGACCAGCTCGTCACCGTGCGGGAAATGCTCGCCGGGCTCGGCGAGGCGCATAGCGCACACAGCACCGCGCTGTTGCTGCGCGACCGGGGCGTGGATTCCGTATTCGTCGATCTCACCGTTTGGCTGCACGACGACCTCGGTCCGCTCGACAAGCGGATCGAGGAAGCGCTGGCGCCGATCGACCTGTCCCGGCAAATGCCGATCGTCACCGGTTATGCCGGGTGCGAGGGCGGCATGGTCCGCAGTTATGCCCGTGGCTACTCGGAAATGACGTTCTCGCGCATTGCCGTGCTGACGCAGGCCCGCGAAGCCATCATTCACAAGGAATTCCATCTCTCCAGCGCCGATCCCCGGCTGATCGGCGAGGACCGTGCGCGCAAGATCGGACGCACCAATTACGATGTTGCCGATCAGCTTGCCAATCTGGGCATGGAGGCTATTCACCCCCGCGCCGGACGGGGACTTCGCCAGGCCCGCATCCCGCTGCGCGTGCGCAACACGTTCGACCGGCTCGATACCGGGACGCTGATCGACGGCGATTATGTATCGGACAGGCCGCGCGTCGAGATCGTGACCGGGTTGCGCACTGTTCACGCGCTGCAGTTCTTCGATCAGGATATGGTCGGCGAAAAAGGCTTCGACGCCAACGTCCTTGAGACGCTGACGCGGCATGGGGCATGGATCGTCAGCAAATCGTCCAACGCCAACACGATCACGCATTATCTTTCGGCGGAACCCGCAACGGTGACACGCGTGGTCGCCGACCTGGAGCGACAGCACCCCGGATCGACGATTTCCTCGCGCCCCGTGGCGATGGTGTCGGTGATCGGCAGCGACATCTCGGAAACCGGGCTTGTCCCGCGCGCCTTGCTTGCGCTCGACAATGCCGGGATCGAGATGATCGCGATGCAGCACCAGATCCGCAATGTCGATGTGCAGCTGATCATCGAATGCGATGCGTTCGATGATGCGGTTCGCGCGCTGCACGCGGTACTGGTCGAGGGTGCCGAGATCAATCTGGCCGGGCGAGCTGCCGCGTAAGCAGGCTTGTGATGAACCCTGCTTTCCCCCGGTTCGGCAGCTTCTGATGCTGAGCGCAACGCTTACGGTTCGCAGCCTGTTGCTCGCCATCTTCATGCTGATGGCGGGCAGTGGCTTTCTGGCGACGCTCACCAGCGTGCGGCTGGAGCGCGCTGGAAGCAGCGCGATTTACATTGGCGCGGTTGGCACGGCCTATTTCCTGGGGCTGGTGGTCGGCTCGCTGCGCGGCTCCAACATTATCCGCCGCGTTGGGCATATCCGCGCGTTTGCCACTTTCGTATCGCTGTTTTCCGCCAGCACGCTGACTTATGCGATACATCAGGATCCCCTGCTGTGGGCCGGGCTGCGCTTTGTTGACGGGCTATGCGTCGCGGGCGTTTTCGTATGCCTGGAAAGCTGGCTTAATGAACGCGCCGAAGCCGAGACGCGCGGGTCGGTTCTAGCAAGCTATATGATCGCGCTCTATGCGGGGCAGGCGCTTGGCCAGTTTCTGCTCAACCTGAGCGAAACCAAGCCGTCGATGCCGTTTCTGGTTGCCTCGATCCTCATTTCGCTGGCGGCGATCCCGGTGCTGATGACGCATATTTCCGCGCCGCCACCCGCCAGAGGCATCCCGCTCTCGATCCGCCAACTCTACGCGGTATCACCGCTGGGCATCGTCGGGGCCACGATAACCGGGGTGATGCTTGGCGCCTTCTATGCGCTGGGCGCGGTTTATGTCCGGCGGCTGGGCATGGACCTGTCAGAGACGGCGTGGTTCATGAGCGTCGTCATCCTGGGGGGCGTCGCGCTGCAGTGGCCGCTTGGGCGCCTGTCTGATCGGTTCGACCGGCGCCGGGTAATCGTGGTGGCGTTCGCTGGCACATTCGTGACTTGCATTGCCCTTTCTCTGATGACGGGACCGGGCCTTGCCCTTCTAATGCTTGGCGCGCTGTTCGGAGGGCTGAGCTTTGCGCTTTATCCCTTGTGCGTGGCGCATACCAACGACCATCTCGACCCCGATCAGCGCGTGGCGGCAAGTGGCGGACTGGTGCTGCTCTATTCGGTAGGCGCGGTTGCCGGACCCATGGCGGGTGCTGTGGCGATGACGCTGCTGGGGCCGGCTGGCCTGTTCGCGTTTATCGGTCTTTGCGCCAGCGGGGCACTCGCCTTCGGCGTCTGGCGCCAGGCACGTGCTATGCCGGTGCCGACCGACCAGCAGCAGAACTATCAGATTCTACCGCGTACTACCCCGATGTCCGCCGCGCTCGATCCGCTTGCTACGGAAGGTGCCGAACCACGAGAAAAGCCATGGCAAACAAGTTGACCTCGCAAGCCAATATCGGTGCCAACGTGCCAATCGGTGACACCGATGCCGTGCCGCAAAGCGTCTTGCGAAAGGCAGTGACCGCCTCTGCCATCGGCAACGCAACCGAGTGGTTCGATTATGGCATCTACGCCTACGGGCTTGTCTATATCTCTGCGGCGCTGTTTCCGGGCGATACTGAACAGGCAACGCTGTTCGCGCTCGCGACATTCGCGATCTCGTTCCTGGTGCGGCCACTCGGTGGATTTTTCTGGGGACCGCTCGGAGACCGCTATGGCCGCAAGTCGGTGCTGGCGATCACCATTCTGATGATGTCGGGCGCGACGGTCGCGGTCGGGCTGATCCCGTCTTACGGCAGCATCGGGTTCTGGGCACCATTGCTGCTGGTGGTCCTGCGCATGATCCAGGGGTTTTCGACCGGCGGCGAATATGGCGGGGCGGCGACCTTCATGGCCGAATATGCGCCGGACGATCGGCGCGGCTTTTATGGCAGCTTCCTTGAGTTCGGCACGTTGGCGGGCTTTTCGCTTGGCGCGCTTCTGATGCTCGGCTTCTCGCTGGTGCTGGGCGAGGCGACAATGCACGACTGGGGATGGCGGATTCCCTTCCTTGTCGCCGGACCCATGGGGCTGGTGGGCATGTATCTGCGCTCGCGGATGGAAGACACGCCGGTGTTCCGCGAGATCGAGGCGCATGGCGAACGCGAACCCGCAGCCTCGACCGAATTGCGCCATCTGGTGACACGCTACTGGCGGCCCCTCCTCGACATGAGCGGGCTGGTGGTGGCCCTCAACGTCGTCAATTACACGCTGCTCAGCTATATGCCGACCTACCTGCAGCGCCGCATCGGCTTGACGGCAGATCAGGCGCTGATCGTGCCGATCATCGGCATGATGTTCATGATGGTGCTGGTCCCTTTCGCGGGAGCGCTTTCAGATCGGGTCGGCCGCAAGCCGCTCTGGTGGTTCTCGCTCGCGGGTCTGTTTGTGCTCGTTGTGCCGCTTTACCTGTTGATGGCGACAGGCCTGACCGGTGCTATCGTAGGATTTGCGCTGCTTGGTCTGCTGTATGTGCCCCAGCTCGCCACGATCTCGGCAACCTTTCCGGCGATGTTCCCCACCCATGTCCGGTTCGCGGGCTTCGCTATTGCGTATAACGTATCGACATCCTTGTTCGGGGGGACGGCACCGGCGTTCAACAGCTGGCTGATCAGCGCCACGGGCAACGAGCTGATGCCCGCATTCGTCATGATGGCGGCATGTATCGTTGGCGCGGTGGCTCTGTATTTTACCGCTGAGACGGCAGGCCAATCGCTACGCGGAACAGATATACCCGGCGAGGCCGGCCAGAACTAGCCGTCCCGGCAAGGCGTCCGCATGACGACGGACGCAAGCTATGCCAGGAACGAGTTCCATTGTTGCCGTCAGTCCAGTGCGAACCAGTCTCCACTTGGCGCAACTGCCTCATAGAGATGCGTCGGTCATTTCCATGGCTTCCTGCCATTCGGCCACGGCGGTACCCCAGGACGCAAGCTGAAGCGCGAGCGGCGTTCATCACATGTCGCCGTTTTGCCCTTGCATGGGGCACAGACTGGATATAGTTCGAAATAATATTATCAATAATTATATGGACCGGTGAAGGTGGTGGATTTTGAGGGCGGTCAAGCCGATGAGCAGGACGCCGGTGCAAGGGCTTTCACGGTGATGACCCGATGAGAACTTATCTGAAGACGCTTGAAGAGCGCGGCGAGATTCAACTCGTCAGACGCCGGGTCGATCCGCAGTTCGAATTATCCGCAGTCATTGCCAAAGTGCAGCAGAGTGGCGCGCCGCCGATCGTGTTCGCCGATGTTGCGGGTGCTGACATGCCGGTCATCTCCAACATCTATTCCAGCAACGATCGGCTTTGCGAAATGATCGGAGCAGCAAGGGGCGAGTTTTGCCGGCGCTGGGACGAATTGCTCGGCCACATCGATCCGTCGGCGCCTTTCGTCGAACCGGCAGCCGAACCGACGCCGCGCTTTGCGGTCCCTGTGGCCTCGTTGCCGCACATCACCTGGCGGGCCAAGGATGACGGGCCCTACATCACCGCCGGGGTCTTCTACGCGAAAAACCCTGAAACCGGGGTGGGGAACCTGTCGTTTTGCCGCGCATCGATGCGAGACGACGGCACATTGCTCTGCTGCATCGATCCGCCTCATGATCTGGCGCGCTACCAGGCCCTGGCCGAGGCGCGGGACGAACCGCTCGACGTCGCGATCCTCATCGGGCCGGCGCCGGAGATTTTTCTCGCCGCCTGTGCCTCGATCCCCCATGATCAGGACGAACTCAGCATCGCGGCCGCGATCCGAGGCGGGCCGGTGCCGATGCGGCCATCGGCGACGCTTGCATTCGACATTCCTGACGAGATCGAGGTCGTGATCGAAGGCCGAATCCGTCCGCACCAGCGTGGTTTGGAAGGGCCGTTCGGCGAATATATGGGCTATTATGGCTCAGTGAACGCCAACGGCTATATCTTCGATGTGACCGCGGTGACTGCCCGTGAGGGAGCGATGTTCCATGGCCTGCTCTGCGGCGGCGCGGAGGATCTCTGCGCACTCGACGTTGCCTTTGCGACACGCACCTACAGCCGCATCTCGAAGAAAGTGCCGGGGATTATCGACGTCACATGCAACCCGATGTTCTTCTGCTCGGTGGTAAAGATCGACAAGAGCTACGAGGGGCAGCCGCGCGACGTCATCCAAGCAGTGTTCGACGCCAATCCCAATTACAATTTTGCGTGCATCGTGGTCGATAAGGATGTCGACATTCATGACCTGCAGGCGGTGATGAAGGCCTTTCTGACGCGTGGTCGGGTAGACCGGCGAGTCACCGTGATCGACGACGCCCGCGGTTGGGACGATTCCGCCGACCCGATCTATGCCGGGCGGCTTGGCATCGACGCTACGAAGACCTGGGGGCGCGAGGAGAATTTCGATCCGGTGTCGACGCCCTGGCCCGAAATCAGGCTCGAAGATTATCTCAGCCCTCCCGGCGGCCCAATCCTGAACGACGGTGCCGCCCCCACCACACATCCCAGTCCCGCGCACATGCGCGTCCGATAGATGGATATCGCCATGACCTCGTCCGCATCCGTTCCCTCCCATCGTATCGCCATCGACGTCGGCGGCACTTTCGTCGATTATGTGCTGCTCGATGAGGCATCGGGCTCCATCATGATCGAAAAGCAGCTTTCGACGCCCGAACGGATTGTCGACGAGGTGATGGCCGGGCTTGCCCGCCTCCCGGTCGCGTTGTCGCAGACCCGCATCTTCCACGGTACCACCGTGGCACTCAATACGATCGTCCAGGAACGAGGCGTCCGCGTCGGCCTGCTCACCACTGCGGGATTTCGCGACATATTGGAGATCGGTCGTGGCTCGCGGCCTGAAATCTACAACCCGCTGTTTCGCGAGCCGCCTGCGCTGATCGAACGCTTCCTGCGCCGCGAGATCGCCGGTCGCATCGATGCACAGGGCAGCGAAGTGACGCCGCTCGACCTCGATCAACTCGACCGCGAGGCCGACGAACTGGTCGCAGCCGGTGTCGAGGCACTCGCGATCTGCTTCCTGCACAGCTACACCAACAGCGCGCATGAGGAGGCTGCCGCCGATCGTATTCGCCGCCGCCACCCGGGCATCTCGCTCGCCGTCTCGCACGAACTGGTCCGCGAATGGCGCGAGTTCGAGCGGACATCGACGACGGTGCTCAACGCCTTTGTCCAGCCTCCGTTCAAGCGCTACATCGATGCCCTCGTCGATCGACTGAGGGGCGCCGGCTATGTCAACCCGCTCGCGGTCATGCAGTCGAACGGCGGTGTGTCCGCCGCCCAGCGTGCGGCCGATCGTCCGATCACCACGTTGGAATCAGGACCGGCCGGCGGCGTTATCGGTGCCAGTGTGCTGGCGGCCGAGCTGGGACTTAAGAACGTCATCTGCTCGGACGTCGGCGGAACCACGGTCGATCTCGCGCTGATCGAGGATGGCGCGGTCGTCGAGCGCAACCATACCAAAATCGCGGGGCGGCCAGTGCTTGGCCCGACCATCGACATCCTGTCCGCCGGCGTCGGCGGTGGCTCGATCGCCTGGATCGACAATCGCGGATCTCTGCGCGTCGGTCCGCGCAGCGCCGGCTCGTCGCCGGGCCCGGCCTGCTTCGGTCTGGGTGGCGAACAGCCGACGGTGACCGATTGCCACTTGGTGTTGGGCAGCCTTGACCCCGACCGCTTTCTCGGCGCTCGCATCCGGCTCGACGTCGGTGCCGCGCAAGGCGCCGTCGAGCGCCTCGGTGCGCAGCTAAATCTGGGTCGCGATGAACTGGCCGCTGGTATTCTTCAGATCGCCGAGTCCAACATGATCGGGGCAATCCGCTCGATTACGGTCAAGCGCGGCCTTGATCCGCGGGACTTCACCTTGGTGTCCTATGGCGGCGGCGGCGGCTTTTTCGCCGCAGCCGTGGCGGAAGAACTGGGCGTTCAGTCGATCATCGTACCGACCGCGTCGGCGACCTTCTCCGCCTGGGGAATCGTATCGTCCGATTACCGTGAGGACAGCGCCAGAACCATGGTGCGGATGCTCGATGAGGACACCGCGCGCGAGATCGTCGCGGTAGCGGCCCGTTTGTCGACCGAGAATGTCGAGCGGCTGTCCGAGCATAATATCGACGCCGACCGCATCCGCTCGTTCGTACGCTGCGACGTCCGCTTCTTCGGCCAGGAATATACCGTCACCGTCGGCATCGACGACGAGTGGCTGCACTCGCCCACAGAGCTTCTGGAGGGGCTGAGTGATCGATTTGTGGACATGCACCAGCGGCTCTACGGTCATGGTGAGCAGGGCATGCCGGTCGAACTGGTAACGGTGCGGGTGCGCTCGATCGGCCATGTCGCCAGGCCGGCCTTTCCGCAGGCGAGCACCGGCGCGCCGCCAGAACCTTCGGCCTGGCGCGAAACCTATTTTCGGGCGCGAGGCGAGCGGGTGCGCACGCCGGTCTACGACCGCGAGACGCTGTCGCAGGCATTTGCCGTCCAGGGGCCGGCGATCGTCGAGGAATGGACCACCACCACGCTGGTGCCGCCGGGCTGGAGCGCCGGCATCGACCGGATCGGTAATCTTGTTCTCACCGCACAGGCAGAAGGGGCAGAATGATCATGGCGCAGATCGATGTCGTCACAGCGGAAGTCCTCCGCAACGCGGTGGTCGTGGCCGCGGAAGAGATGAGCTCGACCCTCGTACGGACCGCGCACAACCCTCTGCTCTACGACGTCCAGGATTTCGGCCTGGGCATCATTTCGCCGGAGGGGGAATGCTGGGCCGATGCTCCGGGCATGACCGCTTTCGTCGGCGTGCTCTCGCATACCGTCTTGTCCGGTATCGCCGCCCATGGATTGGACGATATGCAAGACGGCGACGTGTTCATCGCCAATGATCCCTATACAACGGGCAACCACATCTCCGATGTGTCGATCTACATGCCGATCTTCTACGATGGTCGGCTGGTTGCCTTCGCTGCGGTCACCGCGCACTGGGCGGACATCGGCGGCAAGACGCCGGGCGGCTGGTGCCCTGACTCGGTCGACGTTTATCAAGAAGGCATCTGCTTCTCGCACGAAAAGCTGATCGACGGCGGCAAGCCGGTGGGGGCGCTTTGGAGCATCATCCGCAACAACACTCGCTGCCCCGATGTCGTGCTGGGTGATCTCAATGCGCAGATCGCGGCCTGCCGGCAAGGGGCGCTGCGCCTTACCGCGCTGTGTGCCAAATATGGCCTCGACCAGTTGCACGCCGCGATGAAGCTCGCGATCCAGCGGGCCGAGGACGATGCGCGTCGTCAGATCAGCGCGCTGCCCGACGGCGTCTACAAAGTCAGCCAGAGCATGGACGAGGATGGTGTCGCGCGCGGCCAGCCGTTTGACGTCGTACTGACGCTGACCATCGCCGGCGACAGCATCCATGCCTCGTTCGAAGGCTCCAGCGAAGTGCGCGCCGGGCCGGTAAACTGCCCCGAATATGCCGCGCGCAGCCTGGTCCGTGCCGCGATCAAGGGCGTTCTGTCGCCCAGAGAGCCTGCCAATGAAGGGGACTTCAAGGCACTCACCTTCGACATCGCCCCCAACCTGGTGGTCAGCCCGCAACGGCCGGCGCCGGTCGACTCCTATGGTTATATGTGCATCGCAGTGTGGGAGCTCACGATGCGAGCGCTGGCGATGGTCGTGCCGGAAAAGGCAGTGGCCGGTGGTGGCCAACTGTGCATGCCGACATTGTCGCGGATCGACCCGCGTCTCGGCACGCCGTTCGTGCTCGCGGATCCGCTTGATGTCGGCAATGGGGCACGGCCCAATGTCGACGCGCCGACCATGGCTATCCCGACGATGGGTGACGTACCGAACATGCCTGTCGAAGTGATCGAGATGCGCTATCCAGTTCGGGTCGAGCAGTTTGGGCTGCGGCCGGAATCGATCGGCCATGGCCGCTATCTCGGTGGTGCAGGCGTGCGTCGAGACTATCGCCTGCTCGAACCGGGCATCATGGTCTACACCGCATTCGAAAATGTCAGCGACCCTCTGGGCAGGGGCCGGGAGGGTGGCCTAGACGGTGCGCCGCCAGTCGTCGTGGTCAATCCTGACACCGATCGTCAGCAGGTGATGACGAGCCGCGCGGGCGTCGGTCCGTTCGAGCCCGGCGACATTATCAGCATGCGCAGTGGCGGCGGCGGCGGCTGGGGCGCCCCGAGCGATCGCGACCCAGCGCAGATCGACCGCGACGTGCGCAACGGCCTGTTGAGCGCAGCCGAGGCCAAGACCATCTACGACCGGGACGTCGAACCAGCCTGATCCGCGAGGCTTTCGGTGTCAGCCCACGCCGAAAGCCTCGTCGGGCAGATGCAGAAGATCGGCGCGCGATCGGTTGCCGGATTCGATCGCGAGCTTTTCGGCGCGATCGGCATCACCGGCCAGGATTGCCTTGAGAATGTCGGCATGGCCGTCGAGCCATTGGTCGCGATTGTCGTTGAACTGTATGCCGCTCAGCCAGATGCGATGGAGCAGCGACTGCAGCGAGGCATGAGTCCGCTTCAGCACCGGATTGCCGACGCTGTCCATCAGAGACCCCCAGAAGCGGTTGTTCTCGCGCACGAAATCCGACATTGGCAGGTTGCGATCCTTCGGAAATTCCTGGGTCAGCCGCAGCGAATCCTCAATCACCTCGCGGACCGACGGCTGGTCGATGAGGCCGGCCGCCTGGCGGACGACGAAGTTAGCGAGCGCGTCGAGCACGTCTAGCGTATGGTTTACTTCGTCACGCGTGACGAGACGAACGAAGGCCCCCTGGCTCTTGACGATCTCGATCAGTCCCTCGCTCTCGAGCGAACGCAAGGCGCTCCGTACGCAGGACCGCGACACGTCGTAGCGGTTGATCAGGTCGATCTCGACCAGACGTTGTTTCGGAACGAATTGTCCGGTCTGGATGCCAACCCTGATCTGGTCGGCCACCGCCTCCGGGTTGATCCTCGGCCGCTTCTGCGCGCCCTCCACCATCCACTCATCTCCCTCGAAGCCGCCTCACCGGCTGGCCTCTGTTGCGATCGTCAATCACGGCAATCGCCGCAGCCTGTCGGGACCGAGATCGTTCAGGGACCGGCACCCTATGAATCTCTGCGCCCGTAGCATCTCGGAACGGAACAAGGCAAAGACATGCCCGATCCCCTCCTCGCCTGCGGCGGTGAGCCCATAGCAGAAGGAGCGCACGGTTGAACATGCTGTAGCGCCCAGCGCGATCGCCTTGACGATAATTTCCCATCGCGCCCGCTTCCGCAGCGCTTCGAGCACAGATGTTCCACAATCGAAATGGAGTTCGCTCTGGTTCGACAGGAAGAGGGCCCGATAGCCGAGCGCCCGTTCCAACGATTTTCCGCTCCAAACCTTGTCGACATTGGGCGGGATTGCCGCGGCCAGGGCGCGGCTGGCCGAAGTCCGGACCTTCCGCAATGTTCATCCAGCGTTTGAGATCCACCCAATGTGCGCCCCTCTCCATCGGTCGGAAGTAAACATTATTATTGACAATAATAGCAATGATAAAGTTGAACAGCTCGTCCGATGAAGGGGAACGGGTTCCATGAGTTTCGCCAGCTTCACTCTAGCGCCGATCACCCCATTCGTCGGAGCCGACATCGATGGCATCGATCTGGGCGCCCGCCCGCTGACCGACGTCGAACGCGATGAAATCATCCAGGCCCTGTCGATTCACGGGGTGCTTCGCTTCAAGCGCCAGTCGTTGACGATTGACTCGTTGCTGAAGCTGGGCCGGCAATTCGGCCAACTCCACATCCACACCGGCATATCGGGAATGACGGATAATCCCGAGGTGACCGAAATCTATTCGGACAAGACGTCAAAGCATGTGAACGGAGAGCTGTGGCACAGCGACCTGTCCTGCGATGAACTGCCGCCGATGGGGAGCATCCTGCACATGCGGCACGTGCCGTCGAACGGCGGCGGCGACACCGCATTCTCCAGTTCCTACGCCGCTTACGAGCGGCTCTCGGATTCGATGAAGCGCTATCTGGAGGGATTAACCGCCACGCATGACGGTGCGGTTGCCTTCAGCCGGTTCGACCCGAACAAGCGATATCCCCGCGCTGTGCATCCGGTGATCACCCATCATCCGGTGTCGGGCCGCAAGGTCCTCTACGTCAATCGCGCCTTCACCAGTCACATAAACGAGGTGCCTCGCGAAGAAAGCGACGCGGTGCTGAGATTCCTTTATGACCATAGCGAGCGGCCGGAATGGTCGATGCGCTTCCGTTGGGAGGATGACATGGTCGCCTTCTGGGACAATCGTTGCACCCAGCATCTGGCGATCTGGGACTATTTTCCCGAACGCCGGCTGGGCCACCGCGTACAGATCGCTAGCGACCGGAAGCCGGCATGAACGGCGCGGGGAACGCGGGCGGCGGCTTGGCGCCGGGGCCACAGGCGCGGTGGCGACCCTGGGGCGTGGTGCTCGCCTGCCTGATCGGCTTTTCAATCAGTCCGGCGACGGTCCTCTTCTATACGTTGGGCCTGTTCATCGAGCCGCTAAACGCAGCCTTTGGCTGGGATCGGGCGCAGGTGTCGCTCGCCATCCCGATCTTCACCGCGGCAGTAGCAGGCGCAATGCCTTTCGTTGGAGTGATGATCGACCGCTTCGGGCCCAGACGCGTGCTAATCGGATCGATCCTGCTCTATGGCGGCGGGTTGTCCGGCTTCTTCCTCGTCGACAGCCTGTGGCGTTTCTATGCCCTGTTCCTGCTGCTCGGGATCGGCTGCTCGGGTGCCAACTCGATCACCTATACGCGATTGCTGACGGTATGGTTTGACCGCAACCGTGGCAAGGCCATCGGCATCGCCTCATCGGGGATGGGTCTCGGCATGCTGATCATGCCGCCGATCATCGACGCGACGATGCGGGCGGCAAACTGGCAATGGGCCTATCTCGTAGTGGGGGCGGTCGTGCTGTTGCTCGGTCTGCCGGTCGCGACGCTGCTGATCGCCGACACGCCGGAGGAACTGGGACTTGTCCGCGAACCGCCGGCCGATGCGCTCGCCCCGACCGTGACAATGACCTTGGGCGAGGCATCGGGAACACGGCAATACTGGCTGATCCTGGCTTGTTTCATGGGCATAGCGGGATCGACCAACGCGATCGCGGTCCATCTTGCCCCGATGCTGCTCGATCTTGGCACCAGTTCAGCGGTCGCCGCGGCGGCTGTGTCGGCTTTCGGCGGAGCCATGTTGGTCGGCCGGGTGGCGATGGGCTGGCTGATCGACCGCTTCTTCGCGCCGCGGGTCTGCGCTTTCATCTTCATGCTGTCGACAGCGGCGGTGGTGAGCCTTGCGGTGGGTCTGCCAGTGGCGGCCCTCATCGTCGCCGCAGTGTGCGTCGGCTTCTCCGCGGGCGCGGAAGGGGACGTAATGGGCTTCCTGATCGGCCGCTACTTCGGCATCGCCCATTATGCGCGCATCTTCGCGAGCATCTTCGTTGCTTATCTGCTGAGCGTCAGCGCCTTTCCCTATCTGCTGGCCCGGCTGTTCGAATGGACCGGCAGCTATGACTCGGGACTCTGGCTGTGCGCTGCGCTCAACATCACCAGCGTCGCCTGCCTGCTCGCTATGGGCCCGTATCATCGCGGAAAATCACCCCAGTAACCCGAAAAAAGAACCCTCGAAAAATTTAACGCCGAGATTATTGACAATATTATATCCGATTATAGGCTAGCGGTTGGAGGGGTGGTGCGAAAGACCGGGACCAAGACGGCCAAGCACCTCATCACAGGGAGAAAGACATGACTTCGCGATCACTGCTCTTTTCCAGCGCCATGGGGGCGAGTCTCGCTGCGGCGCTGATCGGTTCGTCGGTACGTGCGCAAGAGGCCGAAAACAGCCTGATGTCGGACATCGTCGTCACCGCCCGGAAGCGCGACGAAAGCGCGCAGACCGTGCCGGTGGCCATCAGCGCCTTCAACGGGGCGCAACTCCAGGCGCTGGGCGTCACGGAGAGCAAGGACCTCGGCAAGTTCACGCCTGGCCTCCAGTGGAAATCGGATTCGCCCTTCGCCGGCAACGTCATTTTCGTTCGCGGCGTCGGCAATAATACGACGCTCTTTACTGGCTCGCCGGCCGTCGCCGTTTACCTCGACGAATCCTATCTGAACTCACAGGCCTTCCATGGCTTCTCGACCTTCGACGTCGATCGCGTCGAAGTCCTGAAGGGCCCGCAGGGTACGCTATACGGCCGCAACTCGACGGGCGGCGCGATCAAGTATATCACCAAGCAACCGGATCTGACCAAGGATCTGACCGGTGAGGTGAATGTCAATCTCGGCAATTTCGGCCTGCGCAAGGTCGATGGTGGCATCGGTGCCGCACTGTCGGACAAGGTTGCCCTGCGCATCGGCTTTGTCTCGCACGACCGTGGCGGCATCTATGATGACTATGCCCGCGACACCAAGACGACCGACATCAACGTCAAGGCCATCCGCATGCAGCTGCTGATGGAGCCGACGGAGGAATTCTCCATCCTGCTCGGCGGCACTTATGCGCGCGCGCGCAGTGACGATGTCCGTTTTAAGCGCGTCGACACGGTCGATCCCGCGACGATCAGCTTTGGTCCAGGCGGTCCGAGCTTTTCCGGCCGCTGCGCTAATCCAGGCGTCGGTACCGCGCCGGGATGCACCAGCATCCTGCAACTTCTCGGTGTGCCTGACGACCTCAACCGCGATGCCTTCCAGGTGCAGTCGAACCTCAGCAAGAGCGAATCGCTTGAGCGGGTGAACAGCTGGGGTGCCTGGCTTACGATGAACTATGATTTCGGTAACGCCACGCTGACCTCTGCCACATCCTATTATCATCTCAACCACCAAGGACCGCAGGATGTCGACGGTTCCGCTTTCAACATTGCCGCGATCTTCGACGAGGGGCGCCCGCGGCAGTTCAGCCAGGAAGTGCGGCTGACCTCGGACGGTTCGGGTGACTTGCGCTGGGTGCTCGGAGGCTATTATTTCAGTGAGGACATCACCCAGCTGAAGCCGGTCAACCTGGCCGGCATCGGCATTGGCTTCGGGAGCACCGGCAAACAGAAAACCGACGCGATCGCAGCCTTCGCCGAAGGCTCTTACCGCATGACCGACGCGCTGGATCTTACGGTTGGTCTGCGCTGGAGCCGCGACAAGCGCGATGTCGACTTCACCTATTTTACTTTCGCGAGCGATGGCCGCGAGAATTACCGTTATCGCGATGTCGTCGCGCAGGGTTTCGGACCGGGCACCTTTACGCTCAATGGTCAGAACAAGGCGTGGAGCAATCTCAGCGGCCGGCTGACGCTGAGCTACAAGATCGACGAACAGGTCATGGTCTATGCCAGCGCCAACCGCGGCTACAAGGGCGGCGAGTTCAACTTCGGCTCCGACAACCCGGCTACCGCGGGCTTCGTCAATCCTGAGGTAGTCGATGCCTTCGAAGTCGGCATCAAGTCGCAATGGTTCGATCGCAGGCTGCGCTTCAACGCAGCCGCCTTCTACTACAAGTACAAGGACAAGCAGGAGACGCTGTTCGACACCGGCACCGCCACCCTGTCCAACGCAGATGCGCGGGTGAAGGGTATCGAGGTCGAGGTGACTGCCGTTCCGGTCACGGGGCTGACGCTCAACGCCGGGTTGTCGTTGCTGGACGCCAAATATACCGATTTCGCGTTCTGCCAGCCCGATGGGTCGGATTGCGACGGCAATCGCCTGTCGGATTCGCCCAAATCGACGCTCAATCTGCTCGCAAAATATGATTTCGATCTGGGTGGCCGGACCGCGAGCATTCAGGGCAGTGCCAACTGGACGGCGCAGCGCTACTTCGACTTCCGCAACGTCGACTACATCGCCGACGACGGCTATTGGCTGTTCGATGCGCGGGCTTCCTATGAGCTGTCGGACAATCTCACGGCGGCGATGTGGATGCAGAACATCGCCAACAAGCGCTATTATACCAATGGCTTTGACGTATCGGCCTTCGGCTATTCGCTGTTGCTGCCGGGAACACCGCGTTCCTACGGCGGATCGATCAATTTCCGCTTTTGATCCGGAAGGGCGAGTGCGGGAGATCGTCCATGGGCGACCTCCCGCATCACTGTGCGCCACGCCGGCGTCAATGGACCCTTGTGCAAACCCAAATCATGCTATGCGGCGACCGACGACAAACCAGCGCCAAGGGGCCATCGCAGCATGAAGTCGCGCGTAATCATTGGCATCACCGGCGCATCGGGCGCAGCCTATGGCATCACCGCGTTGCGCGCGCTGGCCGGTACCGATATCGAGGCACATCTCGTGATCACGAAGGCCGCCGCGCGAACCATTGCGGAAGAAACGGACCTGACGCTCGAAGACGTTCGCGCGCTGGCCGACGTGGCGCATAACAACCTCGATATAGGAGCCTCGATCGCCAGCGGTTCCTTCCGTACCTTGGGGATGCTCGTCGCGCCCTGTTCGGTGAAGTCGGCGTCCGAGATCGCCTGGGGCGTCACCTCGTCACTGCTCAGTCGTGCTGCCGACGTGACCCTCAAAGAACGTCGCCGCCTGGTGCTGATGTTCCGAGAGACGCCGCTGCACAGCGGACATCTGAAGACATTGACCCAGCTGGACGCCGCCGGCGCCATCATCATGCCGCCGGTGCCGGCGCTTTATTCAAAGCCGCAATCGGTACAGGAACTGGTCAACCACAGCGTCGGACGCGCGCTCGACCTGCTCGGGATCGACGTCGGCCTGGTACGCCGCTGGAAGGACGATGACGGCAACTGACAGCGAAGAGGACGTCTGGGTCGAGACAGTCTGGGCGGGCACGCTCGCGGTGTACACGGATCCCGACATCCAGCGTTTGTGCCTGTCACTACAGGACGATGACGGGCTGTGCGTCCCGTCGCTGTTCTGCCTGGGCTTTGCGGCGGCGGCGGGGATGATCGGCGCGCCCGACCACGCAGCCCGGCTGATCGATGGCGAAGCGCCGCGTCGTGAGGAAATCAAACGGATCAGGGCGGATCGTCGCGCCGCCCGGCCGCGTCCCAGCGATCCACCCGAGCGCCGCGAGACGTATGAGGCGTTGAAGCGTCAGGAACTGACCGCCGAACGTGCGCTGATGGATAGCCTGTCCCGCAGCTTTCATCGGGAGGCGGCCGGCGATGGCTGCCCAATGGCGTTGGAGACAACTGTCCTGGCCGTTCTGGCCCCGACGTCCGGCACGCTCGCTGATCGTCTGCGTCCTTTGCTGTCAGCGATCACGCGCAACACCTGATCAGCCCCTCGACCCAACGTCGCCCCCAAAAGGCAGTCCTGAATCGAAGATCAGGCCGTTGGGAATCCACTATGCCAACGCGATCTAGGCTTTGGGCTCGCTGTGCCGAGCGGTCCTCGACAGATTTCTTGAAGCTTTGCCTTGGATTTGCAAGCCATTCGACGTCGCCATCAGCCTCAATTGCTAAGTGCCACATCCCTTTGACAACACCCGTTGGCGATAATGAACCGCAACTTTCGGGCAGGCGACGATGCAGTTCTTCCGCTATTAATTAAGTGACCATGAAACAAAGCGGACTCGCTAAGGCAAGATCTGCAGGGGTGTCGAGGTCAAAGGCAAGACCTGGCCGATTAACAACGGCCGCGTCAGCGCACTGGGCAAGGTGGCGGGCGAAGCTACCGGGGCCAAAGGCGAAGTCGAACGATCGCGCATCCGCCAGCGCGATCGCATTGGTGCCCTGGCCGTGGCGGTCGGGTGCGAAGGCGGCCCCAGTTGTAGCGGATGCACTTAGGAGCGCGGCGACATCCTCGACCGTCAGGTTGGGCAAATCGGCGTGAATGACAACGAACGGCGCGCCGTCGAATTGCGCGCGCGCTTTGGCCAACTCACGGTTAAGGCCCTGCCCCTCGTCGGGCAACCAATTGACGCGCCACGCAGGCACGGGGGCTGGGGACAGGAGATGGACCGCGCGGATCTCCCGTACCTGAGACAGGCAGGCGATGACTTGCCCAGTCATGTGGTGGGAGAGCAGCATTCGCGCGGAAGGATCGAGCACGTCCCGCAAGCGCGATTTGTTGTCCGACCCTTGTTTCCACGGGACTACGGCGATCCAGTCGGTCAAGACCGCAGTCCGACCGCAAGCGCCAGGGCCGCCGCCGCGACCCGCCTTTTGTCTTCATCCGTTCGCATCAGCGTCGGGCAGCGTGCGATTTTCACACCGGCGGCGATGCAATCATCGCCGCTGTCGATCAGCATCCCGTCGATCAGGTCGCCATAGTGGCGTGCGATGCTGTCATTGTCGACGACCATGCCGAGTTCCGCCATTAGCTTGGCGGTAGGGCCTTTAATCGCCTGGCCTGCGATCAAAGGCGACACTGCGACGACGGGGGCGGTGGTCCGCTTCAGCGCACTGCGAATGGCGGGGATGGCGAGCAGCGGATCCACGCTCAAAAAAGGGTTGGATGGGGCGATGAGTACGGCCTCGGCGCGTTCGATCGCCTCCACCACGCCGGGGGCCGCGCTGGCCTGGGCTGCGCCTGCGAATGTGATCGCGCGCACGACTGGTTCGCAGCGGCGCGCAACAAAATATCGCTGAAATTCTAGCCTGCCTTCATCGCAATCCAGCATGGTGGCGACGGGCTCGTTACTCATGGGTAATACACGAATGGAGATGCCCCACTGAGCGGCGAACCGGGCTGTGATCGCCGACAGGGTCTCACCCTCCGCCAGCGCGTGGCTGCGCAGGACATGCAGCGCCATGTCGCCATCGCCCAGCAGGAACCAGTCATCCCCGCCCAGTTCGCGCAGCGCTCCCATGAAGGCGAGGCTTTCTCCTTCCCGCCCCCAACCCTGCTTGGCGTTCGCTTTTCCTGCCAGCGTATAAAGCAATGTGTCGATGTCGGGCGAGATGTGCAGGCCAATGTGGCGGAAATCATCGCCGGTGTTGACGATCGCGGTCAGATCTTCCGCCGCCATTATCTGCGACAGGCCCAGTACCAGCTTGGCCCCCCCAACCCCGCCGGTGAGAACTACGGTGCGCGTCATGCGAAAAGATCCTCGGCTGCCGGACGCACCAAGTCTGCGGCTGGACGCTCCGCGCCGGTCAGCGGACAGCCGCGCAGGAGTGCCGCAGGTAGCCCTTCTCCGCCTTCTCCGATAACGAGGCACGCGGCAGTCGCGAGGATATCGCCGAGCGCCACCTGAGTAACTTCAAGCGTCCGGCCATCGCGATCACTCTGCCCGCGCTGGTCGTGCAGAGCCGGGAGGCCGGCCACACCAATGGCGACTGCGACCACGCCCATGCGCCAGGGGCGCCCGAAACTATCCGAGATAACGATCGGCAGGCCTAGCTCTGCATGCAGCCTTGCCGCGGTCCGGTCCGGGTCGACCGGCAGCAGGAGCGCACGTACTGCGTCGCCTGGGCCGACATTGGATCGGTCGATACCGGCATTGGCCATGACATGCCCAAGCCTGTGGCGGGCGATCAGCACATGGGGAACGGCGCGCAGGATAGCGCTTGATTCATCGAGAACGAGTTGGACCAGGCGCGCGTCCTTTCGGGTCACTTCCGCCAGCGCGCAGGCTTCAGCGCCCGGCGCCACGTCGTCCAACGTCACAAAGCGGCCCTCGGCCTTGGACACGATCTTCTGCGTCACGATCAATATGTCGCCGTCGCGCGGGGCGAGGCCAGACCGGCTCAGGGCTTCGCGCAAGATCGCTGCCAGATCGTCGCCAGGCTGGATCTCGCCGATACCGCTCAGCGGAATAATCTCGATCGTGGACGGCAATCTCATTCCTCCGGAGATGAATTCTCCTGTTATACGAATGCGGTGCCGTCAACCCGGTAGGACTTGCTCGTGAAATTGACGATCGACGTAAACGCATGGGCCGCACACCCGAAAGGCAAGATGTCGTCGAAGCAATGCCTTACGAGCAAGACGTACAGCACACCCTGTTGCCGTCCTGCAAAAGCTGGCCCCTTTCGCTCTACATAACGGCATTGACACCGAGTTGCCGCGCTATCGCGGCACTATGAAGCTCACAGCCCAATTAAGCGGCGCCCAATACACCAAGGCGATCAATCCTGTTGTATCGGGCTCCGCTCGTTAGTTGCCAAATTCGGCCTTCAACTCAAGGCCGAACTGGCGTGGATTTTGGAAGTACGCAATATCGCCGAATGCCCCGGCTGCGGTGTATGAAGTGTAAAGCTCATCCTGCAGCAGGTTCTTGCCGAAGACTGACAGTTCCAGTCCGTCCTTGATCTTCCACGACACGCTGGCGTCAACCACGTTGGCGGCGGGAAGAAAACGCGAGTTGTTGTCAGGATAGGGGGCTTTCGAGCGATAGCTGTAATTGCCCCGCACAACGAATTCGCCCATCCCGGTAGGCACTCTCGCCACGGCACCCACGTTCGTCGTCCACTCCGACAGACGCGGCAGGATCAGGTTGTAGTCGATCTGGTTGATGACTTGGTCGCCCGAAATATCCAGGAAGATGTCGTCCCACTTGTTGTCGAGATAGCCGACGCTGCCGAAAACGGTGAAGTTGTCGGTCACCTCGAACGTGAGTTCAGCCTCGGCACCCTGGACGACGGCGTCGCCGGCGTTCTGGTTGAGTTGGACGAAGCCCACGCTTTCGACAAACACCACGGTGTCGCGCAATATACTGTCAATTTCGTTGCGGAACGCCGCTACGTTAAGCGTGACGCGCCGGTCCAGGAACTGCGTCTTCGCGCCAATCTCGTAGTTCGTCAGCTTCTCGTCATCGGTGACCTGCGGTGTTACGTTAGCGAGCGTGTGGCGCAGGTTGTAGCCACCGCTGCGCAGACCCTTGCCCCACGATGCGTAAAGCATCACGTCGCTGGTCGGTTCGAACTGCAAGGCAACGCGCGGCGTCCACCCGGTCGAAACGTTCGATCCTGCGAAGGTGAAGCGGCACGATAGCGTCACGGCATCGCAGTTCGATGGCGCCACGCCGAGCGGCGCGGCCTGGGGCGCAATATTGGCGCTCTTCTTTTCGCGGGTATAGCGAGCACCTGCGGAAAGCGTCAGCTGTTCGGTGATATGGAAATCGCCGTTGACGAAGCCAGCCAGCGATTCAGTCTCGACGTCGCCGCCGAACACGGTGACAATCGAACCAAACGTGCGGCGCTCGCGATAATCGAGCTTCTGCTGGAAATAGAAAGCGCCGAGTGTCAAGTCGAGCACGTCCGCGAACGTGCCAGCATAGCGCAATTCTTGCGAGAACTGCGAGGCATCGGTCATGCCGTCAAGATTAAAGGCAGTGGCTGGGCCAGAGTCGACGTCGGTGATCGTCTGCGAGTCAGTATTACGCCAGCCCGTGAGCGAGGTGATGATGCCATCGCCAAAACCGACGTCGGCATTGATCTCCAGCGTCGCGCTGCTCCACTTGGTATCAGTACAGCAGATCGTGTTCTGCGCGGTGACGTATTTCTTGTCGGTCAGCTTGTCGACCGTCTGGACCCCCTGCTGGATCGGGCTGTCACCCGAGTTCTCGCCGTGATCGAACGTCAAGTAAGCATTGAAGTCATCGTTGTCGTAGTAGAGCGCGGCGCGCGCGAACCACGTTTTCATGTCACCCACGTCCTTGTCGAGGGTAATATTGTAGTAAGGCCCCCCGTCCTTGGCATAGTATCCGGTGACAGATGCAGACAAATTATCCGACAGGCCGCCTTCTATCGATGAACCGAGCATGATACCGGGAAAGCTGTTTACCGCAGCCTTGGAACGAACAAGGAAGTCCTTACCTGGGCGCCGCGTGCGCATCATTACTGCACCGCCGGCAACGTTCTTGCCGAACAGCACGCCTTGCGGACCGCGCAGCACTTCGACCGATTCCAGGTTGATGAAATCCTGGATCACGCCGGCGTTGGTGCCGAGGTAAATGCCGTCAACGAAAGTGCCTACCGCGGGCTCGAGCGAGGGGATCGAGCTGTTCGAACCGAGGCCGCGGATCGTGAAGTTCGCAAATCCTGGAGGTCCAAGGCTGTCGAGCGCAACGTTCGGGATCGAATAGCTGATAGATTCCAGGTCACGGGCGAAGCTGTCTTCGAGCCGGTCGCCGCTAAACGCCGTGATGGCAAGGCCGACGTCCTGCAGAGCCTGGGCCCCGCGCTTGTTGGCATAAACGAGGATGATGTCGTCGTCCGCTGCTGCTTGCGCTTCTTCCGCGTTCGAGTTGGCTTGCCCCGTGTCGGTGACCTGAGCGTGCGCCATGCCTGCGCTCATCAGAGCGAGCGAGGCCGCTGAAACGCCACAAATGGTCCGGGATCGCACCGATGAAGCTTTGGCAACTGCCGGCGCTGGCTGGACGTATTTCACGTAACCTCTCCCCACTTATCTTTTTAGCGAATATATATTCCCTATTACGAAGATATGACGAGATCAAGAGGTAATTCGGGTGCGTGGCATACAGCGATGACGTGTTCCGACCGGCCTCCTTACTCCTAGGGCCGCGTGTGCAGACCGTTCTTGGCCAGCACGATCGCCCCTAATTTGGCCAATGCCGATCCCGCCATAGCGCGGTCAAGCATGGCGACGCTGACTGCCATCTGTGGTATTGACACCCCGGCATGCAGACTTCACTATCAAAAACATTGTAGCTCTATCGAGATGGATGACGATGGGACGTGTCAGCGGCAAAGTCGCGTTGATTACTGGCGGAGCTCGCGGTCTGGGCGCCGCCGAAGCGCTGACTTTGGCGCGCGAGGGTGCGCAGGTCGTGGTTACCGATATCCTCGACGGCGAAGAGATCGCGCAAGCCTGCGGTGGGCTATTTCTTCAGCACGACGTCTCCGACGAGGCGCGGTGGATCGAAGTGGTCGACACTGTGCGCCGCCGTTTCGGGCGGCTCGACATTTTGGTGAACAACGCCGGGATCATGATCTCGGGTGATCCCGAGACGACCCGGCTCGAAGATTTTCGCAAAGTTTTCGCCGTCGCCGTGGACGGTACCTTCCTTGGCATCAAGCACGCCCTGCCGTTGCTGAGCGAAGGGGATAGCGGATCTATCATCAACATCTCGTCGATCACCGCCATGCGGCATTTTCCCGACACGCTGGCGTATGCCTCGGCGAAAGGCGCGATCCGGTCGATGACCAAAGTCGTCACCGGCTATTGTACGGCGCGCGGCTATCGGGTGCGCTGCAATTCGGTCCATCCCAGCGGCATCGATACGCCAATGATCCGCCAGCGGATCGAAGAGGCTGCTCATGCGCGCGGGATCCGCGTCGAGGACATGCCCGTGCGGCCAATGGGTGAGCCGCAGGATGTTGCCAATATGGTGCTGTTCCTTGCCTCGGACGAATCGCGATACGTCAACGGCGCTGAAATGGTCATCGACGACGGCTATTGCGCCATCTGAGCAAGACGATGCTGTCCGGCAAAGTCGCCCGGGCGCACGGCGGGAGACACATACCATGGCGCGAATGCGCAAACTGCCGCTCGAGGAATGGGACGAAAGCCTCGCGGCTCTAACCGATCGACCGCAAATCGGCATGTTCCCGATTCTGGCGCACAATCCGCCAATCGCAAAGGCGGTGATGGACCTTTACGGCGCGCTCGCCAAAGGCCGGCAATTACCGCAGCGCCTGCTCGAAATCGTTCGGCTGCGCATCGCCTATCGTAACCAGTGCCGCACCTGCATCGCCGTGCGCTATGGCTCGGACATTGAACCCGATCTCGACGACGCGGCCGTCTGCGCCCTGGAAAAGCCGCTCGATAGCGAACTGTTCAGCGCGGCCGAGAAGGCCGCAATCATCTTTGCCGACCGCATGGCGACCGATCACCTGTCTGTCGATGATGAAGTCTACGCCGCGCTGCTGGCGCATTTCAGCGAGGCGGAAGTCGTCGAACTGGCAGCGCATGTCGCGGTGCTCATCGGATTTGGAAGACTGACCGCCACACTCAACCTGGTCGATCAGCTTCCCGAAGAATACCGCTCCGACAGTCCAGCAGAGTTCGCGCCTTGGCTTAACGCCGGAATTGCGTTCAATCGCTGATCGGCCCCTGCCCGCGATCAGAACACCGCGATCGGATTGACCGGAGAGCCGGTGCCGCCCTGCACCATCAGCGGAGAGATCGTAAAAAAGAAGGCGTTCCTCCCGAACTTTTGGCAGGCATCGCGAACCCCCGACAGGTCGAGGTTGTGGAGCAGCAGGAGCCCCATGTAGACCTCGGTGCCGACGTGGATCGGAATGAATTCTTCGGCGATCGTGCACGGAAGCACATCGTGCGCGCAGTCCGATCCGATCAGCGCGATCTTGCGCTCGTGAATCCAATCCAAACAATCGGGATAGAGGCCGGGCAGCTTGCCGCGCCCATCGGGCAATCGCTCGCATTGCTCACCCAGCGCCGCCCGGCGTTCATGGCGACCGGTGCGATAGAGCAAGATATCACCTTCCCCGGGCTCGATCCCCGCCAATGCGACAGCATGATCGAGATCGGCCGGCCGGACCGGCTCGTCGGCATCGATAAACTCGCAGTCACGCGCCGCCGCGATGTCGAGGAAGACCGCGCGCGACACGATCCCGCGCGACGGCGCGGTCATGTCGCCGACTTTTGCGCCGGTCGAGGCGACAAGGCTGCTCGACAGCCCCTTGAACAGCTTCGCGTCATGCGAGATGTGGCACCAGGCATCGATATGGCTCTGCGCCTGGCCGTGTGGAAAGACGGTGAACTCGTCGAAAAATGCCCCTGCCCCCTGCGCCGGCGCGGTATCGCCCGCAGCCATCATGTAGTGCTTCGCCGGCTTGTTGTTCATTGGTGAGGGCACGGTATCGAGCACCCGACCGCACGCAACCACCTGCCCCTGCGAGATCAACGCGGCAGCCTCGAGCCGCTTGGCGGGGGTAATGTAGTTGAGGGTGCCAAACTCGTCGTCGCTGCCCCACTTGTCCCAGTTGCTGATCCGGGCATTGAGCGCTCGGACGTCGGCTGC
The DNA here is from genome assembly GCA_964502105.1 of uncultured Novosphingobium sp. Classification (GTDB taxonomy): domain Bacteria; phylum Pseudomonadota; class Alphaproteobacteria; order Sphingomonadales; family Sphingomonadaceae; genus Novosphingobium. The sequence continues at coordinate 143,445 of CAZCUS010000002.1, read as the reverse complement.
GTTCATGGCGGTCATCAGGTCATTCTCTCTTCAGTTGATCGCCGCCTTGGCGGCACCGTAGAAGCGTTCGATCGCGCGGATGCGCGCGGGCATCGACTGCTCGGGCGCCATCGCCGCGAACTCCTCCTGCTCGCCCTGCGATGCGATTTGCGCCGAGGGTAGCCGGTTTCGGTAGCTATCCGATTCGGTGTTGAAGGTCACATGCGTTGCGCCCAGGCGCTGCCACATCAGCAGCGATTCGACGCACTGTTCGGGCGAGCGACCGTACATTCGGATGATGCCTTCAATCCCGATTGTCGCCGGATCGCGCCCTTGGTCCAGCGCATATTCGTGGAGCTTTGCGATCTTTGCGCGCAGTTGTTCCTCGTTGAGGTACGAAGGGGCATACCAGCCGTCGGCGATAGCCGCGATGCGCTTCAGCACGGCATCGGCCTCGCCGCCGATGTAGATCGGCACTGGCCGCTGAACCGGCTGGGGACGCAAGCCCATCGCCTCGATCCGGTGGAAATCGCCATGAAAGGTGACCGAAGGTTCGGTCCAGAGCTTGCGCATCAGCACGATCTGTTCGGCCGACCGCTTGCCCCGTGTGCCGAAATCCTCGTTCAGCGCCGCGTATTCAAGGTCGTTCCAGCCAATGCCGATACCCAGCCGCATGCGGCCGCCCGACAAGATGTCGACCTCGGCCACCTGCTTGGCGAGCAGCACGGTCTGGCGCTGGGGTGCGATGATCACCCCGGTTGCCAGTCCGATGGTGCGCGTGACGGCCGCGAGATAGCCGTACATCACCAGCGGCTCGTGAAACGGATCATCGAGCGTGTAGACGGGCGGGTTGCCATTGAACGGTCGCCAGTCCGGACGCACGCTAAGGTCCGCGCCCAGTACGTGATCATAGTTCATCAGGTAATCGTAGCCGATAGTCTCGGCCGCCTGCGCCAGATCAACAAGCGGCCCGGGCTCAGTGCCGAGCTCGATATTCGGAATGGTCACGCCAAGCTTCACGTCGCGCCGCCTTTCAGTAATTCGCTGCTCCGCGCGCGGTTCAGGCGGTCAATCCGCCGTCGACGACCAGCATCGTACCGGTCACGAAGGACGCCTCGTGCGAAAGAAGAAACAGTGCGCCATTGGCGATGTCGTCGGGCGTCGCGATCCGCCGCAGCGGATAGGCCGAGGCGCGCGCCTTAATCGTTTCCTCAACGTCGGCAGTGCGCTTCGAGGCATCGCCGCGATCGAAGAACTGACGCAGCATCGGCGTATCGGTCGACCCCGGGGCAATGCAGTTCAACCGGATCTGGTCCGGCCCGAAACGCTTGGCGAGCGAGCGGCTCAGACCGACCAGCGCGGCCTTCGTCGCCGAATAGATCGGGCTGAGCGGCGAACCCAGGATCGCCGAGGTCGAGGCAGTGTAGAGGATCGAGCTGCCGTTCGCTTCGCGCAGGAAGGGGATTGCCGCCATCGTCGTAATCACGGCCGACCGCACGTTCAGATTGAAGGCGAGATCGTACTCGCCCATGTCGAGATCCTCGAACGCAGATGGGCCCGGAATGCCCATGTGGTTCCACACGAAGTCGAGCGAGCCGAAGGCATCGCGCACTTGCCCGGGAACCGCTTTCGCAAACGCCTCCGACGACAAGTCGCCCGCGATGCCGATCGCGTTGCCGCCAGCGTCGCGGATCTCGCGCGCAAGGCCCTCGGCGGCATCGCCGTCGATGTCGATCACGGCGACGCTGGCGCCTTCCTCGGCGAGGCGCAGCGCGCCCCGGCGCCCAATCCCCGAGCCGGCAGCGGTGATCAGCCCGGCTCTGTTCTTCATTCTCATGACAGTTTCGTTCCTGATTGTGGAAAGGAATGGGCACTTCGCATCACGTCGCAACCCGCGGTTCAAAGGCCTTGGTGCCTTGCGTCCAGAGCGACACGAGCACGCAGACGACGATCGCGCTCGGAAAGGCGACCAGAGCCGAATAGTCCGAGGGGAACAGCGGCGCCGGGTTGCCGAGGATTTTCTGCCAGATCGTCGGCCCGACGATCAGCAGGCCGAGCGAGATGACGAGGCCCGCCGAACCGCCCGCGATAGCTCCGGCCGAGGTCAGCCGGTTCCAGTAGAGCGCGAGCAGCAGAATCGGAAAATTGGTACTGGCCGCGATCCCGAAGGCGAGCGCCGAGAGGAACGCGATGTTCTCGTTCTGGAGGACGATCGCGAGGACCACCCCGATCGCGGAGCTGAGAACGGCGGTTAGCCGAAAGACCACCGTCGCCCAGCGATCGGCCACCGCAGTCGATACCAGCGGACGGAACAGGTCGTTCGCCGCCGTCGAGGCCATCGCCACACCGAGCCCAGCGACCACCGCAAGGATCGTCGCGAACGAGACCGCCGCCATCAAGCCGAACAGGATATCCCCGCCGAGCGCGGTGGCCAGATGCAGGAAGACGACGTTTTCGCCCCCAAGGACCACGCCGGGAGCGCTTTCAAACTGCGCTACGCCCTTGACGAAGGCAAGGGCCGCCGGTCCTATGACCAGGACCAGCAGACCCAGCACCAGCGCCACGAAGAAGGCCGAGTAAAACGTCGAGCGCTCGGCCGCGCGCGCGTCACGCACGGTCAGGAAGCGGACCAGCAGATGCGGCATGCCCATGATGCCGAGAACCAGACTGACCGACAGCGACATCGTCGAAAAGGTACCCAGGCCATTGTCGGTAAAGTTCGCAAGGCTGCCGCCGAAGCTCGTTTCGGCCCGGGTATAGAGTGCATCGAAGCCGCCGGTCTGCCACAGCGCCAGGCCGCTCATGATCACGAAGCCCACAACGAGGATGCAGGCCTTGATGATCTGCAGCCATGTCGTCGCCAGCATGCCGCCGGCCGATACGTAGAGTGCAACCAGCGCGCCGATCAGCGACACCGAAATGCCGAAAGGCAGGTTCAGCAAGATCGAGAACAGACTGCCCGCCGCGACGAGCTGCGCGACGATGTAGAGAAGCGACAGCGTGATCGTGCAGATGCCCGAAAACATGCGGATGCGATCGTCGCCCAGCTTGGCGACGAGGACGTCACCGATCGTATAGCGACCAAGCTGACGCAGCGGTCCTGCGATGAACAGCAAGAGCAGGCAGAGCCCGATCAGTGGAGCGGTGGCGTAGATCACCATGTTAAGGCCGGTGAGGAAGAACAATGCGGTCGATCCGAACACCGCCGCCGCCGAGACGAAGTCGCCAGTGATCGCCAAGCCATTCTGCAGCGGCGAGATTGATCCGCCCGCAGTGTAGAGCATGCCTTCATCAGTCGATTTGCGATTGGCCCAGACGACGATGCCAATCGTGAAGATAAGGATCAGGACGAAACAGATCAGCGCCGAGACGTTCACTCCACAGTCCTTTGCGCATCCGCCTCGCGCCCCGTGTTGCCCTCTCTATCGCGGCTCGATACCGGTCCGGCTTCGGCAACGACTTTCATCGACAGCCAGCACAAAAGCACCAGCAGCGCCATTTCGCCCAGTGCGAAGAGGACGGCAACTGGAATGCCCCCGACGCGCGTATCGACGACGGCCGGCAAGGCTCCACCGCCCATGGCGTACCACAGCGGCAGCAAGAGCGATGCCGCAATGGTGCCCAGGATGGTAGCTCCGGTCTTCCTGCGCATGGCCCTCTAGCTTCGCCCGAGCCGGTCGATCAGGTCATCGCTCGATAGGACAACGGCCTGGCGCGGAATGATCTGCTGCAGCAAGAAATCGTTCACCTCGGCGTCGTTATCCGCACACAAGTCGCCGATCACGAACATCGCGAAGTCCTTGTCGGCCCCCTGCCGCACGGTGGAGAGGACCACGCCGCTGGTGGCGATGCCGAACATGACCAGCGTCTCGATCCGGTTCGCGCGTAGTACCAGCGACAGTTCGGTGCCCTCGAACGCGCTGATGCGATGGCCGCGCACGACGATGTCGCCCTCGGCGGGTGCGATCCGCTCGGGGATCTCCGTTGCCTCGTCACCCTCAAGCAGCCGCCCCCCGGCGCGCACGCCGCTGAAGATCATATTGGCATCGTGCACTTCGGGATAACCGTGGCGAAACGCCTTGCGGATGTAGATGATCGTGATTCCCGCTTCACGCGCCTTGCCGATGACGCGTGCGACCGCCTCAAGATGCGCGGCCGGGTCCTTGGTAAAGCCCTGCACGAGCATGTTCTGGTGGTCCATCACCAACAGTGCGGTGGTAGACGGGTCGAGAGCGTCAATGGTTGGCATGATCGTTCAGGTCTCGCTGCTGCAGAATGTCGCGGTCATTTGTCGGCCGTTAGGGCGCAGCGATCCGTGCGCCCTCCCGGGCATCAATTCGCGGCGACCGGCTCGGTGGCTGCGGTATCCGGCGCGGCGACTTCGGCAAGCACTTCGCGCGTATGTTCACCCAGCGTCGGCGGGGGGAGCATCGAGCGCCAGACCTTGCCGTTCGCCAGGAAGGGCGTTCCCACCGTCCGCGTCTTGCCCAGACGCGGGTGGTCGTACGAGAAGACGATGTCGCGCGCCTTGGCGTGATCGCACTCCAGCGCTTCGCCCACCGAATTCACGCGCGCGCTGGGCACATCGCCGATGCGGAACAGCTCAACCCACTCGTCGACCGTCTTTGTCAGGAAGATCGGATCGATGATTTCGTAGAGCGCGTCCTTGCTGTGCTTGCGCGCGGTGATGTCGGCAAAGCGCGGGTCCTGCCCCAATTCGGGCCGGTTGATGACTTTGATGAATTTCAGCCAGAATACCTGGGTAAAGGCGGCGATGACGAAATAGCCGTCGCTCGCTTGGAAGGCCCGGTATGGCGCGATGTGGTGATGCCCCGATCCCACCGGGCCGGGGACTTCGCCAGTGGTGAAATAGAGCTGGCCGACATAGCCGAGCAGCGAGGTCAGGATATCATGCAGGCCAAGGTCGATGTGTGAGCCCTGGCCGGTACGGCGGCGATAGAACAGCGCGGCGAGGATGCCGAACGCGCCGAAGATGCCCCCGCCGAGATCGCCCGCAGGAAGCCCGACGCGGATCGGCGGCCGCCCTTCCTCGCCAGTCACCGACATCGTCCCGGCCATGGCCTGGTTGACGAGGTCGAAACTGATCTTGTCCTTGAGCGGGCCCGTCTGGCCATAGCCCGAAATCGAACAAAGGATGATGTCGGGCTTCACTGCCTTGAGATCGTCGAACGACAAACCCAGCCGCTTCATCACGCCCGGGCGATAGTTCTCGACAACCACGTCGGCGGTAGCGACCAGCTTCAGAAAGTTATCGCGGTCTGCCTGCTGCTTAAGGTCCATGACCACGCTGCGCTTGCCGCGGTTGACCGACATGAAATAGGTACTCTCGTCCTCCACCATCGGAATGTTGCGCCGCGTGGGGTCACCTATGCGCGGCTCCTCTATCTTGATGACGTCGGCGCCCAGGTCGGCGAGTATAAGCGTGCCGTAAGGCCCGGCCAGCATGCGCGTGAGATCAAGCACGCGCAGGCCTGCCAGCGGCGCAGCGGATTCAGCCTGCGCATTTGGCGCCGATACTGCGACATCCGCATCGGGGCGTCGCTCGACAGTGGTTTCTCCTGGCACCGCACCCAGTCGGATGACGTTCTCGGCGGCCAGCCCATCCACCTCGGCATCGGAGAAGCCGAGCAAGTCAGTAAGGATCGCCTTGCTATGCTGCCCTACCACCGGCTGCGCGCGATAGTCGGGAACGAATACCTCGCCGTTCGAGAATTCGAAATGGAACGGCGTACCCAGCCCACGGATGCGACCGCAGACCGGATGGTCGATCTCCATCACCATGCCGCGCGCGGCGGCGTGGTCGGACTCTAGAACCTCGTCGATCTTCAGCACCGGACCGTTCGGCACGTCAGCTTTGTCGAGCATGTCGAACCACTCCTGCGTGGTCCGCGTCTTCATGATGGGCTCGATGATCTCGGACAGTTCAGCGCGGTTCTTGAGGCGACCTGCGAACGCCGCGTATTCTGGGCTTTCGGGCAAGTCCGGCTGCTCCAGCGCGACGCAGAACTTTTTCCAGAAGGCGTTAGTAAAGGGCGCCACCACGATATAGCCGTCGGCGGTCTCAAACGCGTTATAGGGATAGATGGTAGGATGCGACGACCCTTGTGCGGTCGGGCTTTCTCCCGTGGCGAAATAGATACTCGCCATGTAGCTCAGCATGCCCACACCCGCATCGAACATCGACAGATCGAGGTAGCACCCCAGCCCCGTCTTCTCGCGGCGCTCGATTGCAGCGAGCGATGCGATGCCCGCGAACAGTGACGACATCTGGTCGGCCAGCGGCAAGCCCATCTTGGCGGGTGGGCGGCCCGGCTCGCCTGTGATCGACAGCGCGCCGGTCACCGCCTGGATGACGAGATCATAGGCGGTCTTCTCGCGCCACGGCCCGGTCTGTCCGAACCCGGTAACGCTGCAATAGACGAGCTTGGGGTTGATGGCCTTGAGGCTTTCGTAATCGAGACCGAGCCTTTTCGCTGCACCGACGCGGAAGTTCTCGACGACGATATCGGCTTGTTTGACCATGTCGATGGCAATCTGCCGGCCCTTTTCGGACTTCAGATCAAGGGCGATGCTTTCCTTGTTGCGATTGAGCGACAGGAAATAGTGGCTCTCCCCGTTGACGAAGGGGTGATTGTGCCGCGTGGTGTCGGTGCCTTCAAGGTCCTCGACGCGAATGACGTGCGCACCCAGGTCGGCCATGATCATCGTCGAAAGCGGGCCAGACATCATCCGCGAGAAATCGACCACGCGAATACCCTCGAGCGGTTGCGGGCCGGGCTTCGAACTGCCAGTCGCCATTATGAAATTACCTCTTCCAATCCGAATTGCCGACGGCATGCGCGCGTCCGCAAAGCAGGCGGTGCCCAACGGCCCGCCCTGCATGGGTAATTTCTATATAGAAACATTATTCGCCATGCAACATAGAAAGCCGCATGTGAGGAAGGCACGTTACCCTATGGCAATCGGGTCGTGCCGTAGGCTAACGCCCGTTTAGCCAAATTCGCGCGCGGTAACGCCGCTGCTTGCCAGATGACTGGCCTCGCGGACCATGCTGTCGGCCAACGTGGTCATCGAATCGATGTTGAATTGGCCGGTGAAGCCGACCGCGCTGATGACAAAATCAACCTCGCCCTCGCTCGGAATGATTGGGGCAGCGACGGTAGTCACGCCGCGAACGAAGGTATCTTCGTCGACTGCGAAACCGCGCTGGCGGACCTTCTCGACCTCATTCAGCCAGCTCTCGAAGCTCGGCGCGCGTTCCCAGCGCAGTTGCTCGAACTTCTTGCGAAGCTCATCGACCGGCAAGCCGCTATGCGCTGCGAAGCAGCGGCCGAAGCCGCCCAGGAACAAGGGCAGGCGCTGGCCGACGAACATGTGCACGCGCACCGCCGCGGCAATGTCCGCGCGGTCGACCAGGATCGCCCGGTCATGACGGATGCGACGCCACAGCGTGCAGGTCACGCGATTTTCGTGTGCAAGCTTTGCCATGCGGGGGCGGATGAATCGTGTCAGCCCTTCCTGATCGAGAAAGCCCCGCGCCAGTTCCAGAACGCCGAACCCGGCAGTATAAGTCTTCTCGACCGGATCGAATTCGGCCAGATCGACGTGCACCAGCGTCTTCAACAGATTGAAGCAAGTACTGGGATTGATTCCCAGATCCTTCGCGACCCGGCTGACGCCAACTGGCATTTCGGTTGCTACCAGATACTTGATGACGGCCAGCCCGGTGGTGAAACCGCCAACCAATTTTCCGCCGCCCTGTGCCGAGTCCAACAATTTCTTCTCTCGCCTGGTTGTGAGAAACGGGCGTCCCTACGCCCCTCAAGGTCGGCATCTATGACGTTATTGAGTTATGCAAGCAAGCCCGCCGCCCCGGCAGGCTGTTCGCATCGTTGCACAGATGTGGTCGGCAACAGGGGCGCGACACATGGCCCACCGCATCATCGCGGCGTTTCAAGGAGGTCACGAAGACGCAATATGACGCGATATCAATATCTTCTCACCCCGTCAGGTCCGTGGCACTTCAAAACCCGGACAATAAGCATTTGCCATCGCTTCTTATTCCCCATAAAGACGATTCATTCTCTAATATGATATCAGCTTAGGCTGACGAGGGGTTGAATGGAACGGGCCGAACTCCGCAAATTGTACCACGGGATGCTGTTGATCCGCCGCGCCGAGGAATCGCTCCAGACCCTCTTCTCCGACGGCGCGGTGCCCGGTTTCCTCCATCTATCGATTGGGCAGGAGGCGGTGCCCGTCGGCGTCTCCGCATGCCTGCGCGATAGCGATACCGTGTCCTCGAACCATCGCGGGCACGGCCACGCCCTCGCCAAGGGTGTATCGCTCGAGGGCTTCTTCGCCGAGGTCGCCGGAAAGGCGACGGGCATTTGTCGCGGCCGCGGCGGATCGATGCATGTCGCCGACCTGTCGATCGGAATGCTCGGCGCCAATGGCATCGTCGGAGCGGGGCTGCCGATCACCACCGGCAGCGCGCTGGCGCTCAAGGTGCAGAACGAGGGCAATGTCGCAGTCGTCTATTTCGGCGACGGCGCGGTGGCCGAAGGCGTCTTCCACGAATGCCTCAACATTGCCTCGCTCTGGGCGCTGCCTGTCGTTTTCGTTTGCGAGAACAATGGTTGGTCCGAATTCAGTCCGACCGAGCGGCAGCTCGCGACCAGCCTGGCCAAGCTCGGCGAGGCTTTCTCGATCGCTTATAGCGCGGTCGATGGCAACGATGTCATCGAAGTGGCCGAAACCGCCGCCAGGCTCATCGCCGCGATGCGCGAGACGCCAGCGCCGACTATCCTTGAATGCCACACGACGCGTGTGCGCGGACACTTCGAAGGCGATCGCCAGGACTATCGCGATGCGGACGAGGTCAAGGCGCTGAGCGAACGCGATCCGATCCGCCGCTGCCTCGAAAAGCTGGGGGCAATGGGCGAGGAGGATGCCTGGTTCGAGGCCAAGGCTGCCGAAATCGATACGCTGATCGATGACGCCGTCGCCAAGGCGATGGCCGCGCCCGAACCGTCGATCGACGAGATCATGCGCGACGTCTACACAATCGTGGAGGCGCATTGATGGCCGAAGTCCGTTTCGTTCAGGCGATCAACAAGGCGCTGGAAGATGCCATGTTGGCCGATCCGACGGTGTTCCTGATCGGCGAGGACATCGCCGGGGCCGGTGGCTCGTTCAAGGCGACGCGCAACCTGCTCGACAAGTTCGGCCCTGGCCGAGTCTATGACGCTCCGATCGCCGAAGCCGCGATCACCGGCATGGCCGTCGGCGCCGCGCTGACCGGCATGCGCCCGGTTGCCGAAATCATGTTTATGGATTTCGTCACGCTGTCGATGGACATGCTCGTCAACCAGGCGGCCAAAGCCCGCTCGATGTTCGGTGGCCAGGGTTCGGTGCCGATGGTGCTGCGCACCCCGCACGGCGGCGGCCTCAACGCGGGCCCGCAGCATTCGCAGTGCCTTGAGGCGTGGTTCGCGCACGTTCCCGGTCTCAAGGTCGTGTGTCCGTCAACGCCAGCAAGCGCCTACGGCCTGTTACGCGCCGCGATCGATGATCCCGATCCGGTGATCTTCGTCGAGAACAAGGCGCTTTATGCAAGCAAGGGCGAATTGCCCGACGACGCGGGTCCGCTCACCATCGGCGAGGGCAGCATCATACGGTCCGGTACGTCGGCCACAATCGTCGCGTATGGCGCGGCGGTGGCGATGTCACTGGCCGCCGCCGACGAACTGGCCGGCCGCGGCATCGATGTGGAAGTCATCGACCTCCAGTCGATCCAGCCGTGGGATGAGCGGCTCGTACTCGAAAGCTTGTCGCGCACGCACAACCTGATCGTCGCCCATGAGGCAGTCGAACAGTTCGGCGTCGGTGCCGAGATCGCGGCGCGAATGGCCGACATCGGCTTTGACGAACTGGACGGCCCGATCGTCCGGGTCGGTGCGCCGTTCGCTCCGGTGCCCTTCGCCCGCTCGCTCGAGAAAGCCTACCGGCCCGACGCAAGTCGGATCGTGGCCGCGGTCGAACGCAGTCTGGCCTAGGTCATGTCCGAAAAAGCAAGAGGACCTCATATGCAACAATCCCCGATCCTCGTCGAACACGACGGGCCGCTCGCCATTCTCACGATCAATCGTCCCGAAACGCTCAACGCACTCGATACCGAGACCATCAAGGCGATGCACGACGCGCTCGATGCGATCGAACGCGACCCGGGCGTCCGTGTGGTCATCTTCACCGGCGCGGGGCGCGCCTTCGTGGCGGGCGGCGACATCGCGGATCTCAATTCGCGGATGGGCATGGCGCACTATCTCGAATTCGCCGAGGATATCCACGCGCTATTCCGTCGCATCGAGACTTTCGACAAACCGACGATCGGTGCGATCAATGGCTTTGCGCTCGGCGGCGGCACCGAGATCCTGCTGACCTTCGACCTGCGGATTCTGTCCGACAAGGCCAAGTTGGGGCTCCCCGAAATCAACCTGGGCCTGTTTCCCGGCGCGGGCGGCACGCAGCGGATCATCCGGCAACTGCCGCTGTGCCGCGCCAAGGAAATCATGTTTACCGGCGACATGCTGACCGCCGACGAGGCGGTGTCGGTGGGCCTCGCCAACAGCGTCGTGCCACACGACAAACTGATGGAAGCGGCCATCGCGATGGGCATGAAGATCGCGGGCAAGTCGCCGCTGGTGCTCAAGCTGCTCAAGCGCACGCTCAGCGACGGTGGCGACATGCCACTTTCGGCGGCGCTGCGGCATGAGCAGGCGATGATCGGTCTCGTCCTCGACAGCAACGACGCGCATGAAGGCTGTTCAGCATTCCTCGAGAAGCGGACCGCCGTGTTCAAGGGCGAATAGACCGCGATGGCCAAGATCCTGATGCCAAAACTCGGCCTGACCATGACCGAGGGGCTGATCGCCGAGTGGCGCGTCCAGCCCGGCACCGCTTTCGCGGTCGGCGACGTGCTGTTCGTCGTTGAAACCGAGAAGGTCGCCAACGAAGTCGAAGCGACGAGCGATGGCGTGCTTGGCGAGATCCTGACGCGCGAAGGCGAAACGGTGCCCGTGGGAACGCCGGTCGCGCGCCTGCAGGGCGACGACGCGCAAGACGAGCCTGTCGCTGCGGACGGTGCCGGCGCTGGGACCGGACCAGTTGTGATCCCGGCCTCCCCGGTCATTGCGCCGCCGGCTGATATGTCGCCCGGCGCGGACCAACGCGTGGTTGCCACGCCTCTTGCACGGCGCATCGCGCGCGATGAGAACATCGACCTCAGGTCCGTTGCCGCCCGCATTTCCGGTCGGCGCATCAAAGTCGATGACGTACGTCGCGAGGTCGAGCGCCAGAAAGCGCAGCCGCGCGGCGCTCCAGGGCAAGGCGGCACGGTCAGCGTCACAATCGATGCGGCCCGCGCCGCGACGGCACGCCGGGTGCACGGTGCCAAGCGCGACATCCCGCACTTCTACCTTTCGCGGCACGTTGAGATCTCGGCGCTCCAGGCGATGCGCGAAGATCTCAATTCCGACGCCGCTCTCGCGCGCATTTCGGTCACGCATATGCTGGCCAAGGGCCTCGCGCTGGCGCTGTCAGCAATGCCCGGCATGAACCGCATCTGGGCCGACACCGAGATCCTCGCCTTTACGGCGGCCGACATCGGCATCGTTTCAGAGACTCCGCACGGTCTTCGCATTCCGGTGATCCGCAACGTTCAGGCTCTGTCGCTCGACGACATCGCCGCCGCCGCGCAGGCGATCGCCGGTCGCGCCAGCGACAACCGGCTGACACCCGGTGATGTCGGCGGCGGCGCGATCTCGATCTCCAACGTCGGGATGTTGGGCGTCGACACGTTGACGCCGATCATCAACCCGCCGCAGGCGATGATCCTGGGCGTCGGTGCCGAGCAAAGCCTGTTCCGGCCCGATGCGAACGGTGCACCCAAAGCATGCCGTGAGATCATCCTGACCCTCGCCTGCGATCATCGGGTGATCGACGGTGCCGACGCCGCCCGTTTCCTCAAACTTGTCGCCGACATTCTGGAAAAGCCCGTTCGCCTCATGCGGACCGTCACCAACCTGGCCGATGCCAGCGGAGCATAATCATGGATTTCATCCTTTCCGACGAACAGCGCATGATCGTCGACACCGCGCGCAAAGTCGGCGAGCAGTTTGGCCCCGACTACTGGCGCGAAAAAGACGCCGCCAAGGCCTTCCCGAGCGAGTGCTGGCAGGAGATTTGCGATGCCGGGCTGGCCGGAGCCACCCTTCCCGAGGAATTCGGAGGCGCGGGCATGGGCATGGTCGAGATGTCGCTCATCATTGAGGAACTGTGCGCCGCTGGCGCGGGCGCGACGCTGAGCCAGGTTTTCATGCTCAACCCGATCTTCGGCGGCGTAGCAGTGTCGAAATTCGGCAGCGCCGCGATGCGCGAGGACCTGCTGCCCAAGCTCTGTTCGGGCGCTATGCGCTTTTGCATGGCGCTCACCGAGCCCGACGCGGGGACCAACACGCTCGAGATGCGGTCTTTCGCGCGGCGCGACGGTGACGGCTGGCGGCTTTCGGGGCAGAAAATCTGGATCACCGGCGTGCCGCAGTCGCAGAAGATGCTTGTCATCGCGCGCACCAAGACGCTCGACGAGGTCACCAAGAAGACAGACGGCATCAGCCTGTTCATGATCGACAGCGAGCGCGGCGGGCTGACCCATCAGCCAATCGACAAGCTGGGCACCAACACCCTGCCCTCCTCGCAAGTGTTCTTCGACGACGTGCGCATTGAACCGGACGAGTTGCTCGGCACCGAGCACGGCGGCTGGTCACAACTGCTTGACGTCCTCAACACCGAACGCATCGTCACCACCGCAGGGCTGGTCGGCACCGGCCGTCTGGCGATCCGGCTTGGCGTTGAATTTGCCAATGAGCGCAAGATTTTCGGCGGGCGTCCGATCGGCGCCTACCAGGCACTGCAGTTCCCCCTCGCCCAGCACTGGGCCGAGATCGAGGCGGCGCGGCTGCTGAACCTCAAGGCCTCGTCGCTGTTCGACAACGGCCTCGCTTATGCCTCCGAAAGCAATGCCGCCAAGCTGATCGCCAGCCAGGCTGCCTCGGCGGTAGCGGAGCACTCCATGCAGATCATGGGCGGCATGGGATACTCCAAGGAAATGCATGTAGAACGCCTGTGGCGAGATGCGCGGCTGTTCCGCTTCGCGCCGGTCTCCGAGCAGATGATCCTCAACTTCATCGCGATGGCAAACCTCGGCTTGCCGCGCTCTTACTGATCCATGCTGGCACAAACCGTCGCCTTCCATGCCCGGACGCGGCCCGAGGTCGAAGCGCTGATCTTCGAGGACCAGAGGCTGACCTGGGCCGCGCTGGCGGATCGGGTCGCGGCAACCGCCGCGGGGCTCGCAAAAAATGGCGTAGGCCCCGATACTATCGTTGCGATGGTGATGAAGAACAGCGCGGCCTTCATCGAGCTGATCTACGCGCTCAGTCACCTTGGCGCAGTGCCATTGCCGGTGAACTATCGGCTTAGCGCCGACGAGGTCGCCTATATCACCGGGCACGCCGGCGCGGCGCTGGTCGTCGCGGATGAGGAATTTACCGCTCTCGCCGAGGCCACCGAGCTTCCGCTTGTTCTGCTCGGACCCGCGGAGCAGCGCGATTCCACGCGCGCATTCCCGGACGACGCTGCGCTCGTTCCCATGGAACACAGACAGGGTTCGGATCTCTATCGCATTATGTACACCTCGGGCACGACCGACCGGCCCAAGGGCGTGACGCATACCTACGACAACTTCTTCAACAAGAGCTTCGCACATATCGTCACGCTGGGCCTGACCGCCGCCGACAGGCTGTGCATCGTCGGCCCGCTCTACCATGTCGGCGGCTGCGACCTTCCGGGCCTGACGGTCCACATGTGCGGCGGGACGATCGTTCTCCTGCGTGATTACGATCCTGCCGCCGTCGCAGCGACGATCGAGGCCGAAGCGATCAGCGGCATCTGGCTCGCCCCGGTGATGACCAACGGTCTGCTGCAACTCGAGGGGATCGACCAGTTTGACTGCACGTCGCTGCGCTGGTGCATCGGGGGCGGCGAACGCACACCCGAAACGCGCATTCGCGCTTTCATGCAGACCTTCCCCAACGCGCGCTATGTCGACGCTTATGGCATGACCGAGACGCTATCGGGCGACACCTTCATGGAGCCCGGTTTCGAAATCGCCAAGATCGGCTCCGTCGGGCGCCCGGTGCCCATGCTCGAAGTCGAAATCCGCGACGATGCCGGCTGCATGCTTCCCAGCGGCAGTGAAGGCGAGATTTGCATGCGTGGCGCCAAGGTCATGCAAGGCTACTGGCGCGATGCCGACCGCACCGCCGAGGCGATGTGGCCCGACGGCTTTTTCCGCAGCGGGGACGTTGGCGTAATCGACGAAGACGGCTTCCTGTTTCTCACCGACCGCAAGAAGGACATGATCATTTCGGGCGGCGAGAACATCTCGTCGTCGGAAGTGGAACGGGTCATCTACGAAATGCCTGAAGTTCGCGAAGTCGCGGTCATCGGCCGGCCCGATCCGCAATGGGGCGAAACGCCAATAGCCTTCGTGGTTCTGAACGAGGGCCTGGACTTGCCGTTCGCAAGGCTCGACGCACATTGCCGTTCACGTCTGGCAGGGTTCAAGTGCCCGAAGGCGGTCACTGTGGTCGAGGCGCTGCCCCGCAATCCCTCCGGCAAGATCCTCAAGCGCCTGCTGCACAACCAGGTCTGAATTGCGCCGCACATGCGGTCTGCTCGATTACGATGATCTTCGCGAGCCAGTCTTCGTCCGCCAGCCGCCAAGGGTGATCTGGGAGCGCTGACCGGGAAAGTCCCAGCTTCTGGCCGGGACAAGGGCTCTATTTAAAGTGAGACCATGGGCAGAGCCGGTGCGCGGGGGTCCTGACAACCCCAGCGCACCGATCAGGAGATATCAGCGCTCCTGCTGGGAGGCCGCACCAGCTTCAGCGCGAAGCGCATCAGCTTGCGTTCCGAGGTAGAGCCGGATCGTCTCGATCTGCTCGGACGTCAAATAGGGCTTGAAGCTGATCATGCCGTTTTCGCGCAAGGCTCCATCGTAAACCACCGACTGCCACGCCTCCGCACTGCCCAGCACGCCCGAGCGGCGCAAGTCGGGCAGGACGCCGGCGGACCAGCCGCCTAACCCATGACATGTCGCGCAGTTGTCGGCGAACATCACACGCCCGCGCTCAAGCTGATCGGCCGACGGCTTCTCGGCGACTTGCACAGGCGGCGGCGGCGTTACGTCGAACGCGGGGAGCTTGGCGGTGCCGCCAAGCTTGAACACCAGCACGCGCCCGTTCGGCTGTAATCGGGGACCGTTGAAGTCAGGCAGCGCCAGCGGAATGGCGCCGCCGTTACCGGCCAGCACCGCAACATACTGCGTACCCTTGACGCGGTACGTTATCGGCGCGGCGATAATCGACGAACTGGCCGGAAAACTCCACAACTTGGTGCCTTTGGCGGCATCGTAGGCGACGAACTGGCGATCGGCGGTTCCTTGGAACACCAGGCCGCCTGCCGTCGAGAGGACGCCCCCGTTCCACGGTCCGCCGTGACTGACTCGCCAGACTTCCTTCTGCTTGACCGGATCCCACGCCAGGAGCCAGCCGCTCAGTCCCGACAACATCGCCTTGCGGTCGGCGGCAGCGGTAGGCAGCTTCGTCCGCATCATGTCAAAGCCCAGATTCCATTGGCCGGGCTTGAAAGAGAAGTTCTCTTCGCGATTGAATAACGTGGGGATCAACTGCGCCGGGATGTAAACCAGTCCGGTCTGTGGACTGAACGACATCGCGTGCCAGCTATGCGCCCCCGCCCCACCTACCGCGGCCAGGAACGGCTCCTTCTCGTAGCGCGCGCCTGCGGCTTCGACCGGTCGCCCGGTCTTCAGGTCGATCTTGTCGGCCCAGTTGACCGGCGCGAACTTCTCGGCCGAGAGCAGTTTGCCGTTAGTCCGGTCGATTATGTAGAAGAAGCCGTTCTTCGGTGCCTGGAACAGCACTTTGCGCTGCGCTCCACCGACCGGCATCGTTGCCAGCGTAATCTGCTGCGTGGCGGTGTAATCCCAGGTTTCGCCGGGCACTTCTTGGTAGTGCCAAAGATACTTGCCGGTGTCGGGATTGAGCGCGACGATCGACGACAGGAACAGATTGTCGCCCTTACCCTTGGACCGTTCGACATGGTTGATCGGACTGCCGTTGCCGACGCCAATATAAAGTTGGTCGAGCTCTTCGTCATAGACGATCGAATCCCACACGGTTCCGCCGCCGCCACTCTTGATGTAGTCATCGCCAAACCAGGTCTTGCGAACGAGGCTTTCGATAACGTCGTCCGATGCGGCGTTGTCAGGCTTGGCCGGGTCGCCCGGCACGGTATAAAATCGCCAGACCTGTTTGCCGCTCATCTCGTCATAGGCAGTGACGTAGCCGCGCACACCATAGTCAGCGCCGCCGTTGCCGATGATCACCTTGCCTTTGACCACACGCGGCGCACCGGAAATCGTATAGGGATGGCTTTGATCGACCGTCAGGGTCGACCACACGAGCTTGCCGGTCTTGGCATCCAGCGCCTCGAGCCGACCGTCCAGCGTGCCGACGAACACGCGTCCCTTGCTATAGGCCAGCCCGCGATTGATGACGTCGCAGCATGCCTTGAACCCGGCGTCGCCTGGTACCTTGGGGTCGTACGACCACAGCAGCTTGCCGGTCTCGGCATCGAGCGCGACGACTTTGCTCCAGGCCGTGGTCGTGTAAAGCACGCCGTCGACCATCAGCGGGGTCGCCTCTTGGCCGCGGTTGGTGTCGAGTTCGAATGACCAGGCGAGGCCGAGCTTGGCGACGTTCTCGGCGGTTATCTCGGTCAGCCCGGAGAAGCGCTGCTCGTCCGAAGTGCCGCCGTGCTGATCCCAAATGTCCCCCACCGCCGACGAGGCACCGGCAGTGGCTTCGCTGCCACTCCCTTGCGAACAGGCCGCCAGTCCGCTGACCGCGGCGGCGAGCAGGAAGGACGTGCACACGGCATTACGCTTGTTCAATTTCCATGCTCCCGATCGCGCTTTGCCGAGACACCGGACTGTCCAGTCCGGTGGCCGAAACGCGGTTTGTTACGTCCGATCGCCGGCGGCACGGTTGCTCGCCGCGCGGTCACGATGCCAGCTTGATGACCACCGACTTCTGTTCGAGGAAGGCTTCCATGCCTTCGGATCCGGACTCGCGCCCCCAGCCCGACTCCTTGAACCCGCCGAAGGGCAGGGCCGGGTGCATGATTCCGTAGCAGTTGACCCAGACATTGCCCGCTTCCAAGCGATCGGCAAAATGGTGCGCCTTGTTGACATCGCCGGTGTAGACCCCTGCCCCCAGACCGTAGCGCGTGTCGTTGGCAAGCCGGATCAGATCGTCGAAATCGTCGAAGGGGGTCGCGACGAGAACCGGGCCGAAGATCTCCTCGTTGACGATGCGCATGCTGGCGTTGACGTCGGCGAAGACCGTGGGTTCAATGAAGAAGCCCTGTTGGCCGCTCGTACCGCCGCCGGTAACGAGTTCCGCGCCCTCCTGGCGGCCGATGTCGATGTAATCCATAACGCGATCGCGCTGCTTTCGCGAAATGACCGGGCCGAGCACGCTTTCGCGATCGAAACCTGCGCCGATCTTCAAGCCTTTCGCGACGTCGGCGATTCCGGCGACAACCTTGTCGTACGATGCGCGCTGGACGAACAGGCGCGATCCCGCAAAGCAAACCTGGCCGGTATTGGCGAAAATTGCCATCGCAGCGCCGGGAATGGCCGCATCAATGTCGGCATCGTCGAACACGATGCAAGGCGACTTGCCGCCGAGTTCGAGCGTGATACGCTTGAGATTGCCCGCCGAGGCGCGGACGATCTGCTTGCCGACCTGGGTTGAGCCGGTAAACGAGATCTTGTCGACGCCCGGATGCTCCGCGAGCGCGGAACCGGCCTCGTTGCCGAAACCAGTGACGACGTTGAGCACCCCGTCAGGAATTCCCGCTTCGACCGCCAATTCCGCCAATCGAAGCGCCGTGATTGGCGTATCCTCGGCAGGTTTGACCACGACGCTGCATCCCGCCGCCAGCGCCGGCGCAACCTTGAGCGCGAAAGTGACGATCGGTCCGTTCCACGGCGTGATGATTCCCGCCACCCCGACCGGCTCATGCGCCGAATAAGCATGGAAGCGCAGCGCATCGCTCGACACCACGTTCGACACGTTGCGGCCGAACACATTGGGCGTAAGGCGCGCGAAGTGCCGGAACCAGCCCGCACTCGCGCGGACCACATAGTCTGCGAACGCGTAGGGCATGCCGTTATCGACGATCTCGAGATGGATGAGTTCGTCGAGATGGCTATCGATGAGGTCGGCATAGCGCCACAGGATCTCACTGCGTTCGGTCGCCGCCTTGCCGCGCCAGACGCGGCTGACAAAAGACGATCGCGCCGCCGCGACAGCCGCGTCGATATCCTCCTGCCGCCCGCGCGCGGCCCGCGCCACCACTTGCTCGGTTGCCGGATCGAGCACGTCGAAATGTTCGCCGCCTTTTGCCGACGACCATTTGCCGTCAATGAAAAGCTGCGGTTCGCGTTTCAGAAAAGCGTTCGCCGTGGCTTCTGCCGATGACATTGCTTGCGTAGCCATTGCCTGCTTCCTCTCGGTCACGCTCGTGAACCGTACGATATGCGAATGATTATTTTCGATCAAGAATATATTTGCGCAGTGGCGAGACCTCAGGCCTCACCGATCGGCCAGCTGTCGAGAAATTCCATGCGCACGTTCTTGAACAGCCAGCGACCGTGTTCGCGAACCAACTGCTCATCATAGCGGATAAACAGGATCGACCGTCCGCCTCCGCTCTGGCTCTCATCGACCGGGCGCAACGCGGCCATCGCCCGCCATTCGGCGGTGGCCGTGTCACCGTCGACCTCAATGAGACCATAGACGGGCATATGCGCGGAGAAGACGAAGGATTCCATTGTCGATCCGAGAAACGCGCCCGCCGCATCGGCCCCATCAAACCCGCCGAAGCTCCCCGCCTCGTAATGCGCATCTGCGTGGAACATGCCGACAAGGTCGGCAATGTTCCGGTCGTCGAGCGCCTTGCAATAGCGATACTTGAGCTTCCTGATGGCAGCTTCGGCCGCGTAATCGTCAGACATCGTGGGCTTCCTTCCTGCGGCGCGATCAGAATTCGCGCTTGAGGCTGACTTCGATCGTCCGCGGTGCACCGGGGATGCCGTAAGCACCGTCGACCGTGGCGACGCGGTTCGAATAGAATTTCGCCTTCGTCAGGTTCTGCACGTCGACCGCGACGGTCGTCAGCCCCGATGGATCGGTAAGCGCAAAGCGCAAGTTGGCCAAAGCGAAGGGATCCTGACGGATAAGCCGTGCCGAGCCACCCGCGCCGGGCTGCTGATCGAATTTGCTCTTGTACGAAACGCTGCCGGTGACATCGGCGACCCAGCCGCCGGGCGTCACCTCGGCGTTGTAGTTTACCGTGAGCGTGCCCGAGAGCTTGGGCGCGTTTGGCGTGGCGAAACCGCGCAGATCGGCCGAACCCTGGGTCTGCCCCGTCGCGCCTGGCGTGGTCAGGTAGTTCGGTTCGAACACCGATGCCGAGGGGAAGCTCGCATAGCGGCTGTCGAGGTAAAGCCCGTTCGCGCTGATTGTCCACGCCGAACCGACACTCGCATTGATCGAGATTTCGGCACCATCCGCCTTCGCTGCGGCAGCGTTCTCCTGTGCGAGACCGCCGCTGGCCGAATCGATGACCGCGACCTGCAGGTTCGACCAGTCGTAATGGAATGCGGCGATGTTCAGACGCAGACGCCGATCGAGCAGGACGTACTTTGCACCGATTTCGTAGGCGGTGATCTTCTCGGGATCGACCGGGGGCGCACTGTTATAGCTGGGGCTGTTAAAACCGCCCGCCTTCACGCCCCTGTTAAAGCTGGCGTAATAGTTCGCATTGCCCGCGTCATAGGCAAGCACGACGCGCGGCGTGAAGCTGTTGTACGAAGCGCGCTGGACGGCCCCGGTTTCGCCGAACACGAGCACCGCATCGGGATTGTTGGTGAATGCATGACGGCGCTTGTCCTTGGTATAGCGGCCGCCGACAGTGAGTGTGAAGTCTGTCAGGAACTTCTGGTAGACTTCGCCAAAGACCGAGAACGACTTGGTCTGGTCGCGGCTGTCGGTCACCACGATAAGCGGCCCGAACAGCGCGCCGAAGAGGCCGAGCTTGTAGCGGTTACGGTCGTGCTCGTAATTCGTGCCGACGATGAAATTGGTGTCGCCGTCGAAGTCCGAGGAGAGCTGGAATTCCTGGTTGAACGCCTTGTTGCGGATGATGCTCGCGGTGAACAGCAAGGGGTTCGGACCCGCGTCCTGGTCGTTGTTGGGGCCGTCCGCCTTGACCTGGCGATAACCGGTCACCGACTGCAGCGTCAGTGCGCCCAGTTCGAGCGTGGCGCGATTGTTGAAGGCGAGGACGCGGGTGAAAACCTCGCCCGAGGTATCGCCTGTAATCTCGCGGCGGCGGGCGCCGACGAAGGGCGCGATCTCGGAGACGAAATCGTTCGAATAGGTCTTGTAGAAGCCTGACGGCAGACCGATGCCGAGGGCATCGCAATAGCTGCAGATCGGGTCCGGCGCGATGTTGATGTGCGGTGCTTCGCGGCGGTCGTTATAGTACTCGACGCCTGCCACCATCTTGAATGCGCTCGACGGTTCGAACAGGACTTCGCCGCGGCCGTAGTAGCTGCGCTGCCCGTACAGATCGCGATCCAGCCGCTCGTTGTGGACAAAGCTGTCGCGCCGATCGTACTGGCCCACGAAACGGGCGGCGGCCACTTTGCCCAGCGGCACGTTGAGCACGCCTTCCGCGCGGAGCCGGTCAAAATTGCCGTAGCCGACCTTCGCATAGCCGCCGAAACCCCCGGTATCGGGATCGTTGGTATCGATCAGTACCGCGCCGCCGGTTGCGTTGCGGCCATAGAGCGCGCCTTGCGGCCCGTTCAGTACCTGAATCTGCGCGATATCGATTAGCGGTACGACCGCTCCGATCTGCGACGCGATGTACGAACCATTGTAATAAAGCGCGACCGATTGTTCCAAACCCTGGCCCGAGTAGCCGGTGCCGACGCCGCGGATGGTGAGCTGGGAGGAACCGGATTCGCTCTGGAAGTTGAAGCCCGGCGCCAGACGCTGCAGACCGACAGCGCTGTCGACCGAAAGCTGCTCAAGGTTCTCGCCCGAGAATTGGGTGATCGCGATTGGCACATCCTGCTGCGACTGGGCGCGACGTTGTGCCGTGACGACGATTTCGTCGCCAGGCT
This sequence comes from uncultured Novosphingobium sp., assembly GCA_964502105.1. Lineage (GTDB taxonomy): Bacteria > Pseudomonadota > Alphaproteobacteria > Sphingomonadales > Sphingomonadaceae > Novosphingobium. The sequence goes on along the minus strand of CAZCUS010000002.1, from coordinate 122,042 downwards.
CGGGCGCAACGCCAGACGCGGATATGTCCTGCGCGTAGACCGGAGCGGACAGCCCCGCGCAAACCGCCAGCGAAGCCACATTAACCATTAATTTGTGCATCATAGTTTCACCCCTGCCCTCGCGACGCGTCACCACCTTCAGCAGGCACGTCATTTTCTATAGTAATCACAATCTTTCTATTGAAAAAAGTATCACTGTCAATATGGTTCGCGCATTCAGGAGGTGGGGCGGGCGAATTCCGCTGCAAAAGAGACCTTGCCCCCTGCCCTGCGTGCACCGACACGATAGAAAAGATCATCTCGATCGAGATGGCAGAAAAGGGTGAGGCAAAGTGACAAACCTTGCGGCCAACAATCGGCCGGTCCAGTTCAGCTATGTCGTGCGCGACCTTGAAGAGGCGATGGCGCGGTTCCGCGACGCCATGCACCTCGGTCCATTCTTCCTGATCGAGAACCTGCGCCTTGACGAAGTCCGATATCGCGGCGACCCCTCGGAGCTCGAAATCAGCCTGGCGCTCGCACACACCGGCGACGTCGAGATCGAGCTGATCATGCCGGTCACGACGGCGCCCAGCGCTCTTTCAGACCACGACACCGGCGCGCAATGTCGCTTTCATCATGTCTGCTATCTGACCGATAGCTATTTCACCGACATCGAAGTCTACCGGAATCAGGGTTTCGCGATCGCGACCCAGGGGCGTGCGATGGGTTCGATCGACTTCTGCTACGTCGATACATTCGCACAGCTGGGTCACATGACCGAACTGGCCGCGTCATGCCCGGAAGTGGTGGAACTGCACGAGACCGTCCGGCTCGGCGCTGTCGACTGGAACGGTCGCGACGCGATCCGCCGCCTCTAAACATCCGCGGCCTTCCCTCAACTTCGCAAGCTCACAGATCGGATCAAGTGCCCATGGAACGAGTGACCGAACCGGCTCCTACCCTGACTCGGGCGAAGCCGCCCGTTGTGGCCAGGGTCGCTGCAGTCCTGATGGTGCTGGTTGGTGCGGCCCTGGCGCTCGGCGGCGGCGAGCTCGCGCGCCTGGGCGGATCGCTCTATTATCTGCTGTCGGGCATGGTGTTCATCGCCACTGCGGTCCTGTTGTGGCGTGCAAGGCGTGACGCGCTGCTGCTGTTCTTCGGTTACCTTTTGGCGACGATCGTTTGGGCGCTGTGGGAAGTGGGCGACGACGGCTGGGCGCTCATGCCGCGGCTGGTCATGCCGGTAGTCGTTGCCGCGATCCTCGTGCTCGTCTGCCGAAGCGATCGTTTCAGACCAATCACAGTCGTGCCGATGCCGCGCCGCGCGGTCACGCTGTCCGGAGTCGTCGTGCTGCCCGTCATCGCCGTGCTGACCGGTCTGGCTCTGCACGCGGCGTTCGCCGATCCTGTGCGCGATCCCGCGTTCCAGGCGGGAGTTGCCGCCTTCGCGCCTGACGCAAGTAGCGCGCCGGCACCGCAAGTTGGCGGGTCGGGAGACTGGACCAACTACGGCAACGATGTAGGCGGCAACCGCTTTAGCGGGCTCGATCAGATCACTCCCGGAAACGTCGCGAAGCTGAAACGCGCCTGGGTGGCGAGGCTCGGCCCTGCCAAGGTGCAGGGACTGGTCACCTCGGAAGCGACCCCGCTCGAGATCGATGATGCACTCTATCTTTGCACCGGCGACAACCGGATCATTTCGATCGACGCGCGTACCGGCAAGACGCTGTGGCGCGAGGATCTGGGCATCAACGACGATGGCCTCTACATGGTGAATTGTCGCGGCGTCGCCTATTACAAGACGGCGGCCACTGGCGAGCTTTGCGGCGAGCGCATCCTGACCAACACCGTCGATGCCCGCCTGATTGCGCTCGACCGCCGCACCGGCAAGCGGTGCCCGGACTTCGGCACAAACGGCGAAGTCTCGCTCCGCACCGGCATGGGCGAGATCATGGCCGGCTATTACTTTGCCACGTCGGCGCCCACGGTGGTGCGCGGCAAGGTCGTACTCGGCGGGTGGGTCGCCGACGGACAGCACTGGGGCGAACCGTCAGGCGTGATCCGGGCCTTTGATGCCACGACCGGAGAGCTGGCCTGGGCCTTCGACATGGGCCGCCCGGAAGCGACCGGATTGCCGCCCGAGGGGGAGACCTACACCCGCTCGACTCCCAACAGCTGGGCGCCAACCAGCGCGGACGAAGAACTCGGACTGGTCTTTGTGCCGACCGGCAATGCGACACCCGACTATTTCGGCGCGCAGCGGCGCGATTTCGATGACAAGTATTCGAGTTCGGTGATCGCCATCGACGTCGAAACCGGTCGGCCGCGCTGGAGTTTCCAGACCGTCCATCACGATCTGTGGGACTACGATGTCGCTTCGCAGCCGACGCTGGCTGATATCCGCATCGGCGGACAAGTGCGCAAAGCGGTGATCCAGACGACCAAACGCGGCGAGATTTTCGTGCTCGACCGCCGCGACGGCACCCCGATCATGCCGGTCGTCGAACGGCCGGTCCCGCACACTGGCAAAGTGCCCGAGGAGCGCTTGTCGCCTACCCAGCCTTTCTCGCCCGGCATGCCGTCGCTCCGTGGCACGCGCGTTACCGAAAGGGACATGTGGGGCATCTCACCGCTCGACCAGCTCTGGTGCCGCATCCAGTTCAAGCGCGCGCGCTACGAGGGCATCTTCACGCCGCCCGGGCTGACGCCGAGCATCATGTTCCCAGGCTATCTGGGCGGCAGCAACTGGGGCGGCGTGACCTTCGACGCGTCGCGGCAGGTGATGGTGCTCAATACCTCGTATATCGGCAACTACATGCAGCTCGTCCCGCGCGCCGAAGCCGACAAGCTTGGCCTCAAACCGCGCGGACACCCCGGCGGCAGTGGCGACATGGCGACGATGGTCCCGCAATCGGAAACGCCCTACGCGGCGCGGACGGCACCATTCTGGTCGCCGTTGCGGCTGCCGTGCCAGGCTCCGCCCTATGGTAAGCTGACCGCGATCGACATGACCTCCGGCAAGTTGCTTTGGCAGCGGCGGATCGGAACCGGGATGGACAGCGGCCCCTTCGGTATCCGCTCGTTCCTGCCGCTGACAATCGGCACCCCCACGCAAGGCGGCGCGATCACCACCGCGAGCGGCCTTACCTTCATCGCGGCGACGCACGACAATTATATCCGCGCCTTTGATACCCGCACCGGCAAACAGGTCTGGCAGGACCGCCTGCCGGCGGGCGGGCAGGCGACGCCGATGACCTACACCACACGCGACGGGAAGCAGTTCCTGGTGATCATGGCCGGGGGGCACCCAATCCTCGATTCGACCCCGGGCGACTACTTGATCGCTTACGCATTGAACTAAGGGCGCTCACTTCGGCGGACCTGCGGACGGCGCGAGCGTCGCATAGAAGAAGGCCTCGCGAGCTCTTCGCGAGGCCTTCTCCAGGTATAGGCGAACCCGCCGCGCGCGTGGCGCAGATGGGTCGATCAATTTACATCATCTGCTCGGGGGCCAGACCGTCTCGCCCTTGTCGTCGATGATTGTCAGGCAACGCTCAGGACAAGCCTTTGCACCGCGCAGCGCGGCGCCTTGCAGGCTGGCGTCGGGCGTGTCGGTCAGGAGCACAACGCGTCCCTCGCTGGCATCGGTGGTATAGACTTCGGGTGCCAGATCCTCGCAGCGGGCGTGGCCGACGCAGCGGGCGTGATCCACTAGAATCTTCATCAGACCGTCTCCCATTCGAGCGGTAGCGTATCGAGGCCGTTAGTGGTCCCGCCGACCGACCGGATCCGGGCACCGTCCTGGATCCGGAACGAAGGAATGCGCCGGAACCATTCCTCCATGGTCACCCGCAATTCGAGCCGCGCCAGGTTCGATCCGAGGCAGCGGTGCGGGCCCGAACCGAAAGTCAGGTGAACGTTCGCTTCGCGCTCCAGATCGATCTCGAGCCCCTTTTCGAAACGCTCGTCGAGGCGGTTGGCGACCGATTGCAGCAGCAGAATGGGGTCGCCGCGCTTGAGCTGGATGCCGTTATAATCGACATCGGCGGTGGCAGTGCGGTTGTTATTGGTCAGCGCGAAATAGCGCAGCAGTTCCTCGACCGCCGAGGGGATGATCGCAGGATTTTCCGCGATCTGCTTCTGCAGCGCCGGGCGCGAGGCGAGGCAGCGCCAGGAATGGCCCATCGCGTTCTGCACCGTATCGAGGCCCGCGAGGAACAGAAAATAGGAATTGTTGTGCACTTCCTCGCGCGAGAGGCGGGGCGAGCCATCCTCGTTCTTCGCCTCGATCATTGCGCGCAGCCAGCCGTCTTGTGGATGGCGATAGGCGGCGTCGATGTGATCGCGCAGGAACTGGTTGACCTTGTCGTTGGCTTCCACTTTCCCGGCTTGGTCGGGGCCGAGGATCGCCTCATTCCACTTGAGAAATTCGGCGATCCGGTCGAGCGGCATGCCCATGAATGTGAGGAATATCGTGCCGGGCAGCCTGCCGCCGACCGCCTTCATGAAATCGGCCTCGCCCTGGTCGACCACCGCGTCGATCAACTCGATAGCGACTTTCCTGATCTCGGCTTCGTTGCGGCGTGTTGCCGCAGGGGTGAACAACGGCGCCAGGATCGAGCGGTACTTGGCATGATCCTCGCCCTCGTACTCGAACGGCGCCATTCGCTCGGGCTCGGTCTTGTAGGGTGGGACGCCGTTCGGATAAGTCGAGAAATTCCGCGCGTCACGGAAGAAATGGAAGATGTCATCGTACTTCCACGCCACCCAGTGCCCGCCGTGCCGGGGCGTGAAAAACAGGCCCGGCGCGCCGCGTTCGGCCAGCGACAGCGGGATCGCATAGGGGTCCTCGCGGCTGTCATTGGCCTCGACGTAATCGTAGTCGAAGACGAGATGCGGGGGCACGTGGGCCGGAACTGTATTCAAGTTCATCGTCTCATTCCTCTCGTCAATTTCCGCGCCAACGCGGTTCAGAAGGGTGCCGGGACTATGAAGCGCATCCCTTCCAATTCGTCTGTCACGGTAATCTGGCAGCTCAATCGGCTGTTCGGTCGAGGTTCCGCGACGCCGTCCTCGATCAAGTCCAGCTCGGCCTGCGTTGGCGGCGCGATCACGCCTCGAAGCGCTTCATCGATATAAACGTGGCACGTCGCGCAACTCAGTTCGCCGCCGCAATCGCCAAGGATGTCGGGCACGCCGGCAGCTTGCGCGGCCGCCATGAGACTGAGACCGACCTGCGCCTCGACTTCGCGAAGGCGGCCACTCGCGCTTTCGAAAACGATACTTGTCATGATTGTCGGCTTCCGGTTTGCTACTCACCCTTCGTGGGACGGGTTAATGCCGCGACGGTCGGCCCAGCCACGGTCGCGGCAGGCCGATGGTCCTTTGTCGTTTCATCGCATCAATTCGGCTTGCGGAATCCACATGTCCGCCGATCGCTGTTCGAAAATGAATGTGATCGCGTCGCCGATCCGCGCTTCACTAGCGCCAATCCCGACCACGTTGAGCATGATGCGGAACCCTTCGTCGATGTCGACAAGCGCGAGGACGTAGGGACAGTCGTCACGAAACGCCTCCGAAGGCCCGCGATAGACGGTCGTCACCGCGTGGATGGTCCCCTGCCCAGCGGCTGGGCACCATCGCAGCGAATCGTGCCCGCACCGGCGGCACACCGGGGCGGGCGGAAACTGCGCCGTCGCACAACGCTCGCAGCGCTGGAACAGCAAAGTTCCCTCGGCGCATCCGGCGCGAAATGCCTTGCTGTCGGCGGTAACCGACGGAATCGGCTTAGCTAACGTCATCGACCGCGCGCCAGTATGAGGGAGCAGTGTGCCGACAGGATGCCCCCGTCCCCATGGACGAAGGCGAGCTCGGGCTGGCCTGCCTGTCGCGGCCCCGCCGCTTGGCGCAACTGCGTCACTGCCTCAACGATATGATACATTCCGCCCGCCGCCCCCGAATGTCCGTGTGACAGCAGCCCCCCATGCGTATTGCACGGCAGCCGCCCATCGAGATCGATCGCTCCTGCGGCGATCGCGTGCCCCGCCTCGCCGCGCTCAAAGAAGCCGATGCTTTCCAGCTCGACCAGCAAAGTAATAGTGAAAGAGTCGTAGATTTGCGCGATGTCGATATCTTTGGCCGCGATCCCCGCCTTGGCAAAAGCTTCCCCCGATGAGGTCTTGCAGCCGAAATCGACAAGCGAGGGCGCGGCAACGATGTGTTCGTGTGTATGACCCTGCCCCGACGAGAGGATGCGCACCGGCGTTCCTGGCGCGTTAGCCGCGACGTCACCGCGGCCGACCACCAGCGCCGCCGCACCGTCGGAGATCAGCGAACAGTCCAGCAGCCGCAGCGGGCTGGCGATCGGCTTGGACCCTTCCACCTCGGCGACTGTCAGCGCGTTACGCTTGTGGGCACCGTCGGTACGCATCGCGTGCTTGCGCATGGCCACCGCTATGTGCGCAAGATGCTCGGGCGTGCAGTCGTATTCGTGCATATAGCGCGAGGCGACCAGCGCATATCCGGCAGGCACCGAGAAGCCGTATGGCCGCTCGAAATCGGGATGACCTACTTGCGCCAGCGCGGCCACCGCACCATTGCGACTGAGTCCGGTCAGCCGGTTGTCGCCGGTCACCAGAAGCACGTTGCGGCATGCGCCTGATTCGACCAAGCTCGCGGCCGTCGCGGTCATCACTGCAGCGGTCGCGCCGCCCGCCTGGATCGCGAAGCAGGTCGACGGCGACAGCCCGGCATATTCGCTGAACCACGACGAGAGCATGAGATGCGGCTGGGTCAACGAATACGCGCAGATCAGTCCGTCGATGTCTGTCATCGCCAGGCCTGCATCGGCCGCAGCGCCGCGCGCCGCATCGAGATGCAGGCTGAGGCAGGAGCTTTCGGGGAATTCCCCCATCCCTGTTCCGAAAGCGCCAGTGATGAAAGCGGAATGGTGCGGCAAGCCGGATCCTTATTGGTATTTTCTTTTCTATAGCGTATGATTAAATGCGATTGAAAATACCCGCTGTCAATGGCCGTAACCAGATCGACCGCCAGAGTGGCCGGCGGCACTACGAGCGAAGAGGATATTATGATGCAGGCAAGCCCCCCCGCAGAGCTCGGAGAGATCGACATCTACGATCCCGATTTGCTTGAGAATCCCTTCGAATTTTTCACTGCACTGACCCGCGAGGCACCCGTCCTCGCGCATGCGGCAAGCGGGGTGTTCCAGGTCTCTGCCTTCGCTCTCGTCAAGAAGGCTTTGCTGGATACGCAAACGTTTTCCAGCGAGATTGCCCATGCACTGCACGAACGCTCGACGACCGCGCCCGAGGTTGCCGAGATCATGAAGGACGCTTTTCCCACCGCAGCGGTCCTCCACACCACCGACGGCAGCGCCCACCGGTTTTCGCGCCAACTGGTCAATCGCGCCTTCGCGCCGAGCCGCGTCAACGCGATGCACAAGCGGATCGTCGAAGTCACCGATGCCCTGATCGACACCTTTGCATCGCGTGGTTCGGTCGAACTGATGGGCGAGTTTGCGCAGCTTCTGCCGCTGACCATCATCGCCGAGCAGCTTGGCGTGTCGACCGCAGATCTGCCCCGCTTCCGCGACTGGTCCGATGCCTTCGCCTCGCGCTTCTCGCACGCCGCCGATCCCGAGACGCAGATCCGCGCGGCGCGCTCGATCATCGAATTTCAGCACTATTTCGCCGCCGTCCTGCGTGACAAGCAGGCAAATCCGACCGACGATGTCATCTCGGTCATCGCCGGTGCCATGGAGCCGCAGCCCGAGGGCGAGGACGCGCTGACACTGCCGCAGGCGCTCCAGCTATGCCAGCAGATCCTTGTCGCGGGCAACGAATCGACCGCCTCGACGATCAGCGAGGGAATGGTCATGCTGCTGCGGGACCGGCCAGACCTTCTGCCTGCGGTGCGGGACGACGCCAAGGTCCGGCAGGACTTCATTGAAGAAGTCCTCAGGCTGCACAGCGCGGTCAATACAATGTGGCGGGTCACCACCGAGGACACTGAACTTGGAGGGGTCGCGATGCCGAAAGGCTCGCTCGTCCTGCTGCGCTTCGGTGCGGCCAACCGCGACGAGGCAATGTTCGAGCGGGCCGACGCCTTGTGCCCCGGCCGTGATAACGACCGCAAGCACGTCGCCTTCGGCTTCGGGGTCCACATGTGCATCGGCGCGCAGCTCGCCCGCGCCGAACTGGATGTCGCGTTCGCACGCCTGCTCGGGCGCCTGCGCGGGTGGCGTCTGGCCGACGGCGCCGAACTGCGGCACAATCCCAGCATCGTCGTGCGTGCGCTGGCCACGCTGCCGCTCGAATTCGATCCCGCCCCGACCCTGCCATGACCGCTGTGCCAAAGTCCGCAAAAAGCGGCTTGCAGAGCGGCCACACTTCTCTATAGCGAAGGATTATACGCTATAATGCAAACGCTTGCTGATTTTTGACCGACGGAGGATGACTATGCTGTTGAAGGACCGGATCGCGCTGGTGACCGGAGCGGGGCGCGGCAACGGTGCTTCGATCGCCAAGGGCCTCGCCCGCGAAGGCGCGACGATCGCGGTCCTCGACCGCGACGAAGCGCCCGCGCTCGAGGTTGCCGAGGAAATTCGCGCCGAGGGCGGCCAGGCCGAGGCCTTTGTCCTCGACATCACCGACATTGAAGGCGCGCGCGCTCTTCCCGCCCGCATCGAGGAGCGCTTCGGAAAGGTGTCGATTCTGGTTAACAACGCCGGGATCATCAAGCGCGCCAAGCTCGACGACGCCGATGTGATGGAATCGTTCGACCAGTGCATGAACGTCAACACCACCGGCCTGTTCAACATGAGCATGGCAATGCTGCCACATCTGCGCGCCACCAAGGGCTGCATCGTCAATATCTCGTCGGTCGTCGCGTTCATCTCGATGGACACCTTCGTCGGCTATGCTGCATCAAAATCGGCGCTGCTCGGCATCACCCGCAACATGGCGCGCCAGCTCGCGCCTGACGGCGTGCGGGTCAACGCCGTCGCACCGGGTCCGTTCGAGACGCCGATGACGCAAGCGACCATGGGCGAGGATTCCCGCCGCGAGTTCTATCGCTCCAAGATCGCGATGGGCCGTTGGGGCCAGCCCGACGAACTGATCGGCCCGATCGTGTTCCTGGCGTCCGGCATGGCGAGCTTCGTCACCGGCGTCACTTTGCCGGTGGATGGCGGCGTCCTGACCGGTTAGGCAAATGGACCAGACCCCGCCTACCACCTCTGGCCAGTGCTGGACGGTGACCGAACGCCCCGAGGAGCGGCAATGACAGATCACAGTTCGGATCGGCAGAGGATCGAGGACGTACGACGCCTGTTAAATAGCGAAAGCCTCGACGCGGTGATCGCGCGCGCCGAGGAGGTTACGCTGCTCGGGCACGCCACGCGCGTCACCTATTCGCGCAATGTGTTCATCCCGCTCACCAAGCTGTGTCGCGATGTCTGCCACTATTGCGCCTTCGCGCAGACGCCGGCCGCAGTCCCGGCACCGTTTCTGTCGCCGCAGGAGGTGCTTGCGATCGCGCGCGCCGGCGAAGCGGCCGATTGCAGCGAGGCGCTGTTCACGCTCGGCGACCAACCCGAAGCGCGATATGCGGCCGCACGTGAATGGCTGGCCGACCACGGCTATGAGAGCACGATTGCCTACCTCGCCGCGATGGCGCGCATGGTCGTCGACGAGACCGGCTTGATGCCGCACCTCAATCCCGGCCTGATGAGCGAGCACGATTTGCGCGCATTGCGCGGCGCGAGCGTATCGATGGGCATCATGCTCGAAAGCGCCTCGGAGCGCCTCTGCGAACGCGGGCAGCCGCATTTCGGTTCGCCCGACAAAATGCCTGCGCAGCGGCTCCAGACGATCGAGGCGGCGGGCCAGCAGCGGGTGCCCTTCACCACCGGCATCCTCATCGGCATCGGCGAGACGCGCGATGAGCGGCTCGATGCCTTGTCCAAGCTTTACGCCCTGCATCGGCGCCACGGCCATATCCAGGAAATCATCGTGCAGAATTTCCGGGCCAAGCCGGGTACGAAAATGCAAGATGCGCCTGAGCCCGATGCGTCTGAACATCTGTGGTCGATCGCGGCGGCCAGGCTGATATTCGGGCCGGAGATGACGATCCAGGCCCCGCCGAACCTTAGCCCCGGCCAGCTCGAACCGCTATTGCGGGCGGGGGTCAACGATTGGGGCGGGGTTTCGCCGGTGACGATCGACCACGTCAATCCCGAGGCCGCGTGGCCGCGCCTTGCTGCCTTGCGCGAAGCGACCGAGAATGCAGGTCGGACGCTCCATGAACGGCTGGCGATAGCGCCTTCGCATGCGCGCGACCCCAGCCGCTGGCTCGATGCTGAACTCGCGCCCCGTGTTCGCCGGGCGGCCGACGGCTTCGGGCTACGCCGCACCGATGCCTGGCATGCCGGCGACATTCACCCCGCCCCGGTGCCCGCGCTCGTTCCGATCCGTGCGGTGAAGCGGGCGGACAACCCGATCGCGGGTATTCTCGAACAGGCCTTGCGCGGCCATTCGCTCGACGAAGCGCAGATCGCTTCGCTCTTCCACAATGGCGGGGAAGACGCCCGTATCGCCGCTGCCGCCGACCGGCTCCGGGCCGAGCATGTGGGCGACGCAGTCACTTACGTCGTCAATCGCAACATCAACTATACCAACGTCTGCCTGTACAAATGCGGTTTCTGCGGGTTCTCCAAAGGTTCGTCGCGCGCCGCGCGGGGCCCCGCATATCTGCTCGACCGGACGGAGATTGCTGCCCGCGCCGAAGAAGCAGCCCGCCGCGGCGCGACCGAGGTCTGCCTGCAGGGCGGCATTCACCCCGCTTACGACGGGCACACCTATCTCGACATTCTTGCCTGCGTCCGCGAAGCGGCGCCCGATCTGCACATCCACGCTTTCTCGCCGCTCGAGATCACGCACGGGGCGCGCACGCTGGGACTCTCGCTGGAGGCGTACTTGCGCAAGCTGAAGGCTGCCGGCCTGGCGACACTACCCGGCACTGCAGCGGAGATCCTGAGCGACGACGTGCGGGCGACGATCTGCCCCGACAAAGTATCCACCAACGAATGGCTGGCAGTGATGCGCGCCGCCCATGGAGTCGGGTTGCGCAGCACCGCCACGATCATGTTCGGACATGTCGAGACTTACGCGCACTGGGCCAGGCACTTGTGCGCCGTGCGCGCGCTGCAGGAAGAAACCGGCGGTTTCACCGAATTCGTACCGCTGCCATTCGTCCACATGGAAGCGCCGATCTGGCAACGGGGGCAAGCGCGCTCAGGGCCGACCTGGCGCGAGGCGCTACTGATGCACAGCATTGCGCGGCTGGCGCTGGCGGGCACGATTGCAAACATCCAGACCTCGTGGGTCAAAATGGGAGCGGACGGCGCGGCAGCCGCGCTGCGTGCAGGGGCGAACGATCTCGGCGGCATCCTGATGAACGAATCGATCACCCGCGCCGCAGGCGGCGTCCATGGCCAGGAATTCGGGCCCGAGCGGATGGCACAGATCGCGCAGGCCGCCGGTCGTCATGCAGTCGAGCGGACCACATTGTATCAACCAGTGGCGCACGCGCACGACTTGCGCATCGCGTCATGTCAATGAACTAGAGGCCAGGAAAGCTAATGACCCAGACCAGAAAAATCGCCGTTATCGGCGGCACCGGGCAGCTCGGCGCCGCGCTGGCCGGTCGCCTTGCCAAGGCTGGGCACGATGTCGTCATCGGCTCGCGCTCGCAGCCGGCATCGGACGGCGACATCCCGATCCGTTCGAACGCCGATGCGGCGCAGATGGCCGAGATCGTTATCCTCGCGGTGCCCTTTGCCGCGCAGGAAAGCACGCTCACCGAAATTGCCCCGCACGTCGCGAACAAGATCGTGGTGGACACCACGGTCCCGCTGGTCCCGCCCAAGGTCATGCGCGTCCAGCTTCCCCCGGAAGGCAGCGCGGCAGTGCGTACGCAAAACCTGCTGGGCGAAGACGTTCGCGTCGTGTCGGGATTCCACAACGTCGCGGCCTACAAGCTGGCCCAGGACATCGAAGTCGAATGCGACGTGCTGGTCTTCTCCGATGACCGAGAGGCGCGGCGCATCGTCGCCGGTCTCGCGCAGGACATGGGGCTGCGCGGAATCGAGGCCGGAGCGCTCGCCAACTCCGCAGCAGCCGAAGCGATGACCTCGATCTTGATCTTCCTTAACAAGACCTACAAGGTCGATGGCGCAGGCCTGAAGATCACCGGCGACCTGACCTTTCCCGAAGACTGAGAACCGCGCCCATCGCTGCATAGAATGCGGCGGTGGCGCATTGGATCACGAGCGAAGGCCTAGGCAACGAAGCCGCCGAAACGGCGGCTTCGCAGTCAACGGGAATGGCGTGCGCCGGGCTTCAAAGGCCCATGCGCTTCGCCGCCGCATCGAGGCAGCGAAATTTCACGTCGAGCGTGGTTTCGCGCGGGTCTTCGGGATGGATGTCGTCGAACACCGCCACCCCATACTCGAAACCGGCATCCTCGAAGCGGCTCACCCATTCGCCGTCGGCGGCGGGCATGTGCATGTGATATTCGAAGGCACGGTCCGCAGTGCCCATCTCGGTACGGAAAGTATCGATCTGGTCCCGGATCTCGAGAAACTTCTCGAACGGCAGCTTGGGTCCGACCCAGCCATCACCGACGCGCGCGGCACGCTTGAAAGCCGCCTTGGACACGCCGCCGACATAAAGCGGAACGTCAACCGGTTCGGCCGTCATTTCGAGGGCCTGGAACGGAAAGGCCGGACCTTCATGGTCGCTGACCCCGCCGCGCAGCACTTGCTGGATGATCGCGATCGCTTCGTCGGTCTGCGCGCCGCGTTCGTGGAACGCAGCTCCGAGCGCCTCGAACTCCTCTTTCAGCCAGCCAGGTCCGACGCCGAGTCCGAAGCGGCCGCCCGACAAGGTGGCGAGCGTGATCGCCGCTCGCGCGGTCAGCAGTGGATGGCGCAGTGGCAGGACCGCTATGCCCGCGCATACGCCGAGACGTTCGGTCGACGCAGCCACAGCGCCCAGCATCGACCACAAGTCGTAAAAGCGATCGTCGGACGCAACCACCGGCGCGCGGGCGCGGCCCTTGTGAACGTCGGCGCTCAGCGAGATATCCGAATCTACCGGGGCAACGATGTGGTCGCCGATCCAGACGCGTTCAAAACCGAGGCTTTCGGCATGGCGAGCGACCGCAGGAAAGTCCTGAATGCGGTTCGAATAGATGGTAAAACCGACCTTGAGCACGTTATTGACTCCGCTGAATGCGATTGATCCTGGAAACGATGGCCGCCTTCAGGCCGGAGGGTCGCCTGCCACCTGGCCGCCGACCGGCGCCGACAGTCGCATTCCCGACAAATCGCCGCTCGCGCGCCATTGATCCAGCAGCGCGAAGTACTCGATCGGCCCTCCGCCATAAACGGTATTCTGCTTGGGCCGCGCCACGACCTGTCCTTCGTAATTATTGCGGCCTGGCGTGCACGCTTCGAGGAAGGCCTGATCGTCTATACGCTTCTCAAGCAGCGTTTCGACCCAGTCGTTCTCGGCCTCGTGGCTGAGGTCAAACACTTCCATCCCGCGCTTCCGCACTTCCCCGGCGATATAGGCGATATGCTGGGCATATTCCTGCGTCATGTGAACCACATTGACGGTAACCACGGCCTGCGCGTTGACACCCGGGATGATGAAGAAATTGGGAAACTCCGATGTGGTCAAGCCGTGGAGCGTGCGCATGCCGTCCTTCCACCGTTCCGCCAGCGGAACGCCATCGCGACCGAATACCGAGAAGCCTAGCTGCAGCTTGCCCGTGGTTTCGGTGACAAAGCCGGTACCGTAGATCAGGCAATCGAGCGGATATTTCTCGCCACGAACGATGACCCCGTCCTCATAGACCGCCTCGACTCCCGCGCCTTGCGTATCGACAAGATGCACGTTGGGCAGATTGAAGGCATCGAGATATTCGTCGTGCCAGCCGGGCCGCTTGCAGAAATAGTCGTAGTAGGGCTTCAGCGCGTCGGCTGTCGCCTTGTCCTTGACTACAGCATCGATCCGCCCGCGGATCTCATCCATCAAGCGCAAGTCGATCTCGTCGCGCTTGCGCGCGCGGTCCTCTCCCGACAGCCCCTCATACTCGGGACTGCAGTAGAGTTCCTTGCAAATATACGTCCAGCCGTCCTCGACCATATCTTCGTCGACCGGGCGCCCGGCCCAGATCGTCGTGAAATTCTCCTGCCGACGCTTCTGCCAGCCCGGCGCAAAATCGGTGAGGTCGGCGGGCGAGATCGGCCGGTTCCCTCGGATACCTACCGTCGAAGGCGTGCGCTGAAACAGGAAGAAATCTTTGGCCGACTGCGCCAGAGGCGGCATGCACTGCAGCGCTGTCGCGCCCGTTCCGATCAGGCCGACCGTCTTGTCGGAGAGCCCGGTCAGCCTCGTATCGGTCGGGCTGCCACCGGTATAGCCATAGTCCCAGCGGCTGGTATGGAAGGACTTGCCCTTGAACGTCTCGATGCCCGGAATGTCGGGCAGCTTGACCGTGTTCATCGGCCCGATCGCAACGACCACGAACTGCGCGACGATATGGTCATCGCGGTCGGTGTGGATATGCCAGCGATTGCTCGCCTCGTCCCATGAGACCTCGGTGACTGTGGTGTGAAACAAGCTGTGATCGTAGAGCCGGAAGTGCTTGGCAATCCGCTGTGCGTGACCGTAGATTTCCGGCGCTTCCGAATAGCGGAGCTTGGGGAAATAGCCGGTTTCCTCGAGGAGGGGCAAATAGCACAGCGATTCTACGTCGCACTTCGCCTCGGGATAGCGGTTCCAGTACCACACGCCGCCGACATCGCCCGCCGTGTCGATCAGGCGGATCTTTTCGAACCCCGCCTCGCGCATCCGCGCGCCTACCAGCAGGCCAGCAAAACCGCCGCCGATGCAGACCACGTCGACCTCGTCCCGAACCGGTTCGCGCGGTTCGGGCGTACTGAAAGGATCGCTGACATAGCGCTTGAGATCGCCGGTGGCGATGCGGTCCGAGCGGCCCTGGCGCGCTGCCACGCGCTTGTCGCGCTCGGCCCGATAACGCTGCTTGGCTTCCGCGATCGCGGCGTTGGGGTCGGAGTTCTTGTCGCTCATCGAGCTTCCTTCAAATGTCTTTGGATTTCGCGGCGCCGCGTCGCAGTTGCGCCACCCCTTCGATGACATTGCTGCCAGTCTGGTTTCTGACCCAGACCTGGAACACGTTCTCATCTTTCGCCGAGCCGCCTGCGACAAGTTCGTCGTTGATCCGGACCGGCTCTTTGAACCGCACCTCGCTGATGATGACGTCGCCGGGTTGGTGTTCGAACGTCTCTTCCAGCGACTGCCAGATGAGGTTCAGCGACAAGGTCCCATGCGCGATGATGCCGCCCGTCGGCGCCGCCGCGGCGAATTCGGGATCGACATGGATCGGATTGAAGTCCTCCGAAAGGATGGCGTACTCGTCGATGAGAGCCTGCGTTACCGTAAGGCGGACCGGTTGGAGATTGCTCTGCATCATTTTGCCCAGAAAATGGTGGTCAGGCCTGAAAGCAGCCGGCGTCCGGTGCTGGGCTCGGAGAGGAAAACCTCGAACCGGATGATGAGCCGGTTGCGTTTGATTTCCTTGTATCGGCAAAATACCTCGGCATCCAATGTCGAGCCCGCGCGTGGCAACTGGTGCAGTTCGCAGGTCTGTCCGACATGAAGGTTGCCCGGGGGACGGTTGTCGACGATCGTGGTGAAGGCGCGCATCAGCAGCAGCGGCACGATCGACATATGGACGCTGCCGTCGGTGCGGGCCGCGCCGAAGATGCGGGTAGTGCGATCATCGAATTCCTCGTCGAGCGAGAAGCTGATCTTGCCGCAGCATTCGTCCTCGACGAAAGTGTCGAAGGAGCGAATGCCGCTGGTTTGCGCCTGAGCCGAATTTCCCATGTTTATTTCACCGGTAGAATGACGGTCGCTTCACCGGTCGCCGTCGTGCGCCCGCGCTGGTCCTCGGCTACGAGCTCGAGTTCAACTTCGCCATGGTCGGACTTACCGACGACCTTGCCACTGATGTACGTCGTGTCGCCGACGAAGTTCGGCGCGGTAAGACGGACCGACAGGCGCTTGATCCAGCCGTCGTCGCCGATCCAGTCGCAGACCCGGTGGTCGATCCAGGCGATCCGCTGCGGGCCGTAGTCGTACGGCCCCGGCATGCCGATAGAAGCCGCCAGTTCCTCGTCCCAGTGGACCCGTTCGGGCACGTCCCACACGCCGTGGCGATCCTTCACGCCGGCGCCGCGATGCCGAAGGCGAAAGTCGTTCCAGATGCGATGCGCGCGCACGAACACGGTGCCGAACCCGACGAGGAAGGCGACGTTGTCAGTCACCGTCAGTGGCCCCTTGACCATTGTCGACAGCTCATCGCCGATATCGGTATCGTTCCAGTATCGCTTCTCGCCGCCTCGCCGTTCGGCGAGTTCGCGCGCATAAGCCGCTTCGATCTCTATCAGGTCTTCTTCGAAATACTGCTTGCGCTCAAGGCCAGCGAACTTTTTGCTGGTTCCAGCCTTTCCCCTCTCCATACGGAATGCATGCGAATAAAGCGAGGTGAACACCTCCCCTTCAGGGGAGCAGTAGTTGGTGCGCGAGATCTGCTGATACTGCTTGCCGGCGTAGCGCCCATGCCGCTCCTTCACTTCGTGCAGCGCGCTCTTGGCGACCAATCGCTGACCGGCGAGGATCGGCTTATGACACACGATTTCGACCCCGGTGAACAGTGCATGGATCCCGGGCAGGCCCTTCGAACGCGGAAATCCGCAGGTAAGCACGAAGCTTGGCGGTGCAAGCAAATCGCCCCAGCGCGTGGTGCGCGCATAGTCGCGATCGCAATAAAGCGGATTGTCGTCGCCGCGGCCGAGGGCGAAGTGCCTGATGCCGTCGGGAGAAGCTTCGGTATTGAACTGCGGCAGCTCGACTTCGACGCCGATATCGGCCCGTAGCTCATCGATCGCCGCATCCGTCAACCTACTGGAATGTTCCATCGAACCTGCCAGACCCCCTTGCCAAACTTCATTCACAATTGTGCACCAGGGTGCCTATTTCTTCTAGCATATGATTATTCAAGATAGCAAATGGAAAAGGCGTTCCGAGGCGGGCGTATCGCGAGGTTACCGTTGGTCCTAACAGCGCCGACCCAAGCACCCGATCTGATCGGTCTCCGCCCCTCGTACCGCCCTTCGAGCGGGCCATCGGCAGTGGGTGGAGCGCATCACCGGCGATCTCGCCCGGTCCCGACCGTGGACCCTCGCCCCGCCTTATCAGTAAGGGCCACAATGGCTCGCACACAGAACTGACGGGTGGGAGCGGTACCAGCCAGCCCCATCCCGTTTATTCGCAAAAAATGCTGCCAAGCTCAGAAACGCACCGTGCCCTGCAACTGGAACTGGCGCCCACGGCTGAGTCCGCTCGAGTTGAGTTCGCCGACCCCGCCCGGCTTGTCCGAGGTATAGTTCCGGTAGCCGACGTTGCTGAGGTTGCGACCGATCAGCGAAACTTCGTACCTGCCGTCGCCGAAAACTAGCGCAGCTGCCGCGTCGAAGAGGAGATAGTCGCCGTTGTCACCGCGCGGATCCCCGGTTTCGATCGGCGAGTAAGACGAACTGTAGCGAAAGTTCGGACCGAAGCGCAGCGTCATCGCGTCCGAGATCGGCGCTTCTGCCTGCGCGCCCAGCGTTGCAGTCCATTTCGGAGCCCGGGTCAGCCGAGCGCCGCTGCGATCAAAGCCCTTGAAGTCGTCAGAATTCCCCGCGATTCCGTCGACACCCGGATAAGTCGTGCATCCCTGGGCGACAGTCTGATCGCGATAGCACGCCGATATGTACTCATCGAACGTCGCGTCGTTATAATTGGCACCGCCGAAGATCGACAGGAAGCTGCCCGACTTATAACGGAATTCGAACTCGACGCCGCGTACCTTCGCCTTGGCGGCATTGTTGATGTTGAACGACAGCGTCGCCGCATCGAACGACGTGACCTGCAAGTCAGAATAGTCATAACTGTAGGCGGTCAGCCCGAGGAACAGATCGTTGCCGAGCAGTTCGGCCTTCAGGCCACCCTCGAATCCCTTGACCTTCTCGGGGCCGAAGGAGAACCCGTTGATATAGTTCGCGACATAACTCGGGTCCGCTGCCGCCCTGGCCTGGTTGTAGCCGAGCAGCGTCGACGTGAGCGACATGCCGCCCGACTTGTATCCGGTCTTGTATGACACGAACAGATTGAGGTTCGGCCTGGGCTTGTAGCTAAGCGTTGCCTCAGGCGACCAGTTATCGTCGCTGAGCTTGTCTTCGAAGAACGTCCCCGCCGGCGCTGCAGCGAAACGGGTCACCAGTGTCGGCTGGACGAAGGCGTGGCCCAGCCGTGAGTCCTTCTTTTCCTTGGTGTAGCGAACGCCGCCCGACAGTTCGAGCTGCTCGGTGAACGCGAGGGTCGCTTCCCCGAATGCCGAATAGGTCTTGCCGTACGTCAAACCGAGCTTGTCCCATGATTGGTACTTGCCCGTCGCCGCGTCGGCAGGGAGCGGCGCAATAACCGACGCGTTGAAAAAGGTCAGGTCCGTGTCGGCATAGAATCCGCCAACCATGAAGTTGGCAAATCCGTCAAAATTTGTCGCCAGCCGCAGTTCCTGCGAGAACTGCTCGTAGACTTCATTCTCGGACGCGGAGATTCCTGATAGGGCGGTATAGTCGTAAAAATCGAAGTTCTTGTTGTTGCTCTTGTAGTAGCCCGTCGTCGAATTGAGCGTAACTGGTCCGAAATCGTACTTGGCGCGCACCGATCCAACCCAGAGATCGAGGTCGGAATAGGCTTGCCCGCCCTTCTTGTTCGCGAAGGGATAGACCGCGAGACCGGCATCGGGGATTGGTGAACCAGCAAGACTGTAGCGACGGTCGAGCTTGCACTCGCCAAATGGATCGGCCACGCCAAACGTCTTGCCCGCTGTCGCGCCTGCCGGACAACCGAAGATCTCGCCGCCCGAAAGCGGTCCTTCATCGGTATAATGACTGTACGCGGCGCTGAATTTGATCTCCAGCGGGCCGCCGTTGTCGAACACCGCCTTCACGCGCGTCGCATATTCCTCCGAGCCGTTCGAATCCGACCGAAGCCGCGGCACACGGCCATAGATCGCAAAGAATGGGTACTCAGCCGGCGTCAGCTGGCGCGTCGCGGTATTCGTGTAATAGCCGTCCATCTTGGCGTAGCGGCCCGAAACGCGCACCGCGAGCGAGTCACCAAGGGGGGCCGAAACAGCCGCCGAGATGGCCCGCTCCTTCGCCTTGAATTCGTAGGCGGCAGTCGCGGTACCTGAAAACTCGCGTGTCGGATCTGCGGATTCGATCGAGAGTACGCCAGCCGGGCTGTTCTTGCCGAAGTAGAGCGCCTGCGGCCCGCGAAGGACAGAAATCTGTCCGACGTCGAGGAGCCCGACCTTGAGGACGCGGTTGCGGCTGACCAGCACGCCATCGACTTCGACCAGCACGGTCTGCTCGAAACCGCCGTTGATGGGTGAAGTGCTGACCCCGCGCAGAGACGTTGTGCCGCCCGCGCCGGAACCGGCGGCAGATTCTATGATGATGCTCGGCACGAACTTGCCGATGTCGCGCACGTCGGACGTGCCCAGTGCCTGCAGCGAGTCACCCGAAACGGTGGCAACGGCGACGGGCACCTCGAGCAGCGTTTCGTCGCGGCGGCGCGCCTGCACCACGATAACCCGTTCGTCCACCGCATCGGCATCGCCAACTTCGGAGGGAACGCCGACCGGATCGATCTGGGCGAAGGCCGGAGCGGTGCCGAAGGCCGGGAGTGCGAGGGCGGTGATCAGCAAAAGGGTCCGGTATTGACCGGTTTCAATGCGCAATTTCTTCGTCTGGCTCTTCATCTGCATCCACCCCCATTGTGACAATTATCGTTGCGCAGATCGGGCAGGCGGGTCGTCCAGCCTCGCCCAAGTGCCCTAGAATGCTAACCTTCTTATTGGGGAAGAGTCAATCTTTATAAGGAACTTGGCACCAGTTCGTAGTGCGAAATTCGGTCCATTCGAGGCAAATCAACGCGATGCTTCGCTAGTGCGAACACTTATGCGCTATCAAACAGGGTTACTGTGCGGAAACGGCGAATCCTCGATAGCCTTCGGCCGCGACGTCGTCGCAAATAGTTCGATAGACGGGGAGACCGGCAACGTAGCACAAGAACACGCGAGGCTTGCCGGGGACGTTCGCGCCCACGTACCAGGAGTTGGCGACCGGAAACAGCGTCGCCTCGGCCACGTCATTGACATGGGCCACCCAGGCCTGTTCAGCCTCGGCGCTGGGTTCGATCCGGTCGAGACCATTGGCACGCATGTAGGCAAGACAATCGGCAATCCAGTCTACATGCTGCTCGATCGACATGACCATATTGCTGATAACCGCTGGGCTTCCCGGTCCTGTAACCAGGAATAGATTGGGGAATTCTGCCACGCACAGTCCCAGATACGTGGCCGGCCCAGCGGCCCAGCGGTCGCGCAAGGCAACGCCACCCTTGCCCCGCAGATTGATGCAGTTGAGCGCACCGGTCATGGCATCGTAGCCGGTCGCGAAAATGATGACATCGACCGGGTAGAGCGCGTTCGACGTGCGAATGCCTTGCGGCTCGATCGCGGTGATCGGCTCGACCAGGGCATTGACCAGATGGACGTTGTCGCGATTGTAGGTCTGGTAATAATCCGTATCGAGGCAGATGCGCTTCGATCCGAGCGGGTAGCCCCGCGGCATCAGGATTTCGGCAAGCTCAGGATCGTGCACGGTTTCCGCGATCTTGGCGCGAACGAAATCGCAAGCCGCCTCATTAGATTGCGGATCGACCATCTGGTCGGGAAAGCAGACCATGAATTTTGACCCGCCGCGATCCCACTGTTCCTGATAGACCCGCTCGCGCTCTGACTCGCTGACCGCCATTGCCGATTCGGCGACGAACTGCCGGCTCTCGGCGCTTTGCTCGAGATCTCCGCTGCCGAAAATGGTGCCGGCAATCATCTCTCTCAAGAACTCGTCGCGCTCGCGCAAAAACCGCTGTTCGAAGGCTGGGTCCATCGGCCGGTTGCGCGCCGGCACCGAAAAGCTGGGCGTGCGCTGGAACACGGTTAGTTCGCCCACCTCGTCGGCGATGGCGGGAATGACCTGGATGCCGGTCGATCCGGTGCCGATCACAGCGACCCGCTTACCGGCAAGGTCGACTGGCTCCTTTGGCCAATGGCCGGTGTGAAACCACTTGCCCGCAAAGCTGTCGAGGCCCGCGATGTCTGGCACCCGGCCGCGCGACAGGCATCCGGTCGCCATGATGCAGAACTGTGCGTCGTACGCGCTGGCATCATCCAGCTGGACCGACCACCGCCCGGTCGCGTCGTTCCATTCGGCGGCCGCCACCAGCCGCCCAAAGCGGATATCGCGGCGCAGATCGAGCTTGTCAGCGACGTAGCCGAGATAGGCGAGGATTTCGGGCTGCGCGGCGTAACGCTCGCTCCACTTCCAACCCTCGCCAAGCTCCTGGGAGAACGTGTAGCTGTACGCCAGGCTCTCAACATCGCACCGCGCGCCGGGATAGCGGTTCCAGTACCAGGTTCCGCCCACATCGTCGCCTTCTTCGACAACTACCGCCGACAGACCCAGACCGCGTAATTTGTGCAGCATGTACAGGCCGGAAAAGCCCGCGCCCACAACGACTACATCGACCTTTTGTGGCTGACCGTGTTCCATCAATTGACCTCTTCATGGTTCTGGTAATGGAGTGCTGCGCGCCGGGCAGGCCAACGCGCGGTGCAGGTGCAGTGACAAGCCTTCGCGCGCGGCGGTCATGGCGCGAAGCGCCAGATCGGTGTGCCGCTGCCGTCGAGCGCGCACGTCCCGGCCCGTCCAACTGGCTCGCGCACGCCATCGGTCAGCAGGCGCAAGGTTTCCGAATCCACGCTCTCGACCGCCGCGATTGCTCGCTCGCCCGACGGCGTTCGCGCCAGGACGGTCGCCCTCACCGGCCGGCCGTCGCGCCCGTAGGACACGGAAAAAGTCTCGATCTCGGCCGGTCCTGCATAGGCCTGGTCGAGCGCCGGCACTCGCCCGCGTGCGGCATCAGCCAGATCCTGCGCCGAATAGTCCTGTGGGAACGTGCCGTGCTGGGGCGGGGTCGCGCGCAGCACGATCGCATGGTTGTGCGTGGCATAGCCGCCGTTGCTGACGATCATCCCGTTGTCCGCACCATTGCGGATCGATCGCACCATCGCCGCCGCCGCATGCGTCATACAGTTGGCGATGGGGCCGCCGCCGAAGGTGAGCCCGCCATAGACGCTGAGCGGAAAGTCTGCTGCAAGCCCCAGTTCCCTGCGCGCCATCTTGGGGATGCAGGGAAAGCAGCTGTAAAGCTCGACGACGTCCAAATTCCCAGCGGTCAGACCATTGCGATCGAGGCAGGCGCGGATCGAGGCTTCAAGGCTCGGCGAATGGGCATAGCTGTCACGAAGCAGGAAATCCTCCGGCTCGTGCGCCGCCGCGCCAGCCCCGATATAGACCAGTCGCCCTTCGTCGAGGCCGAGTTCCCGCGCCTTGGCGAGACTGGCAACGATGATCGCCGCACCCTGGTTCACCATGCTGTTGGCGACCATCAGCTTGGTATAGGGAAAGCTGATCATGCGGTTGCCTTCCGAAGGCTCGGCAATCTCGGCGGCCGACACTGGCTGACGCGACCATGCATGGGGATTTTCCGCCGCGACTTGCGCAAATCCGGCGCCGATCACGCCATTCTCGTGCTGCGCCTCGGCCAGCGTCTGGCCCCAAGCGGCGCGACATGCCTGCTCGTAAAGCGGATAGACGTCGACCGCCGCCATCAATCCGAAGCGTCGCCAGGCCGGCTTGGCAATCGCGTCAAGCGCCGCTGCCATCGCCGCGCCGTGCTGCTCGCCGGTTTCGCGCGCGCGCATCGCTGCGGTGCGCATTGCCTCGCCGCCGACGATCGCCGCGATGGCAATTTCGCCCGCGCCGATCTGGTTGGCCGCATCGTTCAGCAGGCGGACCGGACCATCGCCGCTCGGCTCTTCGGTGATCGACACCGCGCCGGGCGCACGCGGCAGTTGGGCAGCCAGCGCCGCGCCGAAATCGTCGCGCGGAAAGGAAATCTGCTGAACGATGCCAAGCCAGTCGAGCCGGCCGAGCACGTTATGACCAACGTCGCGCTCAGCCTCGCGCAATGCCGCCAGCATCAACTGCAGCGCATCGAGACCCTCGGCACCGGTGGCCGGGCGGTCGTTGCACTCGCCGATGCCGATGATCACCGGCACCTTGCTAGGATCGACTAGGTTCATCGGTCTAGTTTCCCTTCCACAGGGGTACGCGCTTTTCGGCAAAAGCGCGCGGTCCCTCGGCGAAGTCCTCGGTCTGCATCAGCGCATGCAAGGCATCGCGGCAGGCGGCGATCGATTCCGCTTCCGTGCGTTCGGGAGCCTTGCGTGCGATCGCCAGGCTTGCACGCACCGCGAGCGGCGCGTTCGCTGCGATGCACTGCGCCATCGCCACGGCTTCGGGCAGGACCGCGCCTGCGGAGACGAGACGGTTGACGAGGCCGAGCGCATAGGCCCGCGCTGCGTCGATCGGCTCGCCGGTGGCGATCATTTCCAGCGCGATCGCGCGCGGGATCGCACGCGGCAGGCGATAGATACCCCCTGCCCCGGCGAACAATCCGCGCTTGACCTCGGGTAGACCGAAGCGGCTCTCGTCGCTGCAGATTATGAGGTCGCAGGCAAGCGCCACTTCCAGACCGCCACCAAGCGCCTGCCCGGCGATCGCTGCGATCCACGGCTTTGCCCGCACCGATTCGACGAACCCGGCAAAACCACCCGAGGGCGTGGCGAGTTCGGCCATCCGGCCGCCCGCCACTTCCTTAAGATCGGCCCCGGCGCTGAAGGTTGGCCCGTTCGCCGCCAGCACCACGACGCGCACCTCGTTGTCGGCCTCGGTTTGGGCGATTAGCTGCTCCCACCGACGGGTCATCGCGCCGTTTACGGCATTGCGCTGTTCGGGTCGGTTGAGCGTAAGAACCGCGACATGGCCGTCGCGTTGGTAAAGGATCGGATCTGCGCTTGCGCCGGTCATGCCATTATCCTCTCGCCAGGGTCACCGCTGGTTGCCACCGAGTGCGTCGAGCGAGGCGGCTACGCTTTCGCAGCCGTCGACGAATTCCGCCATGAAGTCCTCAACCACCTGGCGGCAGGTCCGCACATTGTCGATCAGACCGACACCTTGCCCCACGAAATAGGTGACCAGCGAGCGCGGCCCCTCGCCTCCGCCTTGTGCCGCCTTGTCGATGCGGTCGAACGCCGGAATGCTGATCAGTTGCTGCAACGGCATTGGCAAGGCGTCCGGGCTGCCCTTCTGCTCCCACGCATCCGTCCAGTCCGACCGCAACTGGCGGCTCGGCTTGCCGGTGCGGCTGCGCGACCGGATCGTCTGGCGCGACGTGGCCGCGATCATCTTTTCCTGGAACACTTGGCTCGCTTCAGACTCGCTGGTCGACAGCCACACCGAGCCGGTCCACACCCCCGAAGCACCCATTGCAAGGCTGGCGGCCATCTGGCGTCCGGTGACGATTCCGCCGGCGGCGACGACCATCGTGCCGGGATGGTCGCGCAAGGCGGCGACGACTTCGGGCAAGAGCACCATCGTCGGCACCTCGCCGCAATGTCCGCCCGCCTCGCTGCCCTGCGCGACGACGATGTCGACGCCCGCTGCGGCCTGGCGCAGCGCGTGTTCCTTTGCCCCGACCAGCGCCGCCACGGGAACACCTGCTGCGCGCGCGCGGTCCAGCATACTGGCGGGCGGCACCCCCAGCGCATTGGCGATCAGCCGGATCGGATGCCGAAACGCAACATTGAGCAGTTCAGCCGACATTTCGGGCAGGATCGACAGCATATCCATTGACAGCGCCGGATCGTCGGGTCCGAAATCGGCCAGCGGCACGCCCCGGCTGGCAAGAACATCGCGCGCGAACTGCCAGTGCGCCTCGGGAATGCGTCCGACCAGGTCGCGTGCCGACATGCCTTCGCCACCGCCAAGGTTCTCGGGCATGAGGATATCGACGCCGTAGGGCTTACCCTCGACCTGATCGTCAATCCAAGCCAGTTCACGCTCGAGCTGCTCAGGTGTATGGCTGGATGCGCCGAACACCCCCATGCCGCCCGCCCGGCTCACCGCCGCGACAACATCGCGGCAGTGGCTGAAAGCCAGCAGCGGGAATTCGATGCCGAGCGTCCGGCACAGCCGCGCACTAGTCATGGTGGTCTCCCGTGTTCCAGATCGGCAGTGCATCGACCGCTTCGATCCTGTCGCCGTCGACCAGCAGGGGATTGATCTCGAGCGCGTGCAGATCGGGGCCGAGCTGCAGAGCCGCATCGCCGATCCTGCAGATCACTTGCGCGAGCGCGTCGATGTCGGCCGGCGGCGATCCGCGATAGCCGTCGAGGATCTTCGCGCCGCGCAATTCGCGCAGCATCGCCTTCGCGTCGTCGGGCGTGATCGGCAGGGCGCGAAGGCTGGTGTCGGAAAGCAGTTCGATCCACACCCCGCCGAGCCCGACGACGATGACCGGGCCCCATGCCGAATTGCAGGTGACGCCTACGAACATTTCCACGCCGCCCGAGCGCATCGGCATGACGATACAGCCCTCGATCTCGGCATCGGGACAGGCCGCACCCGTCGATGCCATGATCGCTTCGAATGCTTCCGCCACGGCGACATCGCCGGCCAAGCGCAGCTTGACCCCGCCGACGTCGCTCTTGTGCTTGATCTGCTCCGAAGACACCTTGACCACGACCTCGCCATCGAATTCGGCGGCATGGGCCACCGCCTCCTCGGCGGTGCGTGCGAGGCGGGTCGGAACCGAGGGCACCCCCCCCTCGGCCAAGAAGGCAAGCGTCTCACGCTCGGTCACCGGCCGCGCGGTCGCAGGCGTTGTGGTTCGAGCGGCCGCCGCATCGGGCGCGGCATGCGGGTGCCGCGACCATCGGCCGAGCGCCGCCATTGCAGCGATTGCGAAGTGCAGCCCCCCCGTGATCGAGGCGATGCCGCAACGCGCCATGACCTCGCGGGTGAAGGCACTCACCGGCTTTGCCGCCTGATTGACGATCAGGCCAGGCGGATCGTTCGCCGCCAGCCCGCGCGCGATCGCCTTGATCGTATCCTCGGCCAGCAGTTCGGATTCGTTCGACGGCAGGTCATAGACGCAAGCGGTCAGCCCGATCGCAGGGTCGTCGGCGATGATCTTGAGCGCCGCTTCGAACAGGCTCGGGTCGCGGATCGCGGCGCCGGTAATATCGAGCGGGTTATAGACGGGGCCGAAACCGGGGATGAGCTCGTTGATCGCGGCTGCGGTCTGCGCGCTGAATTCGGGAAGCTCGAGCCCGACCGCCTCTGCACGGTCGGCGATGATCTCGCAGGCCCCGCCCGAGATCGACAGAATGCCGACATGGCGCTTGACCCTTCCGACGCGGTCGAGCAGCCCGGCGGTGATGATCGTCTCCTCGATGGAGTGGCAGCGGATCACCCCGGTCTGGCGGCAAATCGCGTCGAAGATGCGATCGTCGCCGGTCACCGATCCAGTGTGGGCCACGGCCAGTTGCGATGCCAGCGCGCTCGTCCCGACTTTGAGCACGACGAGCGCCTTGCCCGTTTCCTGCGCGATGCGCGCCACCCTGCGAAAGGCATCAGGATCATTGATCGTCTCAGCGAACAGCGTGATAACGCGGGTTTCATCGCTGGCGAGCAGGTATTCGATGATATCGATGGCAGTGACGTCGGCCTCGTTGCCCGTCGCCACCACGGCGCTCAGCCCCACGCCCTGCTGCACCGCATAGCCGGTCATCACCGCCGCGGTCGCACCGCTCTGCGAAATTACCGCGACGCCGCCCTTGGGCATGTTTTCGGTCAGCCAGATCGGCGTGACCGGTGCCTTGGCCCGAAGATTGGCCAGCCCGAGACAATTCGGCCCGAGCAGCACCATCCCTGCGGCGCGCGCGCGATCGACCAGCGCCTGCTGCTCCGCCTTGCCGCTGTCACCGGTCTCGCCGAAGCCCGAGGTCAGGATCGCGGCGGCCGGCACTCCGGCAGCAATGGCGTCTTCGAGCGCTTCGGCAACGCTGTCTTTCGGCACGAAGATATAGGCGAGATCCGGCGTTTCAGGGATGTCGCACAGAGACGTGTAGCCAGGATAGCCATGCGCCGTGACCCCCATCCGGTTCACGCCTGAAACCGCGCCCTCGTAGCCGAGCAGGGCGAAGTTGCGCGCAATCATCTGCGACCATGGCGACCGCTCCGAAGCGCCGACCAGCGCGATCGATCGGGGGGTCAGCAACGCGTCAAGCGATCGGGCACTTTCGGGCTTGACCAAGCGGCACTCTCCTAGCGCATGCGAACGTCCGAGCGGCTACGGCGCGCCGGCGGGGGCGAGAGAGGCCCGGCCAGCGGCACGAAAGCGGTTCGGCGATTTCTATCCTGTTCGTCGTCGGCCCGGCCTATAACCTTACGGGCATGACCGTTGCAATAGCGAATATTCATTTCTTATGGCGACGTGAAAATTCCATGATTGAGGGTTGGTATCCGACACCCGCCCAAGTTCAGATTGTCCCGGAAGGTGGGCTATCAGAGCCGCTGCGATGCAATGCATGGCGCAGGACATCGGCGATCGCCCGCAGGGCCGGTGCGACTGCCGGGATCGCCTTCCCCATGAACAGGAAGCCATGCAGCATCCCGGCGTGGTGCTGGCGGCTCACATCGACTCCCGCCCGCTCGAGCGCGTCAGCATAGGCCCTGCCGTCGTCCTGCAGCGGATCGAGGCCGCAGGTCAGCACATGCGCGGCGGGTAGCCCGACGAGACTATCGGCGAGTAGCGGCGACACGCGCCAGTCATCGTAAGCCGTTCCCTCGGGCAGGTAATGTGAGCGGAACCAGACCATATCGGCGTGCGATAGCATGTAGCCACTACCGCACTCGTCGTAACTTGGCGCATTCAAACGGCAATCGGTCACTGGATAGAGCAGCAGCTGATGCGCGAAGTTATCGAGCCCCCGTTCGCGCCGATCGATGGCGATGACGGCGGCCAGGTTGCCGCCGGCAGAATCGCCGCCAATAGCGAGCCGGCGGCTGTCGACGCCATGCCTCTCGCCGTCCGCAAACAGCGCGTCTGCAACCGCGATTCCCTGATTCAGCGCAGCCGGAAAAGGGCTTTCCGGAGCCAGCGCATAATCTACTGTAATGACCGTAATCTGCGCGTCGTTGGCGAGTGCAGCGGATATCGGCGCAAACCCGTCCATGTCACCCATGACCCACCCGCCACCATGAAAATAAAGCAGCGCGGGCCCCGGTCGCGCGGGGTTGGCATCGGCCCCGCGATATATCCGCACCGGCACGCCGGCGATGGTGGACCGCTCTTCCGTTCCAGGCGGCTGCGGCGGATAGAACATTGGCGCAGCCGCGAGCATCACCGCCCGCGCATCGCTTGGAGAATAGCTGGACAGGGCCGGCGCGTCGCGGAGGAAAGCGAGCAGCGGCTCGATCGACGGATCCGGCTTCAGAATGCGCGGGGGACGGCTCGCCTTGGTCATAATTCTCACTCTCGTAAAACGGCATAGGCAGCCGCACTATAGCCATTGGTTGACGCTCCACGAACCATGTTCTATAGTGAATATGTGTTTTTTTAAAAGAATAATGTGCGTCAGGTGCCCTGATAGCGGCAATCTCGGGGCAATCAGGAGAGCCGATGGCGTCGCGCAGGAACAGGGCATGGAAGATGGCTGCATTGGGAAGCCTCGCGCAGAATTGCGCGCTGGGTCTGACCTTCGGCAGCTTCGGAGCGCTCATGCCCGGACTGGAAGTGAAGTTCGACGCGTCGCGCGGCGTGGTGGCGACGGCGCTAGGCATGTTCGTGCTATCGATGTCGTTGCTGTCGGTGCCGGTCGGCGCGCGGCTGTCGCGCTGGTCGCTGCGCACGACGATGATTGGCGGCGCGCTCGCCTGCTCGCTCGGTTTCGCGCTGATGACCTTCGCGCAGAACATCACCCAGATCATCGTGCTTTACACAGTGGTGATCGGTCTGGGCGTCTGCCTGCTTGGAGTGTTGCCGGCATCGACCCTCGTCAGCCGGTGGTTCGACAAGGATCGGGGAAAGGCCCTGGGGCTGATCAACATGCCGATCCTGCTCCTCATGACCCCGCCGCTGACCGCCCTCGTGCTGACCGAATACGGCATCAACACAGTGTTCGCTTCACTGTCGGTGCTCTTCCTCCTCTGCGCCGCAATGCTCATGATGGTCCGAGACGCGCCAGAACTTTCGGGAATTGCCAAGGACGGTGGCGGCCCGCCCCCTGCCGCGCCGGCGCTGATGACGACGCCCGCAGTACTCTCCAGCCGTGCCTTCTGGTGTCTCAGCCTCGGGGTCGGCATCATCGCCGGAGGCGGCACTCTGCTCACGGCGCATATCGTGCCGCTCGCGGTCGGTCGCGGATTCGCGCTCGAACCCGCCTCACTACTGCTCTCCGCTTATGCCGCAGCCGGACTGATCGGCGCGCTGCTGTTCGGTTGGCTGTCGGATCGCTTCGGCGCACGCAACACGCTGGTGATTAACGCGGTAGGCCAGATCGTGCTGTGGGGAGCGCTGATGATGATCGGCGTCTACGGCATGATGATGACCATCGCCGCGCTGATCGGGTTGTTTACGACTTCGATCCTCGCGGTCCACAGCGCCGCGATAAACGAGATTTTCGGCCGCGAGAATTTCTCTGCCGTGCTCGGGATGAGCTACCTTCCTAAGCTGGTGTTCATCTCGGGGTCAGCGCCGCTTGCCGGTTTCCTGTTTGATTATGCGGGCGATTATCAAATCGCTCTGCTGGTCCAGATCGTTGGTTTTGCGGCTGCTCTGCTAGGCTTCCTCTTTCTGCCGACGCAATCCGCCGCCCTGTCCAGGCTTGCGGCCAAGCCGGTCACAGCGGGAACGGGAGGCGCGGCGTGATCACAAGCGCAGCGCCGGACGAGGCGGACGCCTATCGCGACATGTTGCGCCATGCGGTGCGTCGCATGCTCGATAAGACGTTCCGGTTCGACGAGCATGGTGGCAATTGTGCCGACGTCTACGCCCAGCTCGTCGAACAAGGCATCACATCGATGGGCAGAGATGGGACAGGCGACTTGCCCGAGATCCTCGCGGTGTTTGAGGAACTGGGCCGCAGCGCCTGCGCGGCGCCGCTGCTTCCCGCGATCATTGCCAACCTCGCCTGTAGTGCCGATTGCGCGCCCACTGCCACCGGTGACGCGATGGCCCTGTCGTTCGCCGGCCACGATCGCGAACGCAATGCCGGCTCGGTTGTCGTGACGCATGGCAGGGCCACCGGCCGCCTGCGCTTTGTCGAGAACATGGCGGACGCACGAATGCTGCTCATCATCACCGATGCGATGGACTTGTGCGCGATCGCGGTGTCGCCCGATACCGTCTCTGTCCACCAAACCGGCGGACTGGCGCGGCCTTGCTTGTCCGACGTGCGGCTGGAGGGCGCGCAAGGCGAAGTGCTGGCAAAGCTCGACCATGAACGGCTGGCCGAGATGCATCTCATCGCCCGCCTGTGCCTTTCGGCGCGCGCGCTCGGGGCGGCGCAGCGCGGCTTCGATCTCGTCCTCGATCACGTCAAAGGGCGCGAGCAGTTCGGTCGCCCGGTCGGAGCATTTCAGGCGATCCAGCACAAGCTCGCCAACTCGCACATCACGCTGACCGGCGCGCGGCTCATGCTCGCGGCGTCAACTCGTGCAGGCGCGCAGGACCGCACGGCATGGCCGCTCGCAGCCAATGCCGCGAGCGCGTTCTGCGCGCAAACGCTGCGGCAGGTCGCGCTTGAGACGCAGCATTGCTTCGGCGCTATCGGCTTTGCCGAGGAACACGATGCACCGCGGCTGTTCCGCCGCGTCCATGGCGACGTCACCGCGCTGGGCGGGCTGTCAGGCGCGACCGACGCGCTTGCGCAAGTCGTGTTTGACGCCGCGCACGACGCCTATGCTCCGGTGGAAACATGCGACGATCCGGCGGCAGGACTTCGCGCGGAGTTGGCGGACTGGCTGAAGGACAACTGGACCGACGCGGACCGGTCGGAGAGCCGGGCCACGCCGTTTCGCGATCGCAAGTGGAACCTGGCTTTCGCGGAGCGCCTGGGCGAAGGCGGCTGGACGGCGCTGAACTGGCCGAAGGAGGCCGGGGGACAGGCGCGCCAGCCCCTCGAACAACTGGCCTTTGCCGAGGAACTCCTGCGCGCCAAGGCTACCGACGGGCCGATCCTCGCCGGCTGCCGCATCCTCGCGCCCGAAGTGATTGCTCACGGCACCCCCGAACTCAAGGAGCGCCTCCTGCCTGAATTGCGCGCTGGCCGGGCCAGCGCATGTCTGGGCTACAGCGAACCCGGCGCGGGCTCGGACCTCGCAAGCCTCAAGACCCGGGCCGAGCCGCGCGGCGACGACTACCTTGTCAACGGACAGAAGCTGTGGACGACCGACGGCGACCGGGCGACGCACATGATCCTGGCGGCGCGCACCGATCCCGATCCCGCGGTCAAGCACGGCGGGATCAGCCTGTTCGTGGTGCCGATGGAGACGCCTGGCATATCCGTCCGTCCCAGCATGGCAATGTATGGACACACGTTCTCGACGATCTTCTTCGATGATGTGCGCGTGCCGGCGTGGTGCCGGCTGGGACCAGAAAACGGCGGCTGGCGCATCCTGGCCAACGCCCTGGCCTCTGAACGCATCGTCATGGGCGCGTTCGCTTCGGAGCTTCGCGACCTCATGCGCCGTATCGTGCGCGAGATGATGGCGTGCGATCTGGCGCACGATCCGGTCGCGCGCGCCCGAATGGCCGGGCTCGCGGCAGAGGTCGAAGTCGCGCGAGCACTATCGCTGCGATCGATCATGCTCGGCGGCGACAGTTATGTCCCGCTCGTCGAATCGGCGATGGCCAAAGTCTTCGCCAGCGAACTGGCGCAGCGCCTCACCGAAGCGGCAATCGACACGTTCGGAAGCATCGCCACGCTTGACGAGGACGCGCCGGGGGTTCCCGCCGACGGCCTGATCGACCAACTGCTGCGTCGCTCGATCATGATGGTCGTGGGCGGCGGAACTAACGAGATCCAGCGCAATGTGATCGCACAAAGGGGCTTGGACCTGCCGACCGGCCACTGATCGGCGCGATCACGACCCCCACACGTCGGGCGCGGTATAGCAGAAGCCACCACTCCTCCGTCGATATCGCAGATTGTCTTAGTCGCGTTCGGGGAAGGCCAAGTTTAGCCGCTTTTTGCGCGCTGATCTTCGGGATAGTCCTCCGGCTTGACCGAACCCACCATCGGCCGATCTTCAATCTTCTCGGGCTTCTGAGCGCTCTCTTTTTCCTGGTGAGGATCGGTGGCATCGGGACGCGCATCGCCAAGAGGCCCGCGCGGCATCTCAGGGTCATTTTTGGGCATGGCGTATCCTCTTCGTTGCTGGATGCCGTGCCGTAGAAAGAATTTCAAAGTCACAATCGTTCCCGATGCCGGTCGGCCATTTGCAACCTTTGCGCTCTGGTAGACCACAGCCACAGCGAAAAGCGCTCTGTCGCTCCCATGCAAGTCGATGGGGCATGTAGCGCATTTCCACCGGCAAATTACCGGCGGATACGGTCGCTTTGACTGCGCAATTGCGCCACCGGTGCCGCCAGCGGTTCAGTCGCTCATATCCTTCAACTCGTCCCGTCTGACCGGTTCCGACGTGAACCCTTGAACACACTGGGAGGTTCATCAATCGAAGAGGAGCCCGACTATGAGCGACACGAAAGACATGATCCACGAAGACGCACTTCCCGGACATGAGAGCAAGCTTGAACCAAAGCCCGACTGGAAACCGCGCTATCCAGGCAGCGGCAGGTTGCAGGGCAAGGTTGCTATCGTCACGGGCGGGGATAGCGGAATCGGTCGGGCGGTGTGTGCGCTGTTTGCGCGCGAAGGGGCGGACATTGCCATCGTCTATTTGCTGGAAGACGACGACGCGCAGAAAACCGTGCGAATAGTGGAATCCGAAGGGCGCAAGGCGATCGCGATCCGGGCTGACATCGGCGACAAGGCGCTTTGCCAAGATGCCATCGATCGCACGATAGATGCCTTTGGTCGAATTGACGTGCTGGTCAACAATGCCGGCGAGCAGCACCCCGATGAGGATGTGACCGAGATCACCGAAGACCAGCTTCGACGTACATTCCAGACCAATATCTTCGGTATGTTTTTCATGGTTCAGGCTGCGAGACCACATCTTGCCAGTGGCGCGTCGATCATCAATTGCACCAGTGTGACGATGTACCAAGGCAGCAAGGAATTGCTCGATTACAGTTCCACCAAGGGGGCTATCACTGCATTTACCCGATCCCTTTCCGAAAATCTGGTGAGCGACGGCATTCGCGTAAATGCGGTTGCGCCTGGTCCTATCTGGACCCCGCTTAATCCCTGTGGCGGTGCCAGCGATGACAAGCTGGAACACTTCGGCGAAAGCACGCCAATGGGACGGCCCGGTCAGCCCAACGAAGTCGCACCGGCTTTCCTTTTCCTCGCTTGCGAGGATGCCAGCTATATGTCGGGGCAAGTTTTGCACCCCAATGGCGGGATCATCGTCAACGGCTGAGAAGAAGACTTCGTTTAGCTTGACCGAAGATGCACGTGCTTACTCCATGGCCTCCTGCAACTCGGCCAGAGCGGCTGAGCCGCGTTCCTTGTAGGTCTGACGGGCGATCCGCGATGGCGGCATTCCGAACGCGCGCAGGAAACGTCTCGAGAAGTGGCTGGCGCTGCGGAACCCGCAAGCAAACGCGATTTCGGTCACCGGCAAGGTGGTCGTACGCAGCAACTGCTCGGCCTTTTGCAGCCGGATCTGTATGTAGCTGTCGTTGACCGTCATGTGCAGATACTGCTGGAACAGGCGATCGAGCTGTCGCACCGAAGCTCCCGCCGCCTGCCCCAGCGCATCGCGGTCCATCGGCTCCTCGACATGCATTTCCATCAAGGCCAGCACCCTGAGGACCGTATCGTCGGCGACGCCATAGCGTTCGCGCAGGCTGAGGCGCTGGGGCCTGTCAGCCGCGCGCACCTCGCCGCGGATAAACCAGTCCGACACGCGCGCCGCCAGCACATGACCCTGATCGCGTTCGATCAGTTCGATGGCCAGGTCCATGCCCGCCAATCCACCCGCGCAGGTAACGCGCCGACGATCGATGACGTAAAGGCCGGACTGCAGGTTGCTGGCCGGAAATTCCTCCAGGAAGGCTGGGCGATGTTCCCAATGGATCGTCGCCTGGTAGCCATCGAGTATTCCAGCGCGGGCAAGGATATAGGGCCCGGCGGAAATGCCCGCGATCGGCGTTCCGCGCGCTGCCATGCGCCGGATCCAGGCAAAGGTGCGACCATCCTTGAAGCGCCTTGGATCGCCGCCCGCGAAGACGAACAGCATGTCGCAATCGAGCGGTTCGCCGACCGCGCGGTCGGCTATGATCGTCGCGCCGTTTGACGCGCGGATCGGGTCGCCGTCCACCGAAATATGGTCCCAGCGGTATAGCGTCCGATCCGCCAACGTGTTGGCCGCCCTGAACGCCTCGATGACCGAAGCATACGACATCAGTGCAAATCCATCGAGGAGCAGGAGCCCGAGGCTGCGGATCTGGGCGGGAAGATCGGCTTTGTCTTGAACAGGCATGAAAACGTCTCTCTGGAGCAAGCGATAGAACGATGAGCGGTTAGGTTCAACCCACCGCAATCCTCGACGGCGAGACGCCACCCGATGCCCCGCTTTTCCCTCCTGTCACTCGCAGCGCACGCCCTGACCGGCCATCGCAAATGGACGCCGACGTGGCGCGATGCTGCCCCGCGCGCCGGCTACGACATCATCATCGTCGGCGGCGGCGGGCATGGACTTGCTACTGCCTATTATCTGGCGAAGGAGCACGGGATGCGCCGCATCGCAGTCGTCGAGCGCGGCTGGATAGGCAGCGGCAATGCCGGTCGCAACACCACCATCATTCGCTCCAACTATGGCCTGCCCGGCAACGAACCGTTCTACGAGTGGTCGATGAAGCTGTGGGAAGGGCTAGAGCAGGAGCTCAATTACAATGCGATGGTCAGCCAGCGCGGCATCCTGAACCTCTATCACAGCGATGCGCAGCGCGACGCCTATGCCCGCCGCGGCAACGCCATGCGGTTGCACGGTGCGGGCGCGGAACTGCTCGACCAGGAAGGCGTGCGCAAGATCGCGCCCTATCTGAACTATGACAGTGCGCGCTTCCCGATCATGGGCGGGCTGCTGCATCCGCGCGGTGGCACCGCCCGGCACGATGCCGTGGTGTGGGGCTATGCCCGCGCGGCGTCGGAGCTCGGCGTGGACATCATCCAGAATTGCGAAGTGCGGGGTTTCCTGCGCGACGCCAGCGGCGCCGTAATCGGCGTCGAGACCAGCCGCGGGGATATTCGCGCAGAGAAGGTCGGCATGGCGGTCGCAGGACACACATCTGTTGTAGGCGCGATGGCCGGCCTGCGCCTGCCGATCGAGAGCCATGTCCTCCAGGCCTTCGTAACGGAGGGGCTCAAGCCCGTGGTGCCGGGCGTGATCACATTCGGCGCGGGGCATTTCTATGTAAGCCAGTCGGACAAGGGCGGCTTGGTCTTCGGCGGGGATATCGACGGCTATAACAGCTACGCGCAGCGCGGAAACATGCCCGTGGTCGAGGATGTGTGCGAGGGCGGCATGGCGATCATGCCGATGCTTGGTCGTGCGCGGATACTGCGCTCATGGGGCGGTGTCGTCGACATGACGATGGACGGCTCACCGATCATCGACCGCACCCCGGTCGCCGGTCTCTATCTCAACGGTGGCTGGTGTTATGGCGGATTCAAGGCGACCCCGGCCTCCGGCTGGTGCTTCGCCCATCTTCTTGCCACCGACGCAATGCACGAAACGGCGAGTGCCTACCGGCTCGACCGGTTCGAGCGCGGCTGGCTCATCGACGAAAAGGGCGTCGGCGCCCAACCCAATCTTCACTGAGGATAAGCGGTCATGCGCATACCCTGCCCCTATTGCGGTGAACGCGACGCACAGGAGTTCGTCTATCGCGGCGATGCCGCGCCCCGCCGCCCCGACAGCGAGGATGGCATGTTCGACTATGTCTATCTGCGGGACAATGTCGCGGGCGACATGGTCGAACATTGGTATCACGCACAGGGTTGCCGCAACTGGATCAATGTCACCCGCAACACGCGCACCCACCATATCGCGGGCGCGGTGCTGGCCCGCTTGGTGAAGCCATGAGCCGCTTCGCCGCCGGCGGCCTCATCGACCGCCAGTGCCCGCTGGCCTTCACCTTCGACGGACGCCGCTATACCGGCTTCGAAGGCGACACGCTGGCCTCGGCCCTCGTCGCCAACGATGTGCGTCTGGTTGCCCGATCGTTCAAATACCACCGTCCCCGCGGCATCCTGACGGCGGGCAGCGAGGAGCCCAACGCGCTCGTCACGCTGCGCTCCGGCGCAAACGCCGAGCCCAACACGCGCGCAACGACGATCTCGCTGTTCGACGGGCTGGAGGCGGCCAGTCAAAACCGCTGGCCCAGCCTGCGGCACGACCTCTTGGCGATCAACCAGCTCGCCTCGCCGATCTTCGTGGCCGGTTTTTATTACAAGACCTTCATGTGGCCCGCAAAGTTCTGGGAAAAGGTCTACGAGCCGCTGATCCGGCGCGCGGCTGGCCTCGGCGCGCTGTCGATGCAGCCCGACCCCGACAGCTATGATCGCGACCATGGCTTTTGCGACCTCCTCGTCATCGGCAGCGGGGCGGCGGGTCTGGCGGCGGCCCTGACGGCGGGTCGGGCAGGCCTGCGTGTCCTGCTGGCCGACGAGGACGCCCGGCTTGGCGGCCGGCTCCTCAGCGAGCGGCACGAGATCGACGGCCAGCCCGCCGCTGACTGGGCGGTCGCCGCCGCGGCGGAGCTCGACGCGATGCCCAACGTCCGGGTCCTGCGCCGCACCGGCGTGTTCGGCATTTATGACGGCCGCGAATATGTGGCGGTCGAGCGGATCGCCGACCATCTCGCCGCACCCCGGCCCGGTCAGCCGCGCCAGCGCCTTTGGAAGATCGTGGCGAAGCACGCCATCCTCGCGACCGGCGCCATCGAACGGCCACTCGTCTTCGGGGGCAACGACCGGCCCGGCGTGATGACAGCCTCGGCCGTCTCGACCTATGTCAACCGCTATGCCGCCGCACCCGGCCAGCGGGCGGTTGTGTTCGCCATCGCCGATAGCGGATGGCAAACCGCGCTCGATCTTGTTCACGCGGGCGTCTCGGTGGCGGCGGTTGTCGATCCGCGCGGCACGCTGCCAGTCCAGGCAGCCGAACTGCGCGCCCAGGGCATCGAAATACTGCAGGGCGCGGTCGTCAGCGACGTGCATGGCGCACCGGTCCGCAAAGTCGACATTCGCCTCGCCGATGGCAGCCGCCGTACAATTCGCGCTGATCTGGTCGCGGTGGCCGGCGGCTGGAATCCCGCGATCGGCCTCGGCAGCAATCTGGGGGCCAGGCCGGTATGGTCGGACGCGCTGCAGACCTTCGTGCTGGACCAGCCGCCCCCCGGACTGGTGCCCGCAGGGGCAGCTGCAGGGCATTTTTCGCTTGGGCAGGCCTTGGCCGATGGTGTTGCCGAAGCGCTGACGGTGGTTTCGGCGATGGGCCTGCATGCAGCCGCGCCGCCGGGATTCCGCGCAAGCGACGAACCCACCGCCGTGACGCCGCTGTGGCAGGTCGCGGGCAGCCGCTCCAAGGCGTTCGTCGATTTCCAGAACGACGTCACCGACACCGATATCGCGCTGGCCGCGCGGGAGGGCTTCACTTCCCTTGAGCATGCGAAGCGCTACACGACGATGGGCATGGCGACCGACCAGGGCAAGACGAGCCAGCTCAACGGCCATGCGCTGCTGGCCGCTGCGACTGGCAAGACCATCGCGGAGGCCGGCACGATCCTGTCGCGGGCGCCCTACCAGCCGGTTGCGATCGGCGTACTGGCGGGACATCATCGCGAGGAGGACTTTCGCCCGGTCCGCCAGACGGCCAGCTGTGGCTGGGCGCTGGAGCGCGGCGCGACTTTCGTCGACGCCGGTCAGTGGAAGCGCGCGCAATGGTTCACGCGGCCCGGCGAGCGCAACTGGCTTGAGACGGTCAATCGCGAGGTCACGATGACGCGCAGCGGTGTCGGCATCTGCGACGTGAGCACCCTCGGCAAGATCGACGTGCACGGGCCCGATGCAGGCACGCTGCTCGACCGGCTCTATGTGAACATGTTCTCGACCCTCGCCGTGGGAAAGGCGCGCTATGGCATAATGCTGCGTGAGGACGGCTTCGTGATGGATGACGGCACCACGACGCGCATTGCCGAAGACAGCTTCTTCGTGACCACCACGACGGTCAACGCCGCGCGGGTGATGCAGCATATCGACTACGCCCGGCAGGTCCTATGGCCAGAGCTGGACGTACAGGCAACGTCGGTGACGGAGCAATGGGCCACTTATGCTGTTGCCGGGCCGCTCTCGCGGGCGCTGCTCCAACAGGCGTTCCCGGACATCGATCTTTCGAATGAGGCCTTACCCTACATGGGCGCGCTGGGCTTCCGCTGGCAGGATCATGAGGCGCGCATCTATCGGCTCTCCTTCTCGGGCGAGCTTGCTTTCGAAGTAAGCGTGCCTGCGGCTTTGGGCGATCGGCTGATCCGGCACCTGTTCGAAATCGGCCAGGCTTTCGATGCCGTCCCCTACGGAACCGAGGCGCTCGGCGTAATGCGTATCGAGAAAGGCCATGCCGCAGGTAACGAGCTGAACGGCCAGACGACCGCGCGAGACCTCGGCATGGGTCGGATGCTGTCCACGAAGAAGGACTTCATCGGCCGGGTGATGGCGATGCGGCCCGGGCTTGTCGATCCGGCCCGCCCTGTGCTGGTTGGCCTCAAGCCGGTTGACCGCGCGAAATCGTTACGTGGCGGCGGCCATCTGCTCGCGCCCGACGCCGCGCCGATACCCGGCAACGACCAGGGTTATGTGACCTCGGCCGCCTGGTCGCCGACACTCGGCCATTCGATCGCACTCGCCCTCCTGTCGAACGGGTCGAGCCGTCACGGCGAGCGGATCGTCATCCACGATCCGGTGCGCGGGGCAGATATCGAGGCGGAAATCTGCAACCCGGTCTTTTTCGATCCCGAAGGAGCGCGCGTCCGTGGCTGATCCCTTCACCCTCTCCCGGCACACCCACGACGGCCTGGGCATCGCCGCCGTCATGGCGCGCAAGGGCGTCGATGCGGCGGCCATCGGCGCCTCGCTCGAAGTGACTCTCACCGATGGCCCGGTGTTGTCGCGCGGATCGGACATGTTGTTTGTCGGCACCGGACCGGGATGCTGGCTCGCCATCGCCGAAAGCGCCGCGCCCGACTTCGCGTCGGCGCTGGCCGCGCGCCTTAACGGGCTTGCATCCATTTCAGACCAGTCGAGCGGCTACAGTGTCACGCGGATTGCCGGCGAAGGTGCGCGCCGCCTTCTGCAGCGTGGGGCCGCGATCGATCTCCATCCCGCAGCCTTCGCGGCGGGATCGGTGGCGACCACGATCATTGCCCATATCGGCGTGATCCTGTGGCAGGTCGATGATGCGCCGACCTACGATATCGCGACTTTTCGCAGCTTTGCCGGCAGCTTCAGCCACTGGCTGGACCAGGCCAACAACGCGCTGCGCTTCTAATTGAGGACGAGATGACAGTAGCCTATACCCTGACCCTGTCTGGCCCCAACCAGCCTGGTATCGTGACGCGCATAACCGACGTGATGTACCGGGCCGGGGGCGACATCAAGGAAGCGCACCAGTTCGACGATGCGGAAACAGGCCGCTTTTTCGGTCGCATCGTTCTTACGCTGGCCGACGAGGCCGCAGCCGAAGCGCTTCGCACGGATATCGGGCCGCTCGCCACGCTACTGGCGCTCGACTGGACTCTGCGCCAGCGTGGAACCGCGCGCCGGGTGTTGATCCTGGTTTCCAAGTTCCACCATTGCCTGGCCGATCTGCTCTACCGCAACCGTATCGGCGAACTCAGCATGGATGTGGTTGGCATCCTGTCCAATCATCCGCGCGAGACCTATGACGCTCTCGATTTCGGTTCGATCCCATTCCATTATCTACCGGTCACCAAAGGCGAGAAAGCCCGGCAGGAAGCCCAGATCAAAGCCATCGTCACGGACACCGGGGCCGAACTCGTCGTATTGGCCCGCTACATGCAGATATTGTCGGACGACTTGGCAAACTTCCTTTCCGGCCGCTGCATCAACATCCATCACAGCTTCCTGCCCGGTTTCAAGGGCGCCAAGCCCTATCATCAGGCCCATGCCCGTGGTGTGAAGCTGATTGGCGCGACCGCCCACTATGTTACCGCCGACCTCGACGAGGGCCCGATCATCGAGCAGGATGTCGAACGCATATCGCACCATGACTCGGCCGAGGATCTCGTGCGCAAGGGGCGCGACATCGAGCGGCGCGTGCTGGCACGAGCGGTGGCCTTCCATCTTGACGACCGCGCGCTGCCAAACGGAGCGAAGACGGTCGTCTTCCGCGACTGAGGCCACGGCACCCGTGATCGATGGCAAGGCACTCGCCGCGGGCGTCTGAGCAGCAGGCGCGTCTTCGAGCCTACCCCCCTCGTCTGCGGGTGACTTGCACACTGTAGCATCCTAAGATGCAGGCGGTTCCCCCATCCAACGAGGACAGACCCATTCCCACGCCAGTTGAATCCGATGTTCATGAGGGCGCGACCGGCTCGGCAGCGCCGGCCTCCGCCGAGCGCAGCCTCGAAAAGGCGCTCGGCAACCAGGTCCGCGCGATCCGGCGCGCACTCGACCTGTCGATCGCCGATCTGGCTAGTGCTGCGGGCATCTCCAACGGGATGCTGTCGAAGATCGAGAACGGTGCTATCTCCGCCTCGCTGAACACGCTCCAGGCGATTTCGAAAGTCCTGCAGGTTCCGCTGTCGCTGCTTTTTGCTTCCTTCGAAGATCGCCAGGATTGTTCGCATGTGACCGCAGGCAGCGGCGTCACCATCGAACGGCGCGGCACCAAAGCTGGCCACATCTACCAGCTGCTCGGCCACATGTTGCGCGGTGACGTCTCGGTCGAACCCTATTTGATCACGCTGCGCGACGACGCTGCGCCCCATACTGGCTTTGCCCATAGCGGCGTCGAGTTCATCTACATGCTCGAGGGCGAGCTGCGCTATCGCCATGGCAGCGCCGATTACGAGATGCGCCCTGGCGATTCCCTTCTGTTTGACAGCGGAACGCTCCACGGGCCCGAAGCGATGCACTCCACCACGTCGAGATATCTGTCGGTGATCATCTACCCGAAAAGCTAATTTCCTATCAGGAAAAATTTATTCCTAACAATTGACGCTCCAGATCCCCCGGTTTACCAATCACGTCATCGGACGAGGTGAATCGACCATGTGTGGAATTGTTGGACTCTTTTTGAAGAACAGCGCGCTCGAACCACAGCTCGGCGCCATGCTCGCCGAGATGCTGGTGGTCATGACCGACCGTGGGCCGGATAGCGCGGGCTTCGCTGTCTACGGCGATGGCGCTCCGGACCGGATCAAACTGACCGTTCGTGGCGCGGACCTCGATCACGTCGCCCAGCAGTTGGGCGGCGATGTGCGCGGACAGGTGCGTGACACGCATCTCGTCCTGTCGATCCCGTCGAGGGACGAGGCGCAGGTTCGCCAAGCACTCGCCGCCACCCGCCCGGACCTGGCAGTGACCGGGGTTGGCGAGCGGATCGAACTCTACAAGGAAGTCGGACTTCCGAGCACCGTCGCTGAACGTTTCGGCTTGGCCAAAATGTCGGGCACGCACGGTATCGGCCACACACGCATGGCGACCGAAAGCGCGGTAACGACCGCAGGTGCCCACCCCTTTTCCACCGGGGCTGACCAGTGCCTGGTCCATAACGGCTCGCTGTCCAACCATAGCAGCCTGCGCCGCATGCTCGAGCCCAAGGGCATCCAGTTCTCCACCGACAACGACAGCGAAGTGGCAGCGGGTTATCTCAGCTGGAAGCTGCGTGACGGCGCGACCCTTGCCGAAGCGCTGGAAGCGAGCCTCGAAGATCTCGACGGCTTCTTCACCTTTGTAGTGGGCACAGAGAACGGTTTTGCGGTGTTGCGCGACCCGGTCTCCTGCAAGCCCGCCGTCATGGCCGAAACCAACGATTACGTTGCCTTCGGGTCCGAATATCGCGCGCTGGCTGGCCTGCCCGGGATTGAGCAAGCCCGCGTCTTCGAGCCCGAGCCCGCTCGCGTCTATGCTTGGGAGCGCAACTAATGCAGGTTATCGATCTCGCCACCTCCACCAAGCGCGATCTTAACGCACAGCTACACGCCTTGGCCAACACGACCAACGAGACCCACTGGCGGGTCGACAATCCGGCGGGGCAGCACGCGCTTGCCGTTGGGCTTGATGCGCCCGTCAACGTCGAAATCCAAGGCCATGCCGGCTATTACTGCGCGGGCATGAACAAGCAGGCGACGGTAGTCGTCAACGGCAATGTCGGCGTCGGCGTCGCGGAAAACATGCTGTCTGGAAAAGTGCACGTGAAGGGCGATGCGAGCCAGTCCGCAGGCGCGTCAGCGCATGGTGGCCTGCTCATCATTGACGGCGATGCCTCGGCGCGCTGCGGTATATCGATGAAGGGCATCGATATTGTGGTCAAAGGCTCGATTGGCGCAATGAGCGCTTTTATGGCGCAATCGGGAACGCTCGTGGTGCTGGGCGATGCGGGCGATGCGCTGGGCGATTCCATCTACGAGGCCAGGCTTTTCGTCCGCGGCACCGTCAAAAGCCTGGGCGCGGACTGCGTTGAGAAAGATCTGCGCGACCATCACAAGGAAGAGCTTCGTCGGCTTCTCGACGCGGCGGGGGTGGATGGCAGCGTCAGTGTCGACGAGTTCCGGCGCTACGGCTCGGCGCGCGGCCTCTACAATTTTCACGTCGACAACGCTTCGGCCTATTGAGGATTCCAGATGGACGTGAACAACACTCCGCAGACACTGCCCCGTTTCTCGGCAACGTTCGATCCGCACACGCTGGCAGAGATTCGTCGCGCGGCAGCGACCGGCATCTACGACATCCGTGGTGGCGGCACGAAGCGCAAGCTGCCCCATTTCGATGACCTCCTGTTCCTCGGTGCCTCAGTGTCGCGCTATCCGCTGGAGGGCTATCGCGAGAAATGCGCGACTGACGTGTGGCTGGGTACGCGATTTGCCAAGAAGCCGATCCACCTCAAAACCCCCATCACCATCGCGGGCATGAGCTTCGGCGCGTTGTCGGGCGCGGCCAAGGAAGCGCTGGGGCGCGGCGCTACCGCGGCCGGAACATCGACGACCACCGGCGACGGCGGCATGACGCCCGAAGAGCGGGGCCAGTCGCAAACATTGGTATATCAGTATCTGCCGTCGCGCTATGGCATGAACCCCGACGATCTTCGCCGCGCGGATGCCATCGAGATCGTGATCGGACAAGGCGCGAAGCCCGGCGGCGGCGGCATGCTGCTCGGCCAGAAGATTTCCGACCGTGTCGCCCAGATGCGTAATCTGCCCAAGGGCATCGACCAGCGCTCGGCATGTCGTCATCCCGACTGGACTGGCCCCGACGATCTTGAGATCAAGATCGAGGAACTGCGCGAGATCACCGACTGGGAAAAGCCCATCTATGTCAAGGTCGGCGCGACCCGTCCCTATTACGACGTCGCGCTTGCGGTAAAGTCAGGCGCCGACGTCGTCGTGCTCGACGGCATGCAGGGCGGCACCGCGGCGACGCAGGATGTCTTCATCGAACATGTCGGCATCCCGATCCTCGCCGCCATCCGGCCCGCGGCGCAGGCGCTCCAGGATCTGGGAATGCATCGCAAGGTGCAGTTGATCGTCTCGGGCGGCATCCGCAACGGCGCGGACGTCGCAAAGGCGCTGGCGTTGGGGGCAGACGCGGTCGCAATCGGCACGGCGGCGCTGGTCGCGCTGGGCGACAACGATCCCGCGCTCGAAGAGGAGTATAACAAACTCGGCACGACGGCGGGCGCCTATGACGATTGGCAGGAAGGGCGCGACCCGGCCGGCATCACTACGCAGGACCCTGTCCTCGCCGCCAGGCTCGATCCGGTGGCGGCCGGCAGACGCCTGGCCAATTACCTCTCGGTTCTGACCCTGGAGGCCCAGACGATCGCGCGGGCCTGCGGCAAGAGCCACCTCCACAATCTCGAACCCGAAGACCTTGTCGCGCTGACCATCGAGGCCGCCGCGATGGCTAGGGTTCCTCTTGCCGGCACCGACTGGATTCCCGGCGCACAGTTCTAACAAAAACAAAATTCGCAGGCGGAAGGGTTAAGCAGCGAGCCGGTCACGGCTCATCCAGGGGAACACCTTATGACGCTCGATCTCGCGGACATCGCCAAGCAAAAGGCGATCAAGTATTTTCTCATTTCCTACACCGATCTGTTCGGCAGCCAGCGCGCCAAGCTGGTGCCGGCTGCGGCGATCGGCGCCATGCAGAAATCGGGAGCAGGCTTTGCAGGCTTCGCAACCTGGCTCGACATGTCGCCCGCCGATCCCGACTTGTTCGCCCGCCCTGACCCGGCGAGCCTGATCCAGCTGCCGTGGAAGCCTGAAGTGGGTTGGCTGGCTGCGGA
Source organism: uncultured Novosphingobium sp. (assembly GCA_964502105.1). Lineage (GTDB taxonomy): Bacteria > Pseudomonadota > Alphaproteobacteria > Sphingomonadales > Sphingomonadaceae > Novosphingobium. The sequence goes on along the minus strand of CAZCUS010000002.1, from coordinate 77,143 downwards.
CCTGTGGATGAACGGTCAGCCCGTCGAGCATGGCCCCCGGAACCTGCTGAAGGCGCAGATCAAGCGCGCCGCCGAGCAGGGTCTGCAGATGAAGACGGGCGTCGAATGCGAGTTCTTTCTGATCAGTCCGGACGGCTCGTCGATCGCCGATCAGGCCGATACCCAGGCGAAGCCCTGCTACGACCAGCAGGCGCTGATGCGCCGCTACGACGTGATAACCGAGATCTGCGATTCCATGCTGGAACTCGGCTGGCAACCCTATCAGAACGACCATGAAGATGCGAACGGGCAGTTCGAGATGAACTGGCATTATGACGATGCGCTCGTCACGGCGGATCGACAGGCCTTCTTTAAATATATGGTGAAGGCGATCGCCGAAAAGCACGGCCTGCGCGCCACCTTCATGCCCAAGCCCTTCGTCCACCTGACCGGCAATGGCTGTCACATGCACGTATCGATGTGGCGCGGCGCCGAAAATGCTTTCGCCGATGAGGACAATGCCGATGGGCTCACGCCGCTGGCGCTGAATTTCATCGGCGGGATCATCCACTCGGCCGATGCGCTGGCGGCGATCCTCAATCCGACGATCAACAGCTACAAGCGCATCAATGCGCCCCGAACGGTGTCGGGCGCGACCTGGGCGCCCAACTCGGTGACGTGGACCGGCAACAACCGCACGCATATGATCCGCGTTCCCGAGGGCGACCGCTTCGAACTGCGCTTGGCGGACGGCGCGACCAATCCGTACCTTATGCCGGCCGCCGTCCTCGCGGCGGGGCTCGACGGCGTCGAAAACCAGCGCGATCCCGGCCCGCGCCTCGACATCAACATGTACACCGAGGGCCACGGCATCCGGGACGTCAAGGAACTGCCTCTCAACCTCCTGGATGCCTTGCGGGCACTTGACGGATCGGATGTGCTCAAGAAGGCGCTGGGGGATTTCGTGCCAGCATATCTCAAGCTGAAACACGGTGAATGGAACGACCATTCGCGCCATCTGAGTTCATGGGAGCGCAATCATACGCTGGACTGCTGAACCATAGCCAGCGCCGTTATCGCCACTCAACGAGAAATCGATGCAAGGCGGAACGATTTGATTGGACGGGGTAAAGAGCGAATTTCGCCTACACTTCGATTGGTCAATGAGGTCTGCCTAGGCTCTGCTGAATTGCCGCAATGCCATCCTGAAGACATTCGCTGTCAGGCGGGCAGCAATTGCCCGCCATCAGGCCGCATGACCTTGGCGAAACGATACATGTCACCATCGTCGGGTACATTTGGATGGTGTGATACTTCACGCTTGAAGTCTGTGTCTATAAATCGTTCAACTATGCGAAAATGACACTTTTTGACATAGAAGTGGATGTTGCGCTCTTCGAAGCAGGGGGTCATGGTTTCCCATAAGGCGGTTTGCGGAAAGGCACGCTCGATAGCGAACCATGCATCCTTGCCGATGCCTTGGTTGTGATGGCCAACAGCAATGAAAAACAGCTCCAACGTGTTGTGCTGCGTTGCCTCGTTGATCGTGACGACTGCCCCGCCTGCCACTTGGCCCTTGTGCAGGATGCTTAGCACAACCGCGCCCTTTGCGGTCATCGCCTGATCCAGATCCTGATCTGAGGGAATGGGCCCATCCTGAATTCCGCTCAGTCCGGTCACGACCGCCAGCGCAAAGGCCGCCTGCAAGGCGTTCTTGAAAGCCGGGTAGTCGTCGGTTGGCACGAGGGCGATCTGATTGTCACCCATGATTGTTCCTATCGGGCCAGTAGAAGCTCTGCGATTTTCGATACATCACATAAATGATCTGGGCACTGTCCAGCGATTGGCAAGATTGCAATGCGGCGGTGCGGCCCGGCCTTGCCGGAGGATGGCGCGGCTTTTCGCGCGTGCCATCGCTTGAAATGAAACCCAGGCTGGTGTGTTCCCCCGGGGAAACACACCAGCCTGGCAATTTTCACCTCGTGCTGCTTATCGGATCAAAAGCCCATTCGGTACTGAACGCCGATCTGTCGGGGCCGACTGACCACGCCGCGCAGCACACGTTCGAAGCTTCCGTCTTCCAGAAGTTCACGCCGCTCGAAGCCGGAGTTGGGCTGGTCTCCGAAGTTCAGTCGCTTGTCCAAAAGGTTCTTGGCGTAGATCATCAACTGCCCTTCACCGAACTTCACGCCGAAGTTCGCATTGACCAGATTGAGCGGCTGACGCGTGAAGAACACGGCCGTGCCATCAGCAACCGACGGCACTTTAGTCGAACTCGTGTAGCTGTAGTCGGCGGCAACAAACAGATCCATCGAGTCACTAAGCGGCGTTTCATAGTAGCCTGACAGGCTTGCGGTCCATTTGGGCACAAACCCGAGGCGGCTGTTGGGCGCCTGGGGCAGGAAGCCAGGATCGACCAGCGTAGCATCGAGATAACCGACGCCAAACTGAAGCGTCAGCGGCACATTGGCCAGCGGGCGACCGTTGATTTCGAATTCGCCGCCAGTGATCCGAGCCTTGCCGGCATTGGTCGTGAACGTAAGACCGCATAGGGGCAGCGTCCCGACCTGCTGGATGTCAGACCAGTCCATGCGGAAAGCGGCTGCCGAGACGTTGAGGCGCCCGTTCGCCATACGGCTCTTGGCGCCAACTTCATAACTCCACAGCGTGTCCGATTGATATCTGCCAGTGCTCGCGCGCGTCAGGCCTAGATTTTCGAGATCGGAATCGCAGAACGATGGCAAGGACCCATTGGTGCCACCAACACGGAAGCCTTTTGATACAGAGGCGTAGATGTTGCCACGATCACCGATTTCATAGGATACGACGGCTTTGGGGACCAGGCCGGATTCTTTGTTGTCGATTGGCGCATTCTCGCTGCCTTCTGGCCCGAACAGGGCACCTGTATCGAAGCTGCCCTCGCGGTTCTGCGTGATCCAGTATTTCCTCAAGCCCAGCGTAAAGGTCAGCCTGGAAACTGGCTCGTAGTACAACTCGCCGAACAGAGCGGTATTTTTCTCGACCGAATTCGCCCGAACCTCAGCAAGGTAGGATGGCTCGAATCCCGCTTCAGCTAACTCAGGCACAACGATAGCGGGGTTGAAATCTTTACTTCTCAGCCTGTTGTGAAAAACTCCGACGATCCCCGACAGCCCCGGAATCAACGAGCCTTTGTCAAACGACAGACGCGTTTCGTGTGCAAAACGCGATTCGCGTGAAATGATGAGGTTGTAGAAGGGAACCTGATCGAAGCTCACACCCAATTCTGATTCAAAGAAGAAGTTGGTGCCTTCCGTGTTGTCATCAACCTGGGTGATCTTGCGGCTGAAGACGCTGTTCGAAGACACGACATTGAATCCGGTGCCGCTGTATCGAAACACCAGTGCACCCAGGCCCCAGTCGTCCTTGGAGTATTCCTGGACGTTGGTGTCGCGGTCGAGGGTGTACGATTCCACCTTGTATCCGGGCAGCCGCACGTAGGCGCCCGGGAAGCCATGCAGGCGGCTGCTCTGACCAAGATAGCTTGCGGTTACCTCAAGCGAATCCGAGAGTTTCGCGCGCAGCGCCACGGTACCGGACAAGTTGCGGTTGCGGGCGTCACCGTTCTTGGTCACCAAATTGCCCGAAGCATCGGGGTAACGGCGCGTGATAAAGCCGGAATCCTGCATGTAGCCGACCGCGACGTTCAACGAGAGCTGGTCCGGGACCAGCACGAAGTTGCTCTGGATATTCGCGTCGTAGTCAAACCCGCCGCGCTTGGTGTGCCCACCTTGCAAGCTGACCGAGCTTTGGTTGTCGGTAAGGGAGGGCTTTTGCGTGATATAGCGCAAGTTGCCACCCATCGAACTGGCACCGAACAGCGTCCCCTGCGGCCCTTTGAGCACCTCGATCCGATCGAGGTTCAGCACCTGGGGGCTGACGGAAGACGGTATTGGCGTGTCATCGATATAAAACGCGGTAGTGCCAATGCCGATTACGCCGCGAATGCTGGTCTCACGGTCTCCACTCCACAGAAAGGTACCGCCCTGACCGAACTGGAACGAGAGATTGGGAACCTTGGTCGCATAGTCGACGAAGTTCGTGATATTCTGCTTTGCCAGAAAATCAGATGAATAACTCGTGATGGCAGCCGGGACTTCAGTCAGTGTCTCGTTTTTTTGACGCGCGGTCACGATTATGACTTGGCCTTCTGCGTCAGTGTTCACTGCGCCGCCGTCAGTCTGAGCGCTTTGCTGCGCTTGCGCAAATGCCGTACCGGTTGAAAGCAGAAAGGTGCCGCACAGTATGCTGTTGCGCCCGATGTTTGTGCCCCACATTGCCGTGCGCCGCCAGCGGGCTAACCCCCTCCTGTACCGTGGCCCCATCTTGGTAACTCCCCTTGTCGTTGTGGTGATGCCATTTTTGCATCGTTGATCTGCTGTGGCGCACCGCACGGTCAGCGGTGGATGCGTAGCCAGGGCGAAAGATTCCTCGTTGGCGATCGACTCGCCTCACCCCATCACGTGCGGCGAATTGGATCGCTTACGGAAACATTCATGCACTTCATGCGCCGTCTGTTGTAATTTGTGAACACACGTAACCGCATGTGAACTGTCCGCGAACGTTTCATCCGCCCTCATGCGGAGCCGTTTGTGGCTATGGCCGCCCCCTATTCCGTCTTGAGGTCGACAGTCCCGTCCGCCTTGATCTCATCATGCAGATTGTCGCAGATGTATTCCGGCATACGGTAATCGGGCAAACGCTCGTAGATCCAGCGGAACTCATACGGCGTCCTGAGATAGCCGGGATCCTCGATCGAAATGTCGAGGTAGAGCTTTCCGTTGGCCCCTATCTGGTAATACTCGGTGATAGTCATGGCTTCGCTGTGCGGAATCTCGAAAAACTCGACTTCCTTCTTCACCCCGCGCGTTTTGATGACGAGAGCGTTGCCTTGCCAGGTTGCCGTTGAAAAACCGAAATAGCTTGGCGGGATTTCATCGGCTGCGGGCAGTGGCTGATCCATGTAAATGCGCCGCGTCTGCATGAAGAGTTCCGCCAGAACGGTGATCTGTCCGGGGGTCTGCAGGATCTGGATCGGGTAGATGGCGCCCATCACGCCTGGCATACCTTCGGGCAGGCACAGCGTGCTGGGGTCCAGCAGCGGCTTGCCAGCCTTGTGCGCCTCCTGCCGTTTGAGGCGCTTCTCCTTCCATTGCGTCGCGTAAGGCTCTTCGAGATCCGGCCCCTGATCAGGCGGGGGAATGTCATCAAAGTCACCAGAAAAAGACGGCCATGGCGCTGGATATCGCGCCCATACGGAGGTCAGATCACGCGGGTTCTTGGCCGCCGATGTGGGTGTGGGCCGCGCTACCGAAACCGCACTATCTTCCTTCGTGCCCTTTTTTGCAGGATTGCTGGCGGTCGAAGCATCAGCTGCCGATGCAACAAGCGCTAGGGCTACCACGAGCCAAACTGACCCGATGTTCCTGAAAGTCATAGTGTCTCAATCTGTCCTGTGTCCGGGATCAAGGCAGGTGCAGCCTCAGAGCGCGCCGAGCTTTTGGCCGTTCGGCAAAGTAGCGGACTTGAGCGCGCCTCCGGCCTTGCCGTTGCGCAGCGGGAAGATGACGACATCGATCTTGTCGCCCGCCTTGACGCTGTTGAACCTCCACCCGCTGGAGGTCAAAGCTGAGGGACTGGAACATTCAAGTCCGTAACGCGTCTGCCCGCTCTGCACGATAAGAAAGACGTGGGGATTGCCCCACTTGAATTCGAGGACCGTCACACCCTTGAGTTCGATCAGCTTGTTCTGATCAAACATCGCAAAGGAATGATGAGACGACGCAGGCGCACTGACCAGTGCCAAGGCCATTGCCAGCATCGCTGAAAGTCTGGCTCTAACACTCATGCTTTTCTCCGTCCCATCTTTTCGTTGTAGTGGCCCGCAGCGAAGCGTTGCTTCGACCGGGCAGCAGGCCACCTGTCGTTGGTTTCGCGCATCAGACGTCTGCGCCCTATCCAGAGCAGTCTAGCGTTTCGGCACGGTTAGTGGTGCTTGGAGCGGTCGCGAAACCGTTTGCCTTACGTTCGTAACATTGCGTTTCGGCGGATTTGGGCTGGTGGAAGACCGGCTGTGAATCAAAACTCACCTTGGCCGCCCGGGACAAGGCTTCGGCTTCGAGCAGGGCGCGGTAGCGAATTGTCGGTTGGCGCGAAGGCCGGCCGGTACGGGGTGGCAAGGCCACCCCGCATACTATGCCCTCAAAAACTGAATTGGTACTGCACGCCGATCTGCCGCGGGCGGCTGACTATGCCCCGAGGCAGACGTTGATAGCTGCCGTCGTCAAGAAGCTCCTGCCTTTCGAAACCTGACGAGGGTTGATTGCCAAAGTTCAGCCGTTTGTCGAACAGGTTTTTAACAAAAACCATCACTTGCGAACTGCCGAAGCTCAAGCCCACGTTCGCATTGACGAAGTTGAGCGGCTTCCTGGTATAAAACCCCGAATCTCCATCCGAAACCTTTACCGAACTTGTATAACTATAGTCTGCGGCCATGAATAACTGCAGAGAGTCGCTGATTGGTGTTTCATAATAGCCAGAGATCGTCCCCGTCCACCGCGGCACGAGTGGAAGCGGTGAGTTTGCAGGTTGGGGGAGCACGCCGGGTTCTTGCAGAACGCCATCGGTGTAACCCAAGCCGAGTTGAATCGACAGCGGCACGCCTGCGAAGGGGCGTCCGGACACTTCAAACTCTCCGCCACGGATGCGGGCCTTGCCCCCGTTTGTTGTGACGGACAGCGTGCATGTCGGCAGGAAGATGGTCTGTTGGATGTTGGACCAGTTTATCTGGAACGCTGCTATCGACGCACTCAGGCGCCCATCGGCGAGACGGCCCTTTGCCCCGACTTCGTAGCTCCAAAGAGTATCGGACTTGTACTGCCGCAATTGGTCCTGATCGACCCCTAGGTTGGCAAGGTCCGCTGAGCATATGTCAGGCAGAGATTGCTCACTGCCTCCCACACGAAAACCTTTTGACGCCGAGGCGTAGATCGTACCGCCATCGTCAAGTTTGTAGGAGACCACAGCTTTAGGAATGAAGCCGGTCTGACTATTCGTGAGCGCAGGATTGTCGGAAAATCCGTCAGGGAAAAACAAGTATCCGGTATCGATCGCCGCATCCGTCTTTTGCTTGATCCAGTATTTTCTCAACCCCAGTGTAATATTCAATTTCGGGAAAAGTTCGTAGTACACCTCGCCGAACAGCGCCACGTCTCTGTTGCGATTGACCAAGTTGCTGGAGCCCAGATAGTCGGGTTGTATCCCGGCCTCTGTCAGAGCCGGAATAATAACATCAGGCATGTTCGTACGAATACGCTCTTTTTGATAATATAGACCAAAAATTCCCGACAGCCCGGGTAGTATCGTCCCTTCATCTACGGAAATACGATCCTCATGCGTAAACAGTCGGGTCGTTGCAATCGTATCGGAATATATCTTCGAATTGGTGAAGTCGATATCCGGCTCTGCATCAGCGAAGTATGTGATGCTTCCTTCCGAATTGTCTTCTCGTTCAGCTATGCGGCGTGCAAAATAGCTTGTCGAAGAAACAATCGAAAAACCATCTCCCGAGTAGTTCAGAACAAGCGAACCGATGCCCCAGCGGTCGTTCGAAAATTCCTGCACATCTTGATCGCGATCTACAGTGTAAGAGACTGGTTGGTAACCAGGCAAAGGAAAGTACGTTGCCGGAAATCCGTGCAGCTTGCTGTCCTGGCCAATGCCGTTGATGCTGGCCTCAAGCGTGTCCGTCAGCTTGATGCGCAAGGTAGCCGAACCAGCGAGCACTTCACTTCGGCCCTGACCCTTCCTCGTGTTCAGCTTGCCTGAGGCATCGGGAAACCGGGTGGTGATAAAACCGGATTCAACCGTATAGCCTACAGCAACGTCCAATCCGATCCGGTCGGGCACCAAGATGAAATTGGATTGCGCATTGCCATCGAAGTCAAAGCCCCCCAGCTTTGTGCCAGCGCCTTGCACTTCAAGCGCGCCCGAATTTTCAGTCAATGATGGCTTGCGTGTGATGAATCGCAGGTTGCCACCCATGGAACTGGCGCCAAATAGTGTCCCTTGAGGCCCTTTGAGCACTTCAATGCGGTCGAGATTCAAGGTCAGCGGGCTGACGGATGACGGCACCGGCGTGTCATTGATATAGTACGCTGTTGTTCCTGACCCCGCTACGCCGCGAATGGTCGTCTCACGACTGCCGCCCCACAGCAGATTGCCCCCCTGCCCGTACTGAAAGCTCAGGTTTGGAATACGTGTGGCATAGTCCGTGAAATTTTCGATATTCTGCGTCTTCAGGTAGTCAGACGAATAGGCCGTGATCGAGGCGGGAACGTCAATCAGCTTTTCGTCTCTGCGACGAGCCGACACCATGATTTCATCTGTGTTGACAGGGTCCTGGAAATCGCTCTTTTCCTGCTCCTTGTCTTGGCCGTAGGCCTCGCTCATGGGCAGCACCAAGGATGCCCCCGCAAGCAGGAGCGCCCAGTAAGGCATTGTCCGCGTGAATTTCGCCTGGGGAGCGCCACCTTCGAGCTGTCGGCACAAAGCTGTCATGTAAGTCATATATTTTCCCACCATTCCCTGTTCATGTTTATCGTTTTCGAGGGCGCAACAGTCAGATGGCGGATGGCCGCCTATGATATGTCATTCTGATTGAACGGATTTCTTGTGGCTAAGCCGACGAGCTTCACCCATCTGATCCGCTAATTCCCAGAGCTCGCTGCAAGCTGATACTGAGCGAACCGCACATCCTGGAAAGCGCCGCTGCAGGATCGTTTCAGCTCACCTTGCCGAAGTAAACGTTTCGGGCCGTGGGAAACGGTTGGGAAACGTTCTACTTTAAAGCGTAACGGAAATGCGCAGGGCGCGGATATAGCGACAATGACGTGCCCGATCTACAGATCCGCTCATCGGAACGGCCCGTATACTCGGATCGATCGGCGGCTTCCCAAGCAATTTAGGGCGATTTGCACTGCGATAAACGGTTTCACGACCGTTTTGCGTTTCCCGGCAATCAGGCGCGGTAGTAGTTCACTGCTGAACAACGAAGCGCACAGCCGACGATGTGCGTTTGAAAACGTAGGCGAATGTAGGCCTCAGGTGGGAGCTCGTGGATGAAAAGACTCAAGATTTGTGCGGCCATTCTTTTCACGGGCGCATTCATGGCTGCCCAGCCTGTGGCCGCGCACCATTCATTTGCGATGTTTGATCAAAAGAATGTCAAAACTCTGAAGGGCGTCACCGTCACAAAATTTCAGTGGTCCAACCCCCACGTCTACTTGATCGTCAAAAGCGGCGGTGGGACCTTTGCTCTTGAGTGCAACAGCCCATCAAACATGACGCAAGCCGGGTGGAAATTCAACACACTCAAAGTGGGGGATAGTATCGATATTTCGTTCTTCCCACTGCGAAATGGTAAGCCAGGCGGCGCCTTAAAGGTAGTCACCCTGAAAGATGGCAAGACGCTGGATGCGTGGTGAAAGATCTCGTCCGACAAATTCGTGATGGATTTTGTTGAGACCAGTCTTTACGTACTAACAACAATTTTACCAGAAACATAATCTGGATTGAGGGATTGATGCATCTCAACGCAATGGCAAGTCTTGCCCTAAGCTCAGTTGTGGCGCTTTGCGGAGCAAGTCAGGTGGTGATGGCAGCTCCCACCGCCAGCATACCGACCACGCATCTCGCTGTGGTGCAGCCTGAACCCGACATTACAGGCGTCTGGGAGCGCGATCCCTTCCCATTTGGTGATGACGACGAAACAGTACTGGCGCCGCCTCCGGGAGGGGGCCCAGAACTGAACGAGCCCTATGCCAGCCAATGGAAGGCTCTTCAGGAAAAGCGCCAGGCGTTGCTCAAGGCTGGAACGCCACTAGTCGACGCAAGTACGCAGTGCCTTCCAGAGGGCACTCCCGGCATTATGGAGGCCATATATCCTATCCAGATTCTGCAGAACAAAGGGCAGATTACCGTACTCGCCGAGTTGTTCATGCAGACACGGCGCATCTATATGAATGCAAAGTTCCCTGAGGCAGATGATCTACCACCATCGTACTACGGATTTTCATCAGCCACGTGGGAAGGCAACGTTCTAGTCGTCAAAACTCGTGGCGTACAAGAAAGTGTAAAGTTCTATGACATTCCGCATAGCGATGCGATGATAGTCACTGAACGGTATCAGTTGATCGGCGAGGACAAACTTAGAATAGATGTGTCCATGGATGATCCGGATTACCTCAAGAAGCCGTACACATTTACGTGGGAATACAAACGAAATCACGCCTACCGGATCCCCGAATATGTATGCGATCATCGCCTTGACGTGATCAATGCGGACGGGACGGTTTCGTTTGGAGGGGCAAACTAGTGCTTTTTTAACAAATCCATTAAAATCAAAATGCTATAGTGATCCGAACCCTAGTGCGACGATGCGTTGATAGTGGCGCCTGCAAGATCGATTTCGAATATTGAGGTAGAATCCTCTCGCTGATATCGAACATTGCCGCCATGGGCACGTGCAATGCTGCGAACGACGGCCAATCCAAGGCCTGAACCACCATTGGGCTGTGGGCCGCGCACAAACTGGCGAAAGACATCCTGCTCCATTGCCGGTGGCACACCTGGGCCTTTGTCGGCCACCGAAATTGAAGCCTGGTTGCCGATGAATCTGTTGGCGACGCGCACCTCGCAAGGATGCGCGTGCCGCCTTGCATTTTCTACCAGCGCGAGGATAGCCTGCCGGATGCGCCCGGAATCCGCATGAATTACGCCGGGTTCGAGATCAAGGACCAGCGAAAAACCGGCAGGTTCAAGGATTGAGCATAGGGCCGGCGCCATGCTCCTTATTTCGGCCGAAAGATCGAAGTCCGACATGGACAGGTCCAGCCGCCCGCTATCGGCCAAACTCACACTGCGCAGATCCTCGACCAGCCGCGTCAGACCGACAACTTGCCCAAGCAGTCCATCAACAAGCGCGTCGTCAAGTTTGAAAACGCCATCCTTTGCGCCCTGCAAACGACCCTGCAGAATAGTAAGCGGCGTTCGTAGTTCATGCGCGATCTGCGCATTCCAGATGCTGACGTCTTCTGCCATGCGCTGCAAGCGATGGGCCATTGCATTGAAATCGTCGACCAGCGCGGCAGTTTCGCCGTGCAGTTCGCCAGCAAGGGTCACGCGGCTGGCCAGATCGCCTTGCGCGATCCGGCGAGCAGCATCGCCCACGGCACTGACCGGCCGGATGATCCGACGGGCGAGCCAACTTGCCACTGCCACAGCAATGATCAAACCGACAAGGCAGACGACCAGCGTTATGCCGATATCAAGATGCATCGTATCGACGTTCTCGGCTGGTTCGGGCGTGAAGAAGCGCCATCGTTCCAGCACGGAGTAGACCAGATAGAATGCGGCGGTGCTGACGGCAATCATCAGTACTGAAAGTGCTGCCATCGCCACAGATAGCTGACGGACAAGGCCTGTGCCGCGTGTCATGCGTGTGACCAAAGCCGGTAGCCAACGCCGCGCACGCCTTCGGGCATATTCGAGACGCCCGCCTGTTCCAGCTTGCGCCGCAACTTGCTGATGTGGCTGTCAACCGTGCGGTCCAATGCTTCCGAACCCGGCATACACGCATCCACCAGTTCACCGCGGGAAAACACTCGGGTGGGGTTTCGCGCCATGTGTGCGAGCAGGCGGAACTCGGTCAGCGTCAGTGGCAGATCATGTCCGGTCGCTCTGGCGATGTGGCTGTCGGTGTCGATCTCGATCGGACCGATCCGCAGGACGCCACTTGCTCTGGCAATTCCCGCGCGACGAAGGACCGCCTTTGTCCTTGCCACGACCTCAACCGGGTTGAAGGGTTTGACGACGTAGTCGTCAGCTCCCACGCGCAGGGCCTGAAGCTTGTCGAGATCCTGATCGAGCGCGGTGATGACGATTACGGGCGTGGTACCGCGCCGTCGCACCTCCGACAACACGTCCCAGCCATCGACCAGTGGCATCGTTATGTCGAGCAACAGTATATCGGGCTTGAGCGCAAGGTGGAGGTCCAGTGCCGTCCGTCCATCGCCAGCCTGCACCGTACGAAATCCTTCGCGCTCAAGGTACGCGCGAATGATGTCGGCAATGTCCTTGTCGTCTTCAGCAATCAAAGCGAGCGGGTTCATGCACTTGGAATAACAGCAAAGTCGCATGGTGCGCCAGTCGGCTCCACAGAACCTCCATACAGGTTCCACCTTCGCACAACAAATCCGGCCGATTGATGCGTCATGAATACTGTGTCCTATCGTTTGCTGATACTTTGCGCAGTGCTTGCCGTGCCCTTGGTGGGATGCACTGAAAAACCGTTGCCGGCCAAGCCGGCCAAAATCGAGGTGCTGACAACCACTGTCGCACCTGAAACGGTAACCCTGACTGATGAATTGCCGGGCAGGGTCGTTGCGTGGCGGATTGCCGAGATACGCCCGCAAGTTGGTGGAATTGTCCGAAGACAGTTGTTCGAGCAGGGGGCTTTGGTCCGTGCAGGACAGCCACTTTTCCAAATCGATCCTGCGGCTTTTCGGGCCGACGCCGACATTGCGCGCGCATCGCTGGCGAAGGCTTCCGCTGCTCACGTGCGGGCGCGGGGACAAGCCGCACGGCTTGGCACCCTTGTCGAAGCCGATGCCATAAGCCGCCAGAACTTTGACGACGCTGTTGCCGCGCGTGACCAGGCCGCCGCCGAGGTGGCCGAAGCGCAAGCTTTGCTGCGGCGAAGGCGGCTCGATGTGGGCTTTTCGCGAGTGACGGCCCCAATCGCGGGAAGGATCGGGGCTGCCAATGTTACGGAGGGTGCATTGGTAACAGCAGGAGATGCCGCTCCGCTGGCGACCGTTCAACAAATTGACCGCGTCTATGTCGATATTCGCCAACCTGCCGAGCGCTTCGCCGTGCTGCGATCATCTGGCGGCGCCGCTGGACCGGTGGAAATACTGACCGGCGCTGGCCAGGTACATCCGTTCAAAGGCATGGTGCTCTTTTCGGGCATCACGGTGGATCCCGGCACAGGCGATGCGCTGGTGCGGGTTGCTGTTGAAAATCAGGGTGAGCAGTTGTTGCCAGGCATGTTCGTGCGTGCGCGGTTGCAGCGCGCCACTCTGCCCCATGCTCTGACCGTACCGCAACAAGCGGTGCGGCACGATGCAGGGGGAGCCGCGAGCGTGAGCATTGTTGATCGGCAGGAGCGGGTTCGTTCGCGCCCGGTTACGCTCGGCGGGATCGTCGAGGGGCGCTACGTGATCTTGTCGGGATTGCGGCCGGGCGAACGTGTGATCGTGGAAGGTCAGGACCGCGTCCAGCCTGGAAGCCCGGTTAAGGCAATGCCTTGGCGCAAGCGCTGAGGACGCAGCTATGCCCAAGTTCTTCATCGACCGCCCGATCTTCGCATGGGTGATTGCCATCGCGATCGTGCTCATGGGTGTAATCGCCCTGCCGCAAATGCCGGTGGCGCGCTATCCCAGCGTTGCACCGCCCAGTGTGAGCATCTTTGCCACATATCCCGGCGCCACCCCGCAAACAATGAACGACAGTGTCATCTCGCTGATTGAGCGGGAGCTGTCAGGCGTGAAGAACCTGCTCTACTTCGACAGCAGTGCAGACACATCAGGCAGCGCATCCGTCACTGCCAACTTCAAGCCCGGCACCAATGTCGAGATGGCGCAAATCGATGTGCAAAATCGGATGAAGACGATCGAGGCGCGTTTGCCACAGGCGGTGCGCCAGACCGGCGTGACGGTGGAGGCGGCATCGTCAGGCTTCCTGATGATCGTCAGCTTGATGTCGGAAGACAACCGCCACGATGAGGTCGCGCTGGCCGACTACATGTCGCGCAACGTCATCGACGAACTGAAACGCCTGCCAGGTGTAGGGCGAGTCCAGAATTTCTCCGCAGAACGGGCAATGCGTATCTGGATCGATCCGGCGAAACTGGCCGGCTACGGGCTGACCGCCAGCGATGTGACCGCCGCGATTGCGGAACAGAATGTCCAGATCGCACCTGGCGCATTAGGTGCTGAACCCACCAGCGCAGGTCAGCGTGTGACCGTGCCGCTGACAGCCGATGGCCAACTTAAGACACCCGCCGACTTTGCCGGTGTCATTCTGAAAAGCAATACTGACGGGTCTTCGGTAACGCTCGACAAGGTCGCGCGGATCGAACTTGCCCGCCAGAGCTTTGGAATGGCAACCCGTGAGCACGGCAAGGCCGCTGCCTCCGCTGCAATCCAGCTTTCGCCCGGTGCGAATGCGGTGGCGGTATCCAAGGCCGTGAATGCGCGAATGGCCGAACTGGCCAAGGGTTTTCCCAGCGGGATCAGTTGGTCCGCCCCGTTCGATACGGCGCCTTTCGTGCGCGTGTCGATCGAGAAGGTTCTCACCACGCTGGCCGAGGCAATGGTTCTTGTCTTCCTCGTGATGTACCTCTTCCTGCAGAAATTCCGCTATACGATGATACCCGCCATCGTCGCCCCCATCGCGTTGCTCGGTACGATTCCGGTGATGTTGATGGCTGGATATTCGATCAACGTGCTCACGATGTTCGGGATGGTGCTGGCAATTGGCATCATCGTCGACGATGCTATCGTGGTGGTCGAGACGGTCGAGCGGCTCATGCATGACGAGCACCTGCCACCGCGCGAGGCGACCATCCGCGCCATGGATGAAATCACGCCTGCGATCGTCGGCATCACGCTGGTGCTTTCGGCCGTGTTCATCCCGATGGCGCTGGCTACAGGATCTGTCGGCACGATTTATCGCCAGTTTTCAATGTCGATGGCGGTATCCATACTGTTTTCGGCGTTTCTCGCCCTGACGCTGACGCCTGCCCTATGCGCGACATTGCTGCAACCGGTCGAGCATGAACGGCCAAAGCACCGCGCTTTCCGTGCATTCAACCACTGGTTTGAACGGCTGACGGCACGCTATGGGTCCTGGGTCACCACGCTGCTGAAGCAGACTGGCCGCATGATGACCATTTTTGTCCTCCTTGTCGGGATGCTGGGCATTGGCTTTGCCAATCTGCCGTCATCGTTCCTGCCAGAGGAGGACCAGGGCTTTTTCATAACCAGCTTTCAGATGCCTGCCGACGCCACTGCGACGCGCACGCTTGAGGCCGTGACGGCTTTCGAACGCTTTGCCGGATCCCGGCCTGGTGTACTGACGACCCAGACTATTCAGGGCTTTGGCTTTTCCGGCTCGGGGCCGAACGCAGCAATGGTCTATACGATCCTGAAACCCGGGATCGATGTCCGCGCAGAAATCAAGGCAGCAGACGCGGCGATGACGAAGTTGGTACACGAGGGCACGATCATGTCGATGATGCCGCCCGCCATCGAGGATCTCGGCACGTCATCCGGTTTTGCGCTGCGATTGGAAGACCGGGCAGGCAAAGGTCACGAGGCATTGAGCGCTGCGCGCGATGTGTTGCTTATGCGTGCTGCAAAAAGTGGCAAGCTTGCCAATGTATATGCCGATGGCCTGCCCAGCGGCACCAGTGTCAGGCTGGACATCGACCGAGCAAAGGCGCGGGCAATGGGCGTGTCCTTCACCGCAATAACCGACATGATCGGAACCTCGCTCGGCAGCGCCTATGTCAACGACTTTCCAAACCAGGGGCGGCTGCAACAAGTGATCGTGCAGGCCGATGCCACGCACCGGATGAATTTGGATGATGTACTGGCTTTGCGCGTCCGAAATGCCAGCGGCGGCACCGTAGCACTGGCCGAACTGGTCACTCCGGTCTGGCAGAACAGCCCCCTGCAGTTGACCAACTACAACGGCTACCCTTCGATCAGCATCACCGGCTCACCTGCCCCGGGCGTGTCGAGCGGCGATGCCATGAAAGAGATGGAAGCTATCGCAGGACAGTTGCCGAACGGCTTTGCAATCGAATGGACCGGCGCCTCGCTTCAGGAGCGCAATGCGGGCGCACAGGCACCGCTGCTGATGGGGCTGTCGATACTGGTCGTTTTCCTCGTCCTGGCCGCGCTTTATGAAAGCTGGTCGATCCCGGCGTCGGTCATGCTGGTCGTACCGCTGGGGCTGGTTGGCGCCGTTGCGGCAGTATTGTTGAGGGGACTGACCAACGACATTTTCTTCAAGGTCGGCCTCATCACCATCATCGGTTTGAGTGCCAAGAACGCGATCCTCATCGTGGAATTTGCAAGACGCTACCGCGCCGAAGGCATGACCCTGACCGATGCAGCGACCGCAGCGGCGCGCGTTCGGCTGCGGCCCATCCTGATGACCAGTCTCGCCTTCACGCTGGGCGTCATGCCGCTGATGCTGGCTCGCGGTGCGAGTGCTGAATCGCAGATAGCAATCGGCACAGGGGTGTTCGGAGGCATGATAACCGGCACGCTGTTGGCGATCCTGTTCGTGCCCGTCTTCTTCGTCGTGGTGATCGGCCTGGCGGAACGGCTCAAGACGCGAAAGGGGTAGCAATGCGGATACTGTGCCTTGGCCTGGCTCTGGCGACATCAGCCTGCTCGATGACTCCGAAGCTTGTGCTCCCACCGCCTCCGGTTGCAAGGGAATACCCGGTGGTGCTCGGCGGGGAAGCCTTGCCCGACTGGCGGACCATGTTTGGCGATGCACGCCTGCAACGGCTGATCGCCGTTGCGCTTAGCGAAAATCGCGATCTGCGCGTGGCTGCGCTCAATGCAGAAGCCGCATTTGCACAGACCCGTATCCAGCGTGCGCAAGGGCGGCCGAACCTGAATGGTGAGGCAAACTACATGCGTCAACGCCAGCCCGCTGGTGTAGCGGGGGCGGGTGTTGGTCTGCCCCAGGGAGAAGCGTCCGGATTCTCCTTTGGCCAATTCAGCGCGCAGATGGTGCTGACCGCCTTCGAGATAGACCTGTTCGGCCGCATTCAGGCGCAAAACGCCGCTGCAAACCAACGCTATCTCGCATCGCGTGAGGGACAGCGCGCCGTAGGGTTGGCTGTGGTCGGGGCCGTTGCCGAAGCCTATCTTGCCGAACGACTGGCTGAAGAACAGGTGGCGCTGACCGAGGCGACGCTCACGGACTGGCAAGCTTCGCTTGCCATCACGCGACGTCTTCATGCCGCCGGCCAATCCAGCGGTGTCGATGTGGCACAGATCGAAGGCTTGATGCGACAGGCGGAGGCAGACCTGGCGCAGCGGAAGCGGGAACAAAGCCAGGCAACAAACGCGCTTGTTCTTGCAATTGGCTCCCCTCTGCCGGAGGACTTGCCGCCGCCTGTCGCGCTGATGCAGCAACCGATCCGTACGGAGCTTGCTTCGGGCATGCCTTCAGACTTGCTGTTGCGCCGACCAGACATCGCACAGGCCGAGCACGAATTGCGCGCGGCCAACGCAGATATCGGGGCGGCGCGAGCAGCATTTATGCCCCGCTTGTCACTGACAGCGGCTTTCGGGTTCGCCAGCCTTGCGCTTGAAAAGCTTTTCCAGTCTGGCAACCAGAACTGGTCCTATTCGCCTTCCCTGTCAGCTCCCATCTTCCGGGGCGGGGAGTTGCGCGGGTCTCTCGATCTGGCGCGCGTGCGAAGGTCTGCTGCAGTGGCAACCTACGAACGGACGATCCAGACGGCGTTTCGCGAAGTGGCAGACGGGCTCGCGGCTCGGGCAACATTCACCGCACAAACAAGAGCGCAGCAGGGTGTTGTCGAGCAGGCAGAGAAGCGAATGAGGCTGGCGCAGCTCACCTACCAGTCCGGCATGAGCGGACGGCTCGAACTGCTGGACGCGCAACGGACGGCCTATGCCGCACGGCAAGCCTTGCTGATGGGGCGGCGTGACGAACTGTCAAGCGCAGCCGCACTTTTTCGCAGTCTGGGTGGCCCGGTTGGCTAAAACGAAGGAAATTGCAGTGATTGTTCAACAAGTAACCCTGGCTCCCGTCGAACCGAGCGATTTCCCGGTCTTCAAGAGCGAGTTGCAGGCAGCCTTCGCGCTGGCCGTGATCGATGAGTTGGGCGAACAGCCCGAAGGCCCTATTCCGGACGATGCCGATCTGGACAAATCGCTAACTGCGCCCAATGCCCGCGTTCTCCACATCATGGCCGATGGAGAGCAGGTTGGCGGCGCGGTCGTCGTGATCGATGGCAGCACGAACATGAATCGCCTGGATCTGTTCTTCATAAAGGTTGGACGTCATGGGCAGGGCCTTGGCAGGCGCGCGTGGTTCGCCCTTGAGGCAATGTTTCCCGAAAGCGTCGCATGGGAAACCGCCACGCCCTATTTTGAGAAGCGGAACATCCATTTTTACGTAAATGTCTGCGGGTTCCACATCGTGGAGTTCTGGAATGATCACCACCGCGATCCCAACATGCTCGTGCCGGAGGACATGCCCGGTGGAAACGACATGTTTCGCTTTGTTAAACGGATGGAGGAAGAGCGGTGACTTGTGCCAGCTACTTCGAGTCATCGTTTCATGCAGCCCCAGATCGTGCTTTTTCAGTCGCTTGCAGTGCGGCATGATAGCATTCCGCGCATAGCGTTGGGGCTTTGGGTGTCTCCGATCGCTTGTTACACCTTGTAGCGCGAACGGTTTCAAGACCGGTTCGGAATGTTCAGGGGGTCTGTCCAATATAGACCTACGTGGACACGGTCGAAGTCGCATGTCGTACATTGCGGGATTTGGGCTGGGCTGCCCTGGCCCACATGCAGCCGAATTCCGGGCATGGCTGCTGCAAGGGTTGAAATCACTTCATCGGGAGGAACCACCTTGTCGCAACGGCGTCAGCTTCTCAAGCAGCTTCTGGCTTTCGGTCTCTGGGGGATCGGTGGCAAAGCCCTTGCCGCGAGACGCGGGGAAGGCCAGCTTGGCAAGCGCATCGTGGCTGTGCGCCGCCGCGATGATACCCTGGTCCAGCTTCCTACCATCGGCGACGGGTACAAGATGACGTGGACGGCAGATGGCCGACAGCTGACCGTCGTCAACGATGGTGCGGGCTGGATCGATCCGCCGGACAGGTTCTTCAAACGATCGCTGTGGTCTTTGCGTGGTGCCGATCCGCGCAGCATTGCCGCAAGCCTTGAAGAGCACTATCCCAATGTGGACCAGTCGCAGGAGGCCGAAGATGCCCCGCACTATCATGGCCACGGATTGCTGGCGGTGCGGGGACGGATCTACCAGTTCCTGAGCGCGCTTGACAGCGAACAGGATCGTCCGCGCCATTGGAAGACCGCCAAGCTGATCTATTCGGACGACAATGGCCGAACATGGCGCAATCAGAACGGCGCAAGTCCGGTTCGGTGGGAAAACTGGGACGAGCAAAGCAGCGACAATCTCGCCTTCTTCAACGAACCCGAAGGCTGCTTTTCGCTCCTTTCAATTCTGCAGATGGGGCAGGATTATCGGGCCAACCGTGATGGCTACATCTATGTCTACGGCCCCAACGGCAATGTCGACGGACGCATGAACGAACTGATGCTTTTCAGAGTGCGGATCGACCAGATCCTTGACCGGAAGGCCTATGCGTTCTTTGCCGGGCGGCGACCAGATGGAAGCCCCCGCTGGAGTGGCAGCCTGAATGATCGGCACCCGGTGCATGTCTTCCCGCGGGGCTGGGTCAATCACAAGAACCTGTTTCCCGGTGACCTTGTGGTGGAGACATGGCTGCCGAGCGTCGTGTTCAACGAGGCTTTGAATACCTACATGATGGTCAGCGCCGGCAACGGCTGCGCCGAAGATGGAACAGAGTTCGGCAAGGCCAGCTATCTGGGCGTCTGGGTTTCTGAAACGCCTTGGGGTCCGTGGCGGCAGGTGCACGAGGACAAGGCCTGGATCACCGGTGACGACCCGCAGTCCCGGCTTTACTCACCGCAGATCGGGCCGCAGTGGATTGCGGCGGATGGCCGGTCGTTCTGGATGGTATGGTGCGATCTCAAAGGCATACGCGACATGCCTGGAGAGCCGGAACAGGAATCGCAGGACACCGGCGAAAGGGTCGACGCTGCAGGGACGCCCGAGCAACGCGCGTTGGACGCGAACAAGGCTATGCAGGCGTTCATGCCGCGATACGGTTTCAACGCGCAGCTGGTTGAACTTGATGTCAGCTAGCAGCTTCTCCTGGGTGTGCAGAAACGCCAGTACCGCGCTGGCTGCGCCTTGAGCAGGTGGCAGGGGATGAATAGGGTGAATGGTGTGCAAGCATCGACGACGGGCGTGTTAAGCGGCTTCGCGATGATTGATATTCGTTTGGTCCTTGCGGAAATTTGCGTCTGATGAGCAATCAAACCGAAACCGTTCCCGAAACCAACAGCGATGCGCTGGTGGCTGAAGGACGTGCGGTACGCGAATTCATCAAATCCAATCGATCCAGCACGCTGCTCATCCTGTTCGATTTTCTGCTGGAGCAATCCTTGCTGGGGCGCAGGCCCAAAGAGATCGAGATAGCCGAGGTGGTTTTTCAGGAGACCATCGAGGGAACAGGGGCGCAAGGATCGCGTGTGCGCGTGGGGGTCCATCGCCTCAGAAAGAAGCTTGAACTCTACTATGAAGACAAGCCCGGGCCGCGCATCGTCATCCCGCAAGGCGAGTACACCTTGCTGCTGGTACCGGCAGAAAGCGCATCTGACATCGCAATGCCCGAGGTCGGTGCTGACACGCAACTACGGTCCGGACGCAAGGCCTCGATGTGGATCGCCGCACTTGCACTCGTTCTTGGCAATATTGTCGTGGCCGGCATCTATTTCAGCGACCGGCTGGGATTTGGCTATCAATCGGTCCGATCAACATTGTGGCGGGGTTTTGAGCAGGGCCAACCCACCACGATCGTCACCGGCGATTACTTCATGTTCCTGAGCAAGGACGACAGCGGCAAATTTGATGAATTGACGCAGGATCTTTCGATCAACAACCCTGATGATTTCTATGAACGCATTTCTATCGACCCAACGTTCGATCACAAATTGATGGATGGCAATTCCCATACTGTCAGCTCAGAATCGCTCGAGGCTGTAAGTGCACTCTGGCCTGTGATCCGCCCATTTCATGCAAATCCCGTCTCGGCATCGCAATTGGATGCAGGAACGATGAAGTCATCCAACATCATCTATGTAGGCGCCATCGATGGACTGACGCCTCTGATCGGCAGCCCGCTTTTCCAGGCTTCGCAGTTCAGATGTGCTGAGACCTGCTATGAGCTGGTCGACAAGACCAACGGAAAACGTTTTCTTTCTGCCAGTCCCTACCTTTTGGCAGATCAGATCATTCCCCGCCGCGACTACGGCTACATTGCAAGTTTCCCCGGTCCATCGGGCAAGCAAATTCTGGTCCTGTCGGGTACGGGCGAGGCTGGCGTGATGCAGATGGTCAATCTGGCGACGAACGATCCGGTTAGGCTGCGCGAACTGGGGCAGCGCATTGGCGGAAAATTCGGCTCTTTCGAAGCGCTCTACCAAGTGCGTACGATGTTTTCGCAGAGTTATCAGAGCACGCTATTGAGTGCTCATCCTATTGATATGTCGAAAGTTTGGGATAAAACCAGGCCCTTGGGGCGACTGGATGCTCCTCCAACGGGGCCCTAAAGTCGGGACCTTGTCGGCATGCGCAAAGCCGGCCTGCCGGTGGCGCGAAGGTCGAAACCGTCCGTCGCGCCAAGAGTCAGTCGTTCTTCAAGGGCCGCGCGACCAGCAGTTTGGTTTCAAACACCAGCCCACCCGCGGTGCGGACACGGTAGAGCGCTTCGAAGTTGCTGATTTTCCCGGTCTGGCGTGCCAGCGCGTCCAGCTGCTGCTTGTCTTTGACCACTTTGACCATCTGCGACAGCGCCGCATCGCCAATTCCGGAAATGAGCAGGTTGTGGCGCCCCGATGTTCCGGGAAAGCTGGCGATGTAGCCATAGTCGGTTCCATAGGAAGGCGTCTGGGCCGAACCGTCGCTCTGCGGGGCTGCTTCTTCGATGGAGTTGTGGGCTGCGTAGACCGTGCCTGTTGCCTTGTCCCTGATGAGATTGAAATCGTCGGTCGGAGCAAAGCCGGACATGTGCAAGATGGGGGAGCGCAGCGTCGGAAGTTGGGAAAAATACTCTATAAACAGGATGTTGTTTGAATCGACGCGATCTTGCGAAATCCGTGACATCGGGACCACATCTGCCGGTGCCTTGCTCATGCTCGATACGAGCTTGAGAATTTCAAACGTGGCATTGGCCTGAACCGACGGCACCCGGTAAATGCCCCGGTCGTGCAGCCTTCCTTTGTGTTCAGGGTGCATCATCAGGTAGCGGTTCAGATCCGCCTCTGACTGAAGCTCGGACTTCTTGGAGAGAAGTTCCAGCATGCCCTCCTTGCCGCTCGTGCCGAACAGGTAGATGTCACCGACTGCGATGATCGGAGCCCTGCTGCCCGATACCATCGGCTTCCACAGCACTGTTTTGGCAAGCGGTGAAGACTGGAATTGATCGTCGGGCCAGAAGAACGCGGCAAACCAGAGCAAGGCACTGGCTATCGCGGCGATTGCCAAAAATCGCCGTATCCACATGTGCGACGATGATGGGGCTGCCAATGCTGCCAGGTCTTCGTCAGCCTCCTCTTCCTCTTGCGGATCGACGAGGACCAGACGGTATTCCCCCTTGGGAACGGTCAGCCTTGGCCCTGACTTGCCGGCATTATATCGCTCCAGCCTCTGGCGCAGCCGATGCATGTGGCTGCGGACCATCGAGTTTTGTGACGTATCGAATGCCCCGCTTTTGCCAAACACGGCCATGGCCACTTCGATTTCCTTGGGTGCGCGCGGATCCTCAACGCGTTCAAGCAGGTAATCGAACAGGTTTGCCAACGTGGTGGAGCGGCTGTCTCCGAGCAGGACGGCACGGAAGCGCGCTGCTTCGTCGGCGATCGACACTTCGACGCCATTTTCATCAGTTTGCAGAGACGTTGGCGGTATCAAGGACTTCATTCTCCAGACAAACGGTCCCGTTTACGTGCCAGAAGTTGGCAGGGCACATCAGCGTGCCGAATCCGCGTGATATTCCTCTGCCCCAACACACTCAATAAAGGAATGGTCCCACTGCCTTTATCGCCTTCAGCATCTCTCCCTCTCTCCGGCGGCCGGCCCCTTCTTTATCGAAGAACTGCCGAAACGGGCCAACCACAATCCCACGCGGTTTGACCATCCCGACCGCTTCAGAAGGTGGGTTCATCCCGTGACGACTTGCCTCGCTCCCACGCGGCCCGCAATCTTGCCCAGGGTTGTTGCGGATAGCAGGCCATTCCCGGCCAGGTACCCAAAGCAATCGTCCCCGGACAAGCCCCGCGTTGCGCCGCCACCGGCCAACAGGTTGGGGAAACGCGTGCCATCCGCCTTGAGGACGCGCGCGTCCGTATCGATGACGAGTCCGCCCTGGGTATGGAAAAGTGCGCCGGTAACGCGGGCGGCGTAGTAAGGTGCTTGGAGCAGTTGGGCGGGGTCGAAGCTGCGCCCATACATGTCATGTTCCTCACCGCGGGCGATCGCTTCTATGCTTTGCAGGTCTCTTGCAGCGCCTCTGCCGGGATACGCATTTTCCTGGCGAGTTCAACAAGCGTAGCGGCCTGGATGATTGCCCCGGCCCTGACGGCGTCGCGGTAGTTGTCGAAGTCGCTCATGAGGCGGTCGAGCAGTCCGTCGAAGATCGACCAAGCGACGACCGCCTCAGCAAACTCATATGTAAAACGCCGGAACTAAGCGTTCTCTGCCTCCTAACCATACTATGTCAAATAGTATTTAGGAGAGAGATAATGAGCATTGAGAAGATCGTCAGAATAGGCAGTGCATGCTTGCTTTTGAGCCTGCTGATCGCTGCTGCCATTGCCGGAAATCAGTTCAACAAGGTTCGGTTTGGCGGACCTGTTCACCATGCGAACCAGCAGATCAGTGATCTGGTGGCGGACATATTGCCGCCGCCCGAATATGTCATCGAAGCCTATCTTGAGACGACCAAGCTGATGCAGGACCCCGCGTCACTACGGGAGCGCAAGGCCCGTCTCGCCAAGCTGGAGGCCGACTTTCGTACCAGAGAGGCCTTTTGGCGTGAATCAGATCTGAACCCCGATCTTAAGGCCCACCTGCTGGCGGGGGCAGTCCCGCAGGCGGATCGCTTCTGGCAAGCGGTCAACAAGGGTATGCTACCAGCCCTTGCGCGAGGGGATATGGACCAAGCGCAGGCGGCTTACCGCCAAGCTGAGCAGGCCTATCAGGCGCACCGGCGACAGATCGACGACCTTGTTTCGGCCTCCACGACCGCTCAAGCCGAGCTTGCGCAAAAGACCGAAGGGGTCATTTCGCGAACGCTCTGGCTAATCTCGGCGTTGGGCCTCTTGATTATTGGCTCGACGTTGGCCTGCGTCCTTTATGTCGAAAGAGCGGTCATTCAGCCTCTGCGCAGCATTATCCTTCGGGTCAATGCCATGGCTGCCGGTAATTGGGACACCAGCACACCTGGCTGTGACAAGGCAAATGAGATGGGTGAACTTGCCCGCGCGTTCAATTCGTTCAGGGATCAGCTCCGGTCAGGAGCGCAGGAAAAGGCGCAACAGACAGACCTTATCGTTTCAAGCATCGGCGAAGGGCTGGAACAGTTGGCGAAAAACAATCTTGCGTATCGCATCTCGTCAGAACTGGGCGGCCCCTTTGCGAAAATAGGCGACGATTTCAATCAGGCCGTGGCCAGTCTGGATGGCATTGTCAGCGAAGTTGCGGGCACATCGGGCAAGCTCGGCACAAGCGCAGGGGAAATTCGCAGCGCGACTGACGATCTGGCGCGCCGGACAGAGCGGCAGGCATCCAGCCTTGCCGAAACGACAAGTGCCATGGGACAGATTACCACGGTCATTGAGAATACGGCAGATCAAGCAACACATGCGCAGGAGATCGTAGCGTTGACGCGCGATGAAGCCGAACATTCCAGTGAGGTCGTGAAGCGAACCGTCTGCGCCATGAGCGCCATCGAAGAATCCTCTGGCGAGATCGCGCAAATCGTCTCCCTAATCGACAACATCGCTCTTCAGACCAACTTGCTCGCGCTGAACGCTGGCGTAGAGGCAGCGCGCGCGGGAGATGCGGGTAAGGGCTTTGCGGTTGTCGCCAGTGAGGTGCGATTACTTGCGCTGCGCTCTGCCGAGGCGGCGATGGATATACGGCAGCGGATAGGTGCATCCAGTTCTCTGGTGGAAGCCGGTGTCTCACTGGTGGGACAGACAGGCGAGGCACTGCAGCGCATCATCGACCGGGTGGGCGAGATTGCCGAGATCACAACGACGATTGCTGATGCGGCCCGAGGGCAAGCAATGACGCTACGCTAGGTTGACGGTGCGGTACGCGATATGGACACCGTGACCCAACAGAATGCCGCGATGGTAGAGCAAGCCAATGCCGCAGTGCATGACCTTGTTGCCCACGCAGATCATTTTCGGGCTTTGGTTGATTGTTTCACGCTTGTTCCAACCGGCGCTCAATCGCCTGTACCATTTGTTCAGGCCCGCCGTGCTGCTTAAAGCCTGTCGTGAACCGACGTAGGCGTAAAAACTCCGCGCGCTGAACCAATAGCAGCCGCAAAGAAACGTTGTTCCGCCGATTGCGATCGTCCCGACATTTGCCGGGGTGGCGCTGGTTGGTCGCATGATGCCGGACGGTTCTACACACTCATCTATTCGCAGGATAGGTCGCTCCGGCGGGGAGAAAGACTGATCATGCGGAACTCCTTGGGTTACAGGAAGCACGATGCTAGGCGGTATCGCCGATGGTTCAGAAGCGACGTGACAGGATACAGTGCGGATTTTTCGACCCATCCTGGCAGGGGCCAGCTTCCCGGCGCGACTGATCGGATGCCTCGGCGCAGCGCTCTGCATTGCGCTCACGATTATCGTCTGTGCGCAAACCCCGTTCAGGCCAGCCGACCTGCCCATCATTGTTGCACCGCTGGGTGCGTCCGCCGTGCTGATTTTCGCAGTTCCGGCAAGTCCGTTGGCGCAGCCCTGGCCTGTCGTCGGGGGCAATGTGATTTCGGCCCTCCTCGGAGTTGCGGCGTTCAAAATGATAGGTAATCCGGCACTCGCAGCCGGGATCGCCGTTGGCCTTGCCATCCTAGCGATGTCGCTGGCGCGCTGCCTCCATCCTCCCGGGGGAGCAGCCGCACTGACTGCCGTGATTGGCAGCCATGAAATCCATTCGGTCGGCTACGAATTTGCATTCATGCCGGTTGGAATAAACTCAATCGCGCTCGTAACACTGGCAGTGTTCTTCCATCGTTGGTCGGGTCACTCCTATCCGCACCGCGCGCCTGCCGCATTGGCCGCAGCGCCGGCAGGGTTCCATCAGGCGGACATCGATGCCGCTCTGGCGGATATGCATGAGAATTTTGACATTAGCCGCGAGGATCTGGACATCCTGCTGTCCCAAGCAGAACAGCATGCTTCCAGGCGAAAAAACGGGCCGTAGCGTGGTGAGTTGCGAGCTTAGCGCTCGATCGCGCAAAGGCGAAACATTGGGCCGCTGCTTCCGGCCTTGAACATCAATGATGGTGATCGACGGTCACTTCGCGCTTTGAGGCGAGCCATTGTCACCTGTTAGCTGCCCGAACGCGATTTCATCGAAAGGCATTCGCCGCGCCTCCTCCGCCAACGCCTCTTTCATAGCCGTTGAGAGAGCGTCCAGATCCACCTTCATACGCGCAATCGCAAATTCAATCTCGGCGTCAGATCGGCAATACCCTGTAAGGGTCGGTCCTGCCGGCACCACCCGGACACCCCCAAAGTGGGCCTCGAAGCCAAAGATACTGAGACGCATAAACTATTCCAAGCTGATCCGCCGACAAATGTAGTTCTATGCCAAGCGGTTCCAGCCCCTCGCTTGCGATCAGTGCGATGAAGTTGCCTGGAGGCGAGGTGAGCTGAGCAAGGCTTCTGGCAATCGGGCCCGCCTTGCCTAGCTCTTGGCTCCTTGGAAGGGCGGTCATCTTGTCAGGCAGTCTTGTCAAGCGGGTGCACAGCTCTGCCTGCGCGCCGACGATCAGGATCAGTCAGGAGCCGTGTGTTCGATGTTGGCTGTCATGGGGATTGTTGCCAGGCGCCGCTGGTCCGCGTCATCGATGTAGAATTTGAGCCTGACGGTTTGGCAGCCGCCCTTGATTTCTTCTGCCAGAATATCGGCACCAGTCCGGATAGCTTGCGTGCGCGCAGCATCAAGATCGGCAAAATCGGCACCCTCGTCATCGCGTTGGAAGCCATGGGCATTCTTAAGGTGCATAAAAAAGGTGGGCATCGGATCCTTATCCTTTGGCGCATGTCGATCTGACTTGCGGAGTATCGGGTATATGCACGCAGGCGCTATTCGCTTCCTCCCAAGGCAACCTTGAGCATGGCCAGCGCAGCGCGGGCCGCCCGGAGGCGAACACCATCGCGACCGATCTTGCCGAAGTGGCATTCCCGTGCATCGAAATCGCCTCGGCCATTGGCGACGGCGAGATAGACCAGGCCTTCCTCGTCATCTGGTCCCGCAGGCCCTGCAAAGCCGGTGACCGCGACGGCAAGATCGGCAGACGTGCGCGGAAAGATGCCTTGCACCATGGCCCGCGCCACTTCGCGGCTGACCGCGCCATACTGTTGCAGCAGCGATGGCGCGACGCCCAGAAGGATGGTCTTCGCCTCATTGCTGTAGGCAACGATCCCGGCCTCGAAGCAACTGCTCACCCCTTCAACATCGGTGAGCAACGAGGCCAACAGCCCGCCGGTGCAACTTTCCGCTGTCGCGAGACACAGGTCACGTTCGGCGCATAGGGTGAGCACCTCACGCGCCATCGCCGCCAGATCGGTGGTATCCTTCGGGCTGCCTGCCTCCATCGCCTGCCCCTTTCTCAGCTGGCAACCACGACCTTGAGCTGCGCAGGCGGCAGGCCTGTTCGTTCCGCTTCCTGCATCAACTCGGTCTTGCGGGCGAGCATGTCGTCGCGCAGCGCTACCAGATCGACGCCGGCATCGCGGGCCTGTGCGAACATGCCCTCGACGCGCATCTCTTCCTCATGGACATGATGCTTGATCTCTTCAGACAGCACCTTGACCTTGGCAGCGTAGAACTCGTCGTCAGGTGAGCCGGCGACGATGTCGTTGATCAGCACTTTGGCGCCGTCGTGTTCGACAAAGGCCTCGGTGTAGGTCTCGCTCTCGATCTTGCCCTTTAGCGCGGGGTAGAAGATCTCTTCCTCGATGATGGTATGAATCTTGAGTTCGTTGCAGATCTGATTGGCAATGGCCTGCTTTTTCTTGCCGCTGGCCTCCTCGAACTGGTCGAACAGCTCTTCGACCTTGCGGTGGTCGGCCTTTAGCAGGGCAATGGCGTCAGCGTAGGTTTCCTCAGTCATGTCCGGACTCCTCAGCCCCCCGCCTGCCTAATGCATCCGGGGGGCAAGAGTTTCCCGCCTAAGTGCAGTGACCGGCACATGCGCAGGGTTGCCCAGCCATAGGCCAGCAAAGGCGGGATCAGCCCGTCACTCGTTTGCCGTGGGTCCGCTTTTGGCAAAACCCGGTCCGAGCTGACCAGCCACCGCCCCTTGAACGCTACCGGCATTCGATCCATCTGATCTGCGCTATTCTTCAAATGCGAGAGCCAGAGAGACGATGACGACGGATACTGTTAGCGCCCCGGAAACCCGTGCCTTCGAGGCGGATGTTTCCAAACTCCTGCATATGATGGTCCACTCGGTTTATTCCGACAGGGACGTGTTCCTTCGCGAACTGATCTCCAATGCTGCCGATGCCTGCGAGAAGTTGCGTTATGAAGCGATCTCGAACCCGGAACTGCAGAGTGACGATCCGCAGCCGCGCATTTCCCTCACGCTGGACAAGGATGCAGGCACTCTCGTTATCGAGGACAACGGTATCGGGATGACCGCCGCCGACATGGGAGAGACGCTGGGCACCATCGCCCGCTCGGGCACCAAAGCGTTCATGGAAAAGCTCGCCGCAGACAAGAACGGCGAGGGTCAGCAGCTTATCGGCCAGTTCGGCGTGGGCTTCTATTCGGCGTTCATGGTGGCGGAGAAGGTCGAGGTCGTTTCCCGCCGCGCAGGCGAGGCGGAAGCCGCCAGCTGGACATCTGATGGCCAGGGAACTTACACGCTCGCGCCTGTTGATCCCGCCACTGCACCCGCGCACGGGACGCGCGTCACGCTGCACCTGCTCGATGATGCGAAGGGCTATGCGGAGCGCTACACCGTAGAGCGGATCATCAAGGCGCAGTCGGGCCATGTCCCGGTTCCTATCTTCCTTAGCGAAGCCGGAAGCGAGGACGAGGCCGCCCAGTTGGCCGATGGCGTGGCTTTGTGGGCCAAAGCGAAAAGCGAGATAACCGAAGACGACTATGCCGACTTCTACCGAAGTGTCGCCGGGCAGTTCGACAAGCCGGCAATGACACTGCATTACCGGGCAGAAGGGCGGCATGAATATTCGGTGCTGACCTTCATTCCCGAGACCAAGCCGTTCGATTTGTTCGATCCTGACCGCAAGGGGCGCATCAAGCTTTACGTGCGCCGGGTCTTC
Organism: uncultured Novosphingobium sp.; assembly: GCA_964502105.1. Lineage (GTDB taxonomy): Bacteria > Pseudomonadota > Alphaproteobacteria > Sphingomonadales > Sphingomonadaceae > Novosphingobium. The sequence continues at coordinate 47,585 of CAZCUS010000002.1, read as the reverse complement.
ATCACGGATGAGGCCGAGATTCTGCCACGCTACCTACGGTTCGTGCGCGGCCTCGTCGATTCAGCGGACCTTCCGCTCAACATGTCGCGCGAGATGATTCAGGACAGCCCCGTGCTGGCGGCGATCCAGAAGGGTGTCAGCAACCGTATCCTTGCCGAGCTGGACAAGCTCGCAGCCAATGATGCCGAACGCTATTCCGCAGTCTGGGAGAACTTTGGTGCCGTGCTGAAAGAGGGCCTCTACGAGGACTTCGGTCGTCGCGAACAGTTGCTTGGCCTCGCCCGCTTCAAGAGCACGACATCTGATGGGGCATGGCGATCGCTGAAAGACTATATCGGCGGGCTGAAGGAAAACCAGACAGCTATCTATTATGCCACCGGCGACAACCTGGATCGGATCGCTCAATCGCCCCAGCTCGAAGGGTTCAAGGCGCGCGGGATCGAGGTCTTGCTGCTGCCGGATCAGGTCGACAGTTTCTGGACGACGATGGGCGTCGATTATGAAGGCAAGCCCTTCAAGTCGGTTACCCAGGGAGCGGCTGATCTCAGCCTCATACCGCCCGCTGAAGGACGTGGGGATGCCGCCACGCCCAGCGAGGAGGTCAGCGGCTTTGTCGCTTTTGCCAGGGAAGCGTTGGGCGAACATGTCTCGGATGTCCGCGTGTCCGATCGGCTGACCACCAGCGCGGTCTGCATCGTGGCACCCGACAATGCCATGGATCTGCGTCTGGAAAAGATGCTGGCTGCAGCGGGTCAAACGCCTGAACGTGCGAAGCCGGTTCTGGAGGTCAATGCCAATCACGCGCTCATCGCAAAGTTGGGGCAAGCCAGCGGCAGCGATGAGGAGCGCCAGGATCTCGCGTTCCTGCTGCTCGATGAGGCACGTATCGCGGAAGGCGAACCGCCCGCCGATCCGCGGGCCTTTGTGGAACGTTTGGAGCGATTGATGATAAAGGCGGCAGGATAGCGCTCCACAATCGTGCGCGTCGATTGCTCGGGCGGGCGCCGCCGCTCCAGCAAGCTGGCGGGAAAGCCAACGTCATTCACTTCAGGGGCAATGGCTCGGAACCATAAGCCCTGCCGTTAACGATGACCTGTCTGACGTTGCGGGCGTCGCGGATATCGGCCAGTCGACGATCACCATGTCCGCGAGCTTGCCCGCTTCGATCGAGCGGCCGTCGGGCGACCATACCAGCCTATCGGCGGCCGAGCGAGTGCCGACCGAATGATGGGGAACCAGGACATGGTCACGCGGCGGGCTCTTGCCGTCGGCCGCGAGTACGCGAATCTGGTTGGTGGTGCCCGCTTCATAAGGCCGGGATTTGGAATATTCATCCATCCGCGACACCATGATCGACCGACCATCAGCGGACCAACTGGGATAACCGGGGCCGAAGTCGGAGGGCTGCACCGTCACGATCTTGCCGGTAGCCACATCACGATGAATGGCGTGCAGCATTCCACAGATCAAGCAACGAAAAACGAATAACCCCTCGCAGCGTTACACTTTAACGTACTCTCAATCGACCGCTTCGCCTGCATTAGGCAAGGATCACGGGCGCTTCTTGTCGAGAAAAAAGCGGACCATCTCGCGTGACGCTTCCGGGCCGGCTGGATCCGTATAGGTCCCGCCGCGATCGCCTCCGGACCAGGCGTGGCCAGAGCCCTGTACGGTCCATTGCTCGATGAGCGCCCTGCCTTCCGGATCAACGCTTACGCTCTTTGTGAACGTGCGCCCCGAAGCACTGCGCCCCCGCGTGACGTCAACCTTCAGCGGCGTGCCGGCGGCCGCAGATGCTGCTGCAATGATCTCACGGCTGTTCACCTCGTGAACCGTCGCATCGCGATCTCCGTGAAAAGTGATGACCGGGACGAAGTGCTGCGCTGCGCGAAGCGGCCGCCCGCCACCTGCGCCGCGCTTCATGGCGGCTAATGCGCTCGGCATATCTCGTGCGGCGCCGCAAGCGAGCCCGGAATGGACTCCGACTGCCGCGAAGATATCCGGATATTCTGATGCCATGATAGCCGCTGCGGCCCCGCCTGCGGAAAGTCCGGCAACGTACACTCTGTTCGCGTCGATCCTGTCCTGCGCCATCACATGGCGGACAATAGCGGCCAGCAGCGCTGGCTCACCTTGGTCCCGACGCTGATCGTGGGGCCTGAACCAGTTCCAGCACTTCTGCGCATTGGCGCTTGTTGTCTGACGGGGATAGGCGACCAGAAACCCGAACTCATCGGCGAGGCGATTCATTCCGGTGCCACGAGCGAAATCCTCGGGCGACTGTGTGCAGCCGTGGAGCATCACCACCAGCGGCATGTCGGCGGCCGCATTGGCCGGCCGATATAGCCGATAGGCCATAGACCCCTCGGCTCCGCGATACATTTGCTCTTCGAAGCTGCCGCTCTTCTGGACGCAGTTCGTTCTGCCAACCTTGGGCTCGGCCCCAGAAAAAGCGGTGAGGGGCGAAGTGCTGGCTCGCCACACGCCCTGCTCAGACACCAGGTCGATGATGCCACTCTCCGTTTCGTGGGCCGGCGCCGGGGCTGCGCTTTCGCTCGTCCCAAGCATTTTCCTGATCGCTGCGGTTGCTTCCATCAGATGACCCGAGCGGGTGAGGCGGAGCACCTCCGCCATTGAAGAGTTCAGTGCCATATCGATTCCTTGTTCTAACTATCGGATGCGATCGGCCAGCGCGGCCTTGACGGCTGCGCTGGCGTGAAAGGCACCGAGGACGGTGAGGGATGCGATTGCCGAACGGGCGAGTTCGGGCGAGACTTCGGCATCAATCGTGGCAAGTCCAAGAACGCGGATATCCAGGGCCTCGCCCGCATCGCGCACTTGCTCTAGCTGTTCCTTGGAAAAGTGGCTGATGCCTAGATCAAGCTGCTTGCGCACGACCGACTTTTCAGCGGCGTCACGGTGCCGCTCCAACTGATTGCGGATAGCGGTACGGATGAAATCGGTGCGGTTCGAATAGAACCCCTCGCGGATGAGGAGATCGATGTGGCCGAGATCGACAAACCCGAGATTGATCGTGATCTTCTCGCTGTCCGCCTTGGGACGAAGTTCTTGAATATTCGCCATAGCACCATCAATCTACCATCTGTGTGGATGGTATATGGATGGTCAATAGTTTGAATCAAGGTCTCCCCGTGCGGATTTATGGCCTGTGGTGTCTTGAAGGCAGATGGCCGCTGATGCCGTTCAGCCCTGCCAGTAGGAGACAACGCACTGTTCGAAGCGCCATTCATCTAGAACATTGATCTGGCGCAAGGACATGGTTGCCCGGGCCCGTAAATTCCAAATTGAAAGAAAACGATGGGAGACTGCCATGCATATGCAGGAAGGTGTCGTCGAGGGCGCCAAACTTTATCTCAGTTACGGCGCAGGCGCCGGTTCCGTCATCATGGCCGGCAAGCTTGCCCTTGATACGATGAGATCGGATGGCGGGGCAAAGGCGCTCATCTTGCGCAGCATCGCGACCACCGCGCTCGTGCTGATCTTTTTTGAGGTTCTCCCACATTATACCCGCGGCGTCTCAGAGGTGCATTTCATCTTCGGCGCCGTCCTGTACCTGATCTTCGGAGGAGGACCGGCATCGATCGGCCTTGGTTTGGGACTGCTGGCGCAAGGGCTTTTCTTCCAGCCGCAAGACCTTCCGCAATTTGGCATGAATATCACGACGCTCATTGTGCCGCTCTATATCGTGACCTGGTTGGTAAAGCGTCTGGTCCCCCCGCATGCCCCCTATGTCAACCTAAGCCTCTGGCAGGCTTTCGTGCTCGCTGCAGCCTATCAGGGCGGTATAATCCTGATGGTAGCCTTCTGGAGCTTTTACGGGCAGGGGTTCGGCGCAGAGAATATGAACCAGGTCGGCTTGTTTGCAGCGAACTATCTGGTGGTGATCGTCATCGAGCCGCTGATCGCACTGGGCGTCCTCGCCTTGGCCAAAGCCATCGACCCGGCAACGGTCGGCCATCCCCTCTTCTATAACCGGCTCCATCACCCCGTGAGCTGAAGCAGGCAACTAGGCAAAGACAAGACCGGCACCATCCCGGTCTTGTCTTTGCCGTCCGTCCAGTTGGCGCATCGCTGCATCCCGATGGAAATGAAACCTGTCACCGTAATGTAACTCGTCCCGCGATCGGCGTTGCGGGTTTCTCAACCGTTTGTAACTTGCGGAGCCAAATCTCTCAGCGAAGCCTCCTCGAACAGAAAATGACATCGAGGGGTTTCATGATCGAGAGACATAGTAAACTTGGACGCCTGCAGCTTCTTGCTGCCAGCACCGTGCTTTGCGGACTGACCGTGCCGGCTCATGCGGAAGAGCAGCCATCGGATACTGGTACCAACGAACAGCGCTCAGCCGACATTATTATCGTCACCGCCCAGCGCCCCGAAGTTCTGACGACCACTGCATCGACGGGCAGTCGCCTTGGAATCTCCATCCTTGAAATGCCTGCGAGCGTCAGCGTCGTTAATGGAGACGATATCAGGGCACGGGGTGATATCGGGATCGTCGGTGCCGTTTCGCGCGCACCGGGCATCACCAATGCGGGCAATCCCGGCAACGCCGGGTTGACCTTTGCTGTTCGAGGCTTCGAAGGCCAAGGGTCAGTGTTGCAGCTATATGATGGCGTGCGGTTGTTCCCCAATAACGGCTCAATCTCTTTTCCTTCCGACTCCTGGAATGTCGAGCGGATTGAGGTTCTGAGCGGCCCGTCGTCGGTGTTATTCGGTCAGGGCGCTCTCGGCGGTGTCGTCAACGTCATTCCCAAGGGGCCGAACCGGGATCGTTTGGTCGTTGATGCGCAGGCAAGCTACGGTTCGCAGAACAGCTGGCAGGCAGCAGCGGGGATGGGCGGGCCGCTGGGAGAGATGCTCGCCTTCCGTCTTGATGCAAGTTATCGCCAATCCGATGGCTTTGTCGACAGGGGTGAAAGCGACAATCTCGCGATTTCCGGTGCGCTCGAATTGGCTCCCAGCGACAATTTAACGCTCACGCTGCGCAATGATTTCGGCAATGCCAATTCCACCAAATATTTCGGCACGCCGCTGATCGATGGCAAGCTCGACACGTCGATCCGCACAGAAAACTACAATGTCGGTGATGCCACGATGCGCTTTCGTGACAACCGCACCGCGCTCAGCCTCGACTGGAAGCTGAGTGACATGGTCAGTATCGCCAACACCGCCTACTACATCACGAGCAACCGCAAATGGCGCAATCTGGAATCCTATAGCTGGACCGCATCGGACGGCAATTGCCCCAATGGCAGCGGCTCCGGCACGTCTGGATGCATCCACCGGGCAGACAATTTCGGCATCATCCATGACGCCGACCAATATGGCAGCCAAGGTTTCGTCAAACTCGCGAACGCGCTGGGCGGCGACACCAGCAACGACTTTCTGATCGGCTACGACGTCAATCAGTTCAATCTTGAATATTCGCACCAATTCGCCTCTGATCCGCAAGAAGATGACGTCGCGCTTACTGGCTTTAATCCTGGCCTGTTCCTCGACACTGTCGGCCTGCTTCCCCGCTATCGGACAAAAACCACGACATGGGCGATCTATGCCGAGGACCGCCTTGCCCTCACAAAGCGGCTTTCCCTGGTTGGGGGCCTGCGGCATGAGGAGAACAAGACCGGACGGTGGAACTATGTCTATTCGGCGGGCGCAATCACGGGAGAAACCCCCGGCCTCAACGGTGGAAACAGTGCCTACAAGAAGCTTTCGAGCACCACTTGGCGACTGGGTGCGGTTTATCAGCCGAGCGAAAATCTCTCGCTCTATGCGCAATATGCCACGGCGGTTGATCCGCTTGGTACGCTGACGACATTTTCCACCTCCGCCGCGCAGTTCCAGCTAACCTATGCCGATGGTTATCAATTTGAGGCGGGGGTGAAGGGCCTGTTCATGGATGGCAAAGACAGCTTTACCCTTGCCGCCTATCGTCTGGTTAAACAAAATCTGTTCAGCCAGACCGTCGTTGGCGGCGCCATTGATCAGGTCGGCCAGCGCTCGTCGCAAGGCATTGAGGCGAGTATCGATCTCCAACTGCCCGCCGGGTTTGGTCTGTCTGCCAATGGAACGGTCCTCGATGCCAATTTTGATGAATTTTCTGGCTTCGAGGGCAAGACGCCGCCAAACGTCCCTGAGACATCGGCCAATCTGGAACTGCGCTGGAGTGATGCGAAGCGCTTGTTTGCCGGCGTCAATGTTCGTTATGTCGGGCATCGCTACACTGACAACGCTAACAGTTTCCGCGTCCCCGCCTATGCCGTGATCGATGGCGGCGCAAGCTATGCCATCACGCCCAATGTCGCTTTGGATTTGCGCTTCTACAATCTGTTCGACAACGATTATGCCGAGACAACTTATGGCAACGAACAGTGGATTCTGGGCCGGCCCAGGTCTGTTGATGTAGCCGTCCGTGCCCGCTTCTAAGGCCAGAAAGCCAACGCTTGGTCACAGGGCCAAGCGTTGGCTGTTCATTACCCATCGCTGGATCGGCATTGGATCATGCCTGCTCTTCGCCATCTGGTTTCTCTCGGGACTGGTGATGATCTATGTCCCCTTCCCGACACTCACGGCGCAGGAGAGGCAGGCGAGGCAGATGCCCATCGCCTGGGAGCGCGTGAATGTGCAGCCTTCGACCGCGCTAGAATTGGCGGGTTTTTCTAAACCCAGATCGATGACCTTGGAGATGCGCGACGATGTGCCAGTCTGGCGTATCAACCCGTGGGAGGGGGAGCAATCGACCGTTTCGGCGATGGCGGGGGCTTCGCTTCCTCCCGTTGATGCGGCCTTGGCACGCAGCGTGGCGAGCCGATTTGGCTTTGCCCAAATACAGATCCTGGAGCATATCGAACGCGATCAGTGGACGGTCGCGGGTAGCTTCGACCGGCATCGTCCGTTGTGGAAGGCGTCGTTAGACGACCCCTCCGGTACAGAGCTTTATGTTTCGTCCGCGACTGGCATGGTCGTGCTGGACACGAGCCGGTTCGAGCGTTTCTGGAACTGGCTCGGATCGGTGCCGCACTGGATCTATCCCACCATATTGCGGCAGGATAGTGCTGCATGGCGGCAAGTCGTCATGTGGGTGTCCGGTCCCTGCATCGCGGCGGCCGTAACCGGCATGTGGATTGGCATTCTGCGCATGCGGATCGGGCGACGCCGATATCGCGACGGGCGGATCACCCCCTATCATGGCTGGATGTGGTGGCACCATATCGCCGGACTCACGGGCGGCCTTGCGTTGCTGGCATGGATCTTCAGCGGCTGGCTGTCGGTCGATCCGTTTCGGCTCTTTGCGAGCAACGGCATCGGGACGGCAGAACGCATGGCCTATGCCGGCGCGGCTACCCCATCACCGCTATCCATCCCGGGGCTCGCGGTCATGGCTCCGGGCGCGAGGCAGATGAAGCTGGAATGGGCGGCGGGGCGCGAGCTGCTGACCTTCGATCGCCCGGGACGACCGATTACGACGATCGAGGCGGACAGTCTGAAACCACCGGTTCTGGATCAGAAGCAGATCACAAGCGCAGCCGCCACGCTCGTTCCGGGCGCGCGGGCCGTGGCGGTCGATCGACTGACCACGCCCGACGCCTATTGGTATGATGTCGGCGCACTGCCCAAGCTACCTGTGTTGCGCGTGCGGTTCGATGATGCGGCACGGACATGGGTGCATATCGACCCCGCCACTGGCTTAGTTGTGGGCGATACCGATTCCCGGCGGAGGCTGTACCGCTGGTTCTTCGACCTCCTCCACAAATGGGATCTCAACGGCCTGACGCTGAACCGTCCCGCTTGGGACGTACTACTATGGACGCTGTCGATCCTCGGCCTCGTCACATCGGTGAGCGGCATCTGGATCGGCTGGATCAGGCTAAGGCATTCCAGGCCCGCGTCGCGCAACAATGGCGACGTAGGCGCACGATGACGATTGGATCACCCTGGCCAAACTCTATTGCCATCTTGCAATCGATACCAGGGAACGCGCTCAGCGAATGTACCAATATTCCAGCAGGCCCGCCCTTACCCACCTTTCACCACCGATAGGTGCATTGGCTCTGAAAATGCCATGACACGCGCGTCGTTTTTTCCGCCTCTCTGCCGTGCGCCTGCACCAAGAACCTCCTGAGAACCGTTCCGTAACGGTAATCCATTTGCCGTGCCTGAGTCTGGCTGTGCAGCCGGAAGCCGCGTCTGACCGGCGCGTGCAAAAGCAATAGGGATTCCATGAAGAAAGTTGCGCTCAGTCTCGGTTTCATAGTCTTGCTCAGCGGTTGCAATAGTCAGGGACCAGATGACCCTGGGCAGATCGAGACTCGGCCCGTAGTATTGCGCGAAGCAATGAAGTCCGTCCTGGCACCTCAAGCTCAGGTCCTTTGGGACATCAGCAACAAGGGCATGAATGATCAAGGCGAACCGGATGCTTCGAAGCTGAAGGATGAGGACTGGGCAAAGATCGCAGCCGCAGCCCAAATGCTGCAATCCAGCGCGGCAGAACGGGCCGATGCGAAAGCCATTATCGTGGCGCGAACCGGCGAGTAGATTCAGCACGAGGAGAACCCCGGAGCCATGTCGCTCCGGGGTTTCCCGTAAAGTGCCTTTACTGAGCGCCGAACGGAACGCGCAAGGTCGCGCCGTAAGTCGCAGGGGGTGCATACACCGAGGTTACACCGAGAATGCCCAGATTTAGGGCGTAAGCGCGGTAGGCTTTGTCGAACACGTTGTGTCCCCATGCCGTCAGCGAAATACCCGTTGCCTCATTCCGATACGTAAGAGAGGCGTTGGTGACATTATACGCCTTCTGCTGCGAGCCGAGACCATTGGTCACTTCCAGAAACTGCTTGGCATACCACACGCCGTCGACCTGAGCGGCGATATTGCCGCCGGGAATGTTGGTGTTGTAGCGCAGCAGATAGTTGAAGCTGAAGCGTGGGGCATTCGGAAGCTCGGCGCCCTCAATGTTCTTCTGCGGGAAATCGCAGCGGAAGGTGCCATCATTCTGGTTGATGCAGTATTGAGAATCTGGAGCGCCCGGGAATAACTCAGGCCCAAACTGAACATCGGTTGCAGGAACACTATCGACCGATGACGTTTCCCATGATCCACCCAGAACCGCGTCAAAGTTACGCGACGGCGACCAGAAAGCTTCAAGCTCCGCGCCAGTGGCATGAGCGTTACTATTATACACATGCGGAACGCCGCCAGCCAACGAGAAGGCCTGATAGTCATCGTAAATATAGTGATAGACTGTTCCGTTGAGCCGCAATGTGCGCCCCAATAGAGACGTCTTGAAACCAGCCTCAAGGCTGTTGAGCGTTTCGGGACGATGCCGGAAATTTTCCGGTTGGGTCAAAATGCTGGAGGATAATGACCAGTTTCCGCCCTTGATGCCGCGGTTCCACGAAGCGAAGAGCAAGGTGCTGGGGGTGGCCTGATAGTTAAGCGAAACGCGTGCAGCCCAGTCTCCGTATACCTCGCGATTTGCACCCGGTGCCAGTGCCACAATATCCTTGTCGGTGAACAATATCTTCGGATTGGGCTGTGCTGCATACGTCGGATCGCTCAGGACATTCACATAATCTATCGACTTGTGATCCTTCGAATAGCGCCCGCCTACGGTCAGGGACAAGCCACCGCCGAAGTCATAGTCGCCTTGGCCGAATACTGACCAGTTCTTCGAGCGAATGCGATACTGCTGATCAACTGTCGGAACCGAAAAACCGCCATTCCCGCCGATCGCGAGGTCATAGATCGGTGCGCCAGTGACTGCATGATGGCCATCATAAATCATCGAAAGATAATAGCCGCCGACCTGCCATTTCAGCGCACCGATATCGCCAGCGAGTCGAGTTTCCTGAGAAAATTGATGGAATCTGACGCCTGTGTCGACATTGACGAGCAGAGCAGGAAGAGCGTCGCCGTCCTCGACATAGACCTTGTTCATTTCCAGATAGTTGGTGATCGAGGTCAGTTTGGCGGCACCGATATTCCAATCGAGCTGTGCCTGATAGCTGTTCATTACCCTGTTCAGTGTGCCCCGGCGCTCGCCGAAATGCTCATAGGGAGACGCTTTTGCGCTGGTAATGCCGTTGATGACACCGTTCTGATCGTCGCTGAGGCCGGCGGCATTGGTGTTGCAATAGCCATTATCCAGATAGACACAGTTCTCGAAAACATATCCGCCGGTTGCGACGTTGTTGTCTTCAGAGTGCTTGTACCAGAGGCTCAGCGTAGCATCAGCAGAGAGGTCCGCCTGAATGTTCACGCGTGCCGCCCATCCGTTCTTTCCGCCCAGATCCTGACCACTGCCAGGCAGAACAACGCCACCGCCTAAATCCGTGTCGCGCGACCTGATGTAGCCATCGGCCTTTTCCATCCGGGCTGCCCCGCGGATACGCAGGCCTGGCGTCAGCTCTCCACCAATGGCTCCTTCGAGTGACCTGTCGTTAAACCGGCCATATTCGCCTTGAATATAACCGCTAAATTCTTTGCTGCTGGCATCCTCGCTGAGGTAATGGATCAAGCCGCCGGTGGCATTGCGACCGAACAACGTGCCCTGTGGCCCGCGCAACACTTCGACCCGCTTGATGTCGAATAATTGCCCCGCAACCGCGTTCATCGAGGCAATGTAAGCATTGTCCTGATACACTGCGACAGGGGCTTCGAGGTTGTCGGTGAAGTTGCTCTGCGAAATGCCGCGCAAGCTGAAAATCGTCAGGTTCGGCGAGAAGGCATTGACGCGCAGAGACGGAATTTGCTGCGTGATCTGGGTCGAATCGGTAATTCCAAGGCGGGTGATCTGTTCACCGGTGAAGGCGCTGACCGAAATGGGAACCTTCTGCAGGTTCTCGCTGCGCTTGTTGGCAGTGACAAGGATTTCACTGAAGAGAGTTGGTTCGGCATCGCTGCTAGCCGCCTCCTGAGCGCGGGCCAGTGAAGACAGGGTCAAAGTTGAGCATGCCAGCATTAGTGTTACGCAGCGCGTCGAGCGAAATTCTTTTCGCATAATCATGATTACCCCCCAAACATTGATCGCCTACCGAACTGAAAAACGGCAAAATTCCGCAATCAGGTCCCCACAGCATGCGATCACAAAATTTACAGTCACCATCATCATGATATTATTGTTTCCAAAATGGAACAGGAAAAATCTGAACTACGAGAAGATCTGAAGCCATCAATATACGTCGAGAAATCCAAATAACACTCTGTTAAATATGCATAAAAAATCTCACAAGCCAAAAGGAAAAGTTGCACATCTGCAACAATCCGTACTAAAAGTGCATATTGTCAAATGATGCGCGGGTTTTGCATACGAGGCTAAGTGTGTCTCAGTTTGGAGATGCGGGTGATCGAATTCCTCAGGCGAAGCATGCCGATGGCCGGCACAACCCGGCTGACCCGATCATGCGTGCGCGCGCATTCGTTCCCATGCTGCGTGAAGCCGAAGCCATCAGCAAGTTTCGGGGCGCAAAGTGACGTTCAACGGCAACGTCAACAATCTGTTCAACGCCAAGTAGTGGATTCAGACCAACATGGGCGAAGGCATCAATGCCACCATGAGCGTCCGCCTTTCATGGTGAAGGCGCGAGGGGGCCGACGACGGGTCGGCCCAACGATCGGCCGTTCCGGCAGATTTGAACCAGCGGCAGCTTCCAGGAAGATCAAGCGAATGTGCGAACAACCGATACGTGGCGGTTGTTCATGCGCGCCGAGGGTCGGCAGAATGGCAGCTTGGTCCGATTTCGAACTTGATCATTCCGCCCCGTGACCGGCCTAAACTCGCTTGTTTAATAACATAGCGACCCTGCGCTGGCATGGACAAGCCCCCCTATGTTACCGTATGATTTCCTGACGAACTTTGCCTGATCCGCTCTGACGCGGGATCTGGCAAAGGGGCGGGCCAGCATCGACTTTGGAACAGAAGCTGGGGTAGCTTGAATGAGCCTATCTTGGTTTGCACCAAACAGGCAGCAGGCCAAGGTTATCGATATTCTATCAAGCGGCGCCACGCAGCTTGGGATTGTGAGTGTTGTTGGCAATAAAGCCCAGCAGCTCGTTCTCAGGAATCGCGCGCGAGAACAGGAAGCCTTGCAATTCATGGCAGCCCGCAAGTGAGAGAAGTTGCCACTGAGCACTATTCTCGACACCTTCGGCGGTCACGGTAAGCCCCATGGCATGCCCGAGCGTGACGACCGATGCAACAATTGCGGTTGCCTCGGCGCCATGGCCCAGATTCTGTGTAAACGAACGGTCGATCTTGATTTTGTCGACCTTGAAATCGCGCAAATAGGACAAACTCGAATAGCCCATGCCGAAATCATCTAGGGCTATTCTGAATCCCGCCTCGCGCAACGCGGCCAGAATGTCACGCGCATTGACGGTCCCGTCGAGCAGTACGCTCTCGGTGATTTCCAACTCGATCTGACGTGGGTCACACCCAGCCTCCCGGGCAATGGCAATGAACCGTGACGCAAGATCAGGTGCTCGAAACTGAATGGGCGAGAGGTTGACCGCGATAAACAGGTCTGGGCAATTGCGGGCAACACGGCAGGCTTGGATCAGGACATGTTCTCCTATGGCGGAGATCAATCCCGTCTCCTCTGCGATAGAGATAAACTCCTGGGGGAACATTGTTCCACGCGTAGGGTGTTGCCACCGCAGCAGCGCCTCGAGTCCGACAACCGTTCCTGATACCGCGTCTACCTCAGGCTGATAAAAAACTTCGAGCTCGGCCACATTGTCGAGAGCATGGCGTAAGCCTTCTTCAAGTTCGCTACGCAGTTTGATCGTTTCGTCCATCGATGGCGTGAAGATTCGGTAACAATCCTTGCCTTCGCTTTTGGCACGGTAGAGCGCAATATCTGCCTTGCGTATGATATCACCACGGTCGATGCCTGCTTCGGGCACAAGTGCCACGCCGATGCTGACGCCAACATGGACTTTGCTGCCAAGGAGTTCGAAGGGCTCGCGTACAGTTGCAAGGATTCGGTGGCAGAGCAGGTCGACATCCTTGCTGCCATGGATATTGGATAGCAAGATCGTAAACTCATCGCCGCCGATCCGCGCGACCGTGTCGACCCCTCGCACGATTTTGTTGAGCCTGGCAGCAAATTCGCGAATGAGCATATCCCCCGCCGCATGCCCTAGCGTGTCGTTGACTTGCTTGAAGCGATCCAAGTCGAGCACAAGTATGGCGCAATGCTCGTCACGCCGCGCGCGTGCAATGGCTTGGTCCAGCCGATCCTGAAATAAAGCGCGGTTCGGCAGGCCGGTAAGCACGTCGTGAAAAGCCAGATGCTGTGCTTGTGCTTCGCTTGCCCTTAGGTCAACCACAGCGCTGGCAAGTCCATGCCCGGAGCGCCATAGTGAGCGCAACAGCAGACCCATGACCCCGACCATGACGAGCACCAGAGCTGCAAACATCGGGCCAAGGATTCTAACGATACGGCTACCGGGCAGGTCTGGTTTCCAGATGATGTATCCCACTGTTTTGCCTTGCCCATCGGCGAACGGAACAATGGCTTCGTCAGACTGAACGCTCGGCGACCGAGAATAGCGTGGGCTCTCGATCATGCTCCATTCGGACATCTCACGCAGGAAGGTGCCGTCGAGAAAACGCACACTGACGATAATCGGGGCATCGGCCGCGTCGGCGCTGGCACCGGAGCCAAACAGCATGGCGCTTGCCGCCGCCGGCCGCCCGTCCACCAGTGTTACGTAGGATTTGTAAACCGTGTCTGCCTGGGTCAGGTCGGTTGCGCTGCGCGCGGGTATGCCCGAAGACAGACTGCCAAGGCGCTGGGCGTGAGCCTGGGAACGCACAAATGCGATCATCGGCTGCAGTTCGGTGCCGAGCCTGTTCAGGCGCGTCTGTCCTATCGAGCTACCGCGTTCATAGCCGTAAAATGGATGATCCCGGGCATCGACGAAAAAACTGATGTCGTGCTTGTACATGCGCCTGGCCCATGCACTGAGTTCGGTATTGTACCATATGCTGTTGGCTGGTTGTGCTTCGAGACGCTGCGGGCGCTGATCCCACCGACCAATAACCTGTTGCTCGTAACTGAGCTGATCGGCGCTGGTACTCAGACCAAGCTTCGTGATTTGGGCTTGCTGATCTATCGACACCGCATTGCTGGTACTGGTTGTCCAATACAGGCCGAATGCAGCAACCAGAACGACCGCTATAATCAGCATGACGATGGGCGCCATAATCTGGCGCTGAAAGTGCGAACGAAATGTTTCGAGATCGGTGGAGGCAAGCAGCATGCGTTTAGCCCTTCTCCGCCGCAACGCCTATTCGAATGACCACATTAGCAATGGTTGATGTTCAATTAGTTAATAAGTATATCTGGAACTCGCACCATCACTTATCCAATATGGATATCGCTTCCTAAGATGTCGGGGTTCGAGGGTGGCTCATTGCACCGCAGGACTTAGCAAAGGTGTCCACCAAATCGGATAAAATCATCCTGCAAACTGCGAAAACCAAATCTGCAGACAGCTAGATTCTGCAAATGCACTCTCACCCCCCAGTTTACCGCATGCCGCTGCTTCACGTAAACCGACTATCAGGCGGTGTCTTAGCTCCATTGTCGCTGCCGGGTGCGCATGATTGTGGTAGATATTGCAATCAGATTGGAGGAGACGGCCGCGGGTACTGCCTTGAGGAGCCGGGCAGCTTCCTCGAGGCTCAGGACCTTGCGTACGAAATGCCGGTCAAGCCGGTTTCCCGCTATGACTGGCATCCAATTTGATCGCGAATTGCACCGACATGTTTTCCTTGGGATACTGCGCAATTAAGCGCCGATAGCGGCATTCAAGCGACCGTAATTCAAGCGTCCCCGCCGTTGTAACTGCTCGCTTCAAGGCTCGTCTTGTTCTCAACCGGCTTCAATGGCCATCGGCGTCGTAGCACTCGGCAGGACAACCAACATCCGTCACTGCAGTGCGACAAAAATCACCCGGTACTGTAACAAGGAGACCGTAGTGGCCCGCTAGATTTTCCAATCGCGGGGCAACAGTTGTGTCAAAGAAGAACCAGTTCAAAGCCATCACATCACCGATCGCGCTGCTCGCGTCTGTGCTGTTTCCTGCATACGCTCAGGCCGAGGATGCGAACGATGACGGGGCAGAAAATGAAATCGTCGTAACAGGTTCCATCCTTGAGTCGCAGACCGCCTCGATTGAGGAGACGCGGAAAGCTGTGAACCTTGTGGATGTCGCGGCAGCGGACAGCGTCGGTCGTTTCCCTGACCAGAATTCCGCCGCTGCGCTATCCCGCCTGCCTGCCGTTGCAGTACAGCGCGATCAGGGGCAGGAACGGTATATCCAAGTCCGCGGCGCCCCCAATCGTTGGACCTCGGTGATGATTGATGGCGTTCCGATGGTGGGCGTAGATGAGGGCGGGGATTCACGCGCCTTCCGTTTCGACGCAGTACCCGCGGTTCTGCTCTCGTCCATGGTGATCAACAAGTCGCTCACACCCGCGCTGCAGGCCGACGCAATTGTCGCCACGATCGATCTGCAAACCTATTCCCCGCTCGCGCAAAAGGGCCTGCATGTCACGGGCGATCTCGGCTATGGTTTCATGAACCAGGGCAAGGGCGAACAGCGTCAGGGATCGTTGCGACTGAGTTGGGCCAACGACGTTGTCGGCATCGTAATCGGCGGTTCGCACTATCGCCGCAAGCAGCTTACCGACAACCGCGAGGTGGGCCTTTACGACGAGCCTTCGAGTGTTACCGATACCACCTTCGGCCCCACCGAGGTCGATATCCGCCAGTACCAGATTGAACGCTGGAGCAACGGCCTGTTCGGCGGAATCGAATACGAGCCGGTCGCTGGCCAGCGCATCTATGCCAAGGCGATTTTCACCGAATTCAACGACGACGAGCAGCGCAATCAATACGAAGTACGGCTCGACCGGGCGGCATCCGGCTTCCGCAATCTTGACTCGGGCGATCTGGTGTCGGTGCCGGTGCGGGGATCGTTCAACTATGGCGAATATCGCAACCGCAACTACATCGGCACCATCGGCGGCGATCTTGAGACGGACGACGATCTGCGCGTTTCGGCCAAGTTCAACTATGCGCGCACTGACAACCAGACTTACCTACCGCTGGTGCAGGCAAGCACCGCTTCGGGCCTTGGCTCCCCTTCGCTGACCTATGACCGCAGCGATCCGCGCTTCCCGATCATCACGCTCTACAATACTGTGGCCGGCGCCACCGCGGGAACATTTGCGCGCGGTTCGGCCTTGCCGAGTTTCAATCAGCGCAGCCTGGCGGCCGCTGGCGCGATCATGATCGCAGCACAGCAGAAGACGGTGTCCGACAGCTATACCGTGAAGCTGGATGTCGAGAAGAAGTGGGGCGACCTGAAGGTTTCGGTCGGCGGCCTTTTTGCCGACAGGACGATTGCCGGTAACAATTTCTCGTTCTCGAACGTTGCGGCACTTGGCGCGCTCGGAGGCCTTGTCGGGCAACCGTTCGATGTGAACAGCTATGTCACGGAGACCCCGTGGGACACGCAGTTTCCGCTGGGCTTCACGCTGAACTATATCGACAACCGGGCCATGCGGCGAGACATCGACAGCTTGGTTGAAAAGCTGGTTGCCGCCGGGCGCTTCAATCCGGCCAACAACATGCCCGTCACGGATCTCTATAATCAGTCGGAGAAGACCTACGCAGCCTATTTGATGGCCAGCGCCGAACTGGGCAGCGCGACGATGACCGGTGGCGTTCGACTTGAACACTACACGCTCGACAATGCCGGCACGGCGCGGATCGGCACGGCCAACACACCGCTTTCAGCCCGCCGCAGCTACACCGATCTGTTCCCCAGCCTCAACGTGCGGGTCGGGCTGACCGACGACATCGTCTTCCGCATCGGCGGCCAGCGCGGTGTTTCACGCCCGGCTTATGGCGCGATCCGGATCGGAAGTTCGATCAATGACACGGCATCGCCAGGAACCATCGGCGGCGGCAACCCTGGGCTTGAACCGGAATACACCTGGGGCGCCGACGCCAGCCTTGAATGGTATCTGCCAGGCAACGGGATCGCATCGGTTGCGGGCTTCTACCGCAAGGTTGACAACGTATTCTACTCGAA
Source organism: uncultured Novosphingobium sp. (assembly GCA_964502105.1). Lineage (GTDB taxonomy): Bacteria > Pseudomonadota > Alphaproteobacteria > Sphingomonadales > Sphingomonadaceae > Novosphingobium. The sequence continues at coordinate 30,452 of CAZCUS010000002.1, read as the reverse complement.
CACTCAGCCCGTAGGCTCCGATGTGTTCAATTCGGGCGGCATCGACCGCTCCGGCTATCTGCTGAGTTCGACCTTCAATGGCGAAAATGGCAAGTTGTATGGCGTGGAGTTCAATTTCCAGCACCAGTTCAGCTTCCTCCCTTCGCCGCTGGATGGCTTCGGGTTTCAGGGTAACCTGACCTTGCTGGACGGGCAATTCGATACTCAGGTGGTCAGCGGCGTCCAGCGCAAGGGTATCCCGTTTCCCGGCTTGTCGGACAAGATCGCCAACGCTTCGCTCTATTTCGAGAAGTACGGTCTTTCGGCCCGTGTAAGCTATCAGTGGCGCAGCGACTGGTTCGATTCGCTTGGCGGTTTCGGCAGCGGGGAATCGCGCAAGGGATATGAGAATCTCGACGTCTCGCTCCGGTACCAGATCAACGACAACTTCACGATCTTTGCCGACGCCGCGAACCTGACCGATGCGAAGTACATCGCTTACGAGGATTCGATGGAGAGGCCGACCGAAGTCGAACAGATCGGATCGCGCTACATGTTCGGCTTCCGCTTTAACTTCTGAGGATTGTGGAGATGCGCTTTTATCGTTCAATCCTGTTGCTGCTTGCTTTGTATGGGGGAGCCAGCCCGGCTGCTGCCCGCAACATCGTTCTAACCAACGACGATGGCCTTACCAGCAACGTTGTCGCGCTCTATCATGTGCTCAAGGCCGACGGGCATGACGTGGTCGTGTCCGTCCCTTGCGCAAACCAGAGTGGTATGGGGGCGTCTGCCTATTTCAACAGACCCGTGACCCCGCTCGCAGCCGCATGCCGCAATGGCGCTGCCGTTCCTGGCGATGCTGGCGCAGGTATGATGACCCGCGCCGGGCTGCCGGCGAACGATTTCCACTATGTCGCCGGCACGCCAGTGATGGCCATGCTCTACGGCATCGACGTCGTGGCTCGGCAGCGTTGGAGCGGTGCGCCCGACCTCGTGCTTTCGGGTCCCAACGAGGGCCAGAACGTCGGAGCGATCATTCTCAGTTCCGGCACGGTCAGCAATGCCCAGTATGCGGCACTCAGGGGAATACCAGCCATCGCACTCAGCGCCGGCGGCAACTCGACCGGGAGCGAAACCCTCGACAATCCGGTCTCGCGCGTCGTCGCCCGGCGTATCCGAGAGCTCGTCGCGGAACTGGACAGGAACACGCACGGCAAGCCAATGCTTCCTGGGGGCACCGCCTTGAACGTGAACTTTCCAGACGACCCGGAAAAGGCAGCCTGGCGGTTGACCCGGATCGGCACCTACAACGGCTATATCGTCCGCTTTTCGGAAAACCTGGCCAAGGATGCATCGCCGTTGATGCAGGCCATGGCAAATGAGCACGGCGTCTCCATTCCCGAACAGCCCGGCATCGCTCTCGACATGAATCAAGCGGAACCAACTGCGGCGCAGGTCAATGACGAATCCGTGGTCTACAAGTCGGCAATCGCGGTCAGCCTGATGAGGGCCGGCTATGATCATTTGGCCAATCCCAAAGTGCGGTTGCAGACGTTGCTGCGCGGCCTACTCGCGAAAAGTAGCGGCAAGTAAGGGACTTACCCCGTTGAGCCTTGCCGGTGACCCGAAAATCCGACCTTGAAGAGGCAATTTGATGTCCATCTCCCGCGCTTTTCTCACCATCCCATTCGCGTGCGGTATCGCGGTTACCCAGGCGCATGCCGTCACGCCGGGTGATGTTCGCCGGCTCGATCCCGAAATGGTTGAGATCACCTGGACGGACGATGATCCAGTAACGATCTACCTTGCCGAAGCGCCATCGACTGGCCTCAAGGATGCGGCCGTCGTGGCGGAGAACGTGCGCAACGGCCGCCATGTCGTGAAAGCGCCAGCCGAAAAGCGTGTGTATTTCATTCTGCAAGACGGGGGTGACCAGTCAGTTGCGACGGTTGCCGAGCGCCACTTGCCCTTGCAGCAGGGTTCGAATTTCCGAGACATTGGCGGTTATGCCACGGCGGACGGACGCCGAGTCAAATGGGGTAAGGCATTTCGCTCCGGCGCGATGCCGCTCCTGACCGAATCAGATTATGCAATGCTGGGGCAGTTGGGTATCGGCACCATTGTCGATCTGCGTTCAACCGATGAACGGCAGATCGCACCCGATCTGCTGGACGACCGCACCGGCGCACTCTTCGTTACCAATGACTATTCGCTCAAGGCACTGATGGCGTCAATGTCCGGCGGCGACGGCGAACACATGTACCGTGGCATCGGCAAAGCGCTCGCCCCCCAGTATCGCGCGGTCTTCCGGCGCCTGCTCGCCGGCGACGGCGCGACTCTCTACCACTGTTCCGCTGGGCAGGATCGCACCGGCGTCGCAACCGCACTGATCTATTCCGCGCTTGGCGTGCCGCGCGAAACGATCCTGCGCGACTACCATCTATCCACCGAATTGCGGCGCCCCCAGTTTGAAATGCCACCGATCGATCCGGCTGATTGGCCGGGAAATCCGATCATCCCCTACTACCTTGCCGCGCAGAAGGATTCCAAAGGCGCAAAGGTGGAGCCGCTGTTCACAAAGCAAGGCAATTCGCATCTTGCACAGTTCTTTGAACTGATCGATCGCGAATATGGTTCGGTTGCGGGATACCTCAAATCGGAACTTGGTATGTCAGATCATGATCTGACCAAGCTGCAAACCATGTATCTCGACTAGGCCACCGACCCGCGACCAAGTCCGGATTGCGGCGGGTTGGAATGCGCCGCGCGTGTCATACTGCACGATCACCAAGGGAAATTTCTGTCCCGCAAGCGCGCGCCAGCGTCACCAGATCACCCGATAGCCTCAGTGCTGCAAGTCGAGAAAGTCGTACTAGTTCTCCGCAATGGGATCGTAGTCGGTATGGCGCCTTTCTCCTGCCTGAAGGCGTAGAGATGACAGACTGCGGAGCATCACGGCGACAGGCGTCGTGGCTTGCGAACCGGATTATCGCTTCTTGCCGGGCCGGCGGCTTCGGTTGGCGGTAAGCGGATCGGGCTTTTTCGGCTGCACCCAGCCGGCAGGCGGAGTCACAGCCTGCCGGCTGGTGCCGAGGCCCATCGCGCCGGGCTGCTGACGAGTTAGACCGCTTGTATCGATGTCTTCGGCCTCGCCGTCTACAAGCCGGAGCACACTGATCCGATCGCGCAGACGGCTTGCTTCCTCGAAGTCCATTGCGGCGGCGGCGCGCTCCATGGCGAGCCGGAGTTCGTCGATCGCAGTCATGTTTGAGATAATGCACAAGTGCTCAACCGGCTGCCACGATCGAATGCTCAAGTCGCACATCGTCGAGAAGCCGCTCGATCGCGGCGCGCTGCGCATCGGAACCGCTCAGTCTGACATCCCAATTGCAATGGGCGTACGTCTCCGGGTCGCGCACGATAACCTTGCCAAGCGCCCGCTGCCATGTTTGCGAAGTGCCGCCTTTCTCCCGGATGAGGCGGGCGATAAGCAGTTGTTCGAGATCGGAGGCTGTCATGCTGACGGCATAGCCGCTGTTGGCCGCCAGGCAAGTAGCGGCCCCGCCAACTTCAGGAATCTATCGCCGGTTTCGAGGAATAGCCGCGAAGCGGACGACGTCGGCTTGGCCGGCGGAGGCAGTCAACCGATCCACACCCGATCTGACTGGCAAATTCTCTGGATCCTGGCCTGTTTGCTGCCCATCCGGTACGACCCAATTGCAGTCACCAGACGGATAGTGCAGCAACGCCGAAAACGGACATATGAAAGCCTCTTTCGCTAAATGGGCATGCCTCCGGCGGGCGCGGAAAGCAGATCAGTAAGTTAAGGCTGCTAGTATGTCGCCAATGACCTTTTTCTTACTCATTATTTTCGCAGTGCTGCTGATACCGGCCACGATGCGAGAACTGGACAAGGCATGGAAGGCTACGCCTGCAGGAGCGCACCGCAGGCGCGCGGGTATCGTTTTTGCGGCTGCCTTATCGGTGTGCTCGCCTTATATCATTTGGAAGGCGCACCAGATCACGCTCATGTTCGCACCCGTGCCAAAGCCTCTGCACGCACTGTGGATCGACTACCGTGTCGACAACGGCTTGATGGTTGGCCTGCGCAGTGACGGTGAGACCGGCTTTGTCGTCTATCGCCTGACCTCGGATAGCGGCGATTGGGCCAAGGGCGAAGGCGCTGCGCTCGATGTAGCTCTAGATGATAAGGACGGGGTGTGGTCATCGACACCGATGGACGACATGTTTCTTGAGAGCGGCAGGTGCGCCGACAATGAGGATCGCAACAAGCCTCGTTGTCAGGCAGACTTCGGCAAATACCTCAGTCGTCGCGGCTTTGGCATATCTGTCGACAAAAACTGGCTGGCCCGAGCTAACCATGCCGCTCGAACCCCGGGATCGTTCTATCGCTATGGACGAGGTGGACAAGTGACCATCGTCGATCCAGCAGCCGGGAAAGTCTACTTCGCCTATGCAAATTAGCTTGCAGGCGATTCAGCAAATGAGACCCAGGCTAAAATGACGGTCCGCGTCGGCCCTAGTTGCTTGATTCCCAAGGCGAATCAATCAACTCCCCAAGTGTCGAACATGGCGGCTTGCTACAGGTCTGCGACAATAGCTGTCATTCGCATTCCCACCCAGCGCCAGTCATTCAGGCGGCCTAGCAAAGACCCTGATACTGTTCGTCGCAAAACCAAAGTGCATGAACCTACGGCTGATTTTGGCGAACGCTTTTGAAGCTGCGAACGGCAGTTCTGTCGGCGGCAACCGACTTGTATAGCCTGGACGTTGCCAGCGGGCCGTGGCGCCTCCGGACGCCACGGCTGGAGCGGTTCAGAACTGGTGTCGCATGCCGATGGTGACGCTGCGCCCGCGCAAGGGCGACTGGTCCTTCACGAACGACGTGTGGGAATAGGCCAGTTCGTTCGTCAGGTTTATGCCGCGTAGGTAGAACTCCGCCGACTTGCCATCCGCGATTGGCAGGCGATAGGCGAGCGTTGCATTCAGCCTGTGGTACCCGCCCGTGCGCGTCTCATAGGATGCAAAATCGTCCTGCGCGAAGGTCCGGTAGTATTCGGCATCCGCCGTCAACGGACCCCAGCGTCCCTCGTAGCGTGCGCCCAGACGGCCCGGCGGAATACGCGGCAGCTCTTCATTCTCGCGCTTCAGATCGGCATCGACGTAATCGCCGAACAGCGTGACGGTCGATGAGGGCGTGAACTGATAGCTCACCTGCCCGTCAATCCCGAGGAAGCGAGCGTCGGCAGCCGTATAAAGCAGCAGCCGATGCGGAACGCCGGTTTCAGTCTCCTCCTGCAGGAAATGCGCGAACACATAATCGTCGATATCCTGATAGAACAGGCCGACCTCGAACTGCAGCGGGCCGCCCACTTTGCGGACGGTCAGGTCGACCGAACGCGCGGTTTCCTTGATGCCCGAAGGGTTGGACGAAAAGCCGGGCCCGAGCATCCCCGTCCGTAGCAGCCCGACCTCGAAGCTGTTGGTCGCGAGATTATTGCCGCCTGCATACAGCTCGCGGACGCCCGGCGCGCGTTCCGATCTCGCCAGCGACAGGGCGGCCGAGAACCCTCCACCCAGGTTCCAGTTGGCGCTGCCTGACAGGGAGAACAGATCATGCTGCGCCTTCGGGATCACATATGCGGTCTGATAGTGATCCTTGAGCAAAGTCTGGAGTGACGGGTCGAAAAACTGAAGAAGCTCAGGGGATATGCCGATCGCTTCCTCGAACGAGGGAAAGGTCGCGCTGCTCTTGCGCCATTCATAGCGCCCGCCCACTTCCACATCGACCGCGCCGAACGAGCGCCGCTCGCTCAGGAACACGGCCGCACTCTCGCTATCGTAGCGGTTGGTCGTGCTCCCCAGATGCGCGTCGTTATAGTTGAGCCCGCTGAACGTCCCGTCGGTATATTGCGCGCCGAACGTGCCGGTGAAGCCCAGCAGCGGTGCGTGCGTCAGTTCCAGCCGCGCATCATAGACCTCGTTGCCGAAGCGGGAGAACAGCGTGTCCCCGTCCAGCTCGTCATGCTGATAGTCGGTGTAGGACAGGCGCAGACGGGCGTGCTCTAAACCTGGCAGAGGGTCGGCATAGTCAGCCCGCACATCGACGCGCTCGCTGCGCAGGTCGATCGCGGCGGTGTGGCTGTCATCGATGCCGTCGAACGGATCGATGAGGCTGCCATGCGCCTCGCAGTGAAGCTGCGGCGCGTGGAGATGACACACGCCATTGGCGTGGCTGTGCCCCGGCAGCCCGTAGCGGCTGTCTTGCCTGGTATAGGCTGCCCCGATGTAGCCACCCGAGGTGATCCACGAAGCGCCCAGGCTGTAGGTCGTCGCTTTTGCGAAGGAATCCCGGAGCTTGTCGCTGCCGAACCCGTCGGGAACATCATAGTCCTCGCTGACATGGCGCGATCCCTCGGTATGCAGGGCGAATGAACCGACACCGGCGGTGAGCCGCCCGACCACCGTCTTCTCCTCGTCCCCCGTCCCATAACGCACCTCGGCGGCGCCGGTCAGGTTGCCGTCCGGCACCGCCCTCGGCACTTTGCTGTCGATCAGGTTGATCGCGCCGTTCAAGGCATTGCCACCATAGCGAACCGCCGCCGGGCCACGCTGCACCTCGATCGCGTCGAGAAGCAGGGGATCGGTGGTGATCGCATGATCGGGAGACACCGACGAGACGTCGAACAGGTTGGCGCCGTCGGTCAGGATTTCGATGCGCGGCACCGTCTGGCCGCGAATGACGGGCCGGGATGCCCCGCCACCGAAATTGTCGAGGTGAACACCGGGAAGCCCGGCGAGCGTTTCTCCCAGCCCGCCCTGGCGGCGGTGGGCCAGCTCATCCCCGGCGAGTACCTGAACCGGCAGAGCTTCGCTTTTCTCGCCACCCAGCGACCGCGCCGTGACGATGATGCCGTCCTTTCTCAGGGCACGCTGTTCCTCGCTTCCCTCGGTGGCTACCTGCTGTGCAAGCGCTGCGGACGGCAGCACAGCCAGACTTGCCATGCCTGCCAGCAGATGATGCCGTGCCCTGCGCGCGTATCCGATATTCAACATGATCGATATGCCTCCTGTACGATCAGGCGCGCATACGTAATGTTATATCATCTCGTCAAGATGTCCTTGTCTTCCGTTCGGCAGTTTGTCTTGCTTGCGTGCGCGCAAAGGCGGCTGAGCGGCGTTCCTTGTAGGTTTTGCGGTCGACGCGATGGCGTGCGTGAAAATAGCGAAATGGGCTTACTGGTTCGCGAGGACGGAGCATTGGGATGATCTATCGCTATCACCTCAACGACCGGTACAATCCCTCTGACAATGCCCCTGCGAAAATGGGGCCCGCCAATCGCCTTGGCTGTCTCATGCGATCATCAGAATAGGATGTTCGACGAGTTCTCGAAATGCAGCCATCAATTGTGCAGCAGTTGCGCCGTCGATGGCGCGGTGGTCGAAGCTGGCGGTGGCGGCCATTGCAGTGGCAAGGGCAAGTTCACCCTCAACGTTCCAGGGCTGGCGGATACCAGCACCGATGCCCATGATCATCGCCTGCGGCGGGTTGATGACGGGGAACATCTCGTCGATGCCGAACATGCCAAGGTTGGAAATCGAGGCAGTGCCGCCGGTGTAATCCTCGGTCGTCAACCGTCCCTCACGGGCCTTCTCGGCGAGGCGTTTGCTCTCGCTGGCGATAGCCGAGAGCGAGAGGCTACCCGCATCGCGGATCACCGGAGTGACGAGCCCGCCATCTATCGCGACCGCCATGGCGATATCGGCGCGGGCGAGCGGTGGATCTGGTGGCGGCCACCCGGTCCTGCCCCGAAGGGCATTATCACCTGCCCCCCTCGTACATCCCCTATGTTCTCGACCCCGAAACCGGCGCGCAACTTCCGCGTTCCGGAAGCCAGACCGGACGTTTCGGCGTCTATGATCTGTCGCGCCGGGAAATGTGGGGCGGGTTTCTGACAGGAGACGAAGTGACCGTTCGCTGGGGCGATAGCAATCCTTGCCCTTGTGGTCGCGTGGGTCCGCACCTAACGAAGGCAATTCGCCGTCTGGGGGCTAGCGAAGGCGGTGACGACAAAATCACCTGCGCCGGTGCCCCTGCCGCCCATGACAAGGCCTTGGATTTCTTGTCGAATCTTTAAGTAGGGTGCTGTCGTCTGGGGAGGGCCCCAGTGCTGCAAGCATTGGTTGCTTTGACGATAAGGATAGGCATCTAGTCAGGTATTTTCACTCTGCTTCTGTTGGAAGCCGAGCATTGGTATTTGAAATGGGCGCAGCCGAAAGGAGCGGCTGCCTGCACGCCACATCGCTCTGAAGGGGTCTGCAGCGGTCGCTAATTGCTTCCCGGGGTATTTACCGCCAAGGCTGGGCAGAGACCGGCGTGCCGTCGGCAAATACGGAGCACCGACGATGGCAGAAACCCAGCCCCCCTCACCTGCGCGCAAACCGCGCCGTACCGCCACGCCGCGCAAGGCCGCGAGCAAAGCGCGCCTCGAAGTACGGGTCGCGCGGATTGGTGATGTGCGAGGCATAAGCTCGCTGGTGCGCCGGGCCTATGGTGACGGGCAGACGTATACCTCCGGGCAAATCTCCGGCCAGATCAATAACTTCACCGCGGGCTGCTTCGTCGCTGTACTGGACGGCCAGATCGTCGGCTATTGCGCCACGCTGCAGATCGCTGGCGAAGTCGCCTTGTCTCCCCACACCTGGGACGAGATCACCGGGAACGGTTTTGGCGCTCGCCATGATCCTACTGGCGACTGGCTCTATGGCTATGAGATGGTTGTCGACCCGTCTGTTCGCGGTGCGCGGATTGGGCGCAGGCTGTACGAAGAACGGCGCGCGCTGGCCGAAGAGAGAGACCTGACGGGTATTGCGTTTGGCGGCCGGATGCCGGGGCTTGGGCGGCTTCGGCGCAAGGCACCTGATGCCCAGGCCTATCTCGACGAGGTCGTGGCCAGCAAGCGTCACGATCCCGTGATCCGCTTCCAGTTGGCCAACGGCTTTCAGCCGATCGGGCTTCTCCCGGGGTATTTGCCCGAGGATGTCGCTTCACGAGGCTATGCGGTGCACATGATCTGGCGCAACCCTTACGTCGATCGCGACCAGCCCGTAAAAATGCGGGTGCCGCGCGGGGTGGAAAGCGTTCGTCTTGCCACCTGCCAGCTTCAGGCGCGGGCAGTGAAAAGTTATGAAGAGTTCATGCAGAACGTCGAATATTTCGTCGACGTGGCGTCGAGCTACGAGGCGGACTTCATTGTTTTTCCTGAAATGTTCACGCTTCAACTTCTTTCGTTTGAAGCGCGCCAGCTCTCCCCGGCTGAGGCGATCGAAGCGCTCAGCCGGTACACGCCCCAGATCAGGCAGGCGCTTTCCGACCTGGCGATGCGCTTCAACATCAACATCATCGGCGGATCGCACCCAACGCGCATGGATGACGGAGACATTCACAATGTCGCGATGGTCTGCCTGCGCGACGGTTCGATCCACGAGCAGGAAAAGATTCACCCGACGCCGGACGAGCGTTATTGGTGGAACGTCAAGGGCGGTGACCGCATTGACGTAATCCCCACCGACTGCGGGCCAATCGGCGTCCTCATCTGTTACGACAGCGAGTTTCCCGAATTGGCGCGCCGGCTGGTGGATGAAGGCGCGCGTATCATCTTCACGCCGTTTTGCACCGATAGCAGGCAGGGATATCTGCGTGTGCGCTATTGCTGCCAGGCACGGGCGATCGAAAACCAGTGTTTCGTCGTGATGAGCGGCAATGTCGGGAATCTGCCCAATGTGCACAACATGGATATCCAGTATGCACAAAGCTGCATCCTGACACCGTGCGATTTCCCCTTTGCCAGAGACGGGATCGCTGCCGAGGCGAGCGAGAACGTCGAGACTCTGACGGTATGCGACGTCAATCTCGCTGACCTTGCGTGGGCGCGGGCTGAAGGATCGGTACGCAATCTTGCCGACCGGCGGTTTGATTTGTACCGGATCGAATGGGAAGATCCAAAGAAGCGCCGGCATGCCGCTCGCCCGGCGCCGATTGGTAAGCCATTGCCCGCAGGTGGCTGAACGATGGCGTCAATCCGATGCGAACGGACCGACGACTGTCACAAGCGCAGTCTGCCCGTTGCCCGGCGCCGCCGTCCGTGAAATCAGTTGCCCCATGGTCGCCATACAGCAAGTCGCAGCCGCCATCATAACCCGGGACCGCCGCGTGCTTGTCACCCGGCGAGCTCCCGAGCAAAAAATGGCCGGATTATGGGAATTCCCTGGCGGTAAACTCGAGGCCGGCGAAACCATCCAGACTTGCATTGTCCGCGAGTTGATGGAGAAGCTAGGGATAACATGCGAGGCCGACGAGGTGTTGGCCACCAATTTACATGTCTACCCCGGCGGCGCGATCGAACTTATTGGGATCAGGGTTCGCATAATCAGTGGCGCTCTGCAGCTAAGCGTTCACGATGAAGCCCGATGGGTCGGCAGCAGTGAGCTGTTGGCGCTCGAATTGGCGCCAGCGGACATTCCCATCGCTGAAGCGGTCTGCACCCTCCTCGCAAACCAACCCACCGGCGCGGGATGAAAACCTGCAATTGGTGGGTCAATCAAAACCAAACATGGACACGAGCGATCAGATCAAGCATCCATGAACCTAGCGCGAGGGCATACCCTCTCGATGGCAAGCGATAGTTTGTTGGACTGTGGCGAGACGTTTTACAATCTTCTCGCGAACATCACCTGTCAGCAAGAGTGCTGCAGATTGCAGGAAACAGGCATGAAGTTCTAGCCTGCACTGCTCAGCCTCGCACATCCCCAGCGACCATCGCCGATAAACCAGAAATTCGTGCATGACGTGCGTCTCAGCGATTTGCTGAACATCAAGATCATCACGCACCCCGCCAAGGATGCGCTGATATTCCAACCAGCCCAGGAAGCGACTGTGAGCAACACTCGTAAGCTCACCCACCTCGATCTGACGCTGTTCAGGCGAAAATACAAAATCGATTACAACACGCGCATAAAGGCAGTCACGTTCCAGCTCCGAGACCATCCAGTCAAGTTCAGCGAAGACCACATCGAGCGAGTAGGTTTGATTTCTCCTCGCAATATGTTCGCGCACTTCGATCATGCGATCGATCACCGTGGCGCTGATTACCCCATCCTTGTCGCCGAACAATCGATAGATGGTGCGCTGCGCAACATCGGCTTCGACGCTCAATCGTCGGATTGTGAGCGCACCGACACCCCCCTCGCCAAGCAGGCGATGAGCCGTATCGACTATGCGTTGGCGACGCTCTCGCATGGCGAAACTGGTATATCGGCGTCGAGCTGGCTGTGCCTCGACATCACTTAAATTTCGCATCGCAACATCCGGTGGCAAGGCCAAAATGCCCTCGCTTTGTGCGGAAAACTAAAGCCCTCCCTTGGCCAAAGCAATCCCTTCCCCCTCGCGGCGCACTGCACTGCGGGATAAAAAAATCAATCATGAATGATTTTTTGCTTTCCAAAAAGGATCATGTGCACTCATTTATCTGCACGGCAACACAGAGTGCCGGGTGATTCGAACTGCCACATCACATGATGGCAGTCGTCTAGGAGAGGAATGACATGATCCGTGCACCACAGTTGAATCGCGCTTTCACAACGCTTGCAACCGGGTTATTGGCAAGCGCCAGCACGACAGTTCTGGCGCAGACAACGTCTGCATCTAACGGGCAGGGCTCTGCTCCGACCACAGAAGAGAGTGCTGCTCCACAGCAAAGCGACGGCCTTGAAGACATAGTTGTCACCGCTCGCCGCGTTTCGGAATCGCTTCAGAAAACACCCGTCACCGTTTCGGCTTTTACCGCCGACGCGATCCAGAACAAGTTCGCCACCGATATTCGTGCCCTGGCTGGCGACGTACCCAACGTTGTCATCACCAACGTGCCGGGATTCAACGCGGCCTCGATCGGTATTCGTGGCCAGTCGACCGGCGACATCATCCTTACATTTGAGCCGGCAGTGGGCGTGGTCGTTGATGATTTCGTGCTGGCCCACGTTCAAACACAATTGTTCGACCTTTTCGATATCGAGCGCATCGAAGTGTTGCGTGGTCCGCAAGGCACGTTGTTTGGCAAAAACACCGTAGGCGGCGTCGTCAACGTGATCACCAAACGGCCTGAGGCTGGATTCAGCGGCGAAGTGCGGCTCGGCTATTCAAGCTTCAACACCCGCGACGTTAAGGCCGCCATCAATATTCCGCTGGCAGACAACTTGTTTTTCCGCGCAGCCGGATCGTTCCAGCAAAGCGACGGATATTACCGCCTGACCAAGAACAACGCGGTCGACGGTATTCAGGGCGTGCCCGGACGTGGTCAGCGCTGGGGCGGATCGAAGTACTTCAGCGGCCGCGCCAAGTTGCTGTGGGAGCCGAATCCCGACACCAACGTATTGCTGACTTACGAAATGCTGCGCGATCGCGGGCAATCGCCGCCTTCGGTTAACGAGACCCCTGAGGGATTTTTGTTCGACGTGGTCGGTTTCCCCGGTATCCAGACGACCGGTGCGAGCCCTTATGATACCGGCACAACGCTTTGCGCTGGATCGGCCACTGCAGCCACTTGCCCTGGCACCCTGAGCGGCCACAGCATCGACGTCGACGGCGCATATCTTCGCGGCGAACACACCTTCGATGGTACTGGAACACTGACTCTGGTCGGGGGCTATCGCCGCGTCAAATCGTCGCTGCCATCGGACTATACCGGCGAAAACGCCTACTTGTTCGTTTCCACCCGGGAAGACGTGCGCAAGCAGTATAGCGTCGAAGCGCGTTTCAGCACCGACTTCTCTGATCGCTTCAAGCTGACGGCAGGTGCGATGTACTGGGGGCAGACACTGGATGCCAATGCCACCAGTTTCCTCGGTTTCCTTCGCTTCCTCAACGATCCGACGGCGCTGAGCGATCCCAACATGTCGACCGCCGAATACAAAGTAGACTCGTATGCCGCCTTCGGTGAGGCCGAATACAAATTATCGGACCCGTTCTCGGTGTTCGTCGGTGCACGTTTTACCAAAGAGGAAAAAAGCTTTTCGGTACAGCCGCAGGTGCGCCGGTCCATTATCGCCACTGGATTCTGGCCGGAATACAGCGACAGCACAAGCTTCAGCAAACCCACGATCCGCGTTGGCTATCGCTATGAAATCGCGGAGGGCATCAACAATTACTTCACTTACAGTCAGGGCTACAAGTCGGGCGGTTACAACGAACAGGCAATGTCCGCCACATCGGCATTGCCGTTCATGGAAGAGACTGCTGACAGTTTCGAATTCGGCCTCAAGACCGAAACTGCAGATCGCAAATTGCGCGCCAACTTTGCCGCATTCTATGTGCGCTACAACGATCTGCAACGCGATGCAGTGGTTCCTTTCATCGATCCGATCACCAATCTGCCCGGACAGGAAACGCGCACGACAAACGCGGGCAAGGCTGAAGTCTATGGTCTCGAACTGGAACTTTCGGCTGCCCCCGTTACAGGTCTGACGCTTGGTGCGGCACTGGGCTGGCAAAAGGCCAAGTACCTGGAATTCCAGACCGATGTAGACGGCGACGGGGTCAACGAAGATGCTTCGTATCTGAAGCTGCGCAACACACCCGAATGGACCGCGAGCGCCAATGCGCGTTACGAGTTCCCGCCAACGTCGTGGGGCACGGTCTCGCTAAACGCCGATGTCAATTATCAGGCTGAGTACGAATCCGTTACGCTCAATGCACCCTTTACACAGGGACAAGAGCGGACGCTGGTGGGTGCCAGCATCGGCTGGACAGACCCGGACGAGAAATTTCGCGTAGCTGTATTTGGCAGGAACCTGCTGGACAAGGCCTACCGCGTTTCGGCCAATTCAGTCGCCGGCCTGTTTAATTTCACCAACTATGCCCCGCCCCAATCGTTTGGCATCGAAGGTTCGGCCAAGTTTTAACTCATGATGCAAGCGGACCGTCTTCCCCTCCGCATCCTTCGCCCCCGGGCTATGCCATCTGCACAGTTCGGGGGTGCCTTGTCTTCACAGCAAGCGGTGGTGCCGCCCCACTCCTGCAGGCACCAGATCAAACGCAAAGCTGATCCGCTCGTCTTCTCCGCCAAAGGGTATCGTCGCGTGCCACAGATAAGAAGGAAAGAGGATCATGCGACCGGTGCGGGGCTGACGCAGCACGCTGGTTCCGCCGCCACCCAATTCCCGTGGCAGCACACCGACGGCGAAGGCGCCTTCCGAGCCGCCGTCGGCATGGGCGGGAAACGCGGGATAATAAACCCCCGACATCCAGTTGGGTGCATGAATATGAGGCCCGACCTCGCCTCCTGGACGCAGGATCGTGCCCCACATGGTGAGACTCCAATCTTGCGGCATGGCGCGCAGGAACGGATGATCGGCAGGCTTAGAAGCCAGCGCATCACGCGCAGCACCAAGCTTGCTGCGCGCCAGTTGCGCCAGTGCATGCAGCGCAGGTGTTCGGACGTCGGCAAGGTCACAGCTCTGCCGTCCCTGCCGTGTGACAAGGCCCTCGGGTTCGAAAGTCAGCGAAGGATGGGCACGCAGTTCGTCCACCAGCGCAGCATTGAATGCATCGAGGCTGGCGAAGCCGTCGATGGCATCGACATCATGTACGAACACGAACCGATCGAGCGCCATCAGCGCCTCCCGCTCCTCATCGCGGCCCAGCCGTTCAAGTGCCGCCAGTGCCAGCGCCAGCGGCGTGGTGACACCGGGCTGCGTGGCGATCAGGCGGTTGCACACTGCCAGTGCATCTTCATCCCGACCGGCGCGGATCAGCACGCGAGCCAGATTGACACCCAGCGCATGATGAGGCGCACCGGGATCGAACGCCGAGCGCAGAGCCGCAGCCGAGCCTTCATAATCGCCCGCTTTTTCGCGCATCAGGCCGAGTTGGTTAGCAGCCCGAACCTGCCCTGGACGGGCGCGCAGCACCTGCTCGGCCAGCGCATGTGCTTCATCGACCTTACCACTGGCAGCCAGCGCGTCGGCAAGGTTAAGCGTCGTTTCGGCATGACCGGGCCTGACCGCAAGCGCGCGGCGATAGGCAGTGCACGCCTGATCGCGCCTGCCCAGACGGGCCAGCGCGACGCCCCTGTTATTCAGCGCATCGGCGTGATCTGGTGCGGCGATCAAGGCCTGCTCCAGCACGGCCAGAGCATCGTCATAGCGGCTGGCCTCGATCAGGCACGAGCCCATGTTTGCCAGGGTGCCCGCATGGCCGGGCCGCAAGGCCAGCGCATCGGCGAACACTGCAAGCGCGCTATCGTGATCGCCCGAACTTTTCAGCGCGACGGCAAGGTTCTGACAGCGCCCGGCATCGCGAGGATCGGCAGCGCGCGCGGCGCGGAAGGCGGCGACAGCATCGGCGGTGCGCCCGGTACGCTGTGCAACGATGCCGGCCAAAGTCTGCACATCGGCATCGCCCGGTGCCTGCGCCAGCAGTTGTTCGACCAGAGGCCAGGCAGACGCCGGGTCCGGCCCTTGCGCCAGCCGAAAAGCCTCGGCCATCAACTTACTTACCATGCAGAAAGGTCCTCTGAGTGATTGGTGTTATCATGCATGTCCGCACCAAGCCGGACAAGACAGAGCGGTTCGTCGAACTGGTTTCACAATTGCAGGCCGATGTCCGCGCTAATGAGTCGGATACACTGCTGTTCCAGGTAATGCGGTCGGCCGAGCAGCCCGATACCTTTGCCTTTACCGAAGTGTTCCGCAGTGCCGAGGCCCGCGAAGACCACGCCCGCAGGCCTTATCATGTCGCCATGTCCGCTGAAGGATGGGCTTGCCTTGATGGGGACCCGGATATCCGCACGTTTGAACTTGTCGGTGAACCGGCAAAAATGGGAGATATCGCATGATTGGATTGCTTGAAGGACGCGTCGCACTGGTCACCGGGTGCACCGGCGGCATCGGCAGCGAAATCAGTCGCGCGCTGGAAGAAGCCGGCGCAACGGTGATTGGCGCAGATTTACCTGCGGCGCCCGGTGCGTGGGGAGAAGGACGGCCAAACGGGCGCTACCTGCATCTCGACGTCACCGATGAGGCTTCATGGCAGAATGCTATCGCCCAGATCGACGAGCAATATGGCCGGCTTGATGTGCTGGTTCATGTGGCTGGGATTGTGGTGGTCGAAAAGATGGAAAACACCACGCTTGAGCAATGGCGCAAGCAGATGGCGGTCAATGTCGACGGGGTGTTCTTGGGCACCAAATCTGCCACCGCGCTGATGGATCGCACGGGCCGGAACTTGCCGCATGGCAGTTCGCTGATCGTGATTTCATCCGTCGCTGGCCTGATCGGATCCCCCCTGCATACAGGCTATTGCGCATCCAAGGGTGCGGTGAAGCTGTTCAGCAAGGCCGCCGCGATGGAGTTCTCGGCGCTGGGCTACAAGATCCGCGTCAACACTGTGCACCCCAGCGGCGTGAAAACCGGTATGGTCGACCATATCCTTCAACGCTTCGTCGAAAACGGATTTGCCGCTTCCGTCGAAGAAGCAGCTGCGGGCCTCGGCCCGGCCCATCCCATCGGACGCATGGCCGACCCGATAGACATCGCCAAGACCGTGCGCTTCCTCGCCTCCGATGAATCCGGGTACATGCACGGGTCTGAACTGGTAGTCGATGGCGGGTATACGGCGCAATGACCGGGGTGGCCGGACATCTGGCGCTGGTCACGGGGGGCACTAGCGGCATCGGCGCGGCAATCGTCGAGCAATTGACTGCGGCTGGCGCGCGCGTGGCGGTGCTTTCCGATGCTCTGCAGGAAGATCTGGACAAAGCCGTAGCCGAAAACCGGCTGGTGGCAGCGGCGCAGGTTGATATCGCCGATGCCGCCGCCGTGGCCGCTGCTGTCTCTGCAATCGAGGCGGCGCATGGTCCGATCACGCGGCTAGTCAACAATGCTGCGATCTGGGCGCCCAATCCGGTGCCCGAAAGCCCGATCACGCTGTTTGATCGGCATATCGACGTGAACCTGAAGGGCAGCTTCTATGTCACCCAGGCCGTTCTGCCTGGCATGATCGCGGCGGGCGGCGGCGCCATAGTCTTTATCGGATCGGTAAGCGGCATAGCAGGTCGCGCCGGAGACAGCGCCTACAGTGCATCCAAGGCTGCCGTGGCGATGCTGGCGCGCACGCTGGCTGTCGAACTGGGGCCAAAACGCGTGCGGATCAACTGCGTGTGCCCTGGCGCAGTGGCAACACCGCTTACCGCCGGGTTGCGCACCGCCGAAGGTGAACAGGCCATCGCCGCTCTGATGGATAAACACCCCAGCCCGCGGCGATCCTTCTTCATGGAGCCATCGCAGATCGCGGATATCGTGTGCTTCCTTTTGGAAGACCGATCGAGCGCGCTGCACGGTGCTGTGATTTCGGCAGACGAGGGCCTGACCGCCACGATGTGATTTCCGCTGACGATCAAAGGCAAAACCCCCACGCGGGAGAGGAGATAATCATGACAGCCAAGCACGATGCCGGGAAAACCGGTGACCTGATAGTCAACATCGCCGATTGCCACGAAGTTGCGCTCGGCACTGGCACCACGATCCGCCTGCTGCGCTATAGCGAGGAGACCGGCGACTGGGTTTTGTGGGTATCCATGCAGCCGGGCGCCACCTTTGCTCCGCACTGGCATCTGGGCCACGGCCAGTATTTCGTGACAAAGGGCGAATTGATCTACGACGTCGGTTCGGCTCCTGCGGGTACTTATGGATATGAGCCTATCGGATCGCGCCACACCGAAGCGCGCTGCGAACAACTGACGGAATACTTGTTCATGGGTCACGGCGCGGTGGCCTTCACCGACGAGAACGACCAGATCCGCTTCATCCTGAACCACGAATTCCTGCGCGACGTCGCAGGCGGCACGATTATCGCCGACATAGCGAACGAAGCGCTTGAGGCCGCCGAATGACTGCCACCACAAACCCGCGCGCCGAAAGATTGCGCGCGATGATGGCGGCAGAGGGCCTGGATGCAGTTGTACTGAGCCATCCGCATGATGTGCGGTATGCCACCGGCTACCATTCGATCCTGGAACGCTGGGGCCAGATGGAGCCGATGGCTGCCGCCATCGTTTATGCCGATCCCGCCAAGCCGCTGACACTGGTGATCCCTGAAGCGAACCTTGGCCTGATCGCCGTGCTCAATCGCGATGACGAGGCGTGCAGTTTCGGCGAGTTGCGCACCTTCGACATGCTGAACTTCTGCGAAGTAAGCCGCTATCTCGATCCCGACCGCGATGGCGGGCAATTGGCGGCAGACGCATCGAACCTGATCGGCGCCATTACAGGTACGTGCCAGCCTGATGTCGTATCGGCTATTGCGGAGGCGCTGGCCGATCACGGGCTGGCGGGCAAGACTATCGGCTTCGACGAACCGCGCCTGTCCGAACGGACGCGGGGGCGTGTCGCGCACACTTACCGCGACGCGCTCGACTTCATGATGCGCGTGCGCGTGGTCAAGACCCCCGGCGAACTGGACCGTTATCGCAAGGTAGGCGTACTGGCCGACCGCATTATCGCTCATGCCGGATCACTTCTGCACGAAGGGGCGGACTGGAACGATGTGCAAGCCCGCCTGTGCGACTTCATGGTGCGGAACGCAGTGATTCCGGTCGATGAAGGCGCCGTGCTGTTTGGCGGCGCTTATACGCAGGACGACTTCATCCCAGACCTGTTCCGCACACGCGGCAATCGTGCGCTGCGTAAAGGCGACATCGTGATTCTCGAAACGCAGGGCATTCACGATGGCTTCTGGGTGGATATCAACCGTACCGCCGTGATCGGGCCACCATCGGATGAATATCGCCGCCAGCACGACATCTTGCGCGATGCCTTCGTAAAGATGGTCGATCATCTGCGCCCCGGCGTTTCGACCGCCAGCCTGCCCGCAATCGGATACCAGCACCTTGTCGACCATGGCGTGCCTACACCCGAAAAGCTGCTGGTGGTGGCCCATGGCATTGGCCTGATGCCGCTGGAGATTCCGGTACCGTTCCCGTCGACGGGTCTGGCGGGAGTGAAGGAGGGCTTTCTGCTGGAGGAAGGTATGCTGATCTCGCTCGACAGCCTCTATTTCGGCGCACGCATCGGTCCCTGCCACATGGAGAACGTCTACGCGATCACCGCTGGCGCGCCCGAGCCAATGTACCAAACACCGTTGCAACTGATCGAGGCCTCGCTGGGTCAGGCCCAACCAGCCACCCCTCGCGAAACTGCCCAGGCCCTTTGAAAAAGGAATAATCATGACCGCCACCGGCGAAAACGACCGCAGGCTTGAAAAATACCGGCGCATGCAGCGCATCCGCCAATTCGAGACCAAAGCCGAAGCGATCCATGCGCAAGGGGATATCCCCGGCGCCCTTCACACTTATGCAGGCATGGAAGCATCGGGCGTGGGCACATGCATGGCATTGCGCGACGATGACTACATGGTCGGAACGCACCGCAGCCACGGGCATCCGATTGCCAAGGGAGCCAAGCTGCGCCCTTTGATGGCAGAGCTTCTGGGCAAGGTCACCGGCATCTGCAAAGGCAAAGGTGGATCCATGCACCTGTCTGACTTTTCGATGGGCAGCCTTGGCGAAACCAGCATCGTCGGGTCCGGCGGCCCGGTTGCCGCAGGCGCCGCATTGGGTGCGCAGATGCAGGGACTGGACCGGGTGGCACTTTGCTTTTTCGGTGATGGTGCAAGCAGCGAAGGAGCAATCCATGAAAGCCTGAACCTTGCCGCCGTCTGGCAATTGCCCGTGATCTTTGTGTGCGAGAACAACCTGTTCGGCATGTCGACGCCGACATCCGCCGGCGTAGCGGGCGCAAACGTAGCCGACCGCGCGCATGGCTATGGCATTCCGGGCGTGATCGTGGATGGTCAGGATGTAGATGCGGTAGAGCAGACAGTGCGCGAAGCGGTAGACCGCGCGCGCGCGGGCCAGGGGCCGACACTCATCGAGACCAAAACCTATCGCTACGGCGATCACGCGGTGAACATGGGGCGAGAGCTTACCCCGCGCGGCCCCGAGCATGCCGACTGGATCGCCCGTGATCCGATCCTGCTGTATCGCGCACAACTGCTGGAACAGGGTGTGCCGGCCGAAACGCTTGACGCCATCGACGGGCAAGTGAGCGACGAAGTGACGGACGCGCTGAATTTCGCCCGCGAGAGTGCCTATCCGGTCTTCGAAGAGGCCTTCGACCACGTGTTTGTCGATCGCCTGCCGATCCCGGACGACGTGCGTGCCCACGCCTGAGGAGGTTTCGTTACAATGACAAAGATTACATACTTGGAAGCAATCCGTCAGGCGCAGATGGAAGAGATGGTCCGCGACCCGAGCGTGTTCATCATGGGCGAGGATATTCGCTGCAACGTGTTCGGCACGACCACGGGCTTTGTCGAACAATTCGGCGAAGCGCGCGTGCGTGACACCCCGATTTCCGAAAACGGCTTCATCGGAGCGGCCGGCGGTGCAGCGATAGTGGGAATGCGACCGATCGTGGATGCCACGATTTCGTCATTCCTGTTTCCAGCCATGGATCAGATCTGCTCGATCATCGCCAAGTCACGTTATATCTATGGCGGACAGGCCCGGCTGCCGCTGGTGATCCGCAGTTGCCTGTTCTACGGCAATTCCAATGCTGCGCAGCATTCCGACCGGCCCTACCCGATGTTCATGAACATGCCGGGCCTTAAAATCATCGCTCCGTCCAATGCCCGTGACATGAAGGGCCTGCTTAAAGCTGCCGTCCGCAGTGACGATCCCGTGCTCAGCTTCGAGGATTCGACATGCTGGAACAACAAGTTCGAAGTGCCGGACGATGACGATTTCATCATCCCGCTGGGCAAGGGTGACATGAAGCGTGAAGGCACCGATATTACCGTGATCGCAATTGCCGGCGCGGTGAACATTGCGCTGAAGGCCGCCGAACAGCTGGCCCGCGAGGGTATTTCACTCGAGGTCGTCGATCCGCGCTCACTGGTCCCGCTCGACCATGACCTGATCCTGCAATCGGTGCGCAAGACCGGGCGCGCCATCTGCGTTGATCCCGCGCACAAAACCTGCAGCGCAGCCAGCGAGATTGCTGCCACCATCGTGGAAAATGCGTTCGAGGCGCTGCGCGCACCGGTGGTGCGTGTGACCACGCCGGACACGCATCTGCCGTTCAGCCCGCACATCGAAAAGCCGCTCTACCCGTCAGTCGCGCGGATCGTCGATGCTGCCCGGCGCCTGGTCGGCGCCCCCACCCCCGCAACCCTTACTGCTTGAGGAATATCGCAATGGCCGAATTTACGATGGTTCTGCCGCAATACGGCATGGGCATGCAAGATGGAGAAGTGGTTCGCTGGCTCAAGCAAGAAGGTGACAGCGTGACCGAAGGCGAGCTTATAGTTGAAGTAGAAGCGGCCAAGAGCACTGTCGAAGTGCCGGCGCCTGTTTCGGGCACGCTATTGCGAATCCTGGCTGCCGAGGGTGAAACGATCGATGTGCGCGCGCCGATGGCCGTGATCGCCACGGGCTAACGCCGACAGCAAGCCACGGCAAGCGAACGCAACGGGAGAGAACAGCATGGCCAGCGGCAAGGTTGCAGCAAAATGGCCGCACTGGATCGCCGGAGGATTCATCGGCCTTGTCGGTGTAACTCTGACGGGCGGTGGGGGATATCTTGCCGCGCTCGGCGGGTCACCATACTATCTTGTCGCAGGGCTGTTCTGTCTCGCTGCCGGCATTCTGCTTGTCCGCGGTGATCGCCGTGGCCTGTTACTTTATGGGACGATGTTGGCTGGCACCTGCGCATGGGCCGTATGGGAAGTTGGCGGCGCGTTCTGGCAGTTGCTGCCGCGCCTTGCAGGACCAGCAACCATCGGGCTTATCCTTTTGCTCCCGCCTGTCCGCCGAGGGCTGAACAATGCATCAGACAAGACGGGCCAAATCTTGGTGGGCACGGCTACTGCAATTGCCGTCATTCTGCTGTTTGCAACATTTGTTGCGACCCCAGCGTTCGAGGTCGCGCCCTTGGCCACGCGGACGCCCGTTCGGGCCAACTCACCTGCGAGCAAGCAATGGACCGCCTATGGCGGCGACAGCGCAGGAACGCGCCATTCCGCAGCCACGGCAATTACGCCAGATAACGTCGCCCGCCTCGAACTCGCATGGACATTCAAGACCGGTGACACCGTTGCCAACCGTCCTGAAATCAAGGCACCGATTTCGTTCATGGCAACGCCGCTTATAGTGGACGATCGAGTGATCTTCTGCTCGCCAACCGGTAAGGTCTTCGCTCTCGATGCCGATACGGGCCGTCAATTGTGGCTGCGCGATCCCCAAACCCGCACGGGCAACGCCCAAATGCTCAATTGCCGGGGCATATCCTATCACGTCGATAGCGCCGCAACCGGACTGTGTGCGGGACGGATCATCAGCACCACGGTGGATGGGCGCATGCTGGCAAGCGATGTGGCGAGCGGAGCCCCCTGCCCCGGTTTCGGCCGTAATGGCAGCATCGATCTCGATGCCGGGATGGGTGAAATTGATCCTTTGCGGAGCTACAGTTCGTCACCGCCTGCCATAGTTGGCAATACAGCTCTTCTTGGCGCTTATGTACGCGACAATTTCACGCGTGATGACCCGTCGGGCGTGGTTCGCGCGTTCGATGTGAAGACCGGGCGACTGTTGTGGGCATGGGATAGCGGTCGACCTGACGATGCTCCGCCGGGCAACATTGGCCAGCCGTGGACCCGCGGCTCGCCGAATGCTTGGAGCGTGTTCAGCGCAGATCCTGCGCTGGGTCTGGTCTATCTTCCCACCGGTAACGCCACGCCCGATCATGTCGGGACACATCGTTCTGCGCTGCTGGAACGCTACGCCAGTTCAATTGTCGCGCTCGACTTGGCAACCGGGAAAGTGCGCTGGCATTTTCAGACGGTGCACCACGATCTCTGGGACTACGATATGCCGGCCCAGCCAGTGCTCTTCGATTTTCCTGTAAACGGGCGCACGGTGCCCGCGCTGGCTGCACCGACAAAGCGGGGCGACATCTTCATCCTGGATCGCCGAACGGGACGTCCGCTAACAGGTATTGACGAACGGCCCGTGCCGCAGGGGCGCCTGCCGGGCGAACGCTACTCGCCGACACAACCATTCGTCACCGGTTTCGCCTCGTTTGCCCCACCAGCCCTGACTGAAGCCGGGATGTGGGGCACCACCCCGCTTGACCAACTCTGGTGCCGTATCGAGTTTCGCTCGCTGGACTACTCCGGAATGTTCACGCCGCCATCCAAACGCGGTATGCTTCAATATCCGGGTACATTCGGAATGCTCAACTGGGGAAGCGTCAGCATTGATCCCGCTCGCCAGTTGATGATCGTGAATTCGGCTGCAATTCCGCAAGTAGTGCGATTGTTCCCCCGCGACAGTGGCAGCGACCGTCCTGCACTGGCGAAGGATTCGCACGCACCGGGCTACTTGCCGCAAGTAGGCACCAATTACGGGGTCAGCCTGCTGCCGATGCTTTCACCGCTGGGCATTCCGTGCCACGCGCCGCCATGGGGTCGGATTTCCGCAGTCGACCTGCAAACCGGGAAAATGGCCTGGAGCCGAACTCTCGGCACCACCGCAGATACTGCCCCACTAGGCATAGCAATTCCCGGCGCATTCAATCTTGGCGGAACGGTGAACACTGCCGGGGGCGTAACCTTCATCGGTGCGACGCTCGACAACTACTTGCGCGCGTTCGATACTGCCAACGGTCGCGAACTCTGGCGCGGCCGACTTCCCGCTGGCGGACAAGCTACGCCGATGACTTATGTGTCCCGCAAAACCGGGCGACAGTATGTCGTGATCGCAGCTGGCGGCCATATGTACATGCAAACCTCACCGGGCGACCACGTGGTCGCGTTCTCCCTTCCTCCGTCTGAGTAAGTCGACCACGAAGGTGTCCCTCGGTCGCGACCAGGTTTCAGTTACTCTATCCCGGGTTTCGTGACGTAGCCCTCCAGGATCTCACCTTGTTGATCCACCGAACGCCACAGATGGTGCATCTCGCCGTTTACCCGGAGTAACACTCATTAAGGTGCGACTTCCATTGCCAAACACCTCTCATCGGGCTTACCCGCTGACGTCGGACGTCGGCTGCGAAAAATGGGCCAAATCTATTCCACCAAGGCCGCACCCTCTCATGGCAAAGGTCGATGCCGCGATCGAATAGCAGATCTTCCTCTTTCCTCAGCGACTGCGGATATCGCACATAGAGCGTCACCTCCATCCGGATCACTTTCGGCAAAGAATGGAAATAGCGGAATGGGCTGGCTGGTTGTCGAGGACGGGCATCGCGCCGCTATTCGGTCAGACGTTAACGGCAGATGCAATCCTCCTGACCGAGCCGGCACCAGTGTTTGCAACCTGGGGCGAGGCAATTGGTCCTTTGTAACAAGGGGGGCAATCAATGCTTATACTAATCGCCGAACCAATCGCTGGTGATCTCGCCCTTATGCCCCTCGGGCACCAGGGCAGCGCGCAGGGCTTCCAGGAGAGGCGGCAGCGCCTGCGTAAAAGCGTAGGGCGGGTTGACGATGAAGAGCCCTGCGCCATTATAGATGCCGGGCTGATCACTATCGTACAACCAATGTTCCACACACAGCAATTTCGGTATGCCGAGCTTGCGTAACTGCTCCTTCCACCGCCAATGCGTGGTGCGATCTTTCAGCGGATACCAGATTGCCGTCACGCCATGCGCCCATTTGCGGTAAGCTGCGGCGAGGGTTGCTGTGATACGAGCGCGTTCGTCCGGCTGCTCATACGGCGGGTCGACCAACACCACGCCGCGCGCGGTACGGGGTGGCGTCATCGCCAGCCAAAGCTCGTAGGCGTCGCGCTCGTGCACGGCAGCGGATGTGCCGCGCATGACGCTGCGCAGGGTATGGACGTCCTTGGGGTGTTTTTCATTCAGGATGAGAAAATCCTGCGGGCGCAGAAGCTGCGCCAGAATTTGGGGCGAGCCGGGGTAGAACTGGGGCTCGGCCCCGACATTCACCGCCTGTACGGCAGCGCGATAGTCGTTGAGTAGGGGGTTAGGGTCGGCAAAGGCTCGCAGCACGCCGTGCGTGGACTCTCCGGTGCGTTGGGCCTCCTCGCCGTCAAGGTCGTAGAGCCCGCAGCCGGCATGGGTGTCAATCAGGGTCAGTGCGCTCTCTTTGTGCTGCAAGGCACGCACAAGGGCGATCAGGAGGCTATGTTTGACGACATCGGCGCTATTGCCGGCATGGAAGAAATGGCGATAATTCATTGTTCCTCAAAATCCTGGAGATCTGACTTTATATGCGTTGCTGGGTGCGGAAGCTTCAAAGCCCTTCTGCGCGAGGCCTCAAGCCCGCGTCAACGATCACTAAGAAAGGCGGAGGAGCAGCGCCTTGGACGCAGGTTAATGATCGATTATCGAGGAGCCGGACGCGACCGGCACCACCGCGAGGCGCCCGTTTGCTTGATGGCGGCAGGATGCTCATAAATACCGAATCATCAGAACTGCAGCGTTTCGGCGTCCGCGTCTGCTTTGGTCAATAGCGGACCTGCATCCACTCGATGTATGATGACTTGAGTTGGTCGGCAGCCGCCACCCAAGCCGGCGTTGTCGGCTTCGTGGCTATTCCTCGAAACCGGCCATTTATTACCGAAGTTGGCGGGGGCCGCTGCTTGCCTGGTCTTGGGACGTCGATAATGATCGCCTCACGATGGACGGGTGGGCATTTGGGTTTTGGGACTTACAATGGACCAGCGAGGTCAGCTTGGAAGAGTGAGCTTTCGGCTCACATCCACCCGGCAGACAGGGACCGGTCGGGGGCAGCGGTTTCCGCACGAACTATGTCTTCGGAATGCCTCTCTCAGCGGCGCGGGCACCACGTTTACTTGTCGCCTAAAGCGGTGCAACGCAGCGATATCTATCCATGGAGGTTACAGCAACCGGCTCGTGGATTGTCTTAGCCAAGATAGAGCAAAGCGAGAGGAGGAATCCACCCCGGATCATGGTCGAACAGGAGGAATTGGATGAGTGGTTCAGGCGGGAGGTTCTACCTCTCGAGAGGTCGCTTACGCACTTCGTTCGCCGCAACTGGAGAGTGGAAGACGACGTGACAGATCTTACCCACGACATCTATGAACTTGCCTATGGCGGCGCGCGCCGGGGCCTCCCGATGAATACGCGCCAATACATATTTACAGTTGCACGAAACCACCTGATCAACAAAGCTAAGCGTGCACGAATTGTGTCCTTCGAGCTCGTGGCGGACTTGGAGACCCTAGATGGTAGCGTCGATCTATTCGAGACCGATCGACATCTGATCGCGCGAGACTCGATCCGGCACGTTCAGGCGGGGCTGGACAAGTTGACCCCAAGAGTGCGCGAAATATTGTGGCTGCGAAAGGTAGAAGGCCTTAATGTGCAGGAAACAGCTGCACGGCTTGGTATTGGCAAAGATGCGGTAAATCACCAGCTGATGATGGGAATGAAGGCGCTCGCCGACCATATGCTGGGTGGCACAGGAAAAATTGTGCGTCGACGCTACATGGCACGTAAAAACCGGGGCGTATCATGAGCCGCGTACGGAAGGCCCAGGACGCTGCGGCACAGTGGCTCGTAGCGCGTGAGGAACCCGAATGGACATTGGGTGATCAAGCCGAGCTGGACGCATGGCTCGCGAAATCCGATCTTCATCGGGTAGCCTTTATCCGGCTCGAGCAAGGTTGGCGGGAAGCTGAGAGGATCGGTTCGCTGGGCCCTTCACTTATGCCGATGACACTGCGTGGCGATTATGCGCGCCATCGGTGGATAAGGCGGTTGGTTCCACTCGCTGCCGCTGCGTCGCTGGTCGCTGCGATTGGTATGGGCTGGCAGGAATATCCGCGATGGGCCAAATCTGAAGTTGCGAGCACGCGATACGACACCAAGATCGGCGGCCATAAGACCATCGGCCTTCCAGATGGCAGCAAGATCGAGTTGAACACCGCCTCGGATGTCCGAACCGTTGTCAATCATGTCGCCCGCGAAGTATGGCTGGATCAGGGCGAAGCCTATTTCGAGGTCGAACATGACAAGAGCAGGCCATTCGTCGTGCACGCGGGCAATCGTCGGGTTACCGTGCTGGGGACAAAATTCTCGGTCAGGCGCGACAGCGACAAGGTGAGTGTATTTGTCCGCGAAGGCCGCGTTCGAATGGACGACATTCTGGATGCGGAAGCGGTACGATCAACCACGATCACCGCCGGAGAAATAGCGTGGACGCGAGGCCCGGCTACTCTGGTAGCCGCCAAATCAGACGAACGTGTCGAGAACGCGCTGGCGTGGCGCGAAGGTATGCTGAGCTTTGATCAGGATCCTCTTTCCGAGGTCGCAGCCGAGTTCAATCGGTACAATCGCCAGCAATTGGTCGTGATTGATGCAGACGCTGCCAGCATTCGGATCGGCGGCATATTCCCAGCTTCCAAGCCTGTGGATTTCGTACGCCTGCTGCGCGACGCTTACGGCCTTCAAGTTGAGGAAACGGCGAATAGCATTCGCATTTCGAGCTGAGGTTACAATTTTGTGGCGCTTGATTGTCTTACTCCCTGACGGATGACTGAGGGGCATCCGTTGCTAAAAGGGGGGAACGATGAAGACCACTAGCCTAATTGCAACGTTTGCTGTCAGCACCTGTATCGCTGGGACGGCCCAGGCCCAGCAAGTGTCGTTCACTGTGCCAGCAGGCAGCCTGAAGAGCGCCCTTGATACCTACGCCCGCCAATCAGGTCGTCCCGTCGTCTACAAGGCTGACGATGTGCGTGGAGCACGTTCATCTGGCTACCGGGGCAGTGCTTCAGCGGATCAGGCTCTCGACGCGGTCCTCGCTGGTTCCGGCTTCTCTGCCCAGCAGGGCTCTTCGAGATCGGTGGCGATCGTGCGATCGGGAAACGGCCAGGGCACAGGCGATGACGGGTTTGCGCAGGATATTGTCGTTACCGCGCAGAAGCGGGAGGAGCGCCTGAAGGATGTGCCGGTGCCGGTAACGGCGGTCACTGGCGATTCGCTTCTCGCCAAGAACCAGACCAAGGCCGAAGATTTCTTCTCGAGCATTCCCGGTGTCAATCTTCAGGTCACGCGTAATCGAGCGAATTTGGCGATCCGTGGCATTACCACTGGCCCTGCCACCGGAAATCCCATCGTTGGCTATACGATCGACGACATTCCCTTTGGGTCTTCGACAGGGCAAGGCGGACTTTTTGGCGGCGCGCCCGATATCGATCCCAGCGAATTGGCACGTATCGAAGTACTGCGTGGACCACAGGGAACACTTTATGGTGCCAGCAGCATGGGCGGTCTTGTCAAATATGTTACGGTTGATCCTTCCATGGATGAAGTCAGCGGAACGGTTGCCGCAGGCCTGAATACGATCAAGCGAGCCGAAGAAGTCGGGTATAACGTTCGAGCCGCGATCAACATTCCTGTCTCCGAGACGGTCGCAGTTCGTATTGGCGGGTATACGCGAGAGGATCCTGGCTACATCGACAATGTTGAGACCGGGAAACAGGACGTCAATAAGCTCAAGGTCCAGGGCGGCCGCGTTTCGGCGCTCTGGCGGCCGTCTGGCGATTTTTCCGCTAAACTCAGTGCGCTGTACCAAGAAAGAAAAGCGTTCGGTTCGAACAATGCTGATGTGACGTTGGGGTCGCGTTACCGGCAATCAGATCTGTTTCGCGGGGGCGAAGGTTCCACAAAGAACCAGATGTACAGCGCCATTCTGAATGGCAGGCTCGGCGGGGTGGAAATAACCTCTCTCACGGCCTACTCCACGAGCAAGAGTTTTGATTATGCAGATTTCGGCGGCACCGGACTCAATGGTCTCTGGCCGATTTTCTATCCAGATTCGGGCGTAACGAATTGGGGGACGCTGGAATATGTGCCGTTCAATGTGAAGAAATTTTCTCAGGAATTGCGAGCGGCAGTTTCTGTTGGCGACAACATCGATTTAATTCTGGGTGGTTTCCACACGAAAGAAAATGGAAACTACACGGTCGATATCAGGGCAACTGATGCAGAGACGGGCGTAAGCATAGACCAACCGCTTCTGTGGCAAGATAAATTTACATTTATCGAATCTGCTATGTTCGCCAATGTGGCGGTGCGCCTCTCCGATCGTTTGGATATTCAAGGAGGGATACGATACAGCAAGAACCGCCAGAGAATGCACCATCGAGAGACGGGTGCGCTTGTCCCAAATGGTTCTAATGACGTAATGCTCAGGTCAAAGGGCGATGCGTTGACCTACCAGATCACGCCCCGTTTCAGGATCAATTCGAACCATATGATTTATGGCCGTTTCGCGACCGGGTATCGACCGGGCGGCCCGAATGCATCCTGCGGCCCTCTGGTGCCCTGCACATATAAAGCGGACAATACGGCCAATTTCGAAATTGGAGCAAAGGGCGATCTGTTGGCGCGCACTCTTTCTTATGACGTGTCCGTTTTCACCATCGATTGGAAAGATATTCAGGTAACCCAACTTGCCGGGGGCGGCACATATACCTTCAACGCCAATGCCGGTCAGGCGAGAAGCCGTGGCGTCGAACTGTCTTTTGAGATGCGACCTGAAAGAGGCCTGACGCTGGCGGTATGGGGCGCCTACATCGACTCCCAGTTGCGCGAAGCATTTGCGGAAAATGTTGCCGTATATGCCGCCAAGGGAGACCGCCTGCCCTTTTCAAGCCGTTATTCCGGACGCGCTTCGGCCGGGTATGAAACCTCACTCGGCGGCGACTTAATCGGATCGATCGGCACTTCGGTTACATATGTAGGAATGCGCAAGGGCGAATTCGTTATAACGGCCGCCGCCGCACCGCTGCGTCAGACTTACCCTTCATATGTGCAGGTCGAGCTCAACGCCGGGCTGAAATACCAGGATTGGAAGCTGAATATGTTCGTGCAGAACCTGACGAATAGCAAAGGCCTGATTGGTGGCGGATTTAACAATCAGTATAACTTCAATCCAAATTGGCTAAATTATGTCCAGCCCCGGACGATCGGTATGTCCGTGGAACGGAACTTCTGATTTAGTCGAAATCTAACTGTTTGGTAAATATGTGCAAAGTAGCTCTATACTTTGCACATATTTTCCGGACTGGCCAATGCTCGGCGATGGGGTTTATTTCTATGACGCATAAATTACTTGCACGACTGAGCGCGGCGTGTGGCTTGGCCGCAGGCATGATACCCATCGCGCTCGCCGCTTCTCCGGGCGATACCGGGGTCAAAGAAATTACCGTGCATGAGGGAACGGCGATGGCCATCGCGCTGTCTCCGGATCGCAAAACGCTGGTCATGGATTTGCAAGGTGTCTTGTTCAGCCTGCCGGTAACAGGTGGCGCGGCCCATGCCCTGACGGACGATCTGTATGATGCGCG
>CAZCUS010000001.1:318503-381611 GCA_964502105.1 uncultured Novosphingobium sp. | reverse complement strand
TCGCGCGCTGCGGTCGATGCGGGCTATGTCCCCAACGACTATCAGGTCGGCCAGACCGGCAAGATCGTCGCACCCGAAGTCTATGTCGCAGTGGGCATATCGGGCGCGATCCAGCATCTTGCCGGCATGAAGGACAGCAAGACCATCATCGCCATCAACAAGGATGAGGACGCCCCCATCTTCCAGGTCGCCGACATCGGCCTGGTCGGCGATCTCTTCAAGATCGTCCCGGAACTCACCGAGAAGCTCTAAAAGCAGACACTCGGTCACAAGAAAACCCCGGCCAAAACGCCGGGGTTTTTCTTTGTGCGTCCACTTTTTCGCCAAACTGTTGCGTTTCCACGATCAATGTCGCTCGCAACCTTTAAAAGCAAAATAACACTCTGAGAGAATTTATGTATTCCGCCGCTATTCGGTGCCGGTCAAAGGAACTTGAGCAGGCGCTCTGGGTGCTCGGTGAAGTCACGCCGCCCCTGTTCGAAGCGCTCCGCCAATCCGATCCGCTCCGCGCCGAAACCAAAACAAATCCCCGACAGCCCTGTCCGTTCGAATTCAGGCAGCGGGCCAGTGGGCATCACGATCTGGCGCGATGCAGAGACGAAAATGCCCTTTTGGAGAACGAGCGCTGCTTCCATCAGGTCACCCTCCAGTGAAGACATCGCCCAATTGGTGAAGCCGCGAAGCGGGTTTCGTCCCTCGAACAGGCCGGGGGTCGTAATGACCCCTTCTTCCAGCCGCCAATCAAGGCAGGCGTCGCCATCCCGGTGCAGGAAGGCGTGCATAATGCCCTCTTGCTGCTCATCCGGGATGTCGATGGCGTAAAGGCGTTCCGCCTGAGCGCGCTTGGCATGGCGCAGGGCCAGCCACGCAAGGTCGAGCATATGGGTACAGTTGGAGCGCCCCCTGCCCCCGGCGAACAGGTCGAGCGTCGTAATATCAACCGGCAGGCCGACGAGTTCACGCAGCGGCGCGATAGCGCCCGGGCAGGTGGTCAGAGGGTAATGAACGAAATCTGCGTCGACCGCAGTTACGACGTTGCCGTCATGCCCCACACGGCACTTCATGGCGTGCATGTCGTCTTCCATTGCCGTCAGCGCATGGTCCTCGCCACGCGTCAAGTGCACGCGCCGCCTGTAGAAGCCTGATCCATAATTCGGATCGGCCGGATACATGACGCCGGACGTTGTGTTTTTGGCCTTCGCAGGTTCGCCCTGATGGTCGTCGGTTTGCTTCGTCACAGGTTCGCTCTGATCTTTGCTGCCACATGGTGACCTTGTCCTAGCCATGAAGGAAAAGGGGAAACAGGCCGTTGCGGGACATATCCGGCGTTGGCGCCAATGCTTGCGTCAAGGGACAGCAACCTTTGCCATCAGAGACCTGTATCCGCCCTGCCCCTGGGCTAAGCTCTTTAAAACGGAGCCTCGGTCGGGCGTCAGGAGAGGCAGTATGACAGGCGGCGACTTCATGATCGGACCTCCGGCACGCCGCGGGGCGGCTGCGCTTATGCTGGCAAGGACCGTACAGCATGCGTAGCGCCATTTTCCGCGAGCCCGGTCGGCCACTGATGATCGAGGAACGGCCCGTTCCTGATCCGGATGTGGGGCAGGTGCTGATCAAGGTCGGACGTTGCGGCATTTGCGGAAGTGACGTGAAAATGACGGATGCGGGAAGCCCTGTCCACTTCGCATCAGGATGCACACCCGGACATGAATATGCAGGGGAGATCGCGGCCCTGGGCCAAGGCGTGGCCGGGCTGAAGGTCGGCGACAGGGTCACCGCTCTGCCTGTTGGCGGCTGCGGCCAGTGCACATCCTGTCGTGCAGGTGACCCCTATGCCTGCACCTTTTGCTCCTTTTTGATGGGCGGCTTTGCCGAATACACGCTCGCCCAGGCCGATCTGGTCACGAAGCTGCCGGAGAGCCTTTCGCTTGATGACGGAGCGCTGGTCGAACCGCTGGCCTGTGGATCGCAGTCTATGCGCCTTTCTGGCGCGACACCGCAGTCGCGCATCCTGATCATGGGAGCAGGGCCAATGGGACTCGCAGCGCTTTATTGGGCGCGACAGGCCGGATGCCAATCCGTCATCGTCTGCGCCCCATCGCACCGCAACGCCCACCGCGCCATGAACATGGGCGCCACCGCGTTTCTGGAGGCCAATGCCGAACTCGCGAACCGCGTGACTGACAGCTTCGGTGGACCGGCCGACATCGTCTTCGAATGCACCGGCAGTCCGGGCGCCATCAGTCGGAGCGTGGATTTGGTAGTGAGGCGCGGGACCGTTGTTTCCAGCGGCATGTGCTTCGATGCAGAGCCATTCATTGCAGGTCCGGCGACCATGAAACAGATCAGGCTGCAATTCAGCATGGCCTATGTGCTTGACGATTTTCATCGGGCCATTGCTGCGCTTGATGCAGGCCATGTCGAGCCACGCGCGATGGTGAGCGAGCAGATCGCACTCAGCGCGCTTCCGGCGAAACTGGAATCTCTCCGGTCCGGGCACACGGGCTGCAAGGTCATGGTCAAGCCCGATTAACGCAACCCAAGCGAGGTGAAGATGTCCCCCGATCCAACCCACAGCGGCGGCACCACCATCGCCGTCCCCCGTGCTTTCGATGAAGTAACGGCCGAATGGCTGACGCAGGTGCTGCAACGCGATCATCCGGGGGTCGAGGTGCGGACGGCGACCGTCGACCCGCATATGGGGCACAAGCCGAACAAGGCGCGGGTTCACCTGACCTATAACGACCGCGGCAAGGAACTGGGCCTGCCCCCGACTCTGGTGGTGAAAGGCACGTTCAACGGGACGACGTCGCGAGGACCGATTATAGACTTCGCCAACATGGCGGAGCTGGTTTCCTATCGGGATGTCGTTCCGAAGATCGATATCAATTCACCCCGGCTTATTTATCAGAACTGGGAAGCCGAGCCGAGTGAATCGGTTGTGATGCTGTTCGAGGATATGCGGGAGCGCAACCCGACTTATTTCCCGAACGGCTTCGCCACCTTGTCCTACGGCCAGGCCGCCGCCCTGCTAAAGGGCATGGCCTGTTTTCAGGCGCAGACGTGGAACAGTCCCGCGTTCGAAGCAGGAGGTGAATGGGGACCGGGAACCCCCGTCGGGGAAACCGCGCGCCTGATCCGTAGTCTGTATTTCGACATATTGCCGCGTTCAGAGCATTGGACGACCTCCATCCTCTCGCCGCGTGGAGCCGCGATGCCACGCATATTGCGCGATCCCGATCGCATGGAAGCCGGCTGGCAGCGCCTACTGCCTATGCTTGATCGCCATGCCAAGGTGATGGTCCATGGCGACGAGCATCTGGGCAATCTGGCCGTCGAACCCGACGGCACTCCGATATTTTACGACATGCTGGCGCGCGGCGAACCCTGGCCACTGGGCATCGTGCGTTTCCTGATCCCGACGCTCGACATACTCGACCGCCGGGCGTGGGAAAAGTCGCTGCTGGCGGGCTATCTCGCCGACCTTGCGAGTTTCGGTGCCGATGTGCCGAGCTTCGAGGAAGCGTGGCTGGCCTATCGCGCGTCGGCGATCTGCACATTGATGATCTGGCTCAACAACAGCAGCAGCTGGCAACCAGAGGCGACCAACACCGCCAATGCGGCGCGCGCGGCGGCCGCGGTGCTCGATCATGACTCCTTTGGCTTGCTCGGACTGTAGGAGAGGCAGGAACATGACCCTGACATCAAAGCCCATCGGCAAAACGCACGTGCAGGTTTCCAGCATGGGCCTCGGTGGCACCGGGCTGGCGAACATGTACCATGCCATTGCCGACGAGGCCGCGAGCGCACTGGTGCAAGGTGCTGCGGCGCGCGGGATCACCCTGTTCGACACCGCCCCTTGCTATGGCGTCGGGCTCAGCGAAACGCGGCTGGGCAGGATATTACCGACGCTGGACCGAGACAGCTTCGTCCTGTCCAGCAAGGTCGGCTACGACCTCATCCCGCTGGCGGAGGATGAGGAATTGGAGTCCCTGTTCGCCGACACGCCACGGCTGAAGACGGGATATGATTTCTCCTATGATGGCGCGATGCGCTCTATCGAGGGCAGCCTCAGCCGCCTCGGTGTCGATCGGCTCGACATGGCGGCGATCCACGACCCAGACGAAACGGTCGGTGCAGACCCATCCGCCGACCCTTATGCAAAAAGCCACTTCTCCGAAGCCATGAAGGGCGCCTATGTGGCGCTCGACTCGTTGCGGTCGCAAGGGGTGATCGGGGCGGTCGGCGTGGGCATGAACCAGTGGCAGATGCTGGCCGACTTCGCTCGAGAGGGGGATTTCGACTATCTCCTATGTGCCGGTCGCTACACGCTGCTGTGCTACGATGCCTCAGAAATACTGATGCCGCTATGCGCGCAAAAGGGCATCAGCGTGATTATCGGCGGCCCCTATTGCTCGGGAATATTGGCGTCGGGCGCGGTCGAGGGTGCCTATTTCGGCTACGCGCCCGCGTCACCCGAAATGCTCGCCCATGTCCGGCGGATCGAGGCGCTATGCGATACGCATGGCATATCGCTGCGGGCAGCCGCTTTGCATTTTCCGCTGCGTCACCCCGCCGTCGCCAGCGTGATACCGGGCGCGCGTTCGATCGAAGAACTTGAGGAAAATCTCGCCGCGTTGAACGAGGTCGTGCCTGATGCCTTCTGGCGCGATATGGTTGATCAGGGCCTTATCAATGGCACCACATTTGGCGGGATTGACATAAAAACACAGTGATCGGCAAGATCCTTGAATTGGCCTGAATGCGCCTTGCAGGAGCAAGATCCGAAGCAAGTGCAGGCAAGCGTCCTGACGCAGCAAAGCGTATAGTGGCACCGCAGAAAGCAAATTTCTGACATTTGATGCAAAGCACGCCGTCAACGTGAGTTGCGCAAAACAATAAACGTCTTTGTGAGGGGCTCTTATGAAATCGAAAATACTCCGCTCTGCCTTATTACTGGGCACGATCTTCACAGCTGCGGGTACAGCCACTGCGCAGGTCGAGCCCCAGGAAGCAGAGGCGCGCGCCTCATCCTCTTCTGACATCGTCGTCACCGCACGTCGTCGCGAGGAATCGATTCAGGATGTTCCGGTCGCCATTGTCGCCTTCGGCGCAGACCAGATTGAGAACCGCCAGATCCGCGCCGAGGCTGATTTGCAGCGCAGCGTGCCGGGTCTGACAATTCGCGAAACCGAAGGTTCAAACCAGATCGCCTATTCGATCCGCGGCCAGACGATCGACGCCTTCACCGGTTCGTTTCTGGCAGTGGTGCCTTATGTCAACGAAGTCCAAGCCAATGGTGCCGGTTCATCGAATTTCTACGATCTCCAGTCGATCCAGGTTCTGAAAGGACCGCAGGGAACGCTGTTCGGTCGCAACTCGACCGGTGGTGCCGTCCT
Source organism: uncultured Novosphingobium sp. (assembly GCA_964502105.1). Classification (GTDB taxonomy): domain Bacteria; phylum Pseudomonadota; class Alphaproteobacteria; order Sphingomonadales; family Sphingomonadaceae; genus Novosphingobium. The sequence goes on along the minus strand of CAZCUS010000001.1, from coordinate 376,212 downwards.
TATCGCGACTGGTCAGCCGACCAACGACACGGAAGGCAAATTCTCGCTTAGCTACGGCAACTACGATGCTGTGGATTTCAAGGGCATGGTCAATATCCCGATCGTGGATGACAAGGTGTTGCTGCGCATCGCCGGCAATATGGCGTATCGCGACGGCTATCAGGAAAATATTTTCCTTAACGCGCCAGTAAAGCGGCTGGGCCGACAAAAAAGAGAAAGCGGCCGCATTTCCCTTACGCTGAAGCCAAGTGAAACCATCACCAGCACCACCGTCCTGGAACATACCGCAACAGGCGGCAATTCGACGGCCTTGGTGCCGTGGAGCGTGAACCTCCCGGGCTCGGTCGATGCGATCACCGGTGCCCCGCTCGCCTCATCGGCTGCATTTCTTTACAGCCCTTCACTCGACCTTTTGTTCGGTGCCGGTGCATGGGATGCCTATCTCGCGCTTCATCCGGGTGCGGATCCCGATGGCTACGCCGCGGTCGTGGAGAAGCAGCGCGCACGCGGACCCTACAAGGTCGACGCCTTCTTCGATGGCCTGCCCTTTTTCCGCGGGCGCAGCACATCGGTAACCAACACAACCACGCTCGACCTGGGTACGTACATGGTGGTGAAGAATATCTTCGGCTTTTCCAAGCAGCGGTCACACTACAATATTACCGAGCAGGGCGCGCCCTATAACGTGCAGTGCACCTGCAACCCCTTCACCAATGATTACGGCAATGATGAGACAAACCGCGCTTTTTCCAACGAGCTTCAGCTCCAAGGCAACGCGTTTGACGGCAATCTGGAGTATATTGTCGGCGCCTTCTACTACTCGGCACGGACAGGAACGCACTGGCCACAAAATTATTTCGAACTGAGGCCCTGGCTTCCAGGCAGCGCCCCCATAGGGGTTACTTCCAGCTTCCTGCAACGCAACACGTCCAAGGCTGTGTTCGCGCAGGGTTCTTATGACATTACGCCGCAGCTGACCTTCACTCTCGGCGGACGCTACACATGGGAGAAGGTGACGTTGCGCCAGCTTCCCGATGGCAACGGACTTGATCCCGATGGTACCGGCGTAGCCGACCAGTTCGCCCAGTTGGGCGTCAAGTTCAAAAAACCGAGCTGGACCGTCGGCCTCGATTACAAGCCCAATGATGACATCCTGGTCTATGCGGTCACGCGCGGCAGCTGGCGTTCGGGCGGCGTCAACGGCGTTGCACCGATGTATCCAACCTTTGCATCCGATCCAGCCAATCCGGGCGCACTGTTCAAACCGGAAACCGCCAAGGACGTGGAATTCGGCATCAAATGGGGCGGCGATATTGGCGGGCGCAGGGCGCATTTCAACGTGGCTGTCTACAAGCAGTGGATCAAGAACATCCAGCGCGCCCAGTTCCCGGTCGTCGATCGCGACGGCCCCAACTTCGGTGAGGACCCGCATTCGATCGCGGTGACCATCAACGTGCCGAAGGCGACAGTCCAGGGTTTCGAAATCGACGCGTCGTTCATGCCGGCGGACTGGCTCGAAATCGGCGGCAATATGGCTCATACCAAAGCCAAGTACACCGACAACCAGGCCAATATTTTCGGTTCGATCTTCGACTTCAACTCCTATGCCGATACGCCGAGCTGGGCCGGCACAGCATATGCTGTGGTAACATTGCCGGTGGATGAAGCGGCGGGCGAAGTGTCGTTGCGTGGCGATATCTACATGCAGAATCGGCAGTATTTCAGCAACAACCACTTCAGCATCACGCCGGGTACACGCCTGCCCGGTTATTCGCTGATCAATGCCCGCCTCGACTGGAAAAACATGTTCGGTACCCAGATTTCTACGGCGATCTTCGGCACCAACATCACCAACAAGGGCTATTATGTCGGAGGCCTTTCCCAGGGTGCATCGCTCGGTGAAAGTGCCGCTGCACCGGGCCGCCCCCGGATGTATGGCATGGAGGTCAGCATTGCATTCTGATCCACGGCGTTGACTTGAACATGGGGTCCGTCATCTCGCGATGGCGGACCCTTTGCGCTGTAAAGGCATCGCGAGGGACACAATCATGACCACGGCGTTTGAAACCATCCTCTATGACAGCCCTGCGCCCCGCGTGGTTCGCATCACCCTCAATCGCCCGGACGTTCGCAACGCGCAGAACACGAAGCTGCTCTACGAACTGAACGCCGCCTTCGACAAGGCGGCTCAGGACAACGGCGTTCACGTCATCATCCTTGCAGCGAGCGGCCCGCACTTTTCGTCAGGCCACGATCTCGCCGAGATCGGGTCGGGCGCGGCGCATGACAATGTTCAGGGCGAGGAGACCGTAGGGACCTGGTGCGGCTTTGGCTGCGCGGGAGCCGAGGCGCAGATGGCATATGAGCGGGAGGTCTATTTCGGCCTGTCCGAACGCTGGCGCAACCTGCCCAAGCCGACAATTGCGCAGGTTCAGGGAAAGGTGATCACCGGCGGCCTGATGCTGGTGTGGCCGTGCGACCTGATTATCGCGGCAGACGATGCCAGTTTTCAGGACACGGCGGTCGATCTGGGCGTGTGCGGGGTCGAGTTCTTCAACCACCCTTATGAACTGGGCATCCGCAAGGCAAAGGAGTTTCTGTTCCGCTCGCATGTGCTGACGGCGCAGGATGCGTTGGCCGCCGGCATGGTCAATCATGTCGTGCCGCGCGACATGCTCGAAGCGTTCACGCTGGAGATTGCGCAGGATATTGCGCGCAAGCCCCTGTTCGCGCTCAAGCTTGCCAAGGAGGCGGTCAACGCTGCTCAGGACGCGGCCGGGCGGGGCACGGTCATGCAATCCGCTTTCGGCCATCATCAGCTTACCCACGCCCATAATATGCTCGTGCACGGCATGCTGATGGACCCGACGAATCTGGCCCCCCGGAAGGAAAAGCCGTGAAAGGTTCGGCGACAATGCAGAAGCCAGTTGCGGTCATCACCGGAGCGGGAGGCGGCATGGGTGCCGCCTGCGCGCACCGCCTCGCCAACACGCACAGCCTTGTCCTTGCAGATTTCAATGCGGAGCGGCTGGACGCCATAGCGTTGGCGCTGCGTGACGAAGACAATGCCGATATTGCGGCAGCAATTTGCGGCGACATCGCCGACGATGCGGTTGTGCACCGGATTACACAGGCCGTGGGGCATGGGGACGGGCCGTTTCGGACGCTGATCCACACCGCCGGGCTCTCTCCCGCCCTGGCGCCGTGGAAACCGATCGTCACGACGAACCTCATCGGGACAGCCAAATTGCTGGCCGCCGTCGAGCCGCTGCTGACACCCGGACTGGTGGGCATCATCCTCTCCTCGACGGCGCGCCTGTTCGCGCCAGCGCCTTCAGGTGCGCTGGCGTCCCTGCTTGCTCAACCGCTGGCGGATGATCTGCTGAAACAGCTGGAGCCGCTACTGGGTCATGACGACGAAACCCGCGCGGTCAACGCCTATGCCTATACCAAGGAATGGGTGCGCGCGACGGTGCAGCAGCGCGCGACGCAGTGGGCGGGCTTGGGGGCACGGATCGTCACCCTGTCACCCGGTTTCATCCGCACCGGCATGACGAAGAAAGAGGTCGACGAGCGCCACGACATGCGCGCGTTGCTGGAGTCCACGCCCCTGTCACGCTGGGGAACGGTTAGTGATATCGTCAATATGGTGGAATTCATCCTGTCGGACAAAGCGTCGTTCATTACGGGGACAGACATCGTTATTGACGGTGGCCTGTCGGCGAGACTGCTGACGCAGGCATAGCTGTCAGGCGCGCATGATGTGGCTTGCCAACGCAAGTCACATCATGGGGTTAGTGCCTGTCAGACCGGATATTTCTTCTGCTCAAGACGTGCAATCGTACGCGCATGGACTTCGTCTGGACCGTCGGCAATGCGCAGAGCACGGACGCGCGCGAACAGCGCGGCAGTGCCTGCATCGCTGTCCAGCCCCCCGGCACCGAAAGCCTGTATCGCATTGTCGATGATCGTGAGTGCGGTTCGAGGCGCCATGACCTTGATCATCGAGATTTCGAGACGCGCGACCTTGTTGCCCACCTTGTCCATCATGTCGGCAGCCTTCAGCGTGAGCAGGCGCGATGTTTCGATATCGATCCGGGCGTCGGCGATCCGCTGTTCCCACACGCTATGCTCGATAAGACGCTTGCCGAAAGCGTTGCGGCTCATCAGGCGGCGAACCATTTTCTCCAGCGCGACCTCGGCCATGCCGATGATCCGCATGCAATGGTGGATGCGGCCCGGCCCGAGGCGACCTTGCGAAATCTCGAAGCCGCGCCCTTCGCCCAAAATCATGTTGCTGGCCGGAACCCGCACATTGTCGAATGTCACTTCGCAGTGGCCATGCGGAGCGTCATCATAGCCGAAATTGGTCATGTTACGGCCGATAGTCATGCCGGGAGTGTCCATCGGCACGAGAATTTGAGACGCCATTTGGTGCCGCGGCGCATCCGGATTGCTCAGCCCCATAACAATCATTATCTTGCAGCGGGGGTCGAGAACGCCTGAGATCCACCATTTTCGGCCATTGACGACATAGTCATCGCCATCGCGCCGGATCTCGGTCTGCATGTTGGTTGCGTCGGATGATGCCACATCCGGCTCCGTCATCGCATAGGCCGACCGTATTTCTCCCGCCATCAGCGGTCGCAGCCACGCTTCCTTCTGCTCGTGCGTGCCATAGAGATGCAGCAGGTCCATGTTGCCAGTGTCAGGCGCGCTGCAATTGAATACTTCGGATGCCCAAAAAACTCGGCCCATTTCCTCGGCGAGCGGCGCATATTCGAGGTTGGTCAGTCCCGCCCCGCGCAGGTCACCCTCGTCATGATCCGACGGACACATGAACAGGTTCCACAGGCCCTCTGCCTTGGCCTTGGCCTTGAGTTCCTGCAGCACCTCGGGTTGTTTCCAGCGTTCCTTGGCCAGTTCGGCATAATAGGCAGGCACCGCCGGATAGACATGCTCGGCCATGAAGGATTTCACGCGATCCAGCCATAGGGCCTGGCGTTCGGATAGGTCAAAGTCCACTCGTAAAAACTCCTGATAAACGGCAGATGTCAGGCAGCCGCAATAATCTCTCTTGCTTCATGGAGCAGCGCCATCGCCGATCGATGCAGGCGCTGTCCCGTCGCCATGTCCGCCAGTCCCGCCTGCGCCCGTGCGTTGCTGCCTTCGAGGATCAGGCCCAGCTTGTAGCACGCCAGAACCTCGAACCACGGCAAATCGTCGAGAGACCGGCCAGACTGCTCGGCGTAGCGCGCGATCATCTCGCTGCGTGAGGGATAGCCGTCGAGCGGATCGACCCGCATGGTGTGGGGCTTGACGGCATCGCCATCTGGCCAGCTGATCAATATGCGGCCAAGATCCACCAGCGGATCACCAAGCGTCGCCATTTCCCAGTCGACCACGGCGCGCAGCCCGCCATCTTCGCCGAAAATGCCGTTGCCGATATGATAGTCGCCGTGGATGATGCCAGCCTGCATGGCTTTGGGGCAATGATCCGCCAGCCATTGGCCGACGCTTTCCACGTCGCCGAGCGCGGCCGGTCCTTCCCAGCCTTCGAAGCGCGCATAGCTTGCGAGCTCGCCCGCCCAGCGGTCGACCTGCCGCTCCAGAAAGCCCTCCAGCTTGCCGAAATCGGCGAGGCCCGCCGCAATCGGGTCAATGTGGGACAGGGCCGCGAGCGCGTCCATGAGGTCCAGCCCCATCCGGTGACGTAGGGCTGGATCCTGCCGAACAACGAAGGGCGTTTCGACGGTCGGATTAAAACCGTCAATGGCGTCCATCACATAGAAAACAGCCGGGGTGTCAGTTGAGGCAGTGAGCAGGCGGGGATGCGGCACCGCCGATCCCTCCAGTGCCGACAGCAGGCGAATTTCACGCGAAAGCAGCTTGTTGCTGTTGGGGCGCGGTCTGGCAGGTGGATGACGCAGCACGCAATCGCGATCTCCCCAGCCGAAACGCAGCACGATATTTTGCGTGCCGCCAGCGAGCAGGCGGGGATTGGCCATGCAATGGCGCCCCATCCCGCCATGATCGGCCAGCCAAGCCGTTATCGCGTCGAGATCAATAGGCAGATCAGAAATATCGGACAGTGTCTGGGTCATCCATCGCTCCTCCATTGGCCATGGGACCGATCCAAAGGCGGTGACAAGCCATTAGGCGGGGATTTGCAGCTGGAGCACATGGGGAAGTAAAGGGCAGACAAAGAGGGGGCGAAGGGGGGCTGGCAAGCTCATGCCTTCTCCAGCAGACGACTTCGCAACGCCTTCACTTCCGCAGGGCCCACACCCAGCTCTTTTTCCATATAGGCGTCGAGTGCCCCCCAATTGCGCACGATAACGCCGAGCGCAACTTCGACCAGCGGAGTACCGGTCGCGTCGATCAGGCGCCGTGGCTTGAATACATCCGGTCCACGTTCTTCCACGAGATCGGTATAGAAGCGGGCGACGGCATTGCTGTCGGCCAGCGCTGGCAGCAGGCTTTGATCCATCTCGTTTTTGGGCACGCGCAGTTCGGTCGAAAGCAGATAATCGGCGTGAATCGTATCCCGGTCTACGCCCAGCGCGGTCAGCAGCAGGCTGACGGCTAGGCCGGTTCGGTCCTGCCCCGCGGTGCAATGGACGATGGCCGGGACATGCCCTTCGATCAACGCTTGAAAGAAGCTGCGGAACGATGGAGCCAGCAACTGCGCAAAAAGGCCGTAAAGGCGCGTCTCCATCTCCCCTACGCCCGCGTCCGAATTGCGGCGCCGACCCGAAAAGAGAAGATGGGCCGCATAAACCTCATCCACCTGAAGCGGAGCCTCACCCGCGCTCCAGACTGTCGGGGCGATTTCCCGTTCCTCATCCGAACGCAGGTCGCAAACGGCGCGAATTTGCTGCCGGTCGACCCAGTTCCAGTCGGCCTTTGTCAGGCCCCAAAGCGATCCTGACCGATAGACGTGGCCCCATTTGATCCGGTGGCCATCGGCAGCGGCATATCCACCAATATCTCGCAGGTTCGACCCGCCTTCAAGCTGAATGCAACGCCGCTCCAGTTCCATATTCTTTCCTTTGCCATGTCTAGGGTGCCCGGTTGCAGGGTTCGATATAGTGTTTCGAAGACCGTTTGCCGAATACCGAAGGCCGCGTTCAACGAGAGACAGGTTTGATTGCGCCAGAAGATGGTAATCATGCAATCTCGGCCTTTGGCCCAGTGCGCAAGTGCCATAGGTTGTGATCAACAGCGCCAGCCATGGAGTTGGAATAAGCAAGCTGGGGAGGACTGATTGACAAATCGAGTTATGGACGAGGTCAGCAGGAAGGTTCTTGTCACTATCCAGGATTTTCTGGCGCGGCTGACAACTGCAGACAATCTGAACTCCGAACAGCTGACCGAGGCCTTCATGGCGACGACGGCACTGGGCTATCAGATCGCACGGATGGACTATCCCGACGCCACGCGCGAGGCAGTCTCGACAGCAGAGCTAAAGCTGGTCAGCGCTATCAGAGACGGGGCTTGCCCTCCACCACGCCCGCGCAAATGGGCGCAACAGTGGCAGTCGCAAGCCGGGGAACAGTTATGCGCGGCCATCGAGAACAGCGCTCCCATCGACGATCCCGCCATGCTTGACCGCATCCGCGATTTGCTGGTGTCCTATCATCAGGAGATGGACCCGGTCGTCAGTGCAGGAACACGCAGCACCTATTCCGGCGGGCGCGGTGACAAGCGAGACGGCGATGCCGAAGACAGCATCAAGGAACTGACCGCAGACGTGCTGGAGGGCTGGCTCCGCCGCAGCGGCAACGCACCCGCTGACAGCAAGGTGAGCGAATTCCGGCAGCTGATGGGCGGCTATTCCAAGGCGACTTATATCGCCACCATCGCGCATGACGATAAGGCGACATCCGTGGTCATCCGCAAGGACAGCCCCGGTCTGCCCACCGGTTCCAGCGTCACCGGAGAATTTCCTGTCCTTGGCGAGATGCACAAGATCGGCATTCCGGTCCCCGCCCCGCTGTGGATCGAACCGGACACCACATTGTGCGGCGGTGCGTTCATGGGCGTCTCCTTTGCAGAGGGTAAACCCGCCAACCAGATCGTGCCGGAAGACCCCGTCGCGCGGCGTAAATGGGCGCAAAGCACCGCCGAGGTTCTGGGTCAGCTGCACCGCGACACGACCATTGAAAATGGCGACGTGCGTGAGCCGGTTGCGGCAGAAATCGACGATCTGGAACGGCGCATGCTGGAGCGAGAGCGAGCCCCTCACCCCGGACTTCTGGTTGGCATAGGATGGCTGCGTCAGCACCTTGACGAACTTCGCGAACGGCCTGCCTGCCGCATTCACGGCGATGTCGGATTTCACAATATGCTGATGCGGGATGATCGTATCGCGGCGATGCTCGACTGGGAGTTCAGCCGCATCGGCGATCCGGTTGAGGATCTGGCCAGCATCAAGCCGTTCATGGACCAGATCGAAGCGTGGGATGAATTTTACGAGACTTATCAGGCAATTTGCGGATTTACGCTGAACACGCACGCAGACAATTATTTCAACGTGTGGCGTGAGGCGCGTAACATGGTCGCCTGCATCGGATCTCTTAACTCGCTGCTGATGCCGGGGGTCAAAGCTGTCCCGCTGACGGTGGCGGGTACGATCTATATCCCGAAATATGAAATCGCCATTTTCGACGCGATAAAAAATGCGGAGAGCGCTCATGTCTGAAGCCATCGAATGGACCAAAAGCGCCTTGGGTTTTGGCACACCCGGCCCGAATGACGACTTTTATCGTGGCCGGTCCCTCCCCGAAAAACACCATGAGATGACCGAGACCTGGTATTGGGGCTTTAATGAGCCGGTTTCGGGCATGCACGGGTTCATCCACATCTGGACGCATCCCAACCTCAATCTCTGCACTGCGGGTCTGTTCGTCCATTTTGGCAGCAAGCGGGAGCAGCTGGCGTGCGAACTGTTCGATTTCCGCAATTTCGCGCCCGACACGATTTTTAGCGACGGCGGCAATATCACCCTTGCCAATGGCCTGACTGTCGAGTTCGAAAAGCCGATGGAGCGGATGCGTATCCGCTATGAAAATGCGGATCGCGATTTTTCTCTCGATATGGTCCAGGAGGCAGTGCAGCCTGCGATCATGCGGTCGAACGACGCGCATTTCGAGCAGACCATGCGTTCAATGGGCAAGGTCATGTTCGAAGGTCGCGATTACAGCTTCGACAATCTGACGATCCGGGACCGCAGTTGGGGCGAGCGCAGGCCCGAAGGCGGGCACAAAATGCCGCCCTATACCTGGATGAACGGCGCATTTTCGAAGGATTTTGCCTTCTGCATTTCGGGGCTCGACGATCCCGAACGCAATCCCGACTGGGCGGGCATGTACGATATTCCCCGCGATCGCCTGATGAGCGATGCCTGGGTGTTTCGCGATGGCAAGCAGCTGCGCCTGTCGCGCTTTTCAAAGATAACCCAGCGTGCCAGCGAATGCGGGCTGAGGCCGCTCAGCCATGTCATCGACTGCACGCTGGAAGACGGCAGCGAATTGCAGCTGGTCGGCGAAGTCACCGGCAGCGTGCCGTGGCATTGCTGGCAGAACGCGCTCTGCCACACAGGTCTGACCCGCTGGACTTGCACCCAGACGGGAGAAACCTGCTGGGGGGAAACGCAGGAAGTGCAATGGAATGACTATGTCTACCGAGTCAGCCGTCCCGTAGCCTGAGCCTCGAAAGGGAATTCTGAATGTCAGCAGTCGAGGACAAAGGGCACAACGCGCCCTGCTCCAATCGCGATTTCGATTTTTTCTACCGCGGATTGGAGGGGAACCGGTTGCTGATCCAGCAATGCGCATCGTGCGGCAAGCTGCGCAGCCTGCCCTCGCCCTGCTGCAACGCCTGTCAGTCGCTGGACTGGAGTGAATTTGAGCTCGCCGGGGACGGGGTGGTGCACAGCCATGTCGTCCACCATCACCCGCCGCTTCCCGGTTTTGCTACACCCCTTCCCATTGCGGTAGTCGACATGAAGGAGGGGGTCCGCCTGCTCGGCGCGATGGACGGGACCGATCCCACTACGGTTGGTTCCGGTTTGGCTGTGAAGGTGGAATTCGTGCGCCGCGGCGACATTGCCGCCTACCGCTTTTGCTGCGCCTGACCCGGCAAACCGAGATTGGGATCAAATATGACCAGTATTTCCAACCGGACGGCCATCGCCGGATATGGCGCAACGGAATTTTCGAAGAACAGCGGACGTAGCGAGCTTCGGCTTGCGGTCGAAGCGACATTGGGCGCGCTGGCCGATGCCGGCATCGATCCATCCGAAGTCGACGGCATGTCCACATTCACGATGGACAACAATAGCGAGCATGAAATCCACCGCGCGATTGGCGGCAAGGATCTGACATTCTGGACGCGGATACCGCAAGGCGGGGGCGGCACGCTCGGTCCACTGCAACAGGCGGCAATGGCAATCACGACAGGCATCGCCAATGTGGTTGTCGTCTATCGGGCAATGAACGAGCGGTCGGAATATCGGTTCGGTCGCCCGATGCACTCCCTGCCCCCGACCAGCGACAACGTCATCTTCGCCTATCACGGCTTTAGCGGGCTGATGACGCCAGCGGCCATGATCGGCCTGATGATGCGCAGCTATATGCAGGACACCGGCGCGACCAGTCTTGATTTCGCCAACTATGCTGTGCTTGCCCGCAAATATGCGTCAACCAATCCCAAGGCATTCTTTTATCAGCAGCCGATCACGATCGAGGATCACCAAAATTCTCGGATGATCGCGGATCCACTGCGCCTTTACGACTGCTGCCAGGAAAGCGACGGCGGCGTGGCGCTCGTCATCGTGAGCGCAGAACGGGCACGCGATCTCAAACAAAAGCCGGTTTACATTCGCGCCGCAGCGCAGGGGTCACCGGGGGGCACCGTCAGCTTGGGTGGCTATTACAAGGAAAACACATGGCCGTTCGACGAGTGCGCGGCAGCCGGTCGGCAGCTTTACGCCCAGTCCGGTCTTTCGCCGCAGGATCTCGATGCGGCGATCCTTTACGACCATTTCGGGCCAAGCGTCTTTCCCGGCCTTGAGGCCTACGGCTTTTGCGCCAGGGGCGAGGCCAAGGACTTTGTGAAGGACGGCCATTTGGAGATTGGAGGCAAGCTGCCGATCAACATGCACGGCGGGCAATTGGGCGAAGCCTATATCCACGGCATGAACGGAGTTGCCGAAGCCGTCCGCCAACTTCGCGGTCAAGCCGTCAATCAGGTTGCGGGTGCCCGCAACATGCTGGTGACAGCGGGCAGCGGCCTGCCGACCACGGCGGCCATTCTAGGCGTTGATTGATGAGGTCGGAGACTCGGCATCGCCAATCATTGCTTCACGTAGCAGCCTGCGTGAGACCTTGCCGTTCGAGGTATGCGGCAAGGCATCCAGTTTGAAGAACCGGCGGGGGATCTTGTAAGCTGCAAGATGTTCGCGGCAAAGCGCGGTCAGCTCCTCCTCCCCCGCATCCCCGACATAGCATGCCGTTACGACCTGCCCCCAATACTCGTCGGGCAGGCCGATTACCGCCACTTCAACCACGCTGTCCATTCCCGCCAGCACAGCTTCCACCTCGGCGGGGTAAACATTAAGGCCCCCGGACAATATAAGGTCGACGCGGCGATCCGCGATCGTCAGATACCCTTCCTCATCCATGAAACCGACGTCGCCGGCGGTCATCCAGCCTTGCGCACGAAGCTTTTCGGGGATTTCAGGCGGTGCCACCTCGCCGACGTAGGCTGACACCGCCATCGGTCCGCGCGCATAGACATTGGCGATCGTTCCGGCAGGGACCGGGTCGCCCGCATCGTCGGCCACGAGTATTTCCTGCCCCCCATAGGCCCGGCCACAGGAAGACGGTTTGCGCAACTGATCATGGGGGAGCAGCCATGCGCATGCGCCGCATTCCGATGACCCGTACATCTCGAAAAGCTCAAGTTGGGGGAACCGGTCGAGGAGACGCTTCTTGACAGCCGGAGGGAGAGACGCCCCCAGCGATATGATTTTGCGCAAGGTGGGGGCCTCGCCCTCTCTGCCAAGAGCGGCCGTAACCATGGTGGGAACGACCATCGAACTGGTGATGGCGTGCCGGGCGCAGTCCGCCCAGAACATCTCCTTGTCGAAAGCCTCCTTCATATAGACGGTGCCACCGACGTTCAGCGTCGGGAGGGCGAAATGCAGTCCGGCGTGGCTGAGCGGCCCGACCACCATATGCCGGTCATGCTCATCGATTTTCATGACATCCTCGATGACCTTGGCCTGGACCGCGTTGGCGCGCTGAAGCACGAGCATCATCTTGGGCTTGCCGGTCGTTCCGGACGAAAAGCGGATATGGGATGGAGCCCATTCGTCGGCATGCGGCACAACCGGTTCGTCGCGCGCGGCGGCGATGGCGTCGTCAACACTCACGCCCCCTTCCCCCACCACCAGTTTCGGGCGCGCCTGCTGCAACTGATACTGCGCTTCTGACTCGGTCAGATATTTGCTGATCGACATGAACACGCCGCCGATCCGCATCAACGCCAGAAACAGCGGCAGCTGAATCCAGTGGTTGCCCAACCGCATGCATACCGCCTCACCGGGCCGAACATCGAGATGGCGCATTCCACTAGCCAATGTGCGCACAAGCTCGTCCAGTTCGACATAGCTGTAGTGCGCTCCTTGCGGCGTCACCAAAGCCAGCTTGTGCGGATCGCGCCTCACCGCAATCTGAAACTGACGATAGGGCACGAAAAGGCGGTGAAAGTCTCCTTGTCCGGATGGCACTCCGCCATATTTCAGGTAATTGCGAGGGGCTGCATCAATATTGTTCGACATAGCAATCCGTCTCACCCCTTCTGGACATGACCCCGGACCACCTCAGGCCACCGTGGGCGGCAGGTGGCGGTGGAGAAATTCGAACAGGCCGTCGTTGAAGGCATCGTTCCGGTCACCCACCACCATGTGGCCAGCGCCGAGCACCTCGCAGATTTCCGTCTGCGGGATCAGCCTGCACATCTCGGCAACGCCTTCGTCATCGACGATGTCGCTCTGACCGCCCTTGATCAGCATCGTCGGAATTTTCACGCGGCTGCTCGCGTCGAGCAGCGGTTCCTGAAAGGACGGCGGTTCGCTTGTCGGATTGGTCGAGAGCAGTCGGGGGTCCCAGTGCCAGTAATAGCGTCCGTCATCGCGTCGCCGCAAATTCTTGCCCAGTCCGCTGACGTCTTTGGGGCGAGGGCGAGCGGGATTGTAAGCGGCGACAGCGTCTGCGGCCTCCTCGATGGTCGCAAAGCCATCCTGATGCGCCTTCATGAACGCGTGAATCTTTCTCGTCCCCGTTACAGCGGGCCTGGCCACAATGTCCACGAGCACCAAGGCATCGGCGAAGCCGGGCGGCTCGTTCCCCACAGCCTGCAGACCGGTCATGCCGCCCATCGACGCCCCGACCAGCGCGACCTTTGACGCCAGCGAAGCCCTGACCGTGCGCAAGTCCTCGGCAAGCAGCGAAATGCGGTAGTCACCATCGGGCGACCAGCTGCTATCCCCATGACCGCGCGCATCATAACTAAGCGCCATGTAGCCCTGATCAGCGGCGCGGCGCATGGCGTGATCCCATGAATGCCGTGTCTGCCCGCCACCGTGCAGGAAAATGATAGCCGGTCCCGATCCCGCCCCGAGGAGATCGCCAACAAGAGTAAGGCCGTCATCCGTGACGAATTGCGTGTTCATGAGGTTTCCACCAAGAGTCCGTCTGCGCTCCCCATGCAGCAATTTGCGGCAATGACTCAGCCGTGAAAATGCTGATCAAGGTCGGCGATGGCGCTCAGACCTTGAGCGATTCATAGAAGCGGACGCGACCAGCCAGTCGCTCCGCGCGCAGCGCATCCATCGGCAGAGAAAATTTCACGCCGGGAATCGTCTCGTTGACCAAGGGGTTTCCGCCCCACCACACGATCCGGCAAATCCGCGACTGGATGCGCCATCCTGCGCCCGTGCGTGTCAGGACATCGTCATACCAGCCCTGCCCTTCCCAGCTGTCGCCACCCGGCAGCCCGCGACGCACCAGACGCCAAGTGGCATAGGTCATGGCGTTTGCGCTATCGCCCTGCACATTGACGAGGTGGCTCATCATGGTGTGCTGCGTGCCATCAAAGGCATCATGATAACCTTCAAAATCGGATTTGAAGGTCGCCAAGTCAGTCCAGTGCGACGTTTCGCTATAATCGGCGTCGATGTCGTCCGTGAATATGCGGTCGAAAAGATCCCAGCTTTGGGTGTCGACAGCAAAGCCGTACAGATTGACGGCGCGGTTGATTTCCAGTTCATCCTGAACAGACATGTTTTTCTCTCCCCACGTGGATGTTTAGAACGGCGAGCCGACAAGGCCCCCGTCCACCATGATAAGCTGCCCGGTGATGTAGCTGGCACGTTCCGAGCAAAGGAAGGTCGCGGCGGCAGCAATCTCTTCGGAAGTTCCCTGCCGTCCGACCGGAATGGACGCATCCAGCGCCTTGGACGCCACCGCCGGGTCCACGCCCTGCTCGCGCGCCATCTCGGCCATCCACGCCATCGCCATGTCCGTGGCGATGAAGCCGGGGGCCACGGTATTGACGGTGACGCCGAATGTGCCCAGCTCGTTCGACAACGACTTGCTGAGCGCGCAGGCGGCGGCGCGGGTCACGTTGTCGACAATCAATGGCACCTGCCAATGCGGCTTCTTTACGCAAAACGAGCCGATGGTGACGATGCGTCCCCAGCGTTTGCGCTTCATCGCGGGAACGACGGCGCGGGCGAGATGAACGGCGCTCATCACCAGCATCTCATAGCCTTCGCGAAACACCTCTGGTCCGGCGGTGTCGAACGTGTAGCGGGCGGTGCCATAGACATTGGCGACGGCGATGTCCGGTTCCGATCCGAAGAGGCCCGCGCATTGGGCAACCACTTCATTGATGGCATCGGGATCGGTCATGTCGGCCGACAAGCCGTGCGCATCGCCTCCGTCCGAACGAATGGCTGCAACCGTCTCGTCTATCGCTTCCTGCCCGCGCGCCAGCACCAGAACCTTGACGCCTTCGCGGCCCAATTCCTCGGCAACGGCACGGCCCATGCCCTTGCTTCCGCCGCTTACCAGAGCGACTTTGCCGCCCAATCCCAGTTCCATGCGCCTTCTCCCAAATTTAACTGTCCCAGCCTATCACCTTGGCAAGGCTTTACCTTGCCCGCAGGTGGCGGTCCGCTTGACCGGAGATGGAGACCGGAACCGACCTGGGTCAGGCGATCTCCTTGGGCCCTCGCGACGCCGTCTGCAGAATCGCGCTGTTTTCAAAAGCCGCGAGCAAGTCCCGCTTGCGCACCTCATAAAGTTCGAAGGCAGCCTCCTTGACCGGTCCATATCCGCGCACTTCGAGCGCCGCCCCGGCTACCTCAATGGCGGCAGGCAGGTTGGTCTGGTCGATCTTGTCGAGAACGTCGCTCATCATGCTGCGATACTCGACGATAAGGCGCCTCTCGATCCGGCGGTCTGCCATCCATCCGAACGGGTCGAGCGCGGTGCCGCGCAGACCCTTCATCTTTGCGAGCATACGGAAGAGGGGCAATATCCAGCTTCCGAACACCCTTTTTTTCGGGCGTCCCTGGGCATCCTTGCCAGCTAGCAGCAAGGGTGAGCCAAGATGGAACTTCACCTTGAAATTGCCGTCGAACTGATAGCGCAGCCGTTCGGCGAACTTGGGATCGGTATGCAGCCTAGCGACTTCATACTCGTCCTTGTAAGCCATCAAACGGGGCAGCGTGATCGCTATTTCGCGTACCAGCAGGTCCCCGCCATCAAGCCTTTTGGCAGCAACAACGGTCTGTGCGTGCCGGACGAAATCGAGATACTCATTGGCATAAGCCATGTTCTGATAGGCAGTCAGCAGCCTCACACGGCTATCGAGGATCTCTTCCAACGACATGTCTTCAAGCTTGGCCGGCGGCGGTGCGATCATCCGCGCCAGTTCTTCGGGTGCGATCGCCGCCAGTCGCCCGATAGCGAAGATGCGCAGATTGCCCTTCACAAACGAGCCGTTGAGCCGGATCGCCTCTTCCAGAGATTCCACCGAAACAGGCAGCAGTCCTTTTTGCGCGGCATAGCCCAGCATGAGGATATTGGTGCCGATACTATCGCCCATCAGTGACGTCGACAGGCCGCTCGCGTGCAGGCTGTACAGCGTGCCGCCATCCAGAGCGCGGGCGATCGCAGCGACCAGCGCGTCGTCATCGTAGTTGGCGTCCCGGTTCGTCTGGAACTCGCCGGTGGGCGTAACGTCGGCGTTGACGATCGCAACGCTGCGGTGGGGGTCCAGTGTTTTCAACACGTCCTGACTGGAGCCGATGATTGCGTCACAAGCCAGCAAGACATCGGCGTGACCGTAGCTGAGCCGAGTGGCGGTCAGGTCTTCCGGCGAACCGGCGATACGGATATGCGCCGTCACCGCTCCACCCTTCTGCGCCATACCGGTCATGTCGAGCACGGTGCAGCCTTTGCCCTCCAGATGCGCCGCCATGCCGAGCAAAGCGCCGACAGTCAGCACCCCCGTGCCGCCGATCCCGGCGACGAGCATGCCGAAATTCCGGTCAAGCGAGGCGACCTCAGCAGGGGGCAGTGCCGCCAGTCTGGCTTCCAGCACGGAAGCATCGCCGAAGATGCGGGTCGCGATCTTTGCGCCCTCAATAGTGACGAAGGAAGGGCAGAAGCCCTTGAGGCAGCTATAATCCTTGTTGCAGGTCGACTGGTCGATCTTGCGCTTGCGGCCGAATTCGGTTTCGAGCGGAGTGATCGACACGCAGTTCGATTGCACCGAACAATCGCCGCACCCTTCGCAGACGTCCTGATTGATGAAGACCCGCTTGTCGGGATCGGGGAAGGTGCCGCGCTTGCGCCGACGGCGCTTCTCCGTGGCGCACGTCTGTTCATAGACAATAGCCGAAACGCCCGTCGTCTCGCGCAACTCGCGCTGGACAGCATCCAGTTCATCGCGATGGCGTACCGTGACGCCCGATGGCAGGCCGGCGCTGGCATAGGGTTCGACATTGTCGGATACGACCACCACCGGCTTGACGCCTTCGGCGACTAGCTGATTGACCATATCGACCGGCGTGATGTGCATCTCGACAGGCTGACCGCCCGTCATCGCCACGGCATCATTGTAAAGCAGCTTGAACGTCACCCGCGCTCCGGCTGCCACCGACGCCCGGATGGCGAGAATGCCGGAATGCGAATAGGTGCCATCACCCATATTTTGGAACATATGCTCACGTTCGACGAGCGGACCGACAGAAAGCCAGGGCATGCCCTCGCCCCCCATATTGACGGGCAGCATCGTCTTGCGTTCCGGCATGACATAGGCTGCAAGACCCTGACAGCCGACAGCCGCCATTGCTTCACTGCCCTCTGGCACGCGCGTACTGGTATTGTGCGGACAGCCTGAGCAGTAAAAGGGAGGGCGCACCCTGCCCCCGCCAAGCAGCCCAGCGCCCGCTTCGATGTCTGCGAACTGGCGATTGGCATTGCGCAAGGCATCGTCCGCCAGCCCCATGTCGGTGATGACGGTAACAAGCGCCTTGCGAATGAAAGCCGGATTGAGTTCGCCGACCTCGGGCAATAACGGCGCACCGGAGCGGTCACGCTTGCCGAGGATCATCGGGCGCGCATCGCCTGCCACAGCATAGAGCAAGCGGGCGGCCTGGTCTTCGATAACGGGGCGCTTTTCCTCTACCATCAGAACGGCCCGGTAGCCGGTCGCAAACTCTTGGAACCCGTTCGATTCAAGCGGCCAGATGAGGCCCGGCTTATACAGACCAATACCCAGTTCATGGCAGCGATCCTCAGTCAGGCCGAGATCGTCCATCGCCTGCAGCAAATCGAGATATGCCTTGCCAGCGGCGATCAGGCCAAGCTCCTGCCGCGGACCGCTGATGACCGTCCGGTCCAGCCTGTTGGCGCGCGCGAAAGCCTGAACGGCGGGAAGCCTATACTGCACCGTCAGCGCTTCCAGCTCCAGCGGGGCCGGCGAATAGCGGACGTTGATGCCGCCTGCGGGTTTGTCGAAATCCGGGCTCGCGTATTGATGGAACAGGTCCGGAAGCACGATCGACGCGGTCAGATCCAGCGTGTCGGTGATGCACTTCAAACCGACATAGGCCCCGCTGAAGCGCGACATCGCCCAGCCATAAAGGCCATACTCGATGATCTCATCCGTGGTGGCGGGATACAGCACCGGAATGAAACCCGCCATGAGCGTATGTTCCGACTGATGCGCGCTGGCCGACGACTTGCCGCCATGGTCATCGCCCGCGACGACAAGCACGCCGCCTTTGGCCGCAGCCCCCTCCAGATTGCCCAGCTTCAGCGCCTCGCAGGCGCGATCCACGCCCAGACCCTTGCCATACCATAGGCCGAAAACGCCATCATATTGAGATTTGCCGAACCAGCCGAGCTCCTGCGTGCCCCGAACAGCGGTTGCCGCCAGTTCTTCGTTGAGGCCGGGCACGAAGCGGATATCATGTTCATCCAGCTGCTGCTGGGCGGCCCATAGCGCGGCGTCATATACCCCCAGCGGAGAACCACGATAACCGGAAATGAAACCGGCTGTCTTGATCCCGGCGGCTCTGTCCCGTCGAGCCTGATCCATAGGCAGGCGGGTGAGCGCCTGATTGGACGACAGGAACACCCTGCCTTCGGTCAAGGTATATTTATCGTCTAGGGAAACCACGGACTTGGTCATAAAATGGATACCGCGCAATGCCTTGGGTGAATGGTTCAAGCCTCCGGCGGTCGATCGCGCCTTGCTGCTGTGGCGGACAAATCCACACCGGGTTGCATTTAGATGCGCGCTTGAGGCCGCCTTTGCTACCCTCATTACCGCTGAGGACCAGCGCGCTTGCAAGTGGCGGAAACAGAGGTTTGCGATTGATCACTTATAGGATCATGACAAGGGGTGGCGGCTCTGGTCGACAACGCAGTCGCTGGAGCCGGTGCAATGGCAAAAATGAAGGAAGAGTGAAATGGCAAGCGGACCGCTGGCTGGCATCAAAATAATCGAATTTGCCGGGCTTGGGCCAGGGCCGTTCGCGGGCATGGTTCTGTCCGACCTTGGTGCCGACGTCGTCGAGATCGCGCGGGAAGGCGCGCCACCGCCGCCGCCCACGCGAAGCGATGCCAGAGGACGCAAGCGGATCGGCCTCAACCTCAAAACGCCCGAAGCGGTGGAAACCTGTCTGCGCCTTGCCGAGAAGGCCGACATCGTGTTCGAAGGCAACCGACCCGGCGTGATGGAACGGCTCGGACTTGGCCCGGATGCGATGCTGGAGCGCAATCCGGCGCTGGTTTACGGGCGGATGACCGGATGGGGACAATATGGACCTCTCGCTCAGGCCGCCGGACACGACATCAACTATTTCGCTCTCACCGGTTTGCTGCATGCGATCGGGCCGGAGGACCGCCCCGTCCCACCGCTCAATCTGGGGGCTGACTATGGCGGCGGCTCCATGTTCCTGATCGCAGGTATGTTGGCTGCCGTGATCCATGCGCGCGCAACCGGCAAAGGTCAGGTGGTCGATGTCGCGATGACCGACTGCGCGACCTATCTCGGCACGCTGTTTCACGACATGCACGGGTCAGGCATCTGGAAGGATGAACGCGAAGCCAACCTGCTGGACGGCGGGGCGCATTTCTACGGCAATTACGAATGCGCCGATGGCAAATTTGTCTCGATCGGCTCGATCGAACCGCAATTTTATGCGCTGCTTTTGGAAAAGACCGGCGCGGCGGAAAGGTTGAACCATCAGCAGATGGATCGCAGCAAATGGCCCGAAATGCGCGAAACGCTGCGCGAGGTATTTCGCACCCGCACCCGCGACGAATGGTGCGAATTGATGGAGGGCACGGATGTCTGTTTTGCGCCCGTGCTGACATTGGAGGAAGCGCCGCGCCATCCACATCAGGTGGCGCGCAACGTGTTCATCGATGTGGGCGGGGTTCAGCAGGTGGCGCCCGCGCCCCGCTTTTCAGGCTCTCCCGCCACCGTTCAATGGGCACCCTCGGACAAGCAATGGTCCCTCGACCAAATTATGTCTGACTGGAAATAACTTAGAGTATAACGAGATTAGCTTTGCCCATTCGTGTCGAGCGCAGCCGAGACATAGTCTGCGCTCCGGTTTTCGACTACGCTCGACCCGAACGGAGGTGGGTGAGTTCGCCTTGTCCATCATTCTCTGACGACTGAAGGTCATGGGCCAGAAAGGCGGCGGCGGTCAGATGGTCGATGACGGTTTCTGCCATCGCCAGCACTGGACGAAATTCTGCTTCAGTTCGACCAATGCACTGCCAATCGCCGGCGTTTCAACTTCCCTTGCGTTAGCGCTGAATCGAATGGCCGAGATGCCATAACGCAAATGGTCCTGAGCATCTGGAAAGACGATCGCCACGGTGGTTACGCCAGCCGCGAAATTGTTTCGATCGACGGCATAGCCATGTTGCCTGCAAGCATCTACCTCTTGCCGGAAATCGTTGATGCTTGGCGGAGTTTGCCAGCGCAGCTTCGCAAATTCCATTTCGATCTGTTCTTGCGTCATGTTCATTTCGGCCGCAAAAGCGCGCCCCACGGCACCGACCATCATCGGCAGCCTTTGTCCCACCGACATTTGTATCCGCATCAGGCTCTGGGTTTCTATGAAACCCATCAGGATCATGCGATTGTCAGCAACACGCCGCCAAAAGCCAATCGAGACGTCGTGCTCGACCGCGAATTTTTCCAGCGCGGTGTAAAAAAGCGAAAAAACATTGTTAGGGTCGAGCGCCCGGCGCGCGATAATCGCCGCCCCACTGCCCAAAGTATAGCATTTGGTATCGACATCGAACTGAGCAAAATCCTCCTCATGCAATTGCTTGAGGATCTTGAAGCAGGAACTGGGCGCCATTTTCAGTTCGCGCGCAATCGCATTGACGCCCATTGGCCGACGCATGGTCGACAGAAGGCGTAGAATGGCTATGGTCTGGGCGACCGTGCCGGGTTTCTGCAATGTTGCAGCTGTGACCTCCCGTCCTGTTGCCATTTCGCTTACGTTGCTCATGCCAGTGCGCCACAAAATTTCAGGGGGCATGGCTGAATCCCATAGCGCTTGTCGAGCCGATTCTTTGTCATTGGCCGTAATCAATCGCGATTTTGCCGAAGTGGCGTTGGGCTTCGAGGCTCGTGAATGCCTGCCCCAGCGCCTCGAACGCATGCACCGAGTCGATAACCGGTCGTAAACCGCAGGCTTCGATCGCACGCACCATATCGAGCTGCTGGCGACGACTGCCCACGGTTATCCCGCTCATACGAATATTGCCGTAAATCATGAGCGTCGCCGAAAAAGCCAGCGGCTGACGGGTGAGAGCGCCGACCAGACACAGACTGCCGCCCACCCGCAACGCCTGCAGCGACTGGGAAAGATCGCCCCCGGCAACTTCGATCAGATGGTCCACGCCCCCATTGCTGAGTTCGCGAACTTCACGGCCCCATTTGGGATTTTCGCGATAGTTGACGACGCTGTCGACGCCGAGTGCCTTCAAACGCTGCGCTTTGTCCTCTGAAGATGTAATCGCGATCACCCTGGCGCCTGCCATAAGAGCAAACTGCGCAGCAAAGATCGACACGCCGCCGGTGCCCTGGACAAGGACGGTGCTGCCCGGTTGGAGGCGCGTCTCGACCATGGTGGCCCGCCATGCCGTCAACCCGGCGCAAGGAAGCGTCGCGGCCTCCAGCGCACTGAGTCCCGCCGGTGTTCTGGTAAAACGCCACTGAGGCATCGTCACATAGGTCGATGCGAAACCGTCGACATGATCGCCGAGCATCCTGCCGGTATGAGCCGCCGTCGGCCCTCCGTCTGGCCAGTCGGCAAAGAAAGTGCCCATCACCCGGTCGCCAGGCGCGAAATCGCGGGCATCCGGCCCGCAGGCTTCGACAATGCCGACGCCATCGGATAGCGGCACCCGACCGGGATCGACCTTGATCACGCCCGTTGCGACCAGATAATCATGAAAATTGAGGGAGCTGGCCTCGACACGGACCAGCACCTCGTGACCCGACGGCATGATCTTATCGCTTTCGACATACTTCAGCGAATCGAGCGATGGAGCCGTGTCGATTTCAAAGCGATTCACGCGCTTCTCCCTGCTTCATTTATTTGAGTCAGCATGCGCCCGCGCCGGGATCGTCGCCAGAGAGCGCTGCCTAGGATCAACAGGCATTTCAGATACGGTCAACGGATCCATTCCTCACAAGAATTTTTGCGGATTGCGGTTTCTACGGACGCCGCCCGCCCGATCGTGGTGGCGGTTGAACTGATATCCCTTGACTTGCAATTCCTCCTTAGGAATAATCATTCACAGAAACCGACCAAGCTTGTCTGTGGACGCCAAGGGAATTTCCTGCGGCACTGTCGAAGCACTCCCAACAGGCTTCGGACACGGGCAGGCGGAGATCGGGCAGGAGGGTGTTTTGGAAAAGATCTTTTCAGGAATGTCGATGCGGTCAACCCAGGGTCGGGCCGCCTATGCTGCATACAGCGCCATCACGCGGCGCGAATTTTACGAAGGCGATCTCGAAAGCACCTCCGGAGATTTTCGCGAGGTTGAGATGGAAAAGGCGCTCAACGCGCCCCTGTCAATCACCCGGATTACCACCCGAGACGAACTGACCTTTCGTCGCAGCCCGCACCATGTCCGCAAAAATCATGTCGGATTGCGGGTGTTGTGGATCGTCAACAGCGGGTCGGTAAAAATCGTCCGCGCAAGTGGAACAACCGAGATATCGGCCGGTCAGGCCGGATTTCTCGACTCGAGCGTTCCTTTTACCGCATCCTTGAAAAGTTCTGCCGAGGCTGTTCATTCCTCGTACCAGATTTTGATAACGCCAGATATTTTTACCAGCCACTTGCAGGAGGCGGAACGCTTCTTGGACGCTTTCCCGCTGGAATCCACTGATGGTCAGATCGTGCGTGAGCTATTCGACTTCATCGTCAAAAATGGCTCCGCCCTCGGCAACGCCCTTGCTGACAGTCTGTCACATGCCTTTCTGGAGGCGATCGCCAAGCTTTTGCGCAACAGCAATATCGACATGCCTAAGCGGCAGAAACTGGTTGACCGCAGACTGTCGGACATAGAGAATTTCATCCGCATGAACCTGGCTGATCCAGAACTCAGTTACGACAAGGTTGCTGTTTCCTGCGGTATTTCGCCACGGTATCTCTGCTTCCTGCTGAAAGCGAACAACACGTCCTTTTCCGAACTGGTCTGGAAGAACCGTCTGCCCAAGGCGAGGGACTGGCTCATTTCGCTAAAGACCAGAGATTATCCGATCCACGAAATCGCCTATATGTCCGGGTTCAAGAGTGCCGCGCACTTCAGCCGCATGTTCAAGGCAAATTACGGCATGCCCCCGCGCGAATTCCGGGCACAGCATTTTCGCGAACTGGACCAGGCCGCTGCGCGCCATGAAGACAATGACGACTTCCACCGTGACATGATTCGGGAAGCCGCGTAGAAATCATCGCACGGCAACGACTATAGCAAGGTCGGGCAAACTGGCTGTGAGATAGAGGAGCTACTCCCCCTACTGGAGAAGAGGAACTCCTGTTGTCGCAAGAAAGCAAAATCGATCCATTCTGGGTATGGGGCGAGACAGCACAATCGCCCCGTATCCTCCACAGCATGTTTCGTGTCCGCAACGTGGACGCGTCGCTGCGTTTTTACTGTGACGGCCTCGGCATGGTCCTGCTCGACCGATATGATTTCGAGCAGGGCCGCTTTTCCATCCTGTTTCTCTCCTACGCAGGGTATCGCGATGGGCCGGCTGCTCTCGAACTGACGTACAATTGGGACCAGGATAGCGATTATTCGCACGGGTCGGGCTATGGCCATATTGCCATCGGCGTCCCCGATGTGCCGTCCATGTGGTCGAGACTGGCCGACTATGGCGGGCGTCAAGGCACGGCGCCCAAAAGTATGATGGAGGGTGCTCCTCAGCTCGCCTTTGTTTACGACCCCGATGGGTATGCGATCGAGTTGATCCAGATAAACCGGCAACCTTCCGCCGCCGCCGGATGAACGACGTGTCGCTCGCCTCCTCTGCGTTGCTGGAGCGGATCACCACCATAGTCGGTCCGCGTGGAATCCTGACCGGTGAGGATGTTTCCGCCCGCAGCTGCGAACCTTTCCGCCATGTTCCTCCCGGCTCCCAGGCGATCATTCGTCCGGCGAGCAGCGAGGAATTGTCGCAAATCCTCTCGCTCTGTCATGAAGCAGGCCAACCGATCGTGACACATGGCGGGCGGACGGGGGTGGCAGGAGGCGCCATCGCTCGCAGTGGCGATCTCGTGGTATCGCTCGAACGGATGGCAAAGATCATCGAAATTGACCCGGTGACCCAGACCGCGGTGGTCGAAGCAGGGGTTACCATAGAAGCCCTTCACAATGCTGCTGCCGAGCATGATTTGCTCTACCCCATCGATCTGGGCTCCAAGGGAAGCGCGACGGTGGGCGGAACCATCGCCACCAATGCGGGCGGCAATCGGGTGATTCGCTGGGGGATGACCCGGTCCAATGTCTTGGGACTGGAGGCCGTGCTAGCGGACGGAACAGTCGTCGACCTGATGAACCGGTTCCTGAAAAACAATACCGGCTATGACCTCAAGCAGTTGTTCATCGGGTCCGAAGGGACATTGGGTATTGTGACCCGCGCTGTCTTGCGCCTGGTGCCGCTGCCGAGGTCGCAGAAACTCGCCTTCATCGCCGTGCCCGATTACCCCTCCGTTCTAAAACTGCTCACGCGCGTCCGTTCGATCCAGCAATTGTCCGCATTCGAGGTTATGTGGCGGGACTATTATGAGGTCATTGAGACACATGATCCGCAGCGCTGTCCGCTCGCGGCTGACCAGCCCTATTATGTGCTCGTCGAAGTCATGGGCATGGACGACGCCACTGACGAGCAGGCGATGCAGAGCTTTCTGGAACAGGCATTCGAAGAGGGCCTGATCGCCGACGCCGTCACCGCCAGCTCACTCAAGCAGGTGCAAGATTTGTGGCGCATCCGGGAGGGCTCCGAACTTCTGGTCAAAGACATGGGGCCGTTCATCTCCTTCGACATCAGCGTCGACATCCGCCGCGCGGAAGAATTCGTCGCCGCCGCCTATCAGCGTCTCGGTGGTCAATTCGACTTTTTCAAAGCCATCAGTTTCGGGCATCTGGGGGACAGCAATATCCATATCGGCGTGCATGTCGGTCCCGACACCATCGCACGCGAGGCAGAAATCGAGGCGGTGGTGTATGGCGTGGTCAAGGAATTTGACGGCGCCCTGACCGCCGAACATGGCATCGGCACAGCCAAGCGCGACTATTTGCCAGCTCACATTACTCCGCAGGCACTGGCCACCATGGTTCGCGTTCGCGACGCGCTGGATAAGGACCGCATCCTCAATCGCAATATGGTGTTCTGACGCCGATTTGACTGCAGTTGATCCACTGATTGCTCCGTACTGCAGGCTATGGCAGTGCTTGATCGATATCAAATTCGCGGCTGCGCAGTGATGCTCTCCTCCCCCCAGCAATTGTCTGTGGAGAGATGTCATGAACGTTATACCCCTGCGCTCAATGGGGGCCTATGGTTTTGAGGTCACCAAACCGGCGGCTGGTACCAGCTCGGTCGGCAAGACCAGTTACGCCGATATTTTGGCGGAAGACGGACAACCCGTCCCCCTCATATTGCAACCGACCGGGCAGCCGGTCGAGGTTGAGGGCCTGATCTCGTTCGATCGCTATATCGATCCGAAATTCGTCGACCTGGAAGTCGAGCACATGTGGAAGACCCAGTGGCAGGTTGCCTGCCGCGAGGAGGATATTCCCAATGTCGGCGATCGACTGACATACGATATCGTCGACCAGTCGTTCATCATTGTCCGATCGGCGGAGGACGAAATCAAGGCTTTCTACAACAGCTGCCCGCATCGCGGCCGCCGTTTGTGTGATCATGCCGAAAACCGCGATGATTTCCGGTGCCCGTTCCACGCCTGGACATGGAACCTCGACGGCGGTCTGGCCTGGGTGCCAGGCGAAGAGGATTTCCCGTCGGTGTCAAAGGAGCATCACGCGCTGCAGGAGGTGCGTGTCGGAAGATGGGGAGGCAATGTCTTTATCAACCCCGACCCCAATGCCGTGGAGTTCCAAAAGTCGCTCGGGCCCATTCCGGCGATGTTCGCCGACCATCCGATGGAGGAACGCTACACCGTCCTTCATCTGCGCAAGCAGGTGCGGTGCAACTGGAAGCTGACGCAGGAAGCCTTCATGGAGGGCTATCATGTGCTGGAAACACATTGGGACGGGATGCCCTTCTTTGGCTCTGCCTTCACACAATATGACAATTGGGAAGATGGCGACAGCCACATCAACCGCCTCGTCACGCCGTCGGTCGCCCCGGACCTCTGGGTCCGGGATTCCATCACCCCTTTCGAAAGCGCCCGGCAATTTTGCATGACTATGGGCCTGCCCATCCCCTCGTTCGAGGATATTCGCACCGTGGCGCAGGCACGCGAATGGTGCGCGGTACAGCGTCGTCAAGCCCTGGAAGCCGCGAGCGGGCATGATCTGTCGAACAGGCCGCATTCCTATTTCCTCGACATGACCAAGGTATTCATCTTTCCCAATCACCACCCGTGGTGGGGTGAAGCGCTGGCATGGTGGTATCGCTTCCTGCCCGTCGGTCGCGACCCCGAGCTTTCAATGATGGAAGTGCGTATCACCGCCCGCATTCCCAAGGGCCAGAGCGCACCGCCATCGCCGACACCCATTGACCTCGGGCCAGACGACCTGACCTCCGAGTGCGAGGCGCTGGGTGTGGTGGGCCATATTCTCAATCAGGACATGTCCAACCTGATCGAAATCCAGAAAGGCCTGAAAGCCGCTAAACCCGAAAAGGCCTTCATGACGCTCGCCCGCTATCAGGAATCGAACATCAGGCATTTCCACAACGTCTACAATAAGCTGCTCGGCCTCAACTGAGCGTCGAGCGGGAGCAGCCCCCCCCTCCCGTCACTCGCCAATTGTCGGGGGCCACGCTGCATGGGTACAACTGTCCAGAACTGCAAAAGCTCTTGCTCGCGCCGCTGCTAGCGCTCGTCAGAAGGCGAGTAAGGATGTCAAACAGTGGCAGCGCACCTAATTATGCATACAGGCCTGCGTCATTGCAGGCCTGCTTTATCTTCACGGGATGGAATAGAGTATGAGCGAGAACGCCGACGCAATCAGGGAAATCTGCGACAGCATTGTCCGCCGTGTCGATCGCGCCTATGTCGCGGATTGCGGCAAGCGCAGCCAATTTCCCGAAAAGCTTTGGAAAATGTGGGCTGAGAGCGGTCTGCTTTCGATGGGCCTGCCGGAGGAATATGGCGGCTCAGGCGGACATTTGTCCGACCTTGTCCTCGCCATCGACATCACCCACCAACATGGCCTGCTCCTGCCCGTCGCGGTCACCAACTTCATGTCGCGCGAGCCCCTGCTGCACTATGGCAGCGAAGAGCAGAAGCAGCGCTATCTGCCCGCCACGGCCACAGGTGAATCCTTCTTCAGCTTCGGCATTACCGAGCCGGATGCAGGCACCAACACCTTCAAGATCAAGACAACGGCAATCCGCCAGCCCGACGGCACTTTCCTGCTCAACGGCGGCAAGACCTATCAGACCGGATTTCTGGAATCGGACAACTGCCTGCTGGTGGCGCGCACCGAGCCTTATGATCCGGAAAATCGCACCAAGGGCATCTCGCTGTTCATCGTCGACACCAAGCTGCCTGGCATAGCCGCGACGGAAATGGATATCGGCCTCTACCTGCCCGAAAAGCAGTATCAGACCTATTTCGACAATGTCGTCCTGCCCGCCGATTCGATCGTCGGTCAGGAGGGCCAGGGCCTGAAAATCATGTTCGAGAGCCTCAACTCCGAACGCCTGCTGGTCGCGGCGCTGAACATCGGTCAGGCGGATCACTGCATTACCCGCGGTGCCGAATATGCCAAGACTCGTGCGCCGTTCGACACGCCGATCGGTGCTTATCAGTCAATCCAGCACCCTCTCGCCCGCGCCAAGACCTATATCGAGGGCGCACGCACGATGCTGTACAAGGCGTGCGAGAAGCATGATCGCGGCGAGAATATCGGGGTCGAAGCCAATATGGTGAAGATCCTGTCGTCCGAGGCGTTCAAGATGTCTGCCGAAGCCGCCATGACCTGCTTCGGTGGTGCCGGTTTCGACGTGTCGCAGGACATGCTGCCGTTCTTCCTTGGATCGCAGCTCAACCTCGTCGCGCCTGTCAACAATCAGGTCGTGCTGAGCTTCATTGCCGAGAAGGTATTGGGCCTGCCCCGCTCCTATTGAGCCGCGAGGAACGACAATAAAAAGCCCGGCAGCTGGATCGATCCGCTGCCGGGCTTTTTGTCGCGCTTAGCGCTGGCGTCTTATTCACTGACCCATTGAACGGCGTCAGCCACCCCGGCCCGCTTTGACCGAAAGCTGTTGGCGGGATGGGCCGGATCGGGATAGCCGAAGGACGCCCCCAGAACGACGATGCGATTGTCGGGAATGTTGAAATGCTTCCTCATTAATGGCGCATAGCCAGCGATCGCGGCCTGCGGGATCATGCCGATGCCGAGACTTTGCGCCGCCAGCAGCAGGCTACCGATATAAAGGCCACAATCAAGGACGCCATAAGGGCCAAGCTCACGCTCCGAGGTCACGACCAGCATGTGCGGAGCACCGAACAGGCGAAAATTTTCCAGAGTCTGCTTGCCCGATGCGGCACGATCCCCGAACTGAACGCCGACGCTTTCGTAAAGCTGCCAACCGACCTCGCGCTGCCGTTCCTTGTAAACGCCGCGATACGCCTCCGGGAACGGAATATCGGGGTCCATGCCCGGCATGCCGGTTGCCAGCGTGTCATTCGTCGCTGCGGCAAACAATGCGTCGCGGATACGATCGGTCCCTTCGCCCTCGGTAACGATCACCTGCCAAGGCTGGGAATTGCACCAGGATGCCGTGAGTTGGGCAATGGCGAGCATCTTCTCGATCTTCTCGCGTTCGACCGGATGGTCGAGATAGCCACGACAGCTGAAGCGGTTGACCAGCAGGTCGGCCAATATCGCGGACGGGCCTCCTGCTTCGCTTGCATCTTCGCTCTTAACGGGCGAAACGCGTTCATAGGACGTCATGAATATTCCTTACACTGTCTTGGCGTGATTTCCCGGCAGTTGTGGCTCAATGGTTACCGCTTGACCATAGCCTCGCGCACATATGCAGCAACAGACAGCTTCGCTTTCATCAAGATGAAATCGGAACCCG
This sequence comes from uncultured Novosphingobium sp., assembly GCA_964502105.1. Classification (GTDB taxonomy): domain Bacteria; phylum Pseudomonadota; class Alphaproteobacteria; order Sphingomonadales; family Sphingomonadaceae; genus Novosphingobium. The sequence continues at coordinate 346,800 of CAZCUS010000001.1, read as the reverse complement.
AATTGAAGCCACATTTATCTACACCTGCTGAACATCTTCCGATGCTGAGGCAATATGTTACAAAGATGATTGGCGCCCTGACTGAAAAATTTCAGTTTTCATTTTCCGAACCCAGCAGCAAGGGAGTCTGCTCTCGATGATCCGTGACCATGAACTCCATATTTCGCAAGACGTTATTTCCGATCTGCACAGGCGCATCGATGGCGTCCGTTGGCCTGCGATGGAAACGGTGGACGATTGGTCCCAGGGCGTCCCAACCGAATTCCTGCGCAATCTGTGCCAATATTGGCGCGATGATTATGACTGGCGCCGCTGCGAAAACCATCTCAACGCACTTGGCCAGTATATGGTCACGCTTGACGGGCTCGATATCCACTTCCTCCACATACGTTCACCCCACCCAGACGCGATGCCGATGATCATGACCCATGGCTGGCCCGGCTCGATCATCGAATTCATGAAGGTCATCGGACCGCTCACCGACCCGGTCGCCCATGGGGGCCGGGCCGAGGACGCGTTCCATCTCGTCCTTCCCTCGCTCCCCGGCTATGGCTTTTCCGGCAAGCCGAAGGAGGCTGGCTGGCATGTTCGTCGGATTGCCAAGTGCTGGATCTTGCTGATGCAGAAACTGGGATATGACCGGTTCGTGGCGCAAGGGGGCGACTGGGGTGCCAGCGTCACGACATCTCTGGGTGGTCTTGATGCGAAGGAATGTATCGGCATTCATCTCAACATGCCGATCGCGTTCCCCGACGAAGATGACCTGAAGGATCCAGGCGCCGATGGCGCGGAATCCCTGCGTCGTCTTGCGGATTATCAGAAGGACGAATTTGGCTATGCGAGCCAGCAGGGCACAAGGCCGCAGACGCTTGGCTATGGTTTGGCGGATTCGCCGGTGGGACAGGCGGCATGGATTGTCGAGAAGTTCCGCGCCTGGAGCGACTGCGGTGGCGATATGTGGTCGATTTTCAGCAGGGACGAAATTCTCGACAATATCATGATGTACTGGCTCGGCAATGCAGGCGCGTCATCGGCACGCCTCTATTGGGAAAGTCTATCCTCGGGATTTTCGACCCACCGAACGCCCATCTGGACCGGATGCACCTTGTTTCCCAAGGAATTGTTCGCGCCGCCTCGCCGCTGGGCACAAAAACAATATACGAACTTGCAATACTGGTCCGAAGTCGAACGCGGCGGGCATTTTGCCGCAATGGAGCAGCCGGATATTTTCGTGTCCGAACTGCGATCCTGCTTCAGCCTATTGCGATGAAGACCCCATTCAGATTGGAATTGATTTGATGGAAGCTGTTGCCACCGACTGTATTAGCGGACCGCCTGCACTGCCGCTTTCGCGCTTTCGCGTGCTGGATCTTACGCGCGCCCGGTCCGGTCCTGCCGCCGTTCGCCAGTTTGCGGACTGGGGCGCGGACGTCATCATGATAGAATCGCCTGCCGGCGGTGGCGATATTCTTGGAAGCCGCACCTCATCGGACTTCCAGAACCTGCACCGCAACAAGCGAAGCCTGACACTCGACCTGAAGGACGAGGCTGACCGGGAGACCTTTTACAAGCTCGTCCGCCAGTCGGACGTGGTGGTGGAAAATTTCCGCCCCGATGTGAAGCATAGGCTCAAGATCGACTATGAGACGTTGCGCGCCATCAATCCGCGCCTCGTCTATGCCAGCCTGTCCGGCTTTGGCGAGACCGGGCCTTATCGCAACCGCCAGGGGCTCGACCAGATCATTCAGGGCATGGGCGGGCTAATGGCGATCACCGGCGACCAGACCTCCGCACCGATGCGGGCTGGTATCGCTGTGTCGGACATGGCCGCCGGGCTCTATGTCGCGATTGCGATCCTGACCGCATTGCTGGAACGCGAGGCGACCGGCGAAGGTCGCTGGGTTCGCGGGTCACTGCTGCAATCCATGATCGGCATGCTCGATTTTCAGGCGGTGCGATGGCTGGTCGACGGCAAAGTCCCGCAGCCGGAGGGCAACCACCATCCCTCCACCGCGCCCATGGGCTTGTTCGAAACCGCCGATGGCCACGTCAACATGGCGGCCAGCGGCGACACCATGTTCGCGCGTTTCTGCGCACTGACGGGGCGACCCGATCTGCTGAGTGACGAACGCTTCGCCAATGACGCCGCGCGCTTTACAAACCGGGAGCAGCTACGGGCGGAGGTCAACGACATCATGCGAAGCCGTCCCAGTGCAGAGTGGATCGATGCGTGCAACGCGGCGGGCCTGCCCTGCGGCCCGGTCTATGGCGTGGACCAGATGTTCGAGGATCCGCAAGTCCGGCATCTGCACGTCACGAGGACCGTTACTTCCCCTGTTCTAGGAGAGTTGGAACTCTTGGCACAACCCATCGAGTTCGAGGGTGTCGACTTTCAAATCCACCGCCCGGCACCCCAGTTGGGGGAACACAGTCGAGAAATTCTGGAGGAGTTAGAAGCCGTTTCTGCGCCGTCGCAGAGCCACCAGCGGGAGCCAAAATCATGACCGGCGCAATACATGTCTCCCATCCTGCCACTGGCGTAACCCAAATCGTCATCGATTGCCCCCCGGCCAATGCTCTGGGAGCAGAGCCGCTGGCCAAGCTGATTGAAGCGCTTGAAAAGGCGGAAGCGGACGAGAGCGTGCGCGCCGTCGTGCTAGCGGGGCGCGAAGGCGCGTTTTGCGCAGGCGCCGACCTGCGCGGCCTCGCCGAGGGTGCCTCCTGGGAGGAGTTGTACACCCGCTTTGCCCGCGTGATCGATCTTGTCGACCAATTGCGGGTTCCCGTTATCGCTGCAGTGGACGGGTACGCCACAGGCGGCGGGTTCGAACTGGCTCTGGCTTGCGACATACGGGTAGCTTCAGAGCGTACTTTTTTCGTCGGTGCGGCCGTCAATGTCGGACTGGTTGCGTCAGTTTACCGCCTGCCACGCCTGATCGGCGTGGCGCGCGCAAAGGCCATTCTTCTTACCGGAGAAAAAGTCGATGTGCAGACCGCCCTTCACTACGGCATTGTAACGGAAGTGGCCGTCGATGGCGTCCTGACCACCGCGCTGCGGCTGGCCGAGCGCGTCGCAACGCGCGCGCCTCTGTCGGTCGAGGCCAGCAAGCGCCTGCTCAATCAGGCATTCGACGTGTCCCGGAAGGAGTTCGACGCGAATTTGCAAGGTGAGCTGGACCTGCTGGCCAACAGCAGGGACCATCGCGAGGCGCTGGACGCTTTCAAGGACCGCCGACCGCCGCAGTTCACGAGAATGTGATCTAGCGGAAAACGTATTGCGCCGGGGCAAGTCCGAACAGACGATTATATTTCGGCGGGATCGACATGACCTCGATCGCTCTCCCTGCGTCCGTAGTGTAGCCTGACAGAATATTGCTATTATTCGCCAGCTTTACTGGCACATCGCCGTGGCTGGACGGGCGCGCGACAAGGTCAGCCACCTCCTGTTTCTCACGCGATCCAAGCGCTACGTTGACGATTTCCTGATCCGATTTGCGCTATCTGTACAGCGTATCTCCACCGCCACGTATACGACACCCGCCGCAGCATCAGCGCGATTTCCAAGCTTTGATCATGTCGTGGAGGTCAGGCTAGCCGATCCTCGTGCCGCCGCAACCGGTCGACATTGGCGTTACATTCACTGGAAAACCGGGGACTATGATCGTCCCGGATGGGCTGGTCAGCGCTGCAGGCGGAGGCACGAGCCGATACGCGCCAAGGCATGTGCGCGGCTCTGCAGAGCCTATAGCCTGTGCCAAATTGAAGAGAGAAAAGGCGGAAGCCGTGGAGAGAGATATGGAACAGGCACATAAGCTGGCGGCAATCATGGACCTCTTCGATCTCACCGGCCAGACCGCGATAGTCACCGGTGCCGGTCAAGGCATGGGAAGAGGGATTGCGATGCGCCTTGCCGATGCCGGTGCGCGGCTGGTGATTGCGGGGCGGACGCTAAGCAAATGCGAGAACGTCGCCTCCGAAATCCGCGCAAAGGGCGGTGACGCGGTTGCGGTGGAATGCGACGTGACGTCACTGGATGATCTCGACAAGACCGTGGCGCAGGCGATCGAAGCGTTCGGGCGTATCGACATACTGGTCAACAATGCGGGCGGCATTCACCCCTTCACACCCTTTGTCGACGTGACGCCAGACACTTGGCAGGGAACCATCGATCGCAATATGAAGGGCAGCTATTTCCTCACCCAGAAATGCGTGAAGCTGATGATCGCAGCGGGCCGGGGCGGACGGATCGTCAACATTGCCTCCACCGCAGCGTTCAAGCCCGATTATCAGCTTGCCGCCTACAACAGCGCCAAGGCCGGCATGGTGGCGATGACCCGTTCGCTTGCAGTCGAACTGGCCCCGCACGGCATATTGGTGAATACCGTTGCCCCCGGCCCCATCCATACTGACAACACCGCCGAGATCTATGCCAACCCGCAGATTGCCAACATGGTGAAGCAGCGGGTGCCGCTGGGCGGTCCCGGCGAGCCCGATGATGTCGCGAATGCGGTGCTGTTCTGTTCCGGCCCTGCGGCCAAGCATATGACCGGAGGCCTGATCGTCATTGACGGCGGATTTATGTGGAGTTGAGCGCACGCACACAGGAACGAAGAGGTTAGGCATGACCAGATTACAGGGAAAGGTGGCCGTCGTCACCGGTGCGGCACGTGGTCTGGGAGCGGCTACCGCCAAGCGGCTTTGCGAAGAAGGCGCCGCCGTGATGTTGACCGACATCATCGGTGGCGAGGCAACTGCACAGACATTGCGTGATGCCGGCCATCAGGCCGCATTTGCCCTGATGGACGTGGCAAAGCGTGACGCCTGGGGACCGATCCTCTCAGACACGGCGTCCCGCTTTGGCGGCATCGACATTCTGGTGAACAATGCGGGGGTCTACAGGCCCGCCACCATCGAGACGGTCGATCTCGACGGGCTTATCGATGTCTATGGTATCAACCTGTTCGGCCCGATGCTGGGCATGCAGGCGGTCATCCCCTATATGCGGGAGCGAGGCGGCGGCTCGATCATCAACATCGCTTCCAATGCGACCGATTTCATCTTTCCGGATACGATCAGTTACGGGTCGAGCAAGGCTGCATTGGCCAATATGACCAAGGCCGTTGCCGTCCACTGCGGGCGCAAAGGGTACCGCATCCGCGCCAATTCGATCCATCCCGGCCCACATGCCACAGAGATGATGGGTAGCGAGCCCTCGCCGCTGGTGCAGCGCATTCCGCTTGGGCGGATGGGCACGCCGGAGGAACTTGCAGGGGCCGTCGCCTATCTGGCGTCGGACGATGCGGCATTTGTGACGGCCACCGAACTGTTCATCGACGGCGGGTTGGTCGCCGCCTGACGCTTCCTTGCCTGGTAAGCGGGCCATGCGACTCCAACGCGGAAGAAGCTCTGCCTGATCGAGGCGCTTGTCCTCTGCCCCGATATTGACTGCTATGGAACGCGCGCTTGTCCAGTCCTGCGACCATGGCGGGATAAGACGAATCTGCTGGATAGCATCCGGGGCTAGCGCCACCTTGGCGGCAACATCTTCTGCGCGAAGCAGAATGGAAAAAAGATTCAGGAGACGATATGCCGAGGCTTGAGAACAAGGTGTGTTTTATATCGGGCGGCGCGTCTGGTCTGGGCGAAGCAATGGTCCGGCGTTTCCGGGAAGAAGGCGGACAGGTTTACTTCGGAGACATCGACGCCAAGCGTGGTGAGGCGGTCGCAGCCGATTGCGGCGCGGTGTTCCTTCCCCTCGACGTGAGCAAGGAAGATCAGTGGATCGCCGCCATTGCGCGCATTGAAGAGGACAAGGGCCGACTGGACGTTCTGGTCAACAATGCGGGCATTTTGGGCACAGGGCCGCTTGAGACCATCGACCTTGCAAGCTGGGACCGGCTTTTCTCCATCAACGTCACTGGCGTCATGCTGGGCTGCAAACATGGCGGCATGCTGATGCAGCGCAATCCGGGTGGCAGCACCGGCTCGATCATCAACATCTCTTCCAATGCCGGAATCTTGGCGACCGCATCGGATTGCGGCTATTCCGCCACCAAGGGCGCGGTGCGCCTGATGACGAAGTCGATTGCGATAAACTTCGCGCGACGTGGCATGGCGATCCGCTGCAACTCGCTTCATCCCGGCCCGACCGACACGCCGATTTTTGAGCCGTGGCGGACCAGCGATAAGGCGTCCGTGAAGCTGAACGAGACCCTGCACGAGATGATCCCGCTCGGTCGCCTTGGTCAGCCGAGGGAGATCGCCAATATGGCTCTCTATCTCGCAAGCGATGAGTCGAGCTTTTCCACCGGTTCCGAATTTGTCGTGGACGGCGGCGGAACCTCGGCACTGGCGGGAATGTAGGCAATGGCAAAATCCGCGCTGGGCGTAGGCATTATCGGCTATGAAGTTGGGCGCAGCTGGGGGGCGACGGCGCATGTCCCGGCGCTGCGCAGCCTGCCCGACTTCGCCATCACTGCAGTTGCAACGACGCGTCAGGAAACGGCGCTGCTCGCCGCCGCTGATATCGGCTTGCCAGAAAGCCACGCTTTCACCTCTGCGGCTGATCTCGCAGCTTGCGCCGACGTTGATGTGGTCGCCGTCACGGTCAAGGTCCCCTATCACCTCGAACTTGTGCGCACGGCGGTTGCTGCGGGCAAGCATGTCTATTGCGAATGGCCATTGGGTAACGGCTTGGAAGAAGCTGAGGAAATGGCTGGCCTCATCCGCAACACGGGGCTTCACGGGGCAATAGGGTTGCAGGCGCGATGTGCGCCGCCGATCCGGTATGTAAGGGACATGGTACAGGCTGGCGAAATCGGCGAGGTGCTGTCGTCGAATATGTTCGCAACGGGCATCATGTGGGGCGACTGGGTGAACAAGCCTAACGCCTACGTGCTCGATGGCAGCAATGGCGCCACGCTAATGACCATCCCATTCGGCCACGCAGTCGACGCGATGTGCTTTGCGCTAGGCGAATTTCAGTACGTCAATGCGGTCACGGCTATTAGAATTCCGAAGGTAAGCCTTGTCGAGAACGGCGAGCTGCTCGACAAGAATACGCCTGACCAGCTCGTGGTTTCGGGTCAGCTGGAAAATGGTGCGGTCGCGTCGGTCCATTATCGCGGTGGATCCTCGCGCGGGCCGAACTTCACCTGGGAGATCAATGGCACGAAAGGCGACCTGAGGCTGGAAGCACCGATCGGACATGCGCAAATGGCAGACCTGTCGCTGAGCGGCGGATTTGGAAGAGACCGCCAGCTTGCCCCTCTCGACATACCGGCTTCGCACCGCTGGGCGCCGGAAGCGTTGACCAATCCGGCCCTCAATGTGGCACAAACCTATCTCCTGCTTGGCAACGACATTCGCGATGGCACCCGCACAGCACCCAGTTTCGACGACGCAGTCGTGCGCCACCGGCTGTTGCAGGCGATCGAGCAAGCAGCAAAGTCCGGCAGCAAGGTTGAGCTGTAACCCAAATTCGGGAGAGAAGATCGATGGCACGTTTCAAGATGCTCGTATTGTCCAGCCCGCTCGAAGGACGGGATGATGAGTTCAACACATGGTATGACACCGTTCACCTGCCCGATGTTTTCCGGGTTCCGGGCGTCATCGGTGCAGAACGGTTTCGAATGAGATCGGGCGATCAGTGGAAATATCTCGCCATCTATGAGCTCGATTGCGACGACAATGCTGCGGTCGAAGCCGAGTTGATGAAACGTGCCGGATCAGGGGAAATGATGATGAGCGAGGCGTTCGACATGTCCAGCTTCTTCATGGGCAGCGCCGAAACGATCACACCTTACCGGCCGGCGGATGGGTCCTGATCCTGTGAGCATATCGCGACCAGAAACAGGGAATAAGTGATGCGGACCGATCTGCGCAAAATCTCGAAATTCGTGCTTTCTGTTGCCGTCGCAACAATCATGTTTGCCGGATTTGGGATGTCGCAAAACAGCGCAGCAGAGCCCATGGTTGCGGCGGTCAAAACCTGGCCCGGCGAGGTGATCTTCAACGAAAACTGCGCCGCCTGCCACAATAGTAGCAGCCCCAAGGCCCCCCCGCCCTATCTGCTCAAAAGCATGTCGCCGACGACTTTGCTTCGCATCCTCGATCATGGCGTGATGCGCGACATGGCCGCCGGTCTTTCACAGACCCAGCGGCGGCAGGTGGTCGAATATATGACGCAAACCGATCTTTCGTCCTACAAGGGGCCGCCACCTGTGAAGATGTGCGATGCCGCCCACAAGGCATTCGACATGACCCAGCCTCCGCCTCAGGTTGGCTGGGGCTATGACAATCGCCGGTTCGTGCCGTCAGAGGTCGGTGGATTGACTGCGGCCGACCTGCCCAGACTGAAGTTGAAATGGGCCTTCGCCTATCCCGACGCCACGCAGGCCCGGTCGCAGCCGGTGGTCGCAATGGGCGCGATCTTCGTGGGCAGCCATGACGGGACCGTATTCGCGCTGGACATCGCGACGGGTTGCGCGCGCTGGACGTCGACGGTGGACACCGAGGTGCGCACTGCCGTGGTGGTGGAACCGTGGGAAGGAAAAAATGCCCCGAAAGCACCCAAGCTGTTCTTCGGCGACGTGCTGGGCAATGTCTATGGACTCGATGCTCTGACCGGGCAGCAGCTCTGGAAAGTCAAAGCCGACGATCATCGCGCAGCGACCATCACCGGGAGCCCGGCCATCCACGGCAGCACCCTATATGTGCCTGTTTCGTCGCTTGAAACGGGTTCGGCCGAGGACAAGGCCTATGCTTGCTGTACGTTTCGCGGGTCGGTGGTGGCGTTCGACACCGCTACCGGGAAGCGGAAATGGCAGGCGTTCACCGTCGACAAACCGGCAAGCGTGGTCGGCAAGACAGATATCGGCGTCGACATTTTGGCGCCGTCCGGGGCACCCGTATGGGGGTCGCCGACTGTGGATGCCCGGCGAGGGCTGCTCTATTTTGCTTCGGGCGAAAATTACAGCTCTCCGACCGACGACAATTCCGACGCCGTATTCGCGGTTGACCTGATTACCGGCAAGCGGCGCTGGACGCGGCAGTTGATCGCGAACGATGCGTGGAACAACAGCTGCCTGTACAAAGGACATCCCAATTGTCCCGTCCAGCGCGGGATGGACACCGACATTGCCGCCTCCCCCGTGCTGATGAAGGTCGGCGACAGGCAAATTCTGGTGGCGGGATCGAAATCGGGCGATGTGTTCGCGCTCGATCCGGACAAGAGCGGCGCGCCGGTCTGGAAGACAAAGGTCGGTCGCGGCAGTCTGCTGGGCGGCATTCATTTCGGCATGTCGGTAGATGGCAGCACGCTGTACGTCCCGATCTACGACTCCGGTTTTACGCCGCATGGTGAAGCTTATACCGACGCGGGCTTTCCCGGTGTCAGCATGGTCGATGCCGCCACAGGACGGATCGTCTGGCGGGCAAAGCCGACGAATGACTGCAACAAGCGTCCGATGTGCGAGGAAGGCATATCGGCAGCGGCGACCGCCATTCCCGGGGCCGTGCTGGTGGGGGGAATAAGCGGCTGGATGCGCGCCTATGACAGCCGCGACGGTAACGTCATCTGGGAGGAGAATACCGCGCGCGACTATCCATCCGTCAACGGCGCGACGGCAAAGGGCGCGTCGATGAGCGGACCCGGACCGGCGGTCTACAAGGGTAATCTCATCTTCAATTCCGGCTACGGCTTTGCCTTCAAAATGCCTGGCAATGCCTTGCTGGTCTACTCGATCGACGGAGAATAGGCGCATGTCGCGACACACCGGCGAGACATGGCATGCGTGACAGCGCGAACGTGCCTGTTGCCTTGGACCACTGTGTCATCGCGTCAAGCGACGTCGAGCGGTCCGACGCATTTTATCGCAGGGTATTCGGTGCCACCATCGAAGCGCCGATGGACAATTTCCGCCAGTATCGGATTGGCGACGTCATGCTGAGCGTCCACGGTCCCGGCCTCGTCGCAAAGGCCCCGCCCGAACTGCTCGCTACCCTGCCGGTCAGGCCAGGCGGCAGCGACCTCTGTTTCCGATGGGCGGGAACGGAAGCTGCACTGGAACAGCATCTGGTCGATTGCGGGATCACGATCATTTTCGGCCCGGTCGAGCGGACCGGGGCGCTGGGGCATGGCACGAGCCGCTATTTCCGCGATCCTGACGGGTCGCTGCTGGAATTCATAATCTACGATGGTGCCAACTGACGAATGAGCGAACGAGGTGCCAGGCCGCTGCCATGTGGCAGCATATCTGACGCAGGATTTCGGGAGAAAACCAATGAGAAACGATCAAAGCACTTATGATCTGGTAATCCGCAGGGGCACGATCGTCGACGGTCTTGGCGGAGAGCCGTTCATCGGCGATGTTGCCGTGGTCGGCGATCGCATTGTGGCAATGGGTGCTGTTTCGGGGAGCGGTCGCGAAGAAATCGCCGCCGACGGCCTGCTCGTCACCCCCGGCTTTGTCGATATTCACACCCATTTCGACGCGCAGGCGATCTGGGAATCCCGCATGTCGCCATCCTCCGAACATGGCGTAACCACCGTTGTGATGGGCAATTGCGGCGTCGGCTTCGCGCCATGCCGACCCGAGGACCGGGCTGCTCTGATCGAGTTGATGGAGGGTGTGGAGGACATTCCCGGCGTGGTCATGGCCGACGGCCTGACGTGGGAATGGCAATCTTACCCGGAGTTTCTCGACGCGGTCGCTGCCCGTCCCCACGATATCAACCTGGCATCCTACCTGCCCCATGCTCCACTGCGGCTGTTCGTGATGGGCGATCGGGCCAGTTCCGGGCAGCCGGCGACGGCCGAGGATCGCGCCCGCATGGCCGAGCTGGCGACCGAGGCGATGGCGGCGGGCGCGCTGGGCTTTGCGACCTCGCGCAGCCTGTTCCACAAGAGCGCGTCGGGCGAGCCGATCTGCACGCTGGACGCCGAAGAAGCAGAACTGGTCGAGATCGCCAAAGCCATCGGCAGCAGCGGCAACGGCATCGTTCAGGTCGCCGTCGATTTTGGCGGCGCACGATCCATTGAAGAGGAATTCAGCACACTGGAATCGGTCGCCAAAGCATCCCAGCGCCCGATGAGCCTTCCCATCGCAGAAATGCACAGCAACCCCGAACTCTGGCGCGACATCATGGCGCGGATCGGTCGGGCCAATGCCAGCGGGGCGTCAATGGGGGCCCAGGCCCTGCCGCGTGGAATTGGTGTGCTGTTCGGGCTGCAACTGTCCACCCATCCGTTCATGCTCAAGCCGTCCTATCAGGAAGTGGCCGGCCTTCCTCTCGCAGAACGGCTGATCGCGCTGCGCGATGCCGACCGTCGCGCTCGCATTTTGGCGGAGGAGTCCGTTTATTCTCCGATGCCGTCTGCCAGAACGCTCGACAATTTCGACGGCATGTATGAGGCGGGCAATCCCCTGAATTACGAGCCGATGCCGGAAAGTTCGATCGGGGCGCGCGCACACGCTCTGGGTATCAAGCCCGAGGCCCTCGCCTATGACATCATGCTTGCCCATGAAGGCGAGCCTGCGATCTACATGCCGTTCGCCAACTATGCCCATGGCAATCTCGACACCGCCATGGAAATGTTCCGCCACCCCGACATCGTTCTGGGGCTTGGCGATGGTGGAGCGCATTATGCGGTCATCTGCGATGCGAGCTATTCCACATTCCTGCTGAGCTACTGGACTCGCGACCGGGTACGAGGCGAACGCCTGACCGTACCGGAGGTTATCAAGGCGCTGTGCCATGACACGGCCCGTCTGGTGGGCCTTGACGACCGCGGCGTACTCGCGCCGGGCTATGCCGCAGACATCAACGTAATCGACTATGACAATCTTCGGCTGTCGTCTCCTCGCGTGGCATACGACCTTCCGGTGCAGGGTCGGCGGCTCAAGCAACCCGCAGAAGGCTATGTCGCCACCATCGTCAACGGATCCGTCACCTATCGCAACGGTATCCCGACCGGCACCCTGTCCGGCACTCTTGTGCGCGGTCGCCAACCCGCGCCGGCCGACGTGCGTGAGCCAACGTTCGCCTGACAGGGCATTCGCAACGACAAGAGATGGTTCGGGACATTGGGGACAGGATGATGAGTAGCGCGATAGCCGAAGATTCCGCCTTTGACGAAGCGGCAGCCCGCAAGGCGCTGGCTTTCGCCAACACCAACGTGCTGCGCATCGCCCTCCTCCAAGCCACCGGTGATCCTCAACTGGCGCAGATGAAAGTCGTCAAGCAGCCCTATTGGGCAGGCGCCTACGAGGTTCCCGCGCTTGCCGAGGAGCATGACGAAACCGTGCGGGAAAAAGCCATCGCGTTTCTGAAGGCAGGTCGCCTTTCGCAATGTGATGTTCCCGATGATGAGGCGCTACGCCACTTGATGGCGCTCATGACCGGCAGCCCTGTCGAGGACTGGATATTTCACTTTGGCAAGGAAGAACTGAATCTGGAGCCGATGCCGCGCGGCACCCGGTGGACAGACGCAGCGCCGCGCGCCGAGCATCGCAACGCGGTGGATGTCGTCATCATCGGCGCCGGAGCAGCGGGGCTTGTCACCGCTATCCAATTGAAGCAGCTTGGCATCCCTTTCACCATCATCGAGCGGAATGGGGATGTCGGTGGGACATGGTGGACCAATGATTATCCCGATGCCCGCGTCGACATTCCCAGCCATCACTATCAGTTGACGGTGACGCAGGGGCACGCATGGCGACACTGGTTTGCTCCGCAATCCGAATTGCTCGACTATCTTCGCACGATTGCAGACCAGTTTGATCTGCGTCGGCATATCCGCTTCAACACCGAACTGATCGAAGCGGCATGGGACGAGCCATTGTCACGCTGGACCTATCGCCTCAGGGCGACAGACGGCGCCATCGAGGAGCTCAGTGCTCGCGTGCTGGTGAGTGCCGCCGGTCTGTTCAACGAGCCGAACACGCCCGACATTCCCGGCATCGAGACCTTTGGCGGCCGCATGTTTCATACCACCCAATGGGAGCATGATTTCGATTTTACCGACAAGCGCGTCGGGATCATCGGTGTGGGCTGCACCGGCGCGCAGCTTATGCCAGCGATTGCGCAAAAGGCCGCCAAGGTCGAGATTTTCCAGCGCTCGCCCCACTGGGTCTCGCGGCTTGATGGCTATCGCGACGAGATTCCCGCCGAGATACAGTGGCTGATGGATAATATCCCGCATTACTGGAACTGGCACTGCTTCAACGTCTTTTTCACGCTCTATGGCGATGATGGTTCGATGCAGGGTGTCGATGTCGAATGGCGGAACCAAGGCGGCCAGATCAATCCCAAGAACGACAAACTCCGCGAAGCTCTGCGCGAAAACATCTACGCCGAATTCCCTGACGATCCGGCATTTGCGGAAAAGCTGATGCCCAATTGGCCGCCGTTCGCGAAGCGTCTGGTGGTCGATAATGGCTGGTTCGATTCCCTGAAGAAACCGCATGTTTCTCTGGTGACGGAAGGCATAGACAGCATCACCGAGGCTGGCATTGTTACCAAGGATGGCGAACTGCACGAACTCGATTTGATCGTGCTTGCTGGCGGCTTCAAGACCGAGCGTTATCTGTGGCCGGTCCATTACAGGGGGAGCGACGGTATCACGCTGGAAAAGGCGTGGGAACATGACGGCGCGCGCACCTATCTGGGTGTGACGATGCCCAACTTCCCCAACATGTTCATCGTTTATGGCCCCAATATGAACCCAAGAGCAGGTGGTCTGTTCGCTTGGATCGAAATATGGTCACGCTACGCCGTTCAGGCCATCGCGCGCATGGTCGAAGGGGGGCATAGGCGCATCGAATGCCGCCAGGCCAGTTACGCTGACTATAATCGGCGCCTGGACGACGCGCAGGATAGCTGCATCTGGGCAATGGATGGGGTGAAGTCCTATTATGTCAGCAAGCAGGGTCGCCAGATCGTCAACAATCCCATGCGCCCTTCGGAAAGCTACAATCGCGTGCGCAATTTCGACCCGTCCGATTACGATCTACGCTGACCACGGTAGAATCAGGGCACGCCGCACCTGATTCCGTCAGGAAAAGTCTGGCTCCTCCCACCAGGGAAAGGCAGATGGCAGGTCGTCGGGCACCCTGCCCGGAAAATGCGGCGGTCGCTTCTCGATGAAGGCTGAAACCCCCTCCCGCGCGTCGGAACGAGGACCCATTTCCTGAACCAGTCGGCTGTCGACGCGGTGTGCGGCCATAGGATGGTCGGCCGCAGAGATGCGCCAGAACATCTGCCGAATGAGCGCGGCAGAAACCGGAGCGACATTGTCGGCGATCTCGCGAGCCATCGCTATCGCCCGATCCATCAATGCGTCCGGCGCACACAACTCCCAGACCAGATCGCGGGCCAACGCCTCGCTGGCGGGAACGATCCGTCCGGTCAGGCACCACTGCAGCGCCGTCTGCATGCCCACGATCCGGGGCAGAAACCAGGCGGAAGCGGATTCCGGGACGATTCCGCGCCGCCCGAAAACATAGGCGAAGCGCGCCGTGTCCGCCGCGATCCGGATGTCGGCGGCTAGAATGATCGTTGCGCCAGCTCCCGCTGCCACCCCGTTGACCGCCGCGATGACCGGTTTGAGGCAGTCATAGATGCGCAGCGCCACACGGCCGCCCGCATCGCGATAGATGCCGTCGCCCGCCTTGTCGGGGCGTTTCCCCTCCGGACGGTTGGCATAGTCGAAGGTAGCTGCCCCGGCACTGACGTCTGCACCTGCGCAGAAGGCCCGCGATCCGCTGCCCGTTAGGATGATGGCGCGCACATCCGGATCGGCGTCGGCGCGATCAAGCGCGCCGATCAACTCCTCCACCATTTGCTGGTTGATGGCATTCATGACGTCCCGGCGGTTCAGCGTGATAATTGCCACGCCGCCTTCGATCGACAACTGGATGGTCGAATATTCTCCGCTCATCCCATCAATGCGCCGGACTGGGGATCGGTGCCACATCGTCAGGCTTGAACGCGCGTCCTCTGGCCGCAAGAATTCCAGCAAGCAGGATCAGAAATGCGCCAACGAGACTCGCTGAGACGGTCAGGAATGCGGGGCGATAATCGTTGAGAACGACATACACATAAGCCACCGCCGGGCTGATCGCGAACAGGAACGGCAGCTTTACCGCAAAACTGATTCCCATCGCCCGCCCGACGCTGGATGCGCCGAACAGACGGGCCATAGCAGCTCCGTGCAATGTCGTAAGAGGCGTGGTCGCGAGGCCAAGGATGGCGGCGATCACAAAAAAATTGGCGGCAGAAGCGACAGCAAGTCCAAACCAGCACAGCGCCTGAAGCGCAGCAGAGACGGCCAATGCCGTGGGGGGACCAAGCTTGTCGGCAAGCCAGCCGAACAGCGGCACGCCCGCCAATCCCGCGCCGGAATAAAGCGACAGCATCAGGGCGGCGTTCGATTTGGCAAGGCCGCGAGTTTCGGCATAAGGAATGGCATGAACAGTGAAGGCGACCCCAGTTCCTGCAATCAGGGCTATGCCAAGGGTAATGAGCCAGAAATCGGAACGAGCCATCATCATTTTGGCGGGCATGCCGCCGCTGGCATGCACAGCAGGATCCTGCCGCTGGGCACGGGTGGAAGGCAGGGATAAGACCAGCAGCAGTACCGGCACCAGCAACCCGGCCATCAGCACATAAATACCGTCACGACCCAGCACAGGCACCAGAGCTGTGATGACCCAGGGTGCCGCGAACAGAACGACGGGAAGGTTCACCAGCCCGAGCATTCTGCCCGACCGCTCAGGAAAAAACTCCGCCGCAATCGCGACGGGGGCCAGGATTGCAGCCATCGCCGTGCCGAACCCAAGCAATCCCCACATCAGGAAGGCAACGACAAGGTTCGATGTCAGGCCCAGCACCAGAAACGCAAAGGAGACGCAAACGACGCCGAGCGCGAGGGCGAGACGGGGCGTGAGTTTTTGAACCAGGCCACCCATAAACAGCGCCGACAGGCCCATCATGGTGGTGAACGCGCTCATGCCCAGGGCAATCGTGTCGCGGGCTGCTCCGAATGTCTGCTCGTTGAGGGCGAGCAGCGCACCAAAGGAGCCGAACATCAATCCCAACGTGCCGTTGTTCGCCATCATGCACGCAAGGACTATACGGCCGGAGCCGCCTTTGTTCACGGTCACCATGATCTCTCCCAACCAAATTGTTGGTTGTGACTATGACACGGGGTGGGTACCTCCCATAACGGCAATACGATCCTGGCATGTCCAACCCGGCAGGTTCATCTGTCCGTCGTTGCAATCATCAGGATGGCTTTCGGGCATAGCTATTTTGAAGTCCGGTCGGCTGGAGCGCGCGTACCGTGGGCCAACCATGGGATGCCGGGTGCCGGGGCAAAGTCCCTACGCAGCCACGTGATCACCAGAGCAGCGGCCACGCCCTGTGATCGCATATATTTTGCGTTCCACGACAAGTGCTCCAGCAACGAAGATCAAAGCGATGCTGTATAAGAGATGTGCGGTCCAAGTTTAACGACCGCCTCGCCAAGGCGTGACAAACAAAAAAAGGGAGGTTCAGGATGGTGTCTTCATACAGGCTGAGGCAGCTTTCGGGTGCGCTGCTGGGATCGGTCGCCTTCGCGGCAATGGCAAGCGGCACGCACGCTGCTGCGCAGGAAACCGCAGCGCCGCAGGAGCCGGCAGCGGCAGACACCGGCGAGATTATCGTGACGGCACGCAAGCGCGACGAAAGGCTGATTGACGTTCCGGTTGCCATTACAGCGGTGTCGGCATCTGACCTTTCGCGCAGCGCCATCAACGGCACGGATGCGCTCGCACGCAAGATTCCGGGCCTGGTGGTCGGTGAAGGCGGTGGCACGGTGCAGGGTGGTTCGATCTCTCTGCGCGGTATTTCCGCGGCGGATTCAAACCCTCTGGGCGATCAGGCAGTTTCCTTCAACATCGACGGTGTGCAGGTGGCACGCGCCTCTGTCCGCCGCATGGGCGATTTCGACATTGCCGGCATCGAAGTTTTGAAGGGGCCACAGGCTCTGTTCTTCGGCAAGAACAGCCCCGGTGGTATCATCTCGACCCGTACCGCCGATCCGACCGACAAGTTCGAGGTGGGCGGCAGACTCGGCTATGAATTCAACGCTCATGAAGTTCGTGGCGAAGGATATGTTTCGGGGCCGCTGACCGATGGGTTGGGCGCGCGTCTGGCCGTTTATGGCTCCAGCATGCGGGGTTGGGTGAAGAACATATTGCCAAAAAGCGATCCGTTCAGGGCCGACTCGAATACGCCGCAAAGTGATGAATACGCATTCCGCGGAACGCTCAAATTTGACAATGGTGGCCCGTTCAGCGCGCGCTTCAAGCTGACGTTCAACGACGTCACAGGCAACAGCAGCACGGCCAATATCCAGACGGTTGATTGTCCCACCGGTACACCGCTCGGTGGTCCACCCTTCGACTGCAAAGCGGACGACAGGATTGTTCTGGCCAATCTTGGCGCAGACATGGCAAAAATCTCGGCATTGGCTGGCCCCTTGTCCACGGCAGCAAATCCGGCGGGCAACCCAGGGCTACCCTACTCCACCTTCGGCGATGGGTCTCTATATTCTCACTCCAAGCAGTGGTTGTCGGGCCTAGAGCTGAACTATGACCTCACCGACCAACTGACGCTGACGTCAGTGACCGGTTTCTACAAGCTGAAGTTCTTCAACAGAGCGAACTTCACCGCGACCAGCCGACCCGATGCCATTCTCGGCTCGGTCAACCTTCTGGATATCCGCGAGATCAGCGAAGAAGTCCGTCTGGCAAGCAGCTTCGACGGGCCGATCAATTTCCTTGCGGGCGGACAGTATCAGGACAGCAAGGCAATCTCCGCCTCGCTCGCCGCATTCGGTGCAATTGCCGGACAGCCATCAGTGCTGGGACCAACGCGGCCCAGCCCGTTCGTCGCTTCGAACTATTACCTTAATCAGGATGGTCAGGCCTATTCCTTCTTCGGTCAGTTACAGGTCAAACCGATACCTGAGATCGAAATTGCCGCCGGTGGTCGTTATTCGCATGAGGAGAAAAAACTCATCTCGGTGGTGAACCGGGGCACCCAGTTGGTGGGCACTCAAGCCTTTTTGTCGAACGGAAACAACGTAAAGACGTTCAACAACTTCTCTCCGGAAATTTCGGTAAGCTATCGTCCGACTAGCAACCTGAACATCTACGCGAACTACAAGCGCGGCTTCCTTTCGGGCGGCTTCAACGGCGGTTCGTTCAACGCGGCTGGCGATTTTGGTTATCTGCCGCAGAAGGTGAAGGGCTTCGAAGCTGGTATCAAGAGCCGTCTGTTCGATGGCATGGTCGATGCCGACCTTGCGCTATACTCTTACAAGATCGACGATCTTCAGGTTCAGGTGACGACCCAGGGTACGATCCAGGAACTGAAGAATGCCGGTAAGGTATCGTCGAAGGGGGCCGAGTTCAGCTTGACCGTGCGTCCGATCCAAGGCCTCTCCCTCTATGGCAACGTCGCCTATGCCGATGCCCAGTATGATGTGTACTACGCATCCTGCTACGGCGGTCAGTTGGCCAACAGTCCAGGAACCGGCATCGGTCAATGCGCCAGCCAGCCTAATCCGACCAACAACAATGTCGTCGCTGTGCTCCAGAACCTGAGCGGAACGCCGCTGATCCGTACTCCCAAATGGGCCGGAAATGCTGGTTTCGTTTATGAAACACCGCTAACAAGTTCGACAAAGATCGAGTTGGCTGGTGGGTTAACCTTCAGCGACAGCTACATCACCAATGCGGCCTCTCAGCCGCGCTCGCGTTCGCCCAGCTATAACCTGATCGATGCTTCGGTGCGGATCGTACAGGTTGATGACCAGTGGGAACTGGCACTGATCGGTCGCAACTTGACCGACAAATATTACTGGGTGCGCACGTCGGATAACCCCGCCAACTCCGTAACCCCTGGTCGGCTTGCGGACTCGACTGCATCCGTAAGCCGTGGTCGCGAGATCATGCTCCGCGTCGGGTTCAAATATTAACCAAGTCTAGTAGAGAATGCCTCAGCGGCTGCCACCTGTGTGGCAGCCGCTTTTTTGCGCATCGTTAAATGAGGTCGCAGCAAGACGCTCTGATTGTGACGCGCCCTTGCGTTCAATCAACGGCGACAGGGTCTAAACGAGGTCAGCCATCAACCTAGTGTCCCAATAATAGGGCTTGATGGCGAAGATCTTGCTGTCCTTGATGGTCCATATTTCACAGACCGTGGTCGAGAAAGGCGTTCCACTCGTCGACGAGATACCCTTCATCGACATCTCAATCGCAAAGACGTCGGCATCCGGCGCACCGATCACCTGAAGCGTTTCGATCTCCAGATTGGACCATTGCCCCGTGACCTTGCCGATCAGTTCCAGGAACCCCTCGGAACCCCGATATGTCCCGGAATAGGGCAGGCCATTGGCCTCGACGACAGTGAAGTCCTCGTGAAAGTAAAGGGCGGTGGCTTTTGCTCGCTCACCTTGCCGCGCAAGATGAAGATAACCCTCGATCACCGCCCAATTGTTCATAATATCATGCTCAGAGATATTTGTTCGGGACAGGGATATTGAAGGCGCGCGCGGCATTCAAGCCGACAAGCTTCGCGCGGGTTTCCTCGCGCAAACCATTACCCAGCGTGCGATAGAGCGCCTCTGCCGAGTGCGGCCAGCTTCCTTCATGATGGGGATAATCATTCGCCCACATGAAATTGCCCTCCAGCCCGAATTCCTCCACCAGAGCGATCGCCGCCTTGTCCTCACCGAACGAGGCGAAGCAGTTGCTGCGATAATAGTCGCTGGGCAGGTTCTTCAGCTTCGGGCGCACCCAGAAATGATGCTTGAGATAGGCCTCATCCATCTTCTGCAGCATCCACGGCACCCACCCCGCATCCGCCTCGATCGTCGACGCCCGCAATTCGGGGAAGCGTTCGAAAACGCCGGAAGCGCACATGTTGACTATCGGCTCGATCGTGGGCGACAGAGAATGGCAGACATAGTTGATGATCGCGCCACCATTGCCGCGCGCCGCGCGGGGATCCTTGCCCGTCGAGACATGGTAGGTGATCGTCAGATCATGATCCTGAATGGCGGCCCACATGGGATCGAAAACCGGCAGGTTGTAATTGATGTGGTTGACGTCATGCTCGCCGAATACCGGTTTGCATGGCAGCGTCAGCACCCGATAACCAAGCTTCGCCACACGCTCAATCTCCGCCACCGCCAGATCGGTATCCGCTGTGCACAGCGCTGCAACCGGACTGCACCGGTCGATAAACGGTCCGCAGACCTCCATCGCCCAGTCGTTCCAGACCGCCGCCTGCGCCGCCACCATTTCATTATTGTTGGTGGACCACATCAGCAAGGCCGCCCCGTTGGGGAAGATCACTTCGGCATCAACGCCGTCCATTTCCTGGTCGGCGATCCGATTGAGACCGGTGATGACGCTGCCGTCCATGTCCTTCTGCAGCAGGTCGGCCCCCGATTTGGAACGCAGCAAATCCTCGCCCTCGAACGCGAAGTTCACCAGTCGCTCGGGACGCGCACCGGGCATGATGATGTAACGCTCGCCGTCCTCACGCACCTCTATCTTGGGAAGCAGATCGTGGTATTTCTTGTCCATCCGCTCGTGGAACAGTTTCACTGGCGGCGACAAGTGTGTGTCGACCGACACCATGAAATGCTTGTTGGGGCCTGGCCGCACATCGCGATCCCAGCCTTCGATCTTCGGCATTTCGAGACGCCACAGATTTTCCTTGTTGACCTCGATAGGCGCTGTGCTTGCCATGATTTTCTCCATTTCGATCCAAGCCTATTATCAGTCGCCCTCAGCCGCGAACCAATGGCTAAGTTTTTCCGCATCGTTGAATTGTTTTCAATGGCGCGTCCGATGGCTGCGATTGGCGCTATCCCACCTTTTCTCTATGCCCATCCTGAAGTTCAGCCCAACCACGGCGCCGGGAGGCATTTGATGAATGATGTAAAGACCGTTCAAGTCGACCATGTTCTGGATGGGCGCGGGGCGGTTATCCGGCTGAACCGTCCCAAAGCGCTCAATGCGCTGAATGGCTCGCTACTGGACGCACTCGATCAGGCGCTCGACACGCTCGAAAGCAATCCGGATATTCGCGTTGTCATCGTCACCGGGAACGACAAGAGCTTTTCGGCGGGCGCCGATTTGAAGGAAGAGTCTTTCGATCGCATGGAGCGCATCAAACGTATGCATCGTCTGGTATTGCGCCTCCGCGATTATACGGCGGTGTCCATTGCCGCAATCGAGGGGTGGGCATTGGGCGGCGGTCTTGAGCTGGCGATGGCCTGCACGTTTCGCGTGGCAGCACCCGGCGCGCGTTTGGGGCTGCCGGAAATTCATCTGGGAGCCATCCCGTCTTATGGGGGCACCCAACTGGCGAGCAGGCTGCTCGGCCCTGTCCGATCGCTGGAATTGATCTGCACAGGGGAACCGATCGCGGCGGAGCATGCTGCTCGGATCGGACTGGTCAACTGGGTGGCAGCTGCGGACGGGGCTGCGGTCGATTGTGCACTGGAACATGCGGCGAAGTTTTCCGCCCTCTCAAACGCGGCGCTGGCCGCAGCAAGGCGTTCGGTCTTGCACGGTGTCGAATTGTCGCTGGAAGACGGCCTCACGCTAGAAGCAGAAACGAGCCGCGCAGCATTGGACGGGCAACCCCCCGAAGGAATAGCCGCATTTCGCGCGCGGGAATCAAAATCCGCGCAGTAGCATCCCGCCCGTGACTATCGACGAAATAGCGTTGTACGTATGGCCTGTATCTATTGCCCGGTATAGATCGGCTTGCGCTTCTCGCGGAAGGCAGTCACCCCTTCAAGAAAGTCTTGGCTGTCGCCCGCAAGCCGCTGATCCCGCCGTTCACTAGCAAGCGCTTCAGTCAGGCCGCACTGCAGGTTTGACCGGACCGCACGCCGTATCAGGCCATAGGCTCTGGTGGGGCCGCTGGCGAACTTGCCCGCCAGTCTCGCGACTTCGGCTTCCAGCGCGTCGTCATCGACGACATCATGCACCATGCCCCAATCCATCGCCTTCTGCGCGGGCACTTTTTCTCCCAACATCATCATCGACAGCGCCCGGCCGGTCCCGATCAATCGTGGTAGCCACCATGTGCTGCCCGCATCGGGAACAAGGCCGATATTGACAAAGGCCTGAAGAAAATAGGCGGAATGTCCTGCGATGACGATGTCTGCGGCCAGCGCAACCATGCACCCTGCCCCGACGACTGGTCCATGAACCGCCGAGATGACCGGTATCGGGAGAGCGAAGAACCGCTCCATCAGGGGGTTATAATAGTCCTCCAGCACCGCTCCGGCATCGAACCCTGGTGAACCGACTGGGGAAGATCCCCCCGAAAGATCCGCTCCGCTGGAAAAGCCCTTCCCTACGCCACTAACAACGAGCACGCGCGCTTCAGGCATTTCCAGAAGCAGATCCAGAGCCGCGATTATTTCGCCCAGCAATGGGCGGCTGAGCGCGTTGAGAGAGGTCGGCCTGTTGAGGCGCAAGCGAGCAATGCCGCCCTCCACGGAAAAGAGGATATTTTCGAACTCCATCACGCAACCTGTTCTTCCTGTAACAAGGGGAGCTTCGTAGCGAGCGGATTATAACAAAATCCGTTTCACCACCGGATCCAGGGCATCGACCGCGTCTTCGTGCATTTCCGGGGATGGATAATAGTCATTCCGCCCGCTTCGCAACGCCTGGTATTCCGGTCCAAGACCTTTATATTTCTCCGTATCGAGCGGCTTACCCGTCCATCTGTTGATGAGTGTCGCGCCCATCCCCCGCTGGCTGAGGCAAGTCGCCTCCGCATCGCACAGGGCCGCAGCTGCCCTCGCCGTGGGACCGTCGACATAGTGGGGGAAGTCACCCGACAGGCCATCAATGAAATGGCCGGTATAATCGCCGCGCAACCGCCTCTCACGCTGCGCGGCAATCTCCTGCCAGTCGATCTTGTAATCCGGTTCCCGACGGGAGAACCAGAAGAACAGGACAGGCACCTTTATCGCGTCCACCAGCTTGCGCGTCGTCTCCAGCCAACTGGCGCGCGATTGCACTACATAGTCCGCCGCCTTGTCGAACTCCTCGTCGATGATCCGACGCCAGGCGGTACCGGAATCGACACGATCGCCGGTGACAGTATCTCGTAGAAACTCGACATAACCCTCTGCCTGAAAACGACTATTGGATTCATGTCGCGCCGCCATGCATTGCAGGATGACAAACTTACCGCGGTTCATGGCGTCTATCAGCGCGGGATTGTGCAGATAGAAGCCGGGACCGGCCCCGCCCACGCCAAGATTGAGGCTTTTCAGACCTATCCGATCACCAAGAAGCGCGGGAAAAGGATGCTCATAATAGCAGCCATAGGTTTGCGCGGCACCCAGACAGGTGAAGAACGAGCCGGGCGCCTCTGCGAAGGGATTGAACCCCGGCCCCCGGAACTTCACATCGCAACCAGGCACCAGAAATTCCTGATAATCGACAATATCGCGATCCCGGTTTTGATATTCCGGATACCATTGCGCCATGACGGTCACCCTCTTTCCAGCTCGATTGCGTAGCGCTCGACATAATCGCCGAACATCCCGTCCAGTTGCCCGACCGTCAGCCCGTAATCCTCCAAGCGATAGCGATGCTCACCTGCGATTTTTCTTTCGGCGTTATGCCGATCAAGTGCGGCCTGCATGGCCCTCGCGACCTCTTCCGTCAGCTCGAGCTCTTCGAATTCATAGAGCTTACGAATCGTAGCCATCGGATCGCGGGTGAAGGCTCGGTAGTGAATGTCCATGAACGACATTTCGGGGTGCGCGTCGCGCGCCTTGGTCATGCGCTCGGCACCCAAGGCGTTGAGCGTAGCTGTCTGATAACCCAGTGCCGCCCGGTCAACGCTCGCATTCTGCAGACCTAAAATCTGGTCGCAAAGACTACAAGTCGATGCCACGGGCTTGATCGGATCGCGATGGGTGAATACGAAGCGGGCGTCAGGGAAATTGCGGATCATCTCCTCGATAGCGCGGGCATGCGAGGGCAACTTCAACGTCCACGCGCCGGGTGCCTCACTTTGCAGGACTTGCAGATACCGGCGCTGATAGGCGTAGGCGGCGGTCATGTCCGCGTCGTGCATCAGCCACTCGAAATAATCGGGCACGATCGTCTGGACGAGCCAAGGATATCCCTTGAAATCCTGCGCGAGCGGCCAAACGCATTCCGTCGGTTCATCGCCCAGCTCAACATGATGATTGCGCGGCAGAGCGCCACTGTCGAGCATGGCGTTGACGCTGCGCACCCGCGAAGCGATCCGCGGATCGTCGAGTAGATGGGCCGCTTTCGCGGGCGGCAGTTCGCGATTGCCCTCCCAATGCCAGAGCACCCGACGCTGCGGATCGAACCGCAGCATGTTGAGCAACAGCGTGGTTCCGGCGCGGGGCATGCCGACAATGAACAGCGGGCGCGTTACCGGCTTGGCGCCGATCTCCGGATGATCGGCAAACCAGTTTTCGACATCGAAGCGCGCTGCAAGCGTGGCTACGGCAAATTGCTCGATGCCTTGGCGAGCCTTGGGCAGGAGCGTCTTCGAGCAATCAAGATCGCGCAGAAAAACCTCCAGACCCTGACGGTAGCTTTCCGATTTTGGCAGGGCGCGGCCTTGCCCTGCCCGCGCGACAATGGCCTCGGCATCAGATCGTTCGGCGCTCATGCTGGCTCGATGACGCGTATGTTCACCGGTATGGCGGACATGTGGGGCATGGAGTTGATCGGCTCATAATGGCGATCATTGTCGATCAACCTGTTCACCGGGGTTCCAGACTGCTCGACATCACTATTGCTATCCGGCGGATCTCCCCAGCCGTGGGCGAGAGACACAACGCCCCTGCGCAGATCGGCGTCCGCCTCTGCGACGGCGACGACCTCGCCATGCGCCGACTCGATCGCAATCCTGTCGCCCGGCAAAATCCCAAGTTCTGCCATCTCCTGCGGGTTCATGAAGGCGGGATTCCAAGGGGTGCGCTTCCTCACCGAGTCGACGAAACGGCCATTGGAATTGAAGAGGTCGCGCATCCTTCGCGATGCCAGCAGATGGGTGAAGCTGCGTCCGTCACGCTGCCACTGTCCCGGCGCGCCTTGTTCACCGAGGAATGCTTGCAGCTCGGCCGCCACATCCGATGGCATCGGATCGAACAGGCCGTCGGCATTGTCATCCGCGGGAAGCACTACATCCTGAGCGATTTCGGCATGAAGTCCATGTGGCGCGGCCTTTAATCCATCCAGCGTATGGGGGGCACCGTGAAGCACCAGCTCCAACAGATCATCTGTCGTGGGCGGCGTATCCATGTCGAGCGGCCGAACTCCGTTATAGACGATCGTTTTGCCCAGCTTTTTGGCAATCGACCAGAACACATACCAGTCCTCGACAAGGTCCGACCCTTCAGGCGGGCGGATGACGGGCGCAGTATATTGTGACCATGACCCCGGCCAATTGGCGAAACCCGGCAGGTACATCGGCAAATCCGCGCGTTCATATTGCATCAGCGGCGGCAGAATATAATGGGCGAAGCGTGTAGTCGGTGTGGGCCAGGGGTCTATCGCCACCAGCAGGTCGATGTCGGCCAGCGCCTTTGCCGTCTTCTGCTGATCGGGCCAGGATGTCAGCGGATCGCCGCCGTCAAGAAAAAGCGCTCGGATTTGTCCGTCGCCGGGGGTGAGAATTTCGTCGGGCAGCGTCGCCGTGCAGCGTTCCATGAACAGCTTGCGCGCGCCGCGTATGCGGCTCGAGCCGCCAATCGTTTCCCAGTAGCGGCCAAGGGCCATCACCTGCGCCCGCAACGGCCCCGCCCGGCCCATACCGTTGATCTGGTGGACACGCTGCCCTTCCCGCAGATACCGGCCGCAGATGACGTTCAGCGACTCCGCAAGGTGAAAGGCGAGATTGGAATAGGGCGAAAACGAAGGGCCGGTAGCGGTCGTGACGCTGCCTGTGCGGGCGTCGCGCGCGAACATTTCCGCCACCGCGCGCAGCTGGCCGGGCTCCAGCCCTGCCCGATCCTCGACATAAGCCTCGGTCAACGGCGCGACGGCAGCTTTCAGCTGAGCCATGTGCTCCTCGCCGACCCAGCGTGCGCAGAATTCTTTATCCTCCCATCCTTCCTCAAGAATTAGGCGGATGAGGCCACCGCAAATCGCCGCATCCTGTCCAGGCAAGGGCTGCAGCGCGAGATCGGCGAATTGTCCGGTTTCGCTCTTGCGCGGATCGATGGTGATCAGCTTCAGCCCCTTTTCCCGCGCACGCTTGAGGCTTTTCACGGGATCGGCTTGTATGAACCCCAGCGAACCGTGGCTGAGCAAAGGATTGGCTCCAATGAACATGGCAACTTCCATGTCCTCGAACGCCGGGTAGCCCGCAGCCCATGCGCCCAGCCGCCCCATCGTCACCATCTTGCCGGACTGGTCGATGGTCAGGGTAGAGAAATACTGATCGGAACCGAAAGCCGTCAGGAAACTTGGCAGCATATAGAAACCGGCAATATTGAACATGCCACCATTGCCCAGAAATACGGCGAGCGTTTCGGGACCGTGGCGCTCAATCAGCGGCGCCAGTCGCTCGGCTATCTCCTCAAGCGCCTGCTCGGAAGAAATTTCCTGATAGCTGCCATCTTCCATGCGCTTGAGCGGGCGCAACAGGCGATGCCTGCCATGATGCGACGCCTCCGGTTGCAGCCCCTTGAAACAGGCATAGCCGTTGCTGAGCGGGTTTTCCTTGTCGCCCCTGACCGAGAGAATTTTGTCATGCTCGTCAAGAGTAAGGACTACGCCACATCCGCCCGAACATATTCGGCAAAAGGAGATCGCCTCGCGCACCGCTGCCGGTTTGATGGCAGGCTTGGTCAGGTCGCTCGATACCTTGTTCATGCGCACTCTCCCTTATCCTGCGAGGATGCTAACACGCGTCCCTTGCTCATGCTTGTTGTGGTGATTGACCGGCCATCGGATTGCGGTGAGGCCGGTCGATCCGCAAAGGCCGCTGATAGGAGATGTCCGTTCGGTCCCAACTGCCGGACAGAAAAATGCCGGGGTCAAAGCTCGTGTCTTTCGGACCTGCTTCGGCATTCCATTCGACAAGGCAGGCGCGGTCGGCAACGGCCCATATGCCTTCGCGCCGTTCCAGGCGGTCGACATAGCGGCCACCGACAAAGTCGCATGTGCCGTCAGGCCTTTTGAGGACGGCGAAAAAGTACATCTCGCTATGCGCGTTGTCGCCGTCGAGATCGATGACCTGATTGGTCACATAGTGCTGGTGATGAACCCAGTTCTGACTGTGAACGGCGTTCGCATAATCCACGAAACCCGCCGGATCGCCGATATAATCGCCGTGATCGTCGGTCGCATCGGCATGATAGGCCGAGGCCATCAGTTCATCGTCGTGACGGTCTATACCGCGCGTGTATCGCAAGGCGGATTCGCGGATCGCCTCCTTGTCCAATAGCCGGTTCAGGGCTGCAACATCCAGCTCCATAGCGCGTCTCCCATCTGTATCCGATGTCGTGACTTCTGTTCTTCACTTCGTTCCAGCGACCAGTTTCCGAAACGTCTTCAGGAAACCATTGCTGCCAACCGTCCCCGGATGATCGTTTCGGCGTCGTCGACAATCCGGCGGATCAATTCCTCGCAGCTCGGGATGTCGTGGATCAATCCTTGCACCATGCCGGCCCAGAAGACGCCTTTGCTGAGGTCGCCACTGCGCAGAAGTTCGCGCCCCGCTGCGCCGGAAACCAGTTCGCGGACATCCTCGAACACCGCGTCCGGCTTTGCCAGACGCCGCGCCACTTCTTCCGATACCGCGCTTCGCCCGACACGGGCGGTGTTCTTGAACTGCCGGAAGACGAGGAAGCTGCCGCGCTCGTCATTCTCGACATAGGCCTGTTTGACGTTATCGTGGATCGGCGCTTCGCGGGTCGCGCAAAAACGCGTGCCCATATTGATGCCCTCCGCGCCGAGGCTAAGGGCGGCGGCAAGACCGCGCCCGTCGCCGAAACCGCCCGAGGCAAGGAGCGGGATGCGAACCTTGTCGGCAGCAGCGGGAATGAGGATCAGGCCCGGAATATCATCCTCACCGGGATGCCCGGCACATTCGAACCCGTCGATCGAGATGATGTCGCACCCGGCCCGTTCCGCCGACAGGGCATGGCGGACAGCAGTGCATTTGTGCAATATCTGGATGCCGTTGGGTTTGAACATCTCCCATA
>CAZCUS010000001.1:308911-318493 GCA_964502105.1 uncultured Novosphingobium sp. | reverse complement strand
TGTTTCCCGCACCGCAGCCGTTCCCGCCGTTTCGACGATCTTGACGCCGCCCTCGATGATTGCACGCGCATAGGCCACATAGTCGGGAGGATTGATGGCGGGCAGCACCGACAGGTTGACGGCAAAGGGCTTCGCGGTCATCGCCCGGCACCGTTCGATTTCCTCACGCAGCTTTTCCGGCGTAGGCTGCGTCAGCGCCGTCAATATTCCCAAGCCGCCCGCGTTCGAAACCGCACTTGCCAGTTCGGCATAACCGACGTTCATCATCCCGCCCTGCACGATGGGATGCTCTATGCCGAGCATTTCGGTGATGCGCGTGCTGATCGTCACGCGCCTTGCCTTTGCGTCATCCGGAGCGAGGATCGGGACATCAGGGCGTCCGATAACAGAACATGCTCATCGCCACTGTTCGGACAAGCTCGTCACGCTGGTTGAAGAGCATGTTCTCGCCCGTAACGAAATGTCCGTCGCCAAGCCGGGTCTGGCGGCGAGCGCTGCAGGACACAAGCCGCTGCTTGGTGCGCAATGTGTCACCCACCCGCAGCGGCGTATAGAAGTTGTAGTCAGCCTGCGTCACGACCGCCTCAGGGCAGTCGGGTGGGGGAAATGGGACGCCACCCCGCATCATGTCCTTGCGAAGGGCAGTCATCAACTCCATCCCGCGCAAGCCTTGCTTGACCGCATCGGGAACCTGCGCTCCTGGTTTTCGATAACCAAGACCGACATTGATCGAAGAATCCGCACCGAAGAACAAACCTGTGGGCGGAGAGATCAGCGTGCCGACTGGGGACGCCGAAGCATAGTCGTGGTCCCAGTACAGCGGGTTCCAGTCCTCCAGCGCCTCGCACCACAGATGCACGTCGCTTTGCAGCAAGGGCGTGCGCGGCTCCCAATTTCCTTCGCGCTCCTTGCCCAGCATCTCGCGTGCGAAGTCGGGCATGTCTTTGTTCGGGCCGGGCTCATCCTCTGCCGAACGCTGACGAGCAATTGCCGGCCTATGTCCCTCGGCGGACGGCATCTCGATCGTCGCGGTCGCGCTGGCGGCGCTTGGTGCAGAGCCTGTCGCGATATTGAGATCGACCAGATCGACAAGGAAACTGCCATCGTGCCCACGATACTTACGACCGACCTTGCCGGTCACGGTGAGAATATCGTCACGCAGGCACTGGGCGCTCATGCGAAAGGTGATGCGACGCAGCATGCTGCCCGGACCGGACCAGTCGGTGATCAGCCGGGTGAACAGCCCTCCGACGTGGGGGGTCGAAATGAAGGCGTCCTTGGTCCCGACGGCCTGCGCATATTTCGCGTCGTGATGCACATAGTCGTATAGGCCGGTTGCGCGGACGAACGCCACAAGGCGCACCAAGCTCAATTCATACTCGAACTGGGGAAGGACATCGCCCTCTGCCACATCCTCCCAGTTCAGGGATGGATAGGCGCTGGAGTTGGTCACGAAACAGTCTCCCATGCCAGTCTCTGCCGCAGGAAATCGGCTGTAATCGCGCTGCCCGATGCCGCCCGCGCCATTCCCAGACGCGCCGCCCAGTAATGCTGTGATCCGAAGGCAAGCTGCCATTGCTTGAGCCGCCGCGAATAAAGCTGGAGGTCAAACTCCGCGGTTGCGCCAATGGCACCATGAACCGCATGGCTTATCCCGCAGGCGAGGTTGGTGGCCTCCCCTGCCCGACATTTTGCAGCCGCGACGCGGACGGGATCGAATGTCGCTCCTGAAAATGCCGTTCTGGCCGCCACCTGACAGGAGATCACCTGTTCAGCGAGAACGGCGATCTGCTGCTGGATGGCCTGAAACTTGCCGAGAGGTCGACCGAACTGCGAGCGTTCGCCCGCATGCTGCAAGGTCATCTGCAACAGGCGCGACATGGCACCCGCCATCTGCGCGGAAGCAACCGCCGCTGCCGCTATCATCAACTCATCTGCCGAACCGGGGATTGCCGCTACGGTCTCTCCACATGTCAGGCCAAGCGACCCGGCTGCACCAAAGATATCATCGCCACTGCCCTGCGCCACGACAAGACGCAGACCATCGTCCCCAGCGACGAGCGCGTGGGTTGCCAGTTTTCCGAAGGGCAGCGTTGCCGATGCCGGTGCGAGGACGATCAGCGCATCGTCGGGTGCCGTTTCGCCGTGCGCGCTCAACATACCGCGCGCCACCATTGTTTCCCCGAAGGGAACAGGCACTGCGTATTCACCCAGTGTCAGCAGCAACGGAAATATATCCGGCTGCGCCAACCCTGCGCCTCCGGCATCCTCCTGCACGAGCATGTCGAGAAAACCGGAAGCGTGCAGCGACTCCCAAAGGCCAGCAGGAGAGAGGGACTTTTCCACCCTCCTGACATCCGCCGAAGTAACGGTATCAGCAATCAGGCGGCGAAAGCCGTCGACCAGCACAGTATTTTCATCGCTCATCGCAGACCAAGCCCCCTTGCGATCATGCCGCGCAAAATTTCGCGCGTGCCACCGCGCAACGAGAATACATGGCTGACCTGCATGATGTAGGCGAGCGTACGCATAAGCTCTTCATCCGGCACGAAATCGGGCCGCGACGCGATCGCGTCCGCGATTTCTTCTGGTATCTGCTGCTCGACCTCGGTGCCCATGTCCTTGAACAGCGCGGCTTCCGTCAGCGGCGTCCCGCCAGCGGCGAGCATGGCCGTCATCGAAACCGACATTTCCCGCAACGGTGCCAGCCTTGCCACCAGCTTGCCCAGCCGCGCCGCATCGGCGGGATCGGGCTCCGGCCCCAATAGTTGCGCCCACAGGTCCAGCAGCACAAGACTGGAATAAATTCGCTCCGGTCCGCTTCGTTCAAAGGCGAGTTCGGCATTGACCTGCTTCCAGCCATTGCCCTCCTCACCCACAAGGCTGTTGGCCGGCAACAACACATCCTCGAAAAAGACCTCGTTGAAATCAGCGTCACCGGTGCCGAGCATGATCGGATTGACGGTCACGCCGGGCAGCGAAAGATCGACGAGAAACTGCGACAGCCCATTCTGCCGATCGTCGGATGTCCCCGAGGTGCGGACCAGCGCGATCATGTAATGGGATTTATGGGCATAGGTCGTCCAGATTTTCTGGCCACTGAGCCGCCATCCGCCATCCACCTTTTCCGCCCGCGTTCGCACGCTGGCGAGGTCCGATCCCGAATTGGGTTCGCTCATGCCTATGCAGAAGAACAAATCGCCGTTGCAGATGCCCGGCAGAAAAGCGCGCCGCTGTTCCTCGGTTCCGTAGTGCAGAAGAAGGGGGGCGCTTTGACGATCGGCGACCCAGTGCGCGGCGACAGGCGCTCCGGCGGCAAGCAGTTCCTCAACCAGAACGAAGCGGCAGAACGGATCGAGCCCCGGCCCACCATATTCGGCAGGGACGGTAAGCCCCACCCAGCCTCGCGCTGCGAGAGCGCGGCTAAAGTCGGCGTCGAACCCGGACCAGCTTCGCGCCCGCTCGTGGGCAGAAACCGCGCCGACATGCTCGGCAATGAACGCCTTGACATCCTGACGCAGTGCTTCTGCGTGGGGGGGCAAGACCGCAGCCGGAAAGTTCTCAACGCTTAACGTCACACCCACTCCCATGTCACTTTGCTTTCCAAATCTGATACAGCCTAGTAGCGCGACGCGATGGCCTCAGG
The DNA here is from genome assembly GCA_964502105.1 of uncultured Novosphingobium sp. Classification (GTDB taxonomy): domain Bacteria; phylum Pseudomonadota; class Alphaproteobacteria; order Sphingomonadales; family Sphingomonadaceae; genus Novosphingobium. The sequence continues at coordinate 314,847 of CAZCUS010000001.1, read as the reverse complement.
ATGCAGACTGCCTAGCCTGCACTGGAAGCAATTGCTGTCCTGAATGTTTCTGCCATCGCCGATACATCCTGAAGCGCGCGCAGCATGTCGTTGAGGTGAGTGCAGCCATGCGTGCCGCGTAGCGCCTGAGGCACGAATTCGCGAAACTCCCGTGCCGAACGACCCACCAGAATGTCGGCGGTCGCAGGTGCAGCGTAGCAGGTGCCGAACGGCAATACGCGCCCATCGACCTCAATATCGATCAGCGTCAAATCCTCGGGATCAAATCGCGCGCGGATGCCATATTCATGAAACATGGTCCGGAGGTCGAGACGCCCGGGCACAGCCGAACTGTCCTGAAACCAGGCGTCGGCAACAACCACACCGTTTTCGATCCATAGGTCCGTCCGCCGCAATCGCCAGTGATTGGGAGCGTCGATTTCAATGATGTCATGCCACGCAAATGGGTCCGTATCCGATACCGGCGAAATGGTGATAGGATGATCGGCATTGCCATCGTCCGTCCGGCCATCGGACGTAACCGCCTCCGAACCCGGAACATAGCTCAGGCACAAGCCGATAACCGGACGGTCAAGAACAGAACCATGTCCGATATTCCGGTAATAGCCCTCAACACCGTCCGCATCCCAGCTATACCATGCCGAACTTGCCATGAAATTTGCACCGGCCATGTCGTCCAGCAGACGGTGAAGCAGGGTGTCGGCAGCCCCTTCTTCGGGAATTTTCTCCGCCATCGCCCTGCGCAGTTCGCCGCCAGGCGAAAGTCCGACAAAGCTATCGAGGGTCTCGGTCATCCGGCTGCCGCTCAGCGAAGCGATCCGTCTTTCTGGCGTAAGTACCGTCTCGATCCATTCCGAGGCAAGGGTTTCCGGTCGCTCCGCGCCTTGGCCGGTGAACATATCTCTCGCGCGCCCAACAAGCCGATGCGGACCTTTTACGCCCTCTGGCCAGATCGACTGCATTGAGCTGGTTCGTCGTATGGAATTGGGTCGACGCGGTGGCGGCGGACCGACGGTCCGATTTGCTTCGACGGCGCGAATAAACATGAACAGCTCCAATATCCGGATAAGCGTGCGCTACATCGACATATCGTTCTTTTAGGCCGTTCGCGCCCCGATTGACGTTTCGGAATTTACCCGAGCTGTTGAAAATAATTAAACACTGACGGCGAGACTATGCTTCAGCATGCCGACGAACGATCTCGCCAACCGGACATTGGCGCCTTCATGCAAAATGAAGCCGAGGGCCGGTGGCATGTCGCAGACGATGTCCAGTGGCGCGACCAGCTGACCCGAGCGCAGATAGTCGCCGACCAGCGTTTTCTCCCCCAACGCAACACCCAGTCCGCGGATTGCCGCCTGGTACAGCAATATCTGGTTGTCGACAGCAACGGTCGGGGCCGGATAATCTCCGATGAACCCTGCGGCTTCGAACCATGTCTGCCACGCGCCCAGCGCGGGAAGCGCTTCGAGTAGGGGCAGAGAGAGGAGAGCCTCGGCATTCTCAATCGGATGCTTCGCAAGGAATTCCGGACTGCACATCGGCAGGATACGCAGGCTGAGCAGCGGTTGGGCCCCGTCCCGTATTGCAGAGGGCGACATGGGCACAATGCTGAGATCACATCCTGCCGCACGACGGCGGCCGCTGCTTAGCAGTTCGAACCGGGCGCCGGGATTGGCGGTCTGGAACGCGTCGAGCACACCCAGCAGCCATTGGTCATGTATAATCGGCGGCGCAGATATCCGCAGCATCGGGCGCGCCGCGTTTTTGCGGACGGCGCTTGTTGCTTCCTGAAGAAAAGCGAGACCGGGCCGCAGCTGTTCGAGGAAGCCCGAACCTTCCGGGGTGAGCCGCATTCGACCGCCGCTGCGATCGAACAGCAGGATACCCAGTTCCTCCTCCAGCGCCTGAATCCGGTGGCTGATCGCCGACACCGTCACGTTCAGCCGTTCCGACGCAACGCGCAGGTTCAACACTTCGGCCACGCACACGAATGTCTCGACGCCTCGCAGGGAAGGTAATCTGTCCGCCATAGCGCCCTTATCCGACCGCCCTTCATGATTGGCAATCGCCAGCATGCGTCGGGCGCCGCGATTTGCTTCAATGGTGCCCACACGCGTGCTTTGGCTGGAGATACTCTTTGCCCTCAGATGCAAGAGTGGGGATCGGAGCGAACGCGGACTTCCCAGAGCGCAGTGTTACATGATTTCCTGTTGCAACAAATGGAGAGACCCGGATGCCCAAGATTGTAATCCTGATCAAAAAGAAGCCCGGCATGAGCCGCGAGGACTTCATCAATCACTATGAAACCAGCCATGCCGTCATCGGAAAGCGCTTGCTGGGCCACCTGTGGACCAAATATGTGCGCAACTATCCCATGTCACTCATGGAATATCAGCCCGAGGACAATAGCGTCGAAGACAGCTATGACGCGGTCACTGAGATCTGGCTTAAGGATCAGGCGGCGGTCGATGAAATGGCGCGCATCATCAACATCCCCGAAAACAACAAGATCATATTGGAAGACGAAGAAAAATTTCAGGATCGTCTGGCGACGCGCCTGTTGATGGTCGAGGAATATGACAACGGCACCACCCTGTCGTGACGCAACCGCTCGCGGGCAAATTCGCCCTGGTGACGGGCGCCTCGCGCGGTATTGGGCGGGCGATCGCGTGTTTTCTGGCGGAACGGGGCGCAGCGGTGGCGGTCCATTATGGCCGACGCGAAGAAGACGCTCAAGCGACCGTGGCCACGATCCAGGCCAACGGCGGCACCGCCTTCGCGATCGGTGCCGATCTCGTCGATGTCGAGGGATTGGCGCCGTTGGTGACCGGCGTCATGTCCGAAGCCACGCGGCTGGGCTTTGATCGCATCGACATATTGGTGAACAACGCGGGCATTGGCGGGGGAGGAGCGATCTGCGACATCTCCGCTGTCGCCCTTGATCGGCTCTATGCCGTCAACGTGCGCGCGCCGTTTCTGCTGACCGGGCTTGCCTTGAGCCACATTCGCGATGGCGGCCGAATCATCAACCTTTCGTCGATGGTTTCACTTGCCGCCTATCCCGGTTCGATCGGCTATGCCGCGACCAAGGCCGCGATAAACAGCTTCACCCGCTCGCTTGCTGCGGAGGTGGGCCGCCGGAACATTACCGTGAACGCGGTGGCCCCCGGCGCGACGGAAACGGACTTCATCCGGTCGTATCTTGAAGACCCCGCCAGCAGGGCCTTTTTCGAGCAGTCCGCAGCGCTGGGTCGTATCGGCAATGTGAACGACATCGCATCTGCGGTCGCGTTTCTCGCATCGGATGAGGGGCGCTGGATAACGGGCCAAGTACTCCAATGCAGTGGGGGTATGCACTTATGAACGACATCGACACGCTCATTGCTTGCGAGGACATTCGTAAGGCGAAGGCCGTGTATTTCCGGGCGATGGATACCAAGCAGTGGAACATGCTGGATGACATATTCACGCAGGACATCATCTGCGATTATCGTGGAGCGCTACGCAGCCCGGACCAGCCCGCCGGTGAAGATGAAGACAAGGATCTCGTCAGCGGCCTGCCTGCGGTAAAGGAGTATATTCGCACCGGTCTGGCACCGCTGGTCTCCGCCCATCAGGGCTTCATGCCCGAAATCACCATCGAAAGCGCTGACCGTGCCAGCGGCATCTGGGCAATGACCGACTATTTGCTGCTGCCCGACTCGCCGGTCAAAGAAATCATCGGTTACGGCCACTATCATGAAACCTATCGGAAGACTGATGGCAGTTGGAGAATTGCGACGCTCAGGCTTACGCGCTTGCGTGTCGACTTTGTCTCCAGATGATTTTACGTCTTTTGATTGCAGTATCAGACAAAATGGCAGCGAACTGGAGGCAAGGATGACCTTTCCATACCAGCGCCGAGAGTGATAGCTTGCCAGGCATCGAGAGAGGTGCTTGGCGACCAGGTTTCGAAACCGAAGCCTCGATCCCAATAAACCACAGAGTTGGGTGAGGACAGAATATGCCAGTAATGTCACGTGCTGCAATTGCCATGAGTCCTGGCAGCCCGCTTGTCATCGACAAGGTCAAGGTCGACGCGCCCGGTGAGGGTGAGGTTCTGGTCGAGATCAAGGCCACCGGCCTTTGCCACACCGATCTTTCTGCGATTGCCGGCAAGGTTGGCGCTCTCGTAAATTTTCCTGGCATTCCGGGTCATGAAGCCGGCGGCGTCGTGGTGGAAGTCGGGCCCGGCGTAACCGGCCTGGAAGTGGGCGATCATGTGATACCCTATATGTGCCCCGAATGCGGCCAATGTGACTTCTGCCATTCACCCAAGACCAATCTCTGCGTGGAAATGTTCGGAGGCCATGATCTTACAACCAGGGCCGAGTATAATGGCACGCGCCTTCACTCCTTTCACGATCTCGGCACCTTTTCGAATTTCGGGGTCTATCGCGAAATCAGTCTGGCAAAAGTCCGCAAGGATGCGCCATTTGAGCAGATCGCCTATCTGGGCTGCGGCGCGACAACCGGGCTGGGCGCGGCGATTATTGAGGCACAAGTGGAACCCGGCTCGACCGTCGCGGTAATCGGGCTTGGTGGCATTGGTCTCAGCGTCATTCAGGGCGCACGCATCTGCGGTGCGGCCCGCATCATCGCGGTTGACACCAATCCTGCGAAGGAAGCGCTGGCTCGTAAGATGGGCGCAACCGAATTCGTCAATCCCAAGACACTCGACAAGGAGTTGGGGCAGCATATCGTTGCCATGACCGGCTCAGGCGCAGACTATGTGTTCGAATGCGTCGGCGCGATTTCGACCATTCAGCAAGCCTTTGCCGCCGCGCATTTCGCGTGGGGCGTGTGCATGGTGGTGGGGTTGGCTCCTGATGGCGAAATGCTCTCGATCCCGCCGACCGAACTGCTCTTTGGCAAGACCCTCAAGGGCTCGTCTATCGGAGGCGCGAAATGCCGGTCCGGCATTCCCAAGCTGGTCGACCGCCTGATGGAAGGCGAATTCGACCTCGAAAGTCTAATAACCAACAAGATTTCGCTCAACGAAATTTCAGCAGGGCTGAGCGCCATGGAGCGCGGAGAAGGGATTCGAACGGTCGTCGTGTTCTGACCGCGTGCAGCAGGGGATCAATCCGCCGCTTTGGCCAAACCACTTGAAATCAAAGGTGCTTCCATGAACGAACTTACACCCGATATCACCAAATATGGCAACCCAAGCTATGTCCGTGCCGTGCACGGCACGCAGTTCGCCGACATGCCGCAATATGTCGACTATATTAAACGGGCGGGTGAAGAGGTGCCATGGACCGCGGCGGAGCGCGGCACCCATCATCCGACCAACAAGCCTCTTCCTTATGAATATTATCTCGACCCGAAATATGTGTCGGAAGAGGTCGAAAATATCTGGAAGAAGACTTGGCAGGTAGCCTGCCGCGAAGAAGACATTCCGAATGTAGGCGACCGCGTGTCCTACGAAGTCGGACCAATGTCATTCCTGGTCGTTCGTTCGGCAGAAACCGAATTCAAGGCGTTCTGGAACAGCTGCCGCCATCGCGGTCGCCGCTTGTGCGGAGACAAGCCGGAATCCGGAGACATGATCCAGTGTCCGTTCCATGCATGGAGCTACGACCTTAGCGGAAAGCTTACTTGGGTTCCGCGTTGGGAAGAATTCGAGCAGGCGACGCCAAAGAACTACAGCCTGCGCCCCGTACAGTGCGACACATGGGGCGGAAACGTCTTCATCAACCCCGATCTGGAGGCTGCCTCACTTGCTGACGCAATGGGGGTCATGCCCAAGCATTTCGAGGATTGCCCTCAGGAAGATCGCTACACCGCCGCGCACATCCGCAAGAAGGTCAAGATCAACTGGAAGTCGGGCCTGGAGGCATTTCTTGAAGGCTATCACGTCCTCACCACGCATCCCAGCGGTATGCCGATCT
>CAZCUS010000001.1:176473-308901 GCA_964502105.1 uncultured Novosphingobium sp. | reverse complement strand
GATCACCATGCTGCCGGCTGTTTTCGTCCACGCAGTGGTTTTCCTTCTCTTCCTGCCGGCCTGGCTTCATCGCCTTACCAGGCGCACGTGGATCGCCGTTCCGGTTGCAGCTACCGTCGCCGCGCCGTTCGCGGCCGCATTCGAGCTTGCCGATCTTCGGTTCGACCTACACGCAGACCGATTGCTGGGACGACGGCAAGGCTTCGGTAAGTCGGCTGATCACACCCGCTCTGGTTCCAGACGGTTGGGTAACCAACGATATATCACCCCGGGTATCGCTCGATCTGTTCTGCAACACCTATGGTCTGCCCATCGCGCCTGAAGGTGTCGGCAAGACACTGGCCGAGGCACGCGCCTATGCTGCGGAAAAGACGATCGAAGTCCATAAGGCCGATTCCGATGTGGACTTTACGGGACGGTCGATTTCTTACCTGGTGGATATGCACCAATGGTTCATGTTCCCTGCATACTTCCCCTGGTGGGGCGAAGGTCTGTCATGGTGGTATAATTTTACTCCGTTGGGTGACAGCCCGGACGAATGCGTCATGGAAATTCGCTGGCTTCGGCCTCTCGCGAAGGGCGCAAAGCGTCCGCCCAAGGCAGAAACGGTCTGGATCAATTTCGATCAGCAGGGCCGGGACTTTCCGGAAACCGGACAAGTCGGCTATATCATGGACGAAGACATGGAGAACATGGAAGAGGTGCATCGCGGCATGAAGGCAGCTGATCCTGCAGCCGCGCGGCCCATTCTCGCCACCGAGCAAGAAGTCCGGATTCGCCATTTCCATGAAGCCTATATGAAGGCAATGGGCATAGAGCTTTAAGTCTCTTGGTCAGCGATGCGGTGCGGGCAGACTTCCAGGTTCGAGCCCGCACCGCAGCCAATCTTGCCTCTGATTGAAGTGACGCGCGCGAGACTGGCAAAACCATCCGCTTTGCTGCTTCTTGACGCCAGGTTCAGAAAAATCCGCACGCCATGGGAGATATGTCTTGAGCACTGATCCAGTTGACGTCGTAAAGGCATCCTACGAAGCCATGCTGGGCAGGGGAGACCTAGAAGGATTCCTTGCGTTTTTCGCGGAAGACGGCGTTCTTCTGGAAGCAGACTCCCTGCCCTATGGCGGGCGGTTTGTCGGTGCAGACGCCATTCGCGGCGCTTTGCTGAAGGTCATCGACACATTCAGCGCGTTCAGCTTCAAGCCTGATGTTTTCGCAACAGAAGGGGAATGGGTCATTGCCTATGGCACCTTTTCCGTCACGGTCAGAAAGACCGGAAGATCGGTCAGCTTCCCCCTCGCGGAAGCAACCCAAATTGTCGATGGCAAGATCAAGCTGATCAACCCTGTCTATAGCGACACAGCGGCCATTCTCGCCGCGCTCGACTGACAGGCGGCCAAGATAGCAATCATTCGGGAGAGAACTCATGATCAAAATCATCTATTTCCTAAAGCGCAAGGCGGGCACCACGCCGGAACAGTTCCGCGAGCATTATGAAAACAGCCATGTGCTTTTGGCCAAGAAGTATATCGGCCACCTGCTGGTTGACTATGTGCGCAACTACCCGACCTTTGCCTTGCTCAACCCGAGCCAAATTCCGCCCGGCACGGTTCCTGAACCGTATGATATCGGTTATGATTGCATCACCGAAATGCATGTCGCCAGCCAGGCTGACGTCGATGAAATGACACGCATTTTCAACGATCCCGAGATCAATCCCATATTGGTGGAAGACGAACTCAAGTTTCTTGAGCGCGACAAGATCGTCATGATCACCGTTGAAGTGGTAAACACTGGCTTCAAGCAGGGATGAACGTGAACACTTTGGTGCAAACTTCCGGGTTCAAACCCGGTATCCGAGATACAGTTGTTGATCTACTTGCACGGGCGGCAGAGCGCTACGGCGACCGCGAATTTCTCGTGGTCGATGGCGTGGCAACGACATATGGCGATGTCGACCGGCAATCCAACGCGATGGCGCGAGAACTGGCCGCGCTCGGAGTGAGCAAGGGCGACTCCGTCGTCACATTGTTCGGCACTTGTATCGACATGGTGATCTGCTGGTTTGCCACCAACAAGCTCGGGGCCATATGGGTGCCGATCAACACCGCCTATCGCGGCGATTTTCTGAAGCACCAGATCATTGATGCGGAAGGCAAGATCGTCATTTGCGACGCGCATTATCTGGAGCGCTTCACCCATATTGCGGACAATATTCCCTCCGTGCAGATGATACTCTGTCGCTCGGAAGAACCCCTGCCCATTTGCAGCATTCCGATCCATTCGCTGGACGAGTTCCGCGGTTCCGACACATCGGCGCTTCCGGTTGTGGTTCAACCGGGCGATCTTGCTGCCCTAATATACACATCGGGTACGACCGGCCCATCGAAGGGCTGCATGATCTCGCACAATTATTTGGCGGCCGTCGGCAGGATCAATCGCCGACTGACATGGCTGGAGGAAGGCGAGACCCTTTTTACCCCCCTGCCCTTGTTCCATTCTGCCGCCTTGTCCAACCTGCTTGCCGTGATGGGGGATGGCTCGCGCTGTGCAATGGCGAGCCAGTTTTCCGTCACCCGGTTCTGGGACGACATCGAACAGTCGGGAGCGGTTGCGGCCATGCTCATGGCCTCGATCTTCACCTTGGTGGCGCAGGCTCCCGATTGCGACGCAGCCAATCGCTATCATGGCAAACTGAGAATGATCTTCGGCATGCCGATCACGCCGAGTGATCGAAAGATATGGAAAGAACGTTTCGGCGTCCAGATCGTAGGAAGCTGGTCTTACGGCCAGACCGAAGGCATTCGCATGACCGGCATTCCCTACGATCAGGAGGCACCCGAAACCTGCGCCGGTCGCCCCCTCGACGAATATGAAATGATGATCTTCGACGAGAATGATCAACCTGTGCCCGAAGGCACGGTCGGTCAGATCGTGTTCCGCCCGCGCGAAGCGAATATCATGTTCGAAGGCTATTGGAAGCGACCAGAAGCGACGACCGCTATCTGGAAAAACATGTGGATGCATACCGGCGATCTGGGAAAGATGGTCGATAGCTATCTCTATTTTGCTGACCGGGCGAAGGACTATCTGCGCTCGCGTGGCGAAAATGTCTCCAGCTTCGAAATCGAACGGGCCTTCGGCGCTCACCATGCGATCGCCGAAACCGCCGTCCATGCCGTCGGACTACAGACCGGCGAAGACGATATAAAGGTGACAGTTGTTCTGCGCGAAAATGCACGGGTCACCGAGCATGAATTGTGTCTCTGGTGCCTGGAAAACCTGCCGCACTTTGCAGTGCCCCGCTATATCGAGTTCCGGGACAGTTTACCGAAGAATCCGACCGGAAAGGTGCTGAAATACCAACTGAGAGACGACGGCGTGACTTCTTCGACCTGGGATCGTGAAGCGGCGGGGATTCAGGTCCGTCGCCGCAAATGACCATGAATTGCTAACATCATTGAAGGAAGTATTATGCGCGCTTGGTTAATCGAATCCCAGTCGGGCCCACAGGGATTGAAATCGGTCGAGGTGGACAAGCCGACGCGCTCCGGCACCGAAATCCTTGTCAAATTGACGGCGCCCGGTGTTATTCCGTTCGACGTGGCCGTCATCAATGACCAAAATGAAGCCAATTTCCCTCCATGCACCCTGCCCCTCATTCCAGGCAATCAGGGAGCGGGTATCGTGGAAGATGCCGGCCCTTCAAAGCGGCTGAAGGCGGGTGACCGGGTGATGTTCGGCGCTTTCCCCTATGGCTTCATGCGCAACGGAAGCTGGGCGGAATATTGCACGGTGGAAGAGGATCATGCCTGGATCATTCCGGACTCCGTTTCGGACGGTGCTGCTGCCCAAGCATCGGTCGCCTATCCGACCGCCTATCGCGCTTTGATGGAGGCGGGCTTTACCGCCGGGAAAACGGTGCTGGCGCCCGGTATCGGTGGGTCGGTCGGCAATGCTGCCTTTCAGCTCGCCCGTGCCTTGGGTGCAGCCAAGGTGATCAGCACAACCAGCTCGACGGCCAAGGCCGAGAAAGCCCGCGCCGCTGGATTTGACAACGTTATCGATCTTTCCAAACAATCGATGGCCGAGGGCGTGCATGCCCTCAATGGCGGTGAGGGCGTGGACATTGTTATCGATTCGCTGGGTGGGCAAATTCTTGCCGACACCGCGAAGTGCATCAAACGGTATAGCAAGATCATCACCCTGGGCTTTGCCGCCGGTCGTCAATCCACGATTACTCTGGCAGACCTCATCCTCTATCGCGGCAGCATTCAGGGATATGGGGTTTACACCTGCACTCCCGAAGAGTGGGCCGATGCTTGGACTGTGTTCACCGAGCTGGCAGACGCAGGTAAGATCAAGCCATTGTTCGATCGCAGTTTTCCGTTTGACGAAGCGCCAGCCGCGCTGGACTATGCGGAAACCGCTCGGCCATTTGGTGGGGTTGCGCTGACGTTCTGATCACTTAGCGCAGCAAATGTAATTGAAAAAGGCCCAGCAGGAGATGTTCCCGCCGGGCCTTTTTTTCCACTATTGCACGTCGCGTTTCAGAGCCGCGCGGACATTGCCTTCTGCATCACCTTTTCGCCAATGCGGTCGTTCAACGCTTCAGGCGCGCCATCAATCATTTCGTTGACCAGCGCCCGCTTGAGAAACAGGTGGCAATTGTATTCCCAGGTGAAGCCGACACCGCCATGCAGTTGCACCGCATCTTCGGCAATAGCGCGAAATGCACCTGTGGCCAGCAAGCGCGCCTGTGTAGCAAGCTCGGCCCAACCGCTTCCCTTTCGGGCATAAACCGCGCTGGCGTGCGTCACCAGCGACCTTGCGAGTTCCAGCGCGACCTTGTGGTCAGCAGCGCGGTGCTTCAACGCCTGGAAAGAAGCAATCGCCCGGCCGAACTGTTCCCGACCCAGCATGTAATCCACCGTTTCGGTCAGGCACTGCGCAGCAGCGCCGACGCAATCCCACGCCAGCGCGAGTTCGCCATGCGCCCGCGCCAGCCCCAGTGATCCCGGCGAGGCGATGCGCACCGTATCTGTCACATCGCTCAACACTACATCGGCAAAGCTGCGCGACCGATCCCATGTCTCCACAGGCTCGATCGAAACACCAGCGGCATCCACCGCGACCAGCTCACACGGATCGCCATTTTCCGGGATCAGCAGCAGATGGGTGGCAAGGTCTGCCCCCGGTACCATCGCCAAATGCGCCGACTGCAGCGAAGCGCCGACAGGTAATATCACGGTCGCAACCCGATGCCCCTCTTCCGCGATCGCCTGTAGCGCTGCATGCGCCTCCGACGAACCGTCCGCCGTCAGCACATCAATCGCGGCCATAGTACCTGCGGGCCAGAGCGGTGACAACGCACACCCTGCTTCTTCATAAATCGGGGCAAGCGCATCGAAGCTTTGCCCCAGACCGCCCAGTTCTTCCGGGATGGTCAGCAAATACCAACCCAGTTCGGTCATCGCGTTTTCAAGTTCGGCACGATGGTCACCGTGGGATTGGGCTTTGCTTTCCTCCCAAGGGCCGCGGCGATCGACCTTGTCGGCAAGCAGACGCCTTGCAGCATCGCGCAGTTCTTCAGGGTCGATCCCGCCATCCATCTCGATGCCGCTCATGCCAGCTTCTCCCGCGGCATCTTGAGCACACGCTCCGAGACAATATTGCGCTGGACCTCGTTGCTGCCTCCGGCGATATTATATTGATAGCTGTTCATGAAATCGAACATCCAGTTTCCGGTCTCGTACCCCGCGCCCAAAATATAGTTTGTGTCGCGAAGCGATGCGGTCCCGCCGAGCCGAAGCCCCAGCGCTGTGAAATCACGCGAAAGCCGCGAATAAGCGAGTTTGAGGATCGACGCATCGCCCACCGCTTCCCGCCCGGCAATGCGGTTTGCCATCAATGTTGCGAGCATGGCCCGCAACGCTTCTATCCGGTTCGATATACCGACGATTTCCCGCCGAGTGCCGATGTCAATCGCAGCGAGATCCTTGCCACCGCCGCTCGCTGTCTCAACCAGCCGCCATAAGGACAAGCCCATGCGCTCAGTCAGCTCGACGAGCGTAAGCCCGCGCTCTGATGACAAGGTCACCTGCGCCACCTTCCACCCCTCATTTTCGACGCCGACAAGATTCTCGACCGGAATTTCGACTTCATCCAGGAAAATCTCGGCGAATTCCTCGTCACCAGTAATCTGTTTGATGGGGCGCACATCGACCCCCTTCGACTTCATGTCCATCAGCAGGAACGTGATGCCCGCCTGTTTGGGGCCATCGCTCTCGGTCCGCACCAGAAGCAGGCATTGGTCAGCGAAGTGGCCAAGCGTCGACCAGATTTTCTGCCCTGAGACGACATAGTGATCGCCTTTGCGCACCGCGCGGGTGCGCAGAGCCGCGAGATCGGACCCGGCTCCCGGTTCGGAAAATCCCTGGCACCAGATTTCACCGTTGAGGATGGCGGGCAGATGCTTCGCACGCTGCGCCTCCGTACCGCATTCCGTCAACGTCATAGCGGCATGGTAAAGCGACACGAAAAACAGGCTCATGCGCGGTGCATCGCCCTGGGCAAGCTCCTCGAATATCGCGATCTGCTCTGCGAGCGAACGGCCGCCACCGGGCCATTCTTTCGGCCAGTGCGGCGTGGCATAGCCCGCTGCTACAAGCTTCGCGAACCATTCGCGTTGCATGGCGAGAAAACCGGGAATATCGTCCCCATGCTGGCGTTCCCGCCAATTTGCAGGAAGATTGGTCGCCAGCCACTGACGGATTTCGCCGCGTAGCGCCTCGATGGAACCGGGTTCGTTCACAACGTGTCCTTGCACCTCAATTGCCCTTGAAAATCGGGGACCGCTTCTCCAGGAAAGCCTCAACCGCCTCGGCATGGTCGTCTGTCGTATGACACAGCGCTTGTGCGGCGGCGGACGCTTCGAGAATGGTCGAAAGTTGAGCCAGTCGACTTTCCCGGATCAGACGCTTCGTCATGCGAACTGCATAGGGCGGGTTCGCAGCGATACGGGATGCGAGCTTGCGCGCCTCGTCCATCAAGGCATCGGGGGCAACTACGCGCGAAACCAGTCCGCAGGCCAGTGCTTCGGCAGCATCGAGCAGATCGCCCGTGAAAGCCATTTCGCTCGCCTTCGACCACCCGACCACACGTGGCAACAACCATGCACCGCCATCGCCCGGAACGATTCCCATTTTCACGAAGCTTTCCGCAAACTTCGCCTTTTCCGAGGCGATCCGGATGTCGCACATGCAGGCAAGGTCGCACCCCGCACCGATGGCAGCGCCATTGACAGCCGCAATGACCGGTACTTCGATGGCCTCGAACAATTTGGGCAGTCGCTGAATGCCGTTGCGATAATTATACCGCGTCTTCGCGGGCATGGCGTCATTCAAGCCGCCACCTTGCCGCATCGTCGCTATATCGCCGCCCGTTGAAAAGGCCGAACCAGCACCGGTCAGGATCACGACCCGGCAATCCATGTCCCGGTCTGCATCTTCCATCGCGGAACACAGCGCCTCGATCATTGCAGCGCCCGAGATCGGGTTGCGCTGATCGGGCAGGTTGAGGGTCAACGTGCGCACCCCCTCCACCGTATCCTGAAGGATCAGATCGCTCATCTTGGCGGCATACGGATTGCGCCGTCGAGGCGGATCGTTTCCCCGTTCAGCATCGCATTTTCGACAATCTGCTGCGCCAGCTTGGCAAACTCATCGGGGCGCCCCAAGCGACGGGGATGAGGTACGGCGGCGGCGAGACCTTCCCGCACTTCCGGTAACACCCGTTGCAATATCGGGGTATCGAATGTGCCCGGCGCAATGGTGCAGACGCGGATCTGATGGCTGGCAAGATCACGTGCAGCGACAATCGTCATGCCGACTATGCCCGCCTTGGCCGAAGCATAGGGTATCTGTCCGATCTGCCCTTCGAACGCGGCAACGGACGAGGTCATGATCACCACGCCGCGTTCACCGTCCACCGGTTCGTTCTTGGCCATGCGGGCCGCACCGAGCCGCAACACGTTGAAGCTGCCGATCAGGTTGATCCGCACCACCGACTCATAGATTTCGAGCGAGCCCGGATTCCCCTCACGGTCGACAACACGGATCGGGCCGCCACGCCCTGCGCAATGCACGATCACGCGCAACGCCCCCATCGCCTCGGCTGCGTCGAACACAGCGTTCATCTGGTCGGTGTCGGTGACATCAGCAGCAACGAAACGCGTGTCATTGCTCATGGTCTTGGCGACCTCATCGCCATCCGAACCCGGCAAGTCGGCCAGCACAACCTTGGCGCCTGCGGCTACGAGCCGTTCCGCTGTTGCCCGACCCAGACCCGATGCGCCGCCCGTGACGACCGCTACAATTCCGTTGATATCCATAACGCTGCTGTTCCCTCAGATCCGTTCGATAATCGTCGCGTTGGCAAGGCCGCCGGCTTCGCACATCGTTTGCAAGCCATAGCGCCCTCCCGTTTCCTCAAGCCCGTGAAGCATGGACGCCATGAGGCGCGTGCCCGACGCACCTAGCGGATGGCCCAACGCGATTGCGCCGCCACGCGGGTTGAGGCGAGCGGGGTCCGCCTTGATGTCCTTCAGCCAAGCGAGCGGAACGGAGGCGAATGCCTCGTTGACTTCGATATGATCGATCTGACCGATGTCGAGCCCAGCCTTTTTCAGCGCACGCTGCGTTGCCGGAATGGGCGCTGTCAGCATCAGCAGCGGATCGTCACCGATCACATCGAATGCGACAAAGCGCGCTCGCGGCGTCAGGCCCAGACGGTTTGCCGCCGCCTCCGACATCACCAGCGCGACCGATGCACCGTCAGTGATCTGTGAGCTGTTACCGGCTGTAACGCTCCAGTTGATTTCCGGGAAGCGCGCCGCAACCTCATCATTATTAAAAGAGGTTTTCAGCTGTGCCAGCCCCTCAGCCGTGGTGCTCGCCCGGATCGTCTCATCCTGCGTGACCAGACCATTCGGCGTCTCGATGCCGATAATTTCCTTGGCAAGACGGCCTTCCTGACGGGCCTGCTCGGCAAGCTGGTGCGAGCGCGCAGAATAGGCATCCATTGCCTCGCGGGAAATGCCCCAGCGCGCGGCGATCAGTTCTGCCGATACGCCCTGCCCGACAGTTCCGGGGAAGCGCTCTTCATAAGCCACGCCATGCGGATCTTTCCCCATACGGGCGCTGCCCATCGGCACACGGCTCATCGATTCGATGCCACCGGCTAGCACGATGTCGTAAGCGCCCGCCGCAATACCTTGCGCGGCGAAGTGAACCGCCTGCTGACTGGAACCACAACGGCGCTCCACCATCGTGCACGGCACATGGACAGGATAGCCCGCACCCAGCCAGGCAGTCCGACCGGTCGGCACCGCTTGCTCGCCAGCCTGACTGACGCAGCCCATGATGATGTCGTCGACAATGCCGGGATCAAGGCGGTTGCGCTCGACAACACCCATGATCACCTGACGCAGCAGATCGGCGGGGTGGACGTCCGCCAGCGCGCATCCAGGCTTGCCACGCCCCATGGGGGAGCGGGCGATATCGACGATTACCGGGTTATTCTGCATCAATCATCTCTTCCTGCGGACAAAAGGTTTTGCCCTTCATCGCGTATTTATACCTTGGTGGCGCGCAAGCGAGGGCTGGAGCTTGCAGGTCAACAGCGCCTTCCACTCAAGACAAGGTCAGATTGTCTTCCAGTGTGTAGGCGCGCGGCTCTTTCCCGGCCCGGAACTTACTGGCCCAGTCGGGATCTCCGATCATGGAACGCCCCACGGCGACCAGATCGAATTCCCCATTCGCGAACCGGGATAGCAGGGGTGCGAAGTCTGTTACCGCCGCGGTTTCCTTGCCGCGATCGTACATCCCTTGATTGATACCGATGCCACCGACAGCCATCGAATATTTGCCGGTCACCTTCTTGGCCCAGCCAGCGAGGTTTTCGGGGCTACCGTCAAAACACGCCTTATTGTAATAGCGCACGCTGGCATCGAAAACGTCTGCGCCTGCCTCTGCAATCGGATTGAGAACCTCTGCCAGTTCTTCTGGATTGTTGGCCAAAGTCGCGCGAAAATCCTGCTGTTTCCACTGGGAGAAACGAAAGAAAATGGGCAGATCCTCGCCAATCGCCCTGCGAATTCGCCGTGTCATTTCGACCGCGAATTCCGAACGCCGCTTGCGGTCTCCGCCCCAACGGTCGTCGCGCTGATTGGTCCCTTCCCACAGGAAGTTGTCGATCAGATAGCCATGTCCTGCATGCAGGGCGATACCGTCAAAGCCGATCTCGGCAGCATTGCGGGCACAGCGAACGAACGCCTCGATCGCTTCTTCGATATCCTCCTCACTCATGGGCTCGCCCACTCGCGGGTCCTGCGGGATAGCCTTGGGATCGACGGACGTCACGCGACCGAGCGGCCCCCATATGCCCGAGGGACTAACACTGGCGACCTCCGGATACGGCCCGGTGCCAGGTTTGCGCAGCACACCCTGATGCCAGAGTTGTGGCACGATTTTTCCGCCCTGCGCATGAACCTTGTCCACAACCTTGCGCCAGCCAGCAATCGGACCGTCGCCTGCGAGCAAGGGGATATTATCCTCGCCGAGACCTGCATCGCCCAGTGCGGCCGGATGGTCGACGGCGACGCCTTCCGTGATGATAAGGCCCGTTCCTCCTGCCGCGCGGCGTGCATAATATTCCACCACCGCATCCGTGGGAATGCCGGCCGGTGAAAATCCGCGGGTCATGGGCGACATGACAATCCGGTTCGGAAAGGTAACCCCCCGGATGGTGAGCGGCTCGAACAAGCACTCACGCTCGGACTGGACTGCAACGGACATGGTTTGTCTATCCCTCGGTTTTGCTTGGTGACATCGAGTAGACGTCCTTATCAGCCGTCGGGGACTTGCCAACGGGTGCGCGTGCACAAGGCAAGTCACAATGCAACTCGGTGCAAAAGAATGGCTGGTTTGCCGAAAAAAGCGGCCCACTCGCCTGGCTGCTCAATTGATCTTTCGTTGTCGATCTTGCCAATATGGCTCGCGCAAGGTCCGACGGAGGATTTTTCCACCCGCATTGCGTGGAATTTCTGTTGCCAGATGGACATGTTTGGGAAATTTGAAGCGGGCGATCTTGCCTTCCAGCCATGCGGTGATCGTTGTCCGGGTAACTTCGGCACCGGGCACCGGAACGATGATCGCGGCCACTTCCTCGCCCCACTCGTCCGACGGAATGCCAACGACCGCAACATCCACCACGTCGACATGCCCGAAAATGGCGTTTTCGACTTCTGCGGGATATACATTTTCGCCGCCTGAAATGATCATGTCCTTGGCCCGGTCGAGCACATAGACATAGCCGTCCGCATCCATCCTCCCGATATCGCCGGTGCGAAACCAGCCATTGGGGCCGAGGACTTCGGCATTGGCTTCCGGCCTGTTCCAATACCCCTTCATTACCGCACCCGACCGGACGACAATCTCTCCGGTTTCCCCCGGCAACATCAGGGACCAGCCCTCGCCGACGATGCCCACTTCCACGCCGGGCATCGCCCTGCCTGCCGATCGCAAACGGTCGTTGACGCCGGAGATATGGTCCTCCGGACTCAATGCGACCACCCCGCCTGCAGCTTCGCTCATCCCGTACATCTGCACGAAGCCGCAACCGAACAATGCCAGCGCGTCGCGAAGAAGGACTTCGGGAATGGGAGCAGCGCCATAGGTAATGAACTTTAGCGAGGAAAAATCGGTCGATCGCGCGCGCCCATGTTCCATCACCAACCGCATGACCGCCGGGGCAAACAGGATGTGATTGACCCCTTCGGCCTCGATCAACTCAAGTGTTTCCTGGGGGTCGAACTCCCGCGATATAACCACGCGAGCACCCGCAAAAAAGCCGAAGCAGGCATAGGCTGTGCCCGCGATATGCGCGACCGGCAGCACCGCCCCCAGCGTCGAATTCGCCGCCGGAAACCATTGGAGCCCGGCGTCATATCCAGGCGCCCGCAATGCCAGTATGTTGGCGTGTGTCAGCATCGCGCCTTTGGGCCGACCGGTAGTGCCCGACGTATAGACCTGAAACACGACATCATCGGATCGGGGCAGTTCGGGCAAATCCCGATCCGGCAGTGCTTGACCATCAGCAGGCGGTTCGTCACCCAATAGCGTTGTGGCCACTTGTCCCGCATCCGCAAGTGACTGGGCGGCATCGATAAACGCGGCATCAGCAAACAGGTGCTTCATCGTAGAATCATCCACGATAAATGCCAGTTCTTCGGTTGCGAGCCGCCAGTTAAGCGGAACGAGCACGGCACCAATTCGTGAAACCGCGAACAACAGGGCAAAATAGGCATCGCTATTCTTGCCGAGATAGCCGATCCGGTCGTCCGGCCCCAAGCCTGCGCGAACAAGGTCCGCAGCCAATAGAGAAGCCCAGTCGCGCAGTTGCTGATAACTGGTCTCGCGCCCCTCGAACTTCGTCGCAATCCGACCCGGTTCCTGCGTGGCATGCATGCCAAGGACGGACCAGAGCGTCGCTGCGCTCTCGCGCGCTACCCCTTGTCCGTCCATCACTTCGCTACCGCCCTTTCCAGACCGGCGCCCGCTTTTCGGCAAAGGCCGAAGCACCCTCGCGGGCGTCTTCGGACGAGAATATGGGTAAGGTAATCTCGAGCTGGCGCTCGAACATTTCGGCTTCGGGCCACTCGCGGCTTTCATGGATGACCTGCCTGCTCACCGCGACTGCCAAAGGTCCGTTACTGGCAATGGTACGGGCGATCGCTAGCGCTTCAGCCAACGCCTGCCCCTCTGGCACGACGCGGTTGACCACGCCTGCTGCCTCAAGCCGCGATGCGGGGTAAATATCCCCGGTCAGGACAAACTCCAGCGCCAGCTTTACTGGCATTTGCCGAGGCAAACGAACCAGCCCGCCCGCATTGGCGACCAGTCCGCGCTTCACCTCGGTAAGCCCGAATTTGGCCGCGTCCGAGGCAACCACGATGTCGCAGGCCAGCATGATCTCGAAGCCGCCTGCCAGCGCATAACCCTCGACCGCTGCGATAAACGGCTTTTGCAACCGGGATTGCGTCATGCCGGCAAATCCGGTGTCCGGCAGGCGAACCACTTCGCCACGCAGAAATGCCTTGAGGTCCATTCCCGCACAGAAATTTCCGCCCGCGCCGGTTATTACCGCGCACCGGATTTCGTCTGTTTCATTAATCCGGCACACCGCCGCCTCGACCGCCAACGCTGTTTCCCGGTCGATGGCATTGCGCGCTTCGGGCCGGTTGATTGTGATGATGGCGACGCCATCCTGAATTTCGAAATCTACTGCCATGTCTCTCCCCGCTTGTTCGCTTATGGTGCGCTGTGTCAGATCGATCGGGCGATCAGCAGCTTCATGATCTCGCTTGCGCCGCCGTAAATTCGGAATGCGCGCGCGTCCTTGTACATCTCGGCAATGGGGTATTCCGTCATGTAACCATAGCCGCCGAACAGTTGCAGGCATTCATCGATTACGAAAGACTGCGTCTCGGTGACGAACAGCTTCGCCATCGACGCGGTCGACGCATCCAGCTTCTTGGCGAGCAGCTGTTCGGTGCAATGATAGAGGAACGTCTTGGCGACCGTCGCCCGGGTCTTGCATTCGGCGAGCTTGAACTTGGTGTTCTGCTGGTCGAACAGGGTTCCACCGAACATTTTGCGCTGCTTGACGTGCTCAACTGTGATTTCGAGGGCGGCCTCCATCATCCCCATGGCTTGCCATGCGATCACCAGCCGCTCCTTGGGAAGCTGCTCCATCAGCATCCGGAAGCCCTGCCCTTCCACCCCGCCGATCAAATTCTCGGCGGGCACACGCATGTCGCTGAAAAACAATTCGACCGTATCGCGCCCTTCCTGCCCCAGCTTGTGCAGCAGGCGGCCGCGTTCGAACCCTTCGACCTTGTCCACCTCTACGGCGAACAGCGAAATGCCCTTGGCTCCTGCGGAAGGATCGGTCTTGGCGGCAAGCACGACCAGTGAACAGCCATGGCCATTGGAAATGAAGGTCTTCTGACCATTGATCACATAATGGTCGCCATCGCGGATCGCCGTTGTCTTCATGCCCTGAAGGTCGGAACCCGCTTGCGGTTCGGTCATCGCCACCGCGAGCAGCGTGTCCCCGGATACCGCGCCCGGCAACCACGCCTTGCGCTGTTCTTCGGTAGCGTAAAGATAGATGTAAGGCGCGACCACGGTCGTGTGCAGAGAGAAGGCAAAATTCAGCGCATGCTTGAGCCCCTGCCGCTCCATAACGATGGCGTCATAACGAAAATCCAGCCCCGAACCGCCATAGGCCTCAGGGATCGAGACACCCAAAATTCCGGCCTCACCGGCCTTGCGCCAGAAGTCCTGCTCGACATAACCCTGCTCGCGCCATTGCGTCAGTGTGGCAGGTCCGGCGTTGGAATCGAGAAAGCGATCCACACTGTCGGCAAACATGCGTATCTCTTCATCATCCATGAAGGCAGGGCGCGACAGATCAAAAGCGGACACAGGAAACCTCATTCAAAGGGCGAAATTTCGCACTGTGAGCTTCACTATACCAAAAGGGTCCAAGACCAATTGACCCCAGATGCAGTCATACCATTCATGGATTGCACTGGAGCTTTTCCGCCTCTCCAGTCCCGCATGGGAGGTATTATCGTCATCTTCCAAGGGAGAGGCTGAATGACAGAAAGCTATGACGTAATCGTCGCCGGGTCGGGCGCTGCCGGTATGACCGCTGCCGTGCGGGCAGCAAAACAAGGCCTTAAAGTCCTGATCGTCGAAAAGGCGCACAAAATCGGCGGCACTTCGGCGACTTCAGGAGGCGTCACATGGATTCCCAATCATGGCCTCGGCACTGACGACAGCCGGGGCGAAGCGATGAAATATGTAAAGGCGGTCGCCAACGGTCCCATCAGTGAAGATCGCGTCGACGCCTTTCTCGAGACCGGGCCGCAGATGATCGCTTTCCTCAAGGAAATCGGCATGCAGCCTGTTTCCATGCCCTGGCCCGACTATTTCCCCGAAGCACCCGGCGCACGTGCCGACCGCTCGGTGGTCTTTCCGATGTACGACGGACGCCGCCTCGGCAAACTCTTCCCGTTGATGCGCGAACAGTTCACGCGCTTCAAACTGATGAACCGGTATGCCATGGATTTCATGGAGGCCAACACCATCTCCACGCGCTCGCCGGGATGGAAGCGGGCACTGGCGAAAGTCATGGGCCGCTACTGGATGGATGTGGGCACGAGAAAGCTCACCCACCGCGACCGGATGATGAGCCTTGGCGGTGCGTTGATCGGTCCGTTGGTCGAGAAATATGTCGAGCTTGGCGGAGAGTTCAAACTGGGGACCGCGGTCAAGCAGCTCGTGATCGAAAACGACCGCGTCACAGGCGTCGTGGCCGAACGCTTCGGCCGCATGGAAACCATCCATGCACGCCATGGTGTCATTGCATGCTCGGGCGGGTTCGAATGGAATCAGGAATTGCGCGATCGCTTTTTCACGGTTCCGGGAAGCATCCGCAACAGCAGCACGCCCGAAGACGGCAACAAGGGCGAAGTTCTTGAAGCCGGCCTGAAGATCGGGGCTGCTACCGAGTTTACTGAGACCGGATGGTGGGTGCCGACCATGTCGGTTCCGCTGCCGAACGCCTCCAATTTCGAGGAAATCCATCAGGCCGTGTTCGACGTCGGGCGGCCCCACAGCGTCTGTGTCAATCGCAATGGCGACCGCTTCGTCGATGAGGCATGTGGCTATGACCGCTTTGGCAATGCGATGATGGAGGACCAGCTCAAGACCGGAGCCAATACGCCGTGCTGGCTCGTGTTCGACGCCACCTTCCGGCGCAAGTTCACGGCGGGCGGCGTCATGCCGACGGCATTGATGCCCGACCGCAAGATACCGCCGGACTGGTGGGATCACTATATCTTCCGCGCGCCAACCCTGCGCGAACTGGCCGGAAAGATCGAGATCGACGCGGACAAGCTCGAAGCCGTCGTCGTCCGCATGAACGACTATGCCAAAACGGGCATCGATCCCGAATTTGGGCGGGGCGGTAACGCCTATGACGTCAACTTCGGCGATCCGGCGCTCAAGCCCAACCCCTGCCTGGGCTCCATCGGCAAAGCGCCCTTTTACGCCATCCCCATCAGCCTAGGCGATCTGGGCACGAAGGGAGGCCTCAAGTGCGATGCCAAGGCGCGTGTCCTCAACGGCGAGAACAAGCCGATCCACGGCCTCTATGCAGCGGGGAATGCCTCCGGCTCTCCCTTCGGCAATGCCTATCCCGGCGCTGGCGGCACCATAGGCCCGGCTATGGTATATGGCTTCATCGCAGCCGATATGGTCGTCGCCGAAGCGCAGCAGTCTGCACTTGGCCAGTTCACGCATAACCAGAGCTGAAGCGACCGGTGACGGCGGCTACAGTGTGTAGCCGCCGTCGACGATCAATGTCTGACCGGTGAGATAGCTTGCCTTGTCGGAGGCGAAGAATGCCGCCGCCTCGCCAATATCTTCAGCAAGGCCGAAGCGGCGCAACGGTATCGATTTGCGAAACTTCTCCCAGAATTCGGGGGTCCAGCGTTCGACCATGAACTGTTCGCCCAAGCCCGCATTCATCGCTCCGGGTGCCACCGTGTTGGCACGGATGCCGTAGCGCCCCTCTTCCTTGCCGATGCCCCGGCACAGCGATTCGATCGCAGCCTTGGGAGCCGCCGAAATCGTGTCACCGACAATCACCCGCGTGTTCGCCATCGAGGTGACCGCAACGATCACGCCCCCGCCCTGCGCCCGGAACAGCGGCAGCACGGCAGAGATCATCCGCGTGAAGCCCATGACTTCCGTGTTGAGCACCTGCTGCCACTGCTCCTCGGTCGTTTCGCTAATATAGGGCTGGTCAATCTCGACGCCTGCGGAAAAGATCGCCGCGCCGATCGGCCCGCAATTTTCGGTCACGTCTGCAATGGCGCGCCTCACTGAATTGCCGTCGGTGACATCGCATTGGACCGGATACCCACGGCACCCTTCGGGCAGGTCGGCGGCAAGCGCCTCCGCCTTCTCCCGACCGCGATGATAGACGATGCCAACCGACGGCCAGTCCCGTGCTAATGCGCGAACACATCCTGCGCCCAATCCGCCCGAGGCGCCAAAAACGATGGCGGACTTTCCTTTGCTTTCCTGTGTCATGCGCGGATCGCACTTCCGCCATCGACCGGAACAATGGTGCCGGTCGTAAAGCTGGATGCGTCCGATGCCAGCCAAAGTGCTGCGCGAGCCACTTCCTCCGGCTTGCCGATGCGGCCCAAGGGGTGAATCTTGCTGTAGAGAGCATAGGCCTTCTCTCGCTCCATGCCGGTTCGTCGAAGCTCCTCCTCGAACATCTCCGTTTCCGTGCCGCCGGGAGCCACAGCATTGACGCGAATGCCATTCTTCGCCGCCGCGCATTCCAGCGCGAGAACCTGTGTCATCGCGTTCAGCGCCGCCTTGCTGACGCTATACGCCGCAAACCCCGGCGTCACGCGGCTGCCGAATACCGAGGAAATGTTGACGATGGCCCCCGGCTTGCCGTCACGCGTCATTACCGGCAGCGCCGCGCGACAACCAAGGAACGGCCCGCGCAGATTGATCGCCATATGATCGTCCCAATTGGCGTCGTCGGCGTCCAGCAGCGTCGACCCGCGCGTGATCCCCGCACAATTGATGAGAATGTTGAGCCCGCCGAACGCGCCATCTACCCGCGCAATGGCAGCCTGCCATTGCTGGCCATCACTCGTGTCCAACGCCACACCGATCGCAGTGCCCTCGACCCGGGCGGTTGCGGCGTCCGCCTGCGCCTGCGTGCGTGCTGCCAATGCAACTTTCGCTCCCTCCGCTGCAAAAAGTTTGGCGATGGCGAAACCAATTCCTTTCGCAGAGCCAGTGACAAGCACCACTTTACCTTGCAATTCGGGCATGATTCTCTCTCCATTCGCGCTCTGATTGCCCAGACGATGACGTCAACGGCTGCCATGATCCAGCAAAGTCGTGGCGCTTCAATCCCGCGCATGGAACAGTGCATTGGCAGTCAACGCCGACTGCGCGATTATCGCTATCTTGCACACTCACTTCGGGAGGCGCTGAGTTTGGCCGATACCATGACGTACCAAACGCTGAATTTGACAATATCGGACGGCATCGCGGAAATTTGCTTCGCGAGGCCCGATCTTCTCAACCGTTTCGATATGGATGCCCATATCGAATTCGTCTCCGCGCTGGAAGCGGTGGCGAGCCAGGTGCCGGACATTCGCGTCCTGATCCTGTGCGCCGAAGGCCGCGCTTTTTCGGCCGGGGGCGACTTTGACGAGATGCTGGACGCCCACAAGAGCAAGTCCGTTCGCAATGACATGACCAAATATGCCAAGGGCGTGTTTTACGGCGTATCAGAGCTTCCCATCCCGGTCATATCGGCGGTGCAGGGCGCGGCCATCGGCCTTGGTGCCACGATCGCGACCCTTTCCGATATCGTCGTCGCGTGGAAGGGGGCCAAGATCGCGGACACGCATGTCAATGTCGGCATTGTGGCTGGAGATGGTGGCATCATAAGCTGGTCCCAGTCCATCGGTGTCAACCGCGCCAAGCGTTACCTGTTGACGGGAGAAATCATCTCCGGCGAGCAGGCGCACGCATGGGGTCTGGTTAGCGATCTGGTCGACAATCCCGAAGACGCGCTGCCGCTGGCGCGCGAACTGGCGGCACGGATCGTGGCGATGGGCCCCAATGGCGTCAATGGCACGAAACGGGCGTTTTCACGGATAACCGGCATGTTCGCCACACAGGCGCTCAGCCATGGACTCGACCTCGAAATGGAATCGCTGGCCAGCGAAGATTTGCCGGTAACACTGGAAAAGCTGCGAAAAAAATAAGCGATATTTCGGTCGACAAATCAAGATGATGGAGAGGAAGATCGTGAATTATACCCATGTCCACACGCCGCTGAAAATCGGCAACATCACGATCAAGAACCGGATTTTCCGACCCGCCCATGCGACGATTTTGGGCAAGGGAGGCATGACCGACGCGCTCATCGCCTATCATGAAGCGCGCGCACGTGGCGGCGCGGGGCTCTCCATCGTTGAGGTCGGTTCCGTTCATCCCACCAGTCCGCTGGCGATCGACCTCTGGAAAGCCGAACTGGAAGACGGCTATCGCAAGCTGGGCAATATGGGTCGTCGCCACGACATGAAGATCTTCCAGCAGCTCTGGCACGCTGGCCATCACGGCATGCCGCGCGACGGATCGCCGCCCTGGGGCGTGACTGCCACGCCCAGCGTGGAAGTCGGCATCGTCCCGGTTCAAATGACCAAATCGATGATTGCTGAAATCATCGAAGCCTATGCGCTCGCGGCCCGCAGAATGGATGCCTGGGGGCTGGATGGTGTCGATGTCCATTGCGCCCACGGCTACCTGCCGGGCCAGTTTCTCTCGGCCAACACCAATTTGCGCGAGGACGAATATGGCGGCGCGACGATTCAGGAACGCGCCCGCTTCGTCATTGAATTGATGGAGGCTGTGCGTAGCGCCGTGTCGAAGGACTTCGTCGTCGGCGTCCGCCTCGCGCCCGATCTGACGGTGAACGGTGTCGACGAGGAACAGAATATCGCGGTTGCGCAGATGCTGGAGGAGCGCGGGCTGACCGACTACATCAACGTCTCGGTCGGCAACTATAACAGCTATACGAAAATGGTCGGCGGCATGCACGAACCGGTCGGCTATGAATTGCCGACCAGTGTCCCGATCACGCGGGTGGTCAAAACACCCACGATGGTTGTCGGACGTTTCCGGACGCTGGAGGAATGCGATCAGGTCATTCGCGCCGGCGACGCCGACATGGTTGGCCTCGTCCGCGCCATGATCGCCGATCCCGATCTCGTGGTCAAAAGCCTCGCTGGCAAGGTCGAGGAAGTGCGCCCCTGCATAGGCTGCAATCAGGCTTGCGTGGCGCAGGTTTCCACAGAGCATGGCCATCTCGAATGCGCGGTCAATCCAGGCAACGGGCATGAGCTATATCGCGGCGACCACAAGCTCGATCCGGCTGCTTCGCCTCGGCGCGTACTGGTCGTGGGCGGCGGCCCGGCGGGCATGGAGGCGGCACGCATTGCGGCCCTTCGCGGGCACAAGGTGACGTTGGCCGAAGCAAGCCCGTCACTTGGCGGCACACTGCGCGCTGCCGCCAAAGCGCCCACCCGCCACGGGATGATCGATATCGCAACCTGGCTGGAAAGCGAGATTTACCGTCTGGGTGTCGAGGTGCAGCTGTCGACCTATCTCGACGAGGATGACGTGATCGCCAGCAATGCGGAGGCGGTCATAGTCGCCACCGGCTCCTTGCCCCGCATGGACGGCATCCAGCATTCCCACCCCGGTCAGGCGATCCGCAATTTTAATCGCACGAACGTCATCAGCGGCTTCGACCTGTTCATGCAACCCCCGTCCAATCTCGGCCAAACCGCCGTCGTTATCGACGATGTCGGCCATTATGAAGGTCTGGCGGCGGCAGAGCATCTTCTGGAGCAAGGGCTTTCGGTCACTTATGTCACGCGCTTGCGGATGCTGGCACCGCTTGCGCAAGGGCCGCTTATGGTCGAGCCGTTCCTGGTCCGGATGCGCGGCAGGCCGTTCGAATACCTTATCCGCCATCGCGCCGTCGAGTTCACCGATGATGCCGTGCTGGTCGGAGGCACCCACTTCACCGATGATACCGATCTGCGCAGCCTGCCCGCCGACACCATCGTGTTCGTCTCGGCCAATATGCCCAACCGCGAGCTCTACACGGTGCTTAGCGAGCGGAACACCGAAGTCCATGTGATCGGCGACGCCAATTCGCCGCGCTTTCTGCAAACCGCCATCCGCGAAGGTCATCTCGCGGGCGCGTCGATTTAGGGACGAGAATATGGGCATCCTTGAAGGTAAAACCGCGATCGTTCTGGGAGCATCCGCACCGGGCGGAAGCGGCTGGGCCATCGCCGAGCGCTTTGCCAAGGAAGGCGCACGCCTCGTTGTTGGCGCGCGCAGCACCGGCCCGCTCGAAGAACTGGCGCGGAGAACGGGGGGAATTGCCTTGGGCTGTGACGTTGCCGACGAGGCCCAGGTTGCCGCCTTCGTCAAGCGCGCCGTGGATGAATTTGGCCAGCTCGATATCGCGGTGAACGCGGCGGGTCTTCCCGCCGGTGGCACCATCGCACAGGCTCCACTGGAGGATGCGCGGGCCGCCATGGAGGTGAACTATTTCGGTTGCCTCCATTTCATCAAGCACAGCGCAGCGGCAATGACATCAGGCGGGTCGATCATCCTGTTCTCGTCCCTTGCGGCCGCGCAGCCGATGGAATTCGTTTATGCCTATGGCTGTGCCAAGGCGGCCACAGATGCGCTCGTGCGCTACGCCGCGCTGGAATATGGCCGTAAGGGCATAAAGGTGAACTCGATCCTCCCCGGCCCGATCCGCAGCGATATGGCCTCGGCCTTGTGGACCGTCGAAGGCATGGAAGATGCCTATGCAAGGGAAATCCCGCTGCGACGGATCGGGGAGACGGAGGATTATGCCGAGGCGGCTCTCTGGCTCGCTGGCCCGTCTTTCGTCAGCGGACTGAACCTCCATGTGAGTGGCGGCAATCAGTTGACCCGCATGCCGACCCTCACCGAACGCCCCGATATGACCGGTCCCGACCCAACCAATGCAGCATGACGCTTCGATGGGTAGCAGACACGCCCTATACGCGATCAGCCTGACTGGCGGGAACGAACATCATGGATATATCTGAAAAAACCTTGTCGCTTGCAGGCAAGCAGGCGTTGATCGTCGGCGGATCGAGCGGGATAGGCAACGGCATCGCGCAACTGTTCCGCGCGTTGGGCGCCACCGTTCGCGTATGGGGCACGCGGGCAACCGCCGCCGATTATGTAGGCGAGGATGGCTCCGATCTGACCGGACTGGACTATGAGCAGGTTGACGTCTCCGATCCCGCCGCCATCGACGCCGCCGGAGATTTCCCCGACGGTCTGGACATTCTGGTTCTGGCCCAGGGCGCGGTCGTCTATCGCCGCAAGGAATATGAGATGGAGACCTTTCGCCGTGTGGTCGACATCAATCTGATCAGCGTCATGCACTGCTGCACCCGCTTTTTCGATCGGATCAAGGCGCGCCAAGGCAACATCATCGTCATCAGTTCGATCGGGGCCTATAAATCGGTGATCGGCAATCCCGCCTATGCTGCCTCGAAAGCCGGTGTCGTCGGCCTCACCCGCACGCTGGGCGATGCCTGGGCGCGGGAGGGCGTGCGGGTCAACGGTATAGCGCCGGGCATGATCGCCACCAAGATGACGGCGGTTACGACGCAAAACCCGGACCGGCTGAAGGCCGCGCTGGACACGATTTCTCTCGGGCGCCTAGGCCTGCCGGAGGATGTTGCCGCCACCGCCCTCTATCTCGTGTCGCCACTGGCGGCCTATATCACCGGACAGACTATGATCGTGGATGGCGGACGGAGCCTGTGACATCAGGGATGGTTTAACCAGGTCACAGACAAAGGCGACAACCGTTCCATGACCGCAATCCGGACCGTCGCGACCTCTTCGCTCTCGATCGCCTACGAGGAGCATGGACCGGAGACCGGACTGCCGGTTGTCCTCCTGCACGGCTTCCCCTACGCGCCGCGCGCCTATGATGGCGTTGCGCCTCTCCTCGCTGCGCGGGGGCGTCGTGTGATTGTCCCCTATTTGCGCGGATATGGTCCAACCTGTTTCCTCGATCCCGGCACTGTCCGGTCCGGCGAGCAGGCGGCACTGGGCACCGACCTTATCGAGATGATCACGTCGCTTGATCTCGACCGGCCGATTGTTGCCGGATATGACTGGGGTGGTCGCGCCGCCTGCGTCACCGCAGCAATACGGCCCGATCTGGTCCGCGGCCTCGTGACCGGTGGCGGCTATAATCTGTTCGCGTCTCCCTCGGAAACGCCTTTGCCGCCAGAGGTCGAGCATATGCTCTGGTATCAATATTATCTGCATACCGAACGCGGACGCGCCATGCTCGAACAGAACCGGCGTGGCTTCTGCCGCCTGTTATGGAAGCTCTGGTCACCGCTATGGTCTTTCGACGACGATACCTTCGAACAATCGGCCAAGGCACTGGATTGCCCGGATTTCGTCGAGGTAGTGCTACACTCCTACCGGCACCGCTCCGGGCTGGTCGCAGGCGATCCTGCGCTGCATGAACTGGCCGAGCGGCTAGAACGCGATCAACCGGCGATCAACGTCCCCACCATCGCGCTATACGGCGAAGGCGGGCCCTTTCCTGCGGACGTCACACGCAATCGCGACCGCTTTCTTTCGCGATGGGAAAGCCGTTTGATACCCGGTGTCGGCCACAACCTGCCCCAGGAGGCCCCCGCAGCATTTGCAGCCGCCGTACTTGCCGTTGCCGACTAAAAGCCGTTGAACCGAAAACAAAACGCATCACCATTTGGAGCCGAGCACGCGATGACCTTGAATCCTCAAATATCGGCAGTCCTGGCGAGCATGGCGGATCTGCCGCCCATCGACTTCGCAACGATCACGCCGGACGACATGCGTGCGGGGATCATACCGATGCCGTGCGATGCGGCGCCAGCGGTAGCACGCGTGCGAGATCTCGTGCTAGACCTGCCCGGCCGCGACATTGGTGCCCGACTCTATGTGCCGGAGGACGCCGTCGCAGACACGCCCCTGATCGTCTTTTATCACGGCGGAGGGTGGGTCGTTTGTTCGATTGACACGCACGATCATCTTTGCCGCGCTCTGGCCCGCCAAAGTGGTGTTGCCGTGCTTTCGGTCGGTTATCGCCTTGCACCGGAGACGCCCTTTCCCGGCCCGCTCAACGATTGTTACGACGCATTGTGCTGGGTCGAGGCCAACGCCCACAAACTGGGGGTCGATGCCAATCGACTTGCTGTGGCCGGAGACAGCGCCGGCGGCAATCTGGCCGCCGCAGTCGCCATTCGGGCCCGTGACGAAAAGGGACCCACGGTGCGCCACCAACTGCTGATTTACCCCGTCACAGATGCGAATTTCGAAACTGCTTCCTACCGCGAA
This sequence comes from uncultured Novosphingobium sp., assembly GCA_964502105.1. Lineage (GTDB taxonomy): Bacteria > Pseudomonadota > Alphaproteobacteria > Sphingomonadales > Sphingomonadaceae > Novosphingobium. The sequence goes on along the minus strand of CAZCUS010000001.1, from coordinate 284,758 downwards.
AATGGTGGTGACGGCGGCTTCCTTTCAACCGCGATGATGCGGTGGTTCTGGCAGCACTATGTCGGCAACCTCGCGACGGTGCCCCCGCTGGCGGCCCCCCTGCGTCATGCAAACCTTGCGGAACTGCCCCCGGCGACGATCGTGGTGGCTCAGTATGACCCGTTGCGGGATGAAGGCCTCGCTTATGGCGAAGCGTTGCGCGCTGCTGGAGTTTCGGTCCAGAACGAGGAGGCCGCAGGCATGATCCACGGCTTTCTGACCATGCTGGAGGTGGTGCCGGATGGCTATCCCTATCTTGCCCGCGCGACCGATAATCTGCGCGCAGATCTGCTCTAGGTCACCAAGATAAACCAACTCAGCTTTCGGCAGGGCGGAACTGCGGTATGGCGATGGCATCTCGCTGCTCGAACCAGATTTCGACCGGCATGTCGATGGCGACGTCCGCCACATCGATGTCTATGTTGCTCATCATCCGCACGCCCTCGTCCAACGCAACAAGCGCCAGGACATAGGGCACAGAAGACGCCCATGCTTCATAGGGCGGCATATGCACGACGGTGAAGCTCTCGACCTTCCCCTTGCCTGATGCGACCACATGATCGAGCGAATCCGACCAGCAATTGGGACAAAGCGGATGGGCAAAACGAAAGAGCTCACCGCACGAACGGCAATGGCGCAAACGCAACTCACCCTTTGCAGTGCCTTCAAAGAAAGCGCGGTTGAGATCGGTGACCTCGGGAACTGGCTTTTCGCTCATGGCTGACGCCCCAGGATCAGGGTGGTGTGATCGTACATGATCCCTCCATAACAATGGACGAGTACCTTGTCCGCCTTCGCGACCTGCCGCGCACCGGCCTCACCCATTGCCTGCTTTGCTCCCTCGATAAGTACCGAGATGCCCGACGAGTCACCGGTATGTCCGAATGACAGCAGTCCGCCATAGGTGTTCACGGGGAAACTACCTCCCGGATCGCAGGCACCGCTCTGGTAGAACTTGCCAGACCCGCCTCTTTCACAGAGGCCCAGATTTTCGAGCAGGATCAGCGGTGTTGCCGAAAACGCATCATACAACTGCGCGAGATCGATATCGCTCGGCTTCAGTCCAGCAGAAGCGAATGCCTCTGCGCCACTTTGCACGGCACCTGATTCATCAAGCACACCCGCACCACTGACGGTCCCGCGGGCATGAAATTCGCCATATCCCAGCACATAGGCCGGCTGATCACTCAATTGGCGACCGATTTCCTCATTCGCCACGAGGACAACCCCGCCGCCATCGGAGGGGATCGAGCAATCGAGATAATGGAAAGGGTCGGCAATCGGGCGCGAGGCGATTACCTCCTCGACGGTGATTTCGCCCTTGCCGTACATGCGCGCATCGGGATTGAGCAACGCCCATTTCCGCGCCGAGACCGCCGCTCTGGCGATATCCTCACGAGAAATATTGCGCTCGTGCATGAAACGCTTGGCAATCAGCGCATAAAGGCTCGGGATGAACGGGCCATAAGGCACTTCGAAATCTTGCTCGGCGATCGTCTTTGCCAGCATTTCGCCGCTGCCTTCGGAGGGCTTAAGGAATTTGCCCGAACCCATGCACAAAACGGCCTTGGCCCGCCCCTCGCGAATGGCACTCATGGCGCGATTGACCATGACACCAAACGATGCGCCACCAAGGCACATCGTTTCGGCAAAGCGCAGGTTCAACCCGAATTCCGCCACCAGTTTGTCATGCACATAGGCATCCGTTTGCCCCTGCGCCTGCCCGCTCGGACTTGCCATCATGCCATCGATCATGTCGGGCCGGATGCCCCACTGGGTGATGGCGTCTCGCAACATGGTCCGATACAGGTCAAACGGCCCCTGATCCGGATAGCGTCCTGGACGCATCTCATAGACCGCTGCGATGGTTACTGGTGCGCTCAAACGACTGCCCCTTCTTTTAGGGTACTATATCAACGCCGACATTATTCCGGACGAGCGCCGTCAAAAAAGATGTCAGTAAGATAAAGGCTGTCGAGATATTCGTGGCTGCTTGCGATCTTCCCATCCTGGAAATAGAGCAGGAAGTGATAGCGGTTCTGATACAGCTTGCCAGACACATGCTTGGCGTCTGAATGGGCGCGGATGGCAACGCGGTTTTCCTCTGCCGTAACGTCGTCGATAATGATTTTCAGACCGGTCTCGGGGAACATCTGCGGCAGCATGGTCATCAGGCCGCGGATCGCTTCCTTGCCCCGCACTTCGGGCGGCAACATCGTCTTGCTCTCAACAATGATCGCGCCATCGTCGGTAAACAGGTCAACAACGGCATCGATTTCGCCCTTGCTGATGCATTCCAGATATTTACGGGCATTCTGCTTATTGGTCGCGACGTCGTTCACCTGTCATTCTCCATAAAAAGTTTACGGTGCTATTTGGGCTAACCAGCGACATAGGCCGCAGTTATGAACACGCGTTGGTGCACATGTTCTACAGGGTTAAAATTCCAGCACGAGGTCTGCTAATGCAACGGGGCTATCACGGACAAGCAATGCTGGCGTGCCCCCCTGGTCCGCCAGCCGGGATTAGAGCCCAACAGCTTTGTTGCGCATAAGCGCGGTTGAAGCAACGGCCTGCTTAACGGAGCCCGTAGGGCGGAGCGAAGTTGACCATTGCTGATCCAGTTCGACGGCGAACGCCGCCTGGGTTGCGTATCCTAAGGACGAGTGTGGTCTCTCCCGGTTATAATCCTCGACCGCTTGAGCGTGGCGTTCTCGCTCTCGAACTCCTTCAGTTCGCCGATGACCTGCTCATCCGTAAACCTCGTTCTCGTCATCTCGTCCATCCTTCCATCAAGGCGGGGACTCTCATCAAGACTGGAGGAAAATCAGCGGGTCACGTCAGGGCCCCTGGTTTGAGCCCAACTGCGTCCACCATTTCTCCTTTAAATTTACAGCGGCTGTTGGGTTGCTTCATCGCATCGAACGAGGGTCTTTGGCATTCCGCGCTCAGACGTTCGTGTTGTCCCGCGAGGTATCCGTCGGGCTACGACGTGACTCGTCGCCCCGGCCCTATCCGCGCGGCCGCGATCGCCGCTACGGCAGCGGCCGCGCTGGCAAGCCAAAGCGCGCTCATGCCAAGGACGGCATAGCTGGCCGCCCCTGCAATGCCCCCGGCGAGCAAACCGGCCCATAGCATCAGGTATGGTACCCAGCCGAATGGCGCCCCGCCTGCCACTGCAATCGCGACATGCTGGCCTAGCTTGACCAACGTCCCCGTCATGTATGTCAGACCGATATGAACATCACCATCTTCGGCGAAGACTGCGTTTTCAGCGCCCATCGCCAGTGCCATCGCCACGGCGGTGAACGCTTCGTAGCCAGCTATGGCAAACAAGGCGGCCAGCACCAGCAGCATGGCGACCAAGGTCAACACCGCCGAACGCCGTCGCGCGCCGAACTGTCTGCTTGCGAGTGATCCCAGGACCACGCCAGCAACAAACGTCACGACAAGGCCACCTGCGATAAGCGCGTCACCGCCGCGCTCGGTCAACCCGACACCGATCCTCGTTGTGTTCCCGCTCATGAAAGAGACGAAGAAGCCGCCGAGGTGCACGTAGCCGATAGCATCGACAAAGCCTGCCAACGCAGACAGCGAGGCGGCCAATACCCTGATGCGCATGTCATACCGGATCACTCGGCGGACATAGCACCGAGCAGCGCCCGACACGATATCAAAGAAGTGGGCTGCGCTCGCTGCCCACAATTACAGGCGGAGGCGAAAATCCGTGGACGTCAATCGGCCCGGAAAATCACGATCGGTCAGCGCGTGCAGCAGTCACTGTGCAGTCGATTGTGGCGATGCCCAGGAACTGCGAGACACAATGCTGCCCGACTTTCACGGCAGGCATTCCAGTGATCGCCCCGGTCGAAATGCAATCACCACGGCGCAACGGGAGGCCGAGCTGCGCGGTCTGTCCGAGCGCATAGGCGAAGACCTCCAGAGGGCCGCCGGGCACCATCGCGGCATTGGCTTCCTTTACGAGAGTACCGTCGATCTCCGTCCGGCAAATGATGCCGTCCCAACCCCGTTCGCGCCAATCGGTAACTTCGGCACCGAGGATGAGGCCGTTGTTGTTGCCGAAGCCAGCAATGCTCGCCCCGGTATCGAGCTCGTTGATCGTCTCGAGCGGGCTGCCCGCGATCTCGATGCCGACATGCACAGCGCCAATCATTTCGACGGCTTCCTCTGCGGTCCAGCTTGTCTTGTCCGCCGGCGCATCGGCCTTCACGACGATCACTGCCTCCGCTTCAAAAAGCGCGGACCCGCCCGCCGTCATCGGAAACTCGTTGGTCGCGCCGGCCGGTATGATGCTGTCCGCAAAGATAGGGCCGACAAAGCGCTCGGCGCCAAGCGGTTCGGCGAGATCCGGTCGAATACGACCCACTTTCCATCCGGCGACCCGGTCCCCCCATGCCGCGATCGCAGCCTTCTGAATACGATAGGCAGCTTCGAGGTCCGGGGGCATTGCCCCTGGAAAATCGCGAAATCCCTGGGCAGCGCGGCGCGCCTCCACGAAATGGGTGGCGATCTCCTGATGGTCGGTCATGTCGGTATCATTCAAAGCAAATAGCCTATTCCGTGTAAGAAATCCTCGCAGTTCACGAGCGTGACAACTTTCCGGTCGATTTTCAAGCCATCGACACTGCGAACGATGCGGTACTCGACGTCGGCCGCCAATATGCGCATCCGTTCATATTTATACTCAGCGACGATTTGCGCAGCCCGCAATTCGATCCCTCGATCGTCGGAGGCGAGTGGCACGAAACGTGACACGGTTCTCACCGTCCTGGCCGGCGGCGCGGACGACATCGAAAACCCCGACAACAATCGCTTCACCCGCGCGTCACGCATTTCCGCGTCGTCGTTCAGGATGTTGAGACTATCGTCGAAATCCTCAGGGTCGCGTTCGGTGGGGATGATGTAGCGGCCCTCCTCGGTCCAGAGCGGCAGCCACTTCTTGTAGTCCAGCCGATCAAGCAGGTCTGCTTCCGCCCAGATGAAGGCAATGGCTTCCTCGAACGTCGGTGCCGTCGTCGCGGCACCCTGGCGGTCTTGAGTCATGGTGGTCACGCAGTCATCATCCTCTTCCACATCTGATACGCGGCGCGCATGCCCGTTTCGGCACTGACGTCTCCTGCATTGTGGCCGGCCTCGGCCCGGCCTTCGGGTGCGTCGGTGCCGCGGTTCAACATGATCCACTGGTCGCCTCCGGCACGCGCGCCTCTCTGGACGCGTTCCCAGCCTTCGGCATCATCCGGCGTGCCGAAGCCCATCGGGCCCTGAAAATGCTCATGCAGACGCAGACGCATCCGGTTGGCCGCCTTGGGTCCACCATCCATGCCGATCGCCACATGGGTGATCTCGGTTTCGTCGACCTCCACCGGACGCAACACACGGAAGAAGGCCATCGAGCAGGCGACATTCGGGAACATGTTGAGGTTGAACCCAGTGCCGCCCACCGCCCGGACAATCTTGCGGACCTGATCGTCGGGATAACCCTCGCTGGCCAGTTCCTTCGCCAGTTCGGCGAACCGCTGCGGAATAGGTGCGTCGAGATTGTCGTCGAGGTCGATCAGGTCGGGGATCATCACCATGACGCTATGCCCGTTGCCGAGGTCCTCGACCCAGCCGCCCTGCCCCAGCACGTCGAACACGTTCTCTGCTTCGGCATCCAGCGAATCGAGGAACGTCTTATGGACGATCGGAAAGTGATAGGCGTCGGTGGTGTTCTCCAGCTGAATTTTCCAGTTGCCGGGGAAGCGAAAGCGATGCTCGCCAAGCGTCTTCACCGGATAGCCGCCGCCCTGCTTCATGAAGAGGTCGATCCATTTGCGCGCAGGGCCGAGGAAATCCACGAGCGGCTCGATATCGTCCTTGAACGTCGCAAAGATCAGCCCGTTATATTCCTCGGTACGGAGCTTAACGAGACCGAATTCGCTGGTGTCGAAGTCCTCAGGATACCCTGCTTTGTGCGGAACCTTGCGCAGCCCGCCATCCGGGTCATAGCTCCAGCCGTGATAGGGACAGACGAATACGCTGGCCTTGCCCTTGCGCTTTTCGCACACGCTGGCGGCGCGATGGCGGCACCGGTTGAGCAGTGTATGGATTGTGCCCTGCTTGTCACGGGTGACGATAACCGGTTCGCGACCGACATAAGAGGTCTTGAAGCTGTTCGATGTCGGGATGTCGCTCGTATGCGCCACCCAAATCCAGGTGTTCCTGAAGATGCGATCCATCTCGACGTCGAAAATGCCGGAATCGGTATAGAGTGGCGTGAGAGCGCGGTCATCCCGCACCATTTCTGCCAGATCAGTGGTGCTCATGCTTTGTCCTTCGATACGCTGTCGGGCACGGAAATCGGCGCGGCGTCGGACCAGTGGTCCACGTCGCGCGAAAACAGATTCTCGGTGATGAAATGGAAGATCCGCCAGTGCCCGTCCTCGACGCGGCAGTGGATGGTGAGCGCGGCGCTGCGCAGGTCGGAGCGGCCGTCGCTGTACGTGGAAGTCTGCAACATGGTCCAGCGGCCAACCGCCTCGCTTCCTTCCACCTCGATCGTTTCGGTCGACAGGAAGTGCGCGTTCATCGCAAAATGTGGCTGCGGCGTTGCATAGCTGGCGAGCATGGCCACGATCGCCTCACGTCCGTCGTGTCGGCCGAATGCCTGCCGGTAGCGGCCTCGTCCCTCCCACTGCGCATCGCGCGTGAAGCATGCTCCGAGTTGGTCCAGGGGCGTCTCGGGACCAAGCGTGTCACACAGCCGGAAATAGCGCATGACGACGGCTCGAACATCGTGTTCGGCGCGAAAGCGCGCAAGTTCGGTCCGCAGCGCGGCGATCTCAGCTTCGTCAATCACGCCACATCCCCCAGCACGCGATGCGCGACGGCGCAAAGCCGCTCGTCAGCCATGTTTGCGCCCACCAGTTGGATCGCCGCCGGCTTGCCGTCGGGTCCGTCTATAGGGATGCTAAGAGCAGGATGGCCGGTGACGTTGAACGGCCTGATGAGCGAGGTGAGGCGCAACATCCGCGCGGCATCGCCCAGATCGTCAAGCGCTGGCGGTACCGCGGGCAAGGTCGGCAGCGCCAGTGCGTCCACCGTTTCCAGGAGATCGTCCACCCGCGCACGGAACTGTTCACGCACAACCTCGGCTGCCGCCACCTGATCGGGCGTGACATTGGCGGCTGCGCGAATACGTGCCTGGACGTCGGCCCCCATGCGCGGATCCTCGGCCAGCGTGCCGAACAGTTCCCACATCTCGGCGGCCATGATCTTGATGCCTGCCTCGAACGCCTCGAGCATCCCCTCCAGATCAACGTCGACCAGAACCACGCCGGGGCGCTGGAGAGCTGCGCGCACGGCTTGAACGATCTCAGCATCGGCGTCGGTCGTGATCCAACCCAGACGGACGCTGTCAGGCACGGGATCCGGTCGGAAACCGGGATCGATCAATGCCATTCCCGTTTCGATCCCCGCCAGATCGCGGGCGAATGGACCGACGCAGTCGAGGCTGGACGAAGCAGGCGTGCAACCGCGCCGGCTGACGCGGCCAAAACTCGGCTTCAGCCCGAAAACACCGCAACAGGCGGCGGGCATGCGGATCGATCCGCCGGTATCCGTTCCAATCGCTATGTCAGCGAGACCGGCCGCGACCGCAGCAGCCGATCCGCTCGAGGATCCGCCCGGGATCAGGTCGGGATAGCGCGTATTGCGCGGCGTACCGAGCCAGCCGTTCACACCGGTCACACCGTAGGCCAGTTCGTGCATGTTGGTCTTGCCGACGATTTTCCCGCCCTTGGCAAGGATGGCTTCGACCACATCGGCATGGCGGGCCGCCGGTGGCAGATCGACCAAAGCCCTGCTGCCGGCGCGCGTCGGCCAGCCGGCGATGTCGATGCAGTCCTTGATCGCGACCGTCGGCCCAACACCGCCAAGGCGGAATTGCTCGACGAAGATCGCGTCCTTTGCCATTCGCTTCCACCCATGTTGCATATTTCTGGCACTGGGATAGCATTTTGAGTTGAATATTCAACCTGAATTTTTACGATCGCAGGCGAAAGGGTCGGCAGGAATGAGTGCATCGGCAGAGCACGACATCAGCTATCGTAGCTGGCCGTTCTATTGGCTGGCACGGGCCAGCGGGCGCTATCGTGCGCGAATGGAAGACTTGCTGCGCCCGACGGGTCTCGACATGCCGCGCTGGCGCGTACTGATGACGCTGAATCAGGATCGCGTGGCCAGCGTCAGCGAGATCGCCTCGCACGCAATCGAGAAACTGCCGACGATGACCAAGATCATCCAGCGCATGGAAACCGACGATCTGGTTCGTCGCCAGCCGCGCGCCGGACGGGAAAGGGTGATGGAAGTCGTCCTGACCGAAGCCGGCGAATCGGCCGGCAAACAGGCCTGGGAAGCGGCGACGACCCTTTACGACGAAGCGTTTGCGGGAATGAGCGCGACGGAAATCGCGCAGCTCACCACGCTGCTCAAGCGTGTTGCGGAAAATCTGAACCGCCCAATTTCGGCCGAGTCTCCCTCAGCAGCGAAACCGCTATGAAGCTGATCACGCAGAGCGCACCCAGATAGAGGGCGATCGGAACCGGCGAGCCATAGCGAGCGAACAGTGCGGCCGATATCAGGGGCACCACTCCCACGATCACGGCGGCGACTTCGTGCACGAAGGCAAGCCCCGAGTACCGCACCTCGCCTTCGAACAACTCGCTGTAGAGCGCTGGCTGCACGCCGATCATGGCGGCGTGGCAAATGCCGTTACCGAAGACAAACGCCAGAATGATCAGGGGGGTGGATCCCGACTCGAGCATCCGCAGGAAAGGATAGGCGAACGCTGCCATCGCCACGAGCCCGGCCATGTAGACCGGGCGCCGTCCGACCCGATCGGAAATGGCACCGAACACGGGCATCATGGCACTGTCTGCGAGCATGCCTAGCATGATCCCGACCAGCATCACGTCAGTCGGCGCCCCTACGGAAGCGCCATAAACCAAAGAGAAGGTGATCAGCATTTGCGATCCACCAGTCTCGCCCAGCCGGGCGCCGATCCCCAGTAGCAACGTGCGCGGATATTTCCGCAGCAGCGTGACGAGCGGGAGTGCCTTGTGGAGCACGTCCCCGGTGAGCGGCGCGGTTTCCGCCACTTTGCGTCGGATAAAAATGCCGGCGGCGAAAATGGTGACGCTGCCAAGGAATGGCAGCCGCCATCCCCAGCTGTAAAAATCCTCGTCGGGCAGTTGGCGCACGAGATAGAATGCGAGCGCGGAGATGACAAAACCCAGCCCGATTCCGGCCTGGCTCCATGCTCCAAACATGCCGCGCCGATGCTGCGGCGCATTTTCGGTGATCATCAACACCCCGCCGCTCCACTCGCCGCCGGCCGCGAGCCCTTGCGCGAGGCGCAGCATTACCAGTAGGGCGGGCGCCCACCAGCCGATCTGGTCATAGGTCGGCAACAGCCCCATGGCGAAGGTCGCCACCCCCATGATCGTCAAGGTCCAGATCAGCGCCGTTTTTCGGCCGAAGCGATCGCCGATATGCCCGAAGACCAGCCCGCCTACCGGTCGTGCGATGAAGCCGACCGCATAAACCGACAAGGCCGCCAGAGACGCCACGGTCGGGTCGGTCCCGGGAAAAAACAGCTTGTTGAAGACCAGCGCAGCCGCTGCGCTGAACAGAAAGAAATCGTACCATTCCAGCGCGTTGCCAGCGATGGATCCGATTACTGCGCGGCGCGTACGCTGGCTTTCGGTACCAGCGGCGGCGCCCTTGTCCGTCATTAGGCAGCGGCTCGGCAAAAGCCGATCACCGCATCGGCGAAGGCTTCTGGCTGCTCGACGTTCGACAGATGCGCCGCAGACAGCACATGCAGTTCCGCACCGTGGATACCGCTCGCCAGAAGCCGCGCATGTTCGATCGGTGTTGCAGGATCGTCGTCTCCGGCGATGACGAGGGTCGGCACCTCGATCAACGGTAGCAGCCGGCGCTGATCCATGTCCCGGATCGCTGCGCTGCACCCGGCGTAGCCCTGCGGATCGGTATGCAGCAACAACGTGCGTACCGCCTCGAGTTCAGCGCTCTGATGGGCGCGAAAGCCCGGCGTGAACCAGCGTTCGAGAACCGCGTCGGTCATCGCCGCCATCCCGGATGCGCGCACGGCGCGGATGCGGTCGTCCCAGCCGGACGGAGGGCCCATATAAGGGGAGGTGTTGGCCAAGATCAGCCGTTCCAATCGCTCAGGCGCGCGCCAGCCGAGCCACTGCCCGACCATGCCGCCTTTCGACAGCCCGCAGAAGTGGAATCGGTCGATGCCGAGCGCGTCGGCGAGTTCGATTACGTCGCGGCCAAGCCGGTCCATCGAATAGGCTCCGGCGGGTGTATCGGAAAGGCCATGGCCCCGGCTGTCATAGCGAACCACTCGGAACTGCTCGATGAACCGAGGGATCTGCGCATCCCACATCGCCATCGCCGTCCCCAGCGAGTTGGACAACAGGAGCACCGGCGCCGCCTCAGGCCCCTCAATGCGGTAGGCCAGAGAACAACCGTCACCGGTAACGATGCGTCCGTCGGTCATACTCTCTCCACTGCCAACGACAGGCCCTGGCCGACCCCTACGCACAGCGTGGCCAAGCCGATACGGCCCTGCCCCCGTTCAAGGCGATGGACCAGAGCCTGGACAAGGCGGGCGCCCGACATACCGAGCGGATGCCCCAGCGCAATCGCCCCGCCATGGCCGTTCACGCGGGGATCGGCATCTTCCACATGAAGACCGCGCAGCACCGCGAGCGCCTGGCTCGCGAAAGCCTCGTTCAATTCGATTGCGTCGATCTGATCGATAGAGAGACCTAGCCGGGCAAGCAGCCTTTGCGTTGCCGGTACGGGCCCAATCCCCATCACACGCGGCGCCACGCCAGCGCTTGCCATGCCGAGGATGCGGGCGCGTGGCGTGAGGCCATGACGCTTCGCTGCGGCTTCGCTCGCGATGATCATCGCCGCAGCACCATCGTTGACCCCCGAGGCATTGCCCGCGGTAACGGTGCCATCGGGGCGAACGATTGGCTTCAGCTTCGCCAGCCCTTCAATCGCGGTGTCCGCGCGGGGATGCTCGTCCTTGTCAACAACGCTATCGCCCTTGCGACCCTTTATGCTCACCGGAACGATCTCCGCTGCGAGCGTGCCGTCGGCCTGCGCCTGCGCGGCGCGCTGCTGACTGCGGAGCGCGAACGCATCCTGATCTTCGCGCGTTATGCCGTAGTCCTGAGCGACATTTTCCCCGGTTTCGGGCATTGAATCGACACCGTAAAGCCGCTTCATCAGCGGATTGACGAAGCGCCAGCCGATCGTGGTGTCGTAGACGGCGTTTTCCCGCGAAAATGCCGATGCCGCCTTGGGCATCACGAAAGGCGCGCGGCTCATGCTTTCGACGCCACCGGCAATGATCAAGTCGGCATCGTCGGCGCGGATCGCCCGCGCGGCCGATCCCACCGCATCGAGTCCCGAAGCGCACAGCCGGTTAATGGTCGATCCCCCGACGCTTTCGGGCAGTCCGGCAAGCAATACCGCCATGCGCGCAACGTTGCGGTTGTCCTCGCCCGCCTGGTTGGCGCAACCAAGGATCACGTCGTCGATTGCGGCGGGATCGAGCGCGGCGCAACGCGACATGAGAGCGCTCAGCGGAATGGCTGCAAGATCGTCAGTGCGAACATTCGCCAGCGCGCCGCCATAGCGACCAATGGGCGTGCGGACCGCGTCGCAAATAAAGGCATCAGTCATGCGGCGACCCGCCCCGAAACCTTGGCGCCGGTTTTCTCGATCAACTCGGCCTCGGTGACGCCTGGCGCCAGTTCGACCAGCCGGAAGATGCCCTCCGCCTTGTCGACTTCCAGAACGCCCAGGTCGGTGATGACCAGATCGACCACACCCGCCCCTGTCAGGGGCAAGGTGCAGCGGTCGAGCAACTTCGGCGCTCCGGATTTGGACACGTGATCCATCACCACCACGACGCGCTTCACGCCGGCGACAAGATCCATGGCGCCGCCCATGCCCTTCACCATCTTGCCGGGGATCGTCCAGTTGGCGAGATCGCCATTGGCCGCGACCTCCATCGCTCCCAGCACTGTCAGATCGATATGCCCGCCGCGGATCATGGCAAAGCTATCGGCCGAGGAGAAGAAGCTCGAAGTCGGCAGCGCCGTGATCGTCTGCTTGCCGGCATTGATGAGGTCGGGGTCCACCTCGTCCTCATAGGGAAATGGCCCCATGCCCAGCATGCCGTTTTCGGACTGAAGCGTGACGTTCATGCCGGCCGGAATGAAATTCGCCACCAGTGTGGGTATCCCGATGCCCAGATTGACATAGTAGCCCTCACGCAGCTCGCGCGCGGCACGCGCAGCCATCTCGTCCCGCGTCCAGCTCATTGCGCGCCCTCTCTTGGCCGAACAGTCAATTTTTCGATCCGCTTCTCGTTGATCGTACTTAGCACGATCCGGTCGACGTAGATCGCAGGCGTGTGGATATGATCGGGGTCGAAAACGCCATCCTCGACAATCTCTTCCACCTCTACGACGGTGACGCGGCCTGCCGTCGCCATGTTCGGATTGAAATTGCGCGCCGTCTTGCGAAACATGAGATTGCCGGCATGATCGGCCCGCCACGCCTTGATGATCGAGAGATCGGCACGCAGCCACGTCTCGCGGATGTAGTCCTGCCCCTCGAACGTCTCGACCGGCTTGCCCTCAGCGACGACCGTACCGACACCCGTCTTGGTGTAGAACGCCGGTATCCCCGCTCCGCCCGCGCGAATCCGCTCGGCGAGCGTGCCCTGCGGGTTCAACTCAAGCTCAAGCTCCCCGGTCAGATAGAGCTGCTCGAACAGCTTGTTCTCGCCGACATAGGAAGAGATCATCTTCCGGATCTGCCGGTTCTCCAGAAGCATCCACAAGCCGAACCCGTCCGCGCCGCAGTTGTTGGAAATGACCGTCAGGTCCTTGATCCCCGACCGTCGAATTTCGGGGATCAGGCTTTCGGGATTACCCGACAGGCCGAAGCCGCCGGACATGATCGTCATGCCGTCGAACAACAGCCCGTCGAGTGCAGCGGCGGGATTAGGATAAAGCTTGCTCATGCCGTCGCTCGATCCGTCAGGCCGTGGCGCGGACGCGCGAGGAAAATGCCTCATCATCCGCGTCGCCTGCCCGCTGCAGGACGAAGTCGAAAGCAATGTGAGCACTGTCGCCCTGGCGGTTCGGAACGGGCAGCAGACCCTCGCGCGTACCAAAGGCGAAGTCGTCGGCCGCAAACGGATCGTCGCCGAAATTGATCTGCGTGGTCAGCGTACGGTAGCCCGGCGCTTCAACGAAGAAGTGGACGTGTGCCGGGCGATTGCCATGGCGGCCCAGAGCCTGCATCAGTTGGTCGGTAGCACCCTGCGGCGGCACGCTATAGCCGTTCGGCATCTTCGAGTGGAAGGAATAGCGGCCATCGGCGCCGAGCTTGATACGGCGACGATTGTTGAAAGCGGTCTGCTCGCCCGTCGGGTCGAAATGCGAGTAAAAGCCCTTTGAGTTGGCGTGCCAGACATGCAGAATCACATTGGGCACGGGCTCTCCATCGGGGCCGGTGATGCTGCCGCCCATGTAGAGGTTGCCGGTATCGTCAGGATCGCTGGTCAGGTTTGCGTCGTTTTCGACCAGCGGCGCGCCCGCGACATACAGCGGCCCTTCGATCGTACGCGGGGTACCGCCGTCACGACCGGCCTCGTGGTCCTTGGCATCCATGTAAAGATCAAGGAAGTGCTCAAGGCCAACGCCGGGAACCAGCAGGCCAAATTCCGGCGCACCGTTCTGAAGGAAGGTGATCGCCTGCCAGAACTCGCTCTCGCTGATGTCATGCTTGACGATCAATTCCATGGTCGACTCCAGCCAGTCGCGCATGATCGACTTGAGGCGGGCATCGCCGCCGGCGACTGAAAGGCCGCTGGCACGGTCGAGCAGATCCTGTACTGGCTGTGTGCGAACGAAATCCACATTCATCATCCATCTCCTGCAGGTAAATTTTAGCGATCGTCATCGTGAAGCGACGAAGGATGTCGGCACAACGCCGTCACCCGAACGTCCATGAAAGGATAGAGCGGCAGGCTCATCAGTATGTCGTGGAGCGCAGCATTGCTCTCGACATCGAAAATACTGACGTTGCTGTATTGTCCGACGACGCGCCAGATGTGGCGCCAGGTCCCCGCCTTCTGCAACTCCTGAAAGCGCGCCTTCTCGGCCTGCTTGAGCGCATCGAAACGTTCGGCGTCGTAGTCGAGGGGGACGTTGACATCCATCTCTACCTTGAAGAGCATATCATTCAGCCTTTCTGAGCGGTCGGGATGCTGATGGTGGGGCGGGCTGCCGCATCGCGGCGAAGGAACCCAATGCGGTCCTCGTCAAGCGCGACTCCCAGCCCGCTGCCTGACGGTACCTGCAGCGCGAAATCCTTGTACACGAGCGGTGTCTCGAGAATTTCCTCGGTCAGCAGCAGCGGCCCAAACAGTTCGGTCCCGAAGGCGAGCTTACCGAAAGTCGCAAAGACATGAGCCGATGCGACAGTGCCGATGCCGGCTTCCAGCATCGTGCCGCCATAAAGAGCAACGCCAGCCGCATCTGCGATTGCCTGCACGGCCTTGGCGGCGGTGAGACCGCCCGACTGTTCGATCTTGACTGCGAATACGTCTGCGGCGCCGCGCACTGCATGATCATAGGCGTCGACCGGTCCTCGCAGTCCCTCATCGGCCATGATCGGGATCACTCCGGCGGCACGCAACCGCTGCATCCCTGCCCGATTGTTGCGCGAGATCGGCTGTTCAACGAGATCGCATCCGACGTCGGCAAGCATCTTCATGCCCCTGAGCGCAGCCGTCTCGTCCCACGCCATGTTGACGTCAACGCGGATCGAGGCCTTGTCCCCCAACGCCTTCTTGATCGCGCCGACATGTGCGACGTCATCGGCGACAGCGCGCTTGCCGATCTTGAGCTTAAAGGCATTGTGGCGACGCTCGTCGATCATCGCCTCGGCCTCGGCGATGTCCTTTGCGGTGTCGCCGCTGGCCAAGGTCCACAGCACGGGAAGGCTGTCTCGCACGCGCCCACCCAGCAGTTCGCTCACCGGCAAACCGGTGCGCTTTCCCTGGGCATCGAGCAAAGCCGTCTCGATCGCGCACTTCGCGAAGTGATTGCCGACAATAGAGCTGTCTAGCGCTGCCATCACTGCGGCCGGACGCGCCGCATCGGCCGCCATAAGCAGAGGCGCAAAGTAGGTGTCGATCGCCAGTTTGATGCCCTCGGGGCTTTCGTCGCCATAAGCGAGCCCGCCGATCGTCGTAGCCTCGCCGATACCGACGACATCATCCCCGCAATACAACCGCACGAGGCAGAGCGTCTGACGGTACATGGTCGTCATCGCGAGCACGTGAGGGCGGATCGTCGGAACATCGACGATGATCGTCTCCACCTTCTCGATGGCAATCATAACGGCACCTCATACCTCAGATGTATGCGGCCTAGAGCCTGCGAAGACGCAACGCAAAGACTTGATTCGTCTTGTTCCATACTCAATAGGTATGATCATGGAACTGCGCCACCTTCACTATTTTCTTGCCGTCGCGCGGGAGCGCAATTTCACGCGAGCGGCAGGAGTGCTCGGCATCGCCCAGCCTCCCCTCAGCCGACAGATCCGGGAACTCGAGGAAGAACTCGGGCAACCCTTGTTCGACCGGGAAAGCCGCCCCATCGCTCTGACCGATGCCGGCCGCCTGTTGCTGGAACACGCACAACGCGTGATGCAGACCACCAGCCAGCTTCAGGCTGCCATGAAGCGGCACGCCGAGGGAAGCCGCCGACGCTTCATTATCGGCTTTGTCGGGTCTACGATCTACGGGCCAGTGCCCGATCTCATCCGCCGCTTCCGAGAGGCAGCACCCGATATCGAGGTCGATCTGGTCGAGATGAATACGGTAGTCCAGATGGAAGCGCTCAAGGATGGGCGCATCGACGCCGGCGTCGGCCGCTTGACGATGGAGGATCGCGCAGTCCGCCGCCAACTGATCGTTCGCGAGCGGTTACTCATGGCCCTCCCCGCCTTTCACAGGCTTGCGACGCCCGCCGGCCAACCAATTAGTCTCAACGTCGCTGCGGACGAGCTTCTGATACTCTATCCCAATGAGCCCCGGCCAAGCTACGCCGATCAATTGCTCGAAGTACTGAGGAGCCATGGCATCCAACCAGGACCCATGCGCGAGGTGCGGGAACTGCAGACCGCGCTTGGCCTCGTCGCCGCTGGCGTCGGGATCACGATAGTGCCCGCCGCGGTGCAGCACCTGCGCCGGCACGACATCGTCTACCGCCCGATCGCGGAGCGCGATGCGATCTCGCCGATCATCGTCAGCTGGCGCGTAGCCGACCAATCCGAGCCTGTCCGCCTGCTCGAACGCCTCTGCGCGGAACTGGCCCTTGGGATGGTGGCCAGCCCGGCATGGAACTCTGGCGGGACCTAGTTGAAAATTCTAGTGACAGCCCGTGTCGGCCGCGTTATCTCCCGTCATATTACTTGAAAAGGAAAGCGATCAGGTCGACTTTCCTGGAGCAAACGAGGAGTAAGCGGGATTGAGCAAGCGACCAATTTCTCTGATGCTGTTTGGCATCGCTGTTCTGGCAGCGGCTACGCCCGCAACCGCCCAGGACGCGACTGCAGGCGCCGTGGTGTTCAAGCGTTGCGCGATCTGCCATTCTTCGGACCCCGCCAAGGGCCCCAAAATCGGTCCCGCGCTTAATAATGTCGTAGGTCGCAAGGCCGGAAAGACTCCAGGCTTCGCCTTCTCTCCTGTCTTTGCGAAAAGCGGCATTGTGTGGACCACTGACAAGCTCGATGCCTTCATCGAACGGCCGTCGAAAGTGGTGCCCGGCAATCGCATGGCATTCGCCGGCGTAGCCGATGCCAAGCAACGTGCCGATCTCATCGCTTTTCTCAAAACGCTGCGCAAATAATATCTTGAGCAAACCGCCGGGGAGATATGGAATGAGATTCTGGCGTACGGTCCTACTGACCAGCTTGATCGCCGCACCTGCCAGTGCCGAACTGGTTCCAGAAACGCTGAATGTGGCCGAGCTTGAGGTCCAGATGAAGCCGCACTGGATCTGGGTGAACGACGTCTCGTTCAATCGGCCGCTCGATGGCCGCGCCTATCTGGTGGACGCGGATACCGGTGCGTTCCTCGGCATGGTGAGCGGCGGCTATGTGCAGGGTCCGCTCCAGATCGCGCCTGACGGCAAGCAGTTCTCGATGGTGTCGACATATTATTCGCGCGGTGCGACGGGCGAGCGCACCGACGTCGTCACCTTCTATGACATCAAGACGCTGGGCGGGACAGGCGAGGTCGTGATCCCGCCAAAGCAGATGAAGTCATTGCCGCTCCTCGCGCATTCGTCGCGAACGGACGATGATCGGTTCCAGATCGTCACCAACTTCACACCCGAACAGTCAGTCACGGTCGTAGACGTGCAGGCTCGTAAACTGGTCGGCGAGGCGGAGACGCCCGGATGCACTCTTGTCTATCCGGTCGACGCGCGGCGTTTCATGATGCTGTGCGGAGACGGATCGATGCAGACCGCCACGCTTTCCGAAACGGGCGCTGTCACGCTCGGCAAGGCTTCTCAGCCTGTCTTCACAGACAAAGACCCCGCGCATGAAAAGGCGGTGAGACTGTCGGCATCGGAATGGCTGTTCCAGACCACCGATACCGAGGCCGTCGTCGTCGATGGATCGGGCGCAGTGCCGACCGTCAAGAAACGCTGGAGCATGGTCGGCAAGGACGTCGCCGGGTGGCGCACGGGCGGGGTACAGCCGATCGCCTATCACGCTCCGACCAAGCGGCTATTCACGCTCATGCATCAAGGCGACCAGGCGACGCGGCAGGACCCTGGCGTCGAGATTTGGGTATTCGATGCCACGACGGGCAAGCGCCTGCATCGCTATCCCATGGCCGGGCCTGCCACTTCGATCGCTGTAAGCGAGGACGACAAGCCGTTGCTTTATACCGCAATGTTCGGCGTGCCGACGCTAGTCGTCTACGATGCTGCCACTGGCACGCAGCTTCGCGAAATCGGCCAACTCGGCAACGCGATCACTGTGCTGCAGCCCGCACCTAGCGTTCAGGCAGCAAAGTGACGATCGATCCGTTCATCGATCTTGCCGCGCGCGGCGCGCTTGCCACGCTGATGCTGACGACCGCCCTGCACAAGCTGCGCGACATGCCCGGTTTCGCCGAGGTGGTGGCCGACTATCGGCTGGTTCCCGTTCGTGCGCTGCCTGCGGTCGTACCGCTCGTCCCGTTGGCCGAAGGTGCTGCCGCGATAGCCACGCTGTTTCTGGGTTCGCCAGGTCTTTTCGCGATTGCCGGACTACTTTTGCTCTACGCCGGATCGATCGCCATCAACCTGAAGCGTGGTCGGCGCACTATCGATTGCGGCTGCCTCGCCTTTGGCAAGACAGGCATGCCCATTCATGTCCGCATGGTCGTGCGCAATACGGTACTCGCGGTAATGGCGCTCGTGATCGCAACTGCCGATACCGGCGAGCGCCCGTTGCTGTGGCTCGACTGGTTCGGGCTGGCCTGCGCGGTCGTCACTGCCGGATTGCTCTACGCAATCATGGAAGCTGCAGCGACCACGGCTAGGGGAATCAGGCTATGATCGTCGCTCTATCAATTGCCGTCGTCGTCCAGTGGCTGCTTATCTTGACACTCTGCACCGCAGTTCTCCTGCTGTTTCGCCAAGTGGGGCAGTTGCACGAACGGCTTGGGCCGGTCGGCGCCTTGACGCTGCCAGGCGGGGTGACGGTCGGTGACAGTGCGCCGCAATTTGAACTGGAGACGATCGGCGGCGGCGCGATAACGCTCGGTGGCCGGGATGGATCCGGACGCGACACACTCCTGTTCTTCCTCTCGCCCCGCTGCCCGATGTGCAAATCGCTGATTCCGATTGTGAAGTCGATTGCACGCGAGGAAAGCAGCTCGCTCCGCGTCGTCCTAGCCAGCGATGGTGACGAAGACCTCCAGCATGCGATGATCGCTGAGGAACGCCTGGACGCCTTCCCCCTCGTGCTATCGACCGAACTCGGCATGGCGTACGCGGTGTCGAAACTGCCTTATGCGGTGCTGATCAAGGCTGATGGCGATGTTGCCGCCAAGGGCCTGGTCAACAATCGGGAGCATCTCGAAAGCCTGTTCGAAGCGCGTCGCCGAGGCGTCGCATCCCTTCAGCAATATCTTGAAAAAACACGTACGCCCTTGGGACGGGCTCAGCAAAGGACGGTCACATGAACAGAATGGATCGCGTGGCCGAGTATCTCGCCCGCAATGCCGCCCGCCACTTGTCGAGGCGCGGATTCATTGGCCGGCTTGGAGCGGCGATCACGATCGGTGCAGCCCCGTTGCTACCGGTGTCACGCAGCCTCGCCGCGACCGCGCCGACGCCACCGCAGCCTGGCGAATCGGGCGATCCGGCGAGTTGCGACTATTGGCGCTATTGCGCAATTGACGGGTTCCTCTGCTCCTGCTGCGGAGGATCGGCCTCGACATGCCCTCCGGGCACCGAACCATCCCCGATCACCTGGATCGGCACCTGCCGCAATCCGGTCGACAACAAGGACTATGTGGTTTCGTACAATGACTGCTGCGGCAAAAGCGCATGCGGTCGGTGCGAGTGTACGCGGAACGAGCGCGATATGCCGGTCTACCAGCCGTCAGCGGCAAACGATCTCGACTGGTGCCTCGGCACGCAGAGCGGTGTCGTGTATAACTGTTCGACGGCCGTGATCCTCGGCCCTGCCGGCTGACAATATGCGGGTGCGTTGGGCATCGTTGGCACTAGGCGCGGTCGCGCTTATCGGGCTTACGGCGACCAACGCCCCCGATCCCGAGAACTTGTCCCCCCGGACAAACTACATGCTGCATTGCCAGGGGTGCCATCTATCCGACGGCAGCGGGATGCGGGGCAAGGTCCCGGACATGCGCGGCAAACTTGGCTGGATCGCGGTAATGCCAGCCGGGCGTGATTACATAGGTCGCGTGCCTGGCGTCGCCAATTCGCAGTTGACCGATGCGCAGCTCGCCCGCGTACTCAATTGGCTCGTTCCGGAAATGACGCCACAAGTCGCCGGTACCTTCGTGCCCTATTCAGCGAACGAAGTCGGGAAGTTGCGGCGCAATCGTCTGCAGGGAGTGAGCAGGGTTCGCGAACATCTCGTGCTGCAGAGCGAGAAACTGCGGGCGACGCGCTGAGAATTCAGGTGCGCAGGCTTGTGTAGATCCGCTCGAGCAACTTGTTGAGACGCACCTGTTCGGCTTGCGATGTTTTGGCAAAGGCCTTCTCGAACACCTTCTCAGCCACACCCCACGCACGCTCGCGCGCCTCAAGGCCGCTTGTGGTCAAAGTCACCTCGGTCACCCTGCCATCGCTTACGCGCTGCGCGCATGCGACCAGGCCGTCCGCTTCCATGCGCTGGATGGTTTTAAGCATGGTCGGCAGCTTGGCGATCGCAAGCTCGGCAATCTCCGTCACACTGATCGCCTGGCCCGGTGCCACGCACATCAGCACACGCCAGCGCGGGACATCCAACCCTATCTTGCGCAAGGCGGGCTCGATCGTCCGGACATATTGGCCTGCTGTTTGCGTGATCCAAAAAAAGGGCCATTGCCGTGCGTCGAAATCTGAGCCTTCCACGTAATATCTCTCCCGCTGTCGCCGAGCGAAGCTCATAGAGCGTTGCGACGATTTCTCAACCGCGGCCCATCGCGGAGTGGCGGGGAACTTCCAAAAAAGCCGGGCCGTCAAAACACTGACGGCCCGGCCAAGCTCAGAACTTGAAGGAGGCGGATAACCCGTAGGAAACCGGCTCGCCATAGATTTCGAGGCGGAAGAAACTGACGTTGTTAATGTAGGTCAGGTATTCCTT
This sequence comes from uncultured Novosphingobium sp., assembly GCA_964502105.1. Classification (GTDB taxonomy): domain Bacteria; phylum Pseudomonadota; class Alphaproteobacteria; order Sphingomonadales; family Sphingomonadaceae; genus Novosphingobium. Next base: position 263,713 of record CAZCUS010000001.1, on the reverse strand, counting down.
ATTCCAAAGGTTCTTGCCCCAGGCGGCGACTTCCCAGCTGCCATCCTTGCTGGCCAGAGTAACGCGTGCATTCTGGACCCAATAAGAAGGGGCCCGGTCGAACACTTGCCCGGTAGCTTCAAGGAAGCGCTCACCGACATACCGGAAATCGGTATTCGCGATCAGTTCGAGGTCAGAGCTTAGCGGAAACGTCTTTTCGACCATGCCCTGCCCTGACCATTTCGGGTTGTTGACCGGTCGTTTTCCATTCAGCGGCACCGGACCTACGTAAGTCGCGATCGTGGCATCGGTGTTGCGGAAGCGCGCGTCCAGGTAGCTGCCACCGAGCCTGAGCATCATGCTCGGATCCGGCCTGAAGCTTAGATCGACTTCCACGCCGTAAGTGCGTGATCCGCCGATATTGCGGGTGATCGGCACCAGGGGCGAGGAGGGATCGTCAACGTTAGTTTGCAGATCCTTGTAGTCATAGAAAAATGCTGACACATTCAGGTCAAGTTTTCTATCAAGCAGGCGCGATTTCGAACCAATTTCGTAAGCGGTCAACTGCTCGGGATCGAAGGTTGTGATCACACCGCCGAAGGGAATGCTGTAGCCGCCGCTGCGGAACCCGCGCGAAACAGACGCATAAAAGAGCTGTTCTCTGGACGGCTTCCAGTTGAGCCCGGCACGGAACGATGTGGTGTTGTCGGTCCGGCGATCGACCAGCGTATCGACCGGGATGACCGGCGTCACAATATGGGTGCGGCCCGTAGGATCATTGGCACCAAGATAGGTCAGCGCATCGATCGAAGTCCGGTCACTGGTGTAACGCAAACCGCCGATGAGAGTGACCGTATCGGTCAGCGCGTACTCGGCGTTGGTGAAGCCCGCAATCGAACGGACCTTCTGCGAGAATGTCGCGGCGAGCCGGGGTGCGAATGGCGGGAGTCCGAGCAGGGTGTTGGCCGAAAGGTCAGCACTGGTCACGTCCTTGATGGAGTCATGCTCATAGAAGCCGCCCACCAACAGATTCAGCCTGCCAAGTGCTGCAAACGCACGCAGTTCCTGGGAGAACTGGTTGATCTTGCCGTAGTAGTTCTGGTTCGCAGTGGGATACGGTGAGTTGTCGGGATCGTCGGTCTGATCACGCTCGAAATAGTCGAAGGCCGTGATAGATGTGAGGCTGACGGCACCCGCCTGATGTTCCAGGCGAGCATAGCCGCCATAGGCAGTGTTGTTCGCACCCTGCGGATTATCGGCTGAAAGTTCCCGAATACTCTGCGTCTCGCGCAGACCAAGCGGATTGGGTCCCGGCACAAAGGGGCCGTATTTCAGACACGCCGCGCGGTTCTTTCGAATTTCGCCGGAAAATACCTGAGAACAGATCGTGCCATCAGCATTGAATATGCCCGGGCTCTTGTAAGGCGTCAGTTCGCTCTTGTCGCGAAATGCATATCCCATCAACCGCAGCGAGGTGTCGGCCCCCTGCCACTTCATCTGCAAACGGCCTACCAACTGGTTCGGCGCGCCATGGTCGGCCCCGGTCAAGAGGTTACGATATGGGCCGCCCTTGCCCTGTGCGACTAGATACGATCCGCGCAGGGCAATGTCATCGCTCAAAGCATGGTTGAAGAAGCCGTCGATGCGGGCACGGCTGTAGTTGTCCGCGCTGAAGTTCATCCGGCCGCTGGTCTCGAATTGCGGCTCGACTGTATAATAGTTCACCGATCCACCGGTCGTGTTGCGACCGAACAACGTACCTTGCGGCCCCTTGAGTGCTTCGACGCGCTGGATGTCGAAGAACGGCACCGTCGCCATGAAGGGCTTGCTCTTGTAGACTTCGTCGACATGGATGGCGACCGGCGAGTCAAAGTTTGACGCAAATTCATTCAGACCGATACCGCGCACGGTAAACGCCGGCAAATTGACGCTAGTCGTTGCGACGACGCTGGTCAGTTGGCTTGCGAGCGCATTAACGTCGGTTGCCTGATTACGGCGAAGCTCATCTTCGCCAAAGGCAGTGATATTGATACCGATGTCACTGACGGACTGCGCCCGCTTCTGCGCGGTGACAACGATCTCGTTGCCCGTCGCGGTATCTGCTGCGTCCTGCGCCAGCGCCGGTACGCCGGCGACGAAGGCCGTACTGCACAACATGGCGGCGAAATGCTTTTTCATCTTAGTCCCCCTCAATTCATGTCCGAAGCCAGTTGGGCCCCTGTCCTTCCTGGGAAATCAGCCTCTTAAACGGCTTCAGCCGCGGGCCTTAAGTTATGGAAGCTATGACAGACCATCGGCTCCGTCCCGCACTGCCGTGCCAAAAGCGCGTCTCCAGATGCCAAAAGGCTTTTACTGCACTGGTTGGGGTTCGCCGCGCGAATTTACTTGAAAAGGAACACAATCAATCGGAACATTATGACAACCGGATTGCAGCGAATCGCGCTGCTCACGCCGGTTGTCAGCGGGGTAGCAATGTCGGAATTGGGAGCACTGAACCAGTTCGAGCAATCGCTGCGCGAAACTTATGGCGCATTCGATACTGAGCCGATCGACACATCGGCGCTTTCGTGCGGCAAGATGAAGCCGATCGCAGCCGGTCCGTTCAAAGGCTTCCAAATACACGCGCAGGCAGTGCGGAGCAGCCGACCCGCGCTGAACGGCCAATGGAAAGATCGCGCCTTCATCCTGATGTCGGTGTCTGGGGATGTGGTGGTCCGCCATTATGACCGCGAAATCGGGCTTTCCTCCAACGATCTGGTGTTGATGGACTCGCGTGAGCCCTGCACCATCGACGTCGGAGACCATGGAACACAATCGCTGGTGCTTGCCTTGCCGCGCGACATGCTGTCGCAGATCAGAGCGAATTCCGACAGCCTGTTCGGCCATCACATCGCGGGCACGCGCGGCGCGGGGCGGATGCTCTCCGCAGTCCTCCAGTCTCTCGACGCAGACGACGAGACGCAAGGCAGCGACGACGCGATCGCGCTTTCCGTGACGATGTCTCTACTCGAAACCGCGCTGAATCGCCCAGATGCCGATGAACGACGGCATAGCCGCGCAGCCCACAAGCTGGAACAGATGCGGGAGTGGGCTACGCCACGGATCGGCGATCCCGATCTGGATGCCGATAGGCTGGCAGACGCGTTCGGACTGTCGCGGCGTAGTCTCTACCGGCTTTTCGCCGAAACCGGATCGACACCGCATCGCTGGCTTGCCAACCTGCGCCTCGATCTGGCCCAGCAATGGTTGCACGATCCAACATCTGCGCATCGTTCCGTATGTCAGGTGGCCTTTGCTGCGGGCTTCAACGACAGCAGCCACTTTGCGCGCTTGTTCAAGCGGCGGTTCGGCAAACCGCCTGGCAGCGCGCGCAGACGGAACTGATTAGCCCTACCAGTGTGATTTAATTGCGCCGGGGCAAGTGACGCGGCAGATAGAGCGCTAGGTAGGCGCAGCTCATCCTCTTCGCCTCCTGGACCATGTCTCGCTGCAGAACGCCGCATTCAAACAGCGACAGGCCAAACATCAGATCGGCCGCCTCAACGGCGTGAAAGAAAATGCGTCCGCGGTCAGGAATCTCGGGAAGCACGAACTGCGCTTCGATAAGGCCCTCGATCAGGCGACTGGTGTCCATGTCGGCCCGGCGACTGAAGCGCTTTATCTGGGGCGACGTCTGCGATGACAGCATCAACTGCTGCGCCGCAGGGTTGTCCTCGAAGAAGGAGGCCGCCCGGTCAATGATCACGCCCATCGCCTCCTCCCAGTTGTCGACCGGCGGTAGCGGCTGCTGGATCAGCTGCTGCAATTCGCCGTCCAGGATGGCAACCAGTTCGACATAGAGTCCGAGAGCATCGGTATAAAAGTGATAAGCCGAGCTTTTGGGTACCGATGCATGGGCAGCAATCTCTGCCAAGGTGATCTGGCTGCTCTCGTTCGCCGCCAGCAGTTCGCGAGCGGACGCCAGCAGCGCCTCGCGCCGTTTGCGTCCGCGCGCCTGTGTCGCAGGTGCGCGATCGGTATCCTCCATCAGGTCACCGGCTCCATCATGTCGCCAAGGTTCTCGGGCATTCACTGGTCCAGATAGCGCCGCGCCACAAGGCAGGCCCGCTCGATGAGGAAGGGTCCGAGTTCCTTCGCGGTTTGCGTCTCCGGCCGGGTCTGGACCCAGCCGAGATAGGTTGTGCTGCGCAGGAACAGGAAAAGCGGGAGCGTCGCCTCATGATCTTCGGGCACCGCGCGGACCGATCGATAGCCTTCGAACAAGGCTCGCTCCATCGCGACATAGCCGGGATGATCGAGGTTGAAATAGAGTGCCGTCGCGAGATCGAACATGTGCCAGCCAAAGCCGCTGTCGTCGAAATCGATCAGCTTCAACCGGCCGTCTTCGATCAGGAGATTTTCCGGCACGAAGTCGGCGTGGATCAACCCATAGTTGTGGGGGCCTTTACCGAACACCGCGAGATCAACCGCCGCGCGGTCGGCCGCGTCTGCGAGCAAGCTTCGCTGATCGACCGACAGCATCGGGAGGTCCAGAAAGCGGCCCCAGAGGGGTTCAGGCCCGACCAGGCCCGCCTCATCCCAGGCGTGCCGTTTGAAATCGTCGGCAAGTTTCATCCTGCCCACCTGTTCGTGCATCGTCGCGGCGAGTGCGCCTGCGTCGAAAAACAGCCGCGCCGCGCCGGCATCATCGAGGCCGAGGCCCTCTTCCGACGATCCTGCCGGCGTACCGGAAAGCCAGCCCAGCACGTCGATCTGGCGCGGTTCCGGCACGCCGGGTGCCGATACCGTTTCGAATATATGGCCCCCCTGACTTAACAGGATCGGCGGGACGTCGATCCCGTCGCGTGCCAGCATCTGCATCCACATCAGTTCGGAACGAAGCGCTGCGTCGCAGTGATAGCCGTGGCGATGGACCCTGACGGCAACCCGCTCGCCGTCGTCGCGACGTGCCGAGAACACGGCATTTTCACGGTATTTGATCAGGCGAATATCGTCGAAGGTGCCCGGCCAGCGAGTCAATGCAATGCGGGCCAGTTCAGCGAGGCGGTCGGCCTGAGCCGCATCGCTCAGCGCATAGAAATCGGTCATGACCATCTCCATCACAGCGCGCCGAGCGCGTCGTCGAGCGTCGCGAGCAGTTGATCGGCATGGGCTTTGGCGAACACCATTGGCGGGCGCATTTTCAGGATGTTGTCGTAACGGCCGATCCGGCTGATCAGCACGCCATTTTCACGCATGACGTTGATCACGCGCTTGGTTTCCTGGGTCGCAGGCGTGCGGTTGGCGTCGCCATGGACCAGCTCCAGACCGAAGAAGAGGCCCCGTCCCCGAACGTTGCCGACGATCGCATGCTTGTCGGCAAGCCGGTAAAGCCCGTCCGTGACATAGGCCCCGACGGTCGTCGCATTTTCCAGCAATTGCTCATTCTCCAGCACGTCGAGAACCGCCATCCCGGCAGCGGCGGAAACCGGATTGCCGCCGAACGTGTTGAAATAGGTCGCGGCAAGACCAAAGCTGTCGACCAGATCGGTTGGCGCCACTACACCTGCAATCGGGTGACCATTGCCCATCGGCTTACCGAGTGTGACGATATCGGGAGTCACACCGGCCGCCTGATGCCCCCACATCATACCGGTGCGACCGAAACCCGCCTGCACCTCATCGCAGATGAACAGGCCACCCGCCGCGCGCACGAATTCGACGGCCTTGGCGACGTAGCCCGGCAGGGGAGCGGGCAGGCCTTCATTGGCGAACAGCGTGTCGATCAGCAGCGCGGCCACCTTGATGCCGTCGGCCTCCAGCGACTGGACCGCCGCTTCGACGAGGCCCGCGAAATGCTCCGCAAGCTCGTCATCGGTGCGGCCCTGACGATCGCGCCACGGATCGGGAATGGTCACCTTGCGCGCGAATTTCGGAAAGGCTTCGGGCACAGGAAAGCAGGTCGTGACCGCCCCCAGTGTCTCCGAATTGCCGTGATAGCTGAAATCGCTGACGATGATCCCCTGCCCGCCGCTACGGAAGCGGGCCATGCGAAGCGCGAGTTCATTCGCCTCCGTGCCCGAGCAGGTGAAGGCGGCGCTTGCGAGGCCGGGGTCGAAAGTCGCGGTGAGCCGCTCGGCATAAGCGACCACGGTCTCGTGGAGATAGCGGGTGTGGATATTGAGCGTGGCGGCTTGCCGGGCGATCGCCTCCACCACATGGGGGTGGCAATGCCCGACGTGCGGGACGTTGTTGTAGACGTCGAGATACTCGCGACCGTCGGCGTCGGTCAGCCAGACGCCCTGCCCCTTCACCAGATGAACGGGGCGCTCGTAAAACAGCGGCGAATTCCGCCCCAGCACGCGGTAACGGCGCTCGAGCAGTGCTTGATCAGATGACATCGACAATCCTTTCGCAAGGTTCCACCGCGCGCCGGCGGCGGTAGAGATTCATGCCCGTGGCAAATGCGATCCACAGGCCCAGGCCGATCAGCACGCGCGCATCGGCACGGAAGCAGGCGACGAAAAGCGCGCTGGCGAGCAGAAGGCAGATCGTTGCCATCGCGATTCCGCCCCAGGCCCTGAACGGGCGGACCATTTCGGGCCGCGTCAGCCGCAAGCGAATGAAGGCGGCGAGCAGGACGACATAGGACCCGCTAAGCGACAGCACGACAGCCAGCAGAATCCGATCCGGCGGCAGCGCGGATGCGGCAAGGCCGATCGCGCACACCAACATCAGGGCCTTGTGCGGCGCACCGAAACGATTGATGGAGGCCATCGAAGCGATCATGACACCGTCGCGCGCCAAGGCGAACATCTGCCGCGAAGCTGCGTAGATCAGGGAGAACAATGTCGCGACCAGCCCCAATATCCCGCTGAGACCGACGGTTACGATCATCCAGCGCGGCACGCCGGCGGGCACGCCCGACATCGCGGCATAGAGCGGGTCGGCAGCTTGTCCGATCCGCTCGATTCCCCCCGCGCTTGCGCCCAGAACCAGCACGCCCAGGCCCGAGAGCAGCAGCGTGAACACCGCAGCCAGGATACCGCGCGGCATGTCACGCGCCGGATTGCCGACCTCTTCTGACGCCGCTGCCGATTGCTCCACCGAAATGAACAGCCAGATCGCGTAGGGAATGCAGGCAAATACGCCTGCCGCATCGACGTGCAGCCGCTCGCCGCCGCGTGTCAGGTTCGATGCAGCGAAGTGCGGAAGCATCGCGATATCGAAGAGCAGTATGCCGATCACCGCGCATGCGCCGGCTGTAACAATCAGCCACATCGCCTCTCCCACACCGCGTAGGTGAAGCGCGAGGATGACCGCGAACATCCCGATCTTCAGCGGCCAACCCCCAAAACCGATAACGTGGAGCGCATAAGCGGAGACAAACTCGGACGCCGCCCCCGTTCCGATCGCAAGCGCAATGAAGACCGCCGAACCAACAGCGGACCCAACAACCGATCCGAATGCTTCGGAGCAATAGACGTAGAGACCGCCGGAATGGGGCCGGGCTGCGGACAGCTCGGCAAGGCACAGGGCAAGGCCGAAGCAGAGCAGTGCCATCAACACAGTGGCCACGACCATATTCGCCCAGCCCGCTGCGGCGAGGCCGTAGTTCCAGCCCGAAAATTGCCCCGCGACCACTAATGCGACGCCAAGGCCCGCGACATGGGGCCAGCCCAGCGACCGGCGAGCGAAAGTCATATCCGTTCCGCCTTGGCCGCGCGGTCGAGCCTGAGCAGCACCGGCAGCAGGATCAGCGCACCGACCAGGTTGATTACCATGGCGGGTATCGCCAGGCGCGGCAGGTTGCCCAGCGTGCCGAAAAGTGCGGCTCCGAGCGCATAAGGGATCAGCGAGAAGCCTTGAAGGAACGCTGCCACGCGCCCGCCCGGATCGAGAACCGAGGCGAGGCCGAAGAAATAGCTGTTAAGCGCCATCTGGATCAGCCCGAACGCGAGCATGCCCAAGACGAACAACTCCACGCTGCCGCCGCCCAGAGCGAGCCCATAAGCGAGGGTCGCGATCGCCATCGTCGCCACGGTCGGGATAGTGCGGCCCGGCCGCGTGCCGATCCAGGCGACCAGCGCCGCTCCGATCACGGTCATCAGCGTGGTGGCGCCCAGCACCGATCCGACCCCGGCTGGCGACAGGCCGACTGCGACCGCGCGTCGTTCGCAGAAAGAGTAGACGCCGCCATAGAGCGGAAAGGCGACGACCATGACGAGCATCACCACCGACACCATCGCCCACGGCGTTCGCGCATCGGCCTTGCCCGCCACATCGTCCACCACGTGGTCGCTAACGAACGCCAATGCCGGGGAGACAATCAGCGCGACGATCGCAAGGGTGAAAAAGGCTGCGCTGACGCCCGCCCGCCCGCCCACGATTGGTACGACGAACAGCAGCAGCGCGAATGCAATCGTCGCTGCTGCATAGATGCCGCCATATACGCGATCCGGGCTCGGCATGCCCGCGATCCGCATTGCCATGCCGGCGAGAAGACCGCCCGATCCAATCCCGCCCAGAAAGGCGAAAAGGGCGAACGAATTGAAATCAGTCGCAACGGCAAAGCCTGCATAGCCGGCAATGAGGCACGCCGCGAACAGGTAAAGCGGCAAGCGTCCGGGATAACGATGCAGCAGGCCCGGTAGCAGCATGGAAGCCGCAGCCACGGCACCGACAGATATCGTGCCGATCCAGCCCGCCTGCTCCGACGTCATGGCCGCGCCGTCCATGACGCCTCCGATCAGGATCGGCGTCGTCATCATTGGGTACATGCCCAGAAATGTGCCGCCTGTAAGCGGTGCTACACCCGACCAGCGCATCGCTACCCCTTCAATCCTGCGAATCGTAGGCCAACTCTATTGGTTTATGCACTGCAGTCCAATTATATTCTGGATCAGCCAGCATTTCGTCTTCATAATAGTCAAATTGGCGATCTTAACCGGACTGGGTTCCATTTACTGGAGGCGATAGGATGAGTGAAAATGACATGTCGACCAAGCCTGTCGTGCTGGTCACCGGCGGCGGCAGCGGTATCGGAGCGGCGGCTGCCCGAAGGCTGGCAGCCGAGTGGCAGGTGGTGATCTGCGGCCGGCGACGCGAGCCGCTGGAAGCGGTTGCGGCCGAAACCGGCGCAGCGATCTTCACCACCGATGTCGGCGACCCCGTAGCCGCCGCCCAATTGATCGCTGATATCGTTGCGCAGTTCGGACGCCTCGACGGCCTCGTCCTCAATGCCGGCATCCTGATCAACGCGACCTTCGGTGAGACCAGCCTCGACGCCTGGAACCAGCAGATCGCCATCAACCTCACCGGCCCCTTCGTGATGACGCAGGCCGCCCTGCCCCACCTGCTCGCCGCCAAAGGCGCGGTCGTTTCGATCACGTCCGTCGGCGCGGTGCAAACCGGCCCGGGGCTGGCGGCTTACTCGGCATCCAAGGCGGGGCTGCAGCTAATGACCCAGGCGCTGGCTTATGAGCACTCTCGCGACGGCCTTCGCGCAAACATCGTCGCGCCAGGCTGGATCCGCACCGAGATGGGCGACGAAGAGATGGAGACGATGCATATCGCCGAGGACCTTGAAGGCGCTTATGCCAAAGTCAGCGAGCACGTGCCTGCTCGAAGGGCAGGCAACTCGGACGAAGCCGCAGAGGCGATTGCCTGGCTTCTCTCTCCCGCCGCATCCTTTGTGAACGGCGCCGTGCTCGCGGTCGACGGCGGATCGCTGATCGCGAACGTGGGGATGACGTTCTTCGACAAGATCACGGAACAACCGGCCTGATCAATCGGCTTCACCCGTAAAGCAAAAGGGGCGACCGCAAGGCCGCCCCTTTCTTTTTTCCGGTCACGGGTGCCGTGATCAGAGGCGCCGCGTGATGCTCGCGCCAAACCAGCGCGGACGGGCATAAGTCTGCTGGGTAAAGCCGAACGGCCCCGACAGATCGAGATTGTAGAGCTTGTAATGCTTGTCGGTCAGGTTGGTGACGAATCCAGCCAGTTCCCAGTTCCGATCGCCCGAAGTGTAGCTGATCCGCGCATTGCCGATGACACGACCGGCCTGCCGATCGACCGGGGCATTGAACGTCGAGAAATACTGCGAACTGTCATACTTCCAGTCGGTCTGTAGCGCGAGTTTCCCCTCGCCCACCGGCATCTCATATCGAGCAAGGCCACCTACGCTGAGTTTCGGCGCCTGTGGCATGCGGGTGTCTGCAACCCGCCCGCCAGGCAGGGTCACGTCCTTGACCTTGCTGTCGAGATAAGTCGCGAACGTCGAGAGGTAGAGCCCGTCGACGGGCCGGGTGTTGAACTCGAACTCGAGACCCTTGATCGTTGCGTCTTTGTTGCGGACGGCGAGCGCGATGCCGATCAGTTCGAACGCCTGATAGTCCTTGTAGTCGTAGTAGAACGCCGACAGGTTGAGGTGCGTGTTCTGGCCAAGCGTGAGTTTCACGCCGCCTTCATAGTCGGTCAGCACCTCTTTCTTGAAAGGGATCGTCGTCAGGTCGCCGGGGTTGAATGCGGGAGTGCCGAACCCCCCACCCTTGATGCCGCGATTGACGCTCACGTAGATCAGCGTGTCGTCGTTCGGCTTGAAGTTGACGCCGACCTTGCCCGAATAATCCTTGGAAACCTGCCGGGCGAGCTTGCCGACGCTTGCGCGATTAAAGGTGAAATCGACCACGCCATTTTCGGCATGCGTGAAATCCAGCACCTTGCGGTCGTAGGAATAGCGCGCGCCGCCGACGAGGCTGAATTGATCGGTGATCGAATATTCGACCTGACCGAAGGCCGCGAAGGACGTCGTCTTCAGCCGACCGCCATAGACCTCGTCCAGGCCAATCGCAGACAGATCGGTATTATAGTCGTTGTCACTAACGATCTTGATACCATAGCCACCCACGACCCAGTTGATCTTGTCGCTGTCCCCCGAAAGGCGCAGCTCCTGCGAATACTGGTCGAGATCTTGCGCGGTATAATACCGAAAGATCGGCGCGGGTGACATGTCGCCGTCCTCCCCGTAGCGCTTCTTCAGATATTGATAGTCGCTGATCGAGGTGAGCGTTACGCCGCCCAGATCCTGCTCATAGCGCAGCGTGCCGCTCCAATAGGTACGGCTGAAATTGTTGGGTCCGTCGAAGGCTACCTTGAACGGGTCCGACCCGGCCTGAACATAGCCGAACGCATCGCAGCCATTACACGTGTCGAAAGGGTTTTCGTTTGGCCCCACATACTCGCCGAGACCATCGGCATTGGCGACGGCGGAACGATGGCTGTAGAGCCCCCCGTTGCGCTCATCGTCGTTGCGCATACCCTGGATCTTCAGGGTGATTGTTCCCCCGGCCCCAACATCGCCTTCCAGCTGAAAACGGCCCGCGTAGAACCGGGCATTGCCGATGTCCTTGCCGATCGTATTCTTGATATAGCCATCGCGGTGTTCCGTTGTGAACGACAGGCGAGCGCGCAGGGTGTCGCTGAGCGGGCCACTGATAGCGCCCTCGGTGGCGATCTGGCCATAGCTGCCACCGGTTACGGTGAGAAATCCCGTCAGATCGGCGGTGGGCTTGGCCGTGATGACTTGAACGAGACCGCCGGTTGCGTTGCGGCCAAACAGCGTCCCTTGCGGCCCGCGAAGCATCTCAACGCGCTCCAGATCGTAAGTCTGGCCGGAAATCGCGCCCAGCGCGCCGATATAGACTTCGTCGTTGTAGAAGGCGATCGGCGCCTCTTGTGTGTCGGCAAAGTCGTTCTGCGACACGCCGCGGATATTGAACACCGTCAGCGTCGGGCTGAAAGCCAGTACCTGCAGGCTGGGTAGCTTGGCAGCGAGAGCCGATACGTCCTGCCGGCCCAAGTCTGCGAGCCCGTCGCGGCCGAGTGCGCTGATCGCAAGGCTCACATTCTGGATGCTCTGTTCGCGCTTCTGGGCGGTGACAACAATGTCACCGGAGTTTTCGACCGCCCTGTCGGCGGGCGGCGGCGCTTCCTGCGCTGCGGCAATTGCGGGCAAGCTGGCCAGCATGGTCGCGCCGATCAGCGTGCTTTGTGCTCTCTTTGTGAATGTCTTCATCTCGTGTCTCCTCCGTGTCGTCCCGCCCTGCGAAAGCGCTGTTTTTTTAGTGTTTTTTGTCGTTGGAAGTTCGCCGGCCTCAGCGCATGTAGAGACCGCCGTTAATGTCGATTGTTGCCCCCGTGATAAAACTCGCATTGCGCCCGGCGAGCAGCAGCACCATCGCGCCGATAGCGTCAGGATCGCCCAGCTTGCCGACCGGCACATTCGTCAAGAACTGGGCCATACGGTCGGCAGGAATGGTCTGGTGAACCATCGGCGTATCGAGCGGCCCCGGCGCGACCGCATTGGCCGTGACGCCGAAGGGTGCAAGATCGCGCGCGAAAACCTTTGTCAGCGTAAGGATCCCGCCCTTTGACGCGGCGTAATGCGCGCCGGTTGCCGTTCCGCCGTTCTGCCCGGCAAGCGAGGCCATGTTGACGATACGACCGTAGCCTCGCTCCTTGAACAGCCGGCCGAAGACCTGGCTACCGATAAAGGTACCGCGCAGATTGACCGCAGTGACTGCGTCGAATTCCTCGGGCGTAATGTCGAGGACCGGCTTTGCCGCCGTCATCGCCGCGTTATTGACAAGGATCTCGACCGAACCCCAGCGCGAGATCAATGTATCGCGGGCCGCGAGGAAGGCCGACTCATGCCGCACGTCCAGGGACAGCCCGATAGCGGTGCCGCTGTCAGGATCCAGTCGCTTCGCGGCTGCTACAGCGCCCGGCTCGTCAATATCGCCGATGGCGACGCGGTGGCCGGCGGCATGTAGCGCCTTTGCTATCGCAAAACCGACACCGCTCGCACCGCCCGTCACCAGCGCGACGTCTCCGGTCATGCCGGGATCACCAACTCACGGCCGATGCGTGCTTCGACGCGAATGTAGCGCCACAGCCGGTACTCGCCGACCTCGATGGTGCGGAACAGGTTGCATGCGGCCACCGCCGTGTCGCGATCAGGTACGTCGGCGAGGATGTAAAACGTCCAGGGCCAGCCGTTCGGCGACGTCCCGACCATCGTCTGGTCATCGTCGATCGTGCCGATGACCTCGACCCCGGGCAGGTCGCGAATGCCTTTGAGCATTTCACCTGTCGCTGCCCAAACCTTGCCGATCTCGCTTCCCGGCAGATCGAAGAAATTCTGCAGCACCGCACCACAGAAAAGAACGCGGAGCTTCGGTTTATCGGTCATTGGTAAAGTCCTTTTCAAACGATCACGGGAAGCCGGCAGGCGCATCGAGGCCGAGCAGGACACGTCCGGCATTTTGCCACGTGCCGTCGGACAGGAAGGCATGCTGCGGCACCACCATCGCGTCTTGCATATGCCGCGCGATCATATGGTCGGCTTCGATGCCGGTGGTCCCACTGAGACGATACACCGCGAGCGTGACGTCCGCGCCCGCCCGCGCTGCATTGGTCGAAGCCAAACGCAGCGAAGCGCGTTGCTCTATGCTCAGTTCGTCGCCTGCGAGTAGGGTTTCATAGGCCTCTTCCGTTGCTTCATAGAAGAAGGCGCGCGCGGATCGGAGCAACGCTTCGGCCTTGGCGATATCGGCCTGAAAATAAGGCCGATCGGCAAGGTTCGCGGCGCCTGTAATCGAGCTTCGTCCGCCAGCCAGTTCGCAAAGTACCTGAATTGCACCGCGCGCCGCGCCGAGGGCGACGACGGCGAGCACCTGCGCAGCCAGCGACATGGTGGGGTACTGATAAAGTGGCTGATCGAGGCTCGATTTGCCGCCGCGGATGAAGGTCCATTCCTGAGGCACGACCACCTTGTCCACGACCATGTCGTGACTGCCGGTGCCCTTGAGGCCGGTCACGTTCCAGTTGCGCTCGATTTTGACTTTAGCTGCTGGCATCACTGCAATCAGCGGCAAGCCACCACTGTCGCCACCTTCTACCTTGATCCCCACGCCGATGATATCCGCACCGGTGGAACCGCTGCCCCATGACCAGCGCCCAGAGACCTCTAGCCCGCCGTTGACCGGGATCGCCTTTTGCGGCGGATAAATTCCACCTGCAAAGATCACGTCGGGACCATCTGCGTAGATGGTCTCGAGCGTCTCGACCGGCAGCGCTGAAAGATAGATCGCCGAGAAGCCGAAACTGGCTACCCAGCCTGCAGAGCCATCGACTTGCGCCAGGCGCTCGACCATGCGCAGGAAATCCATCGGCGTGGACTCTTCCCCGCCGAAGCGCTTCGCAACCAAGGCGCGATAGAATCCCGCCTGGCGCATCAGGTCTACCACCTCGGCGCTAATCTGCTGATCCTGCGAAAAGCGCGTACGCTGCATGCGCACCGCGTCCAGCAGCCTGTCGAATGCTGCGGCTCGATCCACCTGCGACTCTGGCTTAGACTGTAACGCGATGTCCATCATGCTCTCCTGGAAGGCCCTGCCACGCCCCGTTTCAGAAACGGGTGCTTCACCTTGATGCCCTCACAAAACTTGAAAAATCAAGTAAAATCGTTTCAGAACGTCAGAGCAACAGCGTCGTTACCGACTTGCTCTCGGTGTAAAGGTCGGTCGCAGCGTGGCCCAGTTCCCGGCCGTATCCCGACATCCGGTAGCCACCGAAAGGAACCGCTGGGTCCAGCAGATTGTGGCAGTTCACCCAGACATTGCCCGCCTTCAGCCGCCGGACGAGGCGATTGGCGAGTGACAGGTTGTTGGTCCAGACGCTGGCGCCGAGGCCATAGATGCTGTCATTCGCGAGCCGCACCGCATCGTCGAGATCGTCAAAGGGCGTGGCCGCCAGGATCGGACCGAAGATCTCCTCACGGTAGATCGTCATGTCGGGGCGTGTATCGGCGAATACGGCTGGCCGGAAGAAAAAGCCGCCACCGTCGACCGCTGTCCCACCCGCGATCAATCGCGCGCCCTCCTTGTGCCCGGTTTCCAGGAAGCGCTGCACGCGGTCCCGTTGCTTGGCGGACACAAGAGGGCCCATTTGGCTGGTTTCATCAAAGCCGGAACCGAGTTTGAAACCATTGGCGAACTCGGCAAGCCCTTCCATCACCGCATCGTAGATCGGCCGCTCGACAAACAGCCGCGACCCTGCAGTGCACACCTGCCCATGATTGAAGAAGACGGCCTGCGCCGCGCCTTGCACCGCCATGCCGATGTCAGCGTCCTTCAGGATGACGACCGGTGATTTGCCGCCCAGTTCGAGCGAGAGCCGCTTCATGGTGTCGGCGGCGCGGCGCTGGATGATCTGCCCGACTTCGGTCGAACCGGTGAATGCGATCTTGTCGACGTCGGGATGATCGACGAGCGCCGCGCCCGGCGCCGCATCACCGGTCACGATGTTGACGACGCCGTCGGGGAAGCCCGCCTCGCAGATCAACTCGCCAAGCCGGAGTGCGGTCAGCGGCGTGTCCTCGGCGGGCTTCAGCACGACCGTACACCCGGCGGCCAGCGCGGGTGCGATCTTCCAGATCGCCATGACCAGGGGGAAGTTCCACGGAATGATCTGGCCGACCACGCCGACGGGTTCGCGCAGAGTCTGCGACGCGAACTCCATGCCCGGCGGGACGTAGTTGAACGACGGCGTGATGGTGGTGCCTTCGATCTTGGTCGCCCAGCCTGCCATGTAGCGCAGCGAGTCGATCGCCAGCGTCAGGTCGCCCATGCGCGACATCATCAACAGCTTGCCGCTGTCGATCGTTTCGAGTTCGGCCATCTCGTCGGCATTCGCTTCGAGCAGGTCCGCGAGCTTAAGCAGAAGCCGCTCGCGCAACACCGGCCGGGCTGCTGCCCAAGACCCCTCAAAGGCCCGGCGCGCCGCGGCGACCGCGCGGTCAATATCGGCTTTGTCGCCTGCCGGAACCTCTACCAGCTTCAGGCCGGTCGCAGGATCAAGGACATCGATCGTTCGGCCCGATTGGGAATCGACCCACTGTCCGTCGATCAGCATCTTGCGGCTGGAACCGAGAAAGCTGCGGGCGGCCTCTCCGAGACGGGATTTTTGATCGGCAATCTGTGGCATGGAAAGGCTCTCCCTAATTGACCTGGAGGATAGGGACAGCGCGACCTGGCCGACTATGCAAAAGGCGAAGCCAACATGCGCAATCGGCAGGAAAGAAGACACTATGTTGCTTGACTATTCAACTTTATCAGGACATCCATAGAGGCGACTTGGAGGAGATGTGCACAGTGTCGATCCACTCTCCCGGCCTGATCAGTCCCTATCACAGCCACTTCCGCTCTACTGACGCGGAGGAGACGCTGCGGATTGTGTCGCAAGCCTTGGCGCCGCATGAGATGGTACTGAAGTCGTCGCGGCCGATAGCAACGCAATTGCGTTGCTATGATCTGGGCGAAGCGCAGATTGTCGACCTCTCTTATGGCACCGATGTATTGATCGACCCGGCGCGCATCGACGATAGCTATATGGTCCACATCGGCATCGATGGCAGCAGTGTCATGTGGGATGACACCCAGCGGTGCACCGTGCGGCCCGGCGTGATCCACGTGACATCACCCGGGACGCGGCTGAAGGTCGAGATGACGCATCGCTGCCGCCATCTGACAGTCAGGTTGTCGAAGCTCGCTTTTGACGAATATCTGAACCGTGAATTTGGCCTATCCGTCAGCCGGCCGTTAACTTTCGATGCAACGGGGATCGATGGCGGCGCGCTGCCCGAAGCCTGGCGAAGGCTGATCATGCATATCGCTGACCAGGTCGAAACCGCACCGGACATGTACGGCAATGGGCGGATCCAACGTCATTATGCTGCGATGATGGTAGAATTGCTCCTGAGCCATCACCCCAGCAACTATTCCGACCTGATCGGAGCGCATGGCAATGAAACGGCGCCTTGGCATGTCCAGCGCGCGCGCGCGATTATTCAGGATAGTTATGACGAAAGCCTGTCCGTCGCCCGGATTGCCGCGCGGGTGGGCGTAAGCGTTCGCAGTTTGCAGACGGGCTTCAACCGTTTCTTGGGAACGAGTCCGGCTGAGTATATCCGCCGCCACCGGCTGGAACGGTTGCATGTAGCGCTGCTTCGCGCCGACGCGGTGGAGCGCATCACCGACCTGATGCTTGACTGCGGCATCGTCGATTTCGGTCGCTATGCGCAACATTATCGCAAGCGCTACGGCTGCAGTCCCTCCGACACGTTGCGAAAATCACGCCGGCATTGACGATTGAGCGAGCTACGCGAGCAAATGACATTGCCTGCTCGCGTTGCGCCTTCGATCTGAGTCAGGAGCCGTCTGCAAACGTGCGCGCCATAGCCTCCACCCGATCGAGCTGAAAACGGACCGTATCGGCGGTCGGCTGCTGCGCCTGAAAGATCTCGAGCGTCGGATCGACAACGTCGGTGCGCTCGCCGCTCAGCGCTTCCACGATCGCCAGCCCGAGAAACGGAACGCTGGCTTCGGAATAACCGCCCTCATGCACCACCACCAGACGCCCACCACACAAACGATCAGCCGCATCGAGCATTTGCTGCGTCATCGCGCGAAAGGTTTCGCTGTGGGCCAGCATGCGCGCCATCGGGTCTGCAGCGCCTGCGTCGAGGCCGCTGGCGATCACGATCAGGTCGGGCTGAAACCGATCGAGCGCCGGCAGGACGATCTTCTCCATCGACGCAAGGTAAGCCGCATCGCCAGCGCCGGGGGGGAGCGCGATGTTGATGTTGGCACCTGCGCCATCGCCTGAACCGCGATCGTCCACGCCGCTATAGCCGGGGGGAAAGCAATTCTCCTGATGGAGCGAAATGGTCAGGGTGTCACTGCGATCATAATAGATCGACTGGGTGCCATTCCCATGGTGCACGTCCCAATCGATGATCGCGACCTTGCCCAGTCCCTGCTCGGCACGCGCCGCTTCGACCGCGATGGGAATGTTCGCCAGAACGCAGAACCCCATCGAACGATCGGCCAGGCAATGGTGACCCGCGGGGCGGCACAGCGCATAGGCGCGATTGACCCGGCCAGCTACCACGTCCGCTATCGCGGCCTTGGCAAGCCCCGCCGAGATGCAGGCGATGTCGAAGCCGCCCGCGCTGAACGGCGCAAAATCGCCGATATCACCGCCGCCCGCCGCGCTGACCTGCTTGAACTCTTCGATATACCGTGGGGTGTGGACGCGGTGCAGATCGGCATCGCTGACCGATGCCGCGCCCGATACAACGAGCTTGTCCATCAAGCCTGATGTCTTGAGCAAAGACCAAAGCCGCCGCTTGGAGTCGGGCGTGTCGGCACCAGCCACTCCGCTCGGTGGCTGCACATAGCCGCCTATCGGCAGGAACAGCGCCTGTAGTCCCACCGAATGCCAGAACGTCCACTCGTCGCTGTAGAAACCCGTTACACTCGTCATCACGGCCCCGCTTGCTCAACGCGCTTCTTGTCGTGCATTCCGCTGCGCGTTTCCCGCATGTCGGTGCCAGATTTCCGCTCGCCTGTGCCAAGGCGACGCCACGGGGCTGTGTCGATCGCAAAATCGGGTGGCTAGGCCACACGATGTACGCTGGGAAATGGCGTAGCGCGGCCTTTGTGCTTCACTTTGCTTCGAAGATTACACGCCCCTCGAATATGGTCCGTAAAACGCGGGTCTCGCCGACTTCCTCGGGCGTCGCTTCGAACAGGTTGCGATCCAGCACGATCATGTCGGCCATCTTGCCAACTTCGATCGAGCCCGCGACATCGCCCCAGCCGGAAACTTGCGCCCCGTTGATGGTCGCGATCGCGATGGCGTCGCCAAGCGGAATCGACTGGTCGCCATGGTCGAGCATCCCGCCGATACCTGGGAAGAGATTGGGCGAAGGCAGCACAACCCAATCACTGCCGACAGTCATGGTGACGCCGCGCTGCAGGAGGCTGCGGAACGGCCAGGCACCTGCAAGACTTGCCGTCAGCGGACCCTTGATCTGCCAGATCGCAGGCGACATTTCTGCAGCAATGCCAAGCGGAGCCAGCCGGTCGAGGTCCTGTTCCGAGAAATAAAGGCTATGCGACAACTCCGGCTTGAGCGCCGAGCGGCCGTTCACCTTGCGCATCGCCGCGATGGCATCAATCGCCACCCGGTTCGCGCCGGTGCCGACGGCATGCATCTTCACATGCAGGCCTTCCCGATCGAACCGCGTCAGCGCGGCAGCGATGGTCTCCGGATCGGTATAGAGCTTCGCGCGGTCATAGTGACCATGTGCGTCAAGCTGAACATCGGTGTGATGCGGTTGCAGGGGCGAACCGTCGATCAGCAGTTTAACGGCGTCCACAGACACCCGTTCCGATCGAAACGCTTTACGTTCGGCAAGGGTCTTCTCGCTCTCCTCAAGCGATACCATCGACACCGCCGGATTGCCCCAGAACACGTGCGCCAGGGTCCGCAAGTTCCAAAGGCCCTTTTGGTCTAGGTCGCGAAGCGTGCGCGCGACATCGCCCGTCACGCCAGCGTCCTGAACAGAAGTAATGCCGTATTGCGCGCACAGAGCAGCCGTATCGAGCAGTGCCTTACGAACGGTTTCCGCAGGTAGCGGCGGGAGGTGCTGAGTGACTAGATATGTGGCCCCGGCAAGGAGTTCACCGGTCGGTTCGCCATCTGCGCGATGCAGGATCGTGCCGCCCTCCGGATCGGGCGTGTTGCGATCAATGCCGGCAATCTTGAGCGCTTTGGTATTCACCAGCGCATGATGATACGACCATTCCCGGATGTAGACGGGCGTATCAGGAAACGCCTCATCAAGGAGCTTGCGGTCAGCCTTCCCGCCAGGAAAGTTGTCACCCCGATAAACGTCGGCAATGATCCAGCCATTGGGACGCTTGGCGGCGGGGCACGCCTTGAGCGCGGCGATGAGCGCCTTCACATCGGCTTCCGGCGACGACTGGCAATAAATGTTCCGCGCCTGGGCAAGAACCATGTGCTGGTGAGCATCGTGGATGCCGGGCATCGCCATGTGCCCCTTGACGTCCTCAACAACGGTCTTGGGTCCGATGAACGCCTTCACGCCGGCTTCGCCGCCCACATACACGAACCGTCCGTCGCGGATGGCGACCGCTTCCGCCCAGCTTCGATCAGCATCGACGGTGTATATGCGGGCATTACGATAAACAGTGTCGGCTGGCGTCTCCGCCACGGCAGGCGACGCCACGCTGACAGCGAGCCACCCCGCGATGGTCAAGCAAAGGGGGATGAGCTTGCTCATGATACCAACTCCGTAAAAAAAAGGCGGCTCTGCCCGAAACGAGGGCAGAACCGCCAAGCATTGCTTAACTTAAATCAGGCGGGTCACCATTTCAGCCCAACTGCCAAGCCATAAGTACGCGGCATGGCATATCGCGCCTGAATGATGCCAAGCGAAGCGAAGGAGGGGCCGAGATAGGTGAAGTTTTTCACATTGCCGATGTTTTCGACAAACGCTCG
The DNA here is from genome assembly GCA_964502105.1 of uncultured Novosphingobium sp. Lineage (GTDB taxonomy): Bacteria > Pseudomonadota > Alphaproteobacteria > Sphingomonadales > Sphingomonadaceae > Novosphingobium. The sequence continues at coordinate 243,325 of CAZCUS010000001.1, read as the reverse complement.
AACGTTCCAGCCGGCCTCGAAGTCAAATGCTACGGAGGCGTTGTGCTTGAAATAGCTGTCGAGCTTTGTGCCGGGATCACCGAAATTGCCGGCAAATCGCGATGAACGCGCACTGAAATTCCAGTCGACGGTCAACTCACCCAGTTCAGTTGCTGGCGTGGTATAAGTCACGCCACCGCTGCCGCTCCACTTCGGCGCGAACGCCATTTCACGATCCGCCGTTACAACAGCGCCGGACGGCGTGGATTTGCTGACATCGTAAATCTTGGTCTTCAGATAGGCGGCCGATCCATAAACGGTCAGCCCATCAGCGAGTTCCGCTTCGATCTCGGTTTCGAGACCATAAGCCCGTGCATCCTGATTGGAGATCAGACCCACCAGACCGAAATAGTTGAACACCTGATAATCGGAATAATCGTAATAGAAAGCGCTGGTATTGATGCGCAGCCGATTGTTCAGCAGCGTGACCTTCTCACCGATTTCATAGGCGTAGAGCGTCTCGTCCTTGTAGGGGATCTGAGAGAGGCTGGTGTTATCGGGGTAGAAGCCGTTGTTGAAGCCGCCACCTTTGGTACCACGCGACACACTGGCATAGAACAGGGTGTTGCGATCCGGCGAGTATTCAAGCGCAACCTTGCCCGACACCAGCAACTGATCATAGTCGAGGCTGAACGGGTTTGCCGTTCCATCGCCGCCCTCGGACACAAGGAAGCAGGAACCGGGCTGGCCGCTGGCGCACGTGCGAAGCGCGGCATTGTCCGCATCCGTGAAGGTCTTGTCATCAAAGGTAAACCTGACGCCGGCAACCAGTTTCAACGCATCAGTCAGGCTTTGCTCGGCCTGTCCGAAAGCCGAGATAGAATTGGTGCGCATCCGCCAGTCAGCGTTCAGAGCGAGCGGGAAAAAGCCACCCTGATAGATCCCATCGGGCGCAGGACCATCGATCGGGAAATTGAACAGAGCCGATGGCTGGTTGTTTGCCACTGCGTGGAGGCCGTAGACGCCAGCCGTCCAGTCCGTACGATCGCCATCGTGGAACAGGCGCAGTTCCTGGGTGACTTGTTTCAACTGATAGGGAAAGCTCGCAAAGACAATGTCGTTCGGCGTGCCGTCGCTGTCTTCCGTCATCGTACGCTTATAGTCTTGGTACCCGGTCACGCTCGTGAAGGTGAGGTCACCGAATTCCTTCTCCGCCCGGAACAGCGCGGACTTGATCGTCGCCTTCAGCTTTGCAGGCCGGTTGGCGAAAGCCGTGTTCTTCTTTGCAGCCGGTCCATTGCGCTCGGCATAGCCGACGATATCGGTGATGGTGTCGTCACGCACGACCAGGCCAGTGTCATTGTCGACCAGGCCTGTCAGCGATTCATAATAGGCGTGAACCGTATCGATCCGGCCATATTCGCCCTTCAGATTGAGGTCCCAGCCATCATTACCCTGATAGCGCAGTTGGAGCCGGACGGCCTGGCTGCCAGCCTGGCCGCCTCGCTCGAGATCGGGGTTGATCTGCTTCTGATAGCCGTCGCTCGTCTGTGAGAAGCCCGAGAGCCTGATGGAGACAGTATCACTGATAGGAGCGCTGGCCGCGGCCTCCAGCTTCAGCGTGTTGAAGCTGGAATAGGTCGCGTTCGCAAAGCCCTCGATCTGGTTCCCCGGCTTGGCGGTGACATAGTGAAGCAACCCGCCCGTGGAATTCCGACCGAACAACGTGCCCTGCGGACCACGCAGAACTTCCACGCGGTCAAGGTCGAAAAGCGCGAAGTCGACTGCCGGAACCGCGACATAATAGAATTCGTCGACATAAGTGGTGACGGGTGCTTCATGGCCCTCGCCGAAGTCGTTCACGCCAATACCGCGGATAACCACATTTGCCGATGTGCCTGGTCCGTAGGGCGAATAGTTTTCGAGACCCACGATCCTGCCAGCCAGGTCAGCACTGCTGGTGATGTTCTGGCTCTGAATGCTGTCCGCGGTCACTGCGGTGATGGCAATGCCGACCGACTGGAGGTTCTGTTCGCGCTTTTGTGCCGTCACGACGATGGTGTTGAGGCCGGAACTGTCCTCTTCCACCGTGCCCGTCGCAGCATCTTGCTGGGCCATCGCTGGGCTGGCGAGTACGCACGCCGGGATGGCGCACAGAAGGTACAGGCGTGAAATGTGGCTCATGGAAACCCCCTAGTCAGCTATCGTTGGTTATTTTCTCCGTAATAATCATGTCATCATGTTCGGGACACAACCACACGGTCGCTGTCACTTGTTGCGGTGCGTGCAACATCTTCCGGGAGCCCCGGCAACGCGGTGGCCCCTGCTACAGGCTGCCCTTGGTCGAACGCATCCGAGGCTAGCCGCTATGCTCCGGGAAGTTTGCGGATCGCGCGAACCAGCGCCGAACGCAGATCGAGTGCACTGGGCTCAAGCTTGCGACCGACACGACTGACCAGAAGGAGGCTTATGTCACGCAGTTCTTCGCAGTCGAGCGGACGAACGATCAGCGCGTTTTCCCTATCCTGCGGCGCAAAAATGGCGGGTAGCAGCGCAATCCCCAGCCCCCCTTCGACGCCGTTCAGAATCAACTGCATGGACGACGACTTCAGAGCAATGTTGAGCGACAGACCACGCCCGGAGAACACCGTCTGGATGATCTCGAAAACACGGGACGACGGCAGCGGCGTTAGCAGCTTGTTTTCGACGATCATTTCAGGCTTGATCCGCGCATTCGCCGCGAGCGGATGATCTGGCGCCATCAGCACCACGAAGGGCTGGCGAGCGGTAGCATGTACGCGCAGCCGCACATCCTCCGGCGAGTCCAACAGCAAGCCGAAATGCGCGGTATCGTTCAAGATCAGTCGATGCGCAGCGTTCGATTCGGCGGACATCAACTCGATTGCCGCATCATCATATTTCTCGCTGACCCGCACCATCGCTGGAAGAAATGGCGCCGCCATAAGGCATTCCGACGCAACGATACGGATCGTCTGGGTCCGAACATTGCGAAGCGCCGCCAGGCCGCTCAGCAGCTCCTCATGCTCAGCCATCCGGTGATCGTAATATTCGCACAGCATCGAACCGGCATCGGTCAGGATCATCTTGTGTGATCCGGGCTCGACGAGTGCAATCGCCAGTGCCCGCTCAAGAAGCTTGATCTGGCGGCTGATCGTGGATGGCGCAACGCCCAGGTAATCCGCCGCTGCACGCATCGAACCATGGCGTGCGGAGAGCGAGAGATAGTGCAGGCGGTGATCCTGTACGTTGATCTCATAGGCTCTGCTTACGCCGGGCATTAAAGCTCCTTCAGCCTTCCTACAGACGTCATTTGCGCTGCGATCGCAAATGCGTGAATGCCCTGCCACCGACTGGATAAAGCGCGACCGGTTCCAGCAAAGGCGCCTCTTCCGCGAAGAAAAAGTCGCGGATCACGAACCAGTCATCACCCGAACGCGTCCAGATCATCAGGCCGCGGTGAATGTCCAGACCACCGGTAACTATAGTGTTGCGGTTAGTGAAGTTGGCGAACGCGACGTCACCGATTTGCGTCACGTCCTCAAGCTCTATTACCAGCGACGAATAGACATCCCGCGCCTCCTGAAAAATACGGCTGATAGCCAACCGTCCTTTTTCCGCAGGCATATCGCGCCCTTCCATCACCGCTTCGGGATGATAGAAGGCGTTTGTCATCTCCTCGATCCGGCCCGCCTTGAAGTCTCGGCCGAATTGAGCGCACTTCTTGCTGAGCAGCTCGCTGAGCGCTTTCGTCACGACAACACCCCTGCGACCGTTGCTGTGTCAAGGAACTCCTCGAAGCGCGTAATAACGCCAGCCTCGACTTTATAGATGTGCGCCCAGCGCAATCGGTACTCGCGCCCCGTCAAAAGCGATCGGCTATGTTCAATGCCCGTCCCGTAGACAGTATCTCCAGCCGCCTCGAACGTTTCCGGCGCCATCTCGACCAGTTCAATGGTTTCAACCACTCGCTGGAAAAAGTCCCGAACGCCATTATGGCCGCGAAAAGTCCCGGCGAACGAGATGCGGTCGCGGGGCCCGTGGTAAATCCACTCGATGTCAGGGGACAAGCAGGCAAAGGCACCTTCCATGTCACCCGAATTGAACGCGCTGTAGAACCGGTTGAGCGTTGCGATCTTTTCCGCGCCTGGTCCCGTGTCGCTCTGCTGGTTATCTGACATTTCAATTCAATCCTTAGAGGGCATTCCTTACCCGCACGATCAAAATCGCAACAGAGTATAGGGTGCGGGGTCGATGATTGGACGGGAGCCGAGCGCCAGATCGGCAGCCAACTGCCCAGCAGCAGGTGACGTGCCGAAGCCGTGGCCGGAAAAGCCGCTTGCCAGTATGAGGCCAGGGATCGCATCGATCGGTGCGATCACCGGATGGGAATCGGGGGTGATATCGATCATCCCCGCCCAACTGTGCGCGATCTGCGCGTCCTTGAAGACTGGCCATGCGGCGCGCAGGTTGGCCATGGCTTCGCCATTGAGCGTCTCACTCACAGCCGGGTTGACCGTCCGATGCGCTTCGAACGGCGAGGCGCGGTCGACCTTCCAATGCCGCGGCATCGAAAGATCATCGAGGAAGTGGCGTCCGAGCGACAGGCGTATCTGCTTCCATTCCTGGCGCAACACAGGAAGAAATTGCCGGGCGAGCAGCACGCTGTCGAGTGTCAGCGGGGCGATGAAGCCGCCGCGCTGCGTGATTGTAAAACCACCGCTATGATCCTTCCGGAAGGAAAAGTCGGGCGCGCCGACCGCGATGTCGGTCGGCCCGGCCATGGGTTGGGTTCGCAGCACCGATGCGATCACTGGCAAGGTCGGCAGCGCGACGCCGTAATTGCCCAGGAAGCGACGAGACCAGACACCGCCGGCCAGGATCACGGCCTTGCAAGTCAGTTCCCCGCGTTCCGTTACGACAGCGGAGACGCGGCCGGCAGCCAGTGACAGTCCGCGTACGGCACAGTTTTCGATGATGGTCGCGCCCTTGGCCATGGCGGCGCGAGCGATCGCACTGGCGGCGAGCTGCGGCTCCGCCTTGCCGTCAGAGGGCGTGTAGATGCCGCCATGCCAATTTTCCTGCCCCCCAGGGACAAGGTTGGCGATCTCCGCATTGCTGACCAATCGCGAGTCCAGATGCTGCCCCCCGACAGCGTCGAGCCAGGCCTCGTGAGGCGCCAGTTGGGCTTCGTTGCGCACCGCATACAGAATGCCTGTCCTGCGGTAGCCGACATCGCTGCCGACACGCTGCGGCATCGCATCCCACAGCCGGTCGGATTCCATCGCTAGTGGCAGGTCCGCCAAGCCCCGCCCCATCTTGCGCACCCAGCCAAGGTTGCGGGAGGATTGTTCGCCCGCCAGATGCCCCTTCTCAAGCACGACCACAGGAACGCCCCGCTCCGCGAGAGTGAGCGCCGCGAGCAGCCCGACGATCCCGCCTCCGATGATCGCGACCTCGCAATCGCGCGGCAGGGTTTCTGACGTCCGAACCGGATCGATGGGTGGCGGCGCTCCCGTCACGGGGCGACCTGCGAGCGGGACAAGGCTGCGGACATCGGATCAACCACCCAGGTTGATTTCCTTGATCGGACCAAGTGACGCCCCCCGCCACGCGGTGACCTCGATCTCGACCTTGAATTCTGGCGATCCCAACGGGGGGCTGGTGAGCGTGAACGCTGGCTCGATGCCCTTCATCCGCTCCGCATAGGCGCCCATCACCTCGTCGATGTCATCGGGAAACTGGATGTACACCCGCGCGGCGACAACATCTTCGAGTACGGCGTCGACTGCGTTCAGGGCGCGCTCAATGTTCGCCAAGACCTGGAACGTCTGCTCGCGCAAGTCCGTTGGTATCAGCTTGGTATCTGGGTTGCGGCCAGCGGTGTTGGAGACGAAAATCAGGTTGTCGATGGCCACAGCACGCGAGTAGCTGCCGCGCGTCTCGGCGGGTGATCCTGTCTTGAGCTTGACGATCTGCGTCATGGTAAAGAACTCCTTTGGCGTGCCGATCAGCGGAGCGCCGGTTCATTCCAGAGATTGAGGCTGGTGCCGATGCCGCGTGCGATGGCGTTGCGGTAGATTACCGTGCCCCATGCGACATCCTCGACCGACATGCCGCCCACCGAGAGAATGATGATCTCGTCATCGCTGGTGCGCCCCAATGCCTCGCCGGCAACGATCTTGCCCAGGTCTTCCAGGCTATCGCGTTCGATGCGCCCTTCGGCGACCAGGTCCAGATACCGCATGCCAACGACCGGAACCGAGCGATGAGCGGGCTTCTCGCATTCGTCATAGCCCGCTTCGTACATCGCGGGATTGTCGAGAACCTTGCGAATGTCCGGCGCCTGCATGCCCTCATCGACATCGGTCAGCGATGGCATCGAAAGGAACGTCCCCGGCTTGATCCATTCGCGGCGGACCATGGGATATTGCGACGGATCGCCGATGGCGCCCGACTGGCAGAAGGTTACGATGTCGCTATCCCTCGCCACATCCTCGATCGTATCGACTGTCCGGATCGTGGTGATCTGCGGAAAGGTCGCGCGTACCCAGGAGACAAAGTCGGCAAGGCTCTTCTCGCCCCTGCCCTTGACCTTCAGAGTGTCGATCTTCGGGCAAGTCGCCATGAATGCGGCCAGCGAGGTGCGCGCCATGACGCCGGGGCCCAAAATGCCGACGACCCTGGAATCATTGCGCGCCAGATAGCGCGCGCCGACGCCGGGCACCGCCCCGGTCCGATAGGCCGAAAGCAGATTGGCCGACATGATGGCAAGCGGCGCTCCGGTATCCACGTCGTTCAGGATGAACATCAGGATGGATCGCGGCAGACCCTTCTCGCGATTGGCGATGTTGGAGCCATACCATTTCACCCCTGTGGTCCGAAAACGCCCGCCCAGATAGGAGGGCATCGCCATAAAGCGGCGATCCGGCGTGGGTTTCGGCATATCGGGAAACGGCGAGTTTTCCGGAAAGACGATGATCGCGCCATGCGAATTGTTGGTTGGTCCGGCCATGCGATAATCGCCGTGATAAAGGAGGCCGAACATCTCCTCCATCGTGTCCACGCATGCCGCCATGTCGGTCACGCCGGCTGCGATCATGTCCGGTTCTGACAGATAGATGAAATCGATCTTCGTCGAATTCATGGGCCTTTCAAGCATATCTCACTCCACTATCCCTCCTGCACGCCCGGTCAAAGGCCGGATCATCGGGGCATTAACTTCAACAGAGCGGGTCAGCGCCCGTAATGTTCGGCGATGCGTTCGACATCCTGATCGGAAATCGCAAGGGCGGACGCGACCATAAGCTGGCCCTGTTCGTCATTGGCGTCATAACCGCGCATGCCCGTGCGAAAATTCGCGAGCTGCTGGGCGATGTAGCGCTTGTCGAGCGTGTTGATGGAAGGCCCGCCCATCTGCGCGTTGCCTTGTCCTGACTCGCCGTGACAGGTCGCACAGGTTGCCACCTGATCGACAAGATCGGCCGGTACCTTGCGCGCCCCGACATTCGCGGCCGGAGCATCGGGCAGCTTTCCGATATACTGCACCACGGCCGAGAGGTTGGCGGCATCGCCAATCGCCGTTGCGCGGCCCACCATCGGAAAGCCGTGCCCGTCCTCAACCTTGCCGCGACGGCCTTCCCGGAAATTCAGCAGCTGACGCGTGAGATAGTCACTGTCGAGCCCGGTCAGATTGGGGGCATACATCATCGCTCGCCCCTGCCCGTCATTGCCGTGGCATCCAACGCAAGTCGTGAAGACACCCTTCCCGACGCTCTTGTCCACGGAAGCGCCATGCCCCGGCGCGGTACTGGAGATTGCCGCGCCGCCCATCGCAGCCGCCTTGTCTCCCTGAAAGGCGAGCAGGACCTTGCCACTATCGATAAACTCCTCGAAACGGACGATCTTGCCGCCGCGAATCTTGAAAACGTGGATGTTTTCGGCGCGGTATCGAATGCCTGTCGACTTGACGGTGCTTTCTTCGAAGCCAGGCACGACAACGGTGTCCCCATCGACGAGGAATTCGTACTGGCCTGCCACCGGATTGGACAGCGTCTCACCCACCTTGGCGAAAAAGTCGGCGACGCCTTTCGGTCCATGCCAAACTCCGCCGAAAGGCAAAGCGCTGGGCGGGCCATAATAGGTCCAGGTCGCGTCTGGCGCGATCAGGTCTTCCACGGCAGCAAAGTCACCATGCTCGAACGCTGCATAGAGCTTCCTGGCCACCTGCTCCGGGCTCTCGGCCGGCGCTGCCTGGACCTCGGTCGGCGCCGCCTGCAAGTTGGCGCTGAGTGACAGGCTGGCGACAAGCGCCGCAAGGGCGATGCCCACAGCAGCGCGGGATGCCTTCTTCATGCTTTTGCACTTTCGTTGAGAGTTGGTCTCACGGTCATGACCGCCCGTAGAAATCGTGGAAAACGCCTTTCGGATCCCACCGCTTGCGCAACTGCGCCAGCCGCTTCCAGGCCTGCGGAGAGTAGCAATCGGGTATGTCCTCTGGCCGCCCTTCCTGATCCATCTCGTTGATATAGCTGCCTTTACTGATCTTTTTCAGCTTCTTGAAAAGATCACGGCAGAAAGCCCGGGACGGCCCCTCGTCAGCAGGATCATCCCATTCGAGATAATAGGCGATGTAATAAGGCGCATAGCGCGACACCGCCGCGTCTGGCTGCGTCTGCACGCCGGTGTAGAGGACGACCGGCGTCCCGCGCGGAGCCGGACATTTGGGAATATATTCGGACAGCAGTGCGACCGCTTCGGTCGGATCGTCGACCCAGATGCTGTCTCCCATCCAATGTGCCTGTGGGAAACCGGCTTCGTTGTCGCTGTAATAGCGATCGTAGCTGCCGGCGCGGTCGAGGATCGCACTGGTGGCACGCTTCGTGATGGGATGGCCGGTGATCGGCGCGATCTTGCGCCGCCCCTCGGCTTCGGAAGCGACGAAGGCATTCACGTCGATGTAAATCGCGAAGCGTTCCTCAGCCGGGAGGTCCGCCGACTTGCCGGCGATGGCCGCCACCGATGATAACACTTCGACGTCACGATCCAGCGTTGGCACCACCTTTGCCATGACGTCATTCATCGCCTGCAATTCGGAATAGGGCAGCACATAGGTGGCACCCCAGATGACCTTGGGCGCATCGAAGCATTGCAGGTGAAACCGCGTCACGACGCCGAACAGCCCTGGCCCTCCGCCTCGGACGGCCCAGAACAAATCGGGATTTTCTTTCTCGCTGGCATGGATCGACCGGCCATCGGCCGTAACGATGTCGACGCCCTTGACGCCAAACACACTGAGGCCTTGGGTCCACGCATTGGCATTCAACCCGACGCCGCCGCCCAGCAGATATCCGCCGATGGGCACCGTCCCGCAATGCGCGCCCGGAAAGGCCAGCCCATCTTCGAGCAGCCGTTCGGAAAGGCCGCGGGAAAAGACGCCTGGCCCGACCTTTGCGGTCTTCGTCGCAGCATCCACCTCGATGCTGTCGAGCTGGCCGACATCGATCAGCATTCCGGTGTCGCGCAGGAAACAGGCGGCCATGCTATGGCCACCGCACCGCGTTGTGGCTTTCATTCCGTTTTCAGCGGCATAGCGTACGGCCTGCTGCACGTCCTCGGCACTGGTGGCCTGAACGATCATGTCCGGCTTTCGGTCGGCCTTGGCCAATTGCCAGATCATCGCCTTGCGCCACGCTTCGTAGCTGGCGTCGTTCTTCACGATGACGGTACCGCCGATCCGCGCCTGCAGTGCGGCCGCATTGCTGCCGGCCGCAGGTGCGCCAAACACCGGGAAAGCGCTCAATCCCGTGGCAAGGGGGATGGTCGCGATCGTTCCAGCCTTGAGGATGTTGCGGCGCGACCACCGGCTATCGTTAGACATAAAGCCCTCCTTGAAGCCAATTCTATGCCGTGCCGGCAAGGTGTATTACAACGTCTGGCCCGGGCCAGCTTGTTGCACTATAGGCAACGGAACAGCTCTCCAGACCAATTGATGTAAACGGCAGCTCTGCCACAACGGGGCACTCCGTCTGCCACACAACGATTTTGGAGCCTGCTACCCTTGACCATCGCTTCCCCGCACGATCCCGCAAGGCACGACCCTGCCGTTGCCGGCGACGGTACTGAGAAGCTGTCCAGCGGCGTACTCGGCAGCGTCGACATCACATTCATGGTGCTCGCCGTCGCCGCGCCGATGGCAATCGTCGTGGCGACAATGCCATTGGCCTTCGCGTTCGGAAACGGTGTCGGTGTGGCCGGCGCCTATCTGCTTTCCGGTATCGCGATCACCCTCTTCGCCATAGGCTATGTGCGGATCATGCCTTTGATCCGCAACGCTGGCGCTTTCTACGCCATCGTTTCCGCCAGCTTCGGCAAGGCAGCGGGTCTGGGCAGCGCTTATGTCGCCATGGTGTCCTATGTCGGCCTGTGTTGCGCGACATTGGGTGCCTTTTCCTTCTTCGCAGCGGACATTCTGCAAAAGCTTGGCATGTCCGTCCACTGGGGCGCCTTGGCGCTACTTGGCATCGCCGCTCTGGCCCTGCTGTCCTGGTTCCGGATCGATTTCACTGCCAAGATCCTTGCGGTAGCCCTTGGCGCCGAGGTGCTGGCGATCTTGCTGCTGGACTTCGCGATCATCGCGGACAGGGGCCTGATCGCCCCAAGCATCGTGCTCGCGCCGTCGGTCGTTTTCGGGCCCGGCCTGGGTGTTGCAGCGATCTACGCTTTCAACTCAGTGATCGGCTTCGAGGCAACTGCCATCTACCAGGAAGAAGCGCGCGATCCGAGCAGGACCGTGCCTCGCGCCACTTACGCAGCAATCGGCATCGTCAGCACCTTCTACATCTTCACCGCTTACGCCTTCACGATCTCAGAGGGGACGGACATCGCACGCGATGCGGCCGCCGACCCCGGACATTTCGTATTCGGTCTGGCTAATCGCTACCTTGGGCAATGGGGCGAAGTCCTGATTTCCTCGCTGGTGGTCACAAGCGCCTTTGCCGCGATCCTGGGGCTGTTCAACAACAGCACCCGCTATGTCTACGCGCTGGGCCGCGACCGGATACTGCCTGCGGCCCTCTCACGAACCCGAGCCGCCAACGGCGCGCCGTTCATTGCCGGGATGCCCGTCGTCTTGATCCTGGTACTGACCATCAGCGGCTTCGCCTTGGCGGGGCTCGATCCGCTCCTGTCGCTCACCACGGCACTCACGGGCTTCGGATCGGTTGGCCTGATGGTGTTGTTGTGCCTCACCAGCTTTGCCGTGCCGGTGTTCTTCCTGCACCACAACAAGCGCCTGACAGTCGCCACGGCGATGCCCCTTCTGGGAGGCTTGATGCTGGCGGCCGGATGCGGGCTGTCGGTTCTGAACTACCGTCTGCTCACGGGCACGGACTCCGCGCTGATCAACGCGCTGCCCGTGGCGCTGCCCGTGATCTTTGCGGCGGGCGTGATCCAGGCGGTCTGGATGAAGCGCAATCGCCCCTCAATCTACAGCCGCATCGGCCTGTCCCGCACGGAAGACTAACCGATAGCGTCACTTCAGGAGCCTTAGATATGACAACTGCAAACGACCTTTCGCAGCTCAGTGAGAAGGCACGATCCTTCATTCACTCCGAAAAAGGATTGTTCATCGACGGCGACTGGCGTCCCGCGTCCGATGGAGCGACGATTGGCGTCATCGACCCATCCAGCGGCGAGGAAATCGCCCGGATCGCCAATGCAACCGAACAGGATGTCGATGCCGCCGTGCGCGCCGCTCGCCGGGCTCTGACCGACCGCGCCTGGGCTGACATGCAGCCCTTCCGGCGCGAGGCCCTCATGCTGGCGCTCGCCACCGCGATAGAGGCGGAAACGCAGTCCCTCGCCGAGATCGAGACGCTCAATAGCGGCAAGCTGATCGGCAACACCCGCCTGTTCGATGCCGAACTGCCTGTCCATTCCCTGCGCTATGTTGCGGGATGGACCAGCCGGCTGAATGGCGAGACGATGAACCTGTCGGTTCCCTATCTCCCGGACCTGCGGTTCAGCGGCTTTACGAAACGCTTTCCGGTCGGGGTCGTTGCGGCAATCACGCCCTGGAACGTGCCCCTGTGCATGGCGGTCTGGAAACTCGCGCCAGTGCTCGCCACAGGCTGCACCATGGTGCTCAAACCGGCGGAGCAGACCTCCCTCACCGCGTTGCGTCTTGCAGAATTGTGCGCCGAAGTGGGGATTCCCGACGGCGTCGTGAACGTGATTACCGGCATCGGCGCGACGGCGGGCCGCCTGCTCGTCGACCATCCCGGCGTCGACAAGATCAACTTTACCGGTTCGACCGAAGTCGGACGCGGGATCGCGGTCAGCGCTGCGCGCAGCTTCAAGAAATATAACCTGGAACTCGGCGGCAAATCCCCCCTCATCATCACCGAAACCGCCGATCTTGACCAAGCCATTCCAGGAGCGGCCTGGGCCATTTATGGCAATTCAGGGCAGAATTGCTGCGCGGGATCGCGTATGCTGGTCCACGAGAAGCACTATGATGCCGTGCTGTCCGGTGTCAGAGACATCGCCGCCAGCCTTCAGCTTGGCCCTGGTCTCGATCCAGCCTCGCAGCTCGCCCCGCTGTCCAGCAGGATGCACCGCGACCGGGTTGCGCAGCATGTCGAGGCCGCTCGCGCGGCCGGCGCGGATGTCACAGGTGGCGAAGCGGTCGAGGGACCGGGCAGCTATTTCACGCCCGCCGTCATCTCCGGCCTCGACCATGGCCACCCAACCGCGCAGGAAGAGATCTTCGGCCCGGTGCTGTGCGCCTTCTCCTTCGCCAGCGACGAAGAAGCGATCGCGCTCGCCAATCAGACTCGCTTTGGATTGGGCGCCAGCGTCTGGACCAAGGATATCGACTGCGCAGACCGCTATTTCGATGCGCTACAAGCCGGCACGGTCTGGATCAACACCCACAATATTCTCGACCTGGCCCTGCCTTTTGGTGGCGACAAGGAATCGGGTGTCGGCCTCGAATTGGGCCGGGAAGGTATTCTGTCTCACACCAAGCTGCGCAGCGGAGTCAAAGCTCATCGCCCGGTGGGTTAGGTAAATTCTCGACCCACTGCAGCATGGCTAAACATGCTGCAGTAGGCGACTTCCAGAAATCAGTTTCCGACGGCGGCAGGAAACTCACCGATCGTGTAAGCGTCCCCGCCCGAGATCCACTTTCCATCCGCCTTGGCGAAGACGAACAGCATGATGAAGGTGAAGGGCTTTTGCGTCTTGTCCTTGGGGAAAGCGCGGAAGTTGACCCATTCCCACGCCGCGTCCGTGCCCACATGGGCGGCAACGGGCTCAACCTTTACCGTCGCGATCTTCACCACGTTGCGATATTCCTCGCGGAAAGCATCCCGGCCCATCACAGGCTTGCCTTCCGGCCCAAACGCGATCGCGTCGCGTGCATAAAAGCCGTCGACGATCGCGTCGGCATCCTCCTTTGCGAATGCCTCCTCTTTCATCCGGTAGAGCGCATCGGCCTGGCGGCGGAAATCGGAGACGTCGGCAGCGCTCGCCTTTGGCAGGTCGCCAACCGAAGCGGCGGCATGGCTGGGCATCGACATGGAAAGGCCCAGCAGGGCGGACGCGAACACAAGGGCGATCTTCGGCATGATGGTTCCTTAACTCGATCTTGTCAGATCATTTATCGAATGAATTCGAGTATCATTCTGAGGCGTCGCCGAGTCAATCCGTTTTTCAGACGCACGAGTCGCTTTTAAGTCGCCTATGATCGAGAATTCGGATTGCCAGAGCGCCGCCACTTTGTCACATTGTCGCGTAACGGGCGACATATGTGGAGGCGATAAGGCATGGACGAAAATCGGCAGGAGCGTGGTAGCGCCGAAGTGACTCGCCGCGATTTTGTCGGGGGCACCCTGATCGGGTCAGGCGCTGCTCTTTTGACGATCAGCGCACCGGGCACGGTGTCGTCCGCGAAGGCGCAGACGGTGCCCAATCCGCTCAATGATCTAAGTGCCGACTGGACCGGTCCCGGCGGCATCGGTGATTATGCAGGCAAGAACGGCAACACTCATCCCGTCGTGAACGCCTCGCACAGCCATATCCGCAATGGCGATCTCGACAAGCGGATCGCCAATGCCCCGCTAGTCGATGATCTCTACGATGTGATCATCGTTGGGGCTGGCATATCAGGTCTCACCTCCGCTTTCATCACGGCTCGCGAGAATCCCGGCGCGAAGATCCTCATCCTCGATCAGCACGCCATCTTCGGAGGCGAGGCCAAGCAGAACGAGTTCGAGGTGGACGGCTATAAGCTGGTCGCGCCGCAAGGTTCGACGGGAATCGTCGTGCCCTTCGCTGCCGCCGAGAAGTTCGGCTTTGGCAGTCCCTTCCTCAAGGAACTGGGCTATCCGGAAGAGTTTACCTTTCAGGAAGCAAAGAACGTCAGTCAGCCCATCCTCGTGCCGCGCGATGCATGGGGGCCGATGCACATCTCCTGGGAAATGGGAGACACTGCCTTCTATTATGAGGGCAAGGGGATGGTCAAAAACCCGTGGCGCAATGGCTTCCGCGACGCCCCGATCCCCGAGAAGCTGAAGAAGGCTCTCGTCGATCTCGAACTCTATCGCTCGCCGCCCGTGCGTAACGATTGGGCCCAATGGCTCGATACGATGACTTACAAGCAATTCCTGCTCGACGTTGCCGAGGTTCCCGCAGACTGTATCGACGGTGTGCTCGAGATGCTGAGCCCGGTAATGGCCAGCATGGGCTGCGGTCAGGGCGGCGACATCATCTCGGCTTTCTCCGCCTACAACTATCTGATGCCGGGGGTGAACGCCTATTACCGCTATCAGCACGGCGGTGCCGATCCGACCGACAGCGTCTATCTGGCAACGTTTCCCGGTGGCAACACGGTGGCGGCCAAGCGCTTCCTGAAAATCGCCAAGCCCGAGGCGCTTAGCGGCGACGACAGCCTGCTCGGCCTCGTCGAGAGTGAGGTGAACTGGGATCAGCTGGATTTGCCCGGCCAGAAGGTCCGGATGCGGCTGTCCAGCACCGTCTTCTCCGTTGTCCACGAGGATAAGCCCGCCAAGGCGAAGACCGTTCGCGTCACTTATGACAAGGATGGCAAGCTGGTCAGCGTGCGCGCCAAGGCGGTGATATGTGCGGGCCAGCAGCATGCGAACCGCCGCATATGCCACGACATCAGCCCGGAATATCGCACCGCGATGCAGGAGTTCCATCACGCGCCGATCCTGGTGATCAATGTCGCGCTGCGGAACTGGAAGTTCCTCGACAAGCTTGGCGTCGCAGGCGTGCGCTGGTTCGAAGGGCTAGGCTGGTGGACCAGTCTGCGCCGTAACCTGGTCGTCGACGGGCATGAAACCCAGCCGCTCGACCCGAACAAACCCGTCGTGCTGACGCAATATATTCCGTTCCTGATTCCCGGCCTCGATTGGCCGGACCAGTGCACCCAGGCGCGGATGATGTTGTTCTCGATGTCCTACGCCGACATCGAGGCGCAGGTGCGCGAGCAGTTCACGAAGATGTTCGGCGCCTATGGTTTTGACGACAAGCGCGACATTGCCGGGATCATCACCAATCGGCAGGGCCACGCCTATTTTGTCGGCGCTCCCGGATTTCACTTCGGACGCGACGGCAAGAAGGCGGCAAAGGACGTGCTGCGCGAGCCATGGCACCGTATCGCCTTCGGCCACTCCGAGCTTTCGGGTGCCCAAATGTGGGAAACCGCCGCATTGGAAGGTGAGCGCGCCGCCAAGCAGATCCTTGCAATGAAGCTCTGATCTGAGCGCCGTCAACGCGGCGTCAATGGCTCTGTTTGGGCTGGAGGATCACCGGCAGATATTGACCGAGATAGGCGGTCGCTGCGCGGGCCGCCTCATCGACCATGTGTCGCGTGACGGCGCCGTCCTCGAGCACCGACAGTGCGAAGAAGGCATCGGCGATGACGATAGCGCGAAAGAACAGCGCAACCGGTTCTGCCAGCTCAGGCAGGTGGAAGCGCTTGTCCAGCACCGCATGGATTTGCACGCCGAAGCGATAATCGTCATGGCACCCGGCCTGGCGGATGTCGGCGGAGGTGCGGGGTCCCAGGATCAGCTGGCGGGCAGCGGCATCGGCATTGAAGAATTCGGCCGAAGCGGCAAGGACGCTGCTCACGACGGTATGCCAGGACGCATCGACTGGAAGCGCCAGTTCGATCTGCAGCATCTCATCGGTGATGTTGCGCGCGAGGTCCTTGTAGAGCTCGCGAAGGTCCGGAAAGAAATGGTAGGTCGAACTCGACGGAATGCCGGCGGCTTCGGATATCATCGGCAAGGTGATCTCATCGATGTCGCGCTGCTGCAGCAAATCGCGCGCCGCCTGCAACAGAGCCTCGCGCCGCGCGCGGCCTCGCGCCTGGGTATAGCCGCTCCGGCCTTCTTCTTTGATGGTAATCGATCGCATGTCGCCGACGATAAGTCGTCAGGCGCACACTGTCGATGGCACCCCGTGTTTTGATATCAGGCCGGAGTCGCCGTTTATCCGGTGCCCCAGAACGCGGGACGCCTTACGGCACGAAAAAGAAATCGGTTTGGCAGAGCCATTCGTCGCCGACCTTGCGCCAGACGATCGCGGCACGGTGAACCTCGACCACGTCGTCGTTCCGGATGTTGCGGTTGGTGATAAAGCCGTAGGCGAGCTCGCTTCCCGGATGCTCGAGCGGATCCATCGCGATCTCGATGCCTTTGTAGCCCTTGCGGGCTTCGCCGAATATGGCCTTGATCGCTTCGCGTCCGCGCTGGATCGGCAGGCCTGGACCTTCGACGACGGCGTCTTCGGTGTAAAAGCTGTCGACGAGTTCGGCAATCCGATCCTCGCCAAACAAGGTCTCGAAGTAGTCGAGCCGGTCGCGGAAATGGGCTTCAAGGACGTTGGTGTCGGTCATGGCGATTTCCTTCGTTTAGCGTTTGGTGGCCGGAGCCGGTCCGGTTCCGAGAGTCGCAATGTAATCGGCTATCGCCCCGTCCTGTGCTTCCGGAACCTGCTCAATCGCTGCGCGCATCTGCGCCCCGGTCTCGTCTTTGGGATCCATGCCTCTCAGGCCCTTGCGGAAATTTGCAAGTTGGGTGCGTAGATATTGTGCCCCGAGTTGGTGCAGCGGCGGCGCTCCCAATTCGCTGTTGCCCTCGGCCTTGGTCCCGTGACAGGCTGCGCATGTTTCGTAAGCTGCCTCAGCGCCGGCCGGGGCAGGTCCTGCACGTGCGGGTGCAGGTGGCGCGAGGCCCGCAATGAACCGCGCCACATCGCGCACCCCGCGATCGCCCAGCAGCGCGTTCGCCCGGCCGACCATCTGATATCCGTAAAAGTCCTCCGGCTTGCCGCGAATACCTGCACGGAAATGGCGAAGTTGGTTGATCAGATAACTCTCGGGCAGGCCGGCAAGCCGCGGCGCATGCATGTCCGCGTTGCCCTCGCCCTGGTTGCCATGGCAGCCTGCGCAAGTCGTGTAGAACGCCTGGCCCCGCGAAGCACTCGCCGGCGCGAAGGCATCGGCAACCGTGCCGCTGTCGATGTATTCCTCGAAGCGGACGATGCGGTTGCCCACTACCTTGAAGATATGGACGTTGGCGACCTTGTAGTGCCCGCCTGTGGACTTGACCGTGCTCTCCTCCCAACCCGGAACGATCACAGTGTCGCCACTCACCAGCATTTCGCGTTGGCTGGGGGTCGGAGCAGCAAGTGACTGCTCCACCCTGGCGAAGAAATCGAGGACGCCATCAGGGCCGGTTCGCGTTCCCACGAAGGGAAGTATCCCTTCGGGTCCATAATAGGTCCAGGTAGCCTCGGGTGCGACGAGCTGGCGTATCGCGGCCAGATCGTTCTTCTCGAATGCAGCGTACAGCGCCTTGACTGTTGCCAGGGGATCGTTCGCTTGCGCACGCGCCGCGGCGATCTGGGCTGGCTGGCCCAGGCTTGCCGTTGCCATGCTCACCGCTGCGGCGAGTCCGGCAGCTGTGAGGAGGACCAGGCGAAGCCTGCGACTACGAAATGGCATATCGGTCATGCGTCCTGCCCGTAGAATGTGTGGAAGATGGCGCCCGGATCCCAGCGCCGCCGCAATTCGGCGAGCTTCGCCCAGGACTGCGGCGAAAAGCACAGGGGGATGTCTTCCGGACGCCCCTCCTGATTGAATTCATTGATATAGCTGCCGTTGGAATGCTTTTGGGCCTGCTTGAAGAAATCCACGTGATATTTCGAAACGGCGATGTCGTCTGCGGCGTCGTCCCAAACCATGTAGTAGGCGAGGTAGAATTTCCCGATGATGCCGTAGGCCGCGTCGGGTAGTTCCGGCTTTCCTTTGTAGACCAGGACTGCGGCATTGTTGTCGGTCGGGCAGTTGGGCACCGAAGCCAATAGCAGTTCTGCGATCCGGTCTGGCTGATCGGTCATGACGTTGTCTGCTGCCCAGCGCTTTTGCGCAAACGACAGCTCATTGCCCATGTAGAGAGTCTCGAAAGTCTCTTCCTTCATGGGATGGCTGGCGAGCGCTTTCTTCACGATTGCGTGCTCGGTCAGCGGACGTAGCTTGTCGCGTGCTTCCTCGGCCGAATCGCCGAACACGATGGCGTTGACGTAAACCGCCTGGTTGCAGCCCGGCCCGGAACAGGCATCGGCATGATCAGGAGCTGCGCGCGCGACGATGGTCAGCAGTTCGACCGTCTTGTCGATCCGGTCACCGATCGCTTCAACGGCCTGCGCGACCTCAACGATATCGGACAGATGATAGACATATTCGACTGACTGGATCGATTTCGGCAAGGGATAGCATTTGAGGTAAAAGCGTACGACGACACCGAATAGGCCCGGGCCACCGCCACGCACCGCCCAATAGAGCTCGGGATTCTCCAGCGCGCTTGCATGTCTGAGGACGCCATCGGCGGTCACGATATCGACCGCGTTGATGTTGAACGTTGCCATCCCCCCCCAGGCATTTCCGTTCCATCCGACGCCACCGCCAAGCATGAAGCCGCTGACTGGCACCATCCCGCAATGCGCGGTGCATACTGCCAGGCCATGAGGTCTGAGGAACTCGTTGAGTGCGCGTCCGATCACGCCGGGGCCGACGATGACTTCCGACTTTCCAGGGGACAGCCGCATTTCCTGCAGCCGGCTGACGTCGAGCAGAACGCCGCCGTCGCGCAGGAAGCAAGCACTCATCGAGTGCCCCCCGGCGCGGGTCGTGAGTTTCTGTTTGGTGACCGCCGCGTGCCTGACCACTTCGACCACGTTGTCGATGCTATCGGCCTGGACGATTGCATCTGGCTGCCTCGGCGACTTTCGATACTGCCATATCATGCTGTGACGCCAGGGTTCGAAATCGCTGTCATCTTTCGAAACCCAGCGGACATTTAGTCCTTTCGTCTCGCCCGCCAGGGCTCGGCCGACAAAGGTCGTGGGCGACAAGCCAGCGAAGAGCGAAGTCACGCCAACCGTGGCCAGCAGCGATCTGCGATTTAGTCGCACGCCATCAGGCAGGAGAGTATTCACAACGCATTTCCTCTTTGACTCGATCAGGGTCTCTCGCAGCAAAGGGCATCATCCCGGCCCCCCACACAAGCTGCCCTTTTCAGGAAGTCGTTGTTGGAAATGCAACACCAGGCAGCGCGAAGGGCCGACTCGCTTAGTTATTGATATCGCTGGCTGCTCCGGAACGTGCGACGTACCACTGGACCAAATCCGAGATCCGTTTCTCGTGCTTTGAATAAGGGCCGGGACGATAGGCTGAAGAATTGACACCTGCTTGGTTGTGCTCGGTGATGACCTTGTCCTCCGTTAGCGTGACGGTCCAAAAGCGCATCAGACTGTCGATGTCGTAGTCCTTTCCCTCGATCGCGTCCTCGCGGACGAGAAAGATTCCCTCTATGTCGGTGATCTGCGGTGAGCGCGGTGTGAAGCGGTACGCCAAGGCATAGTCCGAGTTCATCAGGATCATCCCGAGAGGATTGAAAATCGCATAGGACTGGGCCCCGTCGAAGCTGCCGTCGGACAGGAGGCTCGGCGCGACCGGCTCACCATTGTAGGATTCCGTTTTGTGGCCTCGACCGATAGGCAGACGCCCACCGCTTTGGAAATGCGCGGTATCGATGTCATCGGCGAAATTTCCGGAATAGCGGCCCGCAGCGGTCTCTGCTTCCACCCAGCGGTTGAAGACCTCGTCATAGTCGCCGCCCAGTCCATCGCTGGATCCCGCCCCGGCTCCATAAGCGAGCATTTTCTGGGGATCGTGGATCGACCACAGGAGTGGGTGGGCGCTTTGGCAGTGATAGCATTCGAAGAAGTTCTCGACGACGAGCTTCCAGTTCGCCGCGTTAGGCATGGCCAACCGTGCCGCAACCTTGGTCCGCGCCAGAGAGTAAGGCGCCATGATCGGCCGCAGGCGGCTCGAGAACGCCTCGAAGCATGGCGGATTGGCGGCCATGTTGATGAACACAAGCCCTTCGCATTCGCCCACTGAGACGGGGATCAGGCCATGATCTTCCCTGACGAAGTCGTCATGCATGTCGCGCGCGGCGATGAGGCGGCCATCAAGACCATAGGTCCAGCTATGATACGGACAGGTCAGACGCGAGGCGTGTCCATCGCCGGTTGAGCATATTCGCGAACCACGGTGGCGGCAAACGTTGTGAAACGCTTTGATCCGATCGTCTTTATCGTGCAGGATGATGACGGAATCCGAACCGATCTCGAACGTAAAAAAGTCTCCGACTTTCGGGATTCGACTGGCGTGATCGACCATCAACCACATATCCCGGCGCAGGAAGTCCAAATCCGCCCGGAAGCAGGCTTCGGACGTGTAGAGAGATTGCGGAAGTGAGTAGCCCGGCGCCACGCTGGCGGACGTTTCTGAAACCATCATTCTACCCTCCTCGGTAAACGCGCTGAGGCGGCGCGCCCTGGCCTTCCATGTTAGGAGTGGCTCAGCTGTCCGTGAACTCGGCAAGCGTTGCCGAAACGGCAACAAGGCCGCGCTGCGCCTGCGTTGACCATGGGGCTGGCCGCCCCCCATTCCATGAGTATGACAGGATACTCCAACGAAAATTCGCGACGTTCAGTCTTTGCTTCGCTGGCGCCTTGCCTGCTGTGTGTCGCTGGCTTCCTGCCATTCCTTATTCAGCCAGGAATCGTTGAGGGCCTGGTGCACTATCTCCGGCTTGATACGCACACAGCCGGCACGGTTGCGAGCCTGGAAATGGGAGCACTGGTGCTCGGCAGCGTGCTGGTGCCTGTCCTCACCCGGAAGCACGCCTGGCGGACGATCGTCCTTGGCGCACTCAGCCTGATGGTCATCGGCGACTTGGCAACCTTTGGCTATACGGGAATGCTGAAGCTTGGCCTTGCGCGCGCGACCGCCGGAGTAGGCGAAGGCATCCTGATTGCAACCGGCTATGCACTTCTCGCCTCGATGCCCAAGCCTGGGCGGTGGCTAGGTGTGAACGCTGCGGTTCTGACACTCTCGGGCGGTGCGATCGGTGCGTGCCTGCCTGCTGGCTTTGCGCGATGGGCCTTCGATGCGGTGCCGGCCGTCCTGCTTGCCAGTGCCGCCTTGGCGCTCGTCGCCGTCCCCTGGATATCGGGTCGGGCGGTGTGCAGAGATTTGAAAGGTCAGCAGCCGGTGGGCGGTGATGTGGACACTCGCGCGCGATGGCCGTTGCCGGCTGTTGCGGCGTTCGGCGGGGGCATTTTGATGTTCCTGGGCCAAGGGGCATCATGGGCCTACCTGTTCTTTATCGGAACCGATGCTGGTTTGTCAGCCGACAGTGTCGCTTTCGTACTTACGGCGGGGCTTGCCGCGAGCAGCCTGGGAGGCTTGGGCCTGGCCGCCTTGTCGGCGCGATGTCGGGTCAGAACCCTCGCCTCGCTCGGCGCTCTTGGGTCCAACCTGTCGCTCGTGCTGCTTTGGTGGCCGCCTTCGCTGCCGATCTTTGTGATCGCTGGCCTGGCCTACACCTTCGCCACCGGCTTTCTCTCACCGGTCGCCATGTTGGTCATCGCCCATGCTGACCCGTCGGGCCGGTACCGCGAATATGGCGGCACTGCCCAGCTCTTGGGACTCGCCATAGGTCCGGTGGTGGGGGGCTGGCTTCTCGCGCTTGGCGGCATCCAGACGATGCTCCTCTCCGCGATGCTGCTCATGGGCTCTTACGCCCTGATCACCCGGCCAGCGACCCGGGCGGATCCGGCAAGACCATAGGAAATCAACCAATGGCGTTACGGGGCGGACAACGCCGCTGCGCTCTCTGACAGGGCGCTCAGGATCCGGCGCGGTTCATCTGTGCCACTGCGCCCGACAGCGCGGTCAGAACCGATAGCCCAGCCGGCGACAGACGCTGGCCCAGACGGGTGATCAAATGGACTTTGGTCTCATCGAAATCCGCGCAGGCGATCGGCCGCGCGACCAGCGTGCCCGATTGCAGTTCGTCCCACAGGAGAATCTCGGGCATCAGCGCCATGCCGAGTTCGGCCTTGACGCTGTCAATGATCGGCTGAAGCGTGTTCGAAGTTGCGATCGGATTGAGAGCAAGGCCGTTTTCACGGAAGACCGATTGGATGATTTCCGCAAGTCGCAAGCCGCCGCTCGGCAGGATCAGCCGCTGCTCGGCTACTTCGTCAAGTTCGACGATCTGTTTCGCCGCAAGAGCATGCGTCGCCGGCATGATGAGCCGGATCGGCTGCGGAATAGTGGCATGGACCCGCAGCCGCACGTCGGACGACGTCTCAAGCGCGAGCCCGATCTGCGCGGTGTCTTCGGCTACCAACCGTTGCACCTCAGGAGATGTGGTCGTCAAAAGGTCTATCGTCGTGTCGTCGTGGACGGCGAACGTGGCATTCAGGGCACGCGTGAATGGGCGCAGCAACAAGCCATCCCCGATGGCGATCCGCAGAGTGTTGACGCGGCCCTGTCGCAGTTCGGTCAGGCGCTGCATCAGCGTGTCGTGCAACTCAACCCGGGTCGAATAATACTCGGCCAGTGCGACACCGGCCGCGGTGAGGCGCATCTTGTGCCCACCCTTTTCGATGAGGTCGATTTTCAGATCCCGTTCAAGCTGTGCGATCTGTCGGCTGATCGACGACGCGGCGATGCCGAGATAATCAGCCGCCGCGCGCATAGAGCCTCGATCGGCAGCTACAAACAGATAGTGGAGCCGATAGTCTTTGACGGCGATTTGATGGGAACGGACGACTCCGGGCAAGGTCGGTCAGCCCCCCATCGGGACATGCATGACGAATTCGCCATCGAGCCCGCCGGCCGCATGATCCGGATCAACGTCGGTAAAGAAGAAATCCTGGATCACGAACCATTCGCCCTTGATCAAACGCCAGATCATGAGCCCGCGATGAATCTCGGTCTCGCCATCTATGCGCAGGTTGATGTTGGTCTGGCATCCATAGGCGAGTTCTGACGTGGCGACCACCGGGTCGAGCTGAATGCGAATCGAATGGCAGTGGTGGCGGACATCCTCATAAATCGCTCGGATGGCCTCGCGCCCCACTTGTGGCAAAAGCCCCGGCCCTTCCAGCACCGCATCTTCGGCGTAGAAGAACTCGACCATGTCTCCGATATCCCCTCGCTCGAACTTCTGGCGGAAGAGGTCGCACTTGAGCTGAAACGCCGCTTGCGACTGCTGGTTCGGTTGCGTCATTGAGATTTTCCGTCGTTTGCGCCCGCTCACCAGTCACCTGGCGGCGTGCTGCCCCAATTAATGCCGTCCGCAAAGCTCGTCGGCTTCATCCGCAGCGATGCGCCCGGTCTCGATCGCGCCGTCGATCCAACCGATCCACCGCGTCGCGATGTCCGATCCCGCGAACGTTAGACGCCCCTCGGGGGTGCGCAACTCCGTCGCATAAGAAGAAAGCTGGCCAACCGGGTTCACCATCCACGATCCTTTCGCGAATGGATCGGCATGCCAGTCGTGAGCGAAGGAACCCACGACATTGGCCGAGGGAATATGTCGGTGGACGGCGTGCACGACAGCCTCATGGTCCATGACATCGAGTTCGCTAGGCGGCGAGACGAAGCCAACGAGGATGCTGTGACCGGGCAGGCGGTATTCTGTCTGGAGCAGCAACAGATCAGTGTCTGCGCCGAACGAGGAGATATCCTCTTCAAGGTTATCGACCATGATCCAGACCTTGCCCATACGTCCGGCGTGGCCCCGCGATGCTGCGTCTTGCTTGGCTTCTCCCAACGACGGAGAGAAGGCGATCGTTGACCAGAGCGGCACCGGTATGGCCAAGACTGCGGCACTGGCGGTAAACTCTTCGCCGCTTTCGAGTGTGACCGTGATTTTGCCTGCGGTCTGAGTGATCGCCGTAACGACAGCCTCGAGCCGTACCGTGTCGGCCGCCGCTGCCAGGGTTGCAACCGGCTCTGCGGTACCATCGCGAAATCGCGTGGTCACCGCCGCGAACCAGGCATAAGGGCTGTTGTCATATGCCGCGACGAGAGAAAGCGCGGTAAGCGCCGACCAATCCTCAACGGCTGCGCCGGCGCCGATGCGAGCGTAAGCGGCGATCAGGTCGTAGACCCGCTTGGGCAGGTCAAGGCGGTCAAGATAGTCGGCAACCGACACGTCGAGATCTGCAACGTCCTGCTCGTCGCGCGGTCGGCTGGGGTCGATGCGCCGCGCATCAAGGCCGATCTGGAACAGCGCGCGCTCCAGCGCGTAGCGGTCGTCGGGCGCGATTGGAAAGGCTTCCGCATCCTCATCGCCGAACTGCCACAGGAACTTCATCGGGCCGACCTCGCTACCGGTAAGGTGCCAGCCATAGCGTTCGATCTCGCGTCCGATCTCATTCATGTAGCGCGGCATGACCCAAGTCCCACCAAGCTCGACAGCTTTATCCGTGCCTGGGAAAGTCTGAAAGTGGGCGCGGCCGCCCAGCCTGTCGCGAGCCTCCAGCAAAAGCACGCTTCTGCCTTTTTCTTTTAGATCGCGGGTCGCCGTCAGTCCGGCGAATCCGCCGCCGATGACGATAACGTCGTAGTCAGTGCGACCAGCCATGCATTGCCTCCAGAGGCTCGCCGCAAGGTCGTCCCGAACGGCAGCGCAATCAACAATATCGGTCTTTAGGTATGCCTTCCGGGTGTCTCAATAGCCGCCCCGCCGCGACCTGTTGTCGAGGCCGCAACAGGCGAAGTGATCGGCTGCGCCGTTGCGCGTTCGACAACGACGGCTGGCAGCTGCGCGGTTGAGCGCTTTCTACAATCTGCCAATCTGGCCGGATCGATCGCCTCCCCCATGAGGAGCGCGGCAGGGAAAGGCGGAAACAGTTGGACGACAAGCGGCATTTGGCCCCAGACAAGACACATCTTTCGCGCGCGGTATTAGGTGCGGCCGACATCACGTTCATGGTCGTTGCCGTTGCAGCGCCTGTCGCGGTCGTCGTCGCAACCATGCCCCTCGCGTTTGCCCTGGGTAACGGTGCCGGTGTCGCAGGCACCTTCGTCCTCGTGGCAATCGCGATGGCCTTGCTGGCGGCAGGCTATGTGAAGCTGGTACCCGAAATTCCGAATGCAGGAGCCTTTTACGCCATTGTGGCTGCCGCTTTCGGGCGGGTTTGTGGCCTTGCTGCTGCCTATACCGCGCTACTCTCCTACGTCGCGCTGTGCATTGCCACACTGGGGGCGCTCGCCTTCTTCACGGCAGATCTGGCGAAGCAGACTGCGGGCATAGAGCTGCCGTGGGCGATCTGTGGTTTTGCTGCGATGGCGATGGTTGCCGTCCTGTCCTATTATCGGGTCACCCTGACGGCCAAGATTCTTGGCGTTGCGCTCGTCGCTGAAGTTGCCTTGATCCTGGCACTCGACGTGGCGATCGTCAGCCAGAACGGCTGGCGTCTGCCGCTGTTGCCGGTGTCGCCGCAAGCTGTGTTCTCACCGGGCCTCGGGATTGCCGCGATCTACGCGTTCAACAGTTGCATCGGCTTCGAAGGAACGGCGATCTACCAGGAAGAAGCTCGCGACCGCGAAAAAACCATTCCGCGCGCCACTTACGCCTTCATCGCCATCGCTGCAGTCTTCTACGTTTTTACGGCTTGGTGCCTCGCGACCGCGGCCGGGCCAACGGAGGTGGGCCGCGTGGCGGGGAGCGATCCAGGGCATTTCGTCTTCGCGATAGCCAACCGTTACCTCGGCGGTGGCGCCGAACTGGTCCTCTCCATTCTCGTTATAACCAGCGCTTTCGCCGCAGTGCTTGGGCTTTTCAACAATTCGGCACGCTATGTCTTTGCCCTCGCCCGCGACGGAGTTCTGCCGGCAGCACTCGCGGTTACGCATCCGCGTTATGGCTCGCCTTTCGCCGCCGGGTTACCAGTGCTGCTGGTGATGGCGTGCGTTGTTACGGCGTTCGCGCTCGCCGGGCTCGATCCCTTGCTATCGCTCGCCACATCGCTCACCGGAGTGGGGTCAGTTGGTCTGATGGCTCTGCTTTCACTTACCGGCCTCGCCATACCCAGCTTTTTCCGCCGGCAAGGGCGGGCAGGGCTCACGCTCATCGTCTTTCCCACGATCGCCGGTATCATGATCGCCGTCGCCACCGCCCTGTCGATTCTAAACTACTCGGCGCTCACCGGCTCGTCCTCGACTCTGATCAACACCCTGCCTGCAGTACTGCTGCTCACCGCCGCAATCGGCTGCGGCCAGGCTCTTTGGCTCAGATCCAAGCGCCCCCAACAATTTCAACGGATCGGGACAACGCAGATCGAGGAATGACGACCGTCACTTTTGCATCTTTTCGAATGTCTGAGTTCAGGGCACGGATCATCCGCGACCCGCCAGTCTTCTTGCGTTCTTGAAAAAATGCGGAAGCATGTTGCAGCTTCCGAACAGGTCATTGGTAGCGGAGGAGGGACTCGAACCCCCGACCCCAGGATTATGATTCCCGTGCTCTAACCAGCTGAGCTACTCCGCCGTACCAAGGCGCCGCGCCGCCATCGCTGCGCAGGACGGCCCCTTTAGGACGCACCTTGGGGACGGTCAACCATCCAAATGCTGGTTTCAGCCGCGAAAGGGAATCGTGCGAATAGGTCGCCACAGGCCATCTTCCCAAGCATAGAGGCCAAAGGCCGGAAAGCGGAAAGCGCGCGGTTCGATCCTGGGCGCGAGTTCGGCCTGCAATTCGCGGGCTGCACCCGGTGTAACCTTGTTCTGGATCGTGATGTGCAGGCGCAGATCGTCCTGATCCTGCCGCGTCAGCAGGCCATGCAGTCGTTCTGCGATCTGTCCGTGCAGGGCATACATATCGGGGCTGTTGACCGCGATGGCGGTGCCCGTACCCAGCTTCATCAAGCCGGTGATCTGCGCAAGCGGCGGCGCGGCGCGGGCAAGATCGCCCAGCACTTCGCGCAGTTCGTCCTCGATGGAAGGCGGCAGCGCGTGGAACAGGGTGACATGCGCGCGCAGGCGGTTCCGCTCGGGCGGGTAATGCGCTTTGCGTAGCGCATCGGCCCATGCCAGCACATCGGGCGGCAGTTCCGCCGTGACGAGGAGCGGCGGGCGCTTGGCGGGTTTGGCAGGCGGCTGTTCCGTCATCGCCTAACTGTAGCGCCGAATGTCGCAGCCCGCGCCATGAGATTGCCAAGCCTGCGCGTCAGAGGCACACTCGGGCAGCAAAACGGGCTCGGGGGAGAGGGCAAGTATCATGCGTAGCTTCTGGACAATCGCCGTTATCCTGCTGCTGTGGAACCTGATGGGCGATGCCGCCTATCTGATGCAGGTCACCACAGACCTTGATGAACTGGCGAAATCAGATCCGATTACCGCCGATGCTTTCCGGGCGATGCCGCAATGGGCCTGGGCGGCCTATGCGATAGCGGTTTGGATCGGCACGGCGGCGGCAATCACGCTGCTGATGCGGCGTAAGTTCGCGTGGGTGCTGTTTGCCGTCTCGCTGATCGCCGAGATCGCGCAGTTCGGCTGGACGTTCATGGGATATGATCTTGTTGCCAAAAAGGGCGCGACCACCGCGATCTTTCCGCTGGCGATCATTGCGATCACGCTGTTCTCGACGATCTACGCCCGGCGCAAGGCGGCGGACGGAACGTTGCGCTAGAGCGTTATAACTCGCCGCGCTGGCGACGGATCGCGAACCACTTCTCGACGTTGCTGTTGTGCTCCTGCAGCGTCGCCGCGAAGGCGTGGCCGCCGGTGCCGTCGGCCACCATGTAGAGCGCCTCGGTCTTGGCCGGATTGAGCACCGCCGCGATCGATTCCTTGCCCGGGTTGGTGATCGGCCGCTTGGGCAGGCCCACCATCGTGTATGTGTTGTAATCGTTCACGGCGCGGATTTCCGACTGCAGGATGCGTCGGCCGAGCGGCTTACCCCGGGTAATCGGGTAAATGATCGTCGGATCGGCCTGGAGCAGCATTCCCTGCTTCAACCGGTTGGAATAGAGCCCCGCCACCATGCGGTGTTCCGATGGTTTGCCGGTTTCCTTTTCGACGATCGAGGCCAGCACCAGCGCTTCCTCAGGCGTCTTCACGGCGATGTTCTTGGCCCGCCCCGCCCAAAGCTCGGCCAGCGTGCGCTGCATGGCGGTTTGCATGCGCCGCAGCACCGCCTCGCGCGTTTCGCCGCGCTCGAAGTCGTAGGTTCCCGGCAACACCGAGCCCTCTTCCGGCACAGCCAGCGTGCCGGTCAGCGGGTCCTGCGCCCTCAGCCGTTCGGCCACCATGATCGATGGCATGCCTTCGGGAATGGTGACGAAGCGGCGAACGATATCGTCGCTCTGGATGATCGAGAGAATTCGCTGCGGGCTGGCGTGGGCCGGGATGCGGAATTCACCTGCCTTGATCGAACTGCCGCCGCCAATGATCCGCGCGCGCAGGGCAAAGCCGCTGGCGGAACTGATGAAGCCGCCCTCCTCGAGCCGTTCCGCGACAACGGACAGGCTGGCGCCGGTGGGCACCACGAACGGCGATTCCTTCTCCAGCGGCCCCGAGCCGAACCAGCCGTTGAAGAAAACGGCCACGCCGACGATGAAAGCCGCGGCTACCAGCGCCACAAGGACGCAACCGCGACGCGACAACATCAATCGATCTTGCGCATCACCAGGCTGGCGTTGGTACCGCCGAACCCGAAGCTGTTGTTCAGCACTGCACGCACCTGCCGCTTTTTCGCAACGTGGGGCACGAGATCGACACCCTGACAGCTCTCGCTAGGATTATCGAGGTTGAGCGTGGGCGGCACGATCTGGTCGCGCAGCGCGAGGATGCAGAAGATCGATTCGACAGCGCCAGCACCGCCCAGAAGGTGGCCGATGGCCGATTTGGTCGAGCTCATCGAAACCGTATTGATCGCATCGCCGAACAGGCGGCGCACCGCGCCGAGTTCCAGTTCGTCGCCCAGCGGCGTCGAGGTGCCGTGAGCGTTGATGTAGTCGATCTCGGAAGGCTCGACGCCTGCCTTGCGCAGCGCCATTGCCATCGAGCGGTAAGCGCCCGAACCCTCAGGATGCGGCGCGGTCACGTGGTAAGCATCACCAGACAGGCCATAGCCGATCACTTCGGCATAGATCTTCGCGCCGCGCGCTTTGGCGTGCTCGTATTCTTCGAGCACGACGACGCCTGCGCCCTCACCCATGACGAAGCCGTCGCGGGCCACGTCATAAGGACGGCTGGCGCGTTCGGGTTCGTCGTTGAAATTGGTCGATAGCGCGCGCGCCTGGGCGAATCCCGCGATGCCGATAGGGCAAATGGTGCTTTCCGCACCGCCCGCCAGCATGATGTCGGCGTCGCCGTCCTTGATCATCCGCGCGGCGTCGCCGATCGAGTGCGCGCCGGTCGAACAAGCGGTAACAACCGCATGATTCGGACCCATCAGGCCGTACTTGATCGAGACCTGACCCGAGATCAGGTTGATCAGGCGGCCATGCACGAAGTGCGGGCTGACCCGGCTCGGTCCCTTGTTGGCCAGCACGAGCGATTCGGATTCGATGCCCGGCAGACCGCCGATGCCTGAACCGATCGAGCAACCGGCCATGAACCGCGTCGCTTCGTCCATGTCGGTAAGGCCGGCATCCTCGATAGCCTGTCCGGCGGCGTCGATGCCATAGACGATGAACGGATCGACCTGGCGCTGCACCTTGTGATCCACGCGCAGATCGGCGTTGAAACCGTACGGGTGATCCTTCGGCTTCACCTCACAGGCGATGCGGCATTTCTGGTCGGATGCATCGAAGCGCGTGATCGGGCCAGCGCCCGATTTGCCCGCAAGGATATTGGCCCAGACGGTTTCCACGTCAGCCCCCAGAGGAGTGACGAGGCCAAGCCCGGTTACAACGATACGACGCATGCAAGTCTCCGAAAAAGCAACAGGCCCGAACCCCGATTGGGGGCCGAGCCTGCAGGTGCTGTTCCCCTCACCGCTTTTGAGCGGCAACTCCTTTTCACAGGCTCAGGAACAGTAAATTATTTGCCGGAAATCAGCCCTTGTTCTCGTCGATGTACTTGATGGCATCGGAGACGGTGCTGATCTTCTCTGCGGCGTCGTCCGGAATTTCGACACCGAACTCTTCCTCGAACGCCATGACCAGCTCGACAATGTCGAGGCTGTCAGCGCCCAGGTCGTCAATGAAGCTGGCGTCTTCGGTCACCTTTTCGGCTTCCACGCCCAGGTGTTCGACCACGATCTTCTTCACACGATCGGCGGTATCGCTCATGTATTGGCCCCTTCTGAAACGGAGGATGATTTCTCGCAAGTCGCCCTAATGCGCAGGCGGCCCGCTGGCAAGCCTCGCGCGAAACTTAGCTTGCGGTGAACACGGATGAGGGCTGCTATCAATTTGCGTCATGCGCCGCAAGCTGCCGCGCGGCGCGCTCGCGATCGGCGATTCGGGCAAGCCGTTCCTTGGCGGATGAACCGGCGATGCCGCCAAGCAGCGCCTGATACTGGCGACGTGCGTTCGCATCATCCCCGGCCGATTCCGCGCAAAGCGCCAGATTGAACAGCGATGACGCATGGCCAGGATTGGTCTGGACCAGATCGTCCCACTCCCGGCAGGCGGAAACGGCATCGGTCTTGGTATAGGCCAGCGCGCGCTTGAACCGATCTGCATCCGGCTTTGACAAGCCGTCGCGCTTTTCCAGCACGCGTACGGAATCGCGGCGTTCTTGTGGCGCGAAGTCGGCGCGGATCTGCTTGACGATGCGGCCGATCAGTTCGGTGGCCACAGTCTTGCGGCTGGGCGGGTTGGACTTGTCGCCGGGGCAATCCGTGTCGAATGAGGTTTCCGCAGAATTGTCGGCATAGAGTTGCCGACCGCCCGAGCCGACCAGCCGAATTGACGGAGCGAGCGAGAAATCACGCCGGGTGCAGCGCACTTCCTGCTTCTCCTTGCGCTGGCACTTGCCATCGTTGTCGCGCTCGACGCAGACGTCGCGCTTTTCCTTCACGGTCGATGTGTCGACCGACAGCGTGGCATAGCCGCGCAGCACGGCTTCGGCGCGCCCACCGTCGGGCAGCACGCGGAAATAGGGCTCGTTGCGGATCGTGACGCTGCGAAGCGCATCTTCAAGCGCGAAGGCCAGTTGCTCGCCTTCGAGCCCGCCGAACGAACCGATCGAAATCGACTGCACCCCGGCAGCCGCGTCGCTGCCCGCCGGATAGATTCCCGAGACCGGCAAGACTTCAGCCCGCGCCGACCCAACGGTGGCCAGCACACCGGCCAACGCCGCCAAAATACCCTTGCGCATCAATACCCCCTGCCCGTGCCTGCCGCCTGCATAGCAGCGACGCGAACCGGGGGGCAAGATCAGCCCTTCTGCGGCTCGACCACGCGAAGGTTCAGCTCGCGCAGCTGCTTGAGATCGGCCACGCTGGGCGCCCCCATCAGCAGGTCTTCGGCACGCTGGTTCATCGGGAACAGCGAGATTTCGCGAAGGTTCGTCGCGCCGCAGACCAGCATGACCACGCGGTCGACGCCCGCTGCCATGCCGCCATGCGGCGGCGCGCCATACTGGAACGCGCGATAGAGGCCGCCGAAGCGCTCCTCCACATCGGCCTTCGACAGACCGACCAATTCGAACGCCTTGACCATCAGGTCCGGGTGCTGGTTACGGATCGAGCCGGAGGCGATCTCGTAGCCGTTGCAGACGAGGTCATACTGGTAAGCCTTGATCGTCAGCGGATCCTGATTCTCCAGGGCGTCCATGCCGCCCTGCGGCATCGAGAACGGGTTGTGCGCAAAGTCGACCGACTTGCTGTCCTCGTCCCACTCGTAGAACGGGAAATCGATGATCCAGCACAGCTCGAACCGGTCCTTGTCGATCAGGTCAAGCTGTTCGCCAACGCGGGTGCGGGCGGCACCGGCGAGCTTTGCCGCCTGCTCTTCCTTGCCTGCCGCGAAGAACAGCCCGTCGTCGGGGCCGAGGCCGAGCGCATCATAAAGCGCGGCCATCTTCTCGGGACCGTGGTTCTTGGCGATCGGGCCGCCGAACTCGCCGCCCTTGCGGGTGACATAGCCAAGACCTGCGTGGCCTTCGGCGCGTGCCCAGTCGTTCATCTCGTCGAAGAACTTGCGGCTCTTTTCAGCGGTGCTCGGCGCGGGAATGGCCCGCACACAGCCGCCGCCACCGACGATCTTTTCGAACAGTCCGAAGCCCGACACGCGGAACTCCTCGGTCACGTCGCGGATGATCAGCGGGTTGCGCAGATCGGGCTTGTCGCTGCCATAGTCGAGCATCGCCCTGGCGTGCGGAATGCGCGGGAACGATCCGCTCGGCGTCACCGGCTTGCCCTTGGCGAAAGCCTCGAACACGCCGCCCATCACCGGCTCCATGGTCTCCCAGATCTCTTCCTGGGTGACGAAGCTCATCTCGAGGTCGAGCTGATAGAACTCACCAGGCAGGCGATCCGCACGCGGGTCTTCGTCGCGGAAGCAAGGCGCGATCTGGAAATAGCGATCGAAACCGGCAACCATCAGCAACTGCTTGTACTGCTGCGGCGCCTGCGGCAGCGCATAGAACTTGCCCGTGTGGATGCGGCTGGGCACCAGGAAGTCGCGCGCGCCTTCGGGGCTGGATGCGGTCAGGATCGGCGTCGAATATTCGGTGAACCCTGCACCTTCCATGCGTCGGCGCATATCGGAGATCACCTTGGTGCGGGTGACGATGTTGGCGTGCAGCGTCTCGCGGCGCAGGTCGAGGAAGCGATAACGCAAGCGGATATCCTCGGGATATTCCTGCTCACCAGCCACCGGCATCGGCAGTTCCTCGGCGCGCGAAAGCACCTCGGCCCCGCGCGCGTAAATCTCGATCTCGCCGGTCGGCAGGTTGGGATTGATCGTCGCGGCGTTGCGCGCCTTCACTTCGCCATCGATCGTCACCACGCTTTCGACGCGCAGCGATTCGAGGATCGCCAATGCGGGACTGTCGCTGTCGGCGACGATCTGGGTCATGCCGTAGTGATCGCGCAGATCGACGAACAGAACGCCGCCATGATCGCGCTTGCGGTGCACCCAGCCCGAGAGCCGGACCGTCTGGCCAACGTCGCCGGCGCCAAGCGCGCCACAGGTGTGGGAACGATAGGGATGCATGACAGAAGTTCCAATTCTCGCGCGGGCCGACCGCGCCGACCGCAAAAACAATGGCGGGCCAAGACGATCTGCACCAGCTTTTGTCAAGACCGCAGCCAGCCAGCCGGCCCATGAAGCGCGGTTTTTCGCCGAATATTGCACACGACCCGCATCGAACGCTTCCCAATCCGCGCCGAATAAGGCAGGGGATTGCGCGACGGTTGCTTGGCGAACGCCGTCCTTCCAGCAAAGCCGCGGGCCCTCGCAGGGCTCAACTCAGAAAAAAGCACGATGAAAATACATCCACTGATCACCACTACCGAAGCCCTGGCAGAGATTTGCGAGCGGCTCTCGAAATCCGAATTCGTCGCCGTCGATACCGAATTCATGCGCGAGAACACCTACTGGCCCGAACTGTGCCTGGTGCAGATCGCCAACACGGAAGAAGCCGCCGCCATCGATCCGATGGCTCCCGGCCTCGACATGACTCCGCTGATGGAACTGATGACCAACAACGAGGATGTCCTCAAAGTCTTCCACGCGGGTGGTCAGGACGTCGAGATCATCTACAATATCACCGGCCGGACGCCACATCCGATCTTCGACACACAGATCGCGATGATGGCGATCAGCCAGTCCGAACAGATCGGTTACTCGAACCTCGTCGAGGCCTGGCTTGGCCTGACCATCGATAAGGGCGCGCGCTTTACCGACTGGTCGCGCCGCCCGCTGACCGACCGCCAGATCGAATACGCGATCGGCGACGTTACGCACCTGTCCAAGATCTTCCCCAAGATCCTGGCGCGACTGGTCAAGACCGGACGCGGCGACTGGCTCGACCAGGAAATGGAAAAGCTCGCCGATCCGGAGAACTACCGCAACGATCCCTCGATCGCGTGGAAGCGGGTGAAGGCAACCGGGCGCAATCCGGCGATGCTCGGCCGGCTCAAGGCGCTGGCCGCCTGGCGTGAGCATGAAGCGCAGGACAAGAACATTCCGCGCGGCCGCATCGCGCGGGACGAAACCTTGGCTGACATCGCCAACCATCCGCCCAAGACGCAGGCCGATCTCGCCAAAGTGCGCGGCCTGTCGCAGGGCTGGAAGGACAACGAGATTGGCCGTCGCATGATGGCAACGCTGGAAAAGGCGCAGCCCTTGTCCGACGAGGAAATGCCGCCCCGTGCACCGCGCGGCGCGCCGCTTGGCAAGGAGGGCGGGCTGGTCGCCGATCTGCTCAAGCTGCTGCTGAAGATCCGCGCGCGTGAGATGGACGTCTCTGCCCGGCTGCTGGCGCGCAGCGACGAACTGGAATTGCTGGCGGCAGGCGTGCGCAAGAATCTGCCGATCCTGCAAACCTGGCGGCACGGCATCTTTGGCCAGGACGCGCTTGATCTGGTTGAAGGCAAGCTCGCCTTCGCGGTGGTGAACGGCAAGCTGAAGATGACCCATGTAGACGATGCCATCGTGGCTTCGGCGGCGCTACCCGACGAGGCCGATTTGTCCGCTGCGGCCGACTGATGACGGTTTACCAGCCGACCCTCAAGCAACTGCAATACCTGGTCGCGCTGCACGAACACGGCCACTTCGGCCGCGCCGCCGATGGCTGTTTCGTCTCGCAATCGACACTGTCAGCCGGACTGCGCGATCTTGAGGCGTTGCTGGGCGTGGTTCTGGTCGAGCGGTCAAAGCGGGCGGTACGGTTCACCCCGCTCGGCAATAGCGTGGTCGCAAAGGCGCATCGCATCTTGCGCGAAACCGAGGAACTGTCGGACCTCGTGCAATCCGGCGGCAAGCCCCTCTCGGGCGAAATGCGCATGAGCGTGATCCCGACGATTGCGCCTTTCCTGCTTCCCCGCATGCTCCCGCGACTGCGCCGCGAGCGGCCCAACCTGAAGCTGTTCCTGCGCGAGGAGCCGAGCGCGGCGGCGATGGAATCACTCCACCATGGCCGCGCCGACTGCGTGCTGCTTGCCCTTCCTTTCGCCACCGGCGAGGTCGAGAAGGAAACGATCGAACTGGACGCGATCTTCGTTGCCTTCCCCAAGGACGACCCGCGCGACCCGCCCGCCGAGATCTCACCCGAACTGATCGACGAGAACCGGCTGCTACTGCTGGAAGACGGCCACTGCCTTAAGGATCACGCGCTTGCCGCGTGCAATCGCCCGGAGATGCGAGCAAGCGCGACGATGATCGGCACATCGCTGCACACGCTGGTGCAGATGGTCGACAACGGGCTTGGCCTGACGATGCTGCCCGAAATGGCACTCGACGCCGGCATCCTCAATGGCACGAATGTCGTCGCACGGCCGCTCAAATCCGCCAACGCCAACCGCGAGATCGCGCTGGTGTGGCGTAAAAACTCGCCCCGGGCCGAGGAATTCCGCCTGCTCGCCGACGAACTGCGGGCGGGTTAGACGCTCAGAAGCGCCGTTCGCCGCGCCCCAGTTGCCCAACAATTCTCCATGTTCTGAGTCATAGCCCTTTGTCTTGCAGACACATTGCGACGAGGATCGCGGTTGAAAATCAAATTGATGTGAATTGAAAGCACAGGTCTTCCGTGCTTCAATAATTTCATGCCGTTCTTGCAGTTCCTCAGATCGCTCGACGACCTGCTCTATGAATTGATGAGCTGGCTCATTTTCTTCCCGGTGACGCTGTTCCGCGCAATCGCGAGGCCATTGGCCACGATGCGATACGCAGATCGGGAATTGAGCGAAGACGTGGATAGGCAATATGACGAAACCCTCAGTCCGCCTCAGTTCCTGCTAGTATCTCTGCTGACGAGTCACTTTATTGAACTGGCGGTCGTTGGACAGAGCGAACTCGTTACCGACAAAGCGGGTCTGGCGGCATTGGTCAGCGACGATACCAGCCTGTTGCTGCTTCGCCTTGCGTTTTTCAGCTTTTTTCCGATTATCATCGCTTTCAACATGGTCCGCCACAGCGGCAAGCGCCTCACCCGTGATACCCTTCGGGATCCGTTCTATGCGCAGTGTTTTCCGGTAGGTCCGTTCGCTTTGGCCCTGAGTGTGGGGACCATTGCGGGACAAATTGAAAGACCCTGGATTGTCATTGCGGGTGCTTTCCTGATGCTGGCCAGCGTGGTCTGGTTTCTTGCCGTTCAGGTCTTGTGGTTTCGCCAACGGCTGCAAATTCATCCGGTACGCGCTGCCGCAGTCGCGCTGTGGGCCACCGCGCAATGTGTCGTGGCCCTTGCCTGCGTCATGCACGTGATTTGATTGACCGCCCGCAAAAGATCGCTCCGGCAGTCCCGCGTCAGTCCATGTGCCTGAGGCCGACCCGCAAGTAATCCCATCCCGTCACCAGCGTCAGCGCCGCAGCTGCCCAAAGCGTGGTCAGGCCAACAGTGTGAGGAACATTCAGCGCGACATCGCCCAGCATCACGTTCCATTCGGGCAGAGCCCGGCCAAGGATGAGCGCGCCGAGCGAGACAAGCTGGAAGGTGGTCTTCCACTTAGCCAGCCGGCTTACCGGCATCGACACCTGCAGGCCGCCCAGAAACTCGCGCAGCCCCGAGACCGCGATCTCGCGCACGAGGATGATAGGCCGGCAATGACGTGCATATCGCCGACGTAAGGCCCGGTCAGCACGCCTTGCGCGGTCAGCACCAGGATCACGGTGGCCACCATGATCTTGTCGGCAATGGGATCGAGGAAAATTCCCAGCTTCGAAACGGCACCGCTGGACCGCGCCAGATAGCCGTCGAAATAGTCTGTGATGCCCATCAGCGTGTAGAGGATGAAAGCCAGCCCATAGCCCAGCTCCCAGTTCGACCACCACAGCAGGAACGCCAGCAGCGGCAGCGCGACGATACGCGAGAGCGTAAGGAGATTCGGAAGCGTCAACATGGCGACCTTGGCCATAGCGCTTATCTTGTGACGGAATAAAGTGCCGTGCAGGGGTTGCCCATAGAGTCGATGGCATTAAGGGTCCCGCCAGACACGGAAACCGCCTGAAGCGAACGCATGACGACATCGACCGAACTGTTGCGGTCCCGCCGCTTCCTGCCGCTTTTCATCACCCAGTTGCTCGGCGCGTTCAACGACAACCTGTTCAAGAACGCGATGGTGCTGTTCGTCGTATACAGTGTTTATAATTCCGAAACGGCCGAAGCACGGTTCAGCGCCATCGCCTCGGCGGTTTTCGTCGTGCCGTTCTTCCTGCTGTCCTCGCTTGCCGGGCAACTGGCCGACATGCGCGACAAGGCGCGGATCATCCGCATCGTGAAGTTCTGCGAGATCCTGATCATGCTGGTCGGCGGCGCCGGCCTGGCTATGGCATGGCAGGGAATCGCGGTGACCACGATCGCCATTCCGATGCTGCTGGTCGCCCTGTTTGCGATGGGCGTGCATTCCAGTTTCTTCGGCCCGATCAAATACGCGATCCTGCCGCAGCATCTGCACCGCGAAGAAGTGCTTTCCGGCACCGGCTTGATCGAGGCGGGCACTTACATCGCAATTCTGGCCGGGACGATCGT
Organism: uncultured Novosphingobium sp.; assembly: GCA_964502105.1. Classification (GTDB taxonomy): domain Bacteria; phylum Pseudomonadota; class Alphaproteobacteria; order Sphingomonadales; family Sphingomonadaceae; genus Novosphingobium. Next base: position 205,272 of record CAZCUS010000001.1, on the reverse strand, counting down.
CGCAGGGTGGATCGGCGTGCATTGGGCAGCGCTCGCCGTCGTGGTGCTGGCTGTGATCGGCTACATCTCGGGCAGGCAGGTCCCACCCGCACCGCCGATGGGGCCACTGGAACCGCTCGACTATAACGTGCTCCGCTCGTCGATGAACCTGGTGCGCAACACGATGCAGGATCGCCGCGTCTATCTGGCGATCATGGCCATCAGCTTTTTCTGGGCCATTGGTGCGGTTCTGTTTATCCAGTTCCCACCCTTGGCCAAGAACCTGCTTTATGCCAGCAAGGAAGTGGCCAGCCTGTTCCTGGTGATCTTCTCGGTTGGTGTCGCCATTGGTTCGATCGCGATCAACGCATTGCTGAAGGGCACCGTATCGGCGCGTTATTCGCCCGCCTCGGTGATCGGCATGGGTGTCTTCCTCGTGGCATTTGAAACCGTGTGCCGCGCCTGGGCTCCCAGCAGTGACGGCCAACTGATGGACGTTGCGACCTTCGTCAGCCAACCACTGGCCGTGCCTTTGCTCGGGACACTGCTGGGAATTGCGATCGCTGGCGGCATGTTCGTGGTGCCGCTCTATGCGTTTCTCACCACTTTCGTCGACAGATCGCAGACGGCGCGGACGATCGCCGCGAACAACATCGTCAATTCCGGCGCGATGGTTGTCGGGTCGCTGGCAGCAGCACTGCTGAGCATGCTGGGCGTGAGCGTAGTCGATCAGTTGCTGATCGTGGCCGGCTGCTGCGTTGCTTCGGCATGGCTGGGATATCTGCTGTTCAAGGCAGAGCGCAACGCCGCCACTGCCTGAACGTGATCAGGCGATGAACACCGAGACGATCACGAAAGTGGAGCAATAGGCAGCGAAGAAGCTGCGCCAGTCGCTTGGCGTCAGGCGCATGCGCTTGCGCCAATCGGGACCGTTTCCGTCAGGCCTCCGGACATGCGGCGGCAGGGTCCGTAAAAACGGATGCCGGGCTGATTCGTCCGACAATACAAGGGCACGGCGTTTCATCGTCATGCCGCAGGGTTAAGACTTTGTTTACCGTTCTGCCAATCCCCGCATTTTGTGGTTTCTCGTTTCGGGACAGAACCTTGCCGCGCTTCGTATCACGGCCATCACGCGACAAAAAGGGCCGCCAATGGCGACCCCTCCGTCATTCTATCAGGAATGCTGCGATCAGACGCTATCGCCAAGCTTGCCCTTAACCTTGCCGACGAGCTGCTGGGCTTCGCCCTTCTTTTCCTGGGCCTTACCTTCGGCGTTCAGCTTGGGATCGTCAGTAGCCTTGCCCGCTGCCTGCTTCGTGTTGCCGGCAACTTCGTTAGCCAGACCCTTGGCGCGATCTTTGAGTTCACCCATCGTTCTTCTCCAGGTTGCTGGACGAGAATTCGTCCGGATACAGGAGTGAAACCGGCGGATGCGCGTGGGGTTCCGATGCCGGGCAAGTGCTGCGCGGCGAAGCGTGTCAGCCTTTAGACAGACCGATAATATGGTCCCATTCGTCACGCTTCACGCCCCCTACGGACAGCCGCGACAGCTTGACCAGTTCCATTTCTGCCAAGGCGGCATCGGCTTTGATCTCCTTGAGCGTGACCGCACGATCCAGCTTCCTGACAGGCTTCACCTTTACCGCCACCCACTTGCCGTCGGGATCCGAGGGGTCGGCAAAGGCCGTCTTGCTGACTTCTCCGATGCCGACGATCTCCTTGCCGATATTGGAATGATAGAAGAAGAATTCGTCGCCCAGCTTCATCGCGCGCAGGTTGTTGGCGGCGCGATGATTGCGCACGCCGTCCCAGGTGCCCTCGCCTTCCGCGACCAGATCGTCCCAGCCGTAGGCATCCGGTTCAGATTTCATCAGCCAATAGCTCTTTGACATGCAACGCCTTCCGAAATTCGGTATGGGCGGGCGATACCTATTTCAGCAGGAATGCACCATCATGGAACTGGCCGAAATCCCCGTACTCAGCATGACCCGGGACAGCGACGTGCTGCCGCGCGAGATCGGCGAGAGCTTCCGCCGCTTCGGCTTCGCAATGGTGCGCGATCACGGCATCGATGCCGAATTGGTGGCCGAAGCCTGGACGCAGACCCGCATGCTGTTCGATCTGCCCGAGGCGGAAAAGCGCGCCTACTTCCTTCCCGACAAGGGCGGCGCGCGCGGTTATACGCCGTTCCGCACCGAGATCGCCAAAGGCGCAAGTGTGCATGACCTCAAGGAATTCTGGCACGTCGGCCGCGATCTGCCCCAAGGGCACCGACTTTCCGATTCGATGCCGCCCAATGTGTGGCCCACGCATCCCGCCGGTTTCCGCGACGTTTTCACCCGGCTTTACGCCGAGTTCGACCGCGTCGGCGCCAAACTTCTGTCTGCCATTGCCATCGACCTCGGGCTGGAGCCGCACTGGTTCGACGGCCCACTGACCGAGGGCAACTCAGTGCTTCGCCTGTTGCACTATCCTCCCGTCGCCTCTGCGGAGGATGGGGCCATTCGCGCTGGCGCGCATGAGGACATCAATCTCATCACGCTGCTGCTGGGCGCCGAGGAAGCCGGCCTGGAACTCCTCGGCAAGAACGGGGAATGGCTCGCGATCGCTCCGCCCGAAGGCGCCTTGGTAGTGAATATCGGCGACATGCTGCAGCGCCTGACCAACCATGTGCTGCCTTCCACCACACACCGGGTGCGCAACCCCGCAGGCGAGCGGGCTCAGCACAGCCGCTATTCGATGCCATTTTTCGTGCATCTCCGCAGCGATTTCGCGTTCGAGACGCTGCCCGGATGCATCGATGCGCAAAACCCGGACCGCTATCCTGAGAGCATTACTGCCGATGATTATCTGCAGGAACGGTTGCGTGAAATCGGCCTTAAGCGTTGAGGATAAAAAGGCACGCTTCGGACCATAAGCCCCCCAGGAATTAACTGAAATTTCAGTGCAACCGGCTATCCCCGCGCAAACGCATCGACAGGGATGGACGGTTGACCAGCTCAGAACACGATTGCCGCACTGAGAGCGCCCGCAAAAGCGGTGCGAAACGCGGTGAGCGCGATCTGGTAGCGCTGGGAATCGCCACTGCTGCGATCATCCTGTTCGTCGGCACTGGCAGTAAGATTGGGCCTGAAGTCGTCCAAGCGATGATGGGCACGGGCGATGGTCCCGATGGTCCACTGGTCAGTTCGTTCCTGCTCAACATCGCGCTGATTATCTTCGGCTGGAGTCGCTACCGTCAGTTGACCCACGAAGTGTTGCTGCGCCGGGAGGCAGAGCGGCAGGCGCGGCTCTTGGCAGAAACCGATCCGCTGACCGGTTTTCTCAACCGGCGCACTTTCGGCAGCGCCGTCGACGAGATGATCGCACAGGCCAGCACGCGCCATGAGGCGGTCGCCGTGCTGATGATCGATCTCGACAACTTCAAGCTGGTCAATGACTACAACGGCCATAGCGCCGGTGACCAGCTGCTGCTTGAATGCTCGCGCAGCATCGCCCGGATCGTGCCCAAGGGCGCGCTGGTCAGCCGCATTGGTGGCGATGAATTCGCCGCCGCCGTGACCTTCGACAAAGGACGCGCGGAACAGGTCGAGCAGCTTGTCGCCAAGCTTGTCGAGGCAATATCGCGGCCTACACTGATCAATGCGACCGACATCGGGGTTACGGCTTCCATCGGCATTGCCCGCTCGGACATGGCCAGGGTCGGCGATCAAATGCGCGATTCGGCCAGCGACCTGCTCGAGATGGCTGACGTTGCAATGTACCAGGCCAAGCGGCAGGGCCGGAACCGGTTCTATTGGTTCGAGGCCGACATGGCCGCTGAGATCCGCTTTCGCAGCGAAATCGAGGCAGGTATCCGCAAGGGTATCCAGCTCGGACAATTCCTTCCCTACTACGAACAGCAGATCGACCTGCAAACAGGTGAACTGACCGGGTTCGAAATGCTTGCGCGATGGGACTCGCCGGAGTTTGGATCGGTCTCACCAGAGATTTTCATTCCCATCGCAGAGGAAATCGGCGCCATCGGCCCACTTTCCGAAGGTGTCATCCGGCAAGCCCTGATCGATGCCAAGTCATGGGACCCGCGGCTGACGCTGGCGGTAAACATCTCACCCGTGCAACTGCGCGATCCGTGGTTCTCGCAAAAGCTGCTCAAGCTGCTGGTCGAGGCCAACTTCCCGGCGCACCGGTTGGAAATAGAAGTCACTGAAAGCTGCCTGCATCGTAATGTCGCGCAGGTGCGTTCGCTGATTACCAGCCTGAAGAATCAGGGCGTGCGAGTCAGCCTCGACGATTTCGGCACCGGTTACAGCTCGCTCGCACAATTGCGGACGCTGCCGTTTGATCGGATCAAGATCGACCGCAGCTTCGTAACCAGTCTGATCGAGAACAAGGACAGCGCCGCCATCGTCCATGCCATTGCGATGCTCGGCCAGGGCTTGAACCTGCCCGTCACCGCAGAAGGCATCGAATCGAGCGCAGTCCTCGAAAAGCTGCAGCAATACGGGGACATCAAGGGCCAGGGCTATCTCTACGGCATGCCCCGTTCGGCGGACGATACCCGCCTTTGGCTGGAAAGCATCGGCATGATGTCGGCAACAGAAGCGGTGCCGGCGATTCCCTCCGAACCTGAGCGGCCAGAAGATTTCAACGGCAAGCTGGCCGGCAACGGCTGATCCACCGAACAGCCACGAGCACTGGACGTAACCCGCCACAGTGCATAGATCGCGCGGATGCGGACCGCTTTCACCAAAATGCATGGGCTGGGCAACGATTTCGTCGTGCTGGATGCGCGCGCGCAACCTTTGCCCCCGATGACGTCGGGATTGGCCGCCGCGCTGGCCGATCGACATACCGGCATTGGCTGCGATCAGCTCATCATCATCGAACCCTCCGAGAGTGCCGACTTTCGCATGCGCATTTTCAACGCCGATGGCAGCGAGGTCGAAGCCTGCGGGAACGCCACCCGGGCGGTCGGCGTGCTACATGGTGCGTCAGCACTGATCGAGACGCTGGGCGGCATGCTCTCGGCTGTTCCCATCGATGGCGGCGCCTCTGTGGAAATGGGCAAGCCTCGCTTCGAGTGGGATCGCATCCCCCTTGCCTATGCCATGGATACGCTCACGATGCCGGTGGGCTGGGAAGACCTCGACGCTCCCGCTGCGGTCAATGTCGGTAATCCGCACGTGATCTTCTTCACGCCTGATTGCCACGCGGTCGATCTTGCCCGCCTTGGCCCGCAGATCGAACATGACCCGCTGTTTCCAGACCGGATCAACGTCAACGTCGCCACTGTCCGGTCGCGCGAGGCAATCGACTTGCGTGTGTGGGAACGCGGTGTCGGCGAAACTCGCGCCTGTGGCACCGGCGCCTGCGCCACCGCGATCAGCGCGATGCGGCGTGGTCTCACCGACCGGCGCGTTACTGTCACGCTGGCGGGCGGGTCGCTGGTGATCGAATGGCGCGAGGATGGCGAGATCGTGATGACCGGCCCCGCGATCGAGAGCTTCCGCGGCACCTTCGATCTTGCGGACTACGGCGCCGCGGCGTGAGCGTTGCGGTCCATTCGCTCGGCTGCCGCCTGAACTTGTCGGAAAGCGAACAATTGCGCGGCATGCTGTCCGGCAACGATGACCTTGTCGTCATCAACTCCTGCGCCGTGACCAGGGAGGCCGTGCGCCAGACCCGGCAGGCGATTCGCCGCGCGCGTCGCGACCGTCCCGAGGCCCGCCTGCTGGTCACCGGATGCGCCGCCGAAGTCGAGCGCGAGATGCTGGCCGCGATGCCCGAAGTCGATGGACTGATCGCCAACGCCGCCAAGCTCGATCCGCGCGCGTGGAACGTTCCGGTGGCTCCTCCGGCTCAGATCGAGCGCAAGCGCTACACCCGCGCTTTCGTGCAAGTGCAGAACGGCTGCGACCATGCCTGCACCTTCTGCGTGATCCCGCAAGGACGCGGTCCGAGCCTGTCGCACACCATCCCGCGCGTTTTGCACGAGGTCGAGCGGCATATGGCAGCCGGGATTGGCGAAGTCGTGCTCACCGGCGTCGACCTGACGTCATGGGGTAGCGATCTGCCCGACGCGCCGCGTCTTGGCCAGTTGGTTACCGCGATCCTCAACGAATTCCCCGCCCTCCCCCGCCTGCGCCTGTCCTCGATCGACGGCGCGGAAATCGACCCCGAACTGTTCGACCTGCTGGGTAGCGAACCGCGCGTGATGCCTCACGTGCATCTCTCGCTGCAATCGGGCGACGACATGATCCTCAAACGCATGAAGCGCCGCCATTCGCGCCGCGACGCCGTGACGCTGGTGGAACGCTTGCGCGCACGCCGCCCTGATCTTTCCGTCGGGGCCGATCTGATCGCCGGCTTTCCGACCGAGGACCCGGCGATGCACGCCAACAACCTGTCGATCATCGCCGAGATCGGCGTGGTGCATGGCCACGTGTTTCCCTACTCACGCCGCCCCGGCACCCCCGCCGCACGGATGCCGCAAGTCGATGGTCCGACGATCGAGTCGCGGGCCGCCGAGCTGCGCGCCGCTGTCGCTACGGAGCGCGCGCGCTGGCTTGCCGCGCAGATTGGCCGGCCGCTTTCGGTGCTTGCCGAGAACGACGGGACCGGCCATGCCGCCAACTTCGCGCCAGTGCGGTTGCCAGCCGGTACCGCTGCGGGAACGGTTATCGCGATCACGCCGCAAGAGATCGCCGAAGGAATATTGCAATGAGTTCCGAAGTCCCGGCAAGCCCGGACCAGCCGACCGGCGACGGATGGTCGGATCGCCTGTTGGGCGGATTTCGCAAGACATCCGAGCGGCTGAGCGAAAACCTCGCCGGGATCGTCGCCAAGTCGCGCCTCGATGATGGCCAACTCGATGCGATCGAGGACGCGCTGATCATGTCGGACCTTGGCCCCCGCGCGGCTGCCCGCATTCGCGACAAGCTGGCCGAGGAGCGCTTCGAACGCGACGCTGATGAGCGTGCGATCATGGAAGTGGTCGCCCGCGAGGTTGCGGAGATTCTTCGCCCCGTCGCGAAGCCGCTTGAAATCGTTGCATTCCCGCGCCCGCAAGTGGTGCTGGTGATCGGCGTCAACGGCTCGGGCAAGACGACGACGATCGCCAAGCTGGCGCACTTGTTCCAGGAGCAGGACTATTCGGTGATGTTGGCCGCTGGCGACACGTTTCGTGCCGCCGCGATCGGCCAGCTTTCGATCTGGGCCGAGCGGCTTGGCGTGCCGATCATCAAGGGGCCGGAAGGCGGCGATCCCGCCAGCATCGTGTTCGATGCAGTAAAGGCGGCAACCGAAGCTGGCACCGATGTGCTGATCGTCGACACAGCCGGGCGCCTGCACAACAAGCGCGAACTGATGGACGAACTGTCGAAAATCCGCCGCGTCCTCGGCCGCCTCAATCCGGAAGCGCCGCACGATGTCGTCCTCGTGCTCGATGCGACCAACGGCCAGAACGCCTTGTCGCAGATCGAGATTTTCAAGGAAGTCGCCGGCGTATCGGGCCTGGTCATGACCAAGCTCGACGGCACGGCACGTGGCGGCGTGCTTGTCGCCGCCGCCGAGCAATACGGCCTGCCCATCCATGCCATCGGCGTGGGCGAGAAGATCGACGATTTGCGCCCGTTCAAACCTGATCTGCTGGCCCGCGTGATCGCCGGAGTCGCCTGATGACCGAGAATTCTGAAGTGCCCGCCGGGAAGAAGCCGAAGACCTCGTGGATCAACCTCGCAGTCGATTTCGGGCCGCTGCTCGTGTTTTTCCTCGCCTATCGGCACTATGCCCCAGCCGACAGCGAAAACGGGATCGGCGTCGTTCTGGCCGTTACCAAAAGCACGATCGCCTTCATGGTGGCGACCTTGGTAGCGCTGATCGTCTCGAAATGGCGGCTTGGGCACGTTTCGCCGATGGTCTGGCTGTCGAGCGTGCTGATCATCGGCTTCGGCGGACTGACCGTAGTGTTCAACGACCCGGTCTACATCCAGATCAAGCCGACGGCGGTCTATCTGCTGTTTGCCGCCGTGCTGTTCTGGGGGCTGTGGCGCGGCAAGGCGATGCTGCGGTATCTGCTGCAATCGGCGTTCGAAGGCCTGAGCGATCAAGGCTGGCTCAAGCTCTCGCGCAACTGGGCATTCTTCTTCCTCTTCCTCGCGTGCCTCAATGAAGTGCTGCGGCAGGTGCTGACATTCGGCGGCTGGCTGCAGGCCAAGCTCTGGGGCTTCACCGCGCTGTCCTTCCTGTTCACGTTCTCGCAGCTACCGATGGTCTTGCGCGAAGGACTTGGAGAGGACGACAAGGACGAAGTGCTCAAGAATCCGCCGCCCGAGTAATCGCGTCGCCGTTGCGAGCGGAGAAGCCGCGCGGCGATCCCGGAACCAGCGTCAACCGCTCTGGATTGCTTCGACCTGCGGTCTCGCAATGACGAATGCAGGACGGATCAAACTTCGGACGTTCCGACGATCCACAGCCGGACATCTCTAAAATTCGTCAAGCTGAAATTGTTTCAGCATCCATTTCGCCGTCGATCTAGGCTGGCCTCGCGCTAGATTTCCAGCTGGCTTCCCAACTCGACAACGCGATTGGTGGGCAAGCGGAAGAACTCCATCGCGCTCGCCGAATTGCGCATCATCCAGGAAAACAGCTTCTCGCGCCAGATCTGCATGCCCGGCTTTGCCGAGGGCAGCAGTGTCTGGCGGGAGAGGAAGAAGCTGGTCTTCATCATCTCGAACGGACCGCCGCACATCTCTGCATGCTTGAGCGCGGCCGGCACGTCGGTCTCTTCCATGAAGCCGTAACGCATCGTCATGCGGAAGAAGCCTTCGCCCAGTTGCTGGACTTCGAAGCGCTCCCCGTCCTCGACATAAGGCGCGTCCTGCACCTCGATCGTCAGCACGACGACGCGTTCGTGCAGCACCTTGTTGTGCTTGATGTTGTGCAGCAGCGCCGATGGCACGCCGGCATTACTGGAGGCCATGAAGATGGCCGTTCCCGGCACCCGCACCGCGCTACCGTGCGCGCTCTTGGCAAAGACGTTGAGCGGCAGCGCCGCCTCGGTCATGCGCTCGCGCATCAGGCGACGGCCCTTGTTCCAGGTCGTTAGCAGCGTGAAGGCGATGCCGCCGATCAGCAGCGGGAACCATCCGCCATCGCCGACCTTGGCCATGTTCGCCGCAAAATACGCACCGTCGACGATGAAGAACACCACGATCACCGGTATCGCGTACCACCACTTCCAGCGCCACAGGACGAGCAGCAGAACCGCCATAAGGCAGGTGTCGATCAGCATCGCACCTGTCACCGCGATCCCGTAGGCCGACGCGAGGTTAGAGGAGTTCTGGAAGAACAGCACCAGCACGATCACGCCGGTCATCAGCGCGTAGTTGATCGAGGGGATGTAGATCTGTCCGACTTCGTGCTCGCTGGTATGGCGGGTCGACAGGCGCGGGATGAAGCCCAACTGCATCGCCTGATGGGTGATCGAAAAGGCACCCGAAATCACCGCCTGGCTGGCAATGAAAGTGGCACACGTGGCCAGGATTACCAACGGCAGGCGCAATTCCTCGGGCGCGAGCGTGAAGAACGGGTTCTCCATCGCTTCGGCGGCGCCGACGTCATCCAGCCCCATGATCATCGCGCCCTGCCCGAAGTAGTTGAGCAGCAGGCACGGCATCACGAACCCGAACCAGGAGATGCGCATCGGCCCGCGACCGAAGTGGCCCATGTCCGAATAGAGCGCTTCCGAGCCGGTTACGGCCAGAACGACCGAACCAAGCGCCAGGAAACCCAGCATCTTGTCGGTCATGAAGAACTGGATCGCGTACCACGGGTTAAGCGCCACCAAGACTTGCGGCGCCTGCACCAGATGGTAAATCCCAAGCACCGCTAGGACGATGAAGTAGATCACCATCACGGGGGCAAAAAGCGCGCCGACCTTGGCCGTGCCGCTCTTCTGGATCATGAACAGCGCGATCAGCAAGACTAGGGCAATCGGGATGACCAGTGGCTGCAACCGGGCCTCGACCACGGTCAGGCCCTCAACCGCCGACAACACCGACACCGCCGGCGTGATCATGCTGTCGCCATAGAACAGCGCGGTGGCAAACACGCCCAGCAGCACGGCGATGCCGCCGTAGCGTGACTTGCTGATCTTGCCCGAGATGAGCGCAACCAGAGCGAGGCTGCCGCCCTGCCCCTTGTTGTCGGCACTCATCAGGATACCGACGTACTGGACCGAGACGACCAGCGTCATCGACCAGAAAATCAGGCTGACGACGCCAAGGATGTGAAGATCGTCGATCGCCAGTGGATGCGGCCCGACGAACGTCTCGCGGAACGCGTAGATCGGGCTCGTGCCGATATCGCCGAACACGACGCCGATGGCCCCGAAAGCCAGCGTGGTAAACTTTCCCCTGCCGTGACCGCCGGCGGGACTACCGCCGATACGATGGACAGTATCCGACATGGCCGAATCGACGATCGCCGGCTGGTTGTCGGATGAAACTGATGACTCACCAGCCATTAACGCGCCCCAAAAATGGACTCGATCACCCGCATCGCGATCGCGGTAAGCGCGAGCCGTTAGCAGTATGGATTAGCCCTAGCAACGACGATCGCGGCTCGGTTTGGTTAATCACGGCTGGGCCTGTCCACTTGCCTGCATCTCGATGAACTGGTCGAGACGCCCGATCTTGTCCTCAAGATCCGCACGCCACGGCGCGTCCGCTGCGGAACGCGCCAGCAGATCGCTCCACAGCGTTTTGGCTTCCGCGAAACGACCGGATTGCGCCATTGCCAAACCGAGAAACAAAGGCGGCCCTGGACTGGCCGGATCCGCCTGCGCGGCGCGGCGATAGGCATAAAGCGCGGCAGGCGTCAGCAGCCCATCGGCGTGCCCGACGAGATCGTTGCCCATCGCCAGCCAGGCATCGCCATTGTCCGGATTGATCTTCACCGATTCGCGAAGGATTTCGGCAGCGTCGGCGAACTGACCGTTGCGCGCCAGACCGTCGGCGATGATGACGAAGCGATCAGTCGGGCCAATGCCGCTTTCTTTGAGATTGCCGCGCGCCTCAACGATGGCCGCCGGGTCGCCGCCGATGCTCTCGGCCGGAGCTTTCGGCGCCGATGGGAGCCCGGGGCTGCCTTGCAGGCCATAGCCGGCAATGCCGAACAGCAGCGCCGCTCCGATCGCCTCCCAGCCAGCACGCGGGGCCTTCAGCACGCGCACGATCAAAACAAAGGCGACGATCGCCAGCAGGAATGCAAGGACCCAGCTCATCGCGTGCTTCCTCGTGAAAAACGACGGCGGAGCAGCAGGAACGCCAGCGCGGCAAGTCCCAACGGCAGCGCGAACAGCGGCCATGTCAGCGCATTCACGCGCGGGGCATAGCTCACATAATCGCCATAGCGCTCGATCAGCCAGCTCCGGATTGCCTCGGGCTTCTCACCCGCGGCGATGCGCTCCCGTACCAGCGAGCGCATCGATCCCGCGATGGGTGCATCGGAATCGGCAATCGACTGGCCCTGGCATTGCAGGCAGCGCAGCGACTCCATCAGGGTCTGTGCAGCCTCTTCCTGCCGGGCATCGTCAAGTTGCCGGTAGGCGTAGGGAGCGGTCTGCTCTTCCTGTGCTGCAACGGATTGCAGACCGAGCATCGCAAGCAGGATCGCGGCGAGCCACTTCACTGCGTCGCCTCCTTCAGCTTTTCGAGGATCAGCGGAATATGCTCGTCGCGGATCTCGCCGATGTGCTGGTATCGGATCATGCCACGGCCATCGACGACATAAGTTTCGGGGACGCCGGACGAGCCGAGCGCGAGCTGGATCTTGCCGTCGTCGTCGGCGCCGATGGAACGGAACGGATTGCCGTTGGCGGCAAGGAACCCGCGCAGATCCTCCGGCCGGTCACGCACTGAAATCGCCTCGATCGGCACGCCCTGGCGTGCGAGTTCGGCCAATTGTGGCGCCTCGACGCGGCACGGAATGCACCAGCTGGCAAAGATGTTGAGCAGGCGCGGCTGGCCCTTGCCGAATGCGGCGCTGGCAAGGCCGGGGTATTCCGGCAGCGCAGGCGGCAGGTTGAACGCCGGCAGCGGCTTGTCGATCAACGTGCTCGCCACCTGCCGGTCGGCGGGGCGGAACAGCCCGAGCATGACGAGCACCACGAAGGCAAGAAACAGCCCCAGCGGCAGCCAGATCGTCCAGCGCGGCCCCTTGCGGGCGGTATCGGTTGCGGGATTGCTCATCGGCCTTGTTTTGTCCGGCGATAGGCGATCTTGCCGCGAGCGACGAAGCGGCGGATCTCGCTGGCGGAGCGCCCGAACAGCGATAGGACGCCGCCCAGCGCAATAAGCAGCCCGCCCAGCCAGATCATCGGCGCGAACGGCTTCCACCAGAGCCGCAATTGCCAGCGTCCATCAGGCGCCTCACCGCCAAGCACAGCGTAAAGCTGTCCATTCCAGCGCGTCAGCAATGCCGATTCGCTGGTCTGTTGCGGCGGCGACCAGAAACTGCGCGATTGCGGGCGGACCTCGATCCCGTTGCCCTGCTTGTAACGCGCCAGCATATGCGCTTCGAGCGCGGTCCAGTTCGGCCCGGCAACCGGTTCGACCGCCATCAGTTCGATCGACCACGGCCCGACCTGCGTCGTTTCGCCGCTGCGCACCGCGACCAGTTTCTCGACGGAGAACGCGCTCTCGCTGGCCATGCCGAACAGCGCCACGGCAATACCGAAATGCGCGACCACCATGCCCCAGACCGGCAACGGCGTGCGGCGCAGGTTGCGGTCCCGCAGTGGTAGAACGCTCGCCACCGCCAAGCCAGCCGCCAGCACCAGCCCGATGTAGGGCAGCACCGCGACACCACCAATCACCGCGACAATGCCGATGGCAACAACCGCGACCATCAGCGGCAGGACAAGGCGCTTGCCGATGCGGCCGAACTCGTCACGCCGCCAGCGCAGCAGCGGGCCGACAGCCAGCACCACGAGCATCGGCGCGAAGAACAGCGCGCTCATCGGGTTAAAATAGGGCGGGCCGACCGAGACTTTCGCACCCATAGATTCGGCCACCAGCGGATACAGCGTGCCGAACAGCACGATGCCCAGGATCGCCGAGAGCATCACGTTGTTGATCACCAGCGCGCCTTCGCGGCTGACGGGGGCGAAGCGCTCGCCTTCGGTCACGGTCGAGGCGCGCAAACCGAACAGTGTCAGCGCGCCGCCGATGTTGATCGCCAGCAGCGCGAGGATGAACGAGCCCCGCTCGGGATCGACGGCAAAGGCATGGACGCTGGTCAGGATGCCCGAGCGCACCAGGAACGTGCCAATCATCGACATCGAAAATGCGACGACGCCCAGCATCACCGTCCATGCACGCAGGGCATTGCGGGCTGCCAGCACGCTGCACGAATGCAGCAGCGCGGTCGCGGCCAGCCAGGGCATCAGCGACGCGTTCTCGACCGGGTCCCAGAACCACCAGCCGCCCCAACCCAGTTCGTAATAGGCCCAGTAGGAACCAGCGGTAATTCCGACCGTAAGAAAGATCCACGCACCCAGCACCCACGGACGCATCGCGCGCGCAAAGGCCGGACCCACTTCTCGCGTAACCAGCGCGCCGATAGCGAAGCTGAACGCGACCGACAGACCGACATAGCCCAGGTAAAGCGTCGGCGGGTGGAACGCGAGGCCGAGATCCTGCAGCAGCGGGTTGAGGCCATTGCCCTCGGGCGGAACCGGCGTCAGCCGTTCGAAGGGGTTCGAGGCGATCAGCAGGAAGGCATAGAAGCCCAGGCTGACGAAAGCCTGTCCCGCGAGCGTCGCCAGCATCGTACGCTCGGGCAGCCGCTTCTCGACCAGCGCGACGATGCCCCCGGCCATGCCCATGACCGTGACCCACAGCAGCATGGAGCCTTCATGGTTGCCCCAGGCACCGGCGATCTTGAACACCAGCGGCTTCATCGAATGCGAATTCATCGCGACAAGTTTCACCGACAAGTCGGTATCGGCGAACACAAGAATCAACGCCGCGAAGGCCACTAGTGCCAGCAACCCCTGCACCACCGCTGCAGGCCGCACCACGCCGGCAAGCGGCGCTCCGCGTCCCGTCAGCGCCAGCACGCCCACGATGAGTTGCAGCGCGGCCAACGCGGCGGCGAGCCACAAGGCGGCAAGGCCGAATTCGGCGGTCATCTCGTTTCTGCGACCACGGTCTTGAGCTGATCCTTGGTCATGTCCTGCATCTCTCGCGGCACATAGTTTTCATCGTGCTTGGCCAGCAGGTTGTCGGCGATGAACGTGCCGTTCGCTGCCATCTTGCCTTCGGCGACAACGCCCGATCCCTCGACGAACAGCGAAGGAACGATGCCCGAAAACCGCACCGGCACCCGCGCATCGCCGTCCTGCACCACAAAGGCCACAGTCACGCCATCCGCCTCGGTCCTGAGCGAACCGCGTTCGACCATGCCGCCGAGCCGGACCGCGTGGTCTGGCTCGGGCGGATTGGCGACGATCTCGCTCGGCACATAGAAATAGCTGGCCTGATTGCGCAGCGCCCAGATCGCCAGCAGCGCCGCGCCGATCAGCACGACGAGCGCGATAGCCAGCAGCACAAGGCGCTGGTGCTTGGGCTTGAGCCCCGAAGGCTTGGCAGTGTTCATCGGCTTTCGCGCGACTTGTCACGGCGGCGCTCGGCCGCGCGCATCGAAAGCCAGCTCCACGCAACCATGCCGGCAGTGCCCGCAAGTCCGATGGCATAGGCCGCCCACACGAACGTCCACTGGTCCAGAACTTCACGCATCAGGCTTCGTCCTCTCGCATCGCTTTGCGACGCAGCCGCGCCTCGGCCTGGGTATCGGCCAGAATGGCGCGCATCCGTGCCAGCACGACGCTGGCGAAAATCAGCGAGAAGCCGATCGTGGCAAACAGCAGCGGCCACAAGTACGCAGCATCGATCGCGGACTTGCCCATCGTGATGCTCGGCGGCTGGTGCAGCGAATTCCACCACACCACCGACCGGTTGATGATCGGCACATTGATCGCGCCGACGATCCCGAAGATGGCGGCGACCCGGCCATTCCCGCCGCCGCCCGATCCGCCGTCGCGCTGGGCGGCGTCCGACAGGGCGATGTAGCCGAAATAGAGAAACAGCAGCACCAGCATCGAGGTTAGCCGCCCGTCCCACACCCACCAGGTGCCCCACGTTGGCCGCCCCCAGATCGAGCCGGTGACAAGGCAGATCGCGGTGAAGACCGCGCCGGGAATTGCGGCCGCGCGCGCGGCGATCCCGGCCAGCGGGTGCCTCCAGACCAGTTCGGTGACGCTCGCCCCCGCGATCGTCATCCAGCCCGCCATGCCCAGCCACGCGGCGGGAACATGAATGAACAGGATGCGCACGGTATCGCCCATCAACCGGTCTGGCGGAACCCGGAACAATCCCCAGGCCATCGCCAGGCTTGCAGCGGCGACCCCGAGAATCAGGCACGCCGGGGTCAGCCACCGGGCAATGCGCAAAAACCGCGCGGGGTTGGCGAAGCCGTGCATGTCAGCGCCGCTTCTAGCCCCCGGCGCGCCGCGAGCAAGAGCTTGTTCGCGTTTTATCCGCCAGCTTTCATCTTCCGATCAAGCGTTGTGCCATTGCATCGGCGACCTGATCGGGCGAACGACCGGTGCTGTCGGCCTCTTCCCAGATAGCGGAAAGGCGCAACGGCACTTCATCGACCTTGGCGTGAACCTCGGCGATGTCGCAATGGTGGCCATCGCGGCGAGCCAGATACTCCAGAGTGACCGCGATGATTCCGCCGCCATTGATGACGTAGTCGGGCGCGTAGAGAATACCGCGCTCGGCCAGCTTCGGGCCATGCTCAGCGCGCGCGAGTTGGTTGTTGGCCCCGCCCGCAACAATCGGGGCGCGCAGCCGCGCAATGCCACGATCGTCGAGGATGGCGCCGAGCGCGTTGGGGCTGAAGACATCGCAGGTGACATCCATGATCGCATCCGCTGCGACAGTATCCGCGCCGAGTTCCGCCGCGAGCGCCGCTGCGCGGGCCGCATCGACATCCGCCAGCGTCAGCCGCGCGCCGGCTTCGGCCAGCAACCGCGCCGCGCCGCCGCCAACACTTCCGGTGCCCTGCACCGCGACATGCACGCCTTCGAGGCTGTGACGCCCCAGCTTGTGCGCGACCGCCGCCTTGATACCCAGGAACACGCCCTTTGACGTGAACGGGCCCGGATCGCCGCCCGCCGCATCGGCGTCAGTCGAGGGCAAGCCCGTGACATAGGGGGTCCGCTTTGAGACAGCGACCATGTCTGCCTCGGTGATTCCCACGTCCTCGGCAGTGATATAGCGACCGCCCAGCGCATCGATGGCATCGCCAAACGCGGCCATCATTTCTGGCGTCTTGGTGCGGTTCGGCCCCGCCAGGATCACGGCCTTGCCGCCGCCGACCGGGATGCCCGCCATCGCGTTCTTGTAGCTCATGCCGCGTGACAGACGCAGCGCGTCGCGCAGCGCGCCTTCCGGCTCGGCATAGTGCCAGAATCGGGTGCCGCCCGCTCCGGGACCAAGGTGAGTGGAATGCAGCGCGATAATCGCGGTCAGCCCGCTTTCGCGATCGTGCACGAAATGCACGAGTTCATGATCGTCGAAATCGGGATCGGTCCAGAAGGCTGTCACGCGCTGCTCCATGTTATCGAGGAAGCGCGTCTGGAGGATGAATGGGGCGACCGAGGGGTCTCGAACCCCCGACCTCCGGTACCACAAACCGGCGCTCTAACCAACTGAGCTACGGTCGCCACAACATCTCAGCACGCTTGCTGGAGGCGCGCTGTTATAAAACGCCAATTGCCGCTGCAAGCGATGACTGGCGAAGGCGCGCGCTCTCGCACAGAGGGGCTATTTTGGAAAGTGAAAAAGTTGTCTCGGCTTGATCCCGCGCAATTTTCTTTCCCGGACGTCGCGGCTATGACGATGGCCGTGACTGTCAGACGCGAATCAACCCGTTCGCTCCTGAACTATCAGGGGTCGTTCCAAGCCGGACCGCAGGCCGCACCTGCAGTGGTCCGTAAGGTGAGAGTCGTTCCTGATCGAATCGATCTGGGGCCTGGGTCAACGACGGCCGATCGCCTGGCCACGCAATCGGGCATGCAGCGCATTCCCACACCGCGTGCGGAACTGTGTACGACTCGCAACTTCCTGAATGCCGAGGAATGTGCAGCGCTGATCGATCTGATCGAATCGCAGCATCGCCCCTCGACGCTGGCCAATTCGCGAGGCGAACTCGATTATCGCACGAGCGAGACGTGCGATCTGGATGGTCGCCATCCGGCAGTCGCACTGCTCGAAGCTAAGCTGGCGCAAATTTCCGGGATCCCGGCGACCTACGGCGAAGGGCTGCAAGGCCAGCGTTACGAAGTCGGCCAGGAATTCAAGGCGCACACCGATTATTTCGAACCGGACCACTCCGACTACGACATCTATTGCAAGGATTTCGGCCAGCGCACGTGGACCTTCATGATCTATCTGAACGACGTCGAGGCAGGCGGCGCCACGCGCTTCAAGGTGATCGACAAGATCTTTCAGCCGGAGCAGGGCCGGCTGCTGGCGTGGAACAACCGTCGCCCTGATGGCAGCCTGAACCCTGCGACGCTGCACCATGCGATGAAAGTCCGCCAGGGCATGAAATACGTCATCACGCGCTGGTATCGCGAGCGACCATGCCGCGCATTTAAATAGCGCACACCGGATTGCCAAGGTGACTAACGACGCAGCGACTGCGGAACGACTGGGCGGTCGCCCCGGGGTTCAGCGCGTACCCAATCGCAAGCTGGAACTGTTCCTGCTGCGCGACTTTCTCGACCCGCCGCTGTGCGAGGCGCTGATCGCTTTGATCGAGGAAAAGCGGCGTCCCTCCGCACTGGCAAATCATGACGGCGCTGCTGATTTTCGCACCAGCGAGACCTGCGATCTCCCGCCAGCCGAGCCCGCCGTCATCGAGCTGGAGCGGCGTCTGCTTGACCTTAGCGGCATCGATCCTGCGTTCGGCGAACCGGCGCAGGGCCAGCGGTATCTGGTCGGCCAGGAATTCAAGTCCCACGTCGACTGGTTCAGCCCCACCGGCGCAGACTGGGAAAAGTACTGCAGCGTCGCCGGCCAGCGAACCTGGACGTTCATGGTCTATCTGAACGATGTACCGGCAGGCGGCGCGACCCGTTTCAACGCGATCGCCAAGATCATCCAGCCCGATCTGGGTAAATTGCTGGCGTGGAACAACCGGCTGCCTGACGGTTCAGGCAACCCGGGAACGTTTCATCAGGGGATGAAGGTCAGGTCAGGCGCGAAATACGTCATAACCAAGTGGTACCGCGAACGGCCTTGGGGATGACCGCCGCCCATCATGACAGGCGGCGGACAAACCAATCAATCAGGCCGGCTGGCGGCCAAGGAACGCAGCGTATTCGGCGCGGCCCTTCGAATCGACCTGGCCAGTGCGTGCCTTGCACCATTTTTCCAGTTCAGCGGGATCGAAGTCGAGGCGATGCACGACGTTGTTCTGCAAGCCGTGCGACTCGAGACGCTCGGTATGGTTCGCCACATAAGCAGCATGCGTCTTGGGCATGTCGTCGTTGCAAATCGCGACGAAGCGATCGTAATTCTCGGCCGTCGGCCAAAGGGTGAATACGTGAGTCTGTGGCATGATAAACGTGTCCTGACAGATTGTGTTGCGGCTCCATAGCCGAAGCCGGGCGCTCGGCAAAGCGCCCGGGCCACGATCATGCTGTGAACGGTTACTTCGGAGCGCTGATCACCGCACAGGCAATCCGTCCACCGGCATTGCCGGTCGGCTGGGTGGTATAGTCGTCCGCATCGGCATGAATGATAAGCGCGGTTCCGTCGGCATCCTTCACCGATCCTGTCCCATCACCCAGCATGACCGCCGAATTCACGACCTGCGTCTTCAACATGCCGTCGCTGCCAACAAACTGATTCGGCATGTCGCCACCATGCGGGCCGCCTTCTACCTTGATGCCATGCTTATGCGCGCTGGGATTGAAGTGACCGCCAGCCGTAGTGAACTTCATCGCCGGTTCGCACTTGCCGATTTCGTGGAAGTGGAAGCCGTGCTCACCCTGCGGCAGGCCCTTGATGTCGGTCGTGATCAGCACGCCGCCGGGCGTCTGTTCCAGCATGACCATGCCAATGTCCTTGCCAGCGGCATCAACCGCCTTGGCGTGGACCATGCCGGGCATGGCATGACCGGCCATCGCAGGCTTGGCCGCATCATGCCCCGCATGCTCCTTCGCGGAGGCGAGCGCGGGTTGCATGGCGAAACCGGTGGCGACGAGCAGTGTGAGAGCATGGGCAAAGCGGGGCATCGGAGAAACTCCTGTCAAATTGGCGGAGGGGCAATTGCTTACTGCAATGAGTGTAGCGTGGCTAAAGTTCCACACCACAATGAAAAAGCCGCACGTCCAAGCCACCTACACGCTTAAAACGCTGGAAAAACATAGTGAACAGCCGCGCAACGCTATCGCGATAGGCCCCGTTAACCCGCCGCATGAAAGGACGTAGCAGGTCCCGCAAAAACCATAGACGGCAGAACCCCGCACGATGAACGCTCCGCTTGCCCGCCTTTCGAGCATGCCAGTCCAGCATGATGCCGATGCAGCGAATCGCCGCCGCGAACCGCGTTTCGCCGCGCTGGCCGAAGCCATGATGCACCATTCGGGGGGCATGCGTTCGCGCGTGTTGATCGCCGATGTTTCCCGCCACGGCTGCTGCATCCGCTCCGAATCGCAACTCCCACAGCAAGGTGCCTTCGTAACGATAGGGTTGGGCCAGGAACCGATGCAGCCCGGCGTCATCCGGTGGATCCGCGACAATTCGGCGGGAATGGAGTTCCTGCGCCCGATTCCATCCGACCGCCGCGAGTGGTTCGCGATCATGGACCACGATTACTGAGCGCCAGAGCCGAAGCCAACAAAAAGGGCGGCCCTTGCGGGACCGCCCTTTTTCGTTTGGCCAGCGGCGCGCCAACGCGACCGCACAAGCTTACTTCTTGAGCGACAGCCCGCCGAAACGCTTGTTGAACTGGGCCACGCGGCCACCTTCGTTCAGCAGACGCTTGGTGTCGCCAGTCCAGGCCGGGTGCGACGTCGGATCGATATCGAGCACCATCTTGTCGCCTTCCTTGCCCCATGTGGAGCGCGTTTCGAAGGTCGAACCGTCCGTCATCTGGACAGTGATCATGTGATAGTCGGGGTGCGTATCGGGCTTCATGTCTGTATCTCTCTGCTTGGCCGGTTCCGACCGGCCTGCCTTGGAAAGCGGCGCGCTTACCGGGATAGTGCGAATTTGTCCAGCGATTTGCCGACCTCACGACCGGCTTCGGGTTAGATCAAGAGTCCGCGATCATCGCGGTGAAGTTGACGTCGCACGTCACCTTGTCGCCGATCGAGGCCTTGCCCCAGAACTTGCATACGCGCGATCGCTTCTGCACGAAGCCGGCGCGCAGATCGAGCAATACACCGGGTTCCACGGGCGCGCGGAACTTGGCTTCCTCGATCGCCATGAAATAGACCAGCTTGCCCGTTCCGGCGAGGCCGAGGCTCTCGATCGCGAGGATTCCCGCCGCCTGCGCCAGGGCTTCGATCTGAAGCACGCCTGGCATGATCGGACGCCCCGGGAAGTGCCCCTGAAAGAAACCCTCGTTGAAGCTGACAGCCTTGACCGCGTGGATTTCCTCGGCGGAAACCGAGACCACACGATCGACCAGCAGCATCGGGTAGCGATGCGGCAGCGCTTCCAGGATCTTGGGGAAGTCGTAGACCACGGCAGCGCTTGCCGCCGTGGTCATATCGGTCTCGCTCATCAGCGGCCCTGCGGCTGGCCAGCAGCAGGAGCCGGAGCGGCAGCAGGCTGGGCACCGCCCTGCTGCGCGCGCTGTTCGCGAATCTGGCGTGGTTCCCAACCGGCCGGCGGCACGAGCTGCGCCGACGGGATCGAAGCGTTGAGCGCGTCGAGGATGCCCTGGTTGAGATTGTAAGCGTTGTCGTTGACCGCGATCACCGACTGCGGGCTGAGCAGCAGCGAGATCTTGCGGGCGGCCATGGCCGTCTTCACTGCCGCGTCCAGCTTGTCCTCGATCTGCTCCGAGACATAGGCGCGCGAATAGGCGACCGGCTGCAGGATACGCTGCAGTTCGCTCTGGCCATTTTCCTGAAGGGCCTGGATCGCACCCGCCTGCTGCTCCAGCGCGGCCTGGTTCGGCTTGGGCGCCCGGCTGTCGGCGTTGAACTTGTCGACCAACGGCTTGAGCTGGGCATTGAGCGAGGTGCGGCGCGCTTCGGCCTGATCGATCTGCGGCTTGTAGGTGGTGGCGCGCTGCGTCTCGGCCGTCTTGAAAGCGTTCGAATTGGCGATCACCGCCTCAAGGTTGGCAATGCCGATACCGGGGACGACAGTCCCGCTGGCCTGCGCGAGCGCTGGCTGAACGGTGGCGGCGGTGCCAATCATCAGGCTGGCAGCAACGGCTGCTTTGATAAGCTTGTTCATCAGAATTGCGTTCCCACGTTGAAGTTGAAAGCCTTGGTATCGTCTCCGTCCTGCTTCAGGAGAACCCTCGAGAAGTTGATACGGAAGGGGCCGAAGGGCGAATTCCAGTTGACGCCGATACCCAGCGCGACACGCGGCTTCCAGGTATCGCCGACGAAGAATTCCTTGAACGGCGCGATGGTGGAACCACGCGCGGTGTTCGCACCGGTGGTAAGACAGGCAGGCGGAGTCGGGTTGGTAGCGTTGGTGACGACCGAAACCGAGGTTGCGGCACAATTCGCGTCCACTGCATCAATCTGATTGTACAGATTATTGCCGTTGGCATCGCGCTCATTGATCAGAAAGTTGGAGTTTATCTGATCAAGGTTGGGCCTCGTAATCCCCCAGACAGCGCCAGCGTCGAGGAAGATCGACGGACGCAAGCCAAGTTCGCGGGCACCGGTGCCGAGCGGAATTTCGAGCTCGGCGCGGGCAAGGTAGTAGTACTTGCCGCCCAGCGAATCATCGGCCCAGTCGCGGCGCTTATCCGAAAAGCCGTCTTCTCCCGCATCAACAACGCCATTGCCATTGGGATCCCCAATGATAGCGCCATCGCCGTTTGTATCGATGAAGGGCTTGCGCAGCACGCGCGGACCGACGCCGCGAATGTCGAAGCCACGGATCTGCGGTTCACCCAGATAGAAGCGGTCGGTCAGGCGAACATCGTCAACACCCGAAACGCCGCGATTTTCGAACGACTTGATAAGGCCGCCCTCGCCCGAAAGCGAGAATACGAAGCCAGAACCGACGGAGATATACTTGGCCGCCTTTGCGGTCAGTCGGCCATACTTCACCGAGCCGCCCAGGCCCGCGAAGTCACCACTGAAAGAAGCCGTTGTGCCCCGCGTCGGACGCACGCGGTTATCCAGAGTGTCGTAGATCAGCGAGATGCCAAGGATCGAACTTGTGCGCTGTCCAATGGCTTGGCACAAATAGCGGCCAGCCAGCAACGGGTCGCACTGGTTCGGGCCGAGGCGATCGCTGAAGAACAGCCCGCGATCGAGCGAGATATCGTCGTAGTTCAGGGTGTAGCGAACGATACCAGTGAGGTACTCGGTCAGCGGCAGACCGGCACGGATCTGGAAGCCAGTCGTCGCCTGCTGATACGTCGTGTCACGGCTGTTGGTCTGGAAGCGGAAGCTGTTGTAATCGCGACGATAGATATCGACGCCCATCGAGACGTTGCGATCGAACACATAAGGCTCGGTGAAGCTCGCCTCGACACTCTTCGAGAAGCGCGAATAGCTGCCCGAAAGGCCGACCGTCTGGCCGCGCCCCCGGAAGTTGCGCTGCTGGATCGAAGCCTGGAAGATGAAGCTTTCGAGGCTGGAGAAGCCTGCCGAGAGCTGGAGCTGCCCAGTCGGCTTTTCCTCGACGTTGGCTTCAAGAATGATGCGATCCGCCGCGGTGCCGGGCTTCTGCTCGACCTCGAACTTCTCCTGGAAGTAGCCGAGCGACTTGATGCGGTTCGATGAGCGCTTGACCTGCAGCGAGTTGAACGCGTCACCCTCGGCCAGTCGGAACTCGCGGCGCACGACCTTGTCCTGGGTCAGCGTGTTACCGTTTACGTCGATGCGCTCGACGTAAACGCGCGGGGCCTCGGCGATCACGAACTTCAGACCCATGGTGAGGTCTTCCTTGCTGCGATCGTACTGCGGCCGCACATCGGCAAAAGCGTAACCGAAAGCGCCGGCGGTATCGCCCAGTCGCTCGATCGTGTCTTCGACGAGCTTGGCATTGTACCAGTCGCCCGCTTTCATCGGCAGTTGCTTGCTCAGCGCAACACTGTCGAAATCGCGCAGTTCGCTGTCGACCGAGATGTCACCAAACTTGTACCTGTCGCCTTCCTCAACGACATACGTGATGATGAAATCCTTCTTGTCCGGCGTGAGTTCGGCCACGGCCGAAACGACGCGGAAATCGGCGTAGCCTTCGGTCAGGTAGAACTGGCGCAGCTTCTGCTGGTCAAACGCAAGGCGATCTGGGTCGTAGCTGGTGCCCGAGCTGAAGATGCGGCTGAGGCGGGCCTGCTTGGTCACCATCTGGCCGCGCAGATCGCCATCGGAGAACTTTTCGTTCCCGAGGATATTGATCTGGCGAACCTTCGACTTGTCGCCCTCGGTAATCTCGAAGACGATGTCGACGCGGTTCTGCTCGAGCATGACCATCTTCGGCTCGACGGTCGCGGCATAACGGCCCTGCCGCTTGTACAGCTCGATGATGCGCGAAACGTCGGCACGTACTTTCGAGCGCGTGAAGATCTGGCGGGGAGCAACCTTGATCTCGGGGAGGATCTTGTCGCTCTTGATGCGCTTGTTGCCTTCGAGAATGATCCGGTTGACCACCGGGTTCTCCTTCACCTCGATGGTGACGAAGCCGTTCTCGTTCGAAATCTTGACGTTCGACAGCAGCTCGGTCTCGTAAAGATCCTTGAGCGCCTGGTCAGCGGCGGCGACGGTGTAGATCTGCCCAACGCGAAGCGCGACGTAAGACAGGATCGTCTGGGGCTCAAGGCGCTCCGCACCGATCACCTGGATCGACTTGATCGTCTCGCCAACTTGCGAAGGCGCCGCAGGAGCAGCCGCCGGAGCGACGGGCGCAGCTACTGGCGCTGCGTCCTGTGCCATCACCGAAACCGGCGTGCCGGCAAGGATCGTGGACCCCAACAGGACGGCAGCAAGTCCGGACTTTCGCCCGGCATCAACGCAGCGAGCCATTTCCAATCCCATCATTCCACTGCAATTCCCGTAAGCACCAAGCGGACCCCACAACCATCCCTGCCGGACGGGCGTGCCATTGCCGCAGGCAATCGCCGCCCTCTGCCCGATGGAAGTCCCCCAATCAAGCAGGCAATCCCGGCGACATTGTGATCGCTAGCGAATTCCTTAAGGCTATCCCCCAAAAATCGGGAGCCCGGCAATATCATTGATGGTCACGAACAGCATCAGTGCCAGCACGAGTGCAAGCCCGGTACGGAACGCCCATTCCTGACTGCGTATGCCCAATGGTTTCCGACGCACCGCTTCCGCTGCGTAAAAAGCCAGGTGCCCGCCGTCGAGGGCAGGAATTGGCAGGAGGTTGATGAATGCCAAGTTAATCGAGATCAGCGCCACGAAAGCCACGAATTGCGGCCAGCCGAGACTGAACTGCTCGCCCGAATACTTGGCGATCTTGATAGGCCCGCCCAGTTCCTTGACCGAACGCTCGCCGGTGAAAATCTGCGCCACGCCCGTGACCATCATTTTCATCGTGCCGATGCTCTGCTCGAACCCCAGCGCGACGGCCCTTACGGGACCAACGGGCACGATCTCGACCGCGCCAGCGCCGATGCCGATGCGACCGATGTCCGCCTTGTTGCCGAAACGGTCAGTTTCAACCGTGCGGGCAATCTTCACCGGAATGTCAACGGTGCGGCCTTCGCGCAGCACTGACATCACCACCGTCCGCCCCGGATAAGGCAGGATGTGTTCGGGAATGTCGGTGAAACTCTCGACCTTCGTGCCATCGACCGCGACGATCCTGTCGCCGATCATCATGCCAGCATCCCGCGCGCTGGATTCAGCGGCAAATTCCGCCACTTGTGGCACTGCGACCGCCTGACCGTAGCTGAAATTGAATACCGCAAATACTGCTACTGCGAACAGCAGGTTGGTCATCGGCCCGGCCAGCACGATCAGGGCGCGTTGCCACAGCGGCTTGGACTGAAACGTCCGTGCCCGCTCCTCGGGTGTCAGCGTATCCTGCGCCGGATCGGGCATGCTGGCGGCATTCATGTCGCCCGCAAACTGAACATAACCGCCCAGTGGCAGCGCCGAGAGCTTCCAGCGGGTGCCGCGCTTGTCGGTGTAGCCGGCCAGTTCCTTGCCGAAGCCGACCGAGAAGGCATCGGCCTTCACCCCGAACCAGCGGCCGACCAGATAGTGTCCCAGCTCGTGGATGACGATCAGCGGCCCTAGCACGAGGATAAAGGCGACAATCGTGGTCAGGAAAGACGGCGATGCGGTCAAGTCAGGCAGACTCCATCAGGTGACGCGCCCGCGCCCGCGCCTCGTGGTCGACGGCAAGTACGTCGGACAGGCAGGACGGCGCCGGGGGCGCATAGGCGGCGAGGACATCCTCGACCTGTGCGGCAATCCGGGTGAACCCTATCTGACCGCCCAGGAAAGCTTCGACCGCAATCTCGTTTGCCGCGTTCAAAACCGCCGGGATGGCGCCGCCCGCCTCCGCCGCATGCCGCGCGAGCCGCGTTGCCGGGAAGCGTTCCTCGTCGGGCGCACGGAAGGTCAGTTCGCCGATCGCGGCCAGATCGAGCGGTGCGCAAGGCGTATCCATGCGGCGCGGCCACGCCAGCGCCGAGGCGATCGGCACGCGCATGTCGGAAGGGCCAAGCTGGGCGAGCGTCGAACCGTCACGGTACTCGACCATCGAATGCACCACTGACTGCGGGTGAACGATGATCCGCAGCTTATCGAGGCCGACCGGGAACAAATGATGCGCCTCGATCAGTTCGAGACCCTTGTTCATCATCGTAGCCGAATCGACGCTGATCTTCGCGCCCATGTCCCAGTTGGGATGCTTGACCGCTTGCGCCGGAGTCGCTGCGGCCAGTTGTGCCATCTCCCAGTCGCGGAACGGACCGCCGCTGGCAGTCAGCGTGATAGAGCGCACATCGGCAAATTCGTTGGCGCACAGGCACTGGAAGATCGCGTTGTGCTCGGAGTCGACAGGCAGCAACGTAGCGCCATGGCGCGCGACGGCGGCGGTCATCACCTCGCCGGCCGAAACCAGCGCTTCCTTGTTGGCCAGCGCAACGATGCCCCCCTGTTCGATCGCGGCCATCGTCGGCGCCAGGCCGGCGCAGCCAACGATGGCGGCAAGGGTAATGTCCACCGGTCGCGCAGCGGCTTCGGCCAGCGCGACGGGACCGGCGGCGGCCTCGATGCCGGAGCCAGACAAAGCCTCGCGCAATTCGGCCAAGCGGTTTTCATCACCGATGATGGCAATCTCGGCGCCGAATTCCCGCGCCAGCGCGGCGAGTTCGCTAACCCGCGATTGCGCGGTCAGCGCAACGACGCGCCATTCCGCACGCTGCCGCCGCACCAGATCGAGCGTGGAGGCACCGATCGAACCGGTGGCGCCAAGCACGGAGATGGAACGCGGGGTCAAAGCCACTCAAAAGCGCCAGAAGCAAGGAGGAACAGTCCAATCACGAAGGACACCGATAGCAGACCATCGACCCGGTCGAACAGCCCACCATGACCGGGCAGGAGTTTGCCCGAATCCTTCATCTTGGCCCGACGCTTCATCCAGCTTTCGGAGAAGTCTCCGGCCTGCGCGACGATGGCAATCAGGGCGCCAACCAGCAAGGCGGCCACCCATGGAACGCCGGCGCTGCTGCAGCCATCGACGGGCAACGAAACGTAAAGCGACTCGCACTGCTGATAGGACAAGGCCACCAGGGTCAGGGCGGCACCGATCATGCCGCCGATCAACCCCGACCAGGTCTTCGACGGACTGATCGATGGTGCGATCTTCGGCCCGCCAAAGGTTCGCCCGGTGAAATAGGCGAAAGTATCAGTGGCGATCACCGCGCCGATCACGGCGAGCAGGAGAATGGCGCCCATATCCCGCAGCAGGATCAAGGTCGCCGCAGCCAGTCCGCAATAGACGATGCCGCCAAGCCGCCACAGCGTGCGACCCAGGCCGGGTTGATGGCCAAGCATAGCCAGCACGCTCCACTCGAACCACACGCCGGCTGCAACCAGCAGCACGAACGCGGTCCACCACCAACCTCCCAGCCAAAGCGCGGTGCCAGCGATAGCCACCATTACGACGGCTGAGGCAGCGCGCTTGGGCAGGTCGGAAGCGCGCCGCGACAGCGGGACTTCCACGCTAGGTCCGTGCTCGGTCATTGTCCCGGTGCCTTAGCGACGATATGCATTGCCAGCTTATCGCCCACCATAGCGCCGCTCCCGGGTGGCAAAGGCATCCATCGCTTCTTTCAGGTGCTCGGCGGTATAATCGGGCCAGAGCACTTCGGTGAACCAGAGTTCGGCGTAGGCGGCTTGCCACAGCAGAAAGTTAGAAAGGCGCACTTCGCCCGAGGTCCGGATCAGCAGGTCGAGCGGCGGCAGATCGGCGGTATCGAGTTCGGCCTCGATCGTTGCCGGCGTGATCGGGCCTTTGGCGGCCGCTTTCGTCGCGGCGCGAGCGATCTCGTCCTGTGCGCCGTAGTTCAGCGCTACCGCCAGGATCGTGCCGGTGTTGCTGGCCGTGCGGGCCAGAGCGCCTTCGATCAGTTCGACAACATCGGGCGCGAACGCCTTGTAATCGCCGATGATTTTCAGACGGATGCCATTCTCGGCCATCTCGTCGAGGTCGGACAGGATGAAGCGCTTCATCAGCGACATCAGGTCGGACACTTCCTCGTCCGGCCGCCGCCAGTTCTCGGTCGAGAAGGCGTAGATCGTCAGCGCTTCCAGTCCGAACTCACGCGCGCCGCGCACAAGGCGGCGCACTGCCTCCACGCCGCGCTGGTGGCCCAGAGCACGCGGCAGATGGCGCTTCTTCGCCCAGCGGCCGTTGCCATCCATGATGATGGCGACATGCCGGGCCGAGGCGGTCGGTTCAGCCTTCTCCATCCCGGTTACGCAATCCTCTCGCGACGCACCGTCACTTGTTGAGGATTTCCTTTTCCTTGCGCGAGAATTCCTCGTCTAGCGCCTTGATCATCTCGTCGGTCAGTTTCTGGACTTCGTCCTCACCGCGCTTGCGCTCGTCCTCGGCGATTTCCTTCTTCGCCTCGTCGGCCTTCAGCGCGTCGTTGCCGTCGCGGCGGATGTTGCGGATCGCGACGCGGGCCTTCTCGGCATACTGGCTGGCCAGCTTGGCCAGTTCCTTGCGGCGTTCCTCGGTCAGATCGGGGATCGGCAGGCGCAACGTATTGCCATCGTTGATCGGGTTGAGGCCAAGCCCCGCCGACCGGATCGCCTTTTCCACTGAACCGACGTTCGACTTGTCCCACACCTGCACTGAAAGCAGGCGAGGTTCAGGCGCCGAAACCGTCGCCACCTGGTTCAGCGGCATGCGCGCGCCATAAACCTCGACCGTGATCGGATCGAGCAGCGTGGTATTCGCCCGACCGGTGCGCAGTCCGCCCAGATCGTGCCGGAGCGATTCAATCGCGCCCTTCATGCGGCGTTCGAGATCAGCCTTGTCGTACTT
>CAZCUS010000001.1:79192-176463 GCA_964502105.1 uncultured Novosphingobium sp. | reverse complement strand
GCCATGGCTTAGGCTCCCTTCTGGACGATTGTCTGCGTGCCCTCGCCGGCGAGCACTTTGGCAAGGTTGCCCTGCTCGCGGATCGAGAACACAATGATGGGTATCTGGTTATCGCGGCACAAAGCCACGGCGGAGGCGTCCATAACCCTCAGGTTATCCGCCAGAACCGTGTCATAATCCACTGAATCATAACGCTTGGCATCGGGATTTATCTTGGGATCGGAATCGTAGACCCCATCGACGCTGGTGCCCTTGAGCAGCGCATCGCACTGCATTTCGGCAGCGCGCAGAGCGGCCCCGGAATCGGTCGTGAAATACGGCGCGCCGACACCGGCGGCAAAGATCACCACCCTGCCCTTTTCGAGATGGCGCTCGGCGCGGCGGCGGATCACCGGCTCGCACACCTGATCCATCTGCAAGGCCGATTGCACGCGGGTATGCACGCCGATCTGCTCCAGCGCGTTTTGCATCGCCAGTGCGTTCATCACCGTGGCGAGCATGCCCATGTAATCGGCCTGCGCGCGATCCATGCCTTTGGCCGCACCGGAAACGCCGCGAAAGATATTGCCGCCGCCGATCACCAGGCAGATTTCCAGCCCGGTATCGCGCGCGGCTTTCACTTCCTTGGCCAGTTCGGCGACGAAAGCAGGATCGACGCCGAACTGCTGCCCGCCCATCAGCACTTCGCCCGAGAGTTTGAGCAGAATGCGTTTGTAGGCTGGCTTGCTCATAAGGCTACGATCTCGCTTCATGGAGGCTGTCATGGGGGACGGGGTGCCCCGCATTAGGAGCGCGCGGGGCGAAAGCCAAGTATCGACTTCAGACGATCCCCGAAGCCACGCCCCTCTCATGAAAACGGGCCGGAAAGCTTTCGCTCCCGGCCCGCCGTCAAACTTTGGGAAGATGAACCGCCCGGATCAGCCGGCAACCGCCGCCGCGACTTCCGCCGCGAAATCGGTTTCCTTCTTCTCGATGCCTTCGCCGAGCTGGAAGCGCACGAAGTCCTTCAGCACGATCTTGGTGCCGGCGTCCTTGCCCGCCTGGTCCACGACCTGCTGCACCGGAGTCTTGTTGTCCATAACGAAGACCTGGCTGAGCAGCGCGTTTTCCTTGGCGTACTTGGCAACCGCGCCTTCGACCATCTTTTCCTGGACGTTGGCCGGCTTGCCGCTTTCGGCGGCCTTTTCGGCGGCAACCTTGCGCTCACGCTCGATCAGTTCGGCGTCGAGGTCTTCGGCGGTCAGCGCCATCGGGAACGCAGCAGCGATGTGCATCGCGATCTGCTTGCCCAGCGCTTCGAGCACGTCGGCCGAGGCATCCGATTCGAGAGCGACGAGCACGCCGATCTTGCCGAGGCCCGGCGCGGCGGCGTTGTGCATGTACGGCACCACGAGACCCTGCGACACTTCGACCGTCTTCATGCGGCGAACCTGCTGGTTCTCACCGATGGTCGCCACGTTGTTGGTCAGCTTTTCGCCGACGGTGCCACCGCCCGGATAGGCCGCGCCTTTCAGCGCTTCGACATCGTCGGACGTTGCGCCAAGCGCCACTTCGGTGGTGCTGCGCACGAAATCCTGGAACTGGTCGTTCTTGGCAACGAAGTCGGTCTCGGAATTCACCTCGACAGCGACGCCCTTGGTGCCCGAAACGGCAACGCCGACCAGACCCTCGGCCGCGGTGCGGCTGGACTTCTTGGCGGCGGCGGCAAGGCCCTTGGCGCGCAGGGCATCGACGGCAGCTTCGAAGTCACCACCGGTCTCGTCCAGGGCCTTCTTGCAATCCATCATCCCGGCGCCAGTGCGCTCGCGGAGGTTCTTCACGTCAGCGGCGGTATAAGCCATCGCGTATATCCTCTTGATAAAATAGTTTGATGCGCGCCGGGCCATTGGACCCGGCGCGCGACAATTCCATGACGTTCTGATCGAAGATGTTCGGGCCGGATCACGAAGATCCCGACCCGATCACCAGATCAGGCGTCAGCGGCGACGTCAGCAGCCGGCGCTTCAGTAGCGGGGGCAACTGCAACCGGAGCGTCAGCAATGATCGCTTCGACTTCCGGCTCGTCCATGGCGCCGACATCGATGCCGCTGTCATAAACGGCTTCGCGGCCACCCTTGGTCGAAGCCTGGGCCAGCGCGTCGCAGTACAGGCGCACGGCGCGGCTCGCGTCGTCGTTACCCGGGATCGGGAACGCGATGCCATGCGGGTTCACGTTGGTGTCGAGCACGGCGACGACCGGGATACCAAGCACGTTGGCTTCCTTGATCGCGAGCTCTTCCTTGTTGGCGTCGATCACGAACATCACGTCCGGGATACCGCCCATGTCGCGGATACCGCCCAGCGAAAGCTCAAGCTTGTCACGCTCACGCGTCAGCTGGAGAACTTCCTTCTTGGTCAGGCCCATCGTGTCGCCCGAAAGCTGCTCTTCAAGATTCTTGAGGCGCTTGATCGACTGCGAGATCGTCTTCCAGTTGGTGAGCATGCCGCCCAGCCAGCGGTGGTTGACGAAGTGCTGGCCACACGAACGTGCGGCTTCGGCAATCGGCTGCTGCGCCTGACGCTTGGTGCCGACAAACAGGACCTTGCCACCCGCCTGAACGGTGGACGACACGAATTCGAGAGCGCGCGCCATGAGCGGAACGGTCTGCGAAAGGTCGATGATGTGGATGCCGTTGCGGGCGCCGAAGATGTACGGCTTCATCCGCGGGTTCCAGCGGTGGGTCTGGTGGCCGAAGTGTGCGCCGGCCTCGATCAATTGCTGCATGGTGACGACTGGAGCCGCCATAGGTATTTCCTTTCCGGTTGAGCCTCTGGAAAACTGGAACCGTGCGGATATCCCGAAGGACCTGGCCCGCTGCGGCACCGGTATGTGCGTTTCCCATGTGGATTTGCGGCGTTTCCCCACCCGGATTCGGGCGTGGATCGGCTGCGAACCGGCCTCTAGCCGGGTTTTCCCCAGAAAGCTACCCTCGTTTCGTCGCACCTGAGCCCCGGCGCGACGTATTCGCGACGCCGTTAACTTACTCCCGGGAACGAATAGGAAAGCACGGTCATTAACGGGTCATCCCAGTGACTTACTTGGTTAACGAGACAGGCGCTCGCCATGTGAAGTCAATTGGGTGCGGGTTTCGAATCTGGTCCGGAAGGAGAGCATTCGAGGCATCAGGACATCTAAAGGACGGGTCCATGACTGTTGTGCCAATGACTGCGCTTTTACCAATGCTATTCGTGGCTGCGGCAGCAATTGCCTGTGGGATCATCGGGCTGACTCTAAAGCACTATATGCCGGACATTCGCTCGCTGCGCAGCGCGCTTCGCGTACCCGAAGACGGCGCCGAATTGCGCATCACTTATCGGCCTGACTCCTATTGCCCGCAAGCCATCGAGATCGAAGCTCTCCGTGCTGTGCGTCGTAAGCGCCATCACGATGTCCGGGCCACCAAATGGACCGCCCACCGGCTGCACCATTTCTCGCATGACCGAAGCGCCGCCTGACAAGGGACCGCGGACAGTCAACTACTGTAGCGGACTGTCGCTCTGCGATCAGTCGTATGGTTTCCCACGCGCATGCCGAATTTGCTAAATTTCGCATCGACTGATTGACACCCTGGAACAAATCATGAACAACCAATTCAAGGAACATTTATAGAGCGAATCGGCGCTTTCCACAAGTTGTCCACAGCTTGCCGGCAAAGCGGTCCACAGCGAAAGAGATGGTGATGACAGCACTTGCCGCAGCGATCTTTGTTCTGGCCGCCGGATTGGCCATTGCCGTGGCATGGCGCACCCTGCGCTGCGAGCTTCACGCGATAGCCGATCTGCGTCATGCGCTGTCGCACGGCACGCCCGTCACGAATGTCCGGTTTAGCGTGACCGACGGACCGCAACCGGCGAGATTGGCAATTGGCGCAATGGCCAGCCCTGCGAAAATCCCGGCGATCAGGTTTCCGCGTGCAGCTCTTCAACAGGCTCCGGTGACAGCACTGGCGCCGATGCGGCTCGCCGCCTGACCCGCGCGTAGCTGACGATGCCCAGTGGCAGCAGCGCCAAGTAGGCGATCGTGATCAAGGCCAGCGTAGGCCATGGCTCGGTCAGCAGAGACGCGAACAGCAAGCCAACCAGCGCGATTACCGCGATGCGGACGCTTCGAGGGGGATGCATTTTCGACCAGCTCAGCGTCGGCAAGTTCGATATCAGCAGGAACGCGATCACCACCATCCACACGCTGACGCCAATCGGGTGGGCGAATTCTGATCGCCCGGTCGCCAGCCACAGGTACATCGGCAGGAAAGCCAGCCCGGCACCCACCGGCGCCGGAACCCCGGTAAGGAAGCCAGCCTGTTTGTGCGGCTGATCGAGGGTGTCGATCCGGGCATTGAACCGGGCAAGCCTCAGAACGCAGCAGATCGCAAACGCGAGCGCGGCGATCCAGCCAATGCTGGGCACTTCGCGCAGCGTCCACAGATAGACGATCAGCGCCGGGGCCACACCGAACGAGATCGAATCGGCAAGGCTGTCGAGTTCTGCGCCGAAGCGCGTTTGCGCCTTGAGCAATCGCGCCGCGCGACCGTCGATGCCGTCCAGCATGCCTGCAAGGATAACGGCCTGGACCGACTTCTCGAAATCGCCGGCAATGGCAAAGCGAATGCCGGTCAGGCCAGCACACAGCGCCGCCGCAGTGATCGCGTTGGGAACCACCGCCCGCAGGCTGAGGCTGCGTGCGAGCCGGCGCCTGGCCAGCACGTCGGTTTCTGCCGGGGCACCGGTCATTGGCTGACACCCTCGATCAGGATAGTTTGGCCGACTTCGCCCAGCACTGTTTCGCCGGCGACAGTCCGCTGGCCAAGTAGCACGCGCGGCTCGGTGCCGGCGGGCAGATAAACATCAACCCGGCTGCCGAACCGGATCAAGCCGATCCGCTGACCGCTCGCAACGATATCGCCAGGTTTCACGAAGGGAATGATCCGGCGTGCCACGAGGCCAGCGATCTGCGTGAAGCACAACAGCAGGCCGTCTCCGCGCTCGATCAGGATGTGCTGGCGTTCGTTCTCGTCGCTCGCCTTATCGAGATCGGCGTTGATGAACTTTCCGGGAATGTAGACTACACGCCGCACGGTCCCGCCCACCGGCGCACGATTGATATGCACGTCGAACACACTCATGAAGATCGAGACGCGCGTCATGGGCTCGGGGCCAAGCGGCCGGTTGCCGCTGCCATCATCCAGCGTCAGTTCGCGCGGCGGCGGCATTTTCTGGATCTGCGTAACCAGCCCATCCGCTGGCGAAACGATGAAACGATCGTCGAGCGGCGTCACCCGGTGCGGATCGCGAAAAAACGCAAGCACGCAAAAAGTCAGCAGCGCTAAAGGCCAGGCTATCCATTGCCAGCCCAGGATTGCTGCCAGCAAGCAGACGACACCGACAGCGGCACCGAACTTGTGGCCTTCGGGATGAACAGCGGGCCAGCGCCAGGAAGCATTGCCCCGGCCCTGATTATCAAGAATTTCTCCGGGCATCGGGGGCATGTAGGTCGTGTGGCGCAACACCGCAACCGCCTTGCCCGGCACCAGCGGCAAAGCGAACATGCTTAGCGAGCCAATCGGTCGCGCAGTATTGAAGTCTATCTCTGGTTAAGGCTGTTCCTGTCACCTTCCGCCCCGGATCACCGGGGCGGAGAGTGGTGGACAGGGCTGGATTCGAACCAGCGTACGCTTGCACGGGCAGATTTACAGTCTGCTGCCTTTAACCACTCGGCCACCTGTCCATACCAGTATCGCGAGCGATGGGAGAACCCATCGGGAAGGCCCTGATAACAGCGCCTTCCTGCCGAGAGGCGCGCTCATGGCGAAGCGAGCCTTGCCTGTCAATGGGGTGACTGGCAGGAGCGATCATTCCGGACGGGATATTGCCCGTCGAGACGAAGAAGGAATATCAATGGCAAAGCGCGAAGATGGCCGCGACAACCGCGCGCTGCGTGGCCGGGCTGGACGGATGAACGGTGGCCGTGGCAGCGGCAAGGGGGGACAGGGCGCAGTGCGCCTATGGGGCCGGCACGCAGTAGAAGCGGCGCTGATGAACCCCGACCGCAGCCATCGCAAGCTGTGGGCGACGCGTGAGGGGGTCGAGTCGCTCAACGGCGAACTACCAGCCGATTTCAAGGTGGAATGGGCAGAAGCGCCCGATCTTGGCCGCCTGGTGGCGCGCGATGCACCGCATCAGGGCTTGGTGCTCGAATGCCTCCCCCTGCCCGACGTCTACCTTTCGGACGTGCTTCATGGCGATCCTGCCCGCCCCGTGGTCGTGCTCGATCAGGTTACCGATCCGCATAACGTTGGCGCGATCATGCGGTCAGCGGCGGCGTTCGGCGCCTGCGCCGTCGTTACGCAGGACCGGCATGCACCGCCCGAATCAGGCGTGTTGGCCAAGTCAGCCTCAGGTGCGTTGGAAACGGTGCCCTGGGTCCGCGTCGTCAATCTCGCCCGCGCGCTCGAGGAAATCGCTGAAGCTGGCTACTGGCGGATCGGCCTCGCCGGTGAGGCCGAAGCAACGCTGGCGCAAGCGCTGCCGACCAGCCCAGTGGCGCTGGTGCTGGGCGCAGAGGGCGAAGGCATGCGCCATAACATCTCTCAGCACTGCGATGCGCTGGCCCGTCTGCCCATCAGCGAGGCCATGGAGAGCCTTAACGTAAGCAATGCCGCCGCAATTGCGCTATATGCGGTCGCTACGAGGTAACGCTGCATAAGGGGGGGTTTCATGATCGACAGGCTGCCGTTCCGCCGACTGGCTGCAACCGCGATGGTGGTTGCGCTGGCCATGCTGGTGTCCGCGTGCTTCCTCGCGCCG
Organism: uncultured Novosphingobium sp.; assembly: GCA_964502105.1. Taxonomy (GTDB): domain Bacteria; phylum Pseudomonadota; class Alphaproteobacteria; order Sphingomonadales; family Sphingomonadaceae; genus Novosphingobium. The sequence goes on along the minus strand of CAZCUS010000001.1, from coordinate 169,620 downwards.
GGCAAATTTACTTCGGGGCTCGATGTGAGGAAGGACCGCACCTTCAGCTTCACGTATTCGGGCGAACTCTATCTGCTGCCCATGCGGCAAGCCTCAAAAAAGTCGGTGTTTACGCCGGAAAGTTGTTACGATTCGGAGACTGGTGCCGAGCGCGATTGCACTTCCGACGAGAAGACGCAGCAGAAGGTGGACTGGGAACAAAAGCAGAAGCAGCAGAAGAGCGAATCCGCATCAGCCGCCGCGATGTTCGGGGGCGTCGATCCCAGCGATCCCAGGGCGGCGGAGGAAATCGCCGCCAAGCTGCGCCGCCAGACCGGCTGGCGAAAAGTCGAATACAAGGGCGACGGGCTGTACCTGGTGGATTTCGCGATCGCCGGAAAGCTCAATCATGATTTCACCTTTCCGACGGTCGAGGGCTTTGCGATGTCCAACGCCTTCGTCCAGATCTCGCAGCGCAGCGACGGTACCGTCCGGATCGATGCGCCGGGCTACGGCCCGGCGGTCAGCGGCTTGCTCGCAGGTGGCTTGATGCAGGCCGCCTCGTCGTCCGTGAACGACGGCAAGCCAAGCGGTGGTGAAGGCATGCCCGTGGCGGAGGGCACGTTCACCGTGACCACTGACGCCGGTATTCTTGCCAACAACACCGATGAAGGCGCCAAGGCCGGTACGGCGGGTCAGGTGCTGTCGTGGAAGGCAAGCGCGCGCACCACAGCCGCCCCTACCGCGCTGCTTCAACTGCAGAAGTGATGGGGATCTGGAAGCAGAGATAACCCGAAGGCCTCTCCAGTCTGAACCTATCTCCCCGCACAAAAAAAGGCCGCACCGGCATGAACCGGTGCGGCCTTTTTTGTTTCAAGTCTGCGAGGCGCTACAGACTCGCTAGTGATGCTTAGTTGACAGCATCCTTCAGGCCCTTGCCGGCCTTGAACTTCGGCTGGGTCGAAGCCTTGATTTCCATCGGCTCGCCAGTGCGCGGGTTGCGGCCCGTCGAGGCCTTGCGCTTGGCAACGGAGAACGTGCCAAAGCCGACCAGACGAACTTCGTCACCGCTTTTCAGCGCGCCGGAAATGGCATCGAACACGCCCTCGACCGCCTTGGTGGCGTCGCTACGAGTAAGGCCGCTTGTGTCAGCGACTGCGCTGATGAGATCATTTTTGTTCATTTGTGGGAACCCCCTAACCTTTCAGTTGATTTGGAAAACTTGGAATCGCCTCTCGATTGCGCGGAATTGAGACGCTTTTGCTCGAACTGTCAAAGCGAAAAGCCGCAGAAAAATGCCATTCCGTCTAGTTTTTCTGCCATTTTCGAAGTGATTTGCATTTGTGCAGCGCAGCAATTGCCGAAAGCATACAGTGATTCGAATACAGTATTCGAACCGCCGCAATGCAGCATCGGCCTAGTGTGCTGTAGTGGACGGAACCGTAGCTTGAAGTGATGGCGCCGCCGCGTAACTGGCGAGTTCATCCGCTTCAGTCCATTCGATGGCTTCAAGCGGCTCCGTCAGTGTGCGCGCCAGTACCTCGTCAACATGAGAAACTGGAATGATTTCCATACCTTGCTTCACGTTGTCGGGAATCTCGGCGAGATCCTTGCGGTTCTCTTCAGGGATCAGCACGGTAGTGATGCCGCCGCGCAACGCTGCCAGCAGCTTTTCCTTGAGTCCGCCGATCGGTAGCACCCTACCACGCAGTGTAACTTCGCCGGTCATTGCCACATCCTTGCGCACGGGAATGCCGCTTAGCGCCGACACAATCGAAGTGACCATGCCGATACCCGCACTCGGGCCGTCTTTGGGAACGGCGCCTTCGGGCAAGTGGATGTGGATGTCCTTGCGCTGGAACACGCTGGGCTTGATCCCGTAAGCCGGGCTACGCGCCTTCACGAAGCTGAAAGCCGCCTGGATGCTCTCGCTCATGACTTCGCCAAGCTTGCCGGTCGACTTGATCGCGCCCTTGCCGGGCACCGTCACGCTTTCGATCGTCAGCAATTCGCCGCCGACTTCGGTCCAGGCCAACCCGGTCACCGCGCCAACCTGATTCTCTTCCTCGGAAACGCCATGGCGGAACTTCCGCACGCCGGCGAAATCCGCGAGATTTTCAGGCGTGACAGTGACCGAAACGGCCTTGCCCTCAAGGATCTGGCGCAGCGACTTGCGTGCCAGTCGCGCGATTTCGCGCTCCAGCGTGCGCACGCCCGCTTCGCGGGTGTAATACCGGATCAGATCGCGCAGAGCCTCCTGGGTCAGGGTGAATTCACCCGCCTTGAGACCATGTGCCTCGACCTGCTTGGCCACGAGGTGGCGCTCGGCGATCTCAACCTTCTCGTCTTCGGTATAGCCCTCGAGCCGGATGATTTCCATGCGGTCCAGCAGCGCTTGCGGCAGGTTGAGGCTGTTCGCCGTGCAGACGAACATGACGTCCGACAGGTCGAAATCCAGCTCGAGGTAGTGGTCCTGGAACTTGGAATTCTGTTCCGGGTCCAGCACTTCGAGCAGCGCCGATGCCGGATCACCGCGGAAATCCTGGCCCAGCTTGTCGATCTCGTCGAGCAGGAACAGCGGGTTGGACTTACCTGCCTTGCGCAGATTGGTGACGATCTTGCCCGGCAGCGAGCCGATATAGGTACGACGATGGCCGCGGATCTCGGCCTCGTCACGCACGCCGCCCAAGGACTGGCGAACAAATTCGCGTCCCGTCGCCTTGGCGATCGACTTGCCCAGCGAAGTCTTGCCCACGCCCGGCGGTCCGACGAGGCACAGGATCGGCCCCTTCAGCTTGTTGGTCCGCGCCTGCACCGCGAGATACTCGATGATGCGGTCCTTGACCTTGTCGAGCGCGTAATGATCGGCATCGAGCACCAGCTGCGCTTGCGAAATATCCCGCTTCAGCTTCGACTTCTGGCCCCAGGGCAAGCCGAGCAAGACGTCGAGGTAGTTGCGGATAACGGTCGCTTCAGCGCTCATCGGCTGCATCGACTTGAGCTTCTTGAGCTCGGTCGTCGCCTTCTCACGCGCTTCCTTCGACAGCTTGGTCTTGACGATGCGCTCCTGCAGTTCGGCAAGCTCGTTCGCTTCCTCGCCGTCGCTGCCGCCAAGCTCGTTCTGGATCGCCTTGAGCTGCTCGTTCAGGTAATACTCGCGCTGGGTCTTCTCCATCTGGCGCTTCACGCGGCCACGGATCTTGCGCTCGACCTGCAGGACGCCGAGTTCGCCTTCCATGAAGGAATAGACCATTTCCAACCGCTTGAGCGGGTCGGCTTCCGACAATACGGCCTGCTTGTCCGCCACTTTGGCACTAAGCTGCCAGGCGACCGTGTCGGCCAGCTTGGCCGCATCGTCGATATCGCCAAGCTGCTCGCCGGCATCCTGCGACAGCTTTTTGTTGAGCTTGGCGTATTCGTTGAACTGCTCGACCACCGTGCGCATCATCGCCGCGACTTCGGTGCCCGAAGCGCTGACCGGCTCCAGCTTTTCGACTTGTGCGACCAGCATCTCGCCATCGGGAGTCGTTTCGGCGCGCAAGTTCTCAAGCCGCGCGCGATCCTGTCCTTCGACGAGAACGCGAACAGTGCCGTCTGGCAGCTTGAGCAGTTGCAGCACGCTTGCGATCACGCCGGTTTCGTAGAGATCGTCACGGTCGGGGTCGTCACAACCCGGATCGAGCTGCGCCAGCAGGAAGATATCTTTCTCGCCCGCCATCGCGGCCTCGAGTGCAGCCACGGATTTTTCGCGGCCCACGAATAGCGGAACGACCATGCCAGGGAACACGACGATATCGCGAAGCGGAAGAAGCGGAAGCAAGTTCACAGACCAATCCATCCAATATGGCACGCATTGCGCACCGGGTACTCATCAGGCGCCGTGGCGACCGAAAATCTATCGGCGCACCAATCGCGCCCGCTCACCGGACAACCCGGCAACCACGCGGAATATGGGTTACCTCTCGCTGTGGTGCAATGGCAGGCCTTGCAACCTTGTGGATGTGGGCGCGGAAGAAGCCTCAGAACGGAAGCTTGAACCCCGGTGGCAAGCCCATGCCCTGTTGCGCCTTTGCCATTTCCTCACCCGCCACGCTATCGGCCTTGACCCGCGCATCGTTGTAGGCGGCGGCGACCAGATCTTCGAGGATCTGCTTTTCCGAAGGCTGTATCAGGCTGTCGTCGATCGAAACGCCGATCACCCGGCCCTTGGCCGAGCAACGGATGCGGACCAAGCCGCCCCCGGAAAGACCTTCGACTTCAAGCGAGTCGAGCTTGCCCTGGGTTTCGGTCATCTGCTTCTGGATCGTCTCGGCTGCCTGCTGGGCGGCCTGGATCATTTCTTCCATCGATTTCATCGTCGTCTCCAGTTGCGATTGCCGCCGCCTTGCGCGGCAAGGGGGGCGGCGTTGCGATCATCCTGCACCAGTTCGGCATCAGGGAAAGCCGCGAAAGTAGCTGCGACCAGCGGCGCACGGCGGGTTGCTTCCTCGTCGGCAGCCTTCGCGATGTCGGCTTGTTCGAGCAGCGTCGGCGCACCCTCGCCCTCGCTGCGCTCGACCTGCCAGCGCTCGCCGGTGGTCTTGGCCAGCGTGGTGCGCAGGAACGGCGCGATATCCTCGTTGAAACCCGGCGGCTGGGTATAGCGCAGCAGCCCGGGCGCGAGCTCGATCACGCGCACCTGCATGCGCATCATACTGGCGGCGACATGCTCGTGCGCGCGTTCGACCTGTTCGACCAAGGCCTCCCAGCGCGGCGCGATCAATGCGGCGGGCGCAGGCGCCGATCCCGGTGCGGACGGTGCGGCTGCAGCCATGGCTGCGGGCCGGCTCGCCAGTTCCTCGATCTTGCGCGCCAAAGTGCCCGGATCGGGCATATCGGCTGCATGCATCACGCGCAGCAGCGCCATTTGCGCTGCCACGAGCGGATCGGGTGCGCTGCGCACCTCGTCGTGGCCCTTCAACAGCAATTGCCAGAGGCGGTGGAGTTGTCCCGCCTTGAGCGATCCCGCCCAACCCTCGATCGCGGCGCTTTCCTCGGCGCTGTGCGCATCGGCCGGCACGCCGGAAACCTGCGTCACCGTGATCCGATGCGTGAGATCCATGATCCCGCGCATCATGGCGATAGGCTCGACCCCGAGCGCAAACTGATGCGAAACCAGTTCAAGCAGTTCCGCGCCCTCACCCTCAAGAATTGCGGCCAGCAGCCGACGCTGCACGGTCTTGTCCGACAGGCCGAGCATATCGCGCACCTGCCCCGCGTAAACCGCGCCCTCGCCGTCGAGATCGGCATGCGCAATGGCCTGATCGAGGATGGACAAGCCGTCCCGCACCGAACCTTCCGCAGCGGCGGCAACCATCGCCAGCGCCTCGCCCTCGGCCTCGACGCCTTCCTTGGCGCAGATGCCGGCGAAATGACTGGCCAGCATTGCCGCCGGAATGCGGCGAAGATCGAACCGCTGGCACCGGGACAGCACTGTGACCGGCAACTTGTCGACTTCAGTGGTCGCGAACAGGAACTTCACATGCGGCGGCGGTTCTTCCAGCGTCTTGAGCAAGGCGTTGAACGCGTTGCGCGACAGCATGTGGACTTCGTCGATGATGTAGATCTTGTACCGCGCCGAAACGGCGGCATAGCGGACCGCCTCGATGATCTCGCGCACGTCGTCCACGCCGGTGTGGCTGGCGGCGTCCATCTCGATCACATCGATATGACGGCCCTCGGCGATGGCAACGCAAGGCTCGCATTGGCCGCACGGGTCGATGGTCGGGCCACCTGCGCCATCCGCACCCACGCAGTTCAGCGCCTTGGCGATGAGCCGCGCAGTCGACGTCTTGCCCACCCCGCGCACGCCGGTCATCAGGAAGGCATGCGCCAGCCGGTCGCGCTTGATCGCATTGGCCAGCGTCTGCACCATCGCTTCCTGCCCGATCAGCTCGGAGAAGGTCTGCGGACGGTATTTGCGGGCAAGGACGCGATACGGCTGCGCCGGACTGGCTGACGGCGCGGGAGCGACCGGTGTTGGTTGAGGTGCCGACTCGGCTACCGGCGGCACCGGATCGCCGAACAGCGCAGACTGGCCGGCAGCCTCCAGTTCAGTGGCAGTCGGAGTCGGTTCCTCCTCGTCCTGCCAGGGCGGGGTATCGCCGAAAATGTCGCGTGAATCGTTCATCGCCGCCGAAAGTAGGCCCTGAGGTCCCGGTTGTCAGGAAAAAACATTAACGGGAAAAATGGGGGAGCGGGTGAAGGAGCCGAGCGACCCGCCGCAATCCGTTGTGGCTGCTTCCTTCCGGACCTGACCAAGTTGGCGAACGCAAACGTCCACCCGACTCCCGGCGGCGCATATGGCGAGCGGCTATGGATTTGTCCAGCGTTGCTGCCCAGGATAGGCGAAAACGACAGGCTCAGCTGTAATGGAACCGGCATTGCGCAATTTCGAGCCGCTGATTTTCGCCGGAACCGGCAACGCGATAGACCAGCCTGTCGGCATGATTGATTCGTCGCGACCACCAGCCTTGAAATTCACCTTTCAGCGGCTCGGGCTTACCTGTTCCCTTGAACGGATGGCGGCGGCACTGCTCAATCAGTTCGTTTAGCCGCGAAAGCGTGGTGCGGTCACTGCCTACCCAGTGCTGATAGTCGTCCCACGCCTGATCGGCGAATACGATCCTCACGGTACGACAAGCGCGTGCTCTGAACCCTCATCCTGATCGAGTTGGCGAACTGCCTTTCGCAAACGCTCCGAATTCGCAGGGGTAGAAACGAGATGAAGTGTCTCGGCCATGGCATTCCAGTCGGACAGAGAGACCATGACCACGGCTTCCGCCTTCTGACGAGTCACCATCACAGGCGCGCGATCGTCAATCACGTGGTCCATCACTGCCTTGAAATTGGCACGAGCATCGGAAAACGAAAGAACGTCCATTGGCGGCACTCCCTACCGCCAAATATGTACATAAATCAGTACAACGTCAAGATTTGCAATTCCGACCTAGCGGAAATTATCCGCGTAGGCCTGCAGCTTCAGATGCCGGGGCGGAGTCACGTGCACTACGACGCTGATGCCGTAGCGATCAGCGTAGGCCACTGCCTCGTCGCGAGTCTCGAACTTGAGCTGGATTTGCTGCTGCGTGTCGCCGGAACCGGCCCAGCCCATCAGCGGATCGGGCTTCTTGGCCTCAGCCGGAACGAACTCCAGAATCCACTGGTCAGTATTGGCCCTGCCGGACTGCATGGCGTTCTTCGGGCGTTGGAAAATGCGTGCGCTCATACCCTTCGCCTTGCTCACGAATCCGGCAAAAAATCAAGCCCGGGAATTAACGCCGGCCCGCTTCGAACGCGTTCCGGGTCTTGAGGCTCGGGTCTTCGGTCCAGGGCTCGTCGGGCCAGCGGTGCCGGGGGTAGCGGCCCTTCATCTCGCGCTGCACGTCTCGCCACGATCCGCGCCAGAAGCCGGGCAGGTCGCGCGTCGACTGGACCGGCTTGTGGCCCGGTGAGGTGAGCTTGAGCAGCAGCGGTTGCGGAGGCTGACCGAACGTCGGGTGACGATCCAGCCCGAATAAAGCCTGCACCCGGATCTCGACGCTGGGTCCGGCCTCATCCTCATAATCGACCGCGTGGCGGGTGCCGACCGGACTGGCGAATTCGGCAGGGGCGAGCCGTTCGAGAAGTTGCTTCCCATCCCAGTCGAGCCGCGCCCTTATTGCATCGTGCAGCGCGGCCTTGTCGATCGCCTCGAAGCGGCGACCTAGCAGAGGCGCAGCCCAATCCTTCAGATCATCGAGCAAGGATGCTTCCGACAATGCGGCTATCCCGGCGTAACGGGCGCGCTTGAGCAGCGAGAGGCTGGCCTTCGAGAGGGGCAGCAGTCCCAGCCCCTCCCCACGGATGCGGTCCATGGCGAACGCGGCCACCGCATCGCGATCGGGAGCGGGATCGGGACCGGTCGCCAGCGTAATCGCGCCCAGCCGCCGTTCCAGCCGGGCCTCTATGCGCAAATCCGCCGCGTTCCAGCGCAATAGCGACCGTTTTTCGATCCGGTGATCGAACCAGCGCTCGATATCGGCGGTCTCGAGCGCGATGGCGGACAGGATTCGCGCGCCTTTGGCTTGCCCCTGCGCATCGCCGATCACCAACCATTCCGCAGTGGCCAGCGGCGAAGCCGGATCAAGCATATAGCCCCGCCCGCCCACCGAGAGCCACATTTCGCCCGAGGCATCGCGGCGGCGCGCCAGCATGTCGGGCCGGCCAAGCGCCAGCAGCACGGCGGCAGGCGCCATATCGCGCCGCTGTCCGCCGACCGCGCGAAGCGACCGGGCCTTGCGTGCCCAGCCCTGCGCCAGCTTGCGCGCCGACTCCGCGCGCGCCGAGCGATCGCCATCCCAGCGCGACAACCGCTGCGCCAGATCGTCGCTGCGGCCGCCCAGCCCGCGTTCCTGCAGCAACAGGATCAGGCAAGCGGCGGTGTCCGCTTCGTTCAGTTCGGCCCCGCGCAGCACGGTGGCGGCCTGCGACGGGTCCATCGGCAGCGCGGCAACTTGCCGCCCGAAATCGGTAATCCGCCCCTCGCCATCCAGCGCATCCAGGGCTTGCAGGCTTCGCCTCGCAGCAGCCAGTGCGGACGGCGGCGGCGGATCGAGCCAGGCCATCGCGGCGGGATCGCCTGCACCCCATTGCGCCAGCGAGAGGGTCAGCGGGGCAAGGTCGGACGTCTCAATCTCGGGCGGGTCGAAGGCGGGCCGGCCAGGGTGCGCCGCTTCTGCCCAAAGGCGATAGGCCACGCCCGGCCCTTGGCGTGCCGCACGGCCAGCGCGCTGCGCGGCAGACGCGCGGCTGGCGCGGTGGGTGACGAGCCGTGTCACGCCCGCCGCCTTGTCGAACTCAGCCCGCCGCGACAGGCCGCTGTCGACAACGACCGATACCCCATCGAGCGTCAGGGACGTTTCGGCAATTGCAGTGGCGAGCACGATACGGCGGCGACCTTCAGTATCCCGGCGGATCGCGGCACGCTGAGCGGCAGGATCGCACTGGCCATGGAGCGGCATGACCAGCGCATTCGGCAAGCGTTCCGCCAGCCGCTCCGCCGTGCGATCGATCTCACGCACTCCGGGCAGGAACGCCAGAACATCGCCGCTTTCCGCGCGCCAGGCGGCGATGACGGCTGACGTCATGGCTTCCTCGATCCGGGCTTCGGGCGATGCGCCAAGCCACCGGATCGCCAACGGGTGCGCCTTGCCCTCGCTCTCGATCACGGGCGCATCGCCCAACAGGGCGGCAAACCGCGTGCCGTCGATCGTGGCGGACATGACCAACAGCCGCAAGTCAGGCCGCAAGACCTGCTGGCACTCGACCGCCAATGCCAAGCCGAGATCGGAATCGAGATGGCGCTCGTGCGCCTCGTCGAAGAGTACAGCGGAAATGCCGGAAAGCTCCGGATCGTCGAGGATGGTCGAAACAAAGATCGCCTCGGTCACGATCAGCACCCGCGTGCGGGCCGAGCGCTTCGCATCAAGCCGGGTAATATAGCCGACGGTCTCGCCCGCCTTCTCGCCCAAGGCATCGGCCATCCGCTCGGCCGCAGCGCGCGCGGCAACGCGGCGCGGCGACAGCAGGATGACGGTGCCCGTGCACCACGCCTCGGCCAGAAGCGCGGGCGCAACCGCCGTCGTCTTGCCCGCTCCCGGCGGCGCAATCAGCACCGCACTCTCGCGTTCGCGCAAGGCGGCGAGCAGGTCGGGCAGAACGGCGTGGATCGGCAGATCGCTCATCGCGGCTGGTCTAGTGTGCTGACGCAAATAAGGCCACGGCAGGCGCGATACCGTTCCCTTCAGGAAGAAGGGTCCGCTCTAATACCGTCGCGAGACTGCGAATTCCGCTGCCTCGGCCATCGCGCTGCGGGCTTCGCAGGCCGGGAAGCCGGCGATGGCGTCGATGGCGCGCTGGGCGTAATGGCGCGCGCGCTCGCGGGTAGCGGCGACGCAGCCGTGGCGGTTGATGAGTTCCACCGCATGGGCGAGATCTTCGTCCTCGGTGCGGAAACCGGCGATGGCGTCTTCCCAGAACTTGCGTTCTTCAGGCGTGCCGCGCGCATAGGCGAGGATCACCGGCAGGGTCATCTTGCCCTCGCGGAAATCGTCGCCCTTGTCCTTGCCCGATTCGCCGCTCTCCGAATCGTAGTCGATGGCATCGTCGACAAGCTGGAATGCGATGCCGAGGTTGCGGCCATACGCGTCGAGCGCGCGCTCCTCGGCGTCCGAGCGCTCGGCGACAACGGCGGCGATGCGCGTTGCAGCGGCGAACAGCGCGGCGGTCTTCGACCCGATGATCGAGAGATAGCGCTCCTCGCTGGTCTCGATCTGGCGCTGGGCGGTAAGCTGGTCCACCTCGCCCTCGGCGATCACCGAGGCCGCGTTCGACAGGATCTTGAGGACACGCAGGCTGCCGTCCTCGACCATGAGTTCGAACGAGCGGGTGAACAGGAAATCGCCCACCAGCACCGTCGCCGGATTGCCGAACACGATGTTGGCCGCCGCCTTGCCGCGTCGCAGGTCAGACCCATCGACGACATCGTCGTGCAGCAGCGTTGCCGTGTGGATGAACTCGACCGCCGCGGCCAGCTTGTAATGCCGCGTGCCCTGATAACCACACAGTTCCGCGCCCGCGACGGTCAGCATCGGGCGCATGCGCTTGCCGCCGCCCGAGATCAGATGCCCAGCCAGCGCTGGAATCAGCGGAATTTCGCTCTGCATCCGCTCGAGAATAACGGCGTTCACGCTGTTCATCCCCGACGCGGTCAACGCGAGGATAGGGGACAGCGAGGGTTGGGAACTGCGCGGACGCAGAGGGACGACTTCAGCGCTCATGGGCGTGCGCCTTGCGCGCTGCAGCGCGGCAAGGCAAGTGCTAAGCCAGCCAGAAAGCGCAACCGAGCGTCAGCCGGTGATTGGCATCGGACTGGCGGTCATGCTAGCGGGTGCCGCGATGAGTGCAGACACGACGACTGAGCCGGCGCAAGACGCCCCCGCAATCGATCCGGTACTGGCCGGATTCCGCTCGAGCATCGACAATATCGATGCCGCGCTGATCCATATGCTGGCGGAACGGTTTCGCATCACCCAGGCAGTCGGCGCATACAAGGCGCAAAACCAGCTTCCCCCATCCGATCCCGGCCGCGAGGAACGCCAGATAGCGCGCCTGCGCCGGCTGGCCGAGGACGCGCAGCTTGATCCCGAGTTTTCCGAGAAATTCCTGCGCTTCGTCATCCAGGAAGTGATTCGCCATCACGAGCAGGCGCAGAACGCGCGCTAGATCAAGTTACCCGCTGGCCTTCGGCAGCCTGAGCCGCACCAGCAGTCCGCCCAGATCCTCGCTCTCGTCGAGTTCGACCGTACCGCCGTAAATCTCGGCGACGTCGCGCACGATAGCGAGGCCGAGGCCGGTTCCAGGCTTGCCGGTATCCAGCCGCGCACCGCGATCGAAAATGCGTTCGCGCTCGGCGTCGGGGATGCCCATGCCATCATCCTCGATCCAGATTTCATACCAGCGCGGGTCTGCCTTCCCGTCCCCGACGGTAACGAAAACGCTGCCGCCGCCATATTTGGCTGCATTCTCGATCAGGTTGCCAAGGATCTCCTCCAGATCCTGTCGCTCCAGCGCGACCATGGCGTCGTGATCGCCCGCCAGATCGAAACGCGCATGGGGATAGAGACGCTCGACCGCGCGCAAAACCGCTTCAAGGCTGATCCACACGTTGGCGCGAGACAACCCCGCGGCACGGCGGCCGACCGCACGGGCGCGGGCAAGGTGGTGATCGACCTGTCGGCGCATTACCGCCGCTTCGCGAATCACCGTATCCGCCAGATCGGGCGCGTGCGCGGTCGCCGCATTCATCACGACGGTAAGCGGCGTCTTGAGCGCATGCGCCAGGTTGCCCGCATGCGTGCGCGCTTCCTCGGCCTGGCGATCGGTGTGGGCGACCAGCGCATTCACCTCGTCGACCAGCGGCTGAACTTCATGCGGCAGCGGGCCTTCCAGCCTGCTCGCTCCGGTGGTTCGCATGCGCTGGATCGCGCGGCGCACGTGGCGCAAGGGAAACAGGCCATACCATGTCTGCAGCCCCGCCATGACCAGCAGGCCGAACCCCAGCGCGAAGAACGAATTGACCAGAATCGCTCGGAAAGACTTGATCTGATCGTCAAGATCCTCGCGGCTCGCAGCCACGGTGAACATCCACTTGGTGTCGCTGCCGGGCAGGATGATGGAGCGTTCCATGATCCGCAGGCGCTCACCGGGGAACTGGTCGCTGTCGAACACATGCGGGCCGGTGTCGAAGTGACTGCTCGGCACATCGAGACTGCGGTCCCACAACGAACGCGACGGAAAATCCTCATGACCCGAAGCGCGGATCTGCCAGTACAGCCCGCTGTTCGGTTCCAGGAATCGTTGATCGCCGAGCGGGCGATTGAAGAACACCTCACCATCGGGACCGATCTCGGCCGAGCCGATCATGCCGGTGAGCATGTAGCCGATCTGTTCGTCGAAATTGCGCGTGACCAGCGAGGTCAGCGTGCGATCCAGCGCCAGCCCGCCGATGAGCAACAGGAAGAATATCCAGCCCGCCGCAATCAGCATCATGCGGCGCGCAAGCGAGCCGGTGTGCGCCTTGCGTGGCTTGGTTACACGCGCACCAGCCGACCCGGCTTCGGGCACCGCGACAGGCGCATCGCCGGAAGCGGGCGCGACGGGCGCATCGCCCGTCCCGTTAGCCTCGCGGCGCGTCGGCGGGGTCGTCGAGACTGTAGCCAAGGCCGCGAATCGTAGTGATGACGTCGGCACCCAGCTTCTTGCGAATGCGCGTAACGAAGACCTCGATCGTGTTGGAATCGCGGTCAAAATCCTGATCGTAGATATGCTCGATCAGTTCGGTGCGGCTGACGACCTTACCTTTGTGGTGCATCAGGTAGGACAGCAGCTTGTATTCCTGCGCGGTCAGCTTGACCGGTTCGCCGGCCAGTGTAACCCGGCCCGAGCGGGTATCGAGACGCACGTCGCCCGCCATCAACTCGCTGGACGTGTTGCCCGAGGCGCGGCGGATCAGCGCGCGCAGGCGGGCAATCAGTTCCTCGGTCTGGAAGGGCTTGGCGAGATAGTCGTCAGCGCCGGCATCGAGACCCGCGACCTTATCGGACCAGCTGTCGCGCGCGGTCAGCACCAGTACGGGGAAGTTGCGCCCTTCGCGGCGCCACATGCCGAGCACGGTCAGCCCGTCGATCTCGGGTAGGCCGAGATCGAGGATTACGGCGTCGTATTCCTCTGTGGTGCCCAGAAAGTGACCATCTTCGCCATCGGGCGAAAGATCGACAGCATAGCCGTTCTGTTCCAGCGTGGTCTTGAGCTGATTGCCCAGTGTGGGCTCATCCTCGACGATCAGGATGCGCAAATCCGGTCTCCCCTATTGAACCCCAAATCGTTCATGTTCGCCAAAGTGGGGACTATGACACAGTGCGTCAAGCGACTGGCGAAGCAACGCGGCTCAGCGCGAGCGCGACAGAACCTGGCCCGAGCGCGCATCGACATCGACGAAGAAGACCTTGCCGTTCTGAATGAACTTGAGCCGGTAAGCCATTGCGGCGGGATCGTATTCAGGGCCGAGGTACTGCATGCCCGCCATCTTGGGCAAAACCTTGCGTTCGATATCGCGCAAGCTCTGGACGTTACCCGCCCTGCGTTCCTTGCGCACTTCGCCCTGCTCGTTACCGGCATCGGCATGGGCGACGGGGATATGCGCGACCAGCGCGAGGACAAGCAGGGCAAAAAGCTGTTTCATAATGCTGCGATGCCTAAGCTAGCGGCCTTGAACAAGCCGTGAATGCCGCTCCGGAGCGATTTATCCCGGGCGCGCTGAATTTCGACGCTGGCAAATTCCATCGCCCTTTGCTTGTCAATGGCATGTCCCGCCCGCTAGGGCGCGCGGCATGGCAACTGCACCGATATTGAGCTGGGAAGGCCTGGGCCTGATCCAGGGTTCCGGCTGGCTCTTCCGCGATCTCGATCTGAACATCGGGCCACGGGACCGGCTGGCGCTGATCGGCCGCAACGGCGCTGGCAAGACGACTCTGCTGAAACTCATCGCCAACATGGTGGATGCGGACAAGGGCAAGCGCTCGGTCCAGCCCGGTACCAAAGTGGTCACGCTGGAGCAGGACCCGTTCTTCACCGGCTATGACAAACTGGTCGATTTCGCCACCTCCGGTCCGGATGCGCCCCAGCGCCACGAGGTGGAAGCGATTGCCGACCAGCTCGGCATCGATCTGGAGCGAAACGCTGAAAGCGCCTCTGGCGGTGAACGCCGCCGCGCCGCTCTGTGCCGGGCGCTGGCTTCGGAACCCGACCTGCTGCTGCTCGACGAGCCGACCAACCACCTGGATCTTGCCGCGATTGACTGGCTGGAATCCTGGCTGCAGCGCTACACCGGCGCTTTCGTCGTGATCAGCCACGACCGCACCTTCCTGACCCGCCTGACCAACGCGACGCTGTGGCTCGACCGGGGCGGGCTGCGCCGCAAGGATGTGGGCTTCGGCGGATACGAGGCGTGGGAAGACCAGGTCTATGCCGAGGAGGCCCGCGCCGCCCAGAAGCTGGACGCGAAGTTGAAACTCGAAGCGCACTGGCTGGAACGCGGCGTCACCGCGCGGCGCAAGCGCAATCAGGGCCGGCTGGAAAAGCTTTACGAAATGCGGGCACAGCGCGCCGCCATGCTCAGCCCGGCGGGCACGGCAAAGCTTGCCATCGCCTCTGACGATTCCAAGACCAAGTCGGTGATCGTGTCCGAGCATGTCACCAAACGGTTCGGCGATCGCACTGTCATCAAGGACTTTTCCCTGCGCATCCAGCGGGGCGACCGGATCGGTGTTGTCGGGGCAAACGGATCGGGCAAGACGACGCTGCTCAAGCTGCTGACCGGCGAGATGGAGCCGGATGACGGCAAGATCACATTGGCCAAGACGCTGGATTGCACCGTGATCGACCAGCAACGCAGCCTGCTGTCACCCGAAAAGAAGATCCGCGACGTAGTGGCCGAGGGCGGGGACTGGGTGGATGTGCGCGGGGTGCGCAAGCACGTGCAGGGCTATCTCAAGGAATTCCTGTTCGATCCCGGCCTTGTCGATGCCAAAGTCGGCACGCTATCGGGCGGCGAGCGTTCGCGTTTGCTGCTCGCCCGCGAATTCGCGAGGACTTCGAACCTGCTGGTGCTCGACGAGCCGACCAACGATCTCGATCTGGAAACGCTGGACCTGCTGCAGGAAGTCATCTCGGACTACGACGGCACCGTGCTGATCGTCAGCCACGATCGCGACTTTCTCGATCGCACCGTGAACGTAACGCTTGGTCTTGATGGATCGGGTCACATCGACATCATCGCGGGTGGCTATGCCGATTGGGAAGCCAAGCGCCGCCAGCGCACCGCCCCGGCCAAGGCCAAGTCCAAGGTCGAGGAAACGGCACCGCCACCCGCGATGCCGCCGAAGAAGGCCAAGCTCTCCTACAAGGATCAGCGTGACTACGAGTTGCTGCCCCAGCGGATAGAGGAACTCGACGCAGCGATTGCCGGAAACGAAGCGGCGCTGGCCGATGCCGATCTTTATACCCGCGATCCGGCTCGTTTCGCCGCCCTGACCGCTGCCATCGACAAGGCCCGCACGGAAAAAGACCTGGCGGAAGAACGCTGGCTGGACCTGGCCGCGCAAATTGAAGTTTAGCGGTCTCTTAATTTTATCGTGCGAGGGTCGTCTTCAGTACGGATAATTAATCGCCGGGCAAGGATTAAGCATATGGCCCTAGTCGACGACGCATCGGAGATCGCCCGCCGCAGCGAGACGCGCGAACGCGTGGAGATATTCGCCAAGTTTCGACGTGACCGGGAAAACGTGACGATCGTGCTCAAGGATCTGAGCAGCGGCGGCGCGCGACTGGAAGGCATCGAAGGGCTGACTCGCGACGAGGTGGTGACCATCACCCTGCCCGGCCGCAAGCCGATGATCGCCTTCGTTGCCTGGGCCTCGGGCATGTCCGCCGGTGTGGAATTCGCCGATGCGCTGACCGAAGAAATTTACACATTTCTCGTCGCCAATTACGCCTTGGGCCGTAGACCGACAGCGGCCGCCTGATCGCTCTTCATCAAGAGCAGCGCATTGAAATTGACCGAAGACGCTGGATCAACCGGCATCGACCCTGACCGGAGAGCATGCAGGCGATGAAAAGCGCTGGTTTCATACCTACGCCGATCTTCCGCGAAAAGCGGCGGGCGCAACTGATCAAGTACGAACTGCGCGACGCCCGCGACGAAGTGCTTGAAATCATCGTGCGCGATGTATCGTCGCGCGGATTCAGCGCCGCCGCCAAGGCGGAGCCTCCCACCATCAATGAGGTCGTTTCGATGTCCATGCCCGATGGCCGGGTGTTGTGGGGTATCGTCCGATGGACCGACGGCAACCTGTTCGGCGTGGAATTCGACACTAACGTCACTCCCGCACAATAGGCCTCCCGGACGGCGCCGAAAGGCGACCAGCCAGCAATCCCCTCTCGCGCGAAATTGATTCGCGACGGGCCGCGCATCGCAGTATGAACGCTGCGGTTGCATCCTCAGGGGGAATTACGACATGAAAATTTATCTCGGCCTCGCTGCTGTCGCGGCGCTTTCGCTGACCGCGTGCAAATCCGAAACCGCCGACACTACTGCCGAAGCGACCACCGCCGCTTCCGAACCTGCTGCCACGACAGCCGCAGCCACTGCTGCGCCTGTTGCCGCGGCGCCTGGCTCCAAGCCGACCAAGGACTTCATGGTCGGCAAGTGGGGTGAAGAGGGCGATTGCGCTCTGGCCCTCGAATTCAAGGCCGACGGAACGATGGTCGGCCCGTTCGAAAAGTGGAACCTTGAAGACGGCGTGCTCGAAATGGTGGGCAATCCGCAGAAGATCTCGCTGACGGTTGTCGATGACAAGACGATGGAATCGCAGATCGGCAATGATCCCAAGCACAAGCTGACGCGCTGCAGCTGAAACAGCCTCGCCACTACCGGACAAAAAGAAGGGAGCCGATTGGCTCCCTTCTCATATCAGCGGCTCAGGTGCCCGGGATCGGCGGGACCGGTTGCGGCGGTGCATCGGGATCGTCCTCATGCACTTCGATGTGGCCTTGCCCGACATGGCTGTGGCTGCGGCTATACAGGAAATAGACCAGCAGGCCGATGCAGGCCCAGCCCACGAACAGCGCCAGAGTGTAGAACGACAGGCTGAAGAACAGGTAGACGCAGCCCGCGATGGCAAGCGGCGCGACGATGTAGACCGCTGGCGTGCGGAACGGACGATGCCGCCCAGCGTCGGTCTTGCGCAGCACCATCACTGCCGTCGCCACCATGGCAAAGGCGAACAGCGTGCCCGAGTTCGAAATCTCGGCCAAGGCGCCCACCGGGAACAGTGCGGCGAAGAACGCCACGAAAACCCCGGTGATGATCGTGACGATGTGTGGCGTCTGATACTTGGGATGCACCTTGCTGAGGAACGCCGGCAACAGGCCGTCGCGGCTCATCACGAAGAAGATGCGGGTCTGGCCGAACATCATCATCAGCACGACCGAAGGCAGCGCCAGGCCGGCGGCAAGACCGACGAGGTTGCCGACCTGCTGCCAGCCGATCGAGCGCAGGGTCCAGGCCAGCGCTTCCTTGGAGCAGACGACGACCTGGTTGACCTGCGCCGCGCAGGCTTGCGCCAATTCGGTGCTGCCAGGGGCGATGCCGTTGCCCGAAGCGTCCAGCAGCGGCTGCGCGCCAACCGAGCCGATTACGCCGGCGGCGACGAGCAGATAGAACACGGTACAAATGGCAAGGCTGCCGATCAGACCGATCGGCATGTTGCGTTGCGGGTTCTTGGTTTCCTCCGCTGCGGTCGAAACCGCATCGAAGCCCACGTAAGCGAAGAAGATCGAAGCGGCGGCGGCGGAAATGCCGCCGAAGCCGAGCGGCGCGAACGGCTCAAAGTTGGCCGACTGCATCACCGGCAGAGCCAGGATCACGAACAATGTCAGTGCGGCGACCTTCACCATGACGAGCACCGCGTTGACGAAAGCGCTTTCCTTGGTGCCGATCACCAGCAACCAGGTCACGAGAAGCGATATGACGAACGCCGGAACGTTCAGGATGCCGCCATCGACCGGCCCAAGCGTGAAGGCAGTGCCAAGATCGAGACCGAGAAATTCTCGCAAGAGCCCGACGAAATAGCCGGACCAGCCGACCGCGACGGCGCCAGCGGCGACCGCATATTCCAGCACGAGTGCCCAACCGACCATCCAGGCGATCAATTCGCCCATGACGGCATAGCTGTATGTATAGGCCGAGCCCGAAACCGGCACCATCGAGGCCATTTCGGCATAGCAAAGCGCGGCGACTGCGCAGACCGTGCCCGCGATGATGAAACTGATCATCATGCCCGGACCGGCCTTCTGCGCGGCCTCTGCGGTAAGCACGAAAATGCCGGTGCCTATGATCGCACCGACACCAAGCATGGTAAGTTGAAAAGCACCCAGTGAGCGGTGCAGCGAGTTCTTTTTGGCTGTCGCCAGAATGGCATCTAACGGCTTTACGCGACCGAACATGCGGTTACCCCCAAATAAAGCGCAATGGACAGACGCTAGCGGCAAGCCGTCACATGGCAAGAGCCAAACGCTACGCTGTCCCCGGCGCGGAACCCGGCTTTGCCAATTCGCCCGACCGGGCTAGAAGCAGCACCATGTCCACGACCTTCCAGCTCGACACCGCGACCAGCCGCGCCAATCCCACGCCCGCGCCGATGAAGCGCCTTACCGTGCCCGCGATCCAGCGTCGCAAGTTCGAGGGCAAGACCACCGAGCCGCTGGTGATGCTCACCGCCTACACCGCCCGGCAGGCGCAACTGCTCGATCCGCACTGCGACATGCTGCTGGTCGGGGATTCGCTTGGCCAGGTGATCTATGGCCTGCCGTCCACCCTGCCCGTGACGCTAGAGATGATGATAGCGCATGGCGCAGCAGTGGTGCGCGGCAGCTATCATTCGGTGGTGATCGTCGACATGCCATTCGGCAGTTATGAAGCCAGTCCGCAGCAGGCGTTTGCCTCAGCTAGCCGGGTCATGGCCGAGACCGGCTGCGCGGCGGTTAAGCTGGAAGGCGGCGTCGCCATGGCCGAGACGATCGCATTCCTTACCGCGCGCGGCATCCCGGTGATGGCACACGTCGGCCTCACGCCGCAGGCGGTGAACGCGCTGGGCGGCTACGGCGCGCGCGGGCGCAGTCAGGAAGAACATGAAAAGATCATCGCCGACGGTCATGCCGTGGCAAAGGCCGGGGCGTTTGGCGTTGTCGTCGAAGGCGTGATCGAGCCGATCGCCATCTCGCTGACCCAGAGCATCGACATCCCCACCATCGGCATCGGCGCCTCGGCGCTGTGCGATGGCCAAGTCCTTGTCACCGAAGACATGCTCGGCATGTTCGAGCGGGTGCCCCGCTTCGTGAAGCGCTATGGCGATATTGCCGGGATGATCTCGGAGACCGCCGCGCAATACGCCAAGGAAGTTCGCGCCCGCACGTTCCCCGGACCCGAGCAGACCTATCAGCCGAAGAGCTAGCCGCCGTCAGCCAGTCGGTGGCGCGCCTGCTCCAGCAAGGGGTTGTCACCCATCATCTGCCGCGCCTTGTCCAGCAGGGCCAGCGCATCGCTTCGATCGGTCTCCAACGCGGCAAGGCTGAGGCCCAGCGCCTGCGCTGCAACCGGATTGGCACGCTGCAAGCCATACGCCGATCGCGCCGTCGCCTCGCCCGCCTTCAGGTCCCCTGCCCGCACCTGCATCAGTGCCAGATCCGACAGCAGCTGGACGTCCCGGTCGTCGCCATTGGCGCGCAGATATTCAAGGATCGACTGCGCGCGCGCGTAATCGCCCGATTGCACCGCCAACCACGCGGCAAGGCGCATCGCGGCGTCGCTGGTCGGGTTTTCCAGCAGGAAGCCTTCGACCAATTGGCTCGCCCCGCGCCCGTCGCGCGCAAGGAGGTAGGCCTGGAACCGGCGCAGCATCAGGCTCTCGGGCATGCGGATCGTCGCGGCGGCGGCGTAGCGCTCCTGCGCGGCTTTCGCCCGGCCGAGCGCGAGTTGAACGTCTCCGGCGAGCACCTGGTTGTCGTAGTTGCCGGGCGCGGCGGCGCGGTCCCGCTCGATCAGCGCCTCGGCCTCGGCATCGCGACCGGCAGCCAGCAGTTCGCCGATGGGTGTGCCGTCCGGCACGATCTGGAGCGGCGCTGAACGCGGCGCGGCAGCGCGATCGAGCAGCGGCCCGGCCAGATCGCGGCGCCCTTGCGCTTCATAGGCGCGCGCAGCCACAGTAAGCAGATAGGGCGAGGCATCGGGCCGCGCGATCTCGCCGGCCAGACGGCGCGCCAGATAGCGATATTCGCCGCCAAGATAGAGCGAGCGGGCGAGCAGCAGCTTGGCGCGCGCGTTGGCCGGCTGGCGCTGCAAAAGCCGCTCGAAATGCTCGCTGGCAACCGAATAGTTGCCTGCCGCCAGTTCGATCACGCCTTGCAGCAGCATCGATCCCGGCACATCGTCCAGCCGTCCGCGTGTCCGGTTCATCAGGCTTTTGGCCAGTTCGAACCGGCCCGCGCGGGCCGCCAATACCGCTTGCAGATAATAGGCGTAGGGATTGCCCGGATCGAGTTGCAGCACCCGGCGCGTCACCGTCACAGCCTCGCTCGCGCGATTCAATTCGCCCAGCGTCCCGGCATATTCGAGCAGCACCGAGACATCCTCGGGCGCTTGCATCAGCGCCGCCTCGAACCAAGGCAGCGCCGCAGCAAGGCCGTAACGATCACGCACGAGCTGGCCCTGAAATTCCAGCGCGCGCACATTCCTGGGACCAAGGCTGACGGCATATTGCGCAGCATCGATGGCAAGCTGGTGCTCGCCGCCGCGATACCGCAGCCGCCCGATCTCGACCCACAGCTCGGCATCCTTCGGCGCGAAGGCAACCGCCCGGTCGAACGCCAGGCCAGCCTCGCGCAAGTTGCCCTCGCGCTGTTCGAGCGCTGCCAGCGCGCGAAAGCCGCTGGCGGCACTGTCTTTAGTGAAGGCACCGCCGCCCAGCCAGGCGCGCGCTTTCTCGCGGTCGTCCTGAAGGAGATAGGCCTCCCCCAGATAGGCGGCGACGGCATCGCGCGGCGCGCCGCGACCGAGCGCCGCGCGCAGCTTCACTTCGGCATCGATGCCGTCCTTTTTCCGCAGCGCCGTTTTGCCTTCGGCAACAAGAGCAGCCGAACTCTCACCTTCGGCATGCCCCGGTGCCGGATGCGCGAAAACCGCCGCCGCGAACAACGCGGCAGCGGCCAGCGCGCTCAGGCGCAAGGTGCGGTCAGGCGTGAAGATCATACTGCTTGAGCAGATCATACAACGTCGGCCGGCTGATCCCGAGCATCTTGGCGGTGCTGGAGATGTTGCCTTCGCTGCGCGCCAGTGCATGCCGGATCACCTTGCGATCGGCATGTTCACGCGCGGACTTGAGGTTGAGCGCATTGATCGTGGCCTCGTCCGGCTCCCGCAAGTCGAGATCGGCGGCAGAGATCAGCTTCTCGTCGGCCATGATGACGGCCCGCTTCACTCGATTTTCCAATTCGCGCACATTGCCCGGCCAGCGCCACGAATCGATCGCAGCCAGCGCATCGGCCGAGAATCCGCGCACGCTGGGGTTCATCTCCTTCGCGAAACGATGGAGAAACGCCTTGGCCAACAGGGTGGCGTCGCCCGGTCGTTCGGCAAGGCTGGGAATCTTCACGACGATTTCAGCGAGTCGATAGAACAGGTCCTCGCGAAACCGGCCATCGGCGATCATCGCTTCGAGATCCTGATGTGTGGCGCAGACGATCCGCGTATCGACCGCGATAGACTCGCGCGAACCGATGCGTTCGATCACCCGCTCCTGCAGGAAGCGCAGCAATTTCACCTGCAGTTGAAGCGGGATATCGCCCACTTCATCCAGGAACAGCGTGCCGCCAGCGGCCTGCTCGATCTTGCCCTCGGTGGTCTTTACCGCACCGGTGAAGGCGCCCTTCTCGTGCCCGAACAGCTCGCTTTCGAGCAGGTTTTCGGGAATGGCGGCGCAGTTGATCGCGACGAACGCGCCCTTGGCGCGGTCGCTTGCATCATGCAGCCCGCGCGCCAGAAGTTCCTTGCCGGTACCGCTGGCGCCAAGCAGCATCACCGAGACCTTGGTGTTGGCGACGCGTTCGATCGTGCGCGCAACGCGGACCATCTCCGGCGCGGCGGTGATCATCTTGCCCAGTACGCGGTCCTCGGTCCCGGTCTTGGCAGCGAGGCGGCGGTTCTCTTCCTCCAGCCGGTGAAGCTGGTGGGCGCGGCGCACGATAAGGCCCAGCGCATCGATATCGACCGGCTTCTGGTAGAAATCGTAAGCGCCACGAGCGATCGCCTGCAGCGCACTTTCCCGCGCGCCATGGCCGCTGGCGACAATCACCTTCGTATCGGGTTTCAACGCCATGATCGCGTCCAGCACCGCAAAGCCCTCGGTGGTGCCGTCAGGGTCTGGCGGCAGGCCAAGATCGAGCGTCACGACATCGGGCGCTTCCGATCGCAGCAGCGCCAGCGCCGAAGCACGATCCCCGGCAACCAGCACTTCGAAATCCTCGTATGCCCACTTGAGCTGCGCCTGCAGCCCGGCATCGTCTTCCACAACGAGCAACTTGGGTTTGATATCACTCATCAGGCTACTCTTTGCTCGTGGTTGGCAGGGGTGTGATAGGCATCGGCGGTCACGTTCAGCGGGATGCGCACGACGAACCGGGAACCGAGGCCCTCGCGCGATTCGACTTCGAGGCGGCCGCGCATCGCGCGCACCAGTTCGCGCGCCTCGAACGCACCGATGCCGAAGCCGCCGTTCTTGGTGGATACGAACGGCTTGAACAGGCGGCTGCGCACGAACTCCGGCGACATGCCGCAGCCCGAATCGACGATCTCGAACCGCGCACTGAGGCCATCGGCCGCGACCGAGAGGAACACCGGCTCACCGGATCTACTGGCGTCGATGCCGTTCTGCACGAGGTGGACCAGCACCTGTTCCAGCGAATGGCGATTGGCCATTATGACCAGATCGTGATTTTCGGTCAGCGTGACCTGCGAAGAGGCCCGGAACATACCCCTCACCGAGGCGACGACTTCCTGGGTCGAAACCGGCTCAAGCCGCTCCACCGCGCCGGTTCCATAGCGCGACAGTCGCGCCAGCAACGCGTTGAGCTTGTCCGCCGAATTACGCAGCGTCACCAGCATGTCGTCGCGGAATTCCTTCTTTTCCGCATGCACTTCAGCGTTGCGCGCCAGCAGGCTGAGCTGGCTGGCGAGGTTCTTGATATCGTGCATGACGAAGGCGATGCGGCGGTGAAAATCATCGAACTGGCGCGCTTCCGCCAGTGCGTCCTGACTCTCGTTTTCCGCCAGATAGCTGGCAAGCTGCTTGCCGACGACGCGCAGCAGGTCAAAGTCTTCCCAGTCCAGCCGGCGCTTCATCGCCGAGCGCGCGAGCACGACCATGCCGACCAGACGCTCGTAGTGAATGAGCGGCACGATGGCCCAGGCGCGCGGATCTTCAAGCAGCCACTGCTCGACATGCTCGGTCTCACCGCGATCGTCGATGCCGGCGCGGATGTCGTCGATGTCGACGATGAAGTTCTCGCGCTCGAAGAAGGACAGCGAGCGTGCCGGGAAAGCGATGCCGGGCACGTTGATCTGCGGCCAGTTCCATCGCGCGGCGAGCACCAGATCGCCATGCTCGCCCGCAGTCAGCAGCAGCCCGGCGGGACAGTCCGAAATGTCGGCCACGGCCTGCACCACCCGCTCGCCCAGGGGCTTGGCACCGGATTCGCCGTTACCGATCGTGCGGGTGAAACGCAGCCACTCCTCGCGATAGTCGTAGCGGTGCTGGAACAGGTGCTTGGCCAGCGCGACCTTGAACCAGCCGCGCATACGCTTGGACGGCAGAACCAGCACCGCAGTGGCACTGGCCAGCGTCAGAAAGCCCAGTTCGACAAGGCGCGCAAAATCGCCGCCGGCATAGGACAACCACTGCGCCACGCCGACCATGGCAATCAGATAGGCGCCGATAAGCAGCAGCGAGAACGTCTGGAAAGTGACCGCGCGCGAGGGCATCAGCCGCAGCCCCTCGCTTCCCCGGCTGGCACCGATGGCGAACAGACCTGTCGCCACGATTGTGGCGAGACCGCGCAATGCGCCGATCTCAGCCGGCCAATGGGCACCGAGATAGGCGACCGTGTAGAGATTGAGGTCGAAGGCGAAAACCACCGTCAGCGCCGATGTCGGCCAGCGCAGCGCGGGGCGCATATCGCGCGATGCGCCTGCGTAGAGGTTGTGCACCAGCACCAGCACGCCAACGGTTACGAGCAGGCGCAACACGACAGCGGCATTCAGCACCGTCTGCGCCATCTTTCCGTCGATCGCGAGCCCGCTGGCCGAGAAGCCCAGCACCAGATGAAGCGCTTCGACGAAAGCAAGCGCGATCACCACCGGCCGGATGGGCGAAACCGTGGAACTGCGCCCGTCGCTGGCGAACAGGCGATAGACGACAATCAACCAGGCGAGGTTGCGCAGGGATTCGGCGATCGAAGCAGTGACGGTGTTGCCATAGGAAGCCGCTTCGGCGACGGACCATGCCGCTGTGAGCAGCAGCGCAACAACCGTGGCGGTGCCCGCCTGCATGCGATCGCGGCGCGGCCACATCCAGATCGCCAGCGTCGCGGCAGCGATGGCGCCGCCGATATGGAATACCAATCCCAGCCAACTCCAGAATTCAGGCAAGCCCAGCGCCATCAACGCGCGCCTTCATGCCACAACACCACGCGTAGCGTCTGCAGCAGGATCAGCAGGTCGAGAAATGGCGTGTAATTCTTGGCGTAATAGAGATCGTATTCGAGCTTGTTGCGCGAATCCTCGATCGAAGCGCCATACGGATAATTGATCTGCGCCCAGCCGGTGATCCCCGGCTTCACCATGTGGCGTTCGGCATAGTACCGCAGTTGCTCTTCCAGTTCGGCAACGAATTCGGGCCGTTCCGGGCGCGGGCCGACAAAGCTCATCTCGCCTTTGAGGACGCTCCATGTCTGGGGCAGTTCGTCGATCCGCACCTTGCGGATGAAGCGGCCTACGCGGGTGACGCGGGGGTCATCCTTGCAGGCCCACTGCGCGCCGGCCGCCTCGGCATCGGTCCGCATCGAACGTAGCTTGATAACATCGAAATTCTGGCCGAACAGGCCGACGCGGGTCTGACGAAAGAACGCCGGGCCCTTTGTGTCGAGCTTCACCAGCACCGCGAAGACCAGGATGACCGGCGCGGTCAGGATCAACAGGGCCAGGCTGGCGACAACGTCGAACACCCGCTTCGCGCCGCTCGATATCATCCGGCCCGACGAGAAGCCGTCCGAGAAGATCAGCCAGCTTGGGTTGACGGTGTCGAGATCGACCCGGCCGGTTTCGCGTTCGAGGAAGCTGGAGAACTCATTGACATGCACGCCGGCCGTCTTGATCCGCAGCAAATCCTTGAGGGGCAGCGCATTGCGGCGCTCTTCCAGCGCCAGCACCACTTCACTGACGCCGAGATTCTCGACGAAGCGCGTAAGATTGTGAATCGCGGAACGGGCGATGGCTTCCTCGACCACGGGAGCCGAGTCGGCCATCGAGATGTAGCTGACGATGACAAAGCCCGCTTCGGGTCGCTCGCCCAGATCACGCAGCCGCTGCGCGCGATGACCGGCGCCAAACACCATCACCCGCCGACGAAAGGCGGTGGCGCCAAGCACGCTGCCCAGCACCATGCGATTGATGATGAGGAAGACGATGCCGAACGCCATCGAATAGGCGAGCGTGGAGCGCCAGAAGTTCTGGCCGCCGGTCAGAAAGTCGACGAACGACAGCGCGATAATGCCCAGCGAGATCGCGACCAGCAGCCGCGCCACGGCGAACCGCATCGACCGCAAGGCATCGGCGCC
Organism: uncultured Novosphingobium sp.; assembly: GCA_964502105.1. Lineage (GTDB taxonomy): Bacteria > Pseudomonadota > Alphaproteobacteria > Sphingomonadales > Sphingomonadaceae > Novosphingobium. The sequence goes on along the minus strand of CAZCUS010000001.1, from coordinate 143,556 downwards.
GTAGACCCCGACCGAGATCATCGCGACCGAGATCATCACTGCGAATCCCGCCTGTGAGGCCAGCCGCTCGCCAAGATCGCCGGCATCGATGCCAATCTGCCCGGCGCGCAACCGCCATGCGATCTCGCTGGCTCCGACCAGCAACGCCAGATCGACCAGCCAGAGCAGGATCACGGCATAAGGGATGTAGTGTTTGAACAGGCGGATCATCGTGGCGCGCAATCACCTTTCGGGCCAATTCGGCCCTTCCCGGCCTGCCTAGGCCAAAGGCGTAAAATGTCGGTAAATCTGACAGCGCTGAATTACGCAGATTTATGGCGGTCCATACGGAAAACCGCCATGTGATGTGCCGGAAGAATGGATATTGTCGGGAAAGTTTACGCTGAGCGCCGTTGGTGCGGGTAATGGGTTACCTTGGTTTCGGCATGAGGCGCATCGCCGTCGCGGTCAGAGCCTCGGCGCCGGTGGCGATCACTTTGTCAGGCTCTGGCGCCCGGAACGGGCTGTGGAGAGAGGGCAACTCGGTGCCCTCCTTTTCGGCCGCAGCGAATACTTCGGCGGGGCGACCACCGACCATGAAATACAGCGACTTCATTTTGTCCGGCGCCGTGCGGCGGAATTCGGCAAAGTCATCACCGGCCATCAAAGGCTTGATCGTCACGACGCGATCCGCGCCGAAGCGCGGCGTCAGGTCGGCCATCGCCTGCCGGGCAAATTCAGGATCGTTATAGACCGCCGGCGTATGCGGCTGCATGAACTTGACCACCGGCATCAGGTCTTCGGGCAATCCGGCGGCAAGCGCTTCAGCCCGGGCAATGCGGCGCACGCCTTCGAGCAGGTGCGCGCGGGAGTCGTCGCCATAACTGCGCACGGTCAATTGCAGCTTGGCGCTGTCAGAAATGATGTTGTGCTTGGTTCCGGCATGGAAACTGCCGACCGTCACCACAGCCGGGTCCAGGGGATCCTGTTCGCGGCTCACCAGCGTTTGCAGGCGCATGACAATCGCAGCGGCAACAACGATCGGATCTTTCCCCAGATGCGGTGCGGCGCCATGTCCGCCGACGCCCTTGACCTCGATGTCGACGCTGTCGGCATTGGCCATCGCATAGCCTGGCGCAACGCCGAACACGCCCGAGGGGATATACGGGGAATCGTGCATCGCCAGGGCGTAGTCAGGCTTGGGAAAGCGCGTGAACAATCCATCTGCCAGCATGGCCCGCGCGCCGGTTCCCAGTTCCTCGGCCGGCTGCCCGATCATCACAAGCGTGCCCGACCATTCGCTCGTGCGGGCGGCAAGCAACCGGGCCGTTTCAATCCAGGCGGTCATATGCGTGTCATGCCCGCAGGCGTGCATCACGCCGCTCTCTACACCGGCGTTGGAGGTATCCCGCCGGGTGGAGGCATAAGCGAGCCCCGTCTGCTCGACCACCGGCAGCGCATCCATGTCGGCGCGGATCAGCACCGTCGGTCCCGGACCATTCTGCATCACTGCGACGATGCCCGTGCCACCGACTTTCTCGGTGACGGTAAACCCGGCCTTGCGCGCCGCCGCCGCCATGATCGCGGCCGAGCGCACTTCCTTGTAGCTGAGTTCGGGATTGGCATGAAGGTCGCGATAGATGGCGATCAGGCCGGGGATATCGCGCTGGATGTCGGCGGCGATCGTGTCCGCGCGGGCAAGCGTCCCGGCGGCGGGCGAAGCGGCGGCGGCCATGGCCGCCAGCACGAACGGGAAGGTTTTCATTGATCAGGGATATGGCCGAATTCAGCACCGGGCAAGCGCGATCGAGATCGCGGCAAAACCTTGTCGTGATCGCAAGCCGCCACTAGCGTCCGCCACCAAACCAGGAGAAGTTATGGCGCGTTCAATTATCGTTACAGGGGGTTTCGGAATTCTGGGTCAGGCGGTCGCGCAAGCCTTCGCGCGAGCCGGTGACAAGGTGGCGCGGATCGACTTTTCCCCTGAGGCGAAAATCGAATTGCCCGGTGCGCTGGACATTGGCGGCGTGGACCTCACGGATGGAACGGCCACGGCGGCCGCGGTCTCCAGAGTGGTCGAAGCGTTTGGCGGCGTAGATGTACTGGTGAACGTGGCTGGCGGATTTGTCTGGGAGACGATCGGCGATGGTCAGATAGCGACCTGGGCCAGGATGCATGCCATGAACCTGACGACCGCCGCGACGATCTCGCAGATCGCGCTGCCTGAACTAACAAAGTCCGTGGCGGGACGCATCGTCAACATCGGCGCGGGCTCAGCGCTGAAGGCCGGCACTGGCATGGGCGCTTATGCCGCGTCGAAGTCCGGCGTTCACCGCCTGACGGAAGCGCTTGCCGAGGAACTCGGCGGCACGAGTGTCACCGTCAATGCCATTCTGCCCAGCATAATCGATACGCCAACCAACCGCGCGGATATGCCTGATGCTGATTTTGCGACTTGGGTAAAGCCCGAAGCCGTCGCGGACGTGATCCTGTTCCTGGCCTCGCCGCAAGCCGGTTCGATCACCGGCGCATTGATACCGGTTTCGCGCGGCGCCTAAAGGCTAGGGGCGCGAACGCCGGCGCGCCCCTCACTTGCTAGCCCTAAATCAATATCCCATCAGGCTGAGCACTTCCTTGCGGCTGCGCTGATCGTCAAGGAAAGTGCCCATCAAGCGGCTGGTGATCATGCCGACGCCCGGCGTGCGCACGCCGCGCGCGGTCATGCAGGCGTGGCTCGCCTCGATCACCACGGCGACGCCGTGCGGTTGCAAGTGATCCCAGATGCACTGCGCGACTTCGGCGGTGAGACGCTCCTGGATCTGCAGACGCCGGGCAAAGCCATGCAGCACGCGCGCCAGCTTGGAGATGCCGACAACGTGGTTTCTCGGCAGATAGGCGATGGCCGCCTTGCCGATGATCGGCGCCATGTGGTGTTCGCAATGCGACTGAAACGGGATGTCCTTAAGCAGTACGACTTCGTCATAGCCGCCCACTTCCTCGAAAATGCGCGACAGGTGGCTGGCCGGATCCTCGCCATACCCCTGGCAATATTCGCGCCACGCACGCGCTACGCGCTTGGGCGTATCCAGCAGGCCTTCGCGCGTTGGGTCGTCGCCCGCCCAGCGGATAAGCGTGCGGATCGCGTCTTGTACGTCATCGGGAACGGCAGGCTTGCCGGTGGGGTTGTCTTCGTCAGGTCCGACCAGACTGCTCATGCACATTCCTCCCCAGTTGCTTCATCTTCTTGCGCCACATGTGGCGCAACCGCCCTCTCCGCCGGAACAGGCCGCGTTTGCTGATCGGCTCGAACATTTCCTCGGGCCGTTCAGGGTCAAGCACTTCGCCGTCCGCAATGGCTTTTTCAGTTTCGGTGAGTTCTGGCAAGCGCAACGGTTCGAGATGCTTGCCGGTCTTGGGCAGCGCATCAATCATCGCCGCCATCGATCCGTGCTGCGCGATACCGGCTTCGACATCCTCGGCAGATATGCCGCAGTGCTCCGCCAGAAGCGAGTAGCGCAGATTTCTGATCGTCGGCCCGACATCGGCATTGGCCGGGCGCGCAGTGTCGATGAACACGTCACATTCGCTGTCGAGTCCCATCGAGCGGTTGTTCATATTCGCCGATCCGACGCGCAGGATCTCGTCATCGACGATGGTCAGCTTGGCGTGGACATAGATCGGGGTGCCGCCGCTGGTCACGGGTACGAAGATGCGGAACCGCCCTTGGGGATCGAAGTGCTCGACTGCGTGGACCAGGCGCACCCGCGCGGTATCCATCGCCATCTGCTCAAGCCAGCCGTTCGCGGTGATCGGGTTGATGATGACGATCTCGGGGGGATCGGGTTCGGAGAGCCGGGCGCAGATCGCCTCGGCAATGCGCCTTGAGGCGAAATACTGGGTCTCGGCGTAAATGAACTTCTTCGCGCGCATGATCTGCTCGACAAACAGCTCCTCGATCTCGCTGATCTGCGGAACGCTGCCGTATTTCGCGCGGGTGCGAGCGATGCCGATCTCGACATTTTGAAACTCGGCCGCCAAATGCTTGGGCCATGGGCTTTCCTCCTGCGGAGCGCAGGGCGCCAGATCGCCGCCACCGGCAATTTCCCAGCGATCGTGGCCCAGCTCAGCCAATGCCACCGCGATCTCGCCCTCCATCAGCATCGTCATGTCGTGCCAGGGCTCATAGCGCCGCCCGGTCGGCCGCCTGCGGCGCGGATCGTCATGGATATGCTGGCGCGTGTCCCAACGGTCCGAGGTCATGTCGATCCCGCCGCACGCTACCAGACGGTCGTCGATCACAACGATCTTCTGGTGGTGGCTGCACCCGATTGGATGGGCAGCATCGAATTTGAACTTGATCGCCCGGTGCGACATCCAGCGCAGCAGATCGAACACCATCGTGCCGCGAAACACCGACTTGAACAGCGAAAAGTTCCACTTGAGGATCCGGATTTCAAGCCCCGGCGTATGCTTCGCCAGCCAGATCATGAACGACCCAAGGCGCGCGGGGAAACGCCCATGTCGCGGCAGGTGCCACCAGCGTCTCCCGGCAGACAGCAGGATGCGGGTATCGAAATCCCAGCCGATCACGAAAATCCGCTGCTTCGCGTTGCACATCGCATCGCGGATCACTTCGAAGTAGTCGGCGGCATCGATCACCACATGCGCGCGCGTTGCCATGGCATAGCGCCAAACCGACGGTTTTGGCGATCCATCAACGCTCTGCTCTTCGGTCATCGGATCCCTGTCACGTGATACCCCTGCGCGTAAAATCGTCTTCTAGGCGGCATGTTCCCCCAAGCCGCCGGATGCAAGTAGGGGCCACGAAATTGGGCTGCTTCGCCCTCGTAACAAGGCACCGCGCAGGCTCGGCTCATCTCACCGACGGGGCGTTTCACAGGATGATCGCAGAAGAAGAGTTGTCTTCCGAAACCCGGCCATTTCTGCGCAGACGAGCCAGTCTGAGCATTTAAACGGCTGAAACCATAAGATTTTATGCTTGGACTTGGCTTATTGCACTGGCTGTTCATCCCTCGGCAAATGTCGCTGTGGCATTCCAAATCCTGCATTTCGGTCATTCGGAACTGTCGCGACAAGCCTGCGTTGTTTCATCGACCAAAGTTAAATTCAGCAAGGAGCAAACCATGAAAAAGGCCCTCATCGCCGCCGCTCTCGCCGGCGCGAGTTTCACCCCTATGGCAGCAGCCTATGCCCAGGATGCCGCTCCGGCGGCAGCGGCAGCTACCACACCCACCCCCACGGTAGGCGCCAAGGTTTACGGACCTGACAAGGCTGAAGTCGGCACGATCGAAAAGGTGGAAGGCGGCAATGCCATCGTCAACACCGGCACCAACCGCGCCACCCTGCCAATGTCCGCTTTCGGTTCGAACGCCAGCGGCTTGTTGATCAGCATGACCAAGGCGCAACTCGATAGCGCGGTTGCTGCGGCGGAAGCGCAGGCTTCGTCGGCCATGACGGCATCGCTGACGCCTGACGCACCGATTAAGAGCAGCGACGGCGTGCTGGTTGGTTCGGTGCAGAAGGTCGAGGGTGAAAACGTGACAATCGATCTGGCCGAAGGCAGCGCAATCACGCTCCAGAAGGAATACCTGATGGCAGACAGCACCGGGCTCAAGGTCAAGATGACCGATGCCGACTTCAAGGCCGCTGTCGCAGCCGCTTCCAGTGCTGCCCCGGCTCAGGCAAGCGCTGAAGCCAGCAGCAGCACCGATCAGGCAGCAGCAGCGACGGCTCCCGAAGAATAATAAGTCGCCAAGTGGCTAAAGTTTCGGGCCGGAGCGCTTCGTCGTTCCGGCCCTTTTCATGTCTAGTATGTTACCGCAGGTTATCGGATGTGTTCCGCAGCTACCTTGGCTAAAACGCAGACAGCGCACGGACTTAGCTCGAAACCTTGTCTTATCGCCCAAAAAGAGGGGCACGCCTGGGTGGGGAGTGACCCAGTTGCGCCACTCCGAGCGTTTCACAAATTCGACATTTAACTGTCACCATAACGTCAATCACGATGGCTAGCCGCCCCCTCGTTCAGGAGGCGCTACACCATGAAAATAAAATCGCTCATTCTCGCAAGCTCGGTTTCATCGCTCGCGCTCGTTGCCGCGTCCCCCGCGTACGCGGGCGAGGTTGCCGGCTCGGTGTACGATGCCAGCAAAACGATCAGCCTTCGCGCGGCGGAAGTCACGCTGGTCGAGCTGAAGCGCTCGACGGTCTCGGAAAGCGACGGCAGCTTCTATTTCGCCGATGTTCCCGCTGGCGACTACACGGTAGAAGTCCGCTACATTGGCGCGCCGACTGTCCGGCGCACGATCGCAGTTCCGGCTGAAGGCGCGGTCCGTGCTGACATCGCAATGGGCGGTGACAGCCCCGACATCATCGTCATGGGCCAGAGCGCAAACCTTGCCAGTTCGCTGTCGCGCAAGCGCGCCGCCGACGGCGTGAGCGACGTTCTCAGCCGCGACGCCATTGGCCAGTTTCCCGACCAGAACGTCGCGGAATCGCTGCGCCGCCTGCCCGGTATCAACATCCTCAACGATCAGGGCGAAGGTCGCTTTGTCTCGGTGCGCGGTCTTGACCCGGAACTGAACGCGACCTCGCTGAACGGCGTGCGCGTTCCCGCCCCGGAAAGCGACGTGCGCTCGGTCGCGCTCGACGTGATCTCCAGCGACAACATCGAATCGATCGAGGTCAAGAAGTCCCTCACGCCGGACATGGACGCCGACACTATCGGCGCCTCGATCGAGATCCAGACGACCAATGCCTTCAACCGCAAGAAAGACCTGCTGACGGTGAAGGGCGAAGGCAGCTACAACCACTATTCGGAAGCGCTGACCCCCAAGGGCAGCGTCGACTTCTCGACCCGCGTTTCGGATAACTTCGGCGTTTCGGGCGGTCTGTCCTACTATCGCCGCAAGTTTGAAACCGACAACGTCGAGGCCGATGGTTGGGACCAGAACGACGACGGCGTGCTCTATCCCGACGAGCTGAACTACCGCGACTATGACGTCGAGCGCGAGCGCATCAGCGCCAACCTCAGCTTCGATTTCCGCCTGGGTTCGACGACCGCGCTTTATCTGCGCGGCGTCTACAGCCAGTTCGACGATCAGGAATACCGCCGCGAGACGAGCCTCCAGTTCGACGAGGCGGCCTCCTCAGGCTCGGATGTCACCGCGAACTTCAGCGACGAGGACGGTGAAATCTCCGTCCAGCGCTCGATCAAGGACCGCTTTGAGACGCAGCGCATTCGCTCGGTTGTGTTCGGCGGCGAGACCAACGCCGATGACTGGCACGCCAAGTATTCGGCAAGCTGGTCGAAGTCGTCGGAGCGTGAAAACGGCTCGATCGACCCGGCTAACTTCGAGAAGAAGTTCGAAGAAGATGGCCTGAATGTCGGTATGGATTTCACCGATCCGCGCATCCCGGCCTACACGGTTTCGGGCACGCCCGGCGCTGTCGCTGATTTCTACGATCCGAGCGAATACGAACTCGACGACATAGAATACACCAAACTCTCGGACGCCAAGGATGAGGAATACGCGGTCAAGTTCGATCTGGGACGTGACTTCCAGATGGATGGCGGCACCTTCACCGTACAGGCGGGCGGCAAGGGCCGCTGGCGCGAGAAAAGCTATAACAAGGAAGTCGAATTCTACGAAAACGACGACTTCACCCTGGCCGATGTCCTTGGCGAGCAGACCTACCGCATCACCGATATCTCGCCGGTTCCCGACAAGCGCGGCGCGCGCCAGTACTTCCTGGCCAACCAGGGTGCGTTCGAATTCAACGAGATCGACAGCGTGTTCGATTCGGCGGTCGAAGACTATTCGGTCAGCGAAGACATCATGGCCGGCTACCTTCTGGGTCGCTGGGAAAGCCCCCGCCTGCGCGTGATCGGCGGCGTGCGTTATGAGCACACCAAGAACGACATCCAGGCCAACACGGTCACGCTGTTCGAGGAAGACTCCACGCTTCCCGATGGAACCACAGCGGGTGATGACACCGTGGTCATCGCGCCCAACGGGTTCAAGCGCAACTATAGCCACTGGCTTCCCAGCCTCAACATCCGCTGGGAGGCGGGGCGCAACCTGCTGTTCCGCACCGCCGGTTACCGCAGCGTCGTTCGCCCGAAGCTGTCGAAGCTAGCCCCGCGCTTCACCATCGAGCAGAACTACGACAACGAGCGCGAAGGCGAATTCGGCAACCCCGAACTGAAGCCGAACGAGGCATGGAACTTCGACGCCTCGCTCGAATACTACATGTCGAACAACGGCGCGCTGACGGCGGCGTTCTTCTACAAGGACGTGAAGAACTTCATCGTCGACGTGAACTACGAGGATCCGGGCAGCTACAACGGTATCCCCTATGACCAGGCGACGATCCCGCAGAACGGCAAGTCGGCCAAGGTCTGGGGTCTGGAACTGAGCTATGCGCAGGCATTCACCTTCCTGCCCGCGCCGTTCGACGGCCTGATCACACAGGCCAACTACACCTACACCGACGCAACCGGCAAAGTGCCGACCGATGGCGATATCCTCGACCTGCGCAAGATTTCGCTGCCGTCGACATCGAAACATACGTTCAACCTGTCGCTGGGGTACGAAAAAGGCCCGATCAGCCTGCGCGTTGCCGGCACTTATCGTTCGAAATATCTCGACGAACTGGGTGACAGCGCCGCCGAGGACCGCATCGTCGATAACCACTTCCAGTTCGATCTGAGCGCGAAGTACAACGTCACCAAGCGCGTTCAAGTCTATTACGAGTGGGTGAACATCAACAACGCGAAGTATTACGCCTACAACACGCTCGGTTCGCGCCGGAACCTGCTCCAGTTCGAGGAATACGACTGGACGATGAAGTTCGGTGCGCGGGTCAGCTTCTGATGCGCAAATCTGTCGTCCTGCTTGCGGCGCTGGGTTGCGCGGCCTGTGCCAGCACGCCCGTCGCCCCGCCGGTAAACTCGCTCCCCGCCGTGACTGTCACGGCGGCGGGCGAGACGGCCCCGGTGGGCACCGCCGCGGCGGACGCGGCAGACGATCCGGCGATTTGGCACAATCCCGCCGATCCCGCCGCCAGCCTGATCGTCGCGACCGACAAGAAGGCCGGGCTCTACGTCTACGGGATGGACGGCAAAGCGCGCTTCAACAACCGCGACGGGCGGCTGAACAACGTCGATCTGGTCGACATGCCCGGAAAAGGCGTGATCGTCGTCGCCAGCGACCGGAACGATCCGCTGCATGCGTTGCTGCGGATCTACCGCCTCGACACCGCGACCGCGCAGCTTCTACCTCTCGCGTCTTTGCCCGGCGGAAACGGAGAGGCTTACGGCTTGTGCCTCTGGGCCGATGGTACGGACCTTCACGCTTTTTCGGTGCTGAAAGCCGGGACGATCGAGGAATATCTGCTGGCACTAAGCGGAACGCCGGCCGCGACGCACCAGCGCACCCGCAAGCTTGCCACCCAGACCGAGGGCTGCGTCGTCGATCCGCGTGACGGCACGCTCTACGTGGGCGAGGAAGACATCGGCATCTGGCGCTACCGCGCAAAATCCACGGAGGGCGAACTGGTTGCGAAAGTCGATAACCAGCACCTTGTCGCCGACGTCGAAGGCCTCGCAATCGCACCGGATGGTGCCAACGGCGGCTATCTCGTGGCGTCTAGCCAGGGCGACAACGCCTATGTGCTCTACCGCCTGCCCGACATGACCCCCGCGGGCCGCTTCCGCATCGGTGCCGGCGAGTTCGGCGCGACCCAGGAAACCGATGGCATCGCAGTGAGCGGCGGCAACTTTGGCCCGCTCTATCCGGGCGGTTTGTTCGTGGCGCAGGACGGCGACAATGCTCCGCATGCTCAGAACTTCAAGCTGGTGTCGTGGGCGGCGGTGATGGCCGCGCTGAAGACGACGCCCTGAGCCGGTTGCGGGCGGCGCCCCCGCCCGCAACCGGTCACCCCATCAGAGCGCTCGCTTCAAAACTCGCCGGCTCTAGCGAATTCAGGATTGCCGACGGCATAAGATCCTGCGCCGTCGCAAGACTGGTCGCGGTGATGATCTGCCCGCCGATGGAGATGGTTCCCAATCCCGTATCGAGGTGCAGCGTGCGCTCGTCACCCGCGAAATCGAGCACCATGTCGCCGCGCCCAACCGGGATCAGGATGGAGCCGTCATCGCTAACCAGCACTACCGCCGAACCTTGGCGATAGGCTGAGAACATGCCCGCCGTGACGACGGTTTCCAGCGTATCGCCGCCCCGGTTGAACGAGGGATCGAGCGTCAAATCGCCCGAGAGCCACGTCACCGTATCAACGCCCGATGTGCCGAACACCTGATAGGTTCCGCCCAGCGTGGCGTGCGCACCTTCTTCATAGAGCACGCGCGCCACGGCGTCAGGATCAGCGCCAACGGGAAGGATCGTTCCATCTGGCGGGGCAATGACGTCGGCCGCTGTTGTCAGCACTTCCTGTGTGCCGAACAGCACCGCCGTCCCCGCTGCGTTGACGTGCAGCAAACGCGGCCCATCATCGAACACGACCACGGTGCCCGCCGGACCGAACGGTACCGATAGCGAGCCGCCCGGACCGACGATATCGGCGATCGAGCCTGTCCGCGCGATGCTGTATCCCGACGCATCCCCCGCCAACCGCACAATGTCACCGCCGCGATTGAACGAAGGATCGAGCACTATCGCACTATCGCTGCCGGTGATCGTCACACTCTGGAAACCGGTGGTGCCGAAAAACGTGCCGTCACCCCCGATGGTGCCGGCAAAGCCGGTCTCAGCCAGCACGCCAAATGCCGGGGGCAAGGTGTCCTCGTTAAAGAAGCCGGCCTCCGCGCTCCACTGGAACAGGCCGTCATCGAATTCGAAAAATTCAATGTCGATCGCCTGGTCCCTGCCGTCAGCGCCGGTCACCAGAAGGTTGGCGGCACTCGCACCCACGGCCGAATAGGCGGAATGCACGCCGGAAAACCGCGCGGTATCGCTACCACCGCCGCCGAACAGTACATCATCACCCAAGCCGCCGCGCAGAATATCCGCCCCATCGCCGCCGTAGAGCCGATCATAGCCCGAATTGCCCAGAAGCGTGTCGTTGCCGGCTCCGCCGTCGAGCATCGAGCCGACAAGCTTTGCGCTGTCCGCAACCTCGGTCGTGATCAGTGAGACGTTGAGATCGTAGCTGGCATCGTCGGCGATGATGGAGCGATGGTTTTCCACCTCAATGGTGTAACGACTACCCAACTGGAGCCCGCTCAGTTCCAGGAAGCTGTCCAGCACATTGGCGCTGCCAGGATCGAGCGTCTCATCGTCGTCGTTTGAAGCCACGACTCTGCCCGCAGCGTCATAGATCGTTACCTCGGTATCGATGGCGAAACTGTTGTCGAGGTCGATGTAGATCTTGCCTGCGTCGCGCGCGGTGAAGCTGTAGAAATGGCTCGTTGCCCCGCCGCTGGCATGGATGCTGACAGTCGACATGCCGGTGTCCTTGAGCACGTCCGGATCGTCCACGCCAGCCTGGAACCAGCCGTCGAGGTTCAATGCGGCATCCCGCGAATTCGCCAGTCCCGCGACCACGAAAAGTTCGTTGAGCGCATCGGCATCGACCCGGCCGACCATTGCACGCAGTGTATCGTTGCCCGATCCACCGACCGCCGCTTCCATCGAGACCAGCGTATCGCTGCCCGATCCCGTGGCGGTGCCAGCGGCCAGGTCGATCGCCAGATCGGCAGTGACGCCTTCATAGGATACAGTGTCATAGCCACCCCCGCCGTCGAGCCGGTTGGCCGCAGCATTGCCATGCAACCAGTCATCGCCCCCACCGCCGATCGCGTTCTCGATCACTACGCCATTGGCGATCGTGAAGCCGCCCAGCACGCCCGCTATCCGCGAAGCGAAACCACCGCCGCCAGCCTCCTCGCGCAAAGTTGCCTCGCGCAGGTCTATCATTGCGCGACTGTCCGACGAAGCCGCCGACATCGTGTCGGTGCCCGAGGCATCCCAGATCGCCAGCCATCCCGTGCCCGCGACATTTGCATCCGGCAGAACGAACGAGGAATTACCCGCATTCGTAGCAGTGTTGGCCCCATACAGCCGCTGGATCGCAGCGATATCGAACGCCATTGGGCCGAGTTCCCAGCCGTAGCCCGCGTCCGGTGAAACGCCGACGTCGGCATAACCCGAATTGTAGCTCATCACTGTGAAGATGCCCTGGTTCAGACGGAAGCTGCCCAGCGCGCCTGAGTCGTCCACACCGGGGAAAGTGGGGTCTCCGGGCGCCTCGTCGCCGTCGTTGTGCGGATGCAGCAGGCCAAGGCCGTGTCCGATCTCGTGCACGAACGTCTCGTACGTAAAGCCGCCGGGACGCACGGTTTGCGTCGTAACCAGATCGCCCTCGGTATTGAACTGACCGGTCAGCGTGCCGGCCCCCGGCAAGGCGTGCTGGCCAAGAGTGCCGTCCTCCAGCGGTTCCAGCGATTCGATCCAGTCGTAGGCATCGGTACTGCCCGTGCCGTTGTATGGACCGGCTGCCTCGACAAAGGTGATGTTGGCCACTGCGCTCCAGCTTGCCAGTGCCGCCTTGAACCCCGCGCGCGCGCCGGTTGCGCTCCAGGTCGCGCCGCCGAACGGACCATCTCCGGGGCTGCCCTGAAACACGTATGTGATCTGCGTGCCCCGCGCATACGCGAAGTCGTACGTCAGCGAATCGATGAAGATGTCGCCTGTGGCGCGAGTGCGCACGATTTCCTGTGAAGTCACCATAACCACATCATAGCAGCCACCATTCGAAGCGCATCAGCGATCTCACCCAAAACCGCCAAATGTCCTGGAACCACATCGGCTTTCCGCAGTTAACTTTCCGATGGCGGGAACTGCATAGGAGAGGTCGATGTCGCGTCTGCGTTTTACTACCAGCAGCCCCCGTTCGCATGGCCTTACGCGCCCGGTGCATGACCCCATCCAGCGCTATCGCATGTTCGGTCCGATCCACCCGATGGATCGTCCTGGTGTTTTCCAGAGACTATCGGAACTTTTGCGCTGGTGACGGGACGGCCTGAGCTCGATACTGCCAGTTCCATGAACAAGCCCGCCGTCCTTTTCGTTTGCCTGGGCAATATCTGCCGGTCGCCGCTGGCTGAAGCCGCACTGCGCCAAGCCGCCGACGAAGCAGGGGTTGATATCCTTGTCGATTCTGCCGGCACGGGTGACTGGCACATCGGTTCGCCGCCCGATCCGCGCGCGCAGGCAACCGCATTGATGAATGGCATCGATATATCGGGCTACAAGGGACGGCAGGTAAGCGCCGCAGACTTCGATCGTTTCAGCCACATCATTGCCCTCGATCATGACAACCTCGCCAATCTTGAGAGGCTGGCTCCGCCGAGCAAGCGCCACCGCTTGTCGTTGCTGCTCGATCATGTGCCGGGGCTCGAAGGCCAGCCGGTCGCAGACCCCTATTTCGGCGAGGAAGCAGGTTTTGCGGTAACGTGGGATCAGGTTACCCGGGCCGCTGCGTCGCTAACCCAAAGCCTTGGCGCCAGGGACGTCGATCAACCAACCGGCTCCGAGCCGCAGTAAGCGCTTTCACGTTGACACCGCACTGCGCGCGGATTGCTTTTCGGGGGGCTTGGACTATATGCGGCAATGAAGTGCCCCGGCCTTTCGGTGATCCCGTTTGCCGGGGCTTGTTGTCTTTCGAGCTAAGGATTTTCCATGTCCCGTCGTCGCCAGATTTACGAAGGCAAGGCCAAGATCCTCTATGAAGGGCCCGAGCCGGGCACCTTGATCCAGTATTTCAAGGACGATGCCACTGCGTTCAACGCACAGAAGCGCGGGACCATCCAGGGCAAGGGCGTCATCAACAATCGCATCAGCGAATATGTCTTTACCCGCCTCAACCACATCGGCGTGCCCAACCACTTCATCCGCCGCCTGAACATGCGCGAACAGCTTGTGCGGCAGGTCGAAATCATTCCGATCGAAGTCGTAGTGCGCAACGTGGCCGCCGGATCCATCTCCAAGCGCCTCGGCATTCCCGAAGGCGAAGCGCTGCCCCACACGCTGCTAGAATATTACTACAAGGACGATGCGCTGGGCGATCCGCTGATCGCCGAAGAGCACATTGCCTGCTTTGGCTGGGCCACCAACGAAGAGATGCAGGACATCTCGTCCATGGCGATCCGGGTGAACGATTTCCTCTGCGGCATGTTTGCGGCCGTGAATATCCGCCTCGTCGATTTCAAGCTGGAGTTCGGACGCATCTGGGACGGTGAATACAGCCGCGTGATCCTGGCCGACGAGATCAGTCCCGATGGCTGCCGCCTGTGGGACATGGTAAGCGGCGAAAAGCTCGACAAGGATCGCTTCCGTCGCGACCTCGGCGGTGAGGAAGAAGCTTACCAGGAAGTCGCCCGTCGCCTCGGGCTGCTGCAGGACGATGCCGGACCGAGCGAAGTGCTGGACCTCTCCAAGCACAGGAAACTTCGGGGGAAGTAATTTGCCGCTGAGATTTGCGGTTCTTGCCGCACTTCTTGCGATCCTGTCAGCCTGCGCTCCCCGCGCCGAGGGGATAGACTCGACCCCTGCCCGCGTCGAACGCCAGGGCACTTGGGGTTTCGAAAACAGCGATATCCCGCTGGACCCCGAATACCGTTTCGGCAAGCTCGCCAACGGCATGCGCTATGCCATCCGCCACAATGCCACGCCGGCCGGCACCGGCCTTGTACGCATGGAAGTGGCTGCCGGCTCGCTGGACGAATCCGATGTGGAGCGCGGCTTTGCGCATTTCGTCGAGCACATGGCGTTCAACGGGAGCACCAACGTGCCCGAAGGCGAGATGATCCGCCTGCTTGAGCGCAACGGCCTGGCGTTCGGCGCAGACACCAACGCCTCCACCTCGTTCGAGCGCACCACTTACAAGCTCGATCTGCCACGCAACGATGCGCCGTTGCTTGATGTTGCGCTGATGCTGATGCGCGAAACCGCCAGCGAATTGACGATCAGCGCGGAGGCGGTGAACCGCGAGCGCGGCGTGGTGCTCGCCGAAATGCGCGATCGCAACACCTGGCAGTTCCGTGAGACCCTGACCAACAACCGCTTCTTCTATCCCGAAGCCCGGTTCAGCGAGCGCTTCCCGATTGGCACGGGGGAGACGATAACCGCCGCCACGGCAGAGCGCCTCAAGGCATTCTACCGCCGCGAATACGTGCCCGCGCACACTACCATGATCGTGGTGGGCGATTTTGACGTCGATGCCGTTGAAGCGGCCATCGTGGCCAAATTCGGTGACTGGAAAGGTCCCGCGCCCGAGCTTCAACCCGACGCCGGGCCGATCAGCACGAAGGATACCAATCGCACCGACATCTACGTCGATCCCGCTGTCAGCGAGCGGGTAACCGCCGTGCGCAATGGTCCGTGGAGACCGGAGAACGACAGCGCCGCAACGCGTGAGCGCGGTCTGCTGCGCAGCATCGGTTACAACATCGTCAACCGCCGCTTGCAGCGCCTGACCCGCCAGGCCGACGCCCCGTTTCGCGGCGCGGGCTTCGGCACGGGCGAGGTGTTCGAAACCGCCCGGTCGACCCGGCTCATCGTCGACACTGTAGAGCGCAAATGGCGGCGCGGGTTGATCGCGGTTGCTCGCGAATACCGCCGTGCACTGACATATGGCTTCACCGATGCCGAAGTGGCGGAGCAGGTCGCCAATATCCGCACCGCTGTTGAGGACAGTGCGGCGGCGGGGGAGACCCGCAGCAACAGCGAGCTGGTCAACACGGTTTTTGCGCTGCTGCACGAACGGCTGGTGCCCTCCCCGCCCGCCGCGCAGCTTGAAAGGTTCAACGCCTTCGCGCCGCAGATTACCGCGCAGCGCGTGTTGGAAGCGCTGCGCGAGGATGCCATCACGCTCGACGACCCGCTGTTGCGCCTGCGCAGCCGGTTCGATCCGGCGGGCGGCGCCAAAGCGATCCGCGCCGCCTGGCTTGAAGCCATGCGGGCCTCGGTTGGTCAGGAAAGCTCCACCGATCTTGCCGGGTTTGCCTACACCGATTTCGGCCCGGCAGGCGTGGTCGTGAGCGATTCGCGCGAGCCGCGTCTGGGCATTCGGCAGGTGGTGTTCTCGAACGGCGTGATGCTCAACCTCAAGCCCACCGCGCTGGAGAAAGACCGGGTGCGTGTTGCGGTCAGCATCGATGGCGGAGACATGCTGGATACGCGCGACAATCCGCTCGCTACCGAGATGATGCCCTATTTTGACGAAGGCGGCCTGGGCAAGCACAGCGTCGATGAACTCCAATCGATCCTCGCCGGTCGCAAGGTTGCCTTCGGCTTCGGCACCGGCGACCGGAGCTTTGACGCCAACGTGGCCACTACGCCGCGCGATCTGGAAGTGCAGTTGCAACTGCTTGTCGCATCGGTGATCGATCCCGGCTACCGCAAGGAGGGCGAGACCCAGTATCGGCACCAGATGAACAACTATTTCAACCGCTTGCGCGCGACGCCCAATTCATCGTTGCGAGCCGATCTGGGCGGCATCCTGTCCGACAACGATCCGCGCTTTACGCTGCAAAAGGTCGAGGCCTATCGCAAGCTGACATTCGCCAAGCTGAAACAGGATATCGGCGACCGGCTGGAGCATGGCGCAATCGAGATCGGCGTTGTCGGCGATATCGACGAGGATCAGGTCATCGCGCTCGTCGCGGGCACGTTCGGTGCGCTGCCGACCCGCGAGCGGACGTTCCAGACTTTTGCCGACCAACCGCTCCGGCTGTTCACCGCCGACCGGTCAGCACGCATCCTGCGCCATTCCGGCGGCGCGGATCAGGCGCTGCTGCGGCTGACATGGCCGACGCGGGACGACAGCGACGCGGCCGAAACGCTGCAGCTCGAACTGCTCGAACGGGTAATGCGCATCGAACTGACCGACACGCTGCGCGAAACGCTGGGCAAGGCCTATTCGCCCAGTGCCGCCAGCGCCTTGTCGCGCGACTGGAAGGGCTATGGCACGTTCGGCATCGCCGCCTCGCTCGACGTGCAGGATGTGCCTGCCGCGCGGGCAGCGATCCTCGATACCGTGAGCCAACTGCGCGCCGCGCCGGTCAGTGCCGACATCCTGTTGCGCGCGCGACAACCGATGGTCGAAAGCTATACCAACGCGCTGAAATCGAACGACGGCTGGCTGTCGCTGGTCGATCGCGCGATGACCCAGCCCGACCGGATCGAGCGCTATCTTGACGGCAATACCCGCCTTCAGGCGCTGACCGCCACAGACGTCCAGGCCATGGCGCTGCGCTACCTCGACCCCGCACAGGTGCTGGAAGTGCTGGTGCTGCCCGATGGCGTGGACGAGCCGAAGCCGATCATGACCGCGCCGGCGCTGCCTGCGGCGACGAATTAAAGCCTTTCCAGCGCCGGTATCAATTCGTCGAAGTGGTCGATCACCACGGTGCCACCCTGCTCGGCCGGTGGCAGGTCGCAAAAGCCGAAGCTGACGACTGCGCACGGGACACCGGCGGCCGCTGCGGCGCGCGTGTCGTACGTCGTGTCCCCGACGAACGCCATGCGCCCGCCGCCGCCACGCGCGATCATTTCCAGCAGCAGGTCGGGCTTGGGCTTTGCCCTGCCGGGTCCCAGCGTATCGCCGCCGATGATCGTGAAGAAACGCTGCGCCAGCCCAAGTTCGCCCAATAACTTCACGGCGAACCGTTCCAGCTTGTTGGTCACGATCGCCAGTTTCGCCCCTTTCGCGACCAGCCCGTCGAGCATGGCCTCGCCGCCCGGAAACAAGCAACTGTGCGCCGAGATATTCGCCTCGTAGTATTCGAGCAGCGCGGCGTGCAATTCGTCGAAGCGTGCATCGGGCAGCGCGCCGCCGGTCACTTCCAGCGCGCGCACCAGCATCTTCTTTGCCCCGCCACCGACCAAGGCACGCACATCCAGCGCCGGAATCGTCGGACGCCCCTCCAGCGCAAGGGCGTGATTCACCGCTGCGGCAAGGTCCGCGTGCGTATCGAGCAGGGTTCCGTCGAGATCGAAACCGACAATATCGAAAGGAAAGCGATTCATCCGCGACGCCGTGGCGGCTTGGAGTGGAAACCGCAACAATTTGCTGGCACATCGCGGTTCATGACTAACGCCTCTGACATCGTATCCCCGACCCCGCTCGCCATTGTCATCCTTGCCGCCGGCAAGGGCACTCGCATGAAAAGCGATGTGCACAAGGTGCTCCACCCCATCGCGGGCAGGCCAATGCTGGAACACCTGATGGCCAGCGCGGCCGAACTGAACCCGGCCCGACAGGTCGTGGTTGCGGGACATGGGCGCGATCAGCTTGAGGCAGCGCTGGCAGGCCGTGCGACGATCGCGCTGCAGGAGCCGCAGCTTGGCACCGGCCACGCCGTCCAGCAGGCCGAGGAGGCGCTCGCCGGTTTCGAGGGCGACGTGCTGATCCTGTATGGCGATGTGCCCTTCGTCCGCGCCCAGACCATGCGCGCAATGCTGGACAGACTGCATGGCCGCGGCGATCCGCCGGTCGTCGTGCTGGGCTTCGAGCCTGACCACCCCCGGCAGTATGGCCGCATCGTTACCGATGGTGACCGCATCCTGTGGATGGTCGAACACAAGGACGCCACGCCGGAGCAGCGCGAGGTCCGCCTGTGCAACTCCGGCCTGATGGCGGTGCGCTCGACCGACCTGTTCAAGCTCCTTGCCCGTGTCGGCACAAACAACTCGCAAGGTGAGTACTATCTCACCGATATCGTCAACATCGCCACCGATGCTGGTCACCACTGCGCGGTGATAGTCACGGACGATCCGGATGAAGTAGCAGGCATCAACAGCCGCGCCGAACTGGCGATGGGCGAGGCACGCTGGCAGGAGCGGCGGCGCGAGCAGGCAATGGCGGACGGCGCATCGCTGGTCGCGCCCGAGACCGTCTGGTTCGCTTGGGATACGCAGATTGGCCGCGATGTCATGATCGAGCCAAACGTGGTGTTCGGTTCCGGCGTGCGGGTGGCCGACAACGTTACCATCCGCGCATTCTGTCATATCGAAGGCGCGTCGCTGGCCAGCGGCGTCGAAGTCGGGCCTTACGCTCGCCTGCGCCCCGGCACGGTTCTGGAAACGGGATCGAAAATCGGCAACTTCGTCGAGATCAAGAACGCCACGCTCGGCCCCGGCGCGAAGGCCAATCATCTGACGTATCTCGGCGATGCCACTGTCGGCGCGAAGGCGAACATCGGCGCAGGGACGATCACCTGCAATTACGACGGCTATTTCAAACACCAGACCATCATCGGCGAGCGCGCCTTCATCGGATCGAACAGCGCGCTGATCGCACCGGTGAAGATCGGTGCGGACGCCATCGTCGCGGCAGGCAGCGCGGTCAGCCGCGACGTCGCCGATGGCGAGTTGCGACTGGTGCGGGCCGAACAGATGGTCAAGCCCGGCTGGGCCGACCAGTTCCATGACGCGATGAAAAAGAAAAAGGCCGAGAAAGCGGCCAAATCCAGCTAACCTACGAAAGGCACCAGCATGTCTAACAATCCCTGGAACCACGCGCGCAACGCCTCTGTGGGCGATGACATCGATTTCGAGATCAAGGGGCAGGAACTCCAGTTCGTCGAGATCGAACTCGATCCCGGCGAAAGCGCCGTGGCGGAAGCAGGCGCAATGGTCTGGAAGGACTCGAGCGTCGAAATGACCACCGTGTTCGGTGACGGCAGCGCCGGTAGTGCAGGCGGCGGCTTCATGGGCAAGCTGCTGGGCGCGGGCAAACGGTTGGTCACCGGAGAAAGCCTGTTCACCACGGTGTTCACCCACCAAGGTAGCGGCAAAGCGCGCGTCGCATTTTCGGCCCCGATTCCGGGCGTGATCCTGCCCATCAAGTTGACCGACGTTGGCGGGCGGCTGATCTGCCAGAAAGACGCGTTTCTTTGCGCAGCGCGCGGCGTGTCAATCGGCATCCACTTCCAGCAGAAAATCATGACTGGCCTGTTCGGCGGCGAAGGCTTCATCATGCAGAAGCTGGAAGGCGATGGCTGGGTCTTCGTGCAGATGGGCGGCACCGTCGTGGAACGCGAACTGCGCGCGGGAGAGGAAATCCACATCGACACTGGCTGCGTCGCTGCGTTCACCTCCACAGTTGACTTCGACGTGATCCGCGCGGGGTCGGTGAAGTCGATGATCTTCGGCGGCGAAGGCGTGTTCTTCGCCCGTCTGCGCGGCCCGGGCAAAGTGTGGATCCAGTCGCTGCCGTTCTCGCGCCTTGCCGGTCGTATGTTAGCCGCCGCCGGTTCGCGCGGCGGACAGAGCCGGGGCGAAGGCTCGATCCTTGGTGGGTTGGGCGATCTTCTCGACGGAGACTGAGCCTGCAAACGCTTGACGCGATATCACGCTATGATATCATGATATCATTATGACCAGAATCCTTGCCGATCTTCCTGATGACGATATCAAATGGCTCGATGCGCGCGCGGCCGAGCAAGGCAAGTCGCGCGCATCGGTCCTGCGGGAAGCGGTGAGCGCCTATCGGGCAGAAGGGCCTACGGACTGGCTGGAACGGGGCTTCGGCCTGTGGAAGGACCGGACCGACATCGGTGACGCGGTGGAATGGCAACGGCGTGAGCGTGCATCCGCGACACGCGTCTGGGACGATGACTACGAGGCCGTCAAAGCCGAGTTCCCCGATCTCTTCGACGAGGAAGACGACCGTCAGCGGCAGCTACATCTCGACATGGTCGCAGGGCTTTATCCTCCCACAGGCAGGCCGGATATGGCGTGAGTGGCTTCACATTTGATACGAACATCGTCATCGACGCGCTGGCCGGTTTCGAACCTGCGATAGCGGAAATGCGACGCGCGGCGGGGTTTGGCGGGCGTGTGTGCATCAGCCGGATGGTCTGGATCGAAGTCATGTCGAAGGGGTCACAACCTGATTTGCGGAGTACAGAGGCTTTTGTCTCTGGCTTCAGCGTAGACGAAATTGACGCGGAAATTTCCGCGCGCGCCTCTGCCCTGCGACGCGAGCGCCCTCGGCTGAAATCCCCCGATGCGATCATTCTGGCCACCGCGCTCATTCGTGGTCGCGTGCTCGTTACACGAAATACCAAGGATTTCCCGGCTAACATGCCGGGCATCCGCGTCCCTTATTCGTTCTAGAGAAAGCACCCTGAGTCCATGTGTGGAATTATCGGCATCGTCGGCAAGGAAGAAGTCGCGGATCGGCTGGTCGATGGCCTGCGTCGCATGGAGTATCGCGGTTACGACAGTGCCGGTGTCTGCACTGTACATGACGGCCAGCTCATCCGCCGCCGCGCCGAGGGCAAGCTGCTCAACCTGGTGAAGGTCATGGCGCACGATCCCGCGCCCGGAACCATCGGCATCGCCCACACCCGCTGGGCAACCCATGGCGCGCCGACCGCCGCGAACGCGCACCCGCACGCGACCAGCGAACTCGCACTGGTGCACAACGGTATTATCGAGAATTTCCGCCCCTTGCGCGAAGGACTCGAAGCGCGGGGCCGCACGTTTGAAAGCCAGACCGATACCGAAGTGGTTGCGCATCTGGTGTCCGAGCAGGTCGAGGCAGGCAAGTCGCCCCAAGAAGCCGTCAAAGCCGCGCTGCCGCAACTTCGCGGCGCCTTCGCGCTGGCCATTGCGTTCCGCCGCTTTCCCGACCTCCTGATCGGCGCGCGCCTGGGTTCGCCGCTGGTAGTCGGTTATGGCGAAGGCGAGACGTATCTGGGCTCCGACGCTCTGGCGCTCGCCCCGCTGACCCAGCGCATCAGCTATCTCGACGAAGGCGACTGGGTCGTCATCACCCGCGATGGCACGCAGATCTACGACGCCGACAACAACCCGGTCGAGCGCGAGATCGTCATGTCGGGCGCTTCGGCGGTAGCGATCGAGAAGGGCAATTTCCGCCACTTCATGCAGAAGGAAATCTTCGAGCAGCCGCGCGCCGTCGCCCAGACGCTGCGCAGCTACATCCGCCAGATTGATCAGTCGGTGGCGCTGCCGCAGATCGACTTCGATCTGTCCTCAGTGAACCGCATCACCATCGTGGCGTGCGGCACCAGCTACTACGCCGGAATGGTCGCCAAGTACTGGATCGAACAGTTTGCGCGCCTGCCGGTGGACATCGATGTCGCCAGCGAGTTCCGCTACCGTGATCCGGTACTGGAACCGGGTGGCCTCGCGCTGTTCATCTCGCAGTCGGGGGAAACCGCCGACACGCTCGCAGCCTTGCGTCACTGCAAGGCCGCGGGCCAGACCATTGCTGTCGTCGTCAACGTGCCGACCAGTTCGATGGCGCGCGAGGCAGACCTGCTCCTACCGACCCATGCCGGCCCCGAGATCGGCGTTGCCTCTACCAAGGCTTTCACTTGCCAGCTTGCCGTGCTGGCCGCGCTGGCCACGCATCTTGCGGTCGTGCGCGGCCGCATGGACCGTGCCGAGGAAACCGAAGTGGTGCGCCACCTCGTGGAAACGCCCGCCTGCCTCAATGCGGCACTCGCGCATGACGATGAGATCGCGGCGATGGCGCATTTGATCGCCCCTGCCCGCGATGTGCTTTATCTGGGCCGTGGACCGGACTATCCGCTGGCGCTGGAAGGTGCGCTGAAACTCAAGGAAATCAGTTACATCCATGCCGAAGGCTATGCCTCGGGCGAGATGAAGCACGGTCCGATCGCGCTGATCGACGAGGCGGTGCCGGTCATCGTTCTCGCGCCGTCCGGGCCACTGTTCGAAAAGACGGTCAGCAACATGCAGGAAGTGCGCGCGCGCGGCGGCAAGATCGTGCTGATCTCCGATGCCGAAGGGCTTGCCGAAGCTGCCGAGGGCTGCCTCGCCACGATCGAGATGCCCAAGGTCCACCCCCTGATCGCGCCGCTGGTTTATGCGGTGCCGGTGCAGTTGCTGGCCTATCACGTCGCCTGCGTGAAAGGCACAGACGTCGATCAGCCGCGCAACCTGGCCAAGAGCGTTACGGTGGAATGACACGCGCCATTTTCTCCCGCTGATGGATAATGGACGGCCCGGGAGTCGAACCAAATGCGTTTTTTCCGGATCTGCTGAGCGACAGCAGGCCATAGTCTTTACCGGGTACTAACCACTCCGGCGATATGACCCGGGCGTGCTAAAGCCCTTAAACCACAGTGGATCTCCGCTTCCGGCTGTCTTGCCAGCCCTGGCTGTGCTCGGCCTGACCGATCCGAAGACCGAGGGCTGGGCGCGGTTGCGCGGCATGCAGTATTCCAGCCTTGCCAACGCGGTGATGGCGCGCCTGCTGATCCAATGCGTCGGCGCGATCGCCACCTCCTGGATATTCCTCGCCGAAATTCACCTCGCCGGCATCGGCGCCTGGCTGCTTGTCCTTGCCGCGACCGTAATCTACGGCCAGCGCGTCGACCAGTCGCTAGCCGATGCCGACCGCCGCAGCCTGTCGCAATCCGAAGTGAAGATGCAGACCATCGGGTCTATCGCCAATGCGCTGGCCTGGGTGGTCCCGATCGCCTGCTTCAGCTTCTTCGCCGACCCGCAATCGCAGCTCAAGTTCTGGACAGTGATCGCGATGCTGATGACGGCATCGGCAATCCTCTTGCCAGCCGTGCCAATGGGCACGCTGATGTTCACCGGCATCGTTGGTAGCGCCGGCATCGTCTATTTTCTGGCAGAGGGCGCATTCGATATGGCCGCGATCGCGGTCGCGTTCATCATCACCGTGTTTGCCGGTGCTATCGAGAATGCCCGGCGCTTCCTGGCCACCAAAGTTGCCGAAGCCGGAGTGCTGGAGCGTAACGAGGTGGTTTCGCTGCTGTTGCGCGAGTTCGAGGAAAACGAGGCCGATTGGCTGTGGCAGATCGACACCGCGCGCCGGGTGCGCGCGATCTCGCCGCGCTTTGCCTTCGCGCTCGGCGTGGATGCCCATGCGGTGGAAGGGCAGCCGTTCATCCAGTTGATGGCCGGAACGGCGTGGGAAAACGGCCAGTTCCCTTCCAGCCTTCACGACCTTGCCGACCGGCTCAAGCGCCGCGAGAGTTTTTCAAACCTGCTGGTGCGGGTGACGATCCAGGGCGTGCCGCGCTGGTGGGAACTATCCGGCACACCCAAGCTGGACGAGAACGGCCATTTCGATGGCTTCCGCGGGGTCGGTTCCGATGTGACCGAGGCGCGCGAGAGTTCGGACAAGATCGCTTACCTTGCCCGCTACGACACGCTGACCGGCCTGCCCAACCGCATGATGCTGACCGAGGCGCTGGGCGATGCCCTCGCCTACGCCGAGCAATGGCGCACGCGCTGCGCTTTCCTGATGATCGACCTCGATCGGTTCAAGGCAGTCAACGACACGCTGGGGCACCTTGTGGGAGACCAGTTGCTCGCCCGCGTGTCCCAGCGGCTCAAGGAGCAGATGACCGACAGCGACATGTGCGGCCGTCTGGGTGGCGACGAGTTTGCTATCGTCATCCGTGATGCCAGTGACATCGGCTACGTCAATCGGGTTGCCGAGAACATCATCGAGCGGCTTTCACAGCCCTACGAGGTAGACCATCATACGCTCTACGTTGGCGCCAGCATCGGTTCGGCCATCGGCCCGCACGACGGCGCGACAGTCGAAACGTTGATGCGCAATGCCGACCTCGCGCTCTACCGATCCAAGGACTGCGGCGGCGGCGCGCACTATACTTATGAGCCGGCGCTCCATGCGACCGCCGAGGAACGCCGCCAGCTCGAATTCTCGCTTCGCCGGGCGCTGGATGGCAACGAATTCTCGCTGAACTTCCAGCCCGTGGTCGACGCGGCGAGCGAGGCTGTGGTCAGTTTCGAGGCACTGCTCCGCTGGAATAGCAGCAAGCATGGCTCGGTCAGCCCCGCCAAGTTCATCCCGCTGGCCGAGGACACCCGGCTGATCGTGCCGATCGGTGAGTGGATCCTGCAGCAGGCCTGCCAGGAAGCGATACGCTGGCCAGCGCACGTTCGGGTCGCGGTAAACGTGTCTTGCGAGCAGTTGCTCGATTCGCATTTCACTGCCTGCATCGTCAACGCCCTCTCGACCAGCGGCCTTCCGGCGCATCGGCTCGAAATCGAAGTGACCGAAAGCGTGTTCTTGCGCGACGCCGCGCTGGCGCGCACCGCGCTTGAGCAGATCATGGCGCTGGGTTGCGGCGTCGCGCTGGACGACTTCGGAACGGGATATTCCTCGCTCGGCTACATCCGCAATCTGCGCTTCTCGACGATCAAGGTCGACCGCAGCTTCGTACAAGGCGCGGCAAGCGGCAACCGGGAGAGCATCGCGATCATCCGTGCTGTCGTTGCCATGGCGGACAGCCTGGAAATGTCGACTACGGCAGAGGGTGTCGAGACCGAAGCGGAACTCGAGATGGTGCGCAAGCTCGGCTGTCGCAAGATCCAGGGCTACTTCTTTGGTCGTCCGATGGTTGCCGCCGAGGCGCTGAAACTGTTCCAGCCACGCGGCATGGCGCATCGCAACGCCGCCGACGCTGCCTGACCGCTTTTAGCCAAGCCTACGCCCCGACGAGACCCTTGACCGCGCTTTCGAACAGCGCGCGCCCGTCGCTGCCGCCATGCGCGCCCTCGATGGCGCGTTCAGGGTGCGGCATCATGCCCAGCACGTTGCCCGCCTCGTTCAACACGCCTGCGATATCGCGCGCCGATCCGTTGACCGCCTCGGCATAGCGAAAGGCCACGCGGCCCTCGCCCTCAAGACGGTCCAGCGTTTCGGCGTCGGCGTGATAGTTGCCGTCATGGTGGGCGACCGGGATACGGATCGATTGCCCCGCATCATAGCCGGCGGTAAACAGCGTCTGGTTGTTGGCGACCGTCAACTCCACTTCGCGGCAAACGAAACGGATGCCCGAATTGCGCAGCAGCGCACCGGGGAGCAGCCCGCTTTCAGTCAGAACCTGAAAACCATTGCACACCCCGAGCACAGGCACGCCCCGCTCCGCCGCAGCGACCACCGCACGCATCACCGGTGAGCGTGAGGCAATCGCACCGCAGCGCAGGTAATCGCCGTAGGAGAATCCGCCCGGCAATGCGATGAAGTCCAGCCCCTCGGGCAGATCGGCATCGCCGTGCCACACCCGGTGCGGCGCGGTTCCGGAAACCTTCTCCAGCGCGTCCGCCATGTCGCGGTCGCAATTCGATCCCGGGAAGGTGATGACCGCCGAGCGAAACCCGCTCATGCCGCTACTTTCTCGATCCGGTAATTCTCGATCACCATGTTGGCGAGAAGCTTGCGGCACATGTCGTCCAGTGCCTCGTCCGAGACCGCATCGTCCACGTCGAGTTCGAACAGGCGCCCTGCCCGAACGTCGTTCACGCCCGAAAAGCCCAGGCCTTCGAGCGAGTGATGGATGGCCCGCCCCTGCGGATCGAGCACTCCGGGCTTGAGGCTGACGTGCACACGCACTTTCATCGACTGGCCTTTCGCTTTGCCCCAGGGCCGTTCGCCCTAGGCTCTCCGCAATGCGGAGGAGGAGAATCGCCGCAGCCTATGGCCCCGTGCGGGAAATACGGCAAGGGGCTGGCGGCCGCAGTCGGGCACAGTCTTATTGAATGCCGCCCCGCCCCATGCCATCCGGGGCATCAATCAACGCAAGTGAGACAAGTGATGTCGATTTCCTTCGCGGACCGCGTTGCCATCGTCACGGGGGCCGGCAACGGCCTTGGCCGGGCCTACGCGCTGGAACTGGCCGCACGCGGCGCGAAAGTGGTGGTCAACGATCTGGGCGGTTCGCGCAACGGCACAGGGCATTCGGACGCGGCGCTCGCCGTGGTGGAGGAAATACGCGCAGCCGGCGGCGTAGCGATGGCCGATGGCGGCGACGTGTCCGACTTCTCCCAGATGCAGCGCATGGCGGCTATGGCCAAGGAAGCCTGGGGCGGCATCCATATCCTGATCAACAACGCCGGCATCCTGCGCGATCGGACATTCACCAAGATGGAGCCCGCCGATTTCGAAGCCGTGACCCGGGTGCACCTCACCGGCACGGCCTTTGCGACCAAGGCAGTATGGGACACCATGCGTGAGCAGGTCTATGGCCGGATTCTGGTGACGACCTCGTCGGCGGGCCTTGGCGGAAACTTCGGGCAGGCGAACTACGCGGCAGCCAAGCTGGGCATCGTCGGACTGGCTCGCACCCTGTCACTGGAAGGCGCGAAATACGGCATCCGGGTCAACGCCATCGCACCAACGGCCGGAACCCGGATGACCGAGGACATCTTCCCAGAAGAAGCTTTCCGGGCTTTCAGCGCCGAAAACGTTGTGCCCGCCGCTCTGTATCTGGTGTCACACGATGCCCCGTCGAACGTCATCGTCGGGGCGGGTGGCGGCGTCTACCAGACCGCACGGATCGTCATGAACGAAGGCGTGCTACTGCCCGAAGCCGACCGTACCGTGGAAGGCTTCGCGGCGGCGTGGGATCGCATTGCCGATCCTGCGACCGAAGTATCGGTCAACAACGGCATGGAACAGTCGCAACACGCCATGAACATGCTAACACGGTCCAAATCCTGAGCGATCGGCATGTCAGCGACGCTAGTCGTCGACCACTTTAAGCAGCTTGCGCTCTATGGGGCTGAGCACGCCGCTCAGTTCATGGCCGCGCTTGATGACCTGGCCCGCCTCACCGAACAGCGTCCACATGCCTTGTTTGCCGCGCAGCGCGGGGCGTTTTTCGATGCGGGTCTGCGGGCGTTCAGCGGCACGGCGGAAAGCGCTGAAGCTGGCCGCATCCTTGCCGAAATCCATGGCGTAATCGCGCCAGATTCCCGCCGCAACCATTCGCCCGTACAGGTCGAGGATGCGTTGAAGCTCAAGCCGGTCGAACGCGACCTGCGAAGGCCGCTGCCCGGGAAAGGCAATCACGGTGCCGGAATTCATGCCCCCAGCCTGCGTGGACATCTAGCGGTCAGCTTCCCTTGCAGATGCTGGGGCCGGCCTTGACCCGCTCCGGCTCGTTCCGTTCGGCAACGAGCGCTTCGACCTGCGTACGCAGCCGCGCAACCTCTGCCTCGAGATCCTCGACACGCTGCACGCCCGAAGGCTCGCATGGCTCTTTGCAGGGCGTGCCGTAGGGCATGAAATCCTTGGCCCAGGTCTCGGCTGCGACCAGCGTCGAGCGTGCCTTGAGGCCAATCATCGTTGCGCCTTCAGGCACATCCTCCGTCACGACCGCGCTGGCGCCGATTCGCGCGCGGCGACCGACAGTGATCGGACCGAGTATCTGGGCGCCGGAGCCGACGATCACGTTGTCCTCCAGCGTGGGGTGGCGCTTGCCCGCCTTGCCGTTCGTCGGATTGGTGCCGCCCAGCGTCACGCACTGATAGATCGTCACATTTTCGCCGATCACTGCCGTTTCGCCGATAACGGTGAAGCCGTGGTCAATGAAGAGATTGCGGCCGATCGCCGCGCCGGGATGAATATCGATGCCGGTCAGGAAGCGAGCCGTGTGATTCACCGCGCGCGCCAAAAAGAACATCCGCGCGTTGAACAGGCGGTGTGCAACCCGGTGCCAGAAGACCGCCCAGACGCCCGGGTAAAGGAGCACTTCCCAGCGCGAACGCGGCGCGGGATCGCGCGCGACAATCGAGTCCAGATAGCGAACGAGACGTGCGAACATACCCTGAATCTCCCACCAATCCTTCGGCAAGGCAAGCGCGGTGCCTAATCCCTGCCTGTTTCGGCAAGAGCATCACGCCAGATCGCCATAGTCGGTGCCTGCTTTCGTTCAAGACTCAGCCGGTCGATTGCCGCAACCAGCTGCTCGACGCCCAGATGGCTACGCTCACAACGTGCTACAAGATAAGCGGTTGCGGAATCGTCAATCATCAATCCGCGCACTTCGGCGTGCAGTGCGATGAGGTCTGCCGTCATCGCATCGTCGGGCTCCTCGATGACGAGCGGCAGCGCAGCACCGAGGCGCGAAGCCAGATCCGGCAAGGCGATGTGCCACCCCTCGCCTTCACTGGCAGAAGGAGGGCCGGCATTACTGACGATCAGCAATCCTCGGCCCGTTTCCTGCGCACGGTTCCAGCGGTGGAAGACCTCGGCCTCGTCGAGCGCATCGGCATTATCAAGCGCATCGCCGAAGCCGCCTTCGACGAACCAGCGCGCCAGCAGCGACTTGCCCGAACGCGGCGGGCCTACGAGAATCGCGGTATGGAACGGCCAGCTATCGGCATGCGCGAAAGCCTCGACCACATCCTCGTTGGCATTGCCTACCACGATGCGCGGCGGATTGCCGCTGACCGGGGAGAGCGGAAGGGCGAACTGCCTGCCCAAGCAAACCGCCTAGCGGCTGATCCGGATCGTGCCGCCGCTGCCCGAAACCTGCCAGCCTTGCGCTCGCAAGGCCGCCGCCAGCGCATCGCTGCCGCCCGAGACGCTGACCCGCATGACCGAAGTACCGCCGATCGCGAGGCTGGTCGTTGCGGCACCTTGTACGCCGGGCACGCCGCGCACAGCTGCCAGAGCCGAATCGACTGCGGCGGCATCAGGCGTGGCGAACTGCACCGAGACACTGGCCACCGCAGCGCTGGTCGCCGAAGGCGTGGGTGGCGCAATGGTACTTGGCGTTGCCGCATCCGGCGAATCGGGCAAGTTTGCCATTTCGCGCGGCAGCAGCTTGTCGCGCAGTTCGGCAATGGCGCGGTCGAACGCCATCTCGCCGCTGAGCAGCGTCGGATCGGGGGTCAACAGACCTTGTGCCAGCGCGCGCTGGTAGATGCCGTCGATTCGCACCAGCGCCTGGTCGAGCATCTTGGGCACGCCGTTCTCGTCAGGCGCGGTCAGCGTGAAGCTTTCGAGGAAAGTGTTATCGGGCCCAAAGCGCGCCGTGAACGTGCCGCGCACCGGGCCGCCCGGCCATTGCCGTTCCAGCCGGGCAATCGGGATGAGCACATCCGCTGCCTCGAACTGGTCGAGGATGTTGCGCCACCACAGGCGGCTGCGACGGGTCGGCTGGCCAGCGTTGAGAATCAGCGATTCGCCCCCGGATCCGGTAGGCCGCACGTAATCGATCGGGCTTTGCGCGGTCTGGAAGTTCGCCCAGGCCTGCTGCCAGGGTCCGCGCACTTCGAACACCTGCTGCGTTCCGCCCGAGATCAGCACCGGAATCACCAGCAGCGGCGCTGAACGCGCGCGCGCGCCGCCGCCATCGGCACGACCGATGAACTGGCCGGCGCGGGCACGGTCGAAGATCACGCCAAGCCGCGCGATGTAGCGATGCGGCCCGATCTGCTCCCGCTCGATCACGACGGCGGAAACCATCGCGTCGATCTGCTCATCGCCCATTGTGGGACCGTTGAGCTTTTCCCAAGCCTTGCGCTGGGCCAGTTTCCAGCCATCGATACGCGCTTCTTCACCGGTCTTGCCGGTGACGTCGACCTCGATGCCGGAAACCTGAATGTCGTCCGAATTCGCAATGGGTGGGATACCGCGATCGCCTTCGATCTGCGCAATCAGGCGATCGGGACCGATGACGGCCAGCGCAACGCACAGCCCGACGCCAAGCGCCAGCAGCAGTTGCGCCGCCGGTCCGGGACGCCATGCCCTCGGAAATTTGTTGGAGAATGCGATAGCCATGTTCGAACCGGGCGCCTTTTGCCCAAAGGCAAGTGGAAATCCAAGTCGTAAAGCGCTAGGCGCGCCGAATGGCCGACGATAACTCCCCAAAAAGCTACAGCTACGAACAGGCAGGCGTCTCGATCGCCGCTGGCAACGCACTGGTAAAGGCCATCGCGCCGCTCGCCCGCGCGACTGCGCGACCCGGCGCCGATGCCGAGTTGGGCGGCTTTGGCGGGTTCTTCGATCCGCGCGCTGCTGGATACAACGATCCCCTGCTGGTCGCGGCGAACGATGGTGTCGGCACCAAAGTAAAGCTGGCAATCGATCATGACCGGCATGACCGCATCGGCATCGATCTGGTCGCGATGTGCGTGAACGATCTGATCGTTCAGGGCGCCGAGCCACTGTTCTTCCTCGACTATTTCGCCACCGGCAAGCTGGTGAACGGCGTTGCCGAGCGTGTCGTCGCCGGAATCGCCGAGGGCTGCCGCATCGCCGGCTGCGCACTGATCGGCGGCGAGACCGCCGAGATGCCGGGCATGTATGCCGAGGGCGACTATGACCTCGCCGGCTTCTGCGTCGGCGCGGTGGAGCGCGGCGAGCAGCTGACTGGCGACAAAGTTCAGGCAGGCGACGTCCTGCTGGGGCTCGCCTCGTCCGGCGTCCATTCCAACGGTTATTCGTTGGTGCGGCGGCTTGCGGCGGACAAGGGCTGGAAGCTCAACCGCCCGGCCCTGTTCGATTCCGACGTCCTGCTGATCGACGCTCTGATCGAACCGACGCGCATCTATGTGAAGAGCCTGCTGCCGCAAGTCCGGTCGGGCAAGATCCATGCGTTGGCGCACATCACCGGCGGTGGTCTGCTGGAGAATATCCCGCGCGTCCTGCCACAAGGGCTGCATGCCCATGTCGATGCCGATGCCTGGGAGCAGCCGCGACTGATGGCGTTCCTGCAAGCACAGGGCAATATCGAGCCGGGCGAGATGGCGCGCACCTTCAACTGCGGCGTCGGCATGATTCTCGCCGTGGCGCCGGGCGATGTCGATGCGCTGACCGAGGCGCTGACCGAGGCGGGCGAGACCGTCCACCGTGTCGGCGACATCCGCGAAGGCACGCGCGGCTGCACCGTCACCGGCAGCGACGAGACCTGGAGCGCGCGCGGCGCGTGGTCGGCCACGCACGATGCCTGATGGGCGTGATCGCGCAAAAGTCGCGGTCCTGATTTCGGGCAGCGGCACCAATATGGCCGCGCTGCTCTATGCCAGCCGTGCCGCCGATTGCCCTTACGAGATCGTGCTGGTGGCCGCCAATAGCCCCGATGCGGGCGGCCTGAAATTGGCGGCGGCGGAAGGCGTGAATACGTTCGCGCTGTCGCACAAGGGCATGGCCCGCGCCGAGCATGACGCTGCGATGGACGCGGCGATTCGCCAAAGCGGCGCGCAATGGGTCGCACTCGCCGGATACATGCGCATCCTGACGCCCGAGTTCGTGGCGAAATGGGAAGGCCGGATGGTCAACATCCATCCCTCGCTACTGCCCAAATACACCGGGCTGCACACCCATGACCGCGCAATTTCCGCTGGTGACAGCCACGGCGGCGTAACCGTCCACCTTGTCACCGCTGAACTCGACGATGGCCCGATCCTGGGTCAGACGCCGGTCGCCATCGTGCCCGGAGATACCCCCGAGACACTGGCGGCGCGGGTACTGATTGCCGAGCACCAGCTCTATTCGCGCTGCCTTGCCGATCTTGTGACCCGCGAAACTTCGCCCGAATTCCTGGTCCAGCAAGTGCGCGAACGCGCGATGGAGCAGCCGCAAGCCGAGGAGACGATCTCGCACGGGATGCCATGCTTCGGCATCGTGAAGGGCAAGAAATTCGCCTACATTTCAATGGACCATCACGGCGATGGCAAGATCGCACTGCTGGTGAAGATCAGCGGCCTGGACGAACAGGCGATGCTTATCGAACGTGACGCAGACCGCTTCTACCGCCCCAGTTACTTCGGCGACGGCTGGGTCGGCATCCGGCTCGATCTTGGCGGCAACGACTGGGACGAGATCGGCGACTGGCTGTCCCGGTCGTGGCGCGCGGTGGCACCGAAGAAGCTAACCGGCCTGATGGATGCCGCCGATCAGTTCTGAAGGTGTTCTAGACGATCAAAGCAAACCATCGTCGTCATTGAAGCGAGCGACCTCGTCGTTCAGACTTCGGAATATTCAACCAACGGACGACTTTCGCGGGTGCCGCGATAACGGGCTTCGGGATCGTTGGCATCGCCGGCGATAATCACGTGATCGTCATGCACTTCCAGCAATGTGCCGACGAAGGGAAAGCCTTCCAGGCTGCCGGTCACCCGGTAGCTGACCATGTCGCCCACCTTGAAGGTGGTTTCATCAAAATTGAACTCGAATGGGCAGGCCTCGCCCGCAGTCGCCCCCATGCCTTGCATCGCATATCTCCTTTGGTGGCAGGATAGCGCGGCGGGACTGGACGGATCAAACGCAAAAGGCCGCCGGATCACTCCGACGGCCTTCCGGTTGTCTGGAGTTCGCTGGCTTAGCCGACGATCTCTTCGGGCTTGAAGAAGAATGCGATCTCGATCGCCGCGTTCTCTTCGCTGTCCGATCCGTGAACCGAATTGGCTTCGATGCTCTCGGCGAATTCCTTGCGGATCGTGCCTTCGGCAGCGTCCTTGGGGTTGGTCGCGCCCATCACGTCGCGGTTGGCCTTGACGGCGTCTTCGCCTTCCAGAACCTGCACGACGACCGGGCCGGAGATCATGAAATCAACCAGTTCGCCAAAGAACGGACGTTCCTTGTGCACGGCGTAGAAGCCTTCGGCCTGTTCGCGGCTCATGTGGATGCGCTTCGATGCAACGACGCGCAGGCCGGCTTCCTCAAGCTTGGTGGTAACCGCGCCGGTCAGGTTGCGGCGGGTGGCATCGGGCTTGATGATCGAGAAGGTGCGGGTAACCGCCATGGTATGTTCCTTGATGTTTTGAAACGAAGTCGGCTGATCTGCAGTTGGGCGCGCCCCTAGCCGGGAACGCAACGAACCGCAAGCAAGCGACACAAACGCTTTTCCTACAGGCCCCGGTTTGGTTATCTGATTGCGAGCACGAAAACGGATCGGAGTGCTCAAACGATGCCTATCCTCGAATCGCTGATCGGCCCGGTGGCCAAACTGCTCGACAAGATCATTCCCGATCCCGAGGCACGCGCCCGCGCCAAGCTGGAACTGCTGAAGCTTGAGGGATCGCAGGAACTGATGCTCGTTCAGACGCAGCTTTCCGCCATTGTCGCAGAGGCTGGGTCCCCGGATCCCTGGACCAGCCGGGCGCGGCCCAGCTTTCTCTATGTGATGTATGCGATGATCCTGTGGGCGCTGCCAATGGGCCTCATCGGTGCGCTCAGCCCCAATACCGCCCAGGCAATTGCCTCTGGCATGAGCGCGTATCTCAACGGCCTGCCCGAACCGCTCTATGCGCTGTTTGGCACTGGTTACCTCGGTTATTCGGCAATGCGCCAATGGGGCAAGTCGCGCGGCACCGATAAGTAGGCAGGCATTAGCAAAGGCTAAGGCATTTGCCGCTAAATCAAGAGGCTTAGATTGTTCAATTCACCGGAGTGGCTGCCTTGCCGCGGATTCATGCGCGATACCTGATAGCCCTGTTGCCCCTTGCAGTGCTTGCCGGATGCGGCGGCCCTTCCGCGCGCGAGGTGCAGCTTGCCAAGGAACTGGAGCAAGCCAAGGCCGAGCTTCAGGCCGCAGGCGAGGCCAAAGCCAAGGCGGAACGCTCTGCCGCACTGGCGCGTGCGCAAAGCGCCGGCTCGATGTCGGATTTCTATGGAGCTTCGGCAGGTGAGGATGATGGCCAGCCCATGGACCCCAGCCCGGAGAGCGGCGATGACAACACGGTCAATCGCGGACCGGGACCAGCCGAAATCTCGGCGGCGGACCCTGGCGGCGCGCCGGAGATCGACGGCGAAGGCGGACCACAGGTTCCGCCCGGCGCATAAGGGCAGCGCTTGCACGATGCCGCGCGTAAGCTAGAGGCGTAACACGCACATGGGCGTGGAACGGTTCAGCAGAGGGTAGAAGGCGAAATGGCGGAAAAGCTGGTCTATGTCCTGAACGGGCCGAACCTCAACCTTCTGGGAATGCGTGAGCCCGAGATTTACGGCAGCGATACGTTGGACGACATCGCCGGCAAGCTGGAAGACGCCGCCCACCCGCTTGGGCTTGGTATCGAGATGCGGCAATCGAATCACGAAGGCCACCTGCTCGACTGGCTGCACGAAGCCCAATCCGAAGGGGCCGTTGCCGTTCTGCTCAACGCCGGTGCGCTGACCCACACCAGCATCGCGCTGTACGATGCGATCCGCAGCATCAAGACGCCCGTGATCGAAGTGCACTTGTCCAATCCGCACACGCGCGAGGAATTCCGTCACAAGTCATGGGTCGGCATGGCGGCGAAAGGCACCATCGCGGGTTTTGGCGCCGACAGTTACCTCTTGGCGCTAGAAGCAGTCGCGCGCCTTTAAGGCAGTCCGATGGACAGGCAGCTCGTTGTCATCTGCCTGCTGACCGCCGCGATCAATCTGATCGGCACGTTGGCATATGCAGCCCGCATCGCAGGGGTGCGCACGGGCCGCATCGCGATCAGCTTTGCGCTGTTCAACATGCTCGTATTGGTCAGCCGGACCTCGAACAGCTTTCTGGGGCCATTCCTGGCCAAGCGAATCGAAACGCGTCTGGCGGATGGCGGCGGCGATGCCCTCGCTGGCGATTTTCGTATTGTCCTTGCCAGCGCGACTGTAGCCGTCTTCGTCGGGATCCTGCTGGTGCCGAC
The DNA here is from genome assembly GCA_964502105.1 of uncultured Novosphingobium sp. GTDB lineage: Bacteria > Pseudomonadota > Alphaproteobacteria > Sphingomonadales > Sphingomonadaceae > Novosphingobium. Next base: position 108,127 of record CAZCUS010000001.1, on the reverse strand, counting down.
CGGTCAGCGGATGTTTTCGCGGGCCATCGGCTACTTCCAACGCAACCGTTCGACGATGCGGATGATCCTGCGCACTGCAACACCGGCGGGCCTGCACGCTGTGCGGCAATCGGTCACGATGCCCCGGCGCGAACACTTGCGCGATCTTGCCCGGCCGCGCGGAGTCGGCTGGGGCGTGCTGGCCGCCAATGCCCTGGCGCAGGCGCTGATCACGGTTGGCGTGCTGGCATCGCTCTATGCTGGATATCTCAATCCCGAGTATCGCGTCACTGCATCGCAGCTTTCCGCCGTGATAAACGGCTTTGCGACCATCCTGCTATTTGCGCTGATCGACCCGCAGCTGTCGGTCATGACCGACGATGTCGTGGATGGGCGTATTGATGCTGCGTTATTCCGCCGTACCATCGTGTGGATCTCGCTGAGCCGGCTGGCCGGTACTGCCTTGGCGCAAGTTCTGTTCCTGCCTTCCGCCGCTGCGGTGGCATGGATCGCCTATCACGTTTAGATTTTGATCCCGAAGCGCGGAAGCAGAGCTACTCGATCGGAACGCCCGGCAATTCCTTGGCGGTGCGGATCGTCAGCGATGTCTTGACGCTGGCCACGTTGGGCGCGGGCGTCAGTTTCGAAGTCAGGAATTCCTGGAAGCTTTGCAGATCGCGGCTGACGATCTTGATGATGAAATCGATCTCGCCGTTGAGCATATGGCATTCGCGCACTTCGGGCAGGGTGCGCATATGCTCTTCGAACTGGCGCAGCGATTCCTCGGCCTGGCTCTTCAGGCTCACCAGAGCGAACACCGTGATGGTAAAGCCCAGCTTCGATCCATCGAGTTCGGCATGGTAACCCTTGATGATTCCCGCTTCCTCCAGCGAGCGCACGCGGCGCAGGCACGGCGGCGCGGTCAACCCGACGCGATTTGCCAACTCGACATTGGTGACCCGGCCCTCTGCCTGCAATTCAGCAAGCAGGCGGCGATCGATGTCGTCCAGGTTTGTCATGATGCTATCCCGAATCCCCCGCCGCCTTCATCGGTATCGTGGGGGATTGGAATATCCACAGCGATCCGAGACACTTCGCGGTAATAATATTATCTCCTAACGTAATCGTCCCGCTTTGCAACGCTGTTCGAGACGCCCCTTACGCGCCCTCTTTCCTCTGCTAGGACAAGTTGGCCGCACCCGTTTACGGGTCGGTCCGGTACCCGCCATCCGGGCGCTTTTGGAGCATCAATGCACTTCGACGATCGCCTTGCCACGGTGCTGAGACTGCCTGTCCGCGGCACCGCGATCGCGCGAATCCAGTATCGTCAATTGCTCGACATCCTTGGCAGCGTATCCGGCACCCCGAGTTCCGACGCGATCGAGACCGCATACGAACGGCTGGATCGGTTGAACGCCACCATTCGCCCGGAAGACCGCGCGGGCATGCTGCGCAACCCCGTCGCCCGTCTGCGCAATCCGCGCCTCGTCGCATTTCTGGCGCAGGACGATCCCGGCGTCGCGACGGCTGCCATCGCGGCCGCCAACTTGCCCGAATCGGAATGGCTCGCGCTGGTCCCCGCCTTGCCGGTGCGCGCGCGCGGCATCCTGCGGCACCGGCGCGATCTTGGCCCACGCGTGGAGGCGCTGCTCGAACGCCTGGGCATTACCGATCGCGGGCTGCCACCGTGCACGACGGTTGCCGCTGATAACGAAGAGACGATTCTCGAACTCGCAGTCGAGCAGACGGTTTTGGAACCGGCACCGGCTGCACCGCCGTTGCTGAAGGTCGTCCCTCCGGTGCCGCCACCAACTTCGGCGCCATCGGATGACGGGATCGGCGCGCTGGTGCGCCGCATCGAGGAATTTCGCCGCGCGCGCGAGCACGGCGAAGTCGTTCCCGATTCCGGCGACGCCCCGCGCCTGCCGCTGGAAGACGGCGCCCATGCATTCGCCCCGCGCCTGTCCGCGTTCGATTTCACCACCGACGCCGCCGGGCGGGTCAACTGGGCCGATCCCTTTGCTGCACCGATGGTGGTTGGGCTGCGGCTGGCCGCGATCGATGGCAACCAGCCGAGCCCCGCGACCAGCGCGCTGGCAACCGCGCTGCGCCATCGCCAGCCCCTGCGCGACGCGATGCTCGACATTGTGGGAGCGCCAGCGATCACCGGCAACTGGCAGATAGACGCCCTGCCCCGGTTCGATCCCGCAAGCGGTCGCTTCACCGGCTATAGCGGCAGGTTCCGCCGTCCAGCCACACTCGATGGGCAGCCGGTCCAGCCCGCCCCCTCAAACGAGGCGGACCGGATGCGCCAGATCCTGCACGAACTGCGCACGCCGGCCAACGCGATCCAGGTCGCCGCCGAGATCATCCTGCAGCAGTTGTTCGGCCCCACCCCGCACGAATATCGTGCGCTTGCCTCCGCCATTGTCGGCGATGCGGCACAAGTGTTCGCCGGTTTCGACGAACTCGACCGGCTCGTGAAGCTCGATACCGGCGCGGTCGCCCTCGACCGCGGTGTCAGCGATGTGGGCGAGATTCTCAGCGGCACTGTCGCCCGGCTCCGGGCATGGACTGATCCGCGCCGCAGCGGCTTCGACTTGTCCATGGATCAGGGCACTTTTGCGATCCGCATCGATCCCGCCGAGGCCGAGCGCCTGTTCTGGCGCCTGTTCGCCGCGCTGGCAGGGGCTGCTGGACCAGACGAGATACTGCCGCTGTCGGTCACGTCGCAGGACAGCGCGGTGATCGTCACCGTTACGCTCCCCACCAGCCTGGCAAAGCTTGGCGCTGCGGATTTGTTCAGCGGCGGACCTTCGGGTCAGACCTCCGCGTTATCGGCCGGGATGTTCGGTCTCGGCTTCACTTTGCGGCTGTGCGAAGCCGAAGCGAAAGCTGCCGGAGGCTCACTAAAACGGTATGATAACGAATTGCGGTTAACGCTGCCCGGGTTGACCGTCGAAGCTATGGGTCATAGCCAAGACTGAGACGCAATCGCTGGAATGCCTCGCATCGTGCTGACGGCTCCGCGACACAGGGGTGACGTTTTCGCGTGGCAGGAACCAGTCTCCTGAATCTCCCCTCCGAAGCGCAGTTCGTTTCCTTCCGTGAAGGGTTCGGCCAGCGTTTCATCGTAACTGTCGATACCGAAGAGGAATTTGACTGGAACGCCCCGCTGCAGCGCGAGGGTCACAGCCTGGAAACGATCCCGGCACTGCGGACCTTCCAGCAGTTCTGTGAAGGATTCGGCGTCGTCCCGTCCTACATGCTCGACTACCCGATCGCGACCGATCCCCGGGCCGCCGAGATCCTGCACGGTGCGGTCGCCGCCGGAGAGGCCGAAATCGGCGTGCAACTCCACCCCTGGGTCAGTCCGCCGTTCGACGAAGTCGTGACCGAGTTCAACAGCTATGCCGGCAATCTGCCGCCAGCGCTGGAGCGCGAGAAATTCAGCCGCCTGCACAGCGCCATCGCCAGCAACTTCGGCGCGGCGCCGCTGACATATCGCGCGGGGCGTTACGGCCTTGGTCCCAACACGCTCGACGTATTGAAGGACCACGGCATCGCTATCGATACCTCGGTGCGAGCGCTGTTCGATTACAGCCATGCTGGCGGACCCAATTACCGCAACCACCCGCTCAAGCCCTATTGGGTCGATGCCGAGCGCAAGCTCATGGAAATGCCGCTGACCACGGTTTACTGGGGCCTACTGCGCCAGGCTGGCAACACGATTTATCCGCACATGTGGCGCACCCCGTCCATGCGCGGGGTGCTGGCACGGGCAGGCCTGCTCGAACGCATTCCGCTGACGCCGGAAGGCGTCACCGCACGCGAAGCAATACGCGGCGTCGATATAGCGATCGACAGCGGCTTGCCGATCCTCGTGTTCTCGTTCCACAGCCCCTCGCTCGCACCCGGTCACACGCCCTACGTGCGCAACGAGGCAGATCTGGCGACGTTCTACGACTGGTGGCGCCAGCTTTTCAGCTATCTTGCTGCGCGAAATGTCCGGCCCACCAGTGTTAGCGAAATCATGGCCTCCGTGGCGCTTGCGTAGTTCGATGCAGCAATGTAACGGGCCCAGACCTGACGACATGGCATGTCGGCAGGCACGGCGTGAAAGAGCGGGAAAAGGGCCTGTAGCTCAGCGGTTAGAGCTGGCCGCTCATAACGGCTAGGTCGCGGGTTCGAATCCTGCCGGGCCCACCACCGTATCGAAAATGCCGCCCGATAGGTCGGGGAGTAGCGCAGTCTGGTAGCGCGCCTGCTTTGGGAGCAGGATGTCGCAGGTTCGAATCCTGTCTCCCCGACCAATTCATTTTATCCAACCCGTGTCAGTCGGCGCGGCCGGAACTTTCCAGCATTTCCTTCGCCAGCGCGAGCATGTCGGCCAGGTCTCTTTGTGCCGACGGGATTTCCTTGCGGAACGTTGCGAAGCCGTGGATCAGGCCCTGGCTCTCAAGATAGATGGTCGGCACGCCCGCTTCGATCAGCTTGGCGGCATAGGCGCGGTTCTGATCGCGCAGGGGGTCTAGCGAAGCGGCTATCAGTACTGTTGGTGGCAGACCGGCAAGATTGCCCAGTAGCGGCGATGTGCGCAGGCTTTTGGGATCGGCGGCATAGTGCTGCTCGAACTGCGCCATGCTTTCTGCACTGAGCAGGAAGCCCTCGGCGAATTGCGTTTGTGACGGATAGACGCCAACCGAGTCAGTCGCCGGATAGAGCGGGATCTGCATTACCAGTGGCAAAGCGGCGGGTTTGTCCCGCAGCGCCGCTGCCGTGATGAGCGCCAGGTTGCCGCCCGCGCTGTCACCGCTGAGCACAAGGCCAGTGGGCTTGAGGCCAAGCGCTGCACCATTCGCCGCGATCCAGCGCGCCGCAGCCTCGGCATCGTCGGGTGCCGCGGGCCACCGATGCTCCGGCGCCAGGCGATAATCGACCGAAATGACGGGCAGGTCCAGCCCGCGCGCCATTTCCGCCGTTAGCCCGGCATAGGAATCGAGGTCGCCGAAGACAAACCCGCCGCCGTGGTAGAACACCACCACTGGCCCGGGTTCACGCTCCGCCCGGGCATCGAACAGCCGCAGCTTGATCGGGCCGCCCGGTCCCGGCATCTCGAAATCCCTGATGACCGCCAGTTCGCCCGCAGGCAGGTCTTGCGAGGGGATCGCACCCGGTGGCAGCGTGCGCAGCACCGCCAGTGCCTCACGGGTGAAGGACATCTTCGGCCCGACCTTCAACTTTTCCAGGAACGCCTTCACGTCGGGCCGGACATAGGGTTCGCTCGCTGATGCCGCAGAAGGTGCTGGCGCCGGAGCGGCGGCTTCCTTGGCCACGGCCCCATGCGACGACGCAGCGAGGCCGATGCATGCCAGTGCCAGAGCGGCACCACGGAACTTCAAGCTGGCCATCGCATCCCCTTTTCCCGGCCCTGCCGGCATCTGTCGCCAATTCAGTAAACGCCGCCCTGCTCTTCCGCAAAGTTGCTCTGCTCGGTGGGAACCGCCTGGGTGCGCGCTTCGGTTTTCTGCCGCTGCAAGGCGCGGATTTGCGCGATCAGCGCATCGCGCTTCTTCGCGAATTCGTCTTCCGGCGTGTATTGCCTTGGCTCGGTATCGGGCTTGAACGCTTCCCAGATGATCGACGACTTGGCGTCGTTGCTCGCCTCCACGCCCATCACCTGCTTGCCCGAGACGCGATCGATCCGCACCATGCGCACGCCCGCCGGAGCCACGAACGGTTGACGGCTCCAGCGACCCTTGGTGTTCTCCACCACTTGCTTGAAGATCGGCGCGGCGACGCGGCCACCTTGGGCATAACCGCCAAGCGAGCGCGGCGTATCATATCCGAGATATACGCCTGCCACATAGTCCTGCGATCCGCCCACGAACCACACGTCGGTCGGCCCGGTGGTGGTGCCGGTCTTGCCGAACAGCGGCAGCTTGAGATCGCGCAGCGTCACAGCGGTGCCGCGAATGATCACACCGGTGAGCATGTTGACCGTCTGGAACGCGGTCCCCGAGTCCATCACCTGCTTGCCGCGCCGACCGATGCGCGGCATCGCCTTGCCATCCCACTCGGCCATGTTGCAGCCGATGCAACGACGGTCGTCGCCGCGCCAGATCACCTTGCCGTTACGGTCCTGCACATAATCGATGACCGATGCAGGATACTGCACGCCATTGTTGGCCAGCGCCGAATAGGCATTGACCATGCGCGCCACGGTCGTCTCGCCCGCGCCCAGCGCGAACGCGAGGTACGGCTTGTATTCACCAATGCCGACATTCTTGAAGGTGCGGATCACGCGTGGCATGCCGGCATCGTTGGCAATACGCACGGTCATCAGGTTGCGTGACTGCTCCAGCCCCCAGCGCATCGTGTGATTGCCGCTGCCGCCGCCGCCGCCGAAGTTGCGGAAGCACTTCTGGCCAAGGCGCCCGCCCTGATAGACGCAGAACGTGCCATCCAGAACTTGCGTTGCCGGAGTCATGCCGGTGTCGAGGCCCGTGGCATAGACGAACGGCTTGATGGTGGAGCCCGGCTGGCGCATCGCCTGGGTCGCCCGGTTGAACGAGCCGAGACCGGAATCAAATCCGCCCTGCAACGCCAGAATGCGCCCGCTGCCGGGTTGCTCGATGACCATGCCGCCGGACACTTCGGGGATCGTGCGCACCGCATAGCTGTTGGTGCCGACCGGCGCGGCAACGACGACATCGCCCGCTTTGGCCGCGTCCGGCACATTGGAGAGCGACGCGGTCGAGCCATCGGTAAACCCGATCTGACCGCCGCTGCCGGCCTGCAGGATCACGCCGACGCGCCATTTCTCGTAATCGATCGTCAGGTTGGAGACGATAAGCTGCGACTGCCAGTTCTCCAGATCGTCGATATGTGCGATCGGCCCGGTCCAGCCCCGCCCGGCGTGAAAGCGCAACAGGCCGGTGCGCAAGGCATCGCGGGTCGCCGTCTGCATTTCCATGTCGAGCGAAGTGCGCACCCACAAGCCACCGGCATAGACGCTGAGCGGTCCATCCTTGGCCGTCTCGCCATATTTGCCGATCAGGCGGCGGCGGACCTCTTCCGTGTAATAGCCGATGGCAGGGTCGTAGCTCTGCCCCTGACGCGGGATCAGGCCGAGCGGCTGCGCCTTCGCCACGTCCACTTCGGAGCGCGTCGCCCAGCCGTTGTCTACCATCTGGTCCAGCACATAGTTGCGCCGGGTGATCGCCAGCGCTTCGTGCTGTTTGCGTCCGTACCGTTCCGGCGCCTTTGGCAGGATCGAAAGAAACGCCGCCTCGTGCAGCGCCAGGTCGCCGACATCCTTGTCGAAATAGGCCCGCGCCGCAGCTTGTACGCCGAAGCTCTGCCGGCCCAGCGGTATCTCGTTGAGATAGAGCTCGAGGATCTGCTGCTTGCTCAGGACCGACTCGATGCGGCGTGCGAGGATCATTTCCTTGAGCTTGCGCGTCACCGAATATTCGTCGCCGATCAGGATGTTCTTCGCGACCTGCTGGGTTATGGTCGAGCCGCCCTTGGCCCGCTCGCCCGAGCCGAACTTGGCCGCGTAATCGACCACCGCGCCAATAAGGCCCGGGTAATCCACCCCGCCATGCGACCAGAACGTCTTGTCTTCGGCCGAGAGGAACGCGTTGACCATCTGTGTGGGAAAATCGACGTAGCGCAACTGCACGCGGCGCTCGCGCGCGTAGCTGTAGACGATCGCGCCATCGATCCCGCGCACCATGGTGGGCAGCGGCGGCTGATAATCGAGCAGCTTGTCGGCCGATGGCAGATTGCTCGTCAGCACGAACCAGAACGCGGTCAGCGCCACGAAAACGCCGCCGCCCGCAATAGTCAGCCGGCGCAGCCACTTGCGTTCGCGCCATGCCTTGCCCAGCCAGGCCGCCAGTCCGCCGGCGTCACGACGGATCCTGAATCGCAGGTTCTCGGGCTCGGGCTCGCCAGCGTCGGTCGCAGTGTCAGTCATCGCGACGGCCCTCTAGCACGGGGCATTCGCGCTGCGCCAGAGCGACTTGCTTCAAGCCTCATACGCCGGCGCGCCGGGCAAAGAACACGCGGATCGCCTGCGCGGCGGCGGTCGACAAGACCCGGCGCCCTTCCTCCGAGTTCAGATATGCCGCGTCCTGCGGGTTGCTGATGTAGCCGGTCTCGAACAGGATCGAGGGAATGTCAGGCGCTTTGAGGACGGCCAGGGCGGCCGATTCCACGCTGTCGCGGTGCAGGCGCACTTTGCCGCGCAATTCGCGCAGCACCAGTTCGGCGGCATCGTAAGACCCGGATTGCGCCTCGCGCTGCGACAGATCGAGCAGGATCGCGCCGACCGCATCGCTGGTTTTGGAAAGAGATACGCCATTGATCATATCCGCTGCGTTCTCGCGCGCCGCCAGACGGGCGGCCGCTTCGCTCGATCCCTTTTCGGACAGGACATAGACGCTCGCCCCGCTGGCCGTATCGCTGCCGATACTGTCGGCATGGATCGAGACAAACAAATCGGCATTGAGCCGCCGCGCGATGTCGGGGCGCTCGCTCAGCACCAGAAAACGGTCGTCGTCTCGGGTGAGCGCTACGCGAATGCCGCCATCGGCCAGCAGGCGTTCGCGAATGGCGAGCGCGATCTTCAGGGCAACGGTCTTTTCCTTGACCGGCCCCTGCCCCGCTCCCGGATCGAAGCCGCCGTGTCCCGCATCGATAACCACCAGTGGCCGGCTTGCATCGGGCGGTCCCGCGATTTCGGGCAAGTCCACCAGGCCGTTCGCGGGAGGCAGCTCGAACCGCACGACATAGCTGTAATCGCCGCCTGTCGTGCCGTAATGACGGTTCACGACGACTGCCAGAACGACGCAGGCCAGCGGTACGATGACGAGCAAGGCAAGCTGGATACGGCGGAACATGGCGCTTGCCTGACTAAAGGCGGAAAACTGGCGCGGCAATGCTCGTAACCAGTTCATCCCTAGGATTGTGGTAACAGTTCGTTAACCACCCCGCCCTTAGGTCTCCAAAGCAAGGAACTTGCCGTTCAGGAACATGAATGCTAGTCCCTGCAGGTCGGGGCACGTCAGCTTCCGCTCCTCGTATTCCGGTAAAGAACGCCTACATGGCGCCGGGACAGGACCGGCAGAGCTGCATTGCCCCCGTCCAAGCCGGAAATCTTTCCGGATCGAACAGGTTGACGCGAGCCATGAGAAGCCAATTGCCGCCATTCCAGCCAGTGCCCGAAAGGGCGTGGCCGGTTGAGCGGCGATTTGATGCGTGTACCATTTCACGCATTCTCCCGCTTGCAGACACGAACGCCAGGGTCAGGGCGATGGATTGCCCGACCCTTTTTCACCCAAGCGCCAGCGACGGGAGGGGCCATGCCGGATACGGCACGGCCCTCGCGATGTCGCAGGACAATTCCGAACACGCACGCGCCGCGACAGCATATCCAGCAGGAACGCGGCGCGCATGGAGATCACATAATGGCAACGCGCATGCTCATAGATGCGCGCCACCCGGAAGAAACCCGGGTGGCGGTACTCAAGGGAAACCGGATTGACGAATTCGATTTTGAATCGGCTGACCGGAAGCAGATAAAGGGTAATATCTACCTCGCGAAAGTAACGCGGGTCGAACCTTCACTGCAGGCTGCATTCGTCGATTTCGGCGGGAACCGTCACGGCTTCCTCGCTTTCAGCGAAATTCACCCCGATTACTATCAGATCCCGAAGCAGGACCGCGAGGCCCTGCTGGCAGAGGAAGCCGCCCACGCTGAGGAAGAGGCCGCGCTGCGCGCCAGCGAAGGCGATGATGACGACGATGACGACGATCATGATCACGGCGATCATGCCGATGACGATATGCACGACAATGGCGGCGTCACCGAAGTCGATACGTCCGAAAAGGATGAGGTCGCCACGATCGATGGCGGCACTTTCGAAAACGGCGAAGAAGAAGATGAAGGTGAAAGCGAAGGCGAAGACGGCAATCGCCGTGGTCGCGGACGCCGCCGTCAGAGCAAGGGCCGCTCCAAGGAAGCCGACGAACTGCGCGCCAAGCGCATGGCGCTGCGCCGCCGCTACAAGATCCAGGACGTAATCCATCGCCGTCAGGTGCTGCTGGTCCAGGTCGTGAAGGAAGAGCGCGGCAACAAGGGCGCGGCGCTGACCACCTACCTCAGCCTCGCCGGCCGTTATTGCGTGCTCATGCCGAATTCGAGCCATGGCGGCGGCATCAGCCGCAAGATCAGCTCGGCCTCGGACCGTAAGCGCCTCAAGCAGATCATCTCCGAAATGCAGTTGCCGCGCAGCATGGGCTGCATCGTGCGCACTGCCGGTCTTTCGCGCACCAAGACCGAGATCAAGCGTGACTTCGATTACCTTGCCCGTTTGTGGGACGACCTGCGTGAAAGCACGCTGCGTTCTTCCGCGCCGGCGCTGATCCATTCGGACAGCGACCTGATCAAGCGTGCGATCCGCGACATCTACAACCGCGATATCGAAGAAGTCGTTGTCGAGGGTGAGGAAGGCTACCGCGCCGCCAAGGACTTCATGAAGCTGCTCATGCCCAGCCATGGGCGCAAGGTGAAGCCATATTCGGATCCGGTGCCGCTGTTCCAGCGCTATGGTGCGGAAGACCAGCTCACCGCGATGTACGATCCGGTCGTGCAGCTAAAGTCGGGCGGCTACATCGTCATCAACCCGACCGAAGCGCTCGTTTCGATCGACATCAACTCGGGCCGTTCCACCAAGGAATACGGGATCGAGGCGACCGCGCTCAACACCAACCTTGAAGCCGCGCACGAAATCGCCCGCCAGTTGCGCCTGCGCGACATGGCCGGCCTTGTCGTCATCGACTTCATCGACATGGAATACGGATCGAACGTCCGTAAGGTCGAAAAGGCGGTAAAGGACGCGCTCAAGAACGATCGCGCGCGTATCCAGGTCGGTCGCATCTCCAGCTTCGGCCTGATGGAAATGAGCCGCCAGCGCCTGCGCACCGGCGTGCTCGAAGCAACGACGCGTTCGTGCCCGCACTGCGATGGCACCGGCCTTGTCCGCACCGCCAGCTCCGCCGGCCTTTCGGCTCTACGCCTGATCGAGGACGAGGCTGCCAAGGGTCGTGGCAGCATCATCACGCTGTTCGCCAGCACCGAAGCTGCGGTTTACATGCTCAATGCCAAGCGTTCGGATCTCGCCGATATCGAGTTCCGTTATGGCGTCAGCGTGGAAGTGATCCCCGAAGGCGAGAATGAAGGCGCCAAGATGCGCGTCGCCTCGTCGGGCCCGCGTCTCGAAAATCCGCCGGTGTTCCAGCCCATCATCGATCTCGACGAGGATGACGAGGACTATCCCGAAGAGGACGAAATCGACGAGGCCGAGGAAGCCGAGGCCAACGCCGAAGCATCCTCCGACGACGCAGCGGGCCGCAAGCGCCGCAAGCGTCGCCGTGGTGGTCGCAACCGCGATCGCCGGGACGAGCGCGATGCGGAAGGTGGCCAGGACACCGAAAGCGAAGACGATGCCGATGCTGAGGGCGACACCGATCAAGACGGTGAAGCCACCGGCGGAGCAGCGCCCGAAAGCGACGGCGAGACGGTCTCCGAAGATGGCGAGGCACCGCGCAAGCGTCGCCGCCGTGGCGGCCGCCGCCGGCGTGGTCGTGGTCGCGGCGAGGACAATGGCGAAGGTCAGATCGAAGGCGAAGCCGGCGAGCAGAACTTTGCCGATGGCCCAGAGCCGGAAGCTGAACCCGAGGCCGAAGCCGAAACTGCGGCAAGCGAATCGGTAGTCGCCGAGGAAGCGGCCGAAGCGCCCGCCAAGCCGAGGCGCACGCGTCGCCGCAAGGTCGAGCCGGTCGAGGAAGCAGCAGCACCCGAGGCTACTCCGGTAGAGGCAGCTCCCGTTGAGGAAGCCGCAGCCGAAGCGCCTGCCGAAAAGCCCAAGCGCACCCGTCGCAAGAAGGCGGATGTCGCAGCGGTGGAAGCTGTTGCCGCGCCAGAGCCGGAAGCCCCGGTCGAGGCAGCCGAGAAGCCCAAGCGCGGTCGCCGCAAGAAGGCGGATATCGTCGAAGCAGCGCCGGAAGCCGCTCCCGAGGCTGAAGTCCCCAGCGGTGCTACGGCAGAGGAACCGGCAGCCAAGCCCAAGCGCACGCGCCGCGCCAAGGCAGTTGCCGCCGATGCGCCCGCCGAGCCGGCTGCGGTCGCACCGGCTGATACGCCGACCGAAACCCAACTTGTCGGTTCTGGCGAACGGAATGACGACGAGGAAGGCGAAGACGGCCAGCCACGTCGCGGTTGGTGGCAGCGCACGTTCGGCAACTGATCCAGCGCGCCTTTGCGAAACCATCAGACCCCTCCCGGTTAACGCCGGGAGGGGTTTTGCTTTGCGGTTCATCGCGCTCGCCCGCGCTACGTCAGTTGCGACAAACCAGCGTCAACCTGCCATTTGTGCACTTGCTCACGGGCGCTGAATCGCTAGAGAGGACCACAGTTACGGGCTCCGTGCTTGCGCCGGATCCAGCATAACGGGGACTGATACATGGCGACCTTCACCCTTCCGGCTAACAGCAAGATCAGGAAGCAAGGCAAGACCCACCGCGCCGAAGGCGCCACGCGGGTCAAGAAGTTCACCGTCTATCGCTATGACCCCGACAGCGGCCAAAATCCGCATTACGATATCTTCGAAATCGATCTCGACACGTGCGGGCCGATGGTGCTCGACGCGCTGATCAAGATGAAAAGCGAGCAGGACCCCTCCCTCACCTTCCGCCGTTCGTGCCGCGAGGGCATTTGCGGATCGTGCTCGATGAACATGAACGGCTCTAACGGCCTCGCCTGCACGACCGCGATCGAGGACCTGAAGGGCGATATTCGCATCACCCCCCTGCCGCACATGGAAGTGATCAAGGATCTGGTCCCTGATTTCACCCATTTCTACGCCCAGTATGCCTCGATCCGTCCGTGGCTGCAGACGGTGTCGACCACGCCCTCGGGCAAGGAGCGCCTTCAGAGCCCCGAGCAGCGCGAGAAGCTGGACGGCCTTTACGAGTGCATCCTGTGCGCCTGCTGCTCCACTGCGTGCCCAAGCTATTGGTGGAATTCGGACAAGTTCCTCGGCCCGGCAATCCTGCTGCAAGCCTATCGCTGGCTGGCTGACAGCCGTGACGAAATGACGGGCGAGCGGCTCGATGAACTGGAAGATCCCTTCCGTCTGTATCGCTGCCACACGATCATGAACTGCTCCAACGTCTGCCCGAAGGGTCTGTCGCCGGCGCGTGCCATCGCGGAAATCAAGAAGATGCAGGCCGAACGGCACGTTTGACGTGAACGAGCCTGCGTCGTTTCAACGCAGAACTGCGCCCGACCACCCAGGCTGGTCGAAGTGGCAGCTTACCGACGATTCCCTGTTCAACACGCAGGTGATGGGCGATCTGCTCGTCCGCCAAGAAGGCGAGCGCGCGGTACGCTTGCGTATGCTGAATACGGAACGAAGACACAGCAACCTTCATGAAAACGTTCACGGCGGCGTCATTTTGGCGTTAGCCGACATCGCGATGTTTGCCGCAATCGCGCAGGAAACGGGTAACGACCTTGCCAACTCGGTAACGCTCGATCTCAATTGCCAGTTCATCGGTCCTGGGCGGATTGGCGAACCGATCGACGCCGTCGCAGAGATACTGCGCGAAACCCGGCGCCTCGTGTTCGCGCGTGGCTTAGTGCAGCAGGGTGATGCTCTGGTAGCCAGTTTTTCCGGCACATTGCGCAAGCCAGCCATTCAATGACCGGCGTACTCAGTCGCTACGAAACGCTGGTCGCGACCGGCGAATTACGCGCCGATCCTGAACAGGCGGCCGCAGCGGAGCGGCTGAACCATCTTCAGCGCGAACTCGAGCGGCAATCGGCTACTGGCGTTCTCAGCAAGCTGTTTCGTAAGCGTAGCGCCCCGCCTTGTGGCATCTATATGTGGGGCGGCGTAGGCCGCGGCAAGTCGATGCTGATGGACCTGTTCCACCAGACCCTGGATATCGCCGAAAAGCGCCGGGTCCATTTCCATGCCTTCATGCTGGAAGTGCACGCCGCTCTGCGCGACGAGCGCAAGAAGGAAAGCGGCGACCCGATCCTGCCGGTCGCGGCGACCATGTCGCGCAATTTGCGCTGCCTCGCGTTCGACGAAATGGTGGTGAACAATTCCGCCGATGCGATGATCATGAGCCGGCTGTTCACCAGCATGATCGTCGATCAAGGCGTGACGATCGTAACGACATCGAACCGCGCGCCGTCCGAGCTTTACAAGGATGGCCTGAATCGCGAGCATTTCCTGCCATTCATCGACCTGATCGAGCGCGAGCTTGACGTGCTGACGTTGAACGGACCGACCGATTACCGGATGCAGCGCCTTGGCGGCATGCCCACATGGTACATGCCGCTGGGTGAACCAGCGACCGCCCTGGCGCGCCAGGCATTCTACCGCCTCACCGATTATCCGCCCGAAGACAGCGATCACGTCCCTTCCGCTGAGCTCGATGTCGGCGGCGGACGCATGCTGCATGTGCCCAAGTCGCTCAAGGGTGTCGCGGTGTTCAGCTTCAAGCGCCTGTGCGCCGAAGCGCGGGGCGCGCCCGACTATCTTGCGGTGGCGCGCACGTATCACACTGTAATCCTGGTGGGGGTGCCGGTCATGGGGCCCGACAACCGCAACGAGGCGGCACGGTTCGTAACGCTGATCGACGCGCTCTATGAGCACAAGGTCAAGCTGATCGTCGCAGCGGACGCCAGCCCGGAGGAGCTTTACCAGGCAGGAACCGGCCGCTTCGAATTCGAGCGCACGGTCAGCCGCCTTAACGAGATGCAGAGCCAGGACTATCTGGCGCTGGGCCACGGCGCGGACTGAGCCGCTGCATTTGGGCAAGAGCCCAAATCACCCCCCTCTCACGTCCATACCCGTCGCGAATGGGGCGTAATGGTTAATCGCAGGCGGTGGTTTGGCCCAAGCGAATCGCTAACGCGAATCGCCCAAAAGAAAAGCGCCTCGGGTTTTACCCAAGGCGCCTATGGATCGATTTACCAACGGCACTGACCCAAAAACTCTTAGAGGTTAAAGCGCCCTGTATTCAAACCACCCCGTAACCCGCAGAAAACCTGGGCTCGGACGGTTCTGAAAGGCGGGCGCTTCTAAGGTCTCAGTTGCTGCCGAAGACGTCCCGGTAGAATTTCCACATACCATATACCCCATGATGACGCACACACGAATTGTGGGCGTTGGGATTATGGTTAACGAAATCCTAACTTTTCAGCAAGAAAAAATTAGCCTGTGTTAATGACTTTCTGGTCCAACATGGCAGCAAGGTCCGTCAACGGCACCGGGCGGCTGATGTAATAGCCTTGCACCGAATCGCAATTGAGCTGCCTGAGCACCTGCATCATGCCCTCTGTCTCGACGCCTTCGGCGACGACGGTTCGGTTGATCGAATGCGCCATTTCGATGATCGACTGGACAAGGAGGAGGTCTTCCTTGCTCGTTTCGATGGCGCTTACGAACAGCTTGTCGATCTTCACTTCCTGCGCAGGAACGTAGCGCAAGTAGTCGATCGTAGCGTTACCCGTGCCGAAGTCATCGATCGACAACATCATGCCGAGCGAGACCAGCCGGTCGAGCATCTCGTAAGTTTTCGAACTGCGATCGAGCCGATCGGTTTCGGTTATTTCCAGCACGAGCCTGTCGGCCGGCAGCTTATGCGCTTCGAGCACTTCCAGGATCATCTCAGGCAATTCGGCGTTTCGCAGCAACTGGGCCGAGATGTTGACCGACACCGTGAAGTCATGACCGGCCTTGTAGAGGCTCACTGCGGATTTCACCGCTTCGTTGAGCACGAAGCGGGTGATGCGCTCGATGCGGTGGTATTCCTCGGCGATCCGGATGAATTTCTCGGGGCTGATCGGTCCACGCTCCGGATGGTTCCAGCGCACCAGCGCCTCGGCCCCGTAGATACGGCGCGTGCGCAGATCGAACTTGGGCTGATAGGCCACCCAGACCTCGCCATTGTCGATTGCCCGGTCCAGCGATGTCAGCAGCGAGATTTCCCACTGCGATTCCTGATTGTTGCTGTCGTAATGACAGACGATCTCATCGGTGCGCAGCGCTTCCTCGGAAGCCTGCATCGCATTGGCAAGCCGGGTCGAAATTGCGCTGGCATGGTCGGAATCGACGCCGCAGTTGAACGATATGTCGATATCGCGGTTCTGGATGTTCAGCCCGTTCTGGACGATGCGGTGCAGACCTTCGAGGTTTTCGAACAGTTCCACCGGGTCGGCGATGCTCGAAAACCACAGGAACACGCCACCTTCCTGGTGAACCGTGACGTCACGATCGCTGATGTGGATGCGGCGCTGTATTTCCGATGCCAGCTTTTCTTCAACCGGAACCGGGAAGCTGGCGACAATCGCTCCGTAGTTGCGGATCTTCAGCGCAACCAGGTTGTCGTTGCTGTATTTGGCCGAATTGCGCAGCGCCTGCAGGCTGGGCAGCCCGGACGCGACGTTGACCTCGGCCGCCGCTTCCTCGCGATGCAGCGAACGAACCCGGAAGATGGCGATGGCGGCCACCAGAAACGCAGGGAAAACCTCTGCCTCGATCAGATAATAGCCGAGCACAGCCGGCCCGATCACCAGGACCGCGGCGAGTCCAGCCACACGGTAGCGATCGATCGATCGACCACGCCGCATGCCGGAAACCACAATCGGAAGAACCAGCAACATTGCCGGCAACCAGCCCAGATCGATCGGTGGCCCTTCCTTGAGCGTCTGCGCCGCGATGACATGGAACAGCGCGCCGGGTACGAAATCACCCAACGGCATCTGGTGGTAATCGTGGAATGTCTTGGCGGTCGGCGCGATGACCACGTCCTTGCCGCGCGTGAACCCGGCAGGTGCATCACCCCGCACCACATCGATGTAGCTGACAGTGGGAATCGACTTGTAGTCGATCGTGTAATCGGGGCGGAACTCGCCTTCGGGCAGGGTCTTCACCTCAGCAAGCTTGGCCGCCATCGAGGGGTAAGACCCTGCAACCGTGGGCGACGCATATGGGAACGTCACGCTCAGATCCGCCGGGTGCTTGTTTCCGGCGAGTGCGGTGATCCCCACGAAGGGGCGGAATTCCGGAGCGGGCAATACCGACAGCGGATCGTCGATTCCGTCGTTATCCGACGGCATTGCGCCCATGAACACTCTGCCTGGATACTTCTTCAGCACGGCAATCAGCTTTGCGTCGTCCTTGGGATCGCGCGCATAAGTGTAAGTGCGGTCGAAGAAGATGCGCTTGGCGCCATTGGCAAACAGCGTGTCGATCAGCTTGGCGTCGACATCGCGCGGAACGTCATTTTCCTTGAGTTCGCCCAGCGTCCGATCATCGATCGAGACGACGACGATCGAACCGTCCGCCTCGCGCGAATGGGTCATGTTGCGCACGCCGATCAGAAGATCCTCAAGCGGCAGGCCGAGTTCTATTACGCCAGCGGCCGCGCCAAACAGGATCGCGCTGCCAACGATACGCGCCCTGCGGCTGCGCCAGACCCGCCGGAAATGGTCCAGAACGCCGCCGTTCATGGCGCGCAGCGCCCGTAGTCGAGAATGTGCTTGATTGCGGAGGATGCACCGAGGCTGCTTCGAAACGGGGATGTTCCGTCAAAGTTTTTGCGGGATTGCGTGGCCCGCGCCCTTGAGAAGCGACCTATGTTTTTCATTTACGCCCAGTGCTGACGTTCTGCACCATCCGGCGTAAGGCAAATTTCCTAATATTGAGTATAGTTAATTCCGTACTTCTCCCTGAGGAAACGTAAGGCGCAGCCCCGTTATCGGTATGCTTACCGAGATATTATCAGTGCGGATGATGACGTCAGGCGAGCCCGAGACGGTCGAGCGAGCGGTCGAGCATCAGCAATTGCCACAAGAGCCGCGAGTGGTCTGACGTGCCAGCGATGTGGGCCTCAGCGAGAGCCGAGAGACGTTGCGCGTCGAACCAGCCGGTGCGGGCAAGGGCAGCGCTTTGACCGATCTGGCGTGCGGCTCCTGCCAGTGGTCCGCGAAACCATGCTGCGATGGGCGTGACAAAGCCCTGTTTGGGGCGAAAAAGCACATCATCGGGCAGATAGCGGCGCATGCTGCGCTTCATCAGCCATTTGCCCTGCCCGCCGCGCACGCGCATCGTCTCCGGCAGCGTGGCGGCAAATTCGATCAGACGATGGTCGAGCAGCGGCTCGCGCGCTTCCAGGCTTACCGCCATGCTGGTGCGGTCAACCTTTGTGAGAATGTCGCCAGGCAGCCAGAACTTGAGATCGGCGTATTGCGCGCGGTCCAGACCGGAGCGGGCGGGAGCATTGCGCATCAGCGCCTCGAAACCGTGCTCGGCGCGATACTCGCCGCGCAGACGCAAATAGTCCGGCGAATAGAGCGTTTCGCGCAGTTCGGGCGACGTGAAACCAATGCTGCGCGCATAGCCTTGCGCGCTATCGCCCGCGAGCGAGAGCAGCGTCGTCTTGGCGCGCAGTGGCCGGGGCGCCCAGTCCGCCTTGGGATAGATCGCGCCCAACGCGCCGAACACAGGACGCCGCAATCCGAGTGGCAGGATCGAGCGCATGCGATCCTCGCCGCGCTGGAACACATGCCGGCGATATCCCGCCAGCGCCTCGTCCGCGCCATCACCGGACAATGCGACAGTCACGGATTCACGCGCCAATTGGCACACGCGGAATGTTGGCAGCGCCGAGGCATCAGCAAACGGCTCGTCAAACATGCCTGCGATGGCATAGACCAGTTCGAAATCATCAGCCGAAACGGTGCGACTACGGTGATCGGTAGAAAACCGCTGTGCCACCGCCTCGGCATAACTGCTTTCGTCCAGCGCAGCGACGTCGAAGCCGATCGAGCAGGTCTTCACCGGGCTTGAACTGGCTTCCGCCATCAGCGCGACGACACTGGAACTGTCCACCCCGCCGGACAGGAACGCGCCCAAAGGCACGTCCGACACCATGCGCGATGTCACCGCCTGCCGCAGCAAGTGAAGCAGTTCCGCTTCCATATCGGCGGCGCTGCCCTTGCGGCGTTCGGCAAAGGAAACGTCCCACCACTGCACTGGCGCGGGCATCGCCCTGCCCTGCTCCAGCAGCAGATAATGCCCGGCAGGCAGCTTGGCCGCGCCCTTGAGGATCGAGCGATTGTCGGGCACGTAGCCGAAGGCGAGGAAGTCTTCGATGGCCAGCGGATCGATGTCACGGCGCAACTGCGGATGCGCCACCAGCGCCTTGAGTTCCGAGGCGAAGGCAACGCTGCCGTCGCTCAGCGGAGCGAGAAACAGCGGTTTGACGCCAAGCCGGTCCCGCGCAAGAAACAGCGTGCGGGCGTCCAGATCGTAGATCGCAAAGGCGAACATGCCGTGCAGGCGGCGCAGGCAATCGACGCCCCACTGCTGCCAGGCGGCAAGGATGACCTCGCTATCGCCATCGGTGCGAAACTCCGCGCCCAGCCCCCGCAGTTCCTGCCGCAGTTCGCGGTAATTGTAGATCTCGCCGTTGAACACCAGCATGTGGCGGCCATCGAGCGACGCCATCGGCTGCGGCGATCCGGCAACGTCGATGATCGACAGCCGGCGATGACCCAGCCCTACGCCCGGCGCGGTCCAGATCCCCTGCCCGTCGGGTCCGCGATGCGCGATGGCATCGCACATCCGCTCGACGCGGGCGGGATCGACCGGCTTGGCCGTCTCAATATGAAAGATACCGGCTATGCCGCACATGACCTGAGCGCCTACCGGACTGCGGACACGCGGTCCATCCACTGATCGAGCGGCCCCGTGGCGCTGCGAAATTCGGCAAGTGACTTCGCGGCGGTGCCGACGGGTTTGTCCTCGGCCGAAAGGATCAGCATCGTCGTTGGCCGCGAGCGCAGGATCACGCGATCAGCCATGCTCGCAAGCTTGAGCTTGAGATTGCTGCCGCTGAACAGGTCTCCAGTACGATACCAGGTCAGCGCCAGCCGCTCGACGCGGCCCCCGCCGAGCAGACGCTCGCCCTTGGCGCCGTCGAAGGCGGGAACGTTCGCTTGCCAGGACCATGGACTGTCCGGCATCAGCGCACCTTCGCCAAAGCCCCCGGCCTCGCGACCTTCGCCCTGCCCCGAATAGACCGCGACGAAAACATCGACATGCCGTCCATCCGCATTGGCATAGCGTCCGAGCAGGCGATGTTCGGCACCACTGGCGCGCGGTTCCCATGCGATGACAGGCGCGTAATCGACGCGGTGCCAGCCGGGAACCTCGGGCAGCACCACCTGCCGCGCGACAGGCGCGGAAAGGCTGTCTGCCGCATAGGCCCAGCCCTGCGCGCCACCGACAAGGGCAACCGCAGCCGCGAGCGCGTACGGGGCAGCGATATGCTTGCGTTCCAGCCAGTCGAAACGCGGGTCGGACTGGATGGCGTCTCCATCGATCACCGGATCATCGATAGGACGGTCGAAGAACCGCCATGCTCCGGCAATGACCATGGCGAGCACGATCGCGAAGAATACCCAGCCATAGATCAGGTGATCGATTCCCGCGGCCTTCTCAACGCCGACATACTGGGCGGCAAAAATTGTGCCCCAGGCACGGATCCCATTGGCGAGAATCGGCACGATCAGACAGGCCAGCATCAGCCCGGCGCGGCGTTTCCATGTAACAAAGCAGACGTTCGACATCAGCACCCCGAACGCGATCATCGCGACCAGGAACTTCACACCCGAACAGGCTTCGGCCACTTCGAACAGGCCTGCCGGGGTTTCGATGAACACCCCATCGATCAGCGCCGGGATGCCGCTCCAGCCGACCAGCAGGATGGTGATCTTTGCAGTGATCGTCTGCAGCACGGTCACCAGTTCGTCGCCGAACGGCACGAGGAAAGCCATGTAGCACAGCGGGAACAGCAGCGCCCACGTCACCCGCGGACCGAGCAGCAGCGGCACGGATGCCGCCAGCACGCCAACCGCGCCGGCCTGTCTGGCAAGATCAAGTCCCGATACCGCGCCCAGCAGCCAAAGGAACGTCGCGGCAGCCATCGCTATCAAGCCCGGCCACCATATGACCGGCGCGATCCGCAACAATTGCGGCACACGCTGCCAGACCAGCCAGATCAGGATCGCCGGGATCAGGACGATATGGTTGTAGGTCGAACTGTCCCACCACTGCCGCGCCATCGTTGCCCAGTCGTGGCCGAACGCGATCAGCAGCGCGACCATGGCAAGGCCGATGCGAATTGCGGCGGAACGCCACACTGCGGGCAGATCATGCCAGCGCGATTCTGCCTCGCGCGGGGCCGCCAAAGCCTTACGAAGCATGACGGGGGATCCGCGTGCCAAGATCGACTATCTCGGGCAAATCGGACAGCGCCGCTTCCCAGCTTGCGTAATCGAGCACGTATGTGCGCGCCGCCTGACCCATCGCCTGCGCACGCGCAGGATCGGACACTAGCGCCACGACAGCGGCCGCCAGGTCCGCATCATCCTGCGCGACCAGGAAATCCCGCGCGGGTTCAGCATCGATACCGGTCGCCGCTTCGGGGGTCAGCACCACCGGCAGCGCCATCGCCATCGCTTCGAGCACCTTGTTCTGCACGCCGCGACCGATCTCCAGCGGGACCAGCGCAATATCGGCGGCCTTGAGCCACGGGCGGATATCATCGACCCGGCCCCACACGTGAACGCCGTGGCGCCCATGTTTGGCAAGCAGCCCGGCGGTCGGATTGCGGCCGACGACATGGAAGCTTGCATCAGGCAGCGTCTTGCGGATTTCGGGGAGGATTCGCGCGATCACACGTTCGGCCGCAGCAATGTTCGGCGCATAATCCATCTGGCCGGTGAACACGAGGCGAGGCGCGGGCATCGCCACCATTGCTTCGGCAGGAGAAACGAGCGCCGGATTGAACAGCACGCAATCGATGCCGTTTCGCAAGGCGCGCACGGCGATCCTGGCATCTGCATTTACCGGCAGTCGACTACGGAACAGGTCCGCCTCGGCCTGGCTGACGAGCAGGCTGACATGCGCGCGCCGAGCCAAGCGCGCTTCCTCGGCGCGCAGCAGAAGGCCCTCGCGGCCATGGACCCAGCGACGCAGGAACGAACCCTGCGCGGCAAATGCCTCGAACTTGGCGGAATCTACGTCGCAGAAATCGGTGATAACACGGCCGGTGAACGACGCCGGTACATACTGGCCCATCTGGCCGGAGAACACGTAGATGGTGCCGATCCGCCCCTGATCGACCAGATCGTTGACATAGCGCTGGATGGCAGTGCTGTGGAATGCCGCCAGACTGACAGGCAGTCCCTTGGCCAGCGCCTCGAGCCCGGCCAGCGCGAGGTTCTTTTTGCGCTCGATCAGGCAATAGCTTTCCGCCAGTTCCGCAAGATGGGCCTCCTCGGCGAAATCATGCTCGTCATCGGCGAAAGTCGCGACATGCACCGGGCCAATCTGGGCAAGCCGCTTCAGGATATGGTGCGAGCGAATCTTGTCGCCGCGATCGGGCGGAAACGGGATTCGATGCGACAGGAACAGGATATCGGGCATCAGCCCAGCCCCCGCGCAATCCACGGTCCGACACGGTTTGCCACCGACAGCGGCAGGCGCTGCCACGCCGCGATCTGCGCCGCGTGTTTCGCGCTCGTCGGATCAGCATCACGCTTTTGCGCGCCGGGCGCGGTCCAATTCGCATAGCTCAGCGGCTCGGGTTCGAACCCCCAGTTGCGCTTGAAGTGATAAGCGCCGCTGTTGGTCTTGGAGCGTCCGAAATCGAAGTGCGTGGCGCCGCGCCGCCGGGCGTGCAGCATCAACTCATAATACATCCGATCGTTGGCGCGCAGCCGCCGTGCGTCCCAAGTCCCGCCGCCCCAGTACGGCATGACCGCGCCGCCGTGATACAGCGACAGCACGCTGGCAACGGGTTGGCCGTCATGGCGCACGGTCAGGATATCGGCATCGTCGCCAAAGCCATCGAGCACTTCATCGAACAGATTGCGCGGGAATACCGGCGTGCCGAGATTGCGCACGCTTTCAGCATAGACGGCATAATGTGCGGCACGATCCTGCGCGTTGGCGCCGACTTCCACGGTCATCGCGATCTGGAGGCCCTTGCGCACCTCGGCCCGCTGCTTGCGCGGGATCGCGGTCAGTTGCGCCTCGTCATCGTTGGCCAGCGGCAGGACGAAGCCGCAGTGCGAATCCTGCCGGAACATCCAGTCCGCGCGATCTTGCGGCAGGCAGCCTCCGCGCAGTTCGATCGTGGGGCACGACAGCCGCAGCGCCAGTTCCTCGGCGGCGGTGAACACCGCATCAATGTCGCAGCCCGGCACGGCCAGCAGCCCACCGCCGACCGCAAAGCCAGACGAGGCCAGCACGCGACCGAACAGCGGTGAGTGAATTTCGTTGAGCGGCAAGTAAGCGCAGATTGCCCCGCCGCGCTCCGCCACCAGCGCCATAGCGCGATTGCCGGTGCCACGCGCGACCGCCGCCAGCCACACCGGGCGGTGAAACGGCGTGCCATCGGCATGCGCGGCAACGAACGCCTCGATCCGCTGGGCCTCGTCCGGCTCGGCCAGATCAATCAACCGCACGCGCTGGGCCATGACGAAGGGTGCGTTCATGCCGCCAGCTTCTCCATGCGCGCGGCTTCGCCCGCCGCGATCACATCCATCCGATCCCACGCGAATTCGCCGATCAACTGGCGCAGCTTCGACGCCATGACATCAAGGTTGGTGTAGTGCCGCAAACGCGAGCGCATCGGCGCGTTTTCCACGCGCGGCTGATCGGGGTCGATTTCCCACGGGTGGAAATAGAACACCGCTGGCCGCTGATCGCGCAGGTTGACCTGCCGGATCGCCCAGCGCGAGAATCCATAAGGCAGCACGCGAAAGAAGCCGCCGCCGCCAGCCGCCAGTCGCTTTCCGGCGAACGTCGCGGTGGTCACCGGGATTTCGAGCAAGTCCGAACCCGCGAGCGGGTGGAACGCAAAGCGCGGCGCTTCGCGCCAGCCGTAATGATCGTGGGCGATCGGCGCGACGCTGGAGCTATAGGTATAGCCCTGCTCGGCCAGCACCGCGAAGGCCCACGGCGTGCGCGCATCGATCGAGAAGCTGGGTGCGCGATAACCGGTGATGGCAACGCCTCCGGCATCCTCGATAACCTTGCGGCTCTTCTCCAGATCGGCGGCGAAAGCCTTGTGGCCCAGGCGGAACACGCGGTCATGGTCCCAGCCATGGCTCGCCAGTTCGTGGCCCTGCTCAACGATCCGGCGCATCAGCGCGGGATGCCGTTCAGCCACCCAGCCAAGCGTAAAGAACGTGCCCTTCACATCGGCATCGGCGAACATGCCGAGGATCTGGTCGCAGTTGCGCTCGACCCGATCGGCCAGCGTGGGCCAGCTATCCTTATCGATCACGCTTTCGAACGCGCCGACCTGAAACCAGTCCTCGACGTCGACCGAAAGTCCGTTGATGGGGCCGCCGCCGTTCATGGTCCGGGTATTCCTCTGCGAATGGTAATCAGGCAGCTTCGCGCTGCCCCTCGCCGCTCTCGATAAACTCGATCAGCATGGTCAGCGTATGACGGATCGTGCGGTCCTGCTCGCCCAGCTGCGCTTCCAGCGCGGCGATGCGGGCATTCAGGCGCTCGACGCTGTCAGCATGGGCGGCCTGCGCCTTGTCCTCGCGATCTTCGGCGGCATTGGCCAGTTCGATGACCGCCTGCTGAAGCTCGACGATCTGCGAATCCCGCTCGGCCATCGAGGCTTCGAGCCGCAGGATTGCATCATGCGAAGGGCCAGCAACTGGTGGCGCGGCAGCTTCCGCGACAGGCAGCGGCTGTGCGTGTTCGGCGATTTCAGCCGGCGCGGCGATGGCGCCATCCTCGCTCAGTTCATCGAGCACGGTCTGGAGCATAACCCCATCGATCCGCGTACGCTGCTCAACCGAGCCCAGCAGCAACAAGCGATTGAGGATCTGGTTGATCCGGCGCGGGATACCGCCAGTGGCATCGTAGATTTCACCAAACAGCCGCTCGTCGAACGCCGGGTTGCCGGCCCAGCCAACGCAAGTCATGCGATGCTCGATATAGGACTGCACTTCCTTGGGCTCCATCGCCGAAAGGTGGTGCGTGGCGATCACCCGCTGGCGAAGCTGCTCAAGCCCCGCATCGTGCTGCAGCATCTCGCGAAATTCCGGCTGGCCGAGAAGAAGCGTCTGCAGCAGCGGATGCGAGCCGAGCTGGAAATTCGACAGCATCCGCAGTTCCTCAAGCGCGGTAATCGCGAGGTTCTGGGATTCATCGACGATCAGCAGGCAACGCCGACCGGCGCGCGCTTCCTCATGCAGGAAGCTCTCGATCGCGCCGAGCGCCGAGGCCTTGTCATGGCCCTCGATCAACAGGCCGAAAGCCTGCGCGACGACGTGGACGATCTCCTCGCCATCGAGCGTGCTGGTGACGATCTGCGCCGCCGTCAGCCGCGCCGGATCGATCATCGCCATCAGGTGCGCGACCAGCGTGGACTTGCCCGCGCCGACCTCGCCGGTGATGACGATGAAGCCCTCACCCTGCGCCAGCCCGTAGCCGAGATAGGACAGCGCCTTGCGGTGCGTCTGGCTTTCGAAATAGAAAGCCGGGTCCGGTGTGAGCTGGAATGGCCTTCCGGCAAGTCCGTAGAAATCGTCGAACATCAATCGTCCCCCAGGGATCAGAAGCTGTATCGCAGGCCGAGCAAGGCCGATGCGGTCCAGATGTCTTCGGCGAGATCGGCATCGCTCTTGATGCCATCGATCCCGACTGCTGCGGTCGCGTTCAGGTTGCGGACCAGCGTGCGCGAATAGGCCGCCGTCGCACCGATGCCGCTGGCATCGCCGAACAGCGGGTCGCCGCTCTTGAGCCAGTTGGCGTAAACGCTGGTCGAGAAGCCCGAATACTGGTCGATGCCGCCATTGAGGTAGGCCGCGAGCCAGTAGTTCTCATCGATCTTGCCATTCGCCGATGCCAGGATCGTCCCGCGCGCGGCGATGAACTTGCGCCGGTCATATCCCGCGCCGATGCCAGTCGTCACGCGACCGAGATCGAGCGAATAGGTGCCGGTTACGCCGCGCCCCCGGAAGGTGGACGAACGCACCGAGCCGAGCGTTCCGGCAAGGCAGTTGTTGCCTTCCAGCGATGCCACGCAGCCGCGCAAGTCGCCGGTCAGCGGATCGCGCACGGCGGTGAAGTCGGTCGGCAAGTTGCCCAGCCCCCGGTTCACCTGTCCGCCGAAGCCCGAGATATTGTCATACACCGCAATGTTCAGCGCGCTGTTGCTGGTCGGCGTATAGGTGAAAGTGCCGGTGTAGCTGGTGGTGCCGTAGCGCCGACCGACGTGGGCGGTGAGCGCGGTGCGCGTGCTCGGCCGCCACATCACGCCGACGTCCCACAACAGGCCGCTGACGTCATACGACAGGATACGCGGACTACCCTTGTCGGTCTTGTAGCGGCCATCGCTGCCGACGACCGGCGTGCCGTCGCCATTGCGCACGGCATCGCGGCTGGAAATCTCGACATCCTCGTACCCGACCGCGCCGCTGACCTGCACGGAATGCGCGACCGGGACCGTTACGATACCGCGCACCTGCATGTCGCGCACGCGCTGGTCGAGGTTCGAGATGCCTTCCTGATAGACACTGCCTGCCACCGCAAGGCCAACGGGCAGCACGGTGTCCGGCGCAACGCCCGCCTGCACGTCCGCGACGTGGACGGTGCTGTTGTCGAAGATATCGCGCGGCGGTGCACCCGGCGTCGGCACATAGGCGTCGGACTGCTCGACCTTGGTGTAGCCGAAGCGGTAGTTGGCGCCGACCGTGACGTCACCCACCTGCGTCGCCAGCGAGGGGCCAGCATAGACCGAATAGACTTGCGTCACCGCGTCGTTGTCGCCCAGCGCGCTATCGAACGCGTTGTTGCCGCGCTCCACCGAAAGGCGCGTTGCGATGCCGCCCGCTTCGAGCGAGAAGCCCGGCGCGATGTTGGTGCGGGCACTGGCCACGCCGCTGATCGCGTCGCTGTCTTCCGCACGCTTGCCCCAGCCGAAACGGCGCTCATAGCGCAGCGAGACGGCGGCAGCGTTGTTCTGGCCGGACACGGCGGCATCGACGCCAGCCGCAAGGCGCGAATACGTGAGCACTTCGTCGCCGGGCGAAAGCTCGGCATTCACGATCTGCGCGGCTTCGATGTAAGGCACCACGGTGACCGACTTGCCGCCGCCGCCATTGCGCGAACGCGACTTGCGTGAAGACGTGCCGCTGCCTGAGCCGGAGTCCTGCGACGCACCGGCAGAAGAACCGCCGCCGCCACCGAAGTCACCGTAGCCAATCGACTGGGCAGAAACGAGCGATGGCCATGCGCCAGCGGCAAGCGCTGTCATGGCCAATAGCATTCCGGGTTTGCGTGACATCGAAGTCATCCCTTGTATCCGTAATAGGAGCCAAAGCGGCGGCCGCTGGGACTGAATTGGGCGGCATTGAGCAAAAGCTGGATGTTCGGGCAGGCACCCAGCAGCGTGATCGCATCCTCGAGCGCGCCGTGGCCTGTCCGGTCCGCACGCACGACGACGACTGCCTGGCCGACATATTTGGCCAGTTCGGCAGCAGGCGAGGCAGCCAGTGCGGGCGGAGAATCAAAGATTACCACGCGGTGCGGCGCGCCTTGCGTCAGGCGATCGAGCACGTGCCCGGTGCGCGACGAATTGATGTATTCGCTGTCGTTGATCGAGGTATCACCAGCCGGCAGCACCCACAGGCCCGGAACGTCGGTGCCGATGACGAAATCGGTGACGTCGGCATTCTCATCCATCAGCGCGTCCATCAGGCCGGGACCACCGGGCAGGCCCAGCCGGCTCAGCACCGAAGGCTTGGCGAAATCGGCATCGACCAGCAGGACTTCGCTTTCCTTTTCCGCCGCGATCGACAGCGCGAGATTGACCGCGCAGTAAGTCTTGCCCTCGCTGGGATGCGGCGAGCAGATCAGGATGCGCTGCGCCGAGCCGTCCTTGCTACGGCGCCGCAAATCGGCCGCCTGCACAAGCAACTGGCGCTTGACGATGCGAAACTCCTCCAGCAGCGCCGTGACCGAGCCTTCGGGCACGATGAGGCCTTGCTCACGCAGATGATCGCGATCGATCGCATGGCGCTTTCCGGCAAATTCTACTGATGGCCGGGGCGCAACCGCTTCAACGATGGGTTCGACCGGCTCAGGTGTGGGTGCCTGTGCAATCGCAACGGGTTCCGGCGCTGTGAAGACTGGCTCCGGAGCGGGCGCAGGCTGCGGCACAACGGGAGCTGCTTCCTGCACCGGCTGCCGTGGCGGCATCGAACGTGCCGGCAATTTGCGTGCCGGGGGGATCAGCTCACCCGGAATCGGCGGCGGCAGAAAGCGGTTGAGATCGAACGTCCCTGTCGCACGCTCGATCAGCGATTCGCCGGTCTGCGGAGTGTCCTTGCGAGGGTACGGGATCCTGGATTGATCGGTCATTTTACCTTGCCCCTCAGGCCACCATGCCGCGCTGGATGAATTCGGCAGCCAGCAGCACCACGAAGAGGCCGCCAAGCGCCGCGCTGGCACCGTAGAAATACTTCAGCCGCTTGCGGCGCAGCTTGCGCGCGCCGTCGGTCAGCGTCTGCGAGATCGCGCCGAGCACTGGCAGGCCCGTGGCCCGCTCAAGTCCGGACGTCGTCGCAAAGGTGGACCGCACCTTGCCAAGCGCGAAGGCGAAGGCAGCGCCGCCGCCAAGGCCCGCCATCAGCACGCCCAGCAACAGGAGCGGACGGTTTGGCGCGACTGGCGAACGCGGCGTCGTGGGCGGGTCGATGACTTCGAACTTCACCGCCTCGCGCTCGGTCTTGATCTCACCGCGCAGGCGCAGTTCCTCACGGTCCTG
>CAZCUS010000001.1:0-79182 GCA_964502105.1 uncultured Novosphingobium sp. | reverse complement strand
GCTTGTCGTACTGCTGGCGCAAGACGTCATAGTCGCGGTTGATCTTCTGGGCCTCAGCCGCCGCTTCCGGGTTATCGAGCTGCAATGCGGTAAGATTGGCGATGTCGGACTGAAGCGACGCCTTGCGCGAGGTAAGCGACTGGACGGTCGCCTGCCGGTCTGCACGGATCGACTGAAGCGAGCCATAGGCGGGATTGGGCACACCGGGGCTTCCGCCAGCCACTTCCTGCTCCGCCGCACCGCGCAGGGCCGCAATCTGGTTCTTGGCCGCGATCACATCGGGATGGTTCTCGGTCAGGCCGCGCGCGCGCATACCCGCCAACTGGGTCTGTGCCATGCTGAGCGAGGCCGTTGCGCTGCCGGTAACGCCGCCCGGAAGCGTGCGCGGCGTGCCGCCCATCTGGCCATCGATCGCGGCAAGCGCGCTCTGTGATGCCGAGAGATCGGCCTCCACACCGCGCAGTTCGCCGCGCGCCGCCTCGAGCCGCTGCTGGTTGGCCGTGCCGCCCTGAGCCATTTCGGGATGCCGTGTCTCGAAAGCGAGACGGCGCTGCTCGGCCGATTCCAGTTCCTTCTCGCGCGAGGCGAGTTGCTGGTTCACGAATTCCAGCGTCTCCGTCATCTCGCCGCGATTGCCGGCAAGGTTTTCTTCGCGGAAAATGTCGATCAGCTTTTGCGCGATGCTCTGCGCCAGCTTGGCGTTTTCAGCATCGGAGAAGGCCCCGTCCTTGGACGCAGCGGTAATTTCGAACAGGTTGTCCTGCTGGCTCACGACCTGGATATTTTCGGCGAGCTTCAGCACTTCGGCCTCAAGCTGCTTGGGCGATTCCACGCTGTCGCCGATGCGGGTGGAGCGCACGACCTTCTCAAGGTTCACCGCGCTGGTCAGCGTCTGGCGAATGCGTTCGATATCGCGCTTGCGATCGGCCACGCCGATGCCGACCTGCTCGGCCAGCGCATCGTCAAGCTGCACAAAGATGCGCGCCTTGGATTCGTAGCTGTTCGGGATCAGCGCCACCACGAGCCAGCCGACCAGACACACGACCCAAGCCACCGCCAGCGCAAGCCAGCGGCGATGCCAGACACTGTGAATGGCTGAAAGCAGTTCCTCGTAAAGCAGATTCATGGCGTTGGCTCTGGTCCTTCAGGGCGCGGTTCGAGGCGCGGGTTCCGCGTCATCAGAACATGCTTTCGGGAATGATGATGACGTCGCCCGGGGCGAGCATGACGTTGGCCTTGCTCTCGCCCTTCTTCAGCAAGTCGCCGAGGCGCAGCGAGAACTCGCGCTGCTTGCCGGTCTCCTTGTCGAAGCGGATGAGCCGTGCCTTGTTGCCTGCCGCGAATTCCGACAGGCCGCCCACCGAGATCATCGCATCGAGCAGCGTCATGTTGGCGCGATAGGGGATAGAGGCCGGCTTTTCGGTCGCGCCGACGACGCGGATCTGCTGGCTGAACGTCCCTGCGAACGAGTTGACGATCACCGAAACCAACGGCTCTTCGATGTATTGCGAAAGCTGCAGGCGGATATCCTCAGCCAGCATCGATGGCGTTTTTCCAACGGCCGGCATGTCGGTGATCAGCGGCGTGGTGATGCGCCCGTCGGGCCGCACCTGCACGCTCGCGCCCAGTTCGGGGTTGCGCCAGACGAACACGGTCAGCTGATCGAGCGGCCCGATGACGTATTCCTCGCCCGGACCTTCCTGCATCGACACGAACGACGCGGGCGGAAGCTGTGGGCTATTGGATGTGCCCGTGCACCCCGTCAGGGCCAGGCTGGCCAGCGCACTTCCGGCCAGCAGTCGCGTGACCAGCGTTCCGGTGGAGCTGTCATTCGGCATCGACACGTCCTCAATTGCGCCATGCCGGGTCCGGATTCGCGATCGTCGGGATCACGCTCGCAGGCGGGGCATGGTAAAAATCCAGCCTCCGCTATCGGTAAAAAGGGTGAATATTGCGTTAGCCTTGGCAGGCGGGATTGGCACCGGTCCCATTCCGGGACGCGTAAGTGCCGAAAACCTTACGGAATTTTATACGAGGATTTCGCTCGCCGGTCCCTGACCGAGGAACGTCGCTGGGCTGGCACTGGCGCCGTAGGCACCGGCGCAGAACACCGCGACCAGATCGCCGACATCGGCGCGGGGAAAGCCGCCTTTTTCCGCCAGTTTATCGAGCGGCGTACACAGGCAGCCGACAATCGACGCCTCTTCCTCGACCGCCGCGCCAAAGCGGGTGGCGATGGCCGAAGGGTAGTTGCGCCGCACCACGGTGCCGAAATTGCCCGAGGCGGCAAGCTGGTGATGCAGACCGCCATCGGTGATGAGAAATACCTCGCCGTGGCTGATCTTGCGATCGACGATGCGGGTCAGATAAATCCCAGCCTCGCCAACCAGATACCGGCCCAGCTCCATGCAGAAGGCGGTCTCTTGCAGCACATCGGGTAGGTTTTCGAATTGCTCGCCCAGCTTTTCTCCGACCAGCGCCAGATCGACCGGCGTCTCGTTCGGGAAATAAGGAATACCCAGCCCGCCGCCGAGGTTGCAGTGCGGCAGCGCGACGCCGCTCTCTTCGGCCAGCCGCGCGGCCAGCGACAGAGTCTGCGCCTGCGTATGGGCGATAGCCTCTGCATCGAGCGCCTGGCTGCCGGCGAAGATGTGAAACCCGCGCCACTCGGCGCCGCTGGACACCACTGCGCGAACCAGCGCAGGCACTCGCTCGGCATCGACCCCGAACGGCTTGGCGCCGCCGCCCATCTTCATGCCCGACCCCTTCAGGTCGAAATCTGGGTTCACCCGAATCGCAAGGCGCGGCGTGACGCCAAGCCGTTCGGCAATAGCGAGAGCGCGCGCCGCCTCCCCTTCGGATTCGAGGTTCAGCGTAACGCCCCAGGCAATCGCGGCTTCAAGTTCGGCATCGCGCTTCCCCGGTCCGGCGAAGCTGACCTTTGCGGCTGCAATACCGGCATCGCGGACCATCGCAAGTTCGCCGCCCGAGGCGATATCGAATCCGTCAATCAGTTCGGAAAAGAGATTAAGTATGGGCTGGAAGGAATTGGCTTTAATCGCATAATGCAAGGCCAGCCTTGGCGGCATGGCACCGCGCAACGCGGTCACTCGGGCGCGGATGTGCTCGGCGGAATAGACGAACAGCGGCGTCCCCGCTTGCTCGGCCAGTTCGGTAACCGGGCGGCCGCCAGCGCACAAAATGCCATCGCGCCCGTGCCAGCCAGACGGGATGGGACCGAGCGGTTTCATGCCGCCAGCTCGCTTTGCAGCAGGGTCCGGTCAATCTTGCCGTTAGGGCCGATCGGCATCGCCTCCCGCCAGTGAATCACTTTAGGCTGCATGAAATTCGGTAAATCCTGCATAAGCTTGCGTGGCAGTTCTTCCTGCGCGTGTGAAGCATCTCCCGATGGCCTGACCACGAGATGCACCGCATGGCCAAGCCGCGCATCGGGTATGCCCAGCGCGACGGCTTCGATCACCAGGCCTGTCGCCAGCGCCGCTTCCTCGATCTCCTGCGGACTGATGCGATTGCCCGCGCTCTTGATCATCGCATCGCGCCTCCCGACGAAATACAGCAATCCATCGGCAGTGCGCTTCACCCGGTCGCCCGACCAGACCGCCATGCCGCCATAGTGCGAGGCCGCCGGCGCAGGTCGGTAACGTTCGGCGGTGCGTTCGGCATCCTGCCAGTACCCTTGCGCCACCAAGGGGCCGCAATGCACCAGTTCGCCCTCTTCTTCGTCCGCAGCTATTGCGCCCAAATCATTGATAACAAGGATGTCTGCATGCGGGATCGCCTTGCCCATCGATGTCGGGTGAGTATCGATCAGCCCAGGATCGAGATAGGTCGAGCGGAACGCTTCGGTCAGGCCATACATCGCGAAAAGCCGCGCTTGCGGAAACAGCTTGCGCAGACGTTTGACGAGGTCTGGCGTCAGCGCCCCGCCGCTGTTGGTCAGGCGGCGCAAATGCGCGGCGGTTTCGGCTGGCCAATCGAGTTCGGTCAGCTGCACCCACAACGGCGGCACGGCTGCCAGCGTAGTGATACCGTGGCGATCGACCGCCTTGGCGACATCGCGGGGCATCAGGTAGTCGAGCGGGACTACGCAGCCCCCGGCATACCAGGTCGATAGCAACTGGTTCTGGCCGTAATCGAATGACAGTGGCAGCACTGCCAGCGTCCGGTCATCGGCGGCAAGATCGAGATAATGGGCGACGCTCTGCGCCCCCAGCCACATGTTGGCATGGCTCAGCATCACGCCTTTCGGTCGTCCGGTCGAACCGCTCGTGTAGAGGATGGCAGCCAGATCGTCTGGATCGGCGGCGGAAGCTGGCAGGTCGCTGGCGTGAGCGGTGGCGGCGGCAAGGGCATCGCCCTCTCCCACAACGCGGCACTGCGCCGCGACGTCATCTTGGTCCAGCGTCGCCAGCCGCGCCGGGGTGCCAATCAGCAGGCTCGCCCCGCTATCGGTAAGGATATGCGCCACTTGCGCGCGCTTCAGCAGCGGGTTGACCGGAACGTGCACCAGCCCTGCCCGCGCCGCTGCCAGCGGCATCAGACAGGTGAGTTCGCCTTTCGCCGCCCATGTCGCGATCCGCGCGCCGGGCTGCGGCACTTGCGCCGCGAGCCAGCCCGCAAGCCGGGAGACACGCGATCTTAAGTCCTTGTAGCTTAGGGAACCCTCGCGCAGCACGAGTGCGGGGGCATCGTCCTCACCGCGCAAGGCAAGATGGTCTAGCGGCCGGATCGGATTGTCGGACGTGCCGCGCATGACTGAAATCTGGCTCCGGGGCGATAAGGTAAAGGCAAGTGGTGAAGGTCGAGTATCACGCCGATCTTAAGGAAGTGCAATCGGACACCGGGCTTGCGACGCTGCTAGGCGCCGATTCGCAGGCCGCGCCGTTCGACCGGCTGGCCTGGTGGCAGGGCCTCGCTGCGCATTGCGAGCTTAAACCCCTGCTCGCCATAGCGCGTAACGGTACCGGTGCGGCCGTGCTGCCCCTCAGCGGCGGCGATGGCCATTTCCGCGCCCTGGCCAACTGGTACAACTTTCGGTTCCGGCCCATCGTGTCGGCGGGCGCGGATGGTGCGGCTCTGCTGGCCGAAATCGCTGGCGACCTCACGCACCGGGCGCACCGTGTCACCCTCTCGGGCCTGCCGGACGAGGACGGCTCTGCGAGCTTGATCGAAGCGGCATTCCGCCAGGCCGGCTGGCTGGTCTCGCGCGAAGTGTGCGACACCAACCATGTGCTGGACGTCAACGCGCGAAGCTATGACGCCTATCTTGCCGAACGCCCCGGAAAGCTGCGCACCACGCTGAAACGCAAATCGGGCAAGGTTGCGGTCGACGTTCTGAACCATTTCGATGCCGTGGTCTGGGACGCTTACGAAGCGATCTACCGTGAAAGCTGGAAGCCCGAGGAAGGCTCGCCCGATTTCCTGCGCAACTTTGCCCAGGCCGAAGGCGCGGCGGGGCGGTTGCGGCTTGGCATCGCCCGCGTCGAAGGCGAGGCCGTGGCGGCACAAATGTGGACGGTCGAGGGTGGCACCGCGTTCATCCACAAGCTGGCGCACCGCGAATCCGCCAAGCCGTTCTCGCCCGGATCGGTGCTGAGCGCCGCGCTGTTCCGCCATGTCATCGACGTGGACCGGGTTGCCATGGTGGACTTCGGAACGGGCGACGATCCCTACAAGCGTGACTGGATGGAATCGATCCGCCCACGCTACCGGCTCGACATGTTTCGTCCGCTTTCGCCCCGCAACTGGTTGGTTTTCGCGAAGAACGGCGCGCGACGCCTTGCCGCCACCGCCAAGCGCGGCTAGAGCGCGGGCCTTTCACCGGGACTGTCCTGCGAGGGGGCCATGCCAGACGACACCGACCTGCTGCTGCGCCGCATCCTGACCGACGTGCTCGGTCTGAAAGCGGGACAGGCTGACGACTTCGACGCCGACACCGGGCTGTTCGGCCACTTGCCGGAACTCGATTCCATGGCGGTCGCGGGCTTGCTGACCGAACTGGAAGACCGGCTCGACATCGTCATCGAAGATGATGAAATCGACGGCGAGATGCTGGAGACCTACGGGGCCCTGCTCGCTTTTGCCGAGGGCAAGCGCGCGGAATCGTGACGCCACTGACCTGGCCTTGCCCGCTTGCCGGCGGCGGTATCGCCCAGGAATATGCGCTGGCGTTTGATCGCGCCCGGCAACGCCGCGTCCTGATCGTCCCAGCGCTGTTCGACGAGGCCAATCGCATGCGGCGCCTGACGGTGGAGACGATGCGCCGGCTCGACGGGGCCGGGATCGACAGCTTCCTGCCCGATCTGCCGGGTTGCAACGAAAGCCTGCAATCGCTTCAGATCCAGGAACCGCAGGACTGGTTTGACGCCATGGCGGCGGCGGCAGGCCATTTTGGCGCGACTCACGCGCTCGGCATTCGCGGTGGTTGCCTGTTCACCCCGCCTGCCCTGCCCGTGTGGCATTACGGCGCGATCAAAGGCACCGCGATCCTGCGCCAGATGTTGCGTGCGCGCATTCTGGTATCGCGCGAAGCGGGCCGCGAGGAAACGCGCGAGGGCCTGATGGAGCAAGCGCTCCGAGGCGGCATCGAGTTGACCGGGCATCGCCTTGGCGCGGAATTCATTCGCCAGTTCGATCAACTGGTGCCGTCCTCCGATCCACGCATTGGCCAGATCGCGCAGGAAGATCTCGGCGGCGCAGGGCTTTGGCTGCGGGCTGAACCCGGCGAAAGCCGTGAGCAGGCCGATGCGCTGGCCGCCCTGATCGTGCTGGAAACGACGACATGAGCCGCCAGCACCTGACGTTTGAATGCGAGGGATCAGAGCTTGTCGGCACGCTCGACGACGGCCTTGAAGCAACTGGACTGCTGCTCGTCAGCGGCGGCAACGAGTTGCGCGCGGGCGCTTGGAGCGGTCAGGCGCAATTCGCCGCCCGGATCGCGGCGGAAGGCTTTCCGGTGTTCCGGTTCGACCGGCGCGGCGTGGGCGACAGTGAGGGCGGCAACGGCGAATTCCGCACCGCTGGGCCAGACATCGCCGCCGCGCTCGCTGCATTCCGCGCGCAGTGCCCCCGCATGACCCGCGTGATCGGCCTGGGCAATTGCGATGCGGCCAGCGCGCTGATGCTGAGCGGTGGAGCCGGGCTGAACGGCCTGATCCTGTCCAATCCATGGACCATCGAGAACGAAAACGAAGAGGCACCGCCCGAGCAGGTGCGCGACCACTACCGCAAACGGCTGGCCGATCCGGCTGCGTTCAAGCGCCTGCTGACCGGCAAGGTTTCGCTGAGCCAACTGGCAGGCAGCCTGATCTCGGCGCTGCGCCCCGCCGCGCCGCCCAGTTCGCTGGCGCAGGACATGGCGAGCGGCATCGCCGGGTTTGCCGGCCCGATCCGCTTCCTCGTGGCCGACAACGACCGCACCGGGCGGGCATTCGTCTCAGGCTGGCAGACGGGCGACAGCCGCATCCGCACATGCGAAGGCGCTTCGCACAGCTTCGTTGAGCCAGCCGCGCGCGAATGGCTGTTCGCGCAAGTGCTGGAAGCGCTGCGCGGCTGAATCAGCCGGCAACGGCTTCCGGTGCCCTCTCCGCAAATTCCTTGGCGGTGAGATAGCGTTCGGCATCGAGCGCGGCCATGCAGCCTGTGCCCGCCGCTGTCACGGCCTGGCGATAGACGTGGTCCATGACGTCACCGCAGGCGAAAACGCCCGGAATTTTCGTCTTGGGTGTGCCCGGCTCGACCAGCAGATAGCCTGAGGCATCCATGTCGAGCTTGCCCTTGAACAGCTCGGTCGCAGGTGCGTGACCGATTGCGACGAACGCGCCATCGGTCTCGATCTCGCTTGCCTCTCCGGTGACGGTGTCGATCAGCGCCACGGCGCGCAGGCCCGCATCGTTGCCGACGAAACTGTCCACGCGCTTGTTCCATAGCACCGAGATGTTCGGGTGCGCGAACAGGCGTTCCTGCAGGATCTTCTCGGCGCGTAGCGTGTCACGGCGGTGGATCAGCGTGACGTCGTTGCTGTGATTGGTGAGGTAGAGCGCTTCCTCGACTGCGGTGTTGCCGCCGCCGATGACTACAACCTTCTTGCCGCGATAGAAGAACCCGTCACAGGTCGCGCACGCCGAAACGCCCTGGCCCGAAAGCTCCTGCTCCCCCGGAACGCCCAGCCACTGTGCCTGCGCGCCGGTGGCGATCACCAGCGTCTCGCCTTCGTAGACATCGCCGCCATCGCCGACCGCGCGGAAAATTGGCCCATCGAGATCGACCGAGACGATCGTGTCCCATAGCATCCGCGTGCCGACATGGACGGCCTGCGCTTCCATCTCCTGCATCAGCCACGGGCCTTGAATGACCTCGCGAAAGCCGGGATAGTTCTCGACGTCGGTGGTGATGGTCAGCTGCCCGCCGGGTTGCAGGCCCTGCACGACGATCGGGTTCATCCCCGCGCGCGCGCCATAGATCGCGGCGGAAAGACCCGCCGGGCCGGAACCGATGATGAGCATGCGGGTGGAATGTGTCGTCATGAAAGTCCTCCGGCAGCGGACATAGGGACAGCGACCTGCCTTTGCCAAGCGCGCAAGTTGATGGAATTTTTTCTTGCCCGGAAATGAAGCCTAATGATCTTGCGCGGCACCGGCGATGCGAACAGCACGCAATTGACGTTGCCGAACAAGCCGAGCAAGGAAATGAGTATGAAAAGCTTGCCTGGCCCCACATCGAACCGCTTCATCTCCCAGCGGCTGCGGCTCAACTACGTCGACTGGGGCAACCCGGACGCACCGCCCCTGATCCTGCAACACGGCGGACGCGACCATTGCCGCAGCTGGGACTGGGTAGCCGAGGAACTGCGCCACGACTGGCACGTCATCGCCGCCGATCTGCGCGGGCACGGGGACAGCGAATGGTCGCCCGAAGGGCACTACGGGATGGACGCCTTCGTCTATGACTTCGCCCAGCTCGTCCACACGCTGGACTATGAGCAAGTCACGATCATCTCGCATTCGCTGGGCGGCAATATCGCGACGCGGTTTGCGGGGCTATATCCCGAAAAGGTGCGCAAGCTCGTCAACATAGAGGGGCTTGGACCCTCACCAGAGAGCCGGGCCGAGGCTGCAGAGATCGGTACCGACAAACGGCTGCGCCAGTGGATCGAAGACAAGCGCAAGTCAGCCGGGCGGCTCCCGCGCCGCTACGACACGCTGCGCGCCGCTTTCGAAAGAATGAAGGGCGAGAACAGCTTCCTCACCGAAGCCCAAGCGCGACACTTGACGATCCATGGCGCCAGCCGCAACGAGGACGGCACCTGGAGTTGGAAGTTCGACAACTACCTCTATGTCTGGGACATTACCGACATCACCTATGCCCAGGTCCAGGCGATTTGGCAGGCAATCACTTGTCCGGTCCTGATATTCCATGGGGCGGACAGCTTCGTCAGCAACCCTGAAAAGGATGGCAGGATGGTATTCCTGCCTACCGCCAGGGTGATCGAATACGAAAACGCCGGCCACTGGCTACACCATGACCAGTTTGACCGGTTCATGGCCGACGCGAAGGCGTTCCTCTAGCCTTCCACCAGCGCGGCGCGCAGCTGCTCCTTCAGCACCTCGTCAGCACCGACTGCGTCCTTGAGATAGGCGTCGGTCGAACCGCGGCGCGCGACAATGGCGGTAAAGGCGGCGTCAAGTATCGGCTATCTCTCGTGCCGATCGGGAATGCCGGAATTCACTACTCGAGTGGCTGGGCTCAGCGCAGCACCAGCATCGCGAGAACGGCCCAACAGGCCAGGCTCAGCAGGACGCTCAGCACGAAGCCGAGCGGCCAGCGCTGTTTCTCCGGATGGCTTTCGGTCCGCATGTTAGAGGCGTCCGACCTGACATCTATCGAGCGCGCGCCTACATCGATGCGTGGGGCGACAAACTGCCCAAATTGGTCATTTGCGACTTTCATCACTCATCCTCTGCTGCGGCCAACTACCAGTCTTTTCGACCTTTTCCCCGGTTGGCCCAACCAATCTCATGTGTGCTGAAGGTTTCCTTCAAGCAACATGATTACCATGAATAACGTTAATCATCTATCAGCACGCACTGATAATTTCCCATCGCGCGCACATCGGGACATTTACGGATTCTGTTGCGCAGGTTCTTAGTGGGAGCATTTTCAAACGGCATGGATGGTTGCACTGCACCATTGCCTCTTTAGAAAAGCATCACGGACACTTGGCGGTAACGGCGTTCGTTTCTCTCGTCTTGATGGTTGCGATGCCGCATCCCACTTGTGCGCTGCGACATGCGCCAGACGGCTGATTTTTCTGTCAAAGTCGTTCCGATAAATTCCCTACGGAAAACTTATCCACAAACTATTCCCCATGCGCCGAGCGGCAAAATTGCACGGAAGCCGCCGATTCGCTCCCCTCGCGACAACGAAAGCGAAGAAACGATGACAGTCCCTTCAACAACTCTCGGTCAATCGCTCTCACTCACCCGCGGGCCGGAATGGAAGAACCGCATCACGCTGGCTCCGCTGACGAACCGGCAGAGCCACGCCGATGGCACGCTGTCGGAAGAAGAGTTTCGCTGGTTGACGATGCGCGCGCAGGGCGGCTTTTCGTTGACGATGACGTGCGCATCGCATGTCCAGTCGGTTGGACAGGGGTTCGGCGGTCAACTCGGTGTTTTTTCCGATACACATATCCCCGGCCTCACCCGGTTGGCGTCGGCGATCCGGGCGGCTGGATCGGTCTCATCGATCCAGCTTCATCACGCCGGCATCCGCTCGGACAAGGCGGTTGTGACGCACCCCGTAAGTGCCTCGAACGACGCGGAGTCGGGCGCCAGGGGGTTGACCACAGCGGAAGTCGAAACGCTGCGCGACGATTTCATCGCCGCCGCGCGCCGTGCCGAGCAGGCCGGGTTCGATGGCGTCGAGATTCACGGGGCGCATGGCTACATTCTCACGCAGTTCCTATCGGAAGAAACCAACCGCCGCACCGACTGCTACGGCGGATCGCTGGAGAACCGGGCGCGCTTGCTGTTCGAAATAATCGCCGGCATCCGCGCAGCCTGCCGCCCTGATTTCCAGGTCGGCCTTCGGCTTTCAACCGAACGCTATGGCATTAACCTGATGGAGACGCGCGAACTCGTTGGCCAAATCCTGAGCGCGGCCGAAATCGACTACCTCGACCTGTCTCTGTGGGACGTGTTCAAACTGCCTGCGGATGAGGCGTACGGTGAGCGAACGCTGCTGGGCTGGTTCACCGATTTGCCGCGCAACGGTGTGCGGCTTGGCGCGGCTGGCAACATCGCCACCGCTGCCGATGTGCAAGCCGTGCTCGACGCCGGCTGCGACTTTGCAGTGATCGGTACGAGCGCGATCATCGATCATGCTTTCGCCCGCCATGCCATCGCCGATCCGGGATTTCGCCCGCCTAGCACGCCGGTGAGCAAGGAAGCCCTCATCCAGCAGGGCGTCAGCCAGCCGTTCCTCGATTACTTGCGCGAGCGGTCCGGCTTTATCGCCGAGGATGCTTCCGCCTGAGGTTTCAGGCGGCGGTGAACATGCTCGCGTAGCGCTCGCGCAGCAGCTTCTTCTGGATCTTGCCCATCGTGTT
Organism: uncultured Novosphingobium sp.; assembly: GCA_964502105.1. Lineage (GTDB taxonomy): Bacteria > Pseudomonadota > Alphaproteobacteria > Sphingomonadales > Sphingomonadaceae > Novosphingobium. The sequence continues at coordinate 67,553 of CAZCUS010000001.1, read as the reverse complement.
GCGCGGCAGCTCGTCGAGCGTCACGATGGTCTTGGGGACTTTGAAACCCGCCAGATCGTTGCGCAATTCGGCCCGCACCGCTTCGGCGTCAAATGTGCCAAGCGGCTGCACCACGGCGACGACCGCCTCGCCCAGATCAGGATGCGGCACGCCGATGACCGCAGCTTCGGCAACATCGGCGCGGTCATCGAGCAAGGCTTCGACTTCGGCAGGATAGATATTGAGACCGCCCGAAATGATCAGGTCTTTCTCGCGCCCTACCAATTGCACCGAACCATCGCTATCGATGAAACCCATGTCGCCGGTGATGAAGTAGCCGTCAGCGCGGAACTCGCTCGCGGTCTTTTCCGGCATCTGCCAGTAGCCGGCGAAGACATTCGGCCCCTTGACCTCGACTATGCCGACTTCGCCTTGCGGCAGGACTCGCCCGGTCTCGAACTCGGCCACGCGCAGCGATGCGCCGGGCAGCGGTTGGCCGACAAAACCGGCGCGACGTTCGCCATCATAGGGGTTGGACGTAATCATGCCGGTTTCCGTCATGCCATAGCGTTCCAGCACGCGGTGGCCGCTGCGCTCTTCGAACGCGCGATGAAGATCGGCGGACATCGGCGCGGATCCAGAGACGAACAGCCGCATGTTCGCAGCCGCATCTCGGGTAAAGCTCGGCTCGGCCAGCAAGCGGGTGTAAAACGTGGGCACGCCCATCAGCACGGTCGCGGTGGACATATGGCGCACGGCGGTGGCGGCATCGAACTTGCCCGTGAAGATGACCGTCGCGCCAGAGAACAGCGCGCAGTGCATCGCCACGAACAGTCCATGGACATGGAAAATCGGCAGCGCGTGGATCAGTCGGTCATCGCTGCTGAAGCGCCACAGATCGATGAGGACTTCGCCGTTCGATACCAGATTGGCATTGGTCAGCATCGCGCCCTTGGGCTTCCCGGTTGTGCCCGAAGTATAAAGGATCGCGGCAATGTCGCTGGCCGCGCGCGGCACCGGCGGCGCCTCCTCGGTCGGCAGGTCGGCAAACAGATCGTCAAGGGTGCGCACCGTCAGCGATCCTGCGCCAATGCGCGCGAACGTTTCGCGACTGGCCGGTCGGCAAACCGCGAGCACGGGCGTGGCATCGCCGATGAAATAGGAAAGCTCGGCCTCGGTGTAGTCGATGTTGAGCGGCAGATAGATTGCCCCGCAGCGCACCGTGGCGAAATAGAGCAGCAGCGCTTCAACCGATTTGTCGGTCTGTGCCAGCACGCGCTCGCCTGGCGCTACGCCCAGTTCGATGAGGCGGGTGGCCAGACGCCCGGCCTGGCGCTCGATTTCGCCATACGTCCAGTTGCGTTCGCCATCCTCGATGAACGTCTGGTCGGCGTAGCGCGCAAAGCTCTCCGCAAAGCGCGCGTATAAGGAAAGGGTCGTCACGGTTTCAGGCGTCCTAACTGGGAAAACCCTCGTGGAAATTATTGCGCCAGCGAAAGTTGGTGTAGGTGATCGACACGCTGAAATCGTTGGACGTGACCTGGTGCCACCAGCCGATCGGAATGAACAGCGCCTCACCCGGCATCAGATCGAAGCGCATCACCCGCAAATTGGCGGTGGCGGGGAAGCGGGTCAGGTCCACCTTCTCCACATCCAGGATCTGGCTGAACACGTGATGGTTGTTGTAAAGCTGTGTCACCTCGTCGGGCGAGATGAGAACGATGCGTTTGCTGCCAACGATCTGGACCAGCAGGTTGTTGGTCAAGTCATGGTGCAGCGGGGTAAACGTGCCGCCACCGCCAATCCACATCATCCCATGCGGATTGGGCACGTTGCGCTCAAGAATATGATCGATGAAGCCCAGATCCTGGGTCAGCGGAGCCAGCGCCGCAGTGTTGTACCGGCTGTTATAGGCCGTGACGTAGACGTCATTGGCGGCGCCTTCGGCCAACGCCATGTCGATGAACTTGTCGAACCCCACGCGGTGGCGATGGCGCTGCTTCATCAGCTCGTAATTGGCGTCCGAATTGCGGCTGCCTTGATATTCGATCTTGGTGGAGCCGATCTTCGCCTTGAGATATTCCGGCGTCCACAACTTCAGCGCAGGCCACCCGGCGGTTTCGGCGCGAATCAGCGCCGGCCGGTTCGGCGCGTAGTGACGGTGCAGGAAGTCGCGCGCCGAGATGGTTTCGTAAGCGGGCATCGCACTCGCTTCAGACGACAGCGCCCGCAGATCGGCGCGCGTTTTCAGCAGCCACTCCCGGCGACCAAGCGTTGCGAGGTCGGCGTTTTCCATCAGACTAGCCCTTCCAGCCGAAGCATCAGGCGAACCGCATGGCCGCCATCCGCTCCGTTCGTCAAGCCGGTTTAAGCCCGACTCAGTTCTTCGCCGCCGTCACCTTGGGGGCATCCGCGAACGGCTTTATCCCCATCTGCGGATAGAGTTCGGACGGAAAGTAAACCGCGCCGTTCTTCACCACCATCGCGATCGACTTGATCGCTTTCAGGTTGGTCACCGGATCGCCGGGGATCAGGAAGAAGTCGGCGTATTTCCCGCGTTCGATCGAGCCGAGCGACTGATCCTGTCCCAGGTACTTCGCCATCTCCAGCGTGTCGCGCGCCAGCACTTGCGCGTTGCTCATGCCAAGCTGGGTAAACAGTTCAAGTTCGCGATGCAGAGTGAACCCGCCGCCAAGGTCGGTGCCGGGGATCAGCATGATGCCGCGCCGGTGCATATCACGCAGGGTATCGAGAATCTTGGCATAAGCCGCGACGTATTTGGCTCGCTCTTCGGGCGAATCCGCACCGAACAGCGCCTGCTTCATCTGCCGCTGCTCCGATACCGGCATGTGATCGATGTAATCGAGGCTGCCGGGATTGGGCTTGCCGTCGATCGCGGTGAGGCCGAGTTCGTGGATGGCGATCGTCGGCTCGTGGGCGACGCGTTTGGCCACCATCGCGTCGAGCGTCTTGGTCACCTTCTCGGCTGTCAGGTTCAGCTCGGGAAAGCGCTGCATCGCCTTGAAGCGGAACAGCGTGCGGGTATCCTCATCGGGATTGAGCACCCATCCGAGCATGAGCTGATTGACGTGGGTGATCTCGTCAAACCCGGCGGCAATCATGGCATCGGCGTTGGAAAATGCCGGCACATGCCCCGAGACCCGCAGGCCGAGCTTGTGTGCCTCCGCCACCACGGCAGGCGCCCACTCGGGCTTCATCGAGTTGTAGAGCTTGGCCTGCCAGAACCCGTTCGCGGCATACCAGCGGACGTGATCGATCGCTTCCTTCTCGCTGTGCGCGAGGCGACCATGCGCGGCGCTGAACTGGCTCTCGCCCTCGAGGAAGCCGCTGCGCGTTACGCGCGGACCAGCGACTTTGCCGTCCTCGATACTGTCGATCAGCTTGGCGAGGACTGCATTGTCGTTGCCCATGTCCCGCACCGAGGTGACACCCGCCAGCACCAGGTTGATCGCATCGTCCTGCCCGAGATGCGAGTGCATCTCGTAGAGCCCGGGGACCAGCGATCCGCCGGCGCCCTCGATCACGGTCTCGCCCTCGGTGCCGGGGCTGCCGGCTGGCACGACCTCACTGATGCGCTCACCCGCGATGACGACATCCATCGGCGCGGTCATCGCCAGCTTCACCGGATCGAACACGCGCACGTTGCGGATGCGGATCGGGCCGGCATACCGATGCGCGCCTTCGGACTGTAGCCGCGACAGGCGCTCGGTCGCCAGTTTTTCGGACAGATCGCGCAGCGGCTTGTCGGCGACGTCCTGATAGCCTTTCTTGATTAGGATCGTGTCGGGGGATGGCAATGCGAACAGATCACCCGTGCCGTCCAGCGTGATGTAGGTCGGCGACATGGCAAGGCCCGACAACTCGTATGTGACGAGTTCGATAGGGCCGTCCTTGGCCTGCACCGTGCGCCGGTCCCGCTCGGTCAGCATGGCAGTGCCGCCGGGAGCGATGTCCATCTTGCGATCGGGATCGGCCAGCAGCGCCTTTGCCAGCATCGCGACATCGAGCGGCGAGCCGTTCTGCGTCACGTAATAGCGCGGCGCCGCCTTGCCCTTGATCGTGCCGGGGCCGGACAGATCCTTCCATGAGACACCCTTGCCTGTGCGGGTGAAGCTTTCCTCCACCGCATTACCGAATGTGGTGCGCCCGGTGACGGTCCATTTCAGCGGCGAGCCATCGCTATCGAGCGTCAGCGTTTCAGCGATCGTCGGGCCACGCCCGTTCTGCTTGTAGTCGAACACCACGGTCGCGGTATTGCCGTCACGGTTGACCGTGAAGTGGCCGACATCGCGCTCGGCCATGAGCACGCGGAACTCGGTGGTTTCAGCCAGCGCAGGCGCGGAAATCGCGCCCAGCGCGGCAGCGGCAAGTAGCAACGAACGCATAGGATTCCCCTCTTTTATGCGATCAATCTAGCGGGTTGCCGGCAAAGGGCCAGTGCGGATCACGTGCCGGTCAATGGTACTTCGCTGGCTTCGATGATGGGTGTGCCGCTTGCTGCATCGGCGGGCACATCGGCCGCTGCGCTGGCTTTCGCCCGCAGTTCGGCATCGATGGCCCGGGCATTGGCATCGACATGCTTTTTCGCAGCGGCATAGCGCTCGTCGAAGCTCGGTTCGCTGTTGCAAGCTGACGTGAGCATTACCGCCGCGATGATCAATGCCGCGCGCATCAGTAGTTCTTCTTGATCCGCACGTTGACGCTGTTGACGCCCGATCCACCTGCCTGGCTAAGTACCGACAGCCACTTGGTGATCGCGACTTCGAGCTGCGTGGCGGTGAAGCCGCGCGTATCCGTGATCAACTCCACATAAATGTCGTCGGTAATATACTGCCCTGCAGCCAGCGCGGTGCCACGGCCCGATTGCTCGTCGGGTCCAAGGATACGCAAGCGGTCGATGCCCGTCGCCGAACGCAGCGTGCCGAGCGGGTTAAGCCCGCCGCCGGACCCACGCAGCGAATTCAGCGACGACGCAAGCTGCACCGCCTGGATCGCCGACAGGTTCGAGATCGAACTGCCGAACAGGATGCGAGAAAGGATTTCGTCCTGCGGCAGCCCGGGCACCGAGGAGAACGTTATCTCTGGATCGGTCGCCCGTCCGCCGACCGAGACATTGACCGTCACGTCCTCGACATCTTCAGTGGCGACGAGCCGCACCGAGGGATCGTAGGGATTGCCGCCCGTGAACGCGAGCCGCCCCTCGGTCAGCTCGAACGACCGCCCGGCGAAGCCCAGCGTGCCCCGGATAAGCTCGACTTCACCTGCCACGCTGGGCGCCGCGCTGGTGCCGCTGATGTCGAAATTGGCGCGCCACTCGGCCTCAAGACCCATGCCCGAGACGTAGAGCTTTTCAGGCGCGACCACTTTCAGGTCGAGCCGGATGAGAGAGAACGCGCTGGCAGACTGACGGGCCTGCTCATTGCCTGTGATACGCTTGGGACCGACCGGCGGTTTGAAGCGCACGCCGGTAAGCTGGGGCACTTCCGCCGAACCTTCGCGCACGATCTGGTAGCGCGTCTCAGGCAAGCGCAACTGGCCAGAAAGCAACGCAGTTTCGCCCGCACGCTTGGTAAGGCGCAAGTCACCCGTGGCGCTGGCGGACAAGGTGTTGCTGCGGGCAAGCCGCGCCTGATTGAGCTTGACCGAAACATCCATCGGATAGCCGGCCTCGGCCGCAAGGCTGAGCGAACCGGAGGCCGAGACTGTGCCCGCTCCGGCCTTCGCGGTCAGGCTTTGGAGTTCGAAGCGGTTGCCATCGAAGCGGCCGGAAAGGTCCATCGCGGTCAGCTTGGTGCCATACGTCTGGTTTTCGTAAGTCAGCCCCTTGCCGCGAACCACACCCGCAAGGCACGGATCGGCAACCCGGCACGAGAAGTCCGCAGCCAGACCGATCGGTCCACTCAGGCGTTGGTTCGTAAGGCCCGCGAACGAGAACAGTGTATCCGCTGGTCCGTTATAGCGAATGCCTCCGCCAAGCGGCGCGGCCATCAGGCGCTCCGTCCATGGGCCGCTACCGGGCGGCAGCGGTTGCAGCGATGCCACCATCCGGCCGATCACGGTGCCGCGACTGCGAATGACCGCGCGCGCCTCACCACCGTTGGGAAGAAGCTTACCCACGAAATTCACATCCACCGGCTGGCTGATCAGCGCCGCTGTGGTGCGGGTGAAGTTATCGAGATGCAGCCGCGCATCGGCGCGCGGGAAGGCGGACGAACTGGCCTGCTCGAAATCGAGGCTGCCGCTGGCGGTTCCGCCGATGCCGTAACCCGGGACGAAAGTGTTGATCAGCGCCATGTCGATCTTGTCGAGGCGGCTCTGCACTTTCATGCCCTCACCATAGCTGCCGGCCAGCTTGATGCTGCCGCCGCCAAAGGAAATCGCGGTCGGCAACAGTTCGTAGCTGCCGTTCTTCGGCACGATCCGCGCCGGGCTCTGCGTCTTGAGATCCAGTCCGCGAACCCGCCCGTTCAGTGCCACACGCCACAGCGCGGGCTGAAGATCAGCGTTAAGGCTCATGCGGAACGGAACGCCGCTGGTCCCTTCTATCAGTCCCTTCGCGTGGCCCTTGCCGTTCTGGTAGTTCACCAGCACGCGCGCCGCCGCGATATCGAGGCTGCCGAAGCGCGTTCCGGCCAATTGCGCATCGGCAATGATCAGCGGCTTGTCATACAGCACCGCGCGCCCGTCGATGATCGCCGAACCGATGGCGAGGTTCGCCGGCCCGGGGAAGATCGCATTCTGCGCGCGCAAGTTGAAGTCCGCCGCCTGATACTTGCCCTGCGCCGAAAGCCGCACGACGCCGCCCATGCCGTTGCCATTGGCGGTCAGTTCGCCCGCGAACGGTCCGCTGCGGGTCTGGGTGATCCTGCCGGCGAAATCGACGCCTGACAGGTTGGCGCTGTTGATCTGCACCGTCAGCGCAGAACCCATGCCCAGCGTCACATCGGCCTTGAGCGGTCCATAATCGGTCTCGCCGGTCATATCGAGGCGATAGCCACCGCGCACGCCGTCGATCCGCGCGTCGAGATTGGCCAGCCCGATGCCAAGGCCCGGACGCTGTGCGGTGACATGCGCGTTGGGTTCCGCGATGGTTCCCGCAATACGCACGCCGACATTGCCGTAGCGGCGCGACGTGCCGTTCGCGATCAGGTTTATCCGCCCGTCGGTGGAGTATGTGCCCTGCCCGCCAACGATGCGAAGATCGGGTGCCTCCAGCCGGAGCGAGGAGAACCGCACAACGCCGTCCGATCCGTAGGCCACGTTGGAGGAAGCCGCGAAGTTGCCACCCAGATAGGTCTGCAGACTTTCGTTCAGCAACTTGGTGGAGCGCGCCTTGACCGAACCCACCAGCGCAAAGCCCTGCGCCTGCGTCTTGAGGTCCATGTCGGTTTCGATGTTGAAGATGCCGACGCTTTCGATGCGGTAATTGTCGATCTTGCCATCGACCGCACCGGTGTAGAGACCGGTACTCATATCGGCGACCAGGATCAGCTTGGCATCGATCCGGTCTGACCGGATGCGCATGTTATCGGACAGGATGCGCGGACCGTCGATGGCAAGATCGCCGTTTAGCGTGACATTGGCCAACGAACCGCCCGCCACTGTATCGAGGCCCGTGATCCGCCCGACCTTGGCCGAAACCGGGATCATGATGCGATCGGCATCCACTCGTGCAGCGCCGGTGGCAGACAGTTGCTCAAGCCCCATGTCGTTCATGACGATGCGGTTGGCGTTGATCGTATATTGCACGCCGGGGGTCGCGAATGCGCCGTCGAGCGTCAGCATCGCGCGCAGGCCCGACCCGCTCAGGTTCTCGGCCATGGCGGAAGGCTTCAGCAGCACGAAGGCCAGCTTCAGATCGTCGAAAGTGTTATCCGACAGATCGACAACACCGTTGGGCGTCAGCGTGAAGGCATCGCTGGAAATCAGGCCCGAGACGATGGCGCGGCGATCCGAGACCGCCGCCGTGACGTCAAGATTGGTGACAGGCCCGAGCAGGTTCGCAGTCGGGCCAGTGAACAGCCGCGCGACCCGCGTCGGCCCCTTGATCGCGAACGTGCCGTCCCGCGCGGTCAGCCCCAGCCGGGCGAACTCGCCGCCGCCAAGGTTCGCCGCCAGTTGTCCATTCCACGCCGCCCAGTCGCCCTTGCCATTGACCTTGAGCGCGAGCGGTTCGGTCAAACCGGCGAGGGCGGCGATCACACCGCCGCGCGGCGCATCGAGATCAAGATCGATGCCGAGGCGGTTCTGCGCGGGCAAGGCATCGAGCTTCACAACAAAACGGTCACCCTTGGCGCCGCTCTGGCTGGCGACCATGCCGCCGGTGGCATCGATTTGTGCGCGTCCATCGGCGATGTGCACTTTGCCGTCGATCGTGCCGACGCGGCGTTCGCCCGATACAGGTGCCTCGGCGATGAAGCGTGCGACCTTCATGCGGCCAACGTCGATATCGAGATCGGGCAGCAGCGGCGCGTCGCTGGGCGGGGTCTCGCGGAACACGGGAACGCGGCGCAAAATCATGCGCTCCGCTGTCGCTGAACGCACATCGACGTGATCGGAGAGATAGGCGAATGGGCGCCAGTCCACTTTGACCTCGGGCGAGAACAGGAACTCGCCCTTGGGATCGCGCACCGAAAGGTCACGCAGTGTCATCGCGCCGTAGATCGATCCTTCGATCCGGCCGACGCGGATCTTCATGCCGTTCTCGAATTCGAGTGCGGCGATCTGGTCGGCAATGAAGCGATGGCCGGGTCCGGTATCGACTCCGAAAATGATTGCCGCGACCAAGGCCGCAAGGCCGAGTACGATGGCGACAAGCGTCTTGGCGATACGCTTGCCCCAGCCGCGTTTTGCCGGGGTTTCGATTACGGCTTCAGTGGGTTCCGAGGTAGCGACTTCGGACTCAGGCAGTGTGCCGTTCGGGTTTTCGGTTTCCGGCATCAGAACGCCTGCCCGATCGAGACATAGAGGTTGAATCGCGCTTCACCGGGCCGCCGACCCATCGGCGTAGCGACATCGACGCGCAGCGGGCCGAAGTTCGTGTAGAACCGGCCGCCGATACCCACGCCGTAGCGAAGATCGGAGAACTGCGGCATCGTCTCGGTATAGGACTGGCCGACATCGACGAAACCGACGACGCCGAAGTTGCCGAAGCGATAGCGCACTTCCGCCGAGCCTTCGTTAAGGCTGCGTCCGCCAATCGGATCACCGTTCGGATCGAGTTCGCCGAGTTTCTGGAAGCCGAACCCGCGAACCGATCCGCCGCCGCCCGAGTAGAACCGCCGTGACGGCGCGATATCGACGCGCTTTGCCCCCTGGATCGTGCCGAAGCGAAGCCGGCCCGCCAGCACGATGCTGTCGCCCACAGGGAAATACGCCGAGGCGTCGAGCCGCCCACGGACGTAGGGATTGAAACCGTCTTCCAGCGAACCTTCCGGCTCGACCAGCGCGGTCAGGCGATACCCGCGCGTGGGATTGAGCAAGTCGTCGCTCTGGTCGAGCCCGATCTGGCCGGTCAGACCCGCGATGTAGAAAGTGCGGCGATTGCGTTCGGCGCGGGCGAAATCGTAGTCCCTTTCCGCCGTGCCCAGCAACTGGACGCCGTAAGCGTAAGTGATCTTCTTCTGCCAGATCGGCGTCGAATCGCGGCTGACCCGCGCCGCAAGACGGCCGGTCAGCGCGTCATAGGCGTCGTAATCGCTGCGCAGCGCCTCGGCGGTCAATTCGAAAGTCCGATCACGCCTGCCCGCATTCGAGCGGCGGAAGGTGACGCCCGCCCCCTGCTCCTGCGTGCCGGCGATGCCATGAACGATCAGCGCGCCCTCAGGCGGGAACATGTTGCGATGCGTCCAGGTTGCTTCCAGCGTGAAGCCCTGACCGGCGGCGTAGCCCGCGCTTCCGGCAATCGTGCGTGGCGGTCCGGCGCTCTGCAGCACGTGCATGTCGACGTATTCGGTGCCGTCCCCAACGGGCTGGTTGGTGCGCACCGGCTCGACGCCCACGGTGGAGAACAGACCGGTTGCCACCAGTGCCTTGCGCAGATCATCGACCTCACGGCTGTCGTAAAGTTCGCCGCGATTAAACCGGGCGAGCACGTCGATATGCTCGACGTCGAACGCAAGATCGCCGTCGGTCGTGAACCCGCCAAACCGCGCTTTCGGGCCTACCGTCACCGGCAGAGTGTAGACGCCGTCGCCCGTCTGCTGGTCGAGCAGGATGTCGCGCTGGCCAACCTCGGCGAAGGGATAGCCGTTTTCCGGCAGCACCAGCGCGACTTGCGCTTCGGCACCCTGAACGCGCTGGGCCACGATCGGTTCTCCGACCTTGAGCGCAAGATTATCGGCGATCAGGTTCGGCGGCACCGTGGGATCGGCCTGCACCACGATATCGGAAAAGACGTAGCGCTTGCCCGGTGTCACATCGATCACTGCGGTAAGCGCAGGCCGCTTTGCCGGCGTGGTGTCGGCAATATCGACGCGGGTCAGTACGGTCGGATCATACCACCCTTCGGACGCCAGGATGTTGCGAACCAGTTCGCCGTCCTCGGTCAACCGGGCCGTTACCATCGCGGCATTGGCAGCTTTTCCATCGCCGTCCTTCAGCGCGGAAAGCGAATTGAACTGACTCTTGAGGCCGGTTTCAGTGTCCTTGTCGGCCAGTTCCAGACCGTTGAGTTCGAGGCTGTAGGCAATCTCGACATCGTCATCGTCATCCGGCGCTTCTTCGGCGAACTGCACCGGCGCGACTTCAAACTGATCGAGTGGCGGCAGCGGCGCGGCAAGTTCCGCATCGCGCACCGGGGCGTCACCGATTTCTTCTACGGTGTCGCCATCCGCCAGCGCCGGATCGCCAAGCGGCGCGGTCTGGCCTTCGCTCGGCGCGGCATCGGCCTGGTCGGTAGCGAGGCGGCGCTCGAACTCAGCGATCGATTCGAGCGGCTTGCCCAGTTCAGCGTCGTCGGCGGGATCGAGTACGGGAATCGCGCTGTTGAATTCGTCGTCCGGAATGATCGTTTCCACGACCGGCAGATTCGCACCGGCAGGAGGCGGCGGCACCGGCAGCGTGCCGGCCTTCAATTCGTCGGGAGCAACCGCAGGCGCAGTTGCGGCATCCTGCGCATGCGCCTGCATCGCCATGCAAAACGCCAACGTGAAAACGCCGGCCCCGATCAGACTACGCATGGAACCATGCGGTCGCTTGACCTTTGAACTGGGAAAGCCCTTGCTAATTTGTAGTCCCCCGGAAGGCCCAACGACAGTGCCCATCAAACCCGAAAATCGGTTATCGCCTCAGTTGGTTCCCGAAGGTGCGAACATTGCGGCTGAAAACGCGCCCCCCTTGTCGCCGAGCAATGCCCCCGGTGCAACAGCGAATTCGCCGTGGAGCATGCCAAAACGCGCTTGGTTGCAAGTACTTAAGCGTGTTTGGGTGATGGTGGGATTTCATGAACTCGGCCTTTTGGCGGGCGGCGTTGCCTTTTTCACTTTTCTGGCGCTGACCCCGCTGATCGCCGCCACCGTAATGATCTATGGTCTGGCAGGCGACCCCGTAACGGTGCAAAGCCAGATGCGGGCAATCGTCAAGGTCGTACCTGCCGATGCCGCGCGACTGATCGAGCAACAATTGCTTCAGATCGTTTCAACCAGTTCCGGGGTAACCGGTCTGGCCCTGATCATCGCCCTGTTTTTTGCCGTCTACGGCGGAATGCGAGCGGCAAGCGGCATGATCAGCGCGCTCAACATCATCAACGAGGAACACGAATCGCGCGGGACGATCGCGATCACTTTGCGCGCGGCCGGCCTGACGCTGGCGACGATCCTGATCGCGCTGACCGGTCTGCTCAGCGGCGGTGTCTTCGCCTGGCTGCAGATGCAGGCCAGGTTCTTTATCGGCGACCTGACCGTGACCCTGTTCAAGGTATTGACCTGGGTGGCCGCGATCGCGCTGGGCAGCGTCGGCTTTGCCCTGATCATGCGGTATGGCCCGGATCGCCGCCCGGCCAAATGGCGCTGGCTCGCGCCCGGGGCTTTGCTGGCAACGCTGCTGTGGATCGCCGTGTCGTTCGGGTTCTCGCTCTATGTTGCCTATATCAGCGACTACAACGCGACATATGGGTCGCTCTCGGCCATCGTCGTGTTTCTGATGTGGCTGTTTCTCTCGGCCTATGCCGTGTTGCTGGGCGGGCTGCTCAATGCCGAGATCGAGCGTCAGACTGTTTGCGACACGACCGCCGGGCCGGCGCGAGAGCGCGGTGAGCGGGGTGCCTATCTCGCCGATGGCATTGACGATGCCGTGCCGAGCCTTGTCGCGCTCGAAAAGCGCCGCCGACGCCGTGCTGACCGTGCCCGACGCGACGTTGTGCTGCCGGACGATCCTGCCGATCAACCCGCATGACGTGAGGTGATCGCGATGGGCCGTCGATGCTGGTCGAGTTGCACGACACAGTCGGCCCGGCCCGGCATCTCGCGCAGAATATACCGGGTGATGCGCTCGTAGTGCTGGATGAACCGCGCGACTTGCGCCTCGTCCATCACGGCCGAGGCATCAGGTCCGGCTGACCGCGCCAGTTCGCGCTCCTGCTGCATGCGCCAGTCAAACACGACCTCAAACCCCGGTGCAGCCAGTAGCGCCAGGCGATCAATCCGCGCGAACAGCGTTCGGTAAGGCCCCGCCAACGCCGCGTTGGCGTATTGACGCCACTGCGATGCGGGATCCTCGTCGACCTCCAGCGCGTTGATGGCGGCTGGCAGCGCCGCGGTCGGTTCGGCGCTGGCCCCGACACACCAGCCTTCGAAAATCAGCACGCGGCACGCGGCGGGCGCCAGCGGCCATGCGTCGCGGCAAAGTCGGTCATCGATGGCCTTGTCGAAGCGCGGGAGCGCAGTAGCCTCACCCCGTTCCAGTGCGGCGATCGCGGCGAGGCCGAGCGTAACGTCATGCGTTCCCGGGACCCCGCGCGTCGCCAGCAAGGGGTGCACTGTCCGCGCGAGTTCCTTGCGCTCGGCATGGGTGAGGTAAATGTCGTCGATCGACAGGACTGCGGTGGCAATCCCATCCTCACGCAAGGCGCAGGCAAGAGCATCCGATACCGTCGATTTGCCGCTGCCCTGTGCGCCGCAAATGCCGATAACGATCAGTCGCCCGGGCGAGGCCCGCAGCGCATCATCGACCACTGCCCTGAGCGCTGTCAGCACCGCAGGGTCGGCAAGGCTGGCCGGCAAGGTCAACGGATTTCGTAAGGCCGCTATTCGCTCAGCCGGCAGGCATCGACCATGGCAGCCAGCCCATCCTTGCCGCGCCCTTCCCCACCCTCACGCGGCGCGCGCGTCGCAGCGGCGATAAGCCGGTCATGCTCGTCTGCCGGAATGCGTTCCCAGCCAGTGCGGTTAAGGCGTTCCAGCGGACGATAGCGCACTTTGTATTGCATGCGCGGCGAGCCTTCGACCCAATAGCCGAGATAGACATAGGGCAGTCCCAGGTCGGTCGCGCGCAGGATGTGATCGAGGATGATGTAATTACCCAGGCCAGAGCGCGTGGGGTGATCGGGATCGTAGAAGCTGTAGATCATCGACAGCCCATCGCACTGCTTGTCGGTCAGGCAGGCGCCGACCAGCCGGCCCGGCGTAACGCCATCGTCGGAGGGCTCACGGTATTCGATCACGTAACTGGTGACCGGCGTATGCTCGACCATGTCGGCATAATCGACATCGTCCATCGACGTCATACCGCCATCGGGATGACGAGCGCCCAGGTACCGGCGCAGCAATTCGAACTGTTCGCTGGTGGACCACGGGCGGCAGACGGTGGCGATCAAATCCCGGTTGTTGCGCAGGTTCCGCTTCTGAGCGGAAGACGGGACGAATTCCCCGGCAACGATCCGCACCGAGATGCAAGCCGCACATTCCAGGCACGACGGGCGATAGGCAACGGTCTGGCTGCGGCGAAAACCGATGCGCCCCAGTGCATCGTTAAGTGAATCTGCGTGAGGGCCCTTAAGCTCGGTGAACACCTTACGCTCGCTGCGGTCAGGCAAATAGGGACACGGCGCGGGGCTCGTGACGAAAAATCGGGGAAAGCGTACGGGAGCCGTCACTGGGGCGTCTCTTCCTCTAACAGCTCAAAACAAGCTTGCGAACGCTTACGAATATGCATGGCCGCATACCGTGTTGAAAGCGTTTTAACCAAGAATTCGGGTAACACATGGTTATTTTGCACAGGCCAGCGGCATTTGGCCGATCGCTGTCCCGCGATGGGCCGTTGCGCGTCGCAATTGCAAACGGCCTGAAATGAACCTGGTTGCAGCTCAGACGAAGGGTCACGCCGAGGGGATCGGCATCGTTGACCGGACAATAGAGCACCACTAGTGCCGAATATCCGGCGACCACGTTCCCGTGCCTTGATGGCGTTCAAGACCGGGACGGCCCGGCCACAAGGGAGGCTGCTGTGGCGTGGATTTTGCTTTCGATTGCTGGATTTCTCGAGGTCGTCTGGGCTTTCGCAATGAAACAGTCGGCAGGGTTTACCCGGCCGATGTGGACCGTCGTGATGGTAGCGACACTGATCGGGAGCTTTGTCCTTCTCGCCACGGCCATGCGAACGCTGCCGCTCGGGACAGCCTACACGGTCTGGACGGGGATCGGCGCTGTTGGCGCGTTCGTGGTGGGCATCGCGTTTCTCGGTGAGACGGCGAGTGCTTCTCGCATCTTCGCCGCGCTCCTTATCCTGAGTGGCATCGTAATGATGAAGCTGACGAGCCCCTAGCGCTCAATTCCCGGCTGGCGGGTCTAATCCGCCTCGACCCGATTGACCTGATACCCTGCCGCCCGGAGCGCGCCGATCAGCGTGTCGACCTGCTGGCGGTCGCGCGCCTCGCATTCGATCTCGGTCATCAGGCCCTTGGCCGGCAAGTGCGTGAAGATGCGCTGGTGCGAGACCTCGACGATGTTGACGTTATGCTCGTCGAACAGCTTGGCGACCTTGTAAAGCGCGCCGGCCCGGTCCTGCAGCTTGATGCGCAGGCGGGCAAGCCGACCCTCGCGGGCCAGATCGCGCAGCAGCACGTTGGCCAGCAGCCGCGTGTCGATGTTGCCGCCGCACAGCACGATGCCCACCTTGCGCCCCTCGAACATGTGTCGGTGCGCGATCACCGCGGCCAGGCCTGCCGCGCCCGCGCCTTCGACCACGGTCTTTTCAATCTGCAGCAGCAGCGCCAACGCCGACTCCAGTTGCGGCTCGGTAACCAGCACGAAGTCGTCGAGAAGGTTTGCCAGCACGCGTGAGGTGAACTTGCCCGGCTCTGCCACCGCAATACCCTCGGCCAGCGTATCCCCGCCGACCGGCAGGGCATCGCCCTTGAGCAGATTGTACATTGAGGGGAACAGTTCCGCCTCCACCCCGATCAGGCGGATGTCCGGACGGATGGCGCGGGCGATCGTGCTCATGCCCGATGCCAGCCCGCCGCCGCCGACCGGGATCGCCAGCGTGTCGATCTCTGGCACGTCCTCCAGCATTTCCAGCGCGACAGTGCCCTGACCCGCCGCGACTTGCGGATCATCGAACGGATGCACGAACGTAAGGCCGAGTTCGGTTTCCAGCCGCCGCGCATGGGCATAGGCTTCGTCGAAGCTCTCGCCATAGAGCACGACAGTGCCGCCGACCGACTCGGTCTGCATCACTTTCACCATTGGCGTCGTCTGCGGCATCACGATCGTGACCGGGATGCCCAGCCGCCCGCCATGATACGACAAGCCCTGCGCATGATTGCCCGCCGATGCCGCGATAACGCCGCGATTGGCCCTCTCGCTGTCAAGCTGGAGCATCGCATTGAGAGCGCCGCGCTCCTTGTAGGCGGCGGTGAATTGCAGGTTTTCGAACTTCAGCCAAACGTCGGCGCCCGTGATCGCGCTCAGCGTCCGGCTGTACAGCGTGGGCGTGCGCACCACCGCGCCGCGAATTCGCTCAGCCGCCGCACGCACGTCGTCGGCGGTGAGAAGGTCCGCGTAGGCCTCCCCGGCGGTCTTGAGCATTGGCTGTTCCATGGTCGCCGCGCCTAACGGAAAGCGGCGGGAATTGGAAGCGCGCGCACCTATTGGCTGTGCAATGGCCGCTCTGCATAATCGCGGTTCAGCTTTCGCGAAGGCATGTCTATACCTCTCCCCATGAGCGAACGACGTAAGGTATCCTTTCTCGGACTGGGCGTGATGGGCGGCGAAATCGCCCGCCACATCGGTGAGGCAGGCCATGAGCTGACCATATATAACCGCTCGCCCGCCCGGACGGAACGCTGGCAGGCGGCGAATCCCGGCTTGGCTGTTCGCGTTGCCAGCAGCCCGGCAGAGGCCGCGGAGGGGGCCGATTTCGCGATCACCTGCGTCGGCAATGATGACGATCTCGCCGATGTCGTGCTGGGGCCGAGCGGGGTGTTCAAGACCTTGCGCAAAGGCAGCACCTATATTGACCACACCACGGTATCGGCGCGGATCGCACGGCAGATCTCTGTCGAGGCGCGCGATCTGGAAGTGCACTGCATCGACGCGCCGATGACCGGATCGCAGATCGGCGCGCAGAAAGGCACGCTCACGCTGATGTGCGGCGGGCGCAAGGACGCGATCGAAGCCGCCCGCCCGGTGATGGAAGCCTATTCGCAGCGCATCGTCCACGTCGGCAAGGCGGGCGCGGGGCAGACTACCAAGATGGCCTGCCAGATCTGTATCGCCGGCAATGTCGCCGCGCTGGCCGAGGCGGTGCGCTTTGCCCAGGCCGAGCATCTCGACATGGACAAGGTCTACGAGGCGATCTCGGGCGGGGCCGCGCAATCGTGGCAGATGGACAACCGCTGGCAATCGATGAACGAGGACCGTTTCGATTTCGGTTTCGCGATAGATTGGATGCGCAAGGACTTGGGCCTCAGCCTCGATGAAGGCCGCGGGCTGGGCGTCTCGATGCCGATGGCGGCGCTGATGGACCAGTTCTTCGCCGAAGTGCAGGCAATGGGCGGTGGCCGCCTGGATACCAGCGCCATCATCAAGCGCCTGCCGAAAAAGGGTAAAAAATGAAATTTCTGCTTTGCGCTGCTGTAGCGCTTGGTGTCGCTACGCCAGCGATGGCAGACGTGCTGATTGACGATGTTACCGGCATTACCCCTGACGGCAAAGGCGGCATCGCCACGTTCAACGGGCTGCTGATCGACAACGACGGACGCATCGCCGCTATCTATCAGCCCAAGGAAAAGCGGCCCAAGAAGGTTGCCTACAAGGTCGACGGCAAGGGTCGCGTGATGGTGCCCGGCATGATCGACGCGCATGGCCATGTCATGGGCACCGGCTTTGCGCAGATGACGCTCGACCTTTCGGCGGCGAAATCGCTGGACGAGGCGCTGGCGCGGATCACCGCCTATGCCGCTGCGCACCCGGACATGCCGTGGCTGATGGGCGGCGGTTGGAACCAGGCCAACTGGGGCATCGACCGCATGCCCACCGCCGCCGAGCTCGATCGCGCTACGGGCAATCGCCCCGCATGGTTCAGCCGTGTCGATGGCCATGCCGGTTGGGCCAACACCGCCGCACTCAAGGCCGCAGGTGTTACCGCCGCCACCGCCGCCCCCTCCGGCGGCGAGATCCTGCGCGTGGCCGGCAGCCAGGAACCGGAGGGCGTGCTGGTCGATGGCGCAATGGCGCTGGTGGAAAGCAAGATGCCGCCGCCGCGCGCGTCCGACCGCGATACGGCGTTTGCCGAGGCGCAGCTGGTGTTCCTGCGCAATGGCGTCACTTCCGTGGCCGACATGGGCACCACCATCGAGGACTGGCAGGCGCTGCGCCGCGCGGCCGACAAGGGCAACTTGCGCATCCGCGTCGTTTCCTATGCGGCTGGCATCGATGCCATGGCGCTGATCGGCGGCCCCGGCCCCTCGCCGTGGCTCTATGACGACCGGCTGAAACTGGCGGGCGTGAAGCTTTACCTCGACGGTGCGCTGGGCTCGCGCGGCGCGTGGCTCAAGGCGCCCTACGCCGACGCGCCGCAAAGCACCGGCCTGCCGTTCGTGAACGAGACGCAGCTTGGCAACCTGATGAGCCGCGCCGCCATCGACAAATTCCAGGTCGCCGTCCATGCCATCGGCGACAAGGCGAACGCCACGGTACTCGGAGCGATCGATGATCTTTCGGCCACCTACAAGGGCGACCGCCGCTGGCGGATCGAGCATGCGCAGATCGTCGATCCCGCCGAAATCGCGCGGTTCGGCCAGCACGGCGCGATTGCCTCGATGCAACCGCAACACGAGGCATCCGACCGCACGATGGCCGAGGCGCGGCTGGGGCCGGACCGTCTGGCGGGTGCCTATGCCTGGAAATCCATCGCCGCCGCAGGCAGCACGCTCGCCTTCGGTTCCGACACTCCAGTCGAGCCGCCCCGCCCCTTCCTCGGGCTATCGGTGGCGATCAGCCGTCAGGGTGAGGACGGGCAACCAGTCGGCGGCTGGCAACCGCAGGAGCGTCTGACTTTCCCGCAAGCGCTGGCCGGCTACACCACCGGCGCCGCCTACGCGATGTTCGCCGAAGACCGCCTCGGCCGCCTCGCCAAAGGCATGCGCGCGGACTTCCTGTTCATCGACCGCGACCCGACCAAGGCCACTCCCGAAACCCTGCGCCAGACGCGGGTGCTGGAGACGTGGATCAACGGCCAGAAGGCGTGGGATGCGGCGAAGGATGGGGTGAAGGCGAAGGGTGAGACGAAAGAGGGATAGCCCGTCCTACTTAGTTACTACAGGTTGATCATAGACAACGATTCTCCAACAGCTATTATAATAACCAGCGCACTAAGTGGGTGTTTTGATGGTTGATAATAAACGAGTTGCCCATCGCTTTGGTGGAGTCTGGACCGAGATCAAGCTAAAGGCGCTCAATGAATACCTTGAGTTTTATCAACAGGCTCTCAATAACCAAGGATTTGAGACTTGGTATATTGATGCATTTGCCGGGACCGGGGATCGCCATGCAGAACTGAAGAAAGGGGGGATTTTCGATGGTGGCCCCATCGAGCATGTAGAACTTATTTTGGACGGAAGTGCCCGCAAGGCCCTTAAGGTGATTCCTCCTTTTGCACACTACTGGTTCGCAGAGCAGCACCGAGGACGTGCTCGCCAACTCGAGCAGCTAAAAAATGAGTGGCCTTACGATATCCAGATAAAACAAGGCGAAGCGAACGCAGAATTGCAAGCTCTCTTCGCGTCGAGGCCTTGGTCTGGATGTCCGACATCAGGCCGACAACGTGGTGTCGTCTTCCTTGATCCTTACGGCATGAGCGTCGATTGGGAGACATTGCGTACTTTAGCCAAAACGCAAAAAGTGGATGTTTGGTATCTATTTCCCCGTGCTGCCGTTATACATCAATTAGCCAATGACATCAAAGGTGTCGATGAAGGCAAGCGTCGCGCCCTTTCCAGGATATTTGGTGGTGATGATTGGGAAACGGAATTTTACAGTACCAAGCCCGCCCAAATGTCATTTTTGGATGATAGCGCTGAAGAGGGGAAAAGCAGACATGCCTCGTCAGCAGATATCGCAGCTTTTGCAAGAAAGCGATTTCGTAAGCTGTTTTGTTATGTTTCACAACCACTCCCGCTGATGATCAATGGGCATGACTACTTTGAACTCTACTGCTTTTCGAATAACCGCAATGCGATCTCTCTTATTGAGAAGGGGGTTGAACACGTTATCCAGAAATACACGCCGGCATCTCGTCGTAAGTCCTCCCGCCAAGCAGGCGGCCGGTAGCTTTTTTGTTGGCTCCACCCCATTGCTTAAAAAAGAACGCTGTGTCGTAACGTCGACAAAGCCGCTCGATGGCCCAGACCCACTGCTCATCCATTGCTCGCGCAGCAGGCCCAGATTCCCCACCGACGATAGCCCAGGCTATGCCCTCAAGATTTGCATCTTGAATTGGCCCAATGAGAGGCTCAAATGAAATAAATCTGATCGCAGCTGGCGTTGAACGTAGGTGCTCAATGCGGTCCAAAACATCAGGACCCTCGACGCTCGTGCCGACCCACACATTTGGCAATATCTTGAACTTTTCGTTCGACAGGACTTCTCTCATTCGCTCAGGGCGTTTGGTCAGCAATTGGTAGTCATGCCGTGGCGTCTCCGCCATCACCGACCATACCTTGCCGATAAATTCAACGGGAACGTCTGGATGAAACAAATCCGACATCGAATTCACAAATACCTTACGCGAATTGCGCCAACGATGCGGGACCGACAACGCCGTTTCATCGCATCTGATATCTCCTGTCCATTTCGCTCGCCCCCCCGATTTTCTCGTGAGGCCGTGGTATTTCGCGACGCCCATGGCTTCTAAGCGGGCCGCCATGCGCATCGCGTAACAATTCGTGCATCCTGCTGATGCAATGCTACACCCCGCGACCGGATTCCAAGTTGCATCGGTCCATTCAATTGGGGAATTTTCGGCCATTATCTTGTCCCGCAGACGTTTCTGTTGCCTTCGGTCCCGCTTGAATCACAGGGAACGGGTGAGGGCAATGGTTTATGGCCAATCTGCGATATGACTGAACCGGGAGAAGCCCTCTACTCCGCCGCAGCGCTTTCCGCTGCACCCGCCGCTTCTTCGCGCGCTTTTTCGCGCTGGTCGCGGCGTTCGGTGAACCACATCAGCACCATCGTGCCTTCGAACAGCAGCAGCAGCGGCGCGGCCAGCAGAAGCTGCGAGATCACGTCAGGCGGCGTCGCCACGGCGGCGACGATGAAGATGCCGACAATCACGTAGCGCCGCGCGCCGTTCAGCTGCGTGCGGCTGACGATGCCCGCGCGGTTCAGCAGCATCAGCAGCACCGGCAGCAGGAAGCTGATGCCGAATGCCAGGATGAACTGCATCACCAGCGCCAGGTAATCGCCCGTGCCCGGCAGCGCTTCCAGCTTCAGGCCGCCCTTCTGCCCCTCGAAACCGAGGAACCAGTGGAACGCGGTGGGCATCACCACGAAATAGGCGAGCGAGGCGCCCATGGTGAACAGCACGGGCGTCGCGATCAGGAACGGAAAGAACGCCTTCTTTTCCTTCGCGTAGAGCCCCGGCGCGATGAACAGCCAGATCTGGTTGGCGATGATCGGGAAGCTGAGCAGGAAAGCCGCGAACATCGCCACCTTCACCTCGACGAAGAATGCTTCGTAAAGCTTGGTGTAGATCAGCACGCCCTCGCCCGGAGGGAACGCGGCGGTAAGCGGGCGAACGAGAAAGCCGAAAATCGCGTCCGCGTAATAAAAGCAGAACGCGAAGGCGATGGCGAAGGCGATCACCGCGCGCACCAGCCGCCCCCGCAGTTCAATCAGGTGATCGAGCAGCGGCGCCTGCGAATCGTCGATGTCAGTAAGACGGAATGCCATCGTTCAAACGCTCATGGCGGTGGCAGCGGCAGTTGCGGCTCTGCCGGTTTCTGCGCTTCCGGCTCGTCCGGCGCCTTCGCCTCTGCGCTGGCCGCGCTGGTGGAGACCGGCGGCTGCATCGCGTCGGCGTCGGCGTCGGGCAGCAGCGGGTGCGCTTTCATGATCGCTTCGTTCTGCTCGCGCCACTTGCGTTCCATATCTTCCAGTTCGGCCTCGCGGACCATCGCATCAATGCCCGAGCGGAAATGGCCGGAGACGCGCCGCATCTTGCCGATCCAGCGACCAGCCGTGCGCAGCGCCACGGGCATATCCTTGGGACCGATGACGACGACCGCCACGATGACGATCATCAGCAGTTCGGAGGCACCAACATCAAACATAACGACCGCGTTTTCCGGAGATCAGGACTGGTTGCCCGTGGTCTCGGTCGTCTTTGGCGTAGCCGCGGTCTCAGGCGGGGCGGGGGGGATTTGCGCTGGCGGAATCTGGGCCGGCGGCGGCGTTGGCGTCTTGTCGGTTGCCTCGTTCACGCCTTCCTTGAAGCTTTTGATGCCTTTGCCGAAATCGCCCATGATCTCTGAAATGCGGCCACGGCCAAACAGGACCAGAACAACCAGCAGCACGATCACCCAGTGCCAAATTGACAGGCCACCCATAACAATTTCACTCCGAAAATTCACCCGCGAGCATCGCTCGGGTCACAAGCTGCCGCTCTTAAACCGTTTGTTTGACACTTGCGAGTCTGTCCGATGTCTAAGTGCGCTCAGTGACTATCATCCTCGTCGTCCGCCGCCTCGCCGTCATCGTTCACAGGTTCGTCACCCGGCCCCAGCGCCAGTTCGATCATCTCGTCGTTCACCGGGTCGAGCAGGCCGGCGGCGCGCAGTTCATCGATGCCGGGCAGTTCCTTCAGCGACGCAAGGCCGAAATGCGCGAGGAAATCGGGCGTGGTCGCGTAGATGACCGGGCGCCCCGGCACCTCGCGCCGACCGACAACACGCACCCAGCCCGCCTCCATCAAGACGTCGAGCGTTCCCTTGGCGGTCTGCACGCCGCGAATCGCCTCGATCTCTGCGCGGCTGACCGGTTCGTGGTAGGCAACGATGGTCAGAACCTCGGTCGCGGCGCGGCTTAGCCGACGCACTTCCTCGCGCTCCCGCCGCAGCAGATGCGCCAGATCGGGTGCGGTCTCGAAGTGCCAGCGCCTCCCGCGCTCGACCAGATGCACGCCGCGATCCGCATAATCCCGCTGCAAGGCGGCCAGCGCGCCGTGAACATCCGCCCCGCCGAGATGGGTGGAAATCATTTCCGCGCTCATCGGTTGTTCGGCGGCGAACAGCGTCGCCTCCACGGCACGTGCCACTTCATCCCGCGCGCGTTCGTCCGCCCCCTCGGCCGGCAACGTCACCCGCCCAGTGCCTTCAATCGCAGCGGGCCGAACGTTTCGTCCTGCGCGAGTTCAGCCTTGCCGGTGCGCGCCAGTTCCAGCGCGGCGACGAAACTGGAGGCAAGCGCCGAGCGACGCAGGCGCGGATCGGCCCATTCACCATCGCGCACCGGCGGCAGGAAATCGTGCAGTTCCATCCAGTCCAGCGCGATGCCAAGCATGGAGGACACGCGCGCCATCGCGCTCTCCAGCGTCATCACCATGCGCTCACGCACCATGTGCACCACCGGTTCGGCGCGCGCTTTCACATCGCCGTAGGCCCGGATCAGATCGAACCATTCGCACTGCCACAGATTGCGGCGGTCAACCCGAAGCCCTTCGGGTGCACCGCGCAGGAATACGTCGCGGCCAAGGCGATCACGCGCCATCAGCCGCGACGCCGCCTCGCGCATCGCGCCCAGCCGCTGCAACCGCAATTGCAGGCGCAGCGCCAGTTCCTCGGGACTGGGATCGGGCTGTTCTTCCTTCGGCAGCAGCAGCGCGGATTTCAGGTAGGCCAGCCAGGCAGCCATCACGAGGTAATCGGCGGCCAGTTCAAGCCGCAGTTCCTCGGCACGCTCGATGTAGTCCAGATACTGATCGACCAGCCCCAGGATCGAGATGCGGCGCAAATCAACCTTTTGCCGCCGCGCCAGATCCAGCAACAGGTCGAGCGGACCTTCCCAGCCATCGAGTTCCAGATAGAGCGCTTCGTTGCCGGTCTCGGCGCTGGCAATGCCTTCCCACGCTTGGTCAGACGCCTCACCGACCGCGCCGGGAAGCGCGTCTGTCGTCATGCCCCCGCCTGCGACAGCGCCAGCAAGGCATCGCGCCGGGCGAGTAGTTCGGCGCGCCGCTCGATCACGGCAGTGCCGCCGGTTGCGGCGAGCGCGCGGTCCAGCCGGGCGGTCGTGATATCGGACATCGCCGGCAGGAACGAGGCGATGCCGATCATGTCCTCCATGTCGGCCCAGCAATTGAGCGCGATGTCGCATCCCGCCTCGATCGCCTCTTCAGCCATGTCGGGCACACTGCCATGCAGCGCGTCCATATCGAGGTCGTCCGTCAGCAGCAGGCCATCGAAGCCGATGCGTTTGCGGATGATTTCGGAGATAATATAGGGCGAGAGCGTTGCCGGGTTTTCGCGATCCCAGGCGGTGTAGCGGACGTGCGCGGTCATGCCGATCAGCGCGTTGGACAGCGTGCAGAAAGGACGCAGATCGCGCTCCAGTTCCTCGTCGCTGACATCGACGACGGGCAGTTCCTTGTGGCTGTCGGCATTGGCGCGTCCGTGGCCGGGCATGTGCTTGATACAGCCAGTGACGCCAGCCCGCGCCAGCCCGTCCAGCGTGGCGCGGCCCAGCGCGGCGACGCGCATCGGATCGTGCCCGAACGAGCGATCGCCGATCACGTCATGCGCGCCGTGCTGGCGCACATCGAGCGAAGGGTGGCAATCGACGGTGATGCCCACTTCGGCCAGATCCAACCCCATCGCCTCGGCATTGCTCCGCACTGCCTCGATCGCGCTGGATGGCGCGCGCTCATAAAGCAGATCGAAGGCCTCGGCAGCCGGATAAGGGCTCCATTCAGGCGGTTTCAACCGCGCCACGCGGCCACCTTCCTGATCGATCGAGATCAACAACCGGTCGCGCCCGTGAAGGGAGCGTAAATCGTCGGTGAGCGCGCGTACTTGTTCGCGCGTGGCGATGTTGCGACCGAACAGGATATAGCCCGCAGGATCGCAATCGCGGAAAAAGGCGCGCTCGTTGTCGTTGAGCGTCAGGCCGGCCAGACTGAATATCGCAGGAAGCATCGCTGCAGATTCACAGAAATGTGCGATTTTCGCAAGTCTGGCAGCGCTGTACGATGTGCAAAACCGTGACGGATGTTGCCGGGCCGGCAACCCCACTTGAAGCACAGCCCGTCATTGCGAGACCACGGCGCTATGCCGTGCCCGCAACGGCGAGCTGACTAGCGACTTACTTGACCTGACAGCTTATGTTCGCGGCTTTCAGCTTGCGGCACAGCGCATCGGCGGCAGCAGCATTGCCGGGCACGGCCTGAAGGCGGAACACCGTGCCGATATCGGCCTGACCCTGCACGATGCGATATTTGACGCCGCTGAGCGCGTCGCTTTGCTGCACCAGCTTGGACCAGCCCTTTTCAGCCGCTTCCTTGGTCGAATACGCGCCGACCTGCACGCCGACGCCGCTTGTGTCTGCAGTCGCACCGCGCGTGGCGGCGGACGCAGCCGCCGGGGCAGCAGCGTTGGGCGGCGTGGAGCCGGACTTGTCGACCGACTGGAAGCCGGGGCGGGCCGGCGGTGCAGTCTCGTCGATCTGCACCGGACGGCTCTGGCCTTCGGCTACCGCGAAACGGGTATCGCCCGATCCGCTGACCGGTTCGCCGCCGGGATTCTCCGGACGGGTCTTGTAGGGTCCGCTGGGCGCAGCGATCGTGCCGCCATCGGCCACGAGTTCGGCATCGGGCTTGTCGCGCGTGGCCCACCAGATGCCGCCGACCAGCAGGCCCAGCGCAGCGAGACCCAGCAGCACGAGCATGATGACCTGACCTGCACCGTAGCCGGTGTATTCCTCTTCGTCGTCGTCGCCTTCCAGCCATGGCAGGCGGGTGTCATCGTCACCGAGATCGAGTTGCGCCGGTTCGTCGAAACTGGTCGCTTCGTCGAGGGCATCATCGGATTCGAATTCAGGTTGCGCCATCGCACCGAGCGGGACTGACTGATCGCCATAAGCGGGCTGCTGGCCGTCGTTCCACTGCGGCTCGTTCGGCTGCCCGCCAAAGGGTTGATCGCCAAACGGCTGGTCGCCCTGGGGCGGGTTATCATGCGATTGGGGCGCATTGTCATACGCTGGCGGCGCATTGTCGAAGCCCTGCGACTGCCCGCCGAAGTTCGGCTGGTTGTCGTAGCTTGGCTGATTGCCATAGTTGGACTGGTCGCCGTAGTTCGACTGATCACCGTAATTCGGCTGCGGTGCATTCCCGAATTGCGGCTGCTGATCGCTATTGGGCGGTTGCTGATTATCGAATGGCGCCGGCTGGTTGCCAAAGGGGACGAAGTCGTTGTTCTCTTCGAACGGGTTGAACGGCTTATCGCGGTTGTCCTCGGGCGGGTTGTCCGGCGTCATCGTCACATTTCCTCTACCGCCTGAACGCCAAGAAGCGCGAGGCCATTACGTATGATTTGCCCGATCTGAGTAGCAAGGAAAAGCCTAGCTTTGGTTAACGGAACATCCTGTGTCAGGATGAACCGCTTTTCCGGGCGGTCATTACCGACGTTCCAGTAGCCATGGAACGCGGCGGCAAGGTCATTGAGGAAGAACGCGATCCGGTGCGCCTCGCGCGCCGCAGCCGCTGCTTCGACGATCCGGGGGAACTGAGCCGCCAGCTTAACCAATTCGAGTTCCTCCTCGCCCAGCAGCTCGACGTTCTCGCCGCTGGGGGCATGTCCCTCGGCTGCGGCCTTGCGCAAAGTCGAACTGACGCGCGCGTGGGCATACTGGACGTAGAACACCGGATTGTCCTTCGATGCTTCCACCACTTTGGCGAAGTCGAAATCCATCTGCGCTTCGGGCTTGCGGGTCAGCATGGTGAAGCGCACGACATCCTTGCCGACTTCGCGCACTACATCAGCAAGCGTAACGAAAGTACCGGAACGCTTGGACATTTTGACCGGCTCGCCATTGCGCAGCAATTGCACCATCTGCACCAGCTTGATCTCGAAAGGCGTGGCATCGCCATCCGCGCCGGTCATAGCCGCAACCGCCGCCTTGATCCGCTTGACCGTGCCGGCATGGTCCGCGCCCCAGATATCGACGAGTGCATCGGCGGTTTGCGCCTTCTGGAAATGGTAGGCGAGATCGGCGCCGAAATAAGTCCATTTGCCATCGGACTTCTTGATCGGACGGTCCTGATCGTCACCGAACTTGGTGGAGCGGAACAGCGGCAGTTCAACCGGCTCCCAATCATCTAGCGTCTTGCCCTTGGGTGCTTCGAGCACGCCGTCATAGACCAGATCACGCGCGCGCAACCACGCCTCGGCCTCTTCCGGCTTTCCGGCGGCCTGCAATTCCGCCTCGGACGAAAACAGGTCATGCTCGATGCCGAGCAGCGCAAGATCGTCCTTGATCATCACGATCATGGCAGCGACCGCCTTTTCCCGGAACAGCACCAGCCATTCGCTTTCGGGTGCCTTGGCATAGGTATCGCCGAATTCTGCGGCCAGCGCCTGCCCTACGGGAACGAGATAGTCGCCGGGATAGAAGCCTTCCGGGATTTCGCCGACATCCTCGCCCAGTGCCTCACGATACCGCAGGTGCACCGAGCGGGACAGCGTATCGACCTGCGCGCCCGCATCGTTGACGTAGTATTCGCGGATCACCTTGTGCCCGGCGAATTCGAGCAGCGAGGCCAGCGCATCGCCCACTACCGCGCCCCGACAATGGCCCATGTGCATCGGCCCGGTCGGGTTGGCCGAAACGTATTCGATGTTCACGGTGGTGCCGCCGCCCATGGTCGACTTGCCGTAATCGTCACCCAGAACCGCGATCGTGCGCAGTTCTGCGATCCATGCGGCGGGAGAAAGGCGCAAGTTGATGAAGCCCGGGCCGGCGATCTCCGCGCTGGTCACGTCCGGCAGCTTGGTCAATTCGGCCACCAGCGCTTCGGCCAGATCGCGCGGCTTCAGCCCGGCGGGCTTGGCCAGCACCATCGCCGCGTTGGTTGACAGGTCTCCGTGCGAGGGATCGCGCGGCGGCTCTACCGTGATCGCGCCGCGCTTGAGCCCGGCAGGCAGGCTGCCCGCTGCTTCCAGCGCATCGAGCGCGGCGGAAAGGTGGCCAGTGAAGGCGGCGTAAAGGGTCTGGTTATCGCTCATGGCCGCGCGGTTAGCGGTTTTGCGCGCTCAAGTGAACCACTTCGGACTCCGCTTCAAAAATGCCCGCAATTCCGCTAACGGCCCGCAATGGCTCAAATCACTGCCCCCAAGACCTACCGCGTCAAGAGCTTCGGCTGCCAGATGAACGTCTATGATGGCGATCGCATGGCCGAATTGCTGGCCGAACAAGGCCTCAGCGCCGCGCCCGAGGGTGATGATGCGGATCTGGTCGTACTCAACACCTGCCATATTCGCGAGAAGGCGGCCGAGAAGGTCTATTCCGATATCGGCCGGATCGTGAAGGACTGGGGCCGCGACGATGGTTCCGCGCCTCTGATCGCCGTCGCCGGTTGCGTGGCGCAGGCGGAGGGCGAGGAGATCATGACGCGCGCGCCGGCGGTGCGCATGGTCGTTGGCCCGCAGGCCTACCATCGCCTTCCCGAAATGTTGGCGCAGGCGGCGCAAGGCCATCGCGTCACCGACACCGACATGCCAGCCGAGACCAAGTTCGACGCGCTGCCCCGCCGTCGCCGGTCCGGGCCGACCGCGTTCCTCACCGTGCAGGAAGGCTGCGACAAGTTCTGCACCTATTGCGTGGTGCCCTATACGCGCGGCGCCGAGGTCTCGCGCCCCTATGCCGATCTGATCGACGAGGCCCACCGGCTGGTCGACGCTGGCGCGCGCGAGATCACGCTGCTCGGCCAGAACGTCAACGCCTGGACCGGCGATGACGGCAAGGGCCGCGCGGTCGGTCTCGACGGGCTGATTCGCGATCTGGCCGCCCTGCCCGACCTTCAGCGCATCCGCTACACCACCAGCCATCCCAACGACATGACCGAAGGGCTGATCGCCGCGCATGGCGACGTGGCCAAACTGATGCCGTTCCTGCATCTGCCGGTGCAGGCGGGTAACGACCGCGTGCTCAAGGCAATGAACCGCAGCCACACCACCGACAGCTACCTCGCGATCCTTGACCGGGTGCGCAGCGTGCGGCCGGACATTGCGCTGTCGGGCGATTTCATCGTCGGCTTCCCCGGCGAAACCGAGGCCGAGTTCGAGGATACGCTGAAGCTGGTCGATGCCGTCGGCTATGCGCAGTGCTTCAGTTTCAAGTATTCGCCGCGATCGGGCACCCCCGCCGCGACAATGGCCGACCAGATCGCCGCCGAAGTGATGACCGAGCGTCTGCAACGCCTGCAAGGCGCGCTCAACCGCGACCAGCTCGCCTTCAACCGCGCCACCCTTGGCCGCACCTGTGACGTTCTGGTCGAGCGCAAGGGCAAGCACCCCGGCCAGTGGCTGGGCAAGTCGCCGTGGCTGCAATCGGTGCACTTTGACGGCGAGGCTAGCGTGGGCGACATGGTGCGGGTGGAACTGACCCAAGCCGGTCCAAACTCGCTCCATGGACGGCTGCTCGAGACGGTTGCCGCATAACAGGCCCTGTGCTGGCTGGAAGCGATCAGGCCGATTCTGCCGTTACATTACCGCAACCGTATGTTGCTGCTTACAACGGTTCGTCGCAAGATGATCTCCCATGGCCCGCTGGTTTGCCCTGTCCCACTACGGCGTTCATCTGTCCGCAAGGTTGGGCTGAACACTCGTGCGGTCCCACATTTTCTGAAAGTCCCTGTGCGGTGTCCTGCCGCACATCTTAACGAAGCAAAATCGGGTTCCGGCAGCCGCACACGCCACCTCTACGGCGGCCACCGGACATAGCTGCGACAGCGCAGACCCGCCTCGCCGAGTTTGAAGGAGAAGCGCAATGAACGTGATTTCCAAGAACCCCAAGATTCTGCTGCTGTCTGCCCTGCTGGCAGGTGCGGCAACAGGCAGCGTGGCCGTGCAGGCGCAGGACCAGTCGGAAAGCGATCTGACCGGCTCGGTAACCGATACCACCCCCAGTCTGACCGATCTGGCCGATGGGCCAGACGTGAAGGGGATCATCTCATCGCGCAGCCGCGAAGGTGATCGTATCCAGATCAGGACTGAACAAGGCGCCACCACCATCGTCGGCGTTACCGAGCAGACTCGCATCAGCGGCACCGGCGGACTGTTCGGCCTGGCCAGCGACAAGCTCGCGTCCGACCAGTTGCTCAATGGCCTGCCGGTGACGATCAAGACCAAGCAGGCTGGTAATGAACTGCTGGCCAGCCAGATCAAGCTGCAGAAGAAAGACCTCAAGGTCGCCACGATGATCTACAACGGCACCGACCAGCGCTTTGGCGAACAGGCCGCCGCGACCGAGGCGCTGCGTGGTCGCATGGGCGATATCGACAAGTACAATATCAAGAACACGATCAACGTGAACTTCGGCACTGGTCAGTCGCAGCTTTCGGCACAGGCGAAGAGCGACCTGTGCACCGCCGCAAGCCAGGCCGAGCAGATGGACAACGCGCTCCTGCTGGTCGTGGGCTACACCGATTCCACCGGCGACCCTGATTTCAACCAGGCGCTGAGCGAAAAGCGCGCGGGCCGCGTGGTCAACTACCTGCAGCAGGTCTGCAAGTGGGCACCCTATCGCATGCTGTCGCCCACCGGCATGTCCGAAGCCGACCCGATGGCCCCCAACGACACCCCCGAAGGCAAGGCCCAGAACCGCCGCGTTGCCGTGAACGTGCTGGTCAGCAAGGCTGTCGACGGCCTGTAAGTTACGCAAAACGAACCGAAACGCCCTCTCCCCCGCCGGGGAGAGGGTTCGGTCAGGGCGTCTGACCGATACCTTTTCGACACGGTCTGCCAGCGGAAAAACTTTTCCCCGGTTCCCCCACCTCACCGTGCTTGCGCTGCAACATAGCGCGCCTATCTTCCGAATCGAAGCTTCGATCTTCGAAAGGAGTGCATGGCCCGAAAGTCTGCCCGCGCCGATACATTGGCTGCGTTTCGCCCGGAAACACCTCGACGCGCCCGCATCGAGGTGGAATTTGATCAGCCGGCCCTGCTCGGCGCGCTTTTTGGCCAGTTCGATGCCAACCTGGTGCAGATAGAGAACCGCCTCGGCGTCTATATCTCGGCACGCGGCAATCGCATCCAGATCGAGGGGCCGGAGGACGCTGTCAGCCGTGCCCGCGATACCTTCCACGGCATGTATCACCGGCTCGAACAGGGTCAGGATCTTGATAGCGGCGCCGTGGAGTCGCTGATCGCCATGTCTACCGAACCCACCCTTGAAGGCATCATCTCCGGCGACCAAGGCGCGCCGCCGATCATGATCCGCACGCGCAAGAAAACGATTGTGCCGCGCTCCGCGGCGCAGATCGAATATATGCGCGCGCTCACCAAGTCCGACATCATCTTCGCGCTTGGCCCGGCAGGCACCGGCAAGACTTATGTCGCGGTAGCGCAGGCGGTCAGCCAGTTGATGACCGGATCGGTGCAACGCCTGATCCTGTCGCGACCGGCAGTGGAAGCAGGAGAGCGGCTGGGCTTCCTGCCCGGCGACATGAAGGAAAAGGTCGATCCCTACCTGCGCCCGCTCTACGACGCCTTATATGACTGCATGCCGCCCGAGCAGGTGGAGCGGCGCATGGCCAGCGGCGAGATAGAGGTTGCCCCCATCGCCTTCATGCGCGGCCGCACGCTGGCCGATGCCTTCGTCATCCTCGACGAAGCGCAGAACACCACGCCCGCGCAGATGAAGATGTTCCTCACTCGCTTTGGCCAGAACAGCCGCATGGTCGTCTGCGGCGACCCCCGGCAGGTCGACATCCCCGGCGGCGATTCGTTCAGCGGCCTGGCCGACGGCGTCAGCCGTCTGGAAGGCGTGCAAGGCATCGACGTGATCCGCTTCACCAGCGCCGACGTGGTGCGCCACCCGATCGTGGGTCGGATTGTCGAGGCGTATGAGGGGAAGGACAGTTAGCAAGGCGGGGCAAGACTGATTGCCCAGCCTTGCTGCCTAGTGCGGCACGGCGCCCAGTTCGAACCCAGTCTTATCATGCAGCGCAAAGCGATCGATGATGTCGGCGCTGGCCTGATTATATCCGATCACTTCGACCTCCGAACCATCGCGGCGCAAGCGTGCCACGATCTTGTCGAGCGCTCCCACGCCCGAAATATCCCAGAAATGCGCTGCTGAAACATCGATCGTGACCGGATGACCGGCATCGCCCTCGAACGCGCGGGTGAAGCGGTCTACCGAAGCGAAGAAAATCTCGCCGGTGACCCGGTAGACCACACGCCCGCCTTCCTCGGTGCGAGTCACCGCGAACATCCGGCGGGCTTTGCCGGCAAAGAAGATGCCGGACAGCAGGACACCGGTCAGCACTCCCAGCGACAGATCGCGGGTGGCAACGACGACCGCGACCGTGGCGATCATCACGACCGATGAACTGGGCGGATGGCGGCGCAGGTTGGGGATCGAGTTCCAGCTGAACGTGCCGATCGACACCATGATCATTACCGCGACCAGGGCAGGCATCGGGATCCTGCCGACCCACGGGCCAAGAACGGCTAGCAGGAACAGCAGGAACGCCCCCGCCACGAAGGTCGAAAGACGGCCACGCCCGCCGGACGTGACATTGATCACCGATTGTCCGATCATCGCGCAGCCGCCCATCCCGCCGAACAGCGCGGCAACGATATTGGCGCTGCCCTGCCCTGCGCATTCCCGCCGCTTGTTGCTGTCGGTATCGGTCATGTCGTCGACGATCTGCGCGGTGAGCAGGGACTCCAGCAGTCCGACCGCCGCCATCGTCAGCGAATACGGCAGGATGATCCGCAAGGTGTCCAGCGTCAGCGGCACTTGCGGCAGCGCGAGGCTCGGCAAGCCCTTAGGAAGTTCGCCCATGTCGCCCACCGTGTAGACCGAAAGCCCCATGCCGATGCTGATCGCGCTCAGCACCAGGATCGCCACCAGTGGAGAGGGAACCGCAGTCGTCAATCGGGGGAAGAGGTAGATGATCGCCAGCCCGCCGGCGACCATGGCATAGGTTTCCCAGGACACGCCGATCAACTGCGGCACCTGCGCCAGAAAAATGAGGATCGCCAAGGCGTTGACGAAGCCCGTTATCACCGAGCGCGAGACGAACTGCATCAGCAGGTCAAGCCGGAGCAGGCCCGCGATGATCTGGATAAGGCCCATCAGGATAGTGGCCGCGAACAAGTATTCCACCCCGTGCTCGCGCACGAGAGGGCCGATCAAGACCGCTACGGCAGCGGTTGCGGCGGAGATCATGCCGGGTCGGCCGCCGGTGAAGGCGATGACGATGGCAATCGTGACCGAGGCGTAGAGCCCAACGCGGGGGTCGACCCCGGCGATGATCGAAAACCCGATGGCCTCGGGAATAAGCGCCAGGGCGACGACGATGCCGGCCAGAATTTCGGCGCGCGGATTGGCAAGCCAGTCACGACGCATGGAGGTAAAATCTGTCATTGTTGTTATCGGATCTTCTTCAAGCAGCGCTGGCGATGCGGCACCAACTGGGACGACAGGCTTGCGGTGCTTGAGTTGTCCCGGGGATAGGCGCCGGGCCGAGCCACCCGGCATCAGCCGGGTCCAACGATATGCCGCAATTATCCGAACCGAAAATATACGCAAGCCCGGATGGGATCAGCGCAGTCCAGCCTTCGGATGCCTGAGGTAAACGACTTTCGGCAGGGCGCCAGCAGCGGTTTCGGCGTCACCTTCCTCGATCATGCGCTGGTCTTCCCGGATGTTCCGGAAGTAGGCCCGGCCATGCCTGGGATCCTCCCGTATCCAGGCGTCCAGCGCGACCCAGTCGCCAAATCCCGGCTTATTTCGGCGGATCAACCACGATCTGGCGGCCTGCTCCACTTCGGCAAGCGACCGCATCAGCTGTCGCCCCCTGAAGCAGCCATGGCATTGGGCCAACGCTTGCGCTGCCATCGCAAGAGCATCGCCAGAAGCGAAGAAGTGGACGCCGAACAGTCGGCGCCGCCCGATCGAACGAGCCGTTTGAGAATGTGAAGCACTGTAACCCTGGCGCACGCCATTGGCACGGCGCGCTTTCATCAGTGGTTGTCCGGCGGATCGGCGGCCGGAATAGCCACCCGGAATTTCACCGGGTCCTTACGGATGCATGTCGGCTATCTCCTGGCTGATGGCGGTGCAATGGAAATCGGAACCCCGAAATGATTTGAAATGTAACCGCATTTAAAATGGACGCGCCGCCCTTGCCTCCACCTCCCCCATCCGCCAATCCGCGCTGATGGAACTCGACATCGCCATCGAGGCCGACTGGCCCGCCGCAACAGACTGGGAAGCGCTGGCGGAAACCGCCGCTGAAACGCTGGCCACCGTCGCGCCGGAACTGGCCAATCCGCGCCTTGCCGCCAGCCTGCTGTTCGCCGACGACGCCGAGGTTCACGAACTCAACCGCGAATGGCGCGGGAAAGACAAGCCGACCAATGTCCTCTCGTTCCCCATGCTGGAGCGTGCCGACCTGCTCGCGCTCACGCCCGATGGTCCGCCCGAACTGCTCGGCGATATCGCGCTCGCGCTGGAGACCTGCACGCGCGAGGCGGCGGAAAAAGGCGTTTCGGTAGAGGCACATGCTACCCATCTGATCGTCCACGGCCTGCTGCATCTGGCGGGCCACGATCATGAAACATCCGACGCCGATGCGACCGCTATGGAGGCGCTTGAGACAAAGGCTCTTGCGCTACTTGGCATCGCTGACCCATATGGGGGCGAATTCTAGGCTTTCAGGGGCATACGACAGCAATGGCCGACAATGGCCGTACCACCGAATCCGGCGCGGGAGACCCGGATAGTAACGGCACGCTGTGGCGTTTCATCCGTCGATTATTCGTTGCCGATGCCGATCAGTCGCTCCGGGCGCAGATCGAGGACGTCATCAACGATCACGAGGGCGAGCACGATCCCGATGGCAAGACCAACGGCGATCTGTCGCAGATCGAACGGCAGATGCTCCGCAACATGCTCCACTTCAGCGAGCATGATGCCGACGACGTGGCGATCCCGCGCGGCGAGATCATCGCCATCCCGGCATCCGCCACCTGGGCCGAAGTGGTCGAGGCCTTTGCCGAGCATGGCCACAGCCGGATGCCGGTCTATGGCGAATCGCTCGACGAGATAAAGGGCATGATGCACATCAAGGATGTGTTCCCGATCCTGGCGCGCGGCGAAGCCCCGCCCGAAGACTGGAGCGTGCTGCTGCGCCAGCCGCTGTTCGTGCCCCAGGCACGCGGCGCGCTCGACGTGCTGGCCGACATGCGCGCCAAGCGGGTCCACCTCGCCATCGTGATCGACGAGTATTCGGGCACCGACGGTATCGTCACCATCGAGGATCTGGTTGAGGAAATCGTCGGCAACATCGAAGACGAGCATGACGATGCGCCTGAGGACCTGATCCTCGCGCTCGACGGCGGACTGTGGGACGCCGATGCCCGCGTGGAGCTCGACGATCTGGCCGAGAAGCTGGACCCGCGGCTTGCGGAAGTGGAAGAAGCGGTGGATACCCTTGGCGGGCTGGCTTTCGTGCTGGCTGGACGCGTTCCCGTGATCGGCACTATCCTCGATCACGGCAGCGGCTGGCGGATCGAAGTCACGGACGGTAACGATCGCCATGTCACGCGGCTGCGCCTGCATCCGCCTGCCGACAAGGCCAACGACGAGACGGATTAGTATTTGGACGGCAGGCTGCCCGGAACCCGACCGGCGGCCCCAGCGGAAGAAACGACAGCTTGCCAGTACGCCGCCTACCTCCCCTGCGCGCCCTAGAAGCCTTCGTGCGCGTCGTCCGCCTCGGTTCCGCCAAGGCGGCAGCGAGCGAGCTTGCGCTGTCACCCTCGGCCCTGTCGCGGCGCGTCGCGGCGCTGGAGGACTTCACCGGCAAGCGCCTGTTTACCCGCCACCACCAGTCGATGAAACTGACCGAGGACGGCCAGACGTTCTACAACGTGGTCGGGCCAAAGCTGGAAGAGCTGGCCGAGGCGGTGGAATCGCTGATCGATCGGGGTCAGGTGCTGCGGTTGCATCTTGGCGTGCCGTCGCTGTTCGGGGGCCAGCGCCTGTTCCCCCGCCTGCCCGAACTGCGCAAGCTGCACCCGCGCCTGCACATCGACATGGATACGGGCGCGAACCAGGAGTCGCGACTGGGCGATTCGATCGATGCCGCCATCGTGCTGTCCAAGGAACCCGATCCAGCCTTCTACCGGGTGCAGCTGGACAGCAACATGGTGTTTGCCATCGTCTCGAAGGAACTGGCCGCCGAACTGGGCGAAATTCCGGACCGGGCCAAGCTGGCGAAGCAGACGTTCCTGATCCACAACGAACTGCCCGAAAGTCTGGAAGCGTGGAAAGAGGCGCTGGGCATGAGCGATCTGGAACCGGCATCGGTGGACCGGTTCGATTCCGGCCAGCTCGTGCTGGAAGCCGCCGCGCAGGGCCTTGGCATTGCGATCATGCACGTCGATCACTTTCGCCGCGCGCACGATGACCGGCTGGCGCGGCTTTACGACATCAATGTCGCAAGCCCGTATCACTACTGGTTCATATGCCGGCCCAAGGATCTGGAATCCCGGCCCGTCCGCATTTTCCATGAATGGCTGCTCGCCGCGAAGGTGTGAGGAATTTCCGATGAAGCGCATTGCGATACTCGCCAGCATCACACTTGCGCTTTTGCCCACAGTTGCGAGCGCACAGGCTGCCGCCGAACCCGCAGCAACCGCGACTGTGACGGCTGACGATCTCAAGCGCTCTGAGCTGGCTACCAGAACGGTCGACTTCATTTTCCCGTCCGGCACCTATGCCCGGATCATGAACACGACGATGGACGCGCTGATGGATAACATCATGGACAGCGTCACCGCCTTGCCGATCCGAGACCTTGCCGCGCTGGGGGGCCTCGACAAGGCCAAGCTCGACGAACTCGGCCCCGGCACGATGCGGGAAATGATGCTCATTATCGATCCCGCGTTCGAAGAGCGGATGAAGCTTTCGACCCGCGCGATGATGGGCGAAATGACGACCTTGATGACCCAGTTCGAACCATCGATCCGCGACGGTCTGGCAAGTGCCTATTCCAGCCGCTTCGATGCGCGCCAACTGGCCGAGCTGAACGCGTTCTTCGCAACCCCGACCGGCCAGGCGTATGCCGAGCAATCGATGGTGATCTTCACCGACAAGGCGGTAATGGCCAAGATGCAGGAATTCATGCCTGCAATGATGAAGCAGATGCCCGCGATCATCGAAAAAGTCGGCATGGCCACTGCAAAACTGCCCGCCCCGCGCAAGGTCGAGGATCTGAGCAACGCAGAGCGCAAGAAGCTGGCAGAGTTGATTGGCGTGCCCGAGGACAAGCTGGACAGGCCGGCGGATTGAACCGTCAAGGCAGGCCAATTCGCAAGACCGGTCAACCCGAACATTTCCTTCGCCGGCGCTAACTTGCCATTCAGACCGGCGCGCCTACATTGGGATCATCGAAAAGGACGGTTTCCGGCAGTATGAACGACGAACAACCCAACGGTAATCCCTGGCTGAAATCCATGCTGGTGTGGGGAGGCATTTTCCTCGCCCTGCTCATGGTCGTGTCGATGTTCAGCGCCCGGTCCGAAGTGGGGCAACCGATCCGCTATTCCGACTTCCGCGCGAAGGTTGCCGAAGGCACGGTCTCCGAGGTCCAGATCAGCGAAAACAGCATCGCCGGCAAATACAAGAACGGCGATTCTTTCAGCACGGTGCCGATCCCCAATGACACTTCGCTGCCGCAACTGTTGCAGGACAACGGGGTGAATTATGCCGGCAAGGCGCCCGAAGAACCGAACGTCCTGCTTTACATCCTGATCCAGGCCCTCCCCTTTGTGCTGATCCTGGGCATTGCGTTCTTCGCGTTGCGGCAGGTGCAAAAGGGCGGCGGTTCGGGCGCGATGGGCTTTGGCAAGTCGAAGGCCAAGCTGCTGACCGAGCGCCAGGGCCGTGTAACGTTCGCCGACGTCGCCGGCATCGACGAAGCGCGCGAGGAGCTGGAGGAAATCGTCGAGTTCCTGCGCGATCCGCAGCGCTTCTCCAAGCTTGGCGGCCAGATCCCCAAGGGTGCGCTGCTGGTCGGCTCGCCCGGCACCGGCAAGACGCTGCTCGCCCGCGCTATCGCTGGTGAAGCTGGCGTGCCGTTCTTCACCATCTCGGGTTCCGATTTCGTCGAGATGTTCGTCGGTGTTGGCGCCAGCCGCGTGCGCGACATGTTCGAGCAGGCGAAGAAGAACGCACCGTGCATCGTCTTCATCGACGAAATCGACGCGGTCGGTCGCCATCGCGGCCATGGCCTGGGCAATTCGAACGACGAGCGCGAACAGACGCTGAACCAGCTTCTCGTCGAGATGGACGGGTTCGAGGCGAACGAAGGCATCATCATCATCGCCGCCACCAACCGGCCGGATGTGCTCGATCCGGCGCTGCTGCGTCCGGGCCGCTTTGACCGTCAGGTCGTGGTGCCGATCCCCGATATCGATGGTCGCGAAAAGATCCTCTCGGTCCACATGAAGAAGGTGCCGCTGGCGCCCGACGTGAACCCGCGCGTGATCGCTCGCGGCACGCCCGGCTTCTCCGGCGCCGATCTGGCGAACCTCGTCAACGAAGCCGCCCTGCTGGCCGCACGGCGTAACAAGCGCCTGGTCGCCATGCAGGAGTTCGAGGACGCCAAGGACAAGGTCATGATGGGCGCGGAGCGCCGCTCCATGGTCATGACCGAGGAAGAGAAGAAGATGACCGCCTATCACGAGGCGGGGCATGCCATCGTCTCGGTGCACGAGGAGGCTTCCGATCCGATCCACAAGGCCACGATCATCCCGCGCGGCCGCGCGCTGGGCATGGTCATGCGCTTGCCGGAACGGGACAGCTATTCGTACCACCGCGACAAGATGCTGGCGAACCTGTCGGTTTCGATGGGCGGCCGCGTCGCTGAGGAACTGATCTTCGGACACAACAAGGTGTCTTCGGGTGCATCTTCCGATATTCAATATGCCACTGGCCTTGCCCGCAACATGGTCACCAAGTGGGGCATGTCGGACAAGCTTGGCCCGCTCCAATACGAGGAGCAGAGCGAAGGCTACCTCGGCATGGGCGGATCGCAGCGCGTGATGGGCTCGGACGAGACCAACCGCCTGATCGACAGCGAAATTCGCCTGCTGGTCGACAATGCCCACGCCCGCGCGACCGACATCCTCAAGACCGAAAGCGCGCATCTCGAACTGCTGGCGCAAGCCTTGCTGGAATATGAAACGCTGAGCGGCGACGACATCAAGCAATTGCTCGAAACCGGTAAGCTTGACCGCCCGGACGAACCGCGCGGCGGAGCCAAATCCAGCGCTCCGGTACGGGGATCATCGATCCCGAAGGCCGGCAAGCGCTTTGGCGAGGCGACCCCGCAAGGCGCATGACGCGCTGAACGGATAAGGCACACACAAAAAGGGCCGGGGCAGCGATGCTCCGGCCCTTTTCGTTGGTGCCTGGCGGCGATCAGTCCGCCGGCATACCCATCGTCGTGCGCAGGAACGCATCGCTTTTCTTGAGCATGTCCGCCCGTGCTTTGGCGTCGATCAGCGAATGCTCCAGACCCGGATATTTGATGAACTCCACCTGCTTTCCGGCCCCGCGCAAGCGATCGACCATCCGGTTGGACTGGCCGATGTCCACATTGGTGTCCCAATCGCCATGGAACATCAGGACCGGCACCTGAATGGCCGAAGCATTGTCTGCCGGCGATCCTTGCGTGACATGCGGACCGCTGCCGATCATCGCATCCACGATCTTGTAGTCGGTATAATTGAGGTGCTGTTCGCGCATCAGTTGCAGGTCTGTCACCGGCGCCACAGCAACGATCGCCTTGTACAGGCCCGGGTCCAGTACGCCCGATTGCAGTGCTGCATAGCCACCGTAGGACCAGCCGAAAATCGCCAGCTTGTCAGCACTGGCAACGCCACTGCTCACCAGCCAACGGCCAGCGTCATCCACGTCACCGATGGTGGTGCGCCAGGACTGGAACCCGTTCTTTTCGAACCAGCCAGCCCCATAACCCGCCGAGCCCCGGAAATTCGGTTGGAGCACGGCAAATCCCCGCGCGGCAAAGAACTGCACCAGCCAGTCGAAGCCCCACTCATCCCGCGCACCCGGGCCGCCATGCGGCATCACGATCGCGGGAAGCCCCTTGCCGGTGCTGCCCGGCGGAAGCGACAGGTAACCGGGGATCATCGTGCCGTCCCGGGCAGGGAATTGGACCGGCTTCATTTCAGCCAATTTGATCTTGGCAATCTGGGGGCGCAGCGGAAGAACCTGCTCCAGTTTGCGGGTAGCCTTGTCGAACACGTAGTATGTGCCGGGATCGACGTCGCTGCCAGCAAACATCAGCAGCCGGCCTTCATCCTCGCTGGAATCGAGGAAATCGACGTTAGGCTGCCCAGGCAGCGCCTTGCCCAACGCCACACGCAGCTTCGCCAGTTCCGGATCGAAGAATTCGGCGGTGCGGTATTCCGTAGCATAGGAGGCGCCGACTACGCGCTCAGCCCGACCAATACGGATCAATCCGTCGACATCGATCCCGGGCTTGGCGAGGATCTGTTCACGTTTGTCGGAACCATCCAGGCTCATCCGCGACAGCACCTTGAAGCCGTTCACCCGCTCAAATCCATAAGCCGCGTTCAGCGTTGGATCGACCGCAACCGGTTGAAATCCGGTGGCGACGCCCGTCGGATCGAGCGTCATGCGGCCCATCGAGGTCCAGCTTCTCTGGCCGACCTTGCGGTAGAAATAATCGACAAAGTTCTTGTCATAGCCTTCATCGCTCGTGGGGTTGGATCCCATGACCCGAATCGTGCCCTTGCCGTCGCTGATGAAGCCGAAGGCGTTTTTGATCGGCTGTTCCACCGTGGCGCGACGCATGCTCACCACGTCTATGCTCTCAACACCAAGCCCTTCCTGCTTCTGCGCGATGCGGGTGCCCATATCGGTTTCGGGCACGAATTGGCGGGTCATCAGAACTTCGCCGGGTTTGCTGCCCTGCCAGTCGATCACATCACCGCCGTTTGATGTCACGCCAAGCGATCGGCTTCCGTCGGTCTTGCTCATGGTCTTCAGATCGGTGCCATCGGCATTGATCGAGAACATGCGCGAAAATCCCCGGACCGTGCCCGTCCCTTTGTCGAGATGGACAATCTGGCACACCACGCGTGTTTCCGTCGGCCAGGAGCAGCCGGTAATCCAGTCTCCCGTCTCGGTCGCCGCCAATACCGGTTTGGGCGGCCCGCCTTTGACCAGATCGGCAATCAGCACCGCGTCGCCGCGCGGCTCGGCCGGCGCCACGATGGCCGCCTTGCCCCCGCTGGGTGAAAGGCTGATATCGCTGATCGCTTGCCGCGCACCAAATGCAGTCGCCAACTCGTCCACGGTCTGCGCATGCACGGGCAAGGCGGATAACGCGCAAGCCATAGTCGAGACACTTGCACGCAAAAGAGCCGCTGTCATTTTCATTCCGCCATTCCCCAAACAGTTCAGAATCAGCAGGGTATTGCGGCTTGCAGTTCACCGCCAGCGGGCACACCCTTAGTTGCGGCAGGCTGCAGCGGATTGGCTGGTGGCGGCCGCCGGCAAAGACACGAAAAATTACACGGTATCAACGTGATGCGGGGAACCCTTGCCCGCGAATATGCATTTTATATGCAAATGGAAAAGTATCGCTTCATCACCCCCAACCGCACCGGCAAATGGTATCCCGACCTCGAATCCGCAAAGCGGTTCGCAAACAGGATCGGCGCTGGATTTCTGGAAGCCCGCACAGGCAGGTTCGTGGCCTATGCCGAAACCAAACTTGAAGTTGCGCCTGCCGCCAGCGGCAATGACGGAATGCACGTAACCTAAGTTTTGCGATAATCCCGCCGGAAATCGCTGGCGAAAGCCGCAAACCGGCTCTCGCCGATGGCATCGCGCATCGCTTGCATCAGTTGCTGGTAAAATCCGATGTTGTGCTCGGTCAGTAGTACCGCGCCGAGCATCTCGCCCGACTTGATCAGGTGGTGGAGATAGGCCCGGCTGTATGTGCCGCAGGTGGGGCAGGTGCAGCGGTCGTCCAAAGGATCGGAATCCTCGGCGTGGCGCGCATTGCGCAGATTGAGCGGACCGTTCCAGGTGAAAGCCTGCCCATTGCGCCCCGAGCGTGTCGGCAGCACGCAATCGAACATATCGACCCCGCGCTCCACCGCGCCAACCAGATCGTCGGGCTTGCCCACGCCCATCAAATAGCGCGGGCGATCCGCCGGCAACTGACCGGGTGCAAAATCGAGCGTGGCGAACATCGCCTCCTGCCCTTCCCCCACTGCCAATCCACCGATCGCGTAGCCATCAAATCCGATCTCGGCCAAGGCCTCACCGCTGGCCTTGCGTAAGCCTTCGTCCAGCGCACCCTGCTGGATGCCGAACAGCGACGCGTTTTCGGCATGCTCGCCGCCGCTGTCGAAGCCCTGGCGGCTGCGGCGCGCCCAGCGCATCGACATTTCCATCGACTTGGCAATCACATCGCGCGGCTGATCGATCTTGGGGCATTCATCGAACGCCATGACGATGTCGGAGCCGAGCAGCCGCTGGATTTCCATCGAGCGTTCGGGCGTGAGCAGATGCCGCGATCCGTCGAGATGGCTGGCGAAGGTCACGCCTTCCTCGGTGATCTTGCGTAAGTCGGACAAGCTCATCACCTGATAGCCGCCGCTGTCGGTCAGGATCGGGCGCGGCCAGTTCATGAACTTGTGCAGCCCGCCCAGCCGCGCCACCCGCTCCGCGCCGGGGCGCAGCATCAAGTGATAGGTGTTACCCAGGATGATATCGGCGCCCGCCGCGCGCACCGCTTCGGGCTTCATCGCCTTTACGGTTGCGGCGGTGCCCACCGGCATGAATGCAGGCGTGCGGATTTCGCCGCGTCGCATGGCGATGGTGCCGGTGCGGGCCTTGCCGTCGGCGGCGTGGATGGTGAACTGGAAACGCGGGTTCATCGGATGGCGGTTAGCCAATCAGCCGCGCAAACGCCACCCGGTGCGGAAGATGAAGGTGATCAAGGCCACACAGGCGAACAGGAATGCCAGCGTGATGCCCAGCGATACGCCGATGGAAACGTCGGAACTGCCCTGAAACGTCCAGCGCAAGCCATTGACCAGATAGACCACGGGATTGGCCAGCGCGACGGTGCGCCATGGTTCCGGCAGAACCGAGATCGAATAGAACGTGCCGCCAAGGAACGTCAGTGGCATCAGGATCAGCATCGGCACTACGCTCAGCTTTTCA
Source organism: uncultured Novosphingobium sp. (assembly GCA_964502105.1). Lineage (GTDB taxonomy): Bacteria > Pseudomonadota > Alphaproteobacteria > Sphingomonadales > Sphingomonadaceae > Novosphingobium. Next base: position 24,594 of record CAZCUS010000001.1, on the reverse strand, counting down.
AAGCTGTCCGCCCAGATGCCCAGGATGAAGCCGAACAGCGAGAAACTCGCCGACACCAGCAGGATGAACCCCAGCGCATAGAACGGGTGAACGATGGTGTAATCGACGAAGAACGTCGCGGTGACCAGAATGATCGCGGCAAGGATCAGCGACTTGGTCGCCGCCGCGCCGACGAAACCGACCAGCGTCTCGCCTACGCCGACAGGGGCCGAGAGCAGTTCGTATATCGCGCCGGTAAAGCGTGGCATGTAAATGCCGAAGCTGGCGTTGGATGTGCTCTCGCTCAGCAGCGTCAGCAGCAGCAGGCCGGGCACGATGAACGCACCATAATTCACCCCGTTCATGCCGCCCTGCATCTGGCTGCCGATGGCCGCGCCGAACACCACGAAGTACAGCGATGTCGTAAGCACCGGCGCCAAAATGGACTGCAGCGCCGTACGGAACGCGCGCATCAGTTCCTGCTTGTAGATCGTCCACGCGGACCGGGCATTGAACATGCTCATGCCGCCTGCTCCGCGATCTCGCCGCTTTCGACCAGATCGACGAAGATGTCCTCAAGGCTCGATTCGTGAATGTCGATGCTGGCATAGTCGATCCCGGCGCGGGTCAGCACCTTGGTGATTTCGGCAACGTCGGCCTTGCCCTGCCCGGCCCCGTCGCCGCCGCGATAGCACAGCGTCGAGCCATCGGCGATCAGCGACACCGGATAGTCTGCCAGCACATCCGGCACCGCAGCGAGCGGCGACGACAGCGCGATATGCGCCTCGGTGCGGCCCAGTCGCTTCATCATTGCGTCCTTGTCGTCCACCATCAGGATCTTGCCGCTGCGGATGATGCCCACGCGATCGGCCATTTCCTCGGCTTCCTCGATGTAGTGCGTGGTGAGAATGACCGTGGTGCCGCGTTCGCGCATTTCGGCGATCTGCTTCCACATATCGCGCCGCAATTCGACGTCGACGCCGGCGGTCGGCTCATCCAGAAACAGAAGCTCGGGCTCATGCGCCATGGCCTTGGCGATCAGCACGCGGCGCTTCATTCCACCGGACAGTTCGCGAATCTGGACATCGCGCTTGTCCCACAGGCTCAGCGACTTGAGGATCTGCTCGATCCGCGCCGGATCGGGTGCCAGGCCGAACAGCCCGCGCGAATGCTTGACCGATCGCATGACCGGCTCGAACATGTCGGTCGCCAGTTCCTGCGGTACCAGGCCGATCCGGGCGCGAAGCGCGCGCCAGTCGCCCGCCAGATCCTCACCGAACACGCGAATGGTGCCGCTGGTAGGCTTCACCAAGCCGCAGACCGCGCCGATCAGCGTGGTCTTGCCCGCGCCATTCGGGCCGAGCAGCGCGAATATCTCGCCCCTGTTGATCTGAAGATCGACGCCGTCCAGCGCCGTCAGCCCGCCCTTATACGTCTTGGTCAGGCCGCGAATATCGAGAATGGGTTCCATCGCCGCCTAGATGCGGCCTCAGCGGCCAAGTTCCAAGCCCTCGTCGTGCGAACATTTTTCACGGTCAGGCTTGAGGCAAGAGCAAGCTCGAATCCCCATAACTGTAGAAGCGATATCCGCCAGCGATCGCATGGCGATACGCTTCCTGCATCCGCCCCAGCCCCATCAGCGCGCTGACCAGCATGAACAGGGTCGAACGCGGGAGGTGAAAATTGGTCATCAATCCGTCGACTGTGCGAAAGCGGTAGCCCGGCGTGATGAAGATCGCCGTGTCGCCCTCGAACGGGCGGATCACATTGCCCTCTCCTGCCGCGCTTTCGAGCAGACGCAGAGAGGTGGTGCCCACCGCGATCAGGCGGCCGCCAGCGGCACGCGCGGCATTGAGGCGATCTGCGGTGGGGGCATCGATGCGCCCCCACTCCGCATGCATCCGATGCTCGGCAGTATCGTTGGCCTTGACGGGAAGGAACGTGCCTGCGCCGACATGCAGCGTCAGCGTCTCACGAGCCACGCCGGCCACATCCAGCGCAGCCACGAGTTCCGGGGTGAAATGCAGCGCCGCCGTAGGTGCGGCAACCGCGCCCTTCTCGCGCGCGAACATCGTCTGGTAGTCTGACTGGTCCGCCTCGTCGGTCGGGCGCTTGCCCGCAATGTAGGGCGGCAGCGGCATCCGGCCTGCACGCTCCAGCAGCACTTCGACCGGTTCATCGCCTGCGAAGAACAGCGTCCAGCTACCGTCCTCATGCCGCGTCTCGGCAGTGGCAGACACATCGGCGGGAAAGGCGATGCAGTCACCTGCCCGCAGACGCTTGCCGTTGCGGATGAATGCCTGCCAGCGACGCAAGTCGATCCGCTTGTGCAGCGTCGCGCCGATCTTCGCGTCGCCGCGCGTGCCTTCGAGCTGTGCCGGGATCACGCGGGTGTCGTTGAACACCAGCACATCGCCTTTGCGCAGCAGCGAGGGCAGATCGCTGACGTTGCGGTTCGCCATCGTGCCTTCGCCCGGAACAACCAGCATCCGCGCCGAATCGCGCGGACGCGCCGGACGCAGCGCGATCAGTCCCGGCGGGAGTTCGAAATCGAAGAGGTCGACGCGCATTGATAGAATACCCTACATCGTCATTGCGAGCGGAGCGAAGCGATCCAGAGCCGCGCAAGCCGCCCTGGATTGCTTCGGCCGACGGCCTCGCAACGACGAAGGTCGCTGCAGATGGTTCTTCCGAAAGCCCTAAATCAATCCGACTTCGAACTGTTGAGATCGCTGATCGAAACCGGAGCAGCCGCGGATGGCGGGGCAGCCGGGGCCGGCTTGTTGTCCGACGCCAGCGAGGCCTGCAAGACGCGGGTCGGGTTCGCGGGCGGTTCGCCGCGTTCGATCAGATCGACAAAGTTCATGCCCGAGATCACCCGACCAAATACCGTGTATTTCTGGTCGAGCGCAAAGCGCGGATAGAACACGATGAAGAACTGGCTGTTGGCGCTGTCGGGATCGTTGGTGCGCGCCATCGACACGGTGCCGCGCAAGTGCGGCATCTTGTTGAACTCGGCCTTGAGATCAGGCAGCGGCGATCCGCTGGTGCCGGTGCCGGTCGGATCGCCAGTCTGCGCCATGAACCCGTCGATCACGCGGTGAAAGATCAGGCCGTTGTAGAAGCCCTGCGCAGTCAGCGTCTTGATACGTTCGATATGGTTGGGCGCCCATTGTGGCATCAGGCGAATACCAACGCGCCCACCATTCGACAGATCGAGGTACAGCACGTTTTCCGGCTCGTGCGTCGGATCGAGATCGACCACGGTCGACATCGCCGGCGGCGCGGCAGTGACTGGCTCCTTTTCCTTTGCGAATGCAGGAGACGCCGACAGGACTAGCCCGATCACAGCGGTCATAAACTTGCGAAACGTCATCGGTTACTCACATCCTGGTAGGAACGATCGGCCCCCGCGCGATCCGGCTTGAACCGCGCCGATAGAACCGATCCGCTGTCAAGACAATGAACGGCGTCAGTAATCGCCAAGCAGGCCCAACTTGGCAATGCGCGCGCTGACATCCTCGCGCACGGCGGGGCTGACAAATTTAGCAATCTCGCCACCAAACATGGCGATTTCCTTGACCAGCTTCGAGGCGATCGGCTGCAGGCCCACATCAGCCATCAGAAAGACGGTTTCGATGCCGGGATTGAGCTGCTGGTTCATGCCGGCCATCTGGTATTCGTATTCGAAGTCGGCGACCGCGCGCAGGCCCCGCACAATGATCGTCGCGCCCTGCTTCTCGGCGAACTTCATCAGCAGCGCGTTGAAACCGACCACCGTCACATTCTCGATGCCCAGATCGGCCACTTCGCGTTCGACCATCGCCATGCGCTCGTCCGGGGTGAACATCGGGTTTTTCGAAGGATTTGTCGTGACGCCGATGATCAGGTGATCGACCAGCTTGGACCCGCGCCGGATAATATCGGCATGGCCCAGCGTAATCGGATCGAATGTGCCCGGGTAGACTCCGACCCGCTCCCCCGTGTCCGGCATTTTAATGGTCCCTCTCAACAATATAGCGCGCGACTGACCGCAGCACGTCGGCCTCGCGGCCATGCTGCGCCAGTTGATCCACCGCCTGGTCGACCAGCCGCGCTGCCTGCGCACGGGCACGCTCCGGGCCGAGCAGCGAGACGAACGTCTCCTTGCCTGCATCGGCATCCTTGCCGACCGCCTTGCCGGCTATGGCCGCGTCACCCTCATGATCGATCAGATCGTCGGCGATCTGGAACGCCAGCCCGATATCGCGGGCAAACCCGCGCAAGTGAGTGCGGCCCTCGATTGGAACGCGGCCCAGTATCGCGCCCATCTCGACCGCCGCGCCAAGCAGCGCGCCGGTCTTGAGCTGTTGCAGGCGGGTCACCGTCTGCAGGTCAAACTCGCTGGTTTCGGCCGCCAGATCCATCATCTGCCCGCCCGCCATGCCGCGAAAGCCACTGGCGTGGCCAAGTGTCTGGACCAGTTCGATGCGCACGAACGGGTCGGCGCTGGTGGAGGGGTCCGCCAGCACCTCGAACGCGAAGGCATGAAGCGAATCGCCCGCCAGCACCGCCGTCGCTTCGTCGTAAGCAACGTGGAGCGTTGGCTTGCCGTGGCGCAGGGCATCGTCGTCCATGCACGGCAAATCGTCGTGGATCAGCGAATAGACGTGGATCGCCTCGATTGCGATGCTGGCGCGGATCGCCGCGTCACGATCGACGCCATACATTTCTGCCGTCGTAGTCAGCAGCAGTGGCCGCAGCCGCTTGCCGCCACCGATTGCGGCATAGCGCATCGCCTCAAGCAGGCGCGCGCGCGCATCGTCGGGCACGGGCAGCATGGCATCGAACGCTGCGTCCATATCGGCCGCGATCCGTTCAAGCGCTTGCGCCAAAGGACTATCGATCACCCCGCCCCCCACGGGTCAGCGCTCCGGGCCATCGAACGGCTGTGTCCCGGTGGGGACGCCGTCGGGCCCAGCCACGATCCGCTCGATCCGGGCCTGCGCGGCGTCGAGCCGGGCTTGGCAATGCTTGCGCAGCGCCTCGCCGCGTTCGTAGAGCGAAATGGAATCATCAAGCGGCACATCGCCGCTTTCGAGCTTGCGAACCACGTCTTCAAGCGCGCGCAACGCGTCCTCGAAGCTCAGGGACTCTATATCGGTGCCAGCGCTCTCCATGTCGCTGCTTTGGCCATGCGCGCCCATGCGGTCAAGCCAGAGCGCCCGCGCAGGCCGGGATTTGTCCCCGTGTCAGCGGTGCGAGGCAAGTATCAGGAAGAAATCCATCACCAACCAGAGAAATATCACGGCCATAACGATCAGTGCCAGCTTGATGCCGCCGACCAGCCCGCCAAAGAGCACCCCGAATCCGCTGAGCGATAGCAAGGCGAGCCCCGACCCGGTCTTGCCCATGTAGAACCGGTGCGCACCCAGTCCGCCCAGGAAGAACAGCAATAGCAACTCGATCGCCATCTGCCGGCTGGTGTCCGCTCGATAGAGCGGCTTCGCGTGCATGTGGATGTCACCGTGATACTGCGCCATTGCCCTGCCCTGCCTGTTCCGATGCCTATTGCGATCCGGGGAATTCTAACCGCATCGGCGTAAACCAATCGTTGCCTGAAGCGAGAATGTGCAAAATCACCCTCCCTGCCGCCTATTGCCGACTAGCCCCGCGCCACCTGTCTCGCTAAGGCGCGTCGCATGACCGGAATCACGCCTGAAGTCGTCGAGGCACACGGCCTCAATCCCGAAGAATACGCGCGCGTCCTCAAGGCGATCGGCCGTGAGCCGAACCTTGTGGAACTGGGCATCTTTTCGGTGATGTGGTCAGAGCATTGCTCGTACAAATCGAGCCGCTTTCACCTCAAGAAACTGCCTACCGAGGCGGCATGGGTGATCTGCGGGCCGGGCGAGAACGCCGGCGTGATCGACATCGGCGATGGGCAGGCGGCGATCTTCAAGATGGAAAGCCATAACCACCCGAGCTACATCGAGCCCTACCAAGGCGCGGCAACCGGCGTGGGGGGCATCCTGCGAGATGTGTTCACGATGGGCGCACGGCCCATGGCCAACCTCAACGCGCTGCGCTTCGGCAGCCCTGATCACCCCAAGATGAAGCATCTGGTGCAAGGCGTGGTCGCGGGCATCGGAGGCTATGGCAACTGCGTTGGTGTGCCGACGGTCGGCGGCGAGACCAACTTTCACAAGGCCTACGACGGCAACATCCTCGTCAATGCGATGACCGTGGGCGTGGCCGATACCAACAAGATTTTCTATTCGGCCGCGACGGGTCTGGGCAATTCGATCGTCTATGTCGGCTCCAAGACCGGGCGCGACGGCATCCACGGCGCGACGATGGCGAGCGCCGATTTCGGCGATGACATCGATCAAAAGCGCCCCACCGTGCAGGTAGGCGATCCCTTCGTCGAAAAGCTGCTGATCGAGGCCTGCCTCGAACTGATGGCGACAGACGCGATCGTCGCGATCCAGGACATGGGCGCGGCGGGTCTCACGTCTTCCTCGGTCGAGATGGCGAGCAAGGGCGGCGCGGGTATCCGGCTGAACATGAACGCCGTGCCTTGCCGCGAGGATGGCATGACGCCTTACGAGATGATGCTCAGCGAAAGCCAGGAGCGCATGCTCATGGTACTGCAGCCGGGCAAGGAGCCGATGGCCGAGGCGATCTTCCGCAAGTGGGAACTGGATTTCGCGGTGATCGGCGAAGTGACCGACACCGGCCACATGGTGCTGGAATTCGATGGCGAGGTGGTCTGCGACATCCCGCTCGGCCCGCTGGCCGACGATGCGCCGGAATATGAGCGGCCCTATGTCACGCCGCAGGAATACAAGGCTTGGGCTGGCGTGCCCGAACTGGGCGAAGTACCCGAATGCACCGATGTCGGCGCGGACTTGCTCAAGCTGATGGCCTGCCCCGATCTTGCCTCGCGGCGCTGGATCTACGAGCAGTATGACAGCCAGGTCGGCGCGGACACGTTGCAGAAGTCGGGCGGTGATGCTGCGGTCGTGCGCATCCATGGCTCCAAGAAGGCGCTGGCGATGACCACCGACTGCTCGCCGCGCTATTGCTATGCCGATCCGTTCGAAGGCGGCAAGCAGGCGGTGGCCGAGACCTATCGCAACATCAGCGCGGTCGGCGCGACGCCGCTGGCGATTACCAACTGCCTCAACTTCGCCAACCCGCAGCGGCCAGAGATCATGGCGCAGATCGTCGGATGCCTGCACGGCATGGGCGATGCCTGCCGCGCGCTCGATTATCCGATCGTGAGCGGCAACGTCTCGCTGTATAACGAATCGAAGGCGACCGGCGGTGGCTCGGCGATCCTGCCCACGCCTGCCATTGGCGGCGTCGGCCTGATGGCCGATCATGAAACGATGGCCACCATCGCCTTCAAGGCCGAGGGCGAGACAATCATCGTCATCGGCGGCGAGAACGGCCACCTTGGCCAGTCGCTTTACCTGCGCGAAATTCACGGCCGCGAGGAAGGCATGCCGCCGCCAGTCGGGCTCGATCTGGAGCGGCAGGCGGGCGAACACATCCGCAAGCTGATTGCTGCCGGCAAGGTGAGCGCAGTGCACGATTGCTCCGATGGCGGCATCGCCGTGGCGCTGGCCGAAATGGCGCTGGCAAGTGGTATCGGCTGCACCGTCGCAAGCCCCGAGGACGTTCTCTCGTCGGCGGCCTTCTGGTTCGGCGAGGATCAGGCGCGCTACATCGTTGCCACCAGCGATCCGATGGCCGTGCTCGACGATGCCGAGCATGCGGGGCTGAATGCCACCGCGCTGGGCGAAACCGGCGGCACGGAGCTGACGTTCAATTCGGCGACCGGTGAAAGCAAAGTCGAGCTCGCCACTTTGCGCAAAACCAACGAGGCGTTCTTCCGCGACTGGATGGAAGGCTGACAGTGGCGGCGGCGGGTTATTCCGGCACGCCGCTGGCGAAGAAGCTCTCGCTCAAGCCGGGCCTGACGGTCTGGTTCCATGCCATGCCCGACAGTGTGCGGGCAGAGATCGGCGATGCCGGTGTGGTGGAAGCGCCCGAGCCGTTGGCGGGCATCGATGCCGCGCACGTGTTCACCACGCAGCGCGGGGAGATGGAGCGCCTGCTGACCGAACTTCGCCACACCATCGCGCCCGGCGGATTCGTCTGGATAAGCTGGCCGAAAAAGGCCTCGAAAGTCCCTACCGATATCACCGAAGACACCATTCGCGCGGTCTGCCTGCCGATGGGTTTTGTCGACGTGAAAGTCTGCGCGGTGGACGCGGTGTGGTCGGGCCTGAAACTGATGATTCGCAAGGAACTGCGCTGAAGCAATTTCTTGCGCAGTTCCGCCGGCTTGGCATAGACATCCGCCCGCGGATTAATCCGCGTGGGGGTAATCACATGAAGACATTTGCTGCGCTGGCCGCGCTGGGGATGGCGCTGTTTGCAACGCCGGCGCTCGCCAGCGATGAAATCCTGACGATCTTGAACCAGACCGGGTACACGATTTCGGAAATCTATATCTCGCCGACCAAGGCGAACAACTGGGAAGAAGATGTCCTTGCCGAGGACGTGCTGCCCACCGATCACAGGACCCGGGTCGACATGTCGAACTCGGCCGATACCTGCAAATGGGACGTTCGCGTGGTCTATGACGATGGCGAGGATGCCTATTGGCAGAACCTCGATTTCTGCGAGATCTCGTTGATCGCGCTGCACTATAACGACAAAACCGGCGATACCTGGGCCGACACCGAATAACCGCTTTCGGCGCTGGCCGATGTCAGCCGTTAGCGGCCAGCATGTTCACGGTCAGCGCCAATATCCCGAGATTGAACGCGAAGGCGAACAGGCCGTGAAAGGTCGATATCCGCCGAATACGCGAATGGGTAATAGTGATATCGGCGGTCTGGCAGGTCATGCCGATGACGAAGGCGAAATTCACGAAATCGGCGAAATCCGGCTTGCTGCCGCCAGGAAAATCCAATCCCTCGTGATCGCCTTTGCCACGCGGTGAATAGTACAGTCGCGCATAATGGAAGGCATAGATCAGGTTGGCGAACGTCCAGCTTGCCATCAAGGTGCCGACCAGCAACGTCGTGCCCCAGACCCCCAGCTCGGACTTGCCCAGAGCCAGGATCGCCAACGTCACCAGCACGGCCGTGCTGATCAGCCCAGTCAGCACCAGCAGCAGCAACTGCCCGGCATCGTCGCGCCCGGCCTGGCGGCGGATTTCATCGGGATTGCCGCCGTGCCACAGCGGCACGCACGACAGTACGAAGGCCGCAACGGCGAGATCGAACGCGGCGATCACGGCCTGGGCACTCGGCAGGAACAGCAGGAACACGCACACACCCAGCGCCAGCACGCCAAGAAACAACATATAGCGCGGGTGCTTCAGGCCTTGCAGCATGTGGTCAGATCTAGCCGACCCATTGCTTGGCGGGAATACCCAGCAGTTTGAGCACCGAAGTCAGATCCCCGCGATCGATCCAGCCGTTCGCTGCAGCACGAGCCTTGGGCTTGGCGTAATAGGCAATGCCATAAGTCGCCGCTTCCAGCATCGGGATGTCGTTGGCGCCGTCACCGGTAGCCAGGCTCGATACGTTTTCACCCAGCGCTGCGACTTCAGCGAGCAACGTCGCCTTCTTGACTGCACTGTCGACCACCGGACCAATCAGCCCACCGGTCAGCTTGCCATCGACAACCTCCAACCGGTTCGCGACGACATGCTCGAAACCAAGCAGGGCGCCAACCGGATCGGCAAAGTGATGGAATCCCCCCGTCACCAGCACGGTGCGGCATCCTTGCGCTTTCAGCGTCTCGACCAGCACTTTCGCGCCAGGCATCGGCCGGATGCGCGTGGCAAGGCATTCGTCGATCGCACTTTCCGGCAGACCAGCGAGCAGGCCGACACGCTCACGCAGCGCCGTCTCGAAATCCAGCAGGCCCTGCATGGCGCGCTCGGTGATATCTGCGATCTGCGGCTTGAGGCCGGCGAAATCGGCAAGTTCATCGATGCATTCCTGCCCGATCATGGTCGAATCCATGTCCGATACGAAAACGCGCGGAACAACCGGCTCATCGTCCGTCACCAGCCCGTCATTGGCCGCGAAGTGGGCATCGATCACCTCACGCAGCGCGGCGGTATCGTCATCGGGCGAGCCAATCTGCAGCGTTTCACCACAAAAATCGAGCATCGCCGCGCTGGCCACCCGCACACCGCGCGCAGCCATTGCCGCGTTGGCGGCATCGAGTCTTGCCGAAAGGCTATCAGGTTCTGCTATCAGCCGGGCGATGAGCACGGGAAATTCCTTCGATCTGATCAATTCGTTATTGGGCGCGGCCCCTGCCCGACCGCCGCTGGCGCTCATCGCAGGGCCAACCGCGAGCGGCAAGAGCGATCTCGCTGTGGCGCTGGCACTGGAACTGGAGCAGCGCGGCGGCAAAGCCGTGGTCATCAATGCCGACAGCGCGCAAGTCTACGCCGATCTGGCGGTGCTCAGCGCTCGCCCGTCGACGGCAGAGATGCAGGGCATCGAGCATCGCCTGTTCGGCGCATGGGACGGCGCGGTCGCCTGCTCGGCGGCGGATTGGGCCGTAACCGCGCGCAAGACGATCGCCGAGGTGCATGCCACGGGCGCGGTCCCGATCCTCGTCGGCGGGACCGGCCTTTATATCCGCACGCTGCTGGACGGGATCGCACCAGTGCCCGCGATCGATCCCGAGGTGCGCGCTGCCGTGCGCGCCCTCCCCACCACCGATGCCTATGCCGCATTGTGCGCCGAAGACCCGGCCCGCGCCGCGCAGCTTGCCCCCGCCGACGCAACGCGGATCGCGCGCTCGCTCGAAGTGGTGCGCTCCACCGGACTCACGCTGGCCGACTGGCAGAATGAGAAGACCGGCGGCATCGGCGGCAATGTCACTCTCCATCCCGCTGTCCTGCTGCCTGACCGGGCCGCGCTTTATGCGCGCTGCGATCTGCGCTTCGGCCAGATGATAACGCGCGGCGCGGTTGAAGAAGTCACCACCCTGCTCGCGCGTGATCTCGATCCGGGCCTGCCAGTGATGCGCGCCATCGGCGTGCCGGAGATCGCCGGCTTCCTGCGCGGGGAATGCTCGCTGGAAGATGCCGCAACCCGAGCGACGCAGGCGACAAGAAATTATGCCAAGCGTCAGTTTACCTGGTTCCGCCGGCAGTCTCCCACCGAGTGGCCACGGTTGGAATACGATGATTTCTCAGTCACGGCTCTGAAAGCAATTTTATTACGCTATATGCGGTTGACTTGACATATTTTGTTATCTAGGTGCGCGCTTTACCCGCCGATAGGAAGTGAGCGGGAGGAGAGGATGACCCGGCGCGGCCCTTGGCACAGCCATTGTCGTGTCGGGTCGATTTCATTAGAGAGCGCGCGAGTTTCCGTGGCTCGGAACTTTGACCGGCGGGGTTTACGTTCGCCAGTAAGTAAGGAATGTGACGTGAGTACAGAGCGCAGCGGCGCGAGCATACTGGTCGAAAGCCTCGTTCGTCAGGGCGTCGAATATGTATTCGGCTATCCCGGCGGCGCGGTATTGCCGATTTACGACGCCCTGTTCGAAGATGAGCGAATTCGCCACGTACTCGTCCGCCACGAAGCCGGCGCGGCCCATGCCGCCGAAGGCTATGCCCGCTCCACCGGCAAGCCCGGCGTCGTGCTCGTCACCTCCGGCCCCGGCGCGACCAATGCCGTGACCGGCATTGCCGATGCCTACATGGATTCCATTCCGCTGGTCATCATCACCGGACAGGTCCCCACAGCGCTGATCGGTTCGGACGCGTTCCAGGAAGCCGACACCATCGGCATCTCGCGCCACTGCACCAAGCACAACTACCTCGTGCGCGATCCGGCCGAACTAGCCGCGATTGTCGACGAGGCTTTCCAGATCGCCACCACAGGCCGCCCCGGCCCGGTGCTGATCGACATTCCCAAGGACGTTCAGATCGCTTCGGCTACGCTGCACGACGGCGCGCCGCAGCGGCGCAACCGCTATACGCCGCGCACCGAAGGCACCGCCGACGAGATCGAACGGGCCGTCGCAATGATCGCCAGCGCCAAGGCACCGGTATTCTATACCGGCGGCGGCGTGATCAACTCAGGCCCGCGCGCGGCAGAGCTGATGCGCGAATTGCAGGCAAAAACCGGCGCCCCGGTCACCTCGACGCTGATGGGACTTGGCGCTTTCCCGGCGGACAGCGAGGATTGGCTGGGCATGCTGGGCATGCACGGCACCTACGAAGCCAACATGGCGATGAACCAGGCCGACCTGATCGTTTGCATCGGTGCGCGTTTTGACGATCGCGTCACCGGGCGGCTGGACGCGTTCGCCCCCAATTCGCTGAAGATCCACATCGATATCGATCGCTCTTCGATCAACAAGACGGTGCAGGTGGACCTGCCGATCGTCGGCGATTGCGCAAGCGTGCTCGAACAGATCCTGGCCGGATGGGGCAACCGCAAGCCGCAGGACCTCGCGCCCTGGAAAGCGCGGGTTGCGGAATGGCGCAAGCGTGACAGCCTCGCATTTCCGCTCTCGGACCAGGCGATCATGCCGCAATTGGCAGTGCAGCGTCTGTTCGAGCTGACGAAGGACCGCGATCCGATCATCGCCACCGAAGTGGGCCAGCACCAGATGTGGGCGGCGCAATACTTCCACTTCTTTGCGCCCAACCGCTGGCTGACTTCGGGGGGGCTGGGCACCATGGGCTATGGCCTGCCCGCTGCAATCGGTGCGCAGCTCGGCAACCCTGACAAGCTCGTCATCGACATTGCCGGCGATGCCTCGATCCAGATGAACATCCAGGAACTGGGCACCGCCACGCAGTATCGCCTGCCGGTGAAGGTGTTCATCCTCAACAACGAGTGGATGGGCATGGTCCGCCAGTGGCAGGAACTGACCTACGAAAGCCGCTATTCGAATTCCTATTCGGACAGCCTGCCCGATTTCGTCAAGCTGGCAGAGGCTTATGGCTGGAAAGGCATCCGCATCGAAGACGAAAGCCAGCTCGACGCGGGCATCCAGGCGATGCTCGATTATGATGGGCCGGTGATCGTCGATTGCCTCGTCCACAAGGAATCGAACTGTTACCCGATGATCCCCTCGGGCGCGGCGCACACGGACATGATCCTCTATGGCGATACCGTCGCCGGGACCATGGACGATGAAGCCAAAGCGCTGGTCTGAGGACAGGAACCGAACATGATGAAGATCAGACACGAGGCCGAAGAGCGCCACGTTCTCACTGTCACCGTCGACAACGAAGCGGGCATCCTGGCGAAGATCGCCGGCCTGTTCACCGCGCGCGGCTATAACATCGACAGCCTGACCGTGGCCGATATCAGCGAGAACCATGCGCTGAGCCGGATCACTATCGTCACGCACGGGCCGCCCGCGCAGATCGACCAGATTCGCGCGCAGCTGGAGCGGCTGGTGCCGGTGCACAAGGTGCTGGACCTGACCGAACTGGGCCCGCACGTCGAACGCGAACTGGCGCTGATCAAGGTATCGGGCACTGGCGAGAAGCGGGTCGAGGCGCTGCGCGTCGCGGAAATCTTCCGCGCCCGCCCGGTCGATACGACGACCGAGAGCTTCATCTTCGAACTCACCGGCGCGCCCGACAAGATCGACAGCTTCGTGGCGCTGATGCGCGGCCTTGGTCTTGTAGAGGTTGGCCGAACCGGCATCGTCGGCATGATCCGCGGCGCTACGGAAGCCTGACCACCCATTCACCCCGCCCTTTTCCGCTTCAGCCCGAAGCGTGATTTTCCGGGGCGACACTCCATCGGTTCTCACGGTCGTGGGAACACCAAGCGAAAGAAGAGAAAATGAAGGTCTATTACGACGCCGATTGCGACATCAATCTGATCACCGACAAGAAGATCGTTGTGCTCGGCTATGGCAGCCAAGGCCACGCCCACGCACAGAACCTGCGCGATTCGGGCGTCAAGGACGTTGCCATTGCGCTGCGGGGCGGTTCGGCCACGGCGAAGAAGGCCGAAGAGGCCGGTTTCAAGGTGCTCTCGAACGCCGAAGCCGCCAAGTGGGCCGACATCATCATGATCCTGGCACCCGACGAGCATCAGGCCGCGATCTACGCCGATGACCTCCACGCCAACATGAAGCCCGGCGCTGCACTGGCGTTTGCCCACGGCCTCAACATCCACTTCGGCCTGATCGAGCCGCGCGCCGACATCGACGTGATCATGATCGCACCGAAGGGTCCGGGCCACACCGTGCGTTCCGAATACCAGCGTGGCGGCGGCGTGCCCTGCCTCGTCGCCATTGCGCAGGATGCCACCGGCAACGCCCACGACATCAGCCTCGCCTATGCCTCGGCAGTTGGCGGCGGCCGCTCGGGCATCATCGAGACCAACTTCCGCGAGGAATGCGAAACCGATCTGTTCGGCGAGCAGGCCGTGCTCTGCGGCGGCGCGACCGCGCTGGTCCAGGCGGGTTTCGAAACCCTGGTCGAAGCTGGTTACGCGCCGGAAATGGCCTATTTCGAATGCCTCCACGAACTGAAGCTGATCGTCGATCTGATGTATGAAGGTGGCATCGCCAACATGCGCTACTCGATCTCGAACACCGCCGAATACGGCGACATCACGATCGGCCCGCGCATCATCACCGAAGAGACCAAGAAGGAAATGAAGCGCGTTCTGGAAGACATCCAGTCGGGCCGTTTCGTCAAGGCTTTCGTCATGGACAACCGCGCCGGCCAGCCCGAACTCAAGGCCGCCCGCAAGGCCGCGCTGCGTCACCCGATCGAAGAGACCGGTGCCAAGCTGCGCGCGATGATGCCGTGGATCAAGGCCAACGCCCTGGTCGACAAGGCCAAGAACTGATCGTTTGAAGCTTCCGGTCGCCACGTTCCAGTTGGCGGCCGGTCGTTTTTTGATAGACCGGCACCTATTGACGTCTTGTGCGTTCAAAGTGTCTGGGGGTCTCGATCGGCTATGCAGCCCTCAACCACACAGAGGAGTAAGCGGATGCCAGTCACCCCGAAACAAATCGGCCTTATCGGACTTGCCGCGGCGCTTGCCTGCACGGCTCCGCTGATTGCCCAGGCTCCCGGCCCGATCGGCACGCGCGATGCCGCCAAAGTCGTCGCCGGGAAGTATCAAGTCGATCCCGCGCACACCCTTGTTCGCTGGCAGCTCGATCACCTTGGCATCACGCCGTACTTCGGCATTTTCGGCGACGTTACGGGCACGCTGACGCTGGACCCGAAAAACCTGTCCGCCGCCAAAGTGGATGTCACCATCCCGGTCTCGAAAGTGACCACCGCCAGCTCGGCGCTCACAGCCCACTTACTGAAAGCGCCGGCCAAGCCCGGAGAAAAACCCGATTTCTTCGGCGACGCTCCTGCAGACGCACGCTTCGTCTCGACATCCGTCGTGCCCGAAGGCGATATGGGTGCCAAGGTCGCAGGCAACCTGACGCTCAACGGCGTCACCAAGCCAGTCACGTTGAATGCCAAATTCTACGGCGCAGGCAAATCGCCCGCGCAGATGGGCGGCAAGGAAAACGTGGGTTTCGAAGCCGAAGCGACCATCAACCGCAGCGATTTCGGCATTACCATGGCGCAGGGCATGCTGTCCGATGAGGTCAAACTCGATATCGTCGCAGCCTTCACCAAGTAAGTCCGGAGGATCATCCGTGCCCAAGACCTCAACCTATCTTGTTTTAAGCGCAGCTTTGCTGTCGCTCGCCGGATGCAATGCAAACGGCAGCGGCGCGCCGCAAAGGGGCACGGCCCTTCCCCCTCCGGAATCGACGATGGAACCCGATGCTCCGGCAAACCTCGATGCACCCACATGCGGTGCAGACAAGCTTGGCGAGTTTGTTGGCCAGTCACCCAGCGATGCGGTGATGGCCAGGATCAAGGCGATCATCGGCGACAAGCTAATCCGCACGATCCGCCCCGGTCAGGCCGTGACGATGGATTTCCGGCCCGACCGGCTCAATATCGAGATTGGCGAGGATGGCTTGATTAGAAGCCTGCGCTGCACCTGACGGAGACTGTGCTTCAGCGCATCAGCGCGAAGCACTGGCGCAACTCCTCCACGAACAGCGCCGGCTGTTCCCATGCCGCGAAATGCCCGCCGCAATCCAGTTCGTTCCAGTAAACGAGGTTTTTCATGCGCTGTTCGACCCACGGTCGCGGAGTCGGCAGGATATCCTTGGGGAATTGACTGATCCCGGCGGGCAAAAGCACATCCGCCGGTTTTGTCTTTCCAAAGCTCTCCCAGTACAGCCGCGCAGCGGAAGCCCCGGTTGCTGGCAGCCAGTAGAGCATGATGTTATCGAGCACCGCGTCGCGCCCCAGCACGTCACAGGGATGTCCGGGATTATCGCTCCAGGCGTGCAGCTTTTCGAAGATCCAGCCCGCCAGCGCCACCGGCGAATCCACGAGGCCATACCCCAACGATTGCGGGCGGGTGCCCTGGATCTTGGCGTAGCCGGAATCGTGATCGCGGTACCAGGCCATGCGCTCAAAGGCGTGGTTGTCCTCGGCATTCGGCGCGGTCTTCGCAGCAGGCGTCGGCCCTGCGATCGGCATGTTGAGATGGATACCGATGCATCCATCCGGTGCCTGGCTGCCTATCGCGTGCGTGACGAAAGCACCCCAGTCCCCGCCTTGCGCCGCCCAGCGATCATAGCCCAGCCGTGCCATCAATGTGGCCCAGGCCTGCGCGATCCGCTCCACGCCCCACCCCGTCTGCGTCGGCCGGGCCGAGAAACCATAACCCGGCAAAGACGGGGCCACGACATGAAACGCGTCGCTGGCCTTGCCGCCATGCGCCACCGGATCGGTCAGCGGCCCGATCACGCGCATGAATTCGATGACCGATCCCGGCCAGCCATGCGTCAACAGCAGCGGCAGCGCGTTCGCTTCGGGTGAGCGAATGTGCAGGAAGTGGATATCCAGACCGTCCAGTTCGGTCATGTATTGGCCCAGCGCGTTCAGCCGGGCTTCGCAGCCTTGCCATTCGTAGCCATGCCGCCACCACGCAACCAGATCCTTGAGCATGGTCAGCGGCGTGCCTTGCGACCAGTCGTCAACTGTCTCGCGCTCGGGCCAGCGGGTCGCGTCGAGCCGCCGATGCAGATCGGCGATGCGCTCTTGCGGGATGGCAAGCTGGAACGGCCTGACCTCGGTCATGGTAATCGCACTTGCCCCCGGACGGCGGACGCGGAAAATCGCCCGTGACCTATACTACGAAGATCACGGGACTCCGAACGCTCTTTACATCGCCACCGTCGTTAGCCATATCCGCGCCATGACTCTTCGGCTTGGACTTACCCTGCGACTTATCCGCCCTTGGGCGTGAGGTGACGCGTCGTCCGGTCGGCGCGCTCGGCGCTCAAGGGACGAAACAGCCAGACATTTCAGAGTAGCATTTCCGAGCGAGAGTGATTCCCATGACCATGTTGAAAGACCCTTCGGTCAAATACCGCCCCTTCCCGCAGATCGCGCTGACCGATCGCCAGTGGCCTTCGCGCGTGATCGAACACGCCCCGCGCTGGCTCTCCACCGACTTGCGCGACGGCAACCAGGCGCTGATCGACCCGATGGGTGCCGAAAAGAAGAGCCGCTTCTTCGATCTTCTCGTCAAAGTCGGCCTCAAGGAAATCGAGGTCGGCTTCCCCAGCGCTGGCGCTACCGAATTCGATTTCATCCGCGGGCTGGTGGATGAGGACCGCATCCCCACCGACGTGCTGGTGCAAGTGCTCACCCAGTCGCGCGAAGACCTCATCACGCGCTCGTTCGAGAGCATCGCCGGGGCACACGGCGCCATCGTCCACCTCTACAACGCGGTGTCGCCGCTGTGGCGCCAGGTGGTGTTCGGCATGGAAAAGTCGGAGATTCGCGGCATTGCCGAAGCCGGCGCAAAAGTGCTGCGCGATCAGGCAGCGAAGTATCCGCAAACCAAGTGGCACTTTGAATATTCCCCCGAGACGTTCTCCACCGCCGAACTCGATTTTTCGATCGAATGCTGCGAAGCGGTGATGGGCATTCTTCAACCGACGCCCGAACACCCGATCATCCTCAATCTGCCCGCCACAGTGGAAGCCGCGACGGCGAACATTTACGCGGACCAGATCGAGTATTTCTGCCGCAACCTGCCCAACCGTGAATCTGCGGTGATCTCGCTGCATACGCACAACGATCGGGGCACCGGCGTGGCTGCTGCCGAGCTCGGCCTGATGGCAGGTGCGGACCGTATCGAGGGCTGCCTGTTCGGCAATGGCGAGCGCACTGGCAACTGCTGCCTGGTGACCGTCGCGCTCAACATGTACACACAGGGCGTCGATCCCGGCCTCGATTTCTCGGACATCGACGAGGTGATCCAGACGGTCGAATACTGCAACCAGTTGCCTGTGGCCGAACGCCACCCCTATGGCGGGGAACTGGTGTTCACCGCGTTTTCGGGCAGCCACCAGGACGCGATCAAAAAGGGCTTCGCCGCGCAGGAGCAGCGCAACGATCAGCTCTGGGCCGTGCCGTATCTGCCGATCGATCCCGCCGATCTTGGCCGCAGCTACGAAGCCGTGATCCGGGTCAATTCGCAGTCCGGCAAGGGCGGCTTCGCCTGGGTGATCGAGCAGGATCAGGGTCTCAAGCTGCCCAAGCGGATGCAAGCGCATTTCTCGCGCCATGTGCAGGAACTGGCCGACGAACTTGGGCGCGAACTGCAGGCGAGCGATATCTGGGAGGTGTTCCGCAAGGCCTATCGCCTCGACGAGCCGCAACATTTCGCGCTGATCGACTACGAGGAAGCCCGCGCGTCCGACGGTGCGCGCGTGTTCGCCGGCAAGATCGGTGTTGGCGGTAAGGAGCAAAGCGTTTCGGGACGCGGCAACGGCCTGATCTCTTCGGTAGTCGCGACGCTGGCGCAAAGCTTCGACGTGCAGCTTGAAGTGCGCGATTATTCCGAACACGCCATGTCGGGCGGATCGGACGCGCGCGCAGCGGCCTATGTCGAATGCGTCCTGCCCGATGGCGGTATCGTGTGGGGTGTCGGCATCGACGAAGACGTCGCCACCGCCAGCGTGCGCGCAGTGCTCAGCGCGGCCAACGCCGTCGCCGCCTGACCGATCGGGATTCTCCGTCCCGGCAGAAACCGGGGCGGAGCGCACCAGTTGGGCAAAGGCGCTCCATAGTCGGAATCCGTATCTCGACAGGTCTTGTCGTGCGCCGTAGGGTGCAGTTTAATCGCACGATTAAAACGGACCGCCGATGACCCTTCCTGCTCTTTTCGCGAACCTGAAGCTGCCGGTGATCGCGGCACCCATGTTTATCATATCGACGCCCGATCTGGTGATTGCGCAAGTGCGGTCAGGCATCGTCGGCAGTTTCCCGGCGCTGAACGCCCGCCCAGCCGCCCAGCTTGACGAATGGCTGCACCGTTTGACCGAGGAAACCGCCGATTGCGATGCGCCGTTCGCCGTCAACCTGATCGTCCACAAGACCAATAGCCGCCTCGATGAGGACATGGCTCTCCTGGCCAAGTGGCGCGTGCCACTGGTCATCACCTCGCTCGGTGCGCGCGAGGATATCAACGCTGCGGTCAAAAGCTGGGGCGGCATCGTCATGCACGATGTCATCAACGATACCTTCGCCCACAAGGCGGTGGAAAAAGGCGCTGACGGCCTGATCGCGGTCGCGGCCGGCGCGGGCGGGCATGCCGGAACGCAGTCGCCGCTCGCCCTGATGCAGGAAATTCGCGCGTGGTTCGATGGCCCGCTGGCGCTGTCGGGCGCAATCGCTTGCGGTCGCTCGATCCTTGCCGCGCAGGCAATGGGCGCGGATTTCGCCTATATCGGCACGCCCTGGATCGCCACGACCGAAGCCAATGCTGCCCCAGCTTACAAGCAGGCTATCGTCGATGGCAGCGCGTCAGACATCGTCTATTCGAGCCTCTTCACCGGCGTTCACGGCAATTACCTCAAAGCCTCGATCATCGCGGCAGGCCTTGACCCCGACAATCTGGCCGAGGGCGACAAGAGCACGATGAACTTCGGCTCCAGCGGCAACATGGACGCCAAGGCGTGGAAGGACATCTGGGGTGCCGGGCAAGGCATCGGCGCCATCAATGCGGTCGAATCCGTCGCGGCGCGTGTGGACGGGTTGCTGGCGCAGTATGCAGCGGCGAAAGCGGAACTCGCGGCGCGAACCCGCTAGCGGTCGCGCCAGACCCATACCTGGCCCGAGAACTTTGAGGGTTCGGCCAGCAAAATCTCGCCCGGCAGTATGATGCGGCGCGGCTCCTCGATCCGCCCGCCCGTAACGAGCGAATCCAGAACCTGCGCGGCGATGCGCAGCGTTTCAGCCGCGCTCTCACCCTCACGGGGTTCGAGATGCATTTCCTGCCCGGTGAAATGGGCCAGTCCCCGGCTGGTGATGGCGCCCTGCTCTCCGATGGTCAGTCCCGTCAGCCCTATCGCTGGAAACGGCCCGCCTGCAGCCCAGTTCAGCGCCAGCCGGGCGAACAGGCCCGGCTCGATCCAGCTTCGCGCCGGGTGCCAGCAAACCGCGCGGACCGGCAGCGCCAGTGACAGGTTCGCCGCAAACCCCAGTAGCGCGCGCGTGACCGGAACCATAGCCGCACCTGCGCTGATATGTTCGCCAGGCGCAAACGTGATCGACTCCAGCGGCCCAGTCAGGTCTTCGAGCTCGTGGCGGTGATGCGCAGTCACGATGGGCATTGGCTTTTCGGGAGCGAGTCCGGCGATATCGAAAGTCAGTCCGTTCACCAGCACTTGCGTTACCGAGCAATCAGCGCCCGCCGAGGCCACCAGCCGGCCCGGCAAGCCACCGGGCGCAGCGTCCGCGAAGAGGTGCTCGATCGCGGCAAGGTCTGGTCGCGTTCCGGCGGCGAACAGCAGCGAAAGCACAGGCTGCGGCGCTACGGTGTCGGGTACTGAAACCTGCTGCACCGTGTCGCCCCCGCCTTGTGCCAGCATGTACCCTGCCAGAGGGGAAGGCGCTCCGTCTAGTCGATAAATCAATCATATACGGGCAAATGCTTATAACAAATCTCAAAAGATGCCCATCGCCAGCCCCTCGCCAAACGCACTGCCAAGCTCGCGACATCGTGCAAGATCGCCCTCCTCCACCACCTTCTCGGCCAGTATCTGTTCCGGCGTCTGCGCGCCGAGATTGACAATCAGCGCCTCGGCGATGCGCCGCAACCGCCATCCGGTGACGATCCGGTCGATCTGGGCCTGCGCGCCGCTGCCATCCGACCCTGCGGCAATAGCCGTCGCATAAGGGCGTCCCTCGATCTGCCCGAGCAGCGGATAATAGCAGCGGTCGAACATCTCCTTCATCATGCCGGTCATCGACGCGAGGTTTTCCGGGCAGACGAAGATGTAGCCGCTCGCCTCCCGCAGCACTTCGGGGTGGGCGTCGACCGCGCTAATCAGGCGGCAACCTTCGCCCGCGCCCTCGGCCACGGCATGCGCTATCGCTCGCGCAGCGCCGGTTCTGCTGTGCCAGATGACCGCCAGCAAGCGCTCAGCAGCCGTTGCCGCCGCCCAGCGCACCGCCCAGCATGCCGCCAAGGCCGCCCTTCGGCTTGCACTTGCCCTTGTTACCGCTGGCGTCCTGTTCGCCCTGCATGCCCATCGACATGCCCGCCGCCTGCATCCAGCTCGTGGTCGAACGGTGCCGGATGCGTGCGGTCCATTCCGGTTTCCAAGCTACCTTGGGATCGGCGGGACGCGGCGGATAGGCGAAGTTTTCCTCGGGGCCGAACGCGCTCAGCGTACCGACGCGGAAGTCCGCCGCCGCGTTGATGACTTCAACGGGAACTACGCAGCTCGTCGCCGTGGGCGGCAGTACCGTGCCGCTCTTGATCAGGCCGCCCACCTGTCCCGGCGATAGCCAGTCGGCCAGGCCGCCGCCGAACTGCCGGTCGGAACTGCTGGTCCACATCACCATGTCGCCCATCTGGCCGCCCGGTCCCTGCTTGCCGCCGAACACGAAGGCGAGGTACGCGGTTGCACCCGGTATGCCGCTCCAGCCAATGCGCGAGGCGCCGCTGGGCATCGCCATGGTGCGCGCCGTGAGTGGTGCCATGAAATCCTTTGTAAGCGTGAAGTTCATTTCCGGAGCGTAGTTGCTGACGACCTTGTGCGCACCAGGCAGCGAACTGTCGGACTTCACGAACTTGCCATCCTCGGCGGGCCAGCGCGCGAAAGTCTTGCTGTTGGTCAGGCTTGGCCCCCAGTCCCGCACCGTCGCCGACGTCGGCATGCCAGCCGGGATCTGCCCGGCGGCGACTTTGGCGAAGTCCAGCACGATCGGCTGACCCTTGGGGGCACGTTCGCCGCAGCCCCAGAAGATCAGCAGGCGACCCTTGGGCTTTTGCGGCAGGACATCTGGGATCTTCTCCTCACGTGGGGTGACGAGCGCGACCGATTTGCCCAGCTTTGCGCTGGGCGGCATGAAATGGTCCGCCTTCGGGTTGCCCTTGGTCGTGCCATTGGCCGAACCGATCCGCAGATAGAGTTCGTGCTGTACGTTGCCGCCGCGCCCGCCGAACATCATGCTCATCGCGCCGCCCATTCCGCCGCCAAGACCACCGATGCCCGAGACCGTGCCGGCGCGCATATCATAGCGCGCAATGGAGCCTTCGCCCGCTGCCTGAACCGCGATCGGAACAGCGACAGCCAGAACACAGACGCCTGAACCGATCATCACGGCATGTTTGCGATTAAAGGACATGCGCGAATCCTCCCCATTTGATTGAGCGCCACGTAGAACAGAGTATCGGGGATAGGTCAGCGAATCTACATTTCCGCGACAGACGCGTTCCTTTTCTTCCGCTAGGCTTATCTGCAATTATGGCTTCTCGTCCTGCATCCGTCTTCGGCGTCGATCGCTCTCTTTCCGGCAAGTCTTGGCGCTGGCGCGGTGGCAACATGGATATGCGACACGGGCCGGCGGGGCTTGAGGACGATATCGTCGCGCAACTGCTGATGTCGCGCGGCGTGGCGCGCGAGGATGTGGAGCGGCACCGCTCACCCTCGCTGCGCGCGTTCCTGCCCGATCCGTCCGAATTCCGCGACATGGATGTCGCCGCCGAACGCCTCGCGCAAGCGGTGCTGACGCGTGAGACGGTCACGGTCTACGGCGACTACGACGTCGACGGCGCGACCAGCGCAGCGCTGCTGATCCACCTGCTGCGCATGCTGGGACACGAAGCCCGGCATTACATCCCCGACCGGCTGCTCGAAGGCTATGGACCTTCGGGCGAGGCGCTGTTGCGGATCGCGCGGGAAGGCTCCAGCCTGATCGTCACGGTCGATTGCGGGGCGATGGCACACGAGGCGCTGGGCCAGGCGCACGATGCCGGCGTCGATGTGATCGTCGTCGATCATCACAAGTGCGCAGAGAACCTCCCTATCGCTGCCGCGCTGGTCAATCCGAACCGACTGGACGAAGGCACCACCGCAGCCGCGCACGGGCACCTTGCGGCGGTCGGCGTCGCCTTCCTCCTCGCGGTCGCGACAGTGCGCACGCTGCGAAAGCGCGGCTTCTTCCAGGCGCGGGCGGAGCCGGACCTGTTCGCCCTGCTCGATCTGGTCGCGCTGGGCACCGTGGCGGACGTCGCAGCGCTCCACGGCCTCAACCGCGCGCTGGTCGCGCAAGGGCTGAAGGTGATGGCGCGTCGCGACAACATCGGGATGTCCGCGCTGATCGATGCCAGCCGCCTCAGCCGCGCGCCGACGTGCAGCGATCTCGGCTTCGCGCTCGGTCCGCGAATCAATGCCGGCGGCCGTGTGGGCGAGGCATCGCTCGGCGTGCGCCTGCTGACCACGCGCGATGCGCAAGAGGCCAAGGACATAGCCGCGCAGCTGTCCCGCCTGAATGAAGAGCGTCGCGGCATCGAAGCCGTGGTGCAGGAGGCCGCCGAGGCGCAACTGGCCGCGCAGCACAACCGCGCGGTGCTGGTACTGGCGGGAAAGGGTTGGCACCCCGGCGTGATCGGCATCGTTGCCGGGCGGATCAAGGAAAAGACCGGCAAGCCCGCCCTCATCATCGCGCTTGATGCCGATGAGCATGGCAATGGCAAAGGATCCGGTCGCTCGATCCCGGGTGTCGATCTTGGCGCTGCGATCATCGCCGCGCGCTCAGCCGGACTGCTGGTGGCAGGCGGTGGCCACGCCATGGCGGCAGGGCTGACAGTGGCGGCGGACGGGGTTGAGGCGCTAGCAGAATGGCTCGATGAAAAGCTTGCGGCCGAGGTAGGCGCGGCATCGGGTTCGCAGTCGCTACAACTCGATCTTGCGCTCGCGCCGGGCGGCCTAACCACCGATCTCATCGACACGCTGGAAGTGGCCGGGCCATTCGGCATGGGCTGGCCGGGCCCGCGCGTGGCCGTGGGGCCGGTAAAGATCATCAAGGCCGATCTGGTGGGCACCGATCATGTCCGCCTGATCGTGGCGGGCAACGATGGCGGCCGGTTCAAGGCGATGGCATTCCGTGCCGCTGAAAGCGACATGGGCCAAGCCCTGCTGCATGCCGCGCAGGGCCGCCGCCTGTGGCTGGCAGGCCGCGCCAAAATCGATGACTGGGGCTCA